>JBGTKP010000026.1:0-4152 GCA_041744575.1 Muriicola sp.
TGATTTCTCAACAGGGTACTTAATACCATTCTTTTGTATCTTATCAAGTATGATTTCTTCAATATCAAAACCATAATTTTCGGCAAGCAGTAAGGCATAGGCAAAAACATCAGCCAGTTCCTCCTTTATTTTCTCCCTATCACCGTCCTTCGCATCTTTCCATAGAAATAACTCCAACAATTCACCCGCTTCCACATTTATTGCAATAGCCAGGTCCTTCGAATTATGAAATTGTTCCCACTCCCGATCGTTTCTGAATTTAAGTAATGCCTGAATTATATTTTCCATGTTACAGCTTTCCTTTAAAATGATCTGCTTGTTTATATAATTTTATAAATCAAATATAGGAGTTATAAGGTAAGTATCTCCTTATTCAAAATTCATATAAGTGCTATCCTTTTTTACAATTTCGTAGATAGGAAGAGGTCAATTATAATCAACAATACACCACTGTTAATTTAAAGTCTGGGGAGTAATATGGTGTTTCTTAAACTCGACAACAATGCTAATACTATTAAAAATATTGTTGATTGTTGTTTCATTCTTTTTATTATTAGTATCTGTTTTTGGTAGTAAGATTATATATACCTAATGATCACCCGACTTACATTTCACAGATCTTTACTACTTTAACTTCAAATTTGGGATGGGGTCCGGTAACTATTAAGTCACATAGATGCCAATCAATATGACAGCAGCCATTCAAAAATATAATGACAAGCAAGCCCCGGAGGATACAGCCATTTGCAATGTGCTTGCTTTGATCATTGACAAAGAACTGACAGAAGCAGAAAGCAAGATCTGGCACGCCCACCCGGTTTAGTTTTTGGATGGAAACCCTGTTGTAGGATACAGCAAACAGAAGCAAGGAATCCGGTTGATGTTTTGGAGCGGGGCCGATTTTGAGGAAGAGGATCTGAAGATCAGGGGTAAAAAATTTAAGGACGCTTCTGTTTTCTACCAATCACTTCAGGAAATCAATGAAATCCAATTGCGACGATGGCTTGAAAAATCAAGGGACCTCCAGTGGGACTATAAAAACATTATAAAAAGAAAGAGCAAACTCGAAAGGCTGAAGTGATTCAAAAGCTATTATTAAATCCGGCGCAATGACTAAAGTAAACAATCACGATAAGCGCATTTCCAAATACCATTCGCCAGTTTATATCCTGATAAAAGGTAGAAAAAGCGTAAGACTACATCACTTCCGGACATTCAGCTCATACTTAGCTTCATTGATCTCCGTCATAATTTCTCCAAATAACCTTGTCGACTTTACCCGGTCCTCTATGTTATACATTGCGGATGCTACGATGAGTTCATCCACTTCCGTTTCCTCAAGAAATTCCTGAATTTCTTTTTTAACGGTCGACTTACTTCCTACAAAGGAAAATTTCAGCATTTGCTGTACAGACGGGTGGTTCAACATTCCAGCTATTTCTTCGGTCATGTCGGTGGGTGGCTGCAAAGCTTCTCTGGCACCCGTGAGTATGCCGACAAACATCCGGACTATGGAGGTAAAAAGTTTTTGGGCTGCTTCATCAGTATCCGCTACTATAACATTTACCCCGGCAATGGTGTACGGGACTTGTAAAAACTCCGATGGCTGGAACTCCTGTTTGTAGATTCTTAAGGCATTATATAAATGGGTTGACGCAAAATGACTTGCAAAAGCGTAGGGCAGGCCTTCCTGCGCTGCCAGATGGGCACTGTCGGTACTGGAACCCAATATATAAAGTGGCACTTCTGTGCCTTCTGCAATAACAGCCCGTACTTTGGAATCCTTATTATCCGACGAAAAATAATTCCGGATCTTAGCCACCTCTCCGGGAAAGGAATGCGCCGCTTCCATAAAATCCGGGCGGATGGCCCGGGCGGTAAGGGGATCGGTTCCCGGTGCCCGGCCCAGACCCAGATCAATACGACCGGGATATAAATGCGCCAAAGTCCCGAATTGCTCAGCAATGATCAAAGGAGAATGATTGGGCAGCATAATGCCCCCTGAGCCCACCCTGATACTTTGGGTGTTTTCTGCAATATATCCAATGAGGACTGAGGTAGCATTGCTGCCTACATGTCCGGCATTATGATGTTCGGCCAGCCAGAAACGCTTATAGTTTTGAGCCTCCGCAACCTTAGCCAGTGCCAGGGCGTTATGAAACGTTTCTTTAAACGTCTGTCCCTTCGAAACGACGGCAAGTTCCAGGAGGGAATAGGCTATATCTTGGTTATTCATATATCTATATGTATCAATGTATTATGTAAACAAAAAATTATACTCTTTGTAATGTCTCAATATAGTTATCCATAACCTCTTTATTGAGGGAGTAATAATAAAACCTTCCTTCTTTATGAGGTTCTATTAGATCTGCTTCGACCAGTTTTTTTATATGATGGCTGATGGAAGGCTGTGCAAGGTTCAAAGAGGAAGAAATAGTAATACAATCCAGTCTGCCATTGTGTGATTGAATGGCCCTTATAATTTTAAGGCGATTGCAATCTCCCAATGCCTTGGATATTTTTTCGACCTGTTTAAGATTCAAAATGCTTATTTATATATTGATATATGCAAATGTACGAATTTAAATCTCTTTTGTAATTACAAATGATTTCTTGATAGTCCAAATGTCAATTCTTCCGATTTTTACCACTTCGCACTAACTACACAATTGCTCCCAGCCTCAAAATACCAACGCTCCATCCCTTCCAATGGTCCAACTTAATTTGTTGAGTATGATTCAATGGCCATTTTAAGAAGATCTAACTTCCAAAACCTTATTTCCCCATTTAAGTCCCACCATTTTATCAATTGACACCCTGCAGGCATATTCTAAAAGGTCAGCTTTTAATATATTTATAATACTTAAAAAACGGAAACGATATGAAAACCCTGACCTTCCGCGCTGACATTAAGGCGCCGGCGAAAAAAGTATATAAGACCATGCTGGGCATCGATAATAAAAATACCTATGAACAGTGGACGGCGGAATTTAATCCGGTTTCAACTTACGAAGGCAGCTGGGATAAAGGAAGCAAGATCCTTTTTGTTGGGGTGGATGAAGATGGCAACCGCGGGGGGATGGTTTCGGAGATCGCGGAAAACACGCCCTATTCTTTCGTTTCCATCCGCCATAAGGGCATGCTGGAAGGCAATAAGGAGATCCTGGAGGGGGAAAAGGTGAATGCCTGGTCGGGGAGCCTTGAAAATTACCGGTTCGTTGAAAAAGATGGGATAACAACCGTTACAGTAGATCTGGATGTGGCGGAAGACTATATCGATTATTTTAATACCGCCTGGCCCAAGGCCCTCAAAAAGCTGAAACAAATCTCCGAAAAATAAATTCCCGGAACCCTATAAAGGCCCGCTCTCCTGACAGGGGCCACAAGTCTGGGGAACGATCAAAATTTTTCTGGTCTTGGCTTCCCAAAGATTCACTCCCGTCATCAGATGCCTGGCCTTTATGTCTCCTTCCGAGTCCGTTGTGTCTTTCCTTTTCTCTAATTCTTCCCACCTATTTAATTTGGCGTTGGGCCACTTTGATGTAGCAAACTCCTTTCTTCCCGCCTGACCTTCTTTTTCATCTCCCGAACCACGTTAAAATAAATTTAACAGCCTGGCATCCCAAACTGTCTTACATTTAAGTGGGTCGATCCAATAGGAACTATGGCCCTGGCTTCAAGAGCTAACAATTTCCGGAAAGAACCCGCGAAAAGTGGATAAAATCCAGCCCACGGGGATCCGAAACTTAAAACCAGACCATGATGAAAAATGTGACATCGCGAAAGGAGTTCTTATCAAGGAGCCTCGTTTTCACCTCCGGGTGTATGCTGACGCCCCATTGGCTCCTGCCACAGGATCAGGAGTCTCCCAAACCCATTGACCTTACAATTGTAAATGAGTTTGTAAAAGTAGCCCATACAGATTTTGACGCGGTTAAAGAAATGATAAAGGAATACCCCTTGCTTTTAAATGCTTCCTGGGACTGGGGGGGCGGGGATTTTGAAACGGCCCTTGGCGCTGCAGGACACATGGGCCATAAAGACATCGCCCACTTTCTCATTGGGCTGGGTGCCCGCACGGACCTCTTTGTGCTTACCATGCTCGGCCATACGGAACTTGTGAAGGCCACCCTGAATGCCTATCCCAACCTT
>JBGTKP010000027.1:0-1696 GCA_041744575.1 Muriicola sp.
TGCTGAGTGTTTCAATATCCTCACCTCTTAATAACTCTAATACTATCGAGGTTTTAGCATTTGCAGTTAAATAATTTTTCTTGCTCATATCAAGTAGTAAGTTAATAATTTTACTACTCGGTTTTAATTGAGGTTAATATACCTGGCATCAATCCCATATGGTCAAAGCAGACGAAATAAGAAATAAATATATTCATTCTTTGAGGGAAGCTGATAATGGAAACATGATACCTTTAATTGAATTTGCAAAAAACTAAAGTCAACAACCAGGCATTCCCACCTATGGCGGGGTACGGCCTCAAATGAATGCTGTGTTGACTAAAAGCTGGCCCAGTTACCAATTGCCATAGGATTTGGCATGGACACGGTATTGCCTGACTTCCCTTAACAAAGCTATGGCGGCCTGCAACAATATTTTGTTGCAGTCTGATTCCCTGCCTCATAAAAAAAATAATGGTCTTTATGAGAGAAAACAAGGAAACTATTCCAAAGCATTCAACTCCGAAATAGTTTCCCTTTTGAAACCAGATGTTTCAAGCCATATAGTCGTATAATTCCCCTCCTTCCCTCTTTATTCTTCGGAGACGCGATACAGAATATTCTTATTGCCATCTGAGATATAGAAGTCCCCGGACAGGCCGATCGCTGCCCCATCGAAAAGGTAGGTGGGAGGCATGCCTTCCTGGCCAGGGCCACCCAGCTCCAGCCCATCGACGATCATAGTCGCCTCCCCGGTGGACAAATCGATTCGCGATAGACGGGATGCCCCCGATTCCACCACCGGCAGGCTTCCTTCTTTTTCAAAAGCCAGTCCTTCGGGATTGATGAGCCCGGAGGCAACGACCACAGGTGTAAGCGGGGTGTTGCCGTCAAAACCGATGCGACGCCAGAAGGGCCTATCATTCCCTTGGGGCTGAAGATACGGACCTGCAAGTGCGGCAGTATTTCGGCCACCCCCCCCTGTCCGCCGAAACGCAGTGAAGGAGGATCGTCCGCCGAAACGCAGTGAAGGAGGATGACCCGACGACTTAGCGCCCGCCTGTACAGTGGGGCAGACAGCGACGTGTCCTTCGTAACATGGTAAAGAAGAGGAATTAGGTTGATCCGTTCGGACTGGCCGGTTTTTAAACATCTCACACATCATATATCATCATAAAGATTAATGGGTATTTGTCCGATATTCTCTAAACAATTGGTGAATATTCCTGGGTTACAGTGATGCCACAACTTCCCGGAAAGCTATAACGGTAATTTCTGGAATTTGCTTGTCAATTATGCCTGAAATTTTCATACATTCTTAATTCTTAGTACATAAAGAAACTTTTTGACGGGTTCACGCAACGAATCAGAAGGGGCGTGCGTATAAGGGTATAGCTACAGCCAGACTTCAATGCATCACAAAAAAACCTTACAGGAGTTGTTGGATGAATGTGTCCTGGGCAGGCACAGAAGCCAAAAAAGCCTCTACGAACTCTATTACGGTTATGCCATGAGTATCTGCCTCCGGTATGCCGGTTGCAGGGAGGATGCCGTGGAAATATTAAATGATGCATTTCTAAAGGTTTTCAGAAGGATAGCTACCTATCATCCCGGATATCCCTTCAAAAGTTGGCTACGCAGGATCCTCATCAATTCATGTATAGATCATTTCAGAAGGAACGAGCGCTTTTGGCCGGTGGTGGGCGACATAGGCAGT
>JBGTKP010000028.1:0-3761 GCA_041744575.1 Muriicola sp.
ACGGAAACACTCTTACGGGAAAGGGTTGGGAGGACTTTGAAAGTTCTTTTGGACAAGGACTATGGCTATATAGAAATCCTTGGCAACAAACAGAATGTGCGGTTCAGTGAATACAGGGTGCGCGCCGTGGCGAACGAATGGGTGTACACTATGGAGGATATCAGATCTAATGTTAGCCGGATAGAATTTAAAGACAATAAATACATCATGAAAATTGAATTTGAAAATGAAGGTCCCGAGATTAAAGGGCGCTGTCCGGGATGCCGAATAGGAAACGACGGAAGGGCACCGGATATCAACTGGAACAATCCGGCCCTGCAAATTATAATGACCCCGGTTGCCTATAACAACTCCTTCACCTTTGCCGTGGAAAAAGTAGAGATGCAGGGCAGGTTTGAGGTGAACGGGCAAATGGATAAATTTCTGCCCTCCCTGACTGTATTTTTCAGGAATAATATGGAACGGGCTTTTAAAGATCACATGCAGCGCACTTTTAATTCCGATCAGGTAAAGCGCCTGCTGGGTGATGTTTTCAAACCGGAAGTACAAAGGCTGGGGCTCACTGAAGTTAAAAAAGTGGATATGAGCCGTGACAATATTTATCTCTGCAACTTCTAAAGCTTTTATTTTTTGAATGATCAAAACCCCGGAAAAACTTCCGGGGTTTTACATTCAACATGTTAACCTTTCCGCTTCTTACGCATACAAGTACATAAACCTTAAATAATAAAACAATGAAAACAGCATGTTTGTTTCTACTTCTCCTTGCAGGGATTTCACCTTCCGTATCAGCGCAGCATGACCTCAACGGATACTGGGAAGATCAGAACGGAAATCATTTTTACATCCGCCACCTTGACAATAACATTTACTGGTTCGCGGAAGGCAAAACCGGTGGGTGGGCCAATGCTTTTAAAGGGACCATCGCAAATAATACCCGGGCCGCTCTTTTGGGTGGCCGCCCGATTACGATTCAAGGTCAATTCTATGATTTGCCCAAAGGGCAGGCGCAAGGTTCAGGGCCTCTGGTGTGGACGGTAGAATCATCTACCAGGATAATTAAAAATTCCGGAGCCTTTGGCAGTACACCTCTGGTAAAAAAAACAAAACCACGCAACCTGCCGGGTAACCGTTCTGCAGGCTTCTCCGGCACGGGGATCACGGGTGTTTGGAATTGCAATGACCGGGGCAATTATTATATGAGGGAAACGGGGGGTGCCGTAGTCTGGTATGGCGAATATACCGTTGGAAGTTCTACGACCTTTTCTAATGTGGCCTTCGGAACCAGAAGTGGAAATACCATCAACCTGGAATGGGTTGATATCCCAAAAGGCAACAGTACCGGACACGGAAGTTTAAGGCTGCAGGTCAATGGTAATCAGATCACCCGGACCAGTGGCAGTGGTTTCGGTGGCAGCCTTTGGACCAAAACACAAAAATCCGAGGTAAAGGTGGCCCTGTTTGATTTTCTTTTAGCCGGATATGCCATGGCTATCGGAGTAAATTTAAACAACTATGCTGAGACCGGGGGTTCCCCACGCTGGTACAAGGCAGACGACGCGTATGTGAATCTCCCCCGCTCCTGGGGCAGAAGATTTAATCTCAGTCTTCCGGAAATCTCACAGGAAAATAAGTTCCGGACGTATCATTATTATGTCAATGATGTGAAATCCGTATCCCGTGGGGTGACTGCTAAATTGGTTGCAAAAAGGGAAATTGGAAGTTTTCTCAAAAGCAGTACGGCTACACAAAAACAGCCGGTGATTAAAATGGAAATCCCCTTAGAAACGGATGGCACAGAGATCATAGGCCGGTGTACCAGTTGCCCCAGCAGTGATAAAGGGGCACCGGATATTCAGATCAACCCCAAAAACTACAAATTCCCTACTGTATTCCTGAGCATACCCCTTACCGTCAGAGATGGCAGGCTCACCTACGAATCTATCAACACTCATTTTGATGCAAATATTGACGCCGGCGGGATTTGCAGCATAACACGAAATTTGTGCGACCGCATAACCGGTTATAAGGATCGGATTCCTCAGGAAATAGACAAAGGTTTTAAGGATTCTTTCAACAACCCTGCCATCAAGGAAGATTTTGAAACCAGTCTCAACAACGCAATTCCTGAGGCTATCAGGGGAAAAATCACAAAATTGTATATAGAAGGTACCATGGTGGTTTTGGAGTATGAATAGGTCATTTAATTATATAAAATATCGAAATTATGAAAACCTATAAGCTTTATTACTTATTTCTGTTCGGAGTATTAAACGTCCTCCTTATCAATTGCAGTAAACCAGCCCTTGATCCGGAATCGATTGGCAATTCTCAACAGGAGGTTCCATTAGAGTCAGTAAAATTTTCAGGGGAAGAGTTTCTCACTTTCCATGAATATGCCGGCAGTGAAATGGAAATCCCCGAGTTGTATAGAAAAACCGGTGCCTCACACGATGGATTTATGTGGCGAGTGGAATATCATTCTGAACTTACAATCACCAGAAGCACTGATGGCAAAACGTGGCTTCCTGTCGCTCATAACATGCCGGAGGGTTATTTTCCGGGTTCGCCGGAGATGGTTAGCTTCAGAGATGAATTATGGCTTATGGGTTATCAAGAATTTAGCGGCAGTGTTGTAAAGCTGTTTAGGAGTCGTAACGGCTCTGAATGGCAATCAGTATCCGTTCCGGTCAGTAGATTAAACGAAGTAATCAAAATATTTGTTTTCAAAAACAGGTTATACATTCTTACTATCAACAATAACCTGTTATATTCCTCCGATGGGGAAAAATGGATTGGGGTAACCTACTTCTTTCCACCGGAAATAAAAGATGTTCCTATAATTGAACACGAGAACACTCTATATGCCTTTATCGCGGCTAAAAGAAACCCTTCTACCCGCAGGCACGAATTGGTGAATGAACTCTGGTTTTCAGAGGATGGTCAGAACTGGTCCGTTTCGGATGACCCACTACCATTTCCGGAACCCTTAAGGCAATATACGGTCACTTCCTATAAAGACAGGGTTTGGCTGGTCGGGGGGTATACCAATCTCGATGTTTTTGTGACGTCGACCAATGGGATTTACTTTTCAGAAAATATGAGGGAATGGCACAAGTATGACGGTCACATACCTTTTCCAAGGGTAGGGAGGGCATTTTCTTTGGTTTTCCAAAATAAATTATGGTTGATAGCGGGAGAGTTGGATCCGTGGCGTTTCTCAGCAACCATTGCTATGGAAGCAAGGTGAAGCTTCAGAGGCTAAACTATCCTCTCATTTTCGGTGGCGATGGTGGCTTCAAAAAGATGTGCGAAGTGGTGCAGCATCTTCTCGCGGACTTCCTGAAGCGGGACTTCTTTCTTTTCCAATTCCACATTCAGGGAAGTAACCGATTTCCCACTAATCCCACAGGGAATCATAAGGTCAAAATACCCGAGGTCCGTATTGACGTTGAGCGCCAGGCCGTGCATGGTTACCCAACGGCTTGCACGGACACCCATGGCACAGATTTTTCTGGCGAACGCAGTGTCCGTATCAAGCCATACCCCTGTTTCGCCCGGTGATCGCTCGCCTTTTAATCCATATTCCGCCAGCGTCCTTATCACAATCTCCTCGAGGAAACGTAAATACTTATGAATGTCAGTAAAGAAATTCTCAAGGTCCAGGATGGGATAACCCACCAACTGGCCCGGTCCGTGATAGGTAATATCGCCTCCGCGGTTGATATGGTAGAATTGTGCTCCCACAGCCTGCAGCTTTG
>JBGTKP010000029.1:0-47645 GCA_041744575.1 Muriicola sp.
CCATCCCGGTGGGCCATTGGTCGAAAGGTCCGACGGCAGTAGACTCCCAAACGGGGGTATTGTGCCATTTGCCGAAGGCTGCCGTATTGTAACCATTAAGGTTCAGCACCTCGGCAATGCTGGCCGCCGATTTCGGCCAGACGGAATTATAGCCGGGAAAGCCGGCCGATAATTCGGAGATGCGCCCGTATCCAACCTGATGGCCGTTGCGCCCCGATAGTAAAGCCGCTCTTGAGGGGGAACACATGGGCGTGCCGTGGAACCTGTTATATCGCAAACCCTGCGATGCCAGACGGTCTAATACCGGCGTGGCGCTAAGGCCTCCGAAAGTAGTGGTCGCCGAAAAACCCACATCATCCAGCATAATTACAACCACATTCGGCGCTCCTTCAGGAGCCGTAACCAATTCGGGCCAGTCGGCCACCGAATTCTCCGGCATGATTTCTATTTTCCCTCCGAATTCCGTATCTGGTTCAGGCAGGATCTGAGCTTTACCAACAGATGGCATCAAAATTACCAGCACGACAAATAATACATATTGCCATACCCAAGTCATGGTGCGGAACACCTCACCACCGCCAAGGGCCAATTTTCCTTCAAATTTTAATGTTCCCGAGCCCATGTAGTTTACTTTTTACTTTAATCCACGAAAGCCATTTTGTTACTTTTTACCCAATCCTCAACGAGGGTCATTTTTAAAGGGAGTTTTTCCAAAGCCTGGTCCATATTCTGTTCCGAACTTGTGACGGCCAGAACTTCTGCTCCTTTTTTCCTGGCTTCGCCTATAACGTGGAATTGCCTGGATCCCGCAGCACCAAAAACCAGTATTTTCATGCAGTCACCGGTTACTGATTTTAGACTCTTGAGTATTTAGAATAGTGGATTACTGTTTGCCCTTTGATCGGGCATTGGCATCATCGCATCCCCGTGTTCCACCCATTTACCCTGCTCTATACGATAGATATCGATAAACCTCCATTCCTTTCCGGCCATCTCATACTGTGAATGACGGAAGCCGATATCCTTTTCGGCTGCCTTATGCTTAAAGCTGATTATTTGTTTCGGCAATCTTAGTGAGGTAAGCATTTGTACAAGAGCTTTTAACCCATCCGGACCATCAGCAATTGTAGGATTGTGTTGTATGAAATCCTTACTTATGAATTCATCTATCGCGGTGATATCCAAATCGCCAAAAATTCTTTGGCAGGCTTTAGTAGCTATCTGCTTATTTTTTTCTTCCTGTGTCAAAATACACTCTTTATCCGAGGATCATTGCATAAAATTAGGATATAACCTACTTTTGCACAAGTACTTACCTATAAGCAGGGTACTTACTTCCAAGTTAGAAATATTGATTATCAGGTGGGAAATAGTCAAAAAATAATTTACCAGTCCGATGAAAATTGTCCGGTAAGGAAATCATTAGCCTTATTGAGCGGGAAATGGACATTGCTGATATTGTTTCAGATAAATGAAAGGGTAATCAGATATGGTGAGCTAAAAAGATGTATCCCGGGGATTAGCGAAAAGGTGCTGATTCAGGGACTGAATCTTTTAGTGATGCATAAATTTGTTTCCAAAAAATCGTATCCTGAAATCCCCCCAAAGGTTGAATATCGCTTAACTGAACTTGGTCTGAAAACTTTGCCTATAATTGATAAGCTTGCCAAATTTGGTTTGGAAAACCTATAATAAATTGCTTACTGCCAACATTTTATACAAGTAATGTTTGGGAAAGCATTAAATAGTAGGGTTGTAGGTCGCCAAAGCTGTATAACAGTTGGCCAAGAGTACACTACGCAATCTGTCGCTAATCAAACAATTTTACCATTCCAAATTCCAAAATTTTAAGTCGGACAAATTGAACTTTTTTCGGGTCTAATCATGCCACAGGCTCATTGAAATTAATTCCACTTTTATTTAGACTTTAAGAACTATTAATAAATACCTAAAGATGTCGCTTGAAATCACGTATTTGACCTAAAACACGAACCACGAATATGCCCTTTTTAGTCGGTTCGTAAAAAATTGTATGAACCTTGTAGTTGTATCTTTTAAGTGGGTGTGCAAATTCAGAAGCGCTGCGACCAAGGCCGGGATTATCCGCAAGCGTCTGCAATAATTGGTATAACTCAGTAACATAAATATGCGTTTGTGATTCGCCCCAAGTCTCCAAAGTATAATCTACAATATCGTCGATATCGCCATCAGCTTTCGACGATAAATGATAGCTAGACATTTCTGTTACCTTTAGTTCTCTTCTTTTTGCGACTTTTGGCGGCTTCAACAATTTCATCAACAGACCTGATTTTAGAGCTCACGCCACTATCATAGCCTTCTTGTATAGCCGTTTTGGTGATTAAAAATTCTCTATTGCGCTCCTCATCCAATCGTATTAGATGCCTCATGTATTCGCTATCATTTGCGAAACCGCCATTTTCAATTTGTAGCTTTATCCATTTTTCTTGAGCGGTAGTTATAGTCAATGATTTTCTGATTGTTGCCATAATATATAACATTAATTACATACAATATACGCAAATAAACACATTATTAGCGTATAATACATGGAACTATTGTCAAACCACAGTTTTTCTGGGTCTGTAACTAAGCAGTAACTAATCCCAGATTTATTAATACTTTTTGAAAGGCACATTTTTTCTATGTACCATTCTATCCCAATCCTGCCCCATGAGCACTAAAGTTTTTTTTTCAGGAATATTTAAATAATGGCAAGGTCCGGGTGTTAATTTACCGGTCGGCATACATTTTTATATTTATTAGTGTCAACTTCAATTGTATGTCCTATATTTGCATCCGCTTTTAAAGCCGGGAGGCCATCGGAACACCCTCCGGGAAGCAGTAAAAAGAATTAATAACAGGGGTCGGGTACCCCACAAATTAATGTGATATGCCAGTACGAATCAGATTACAGAGACACGGAAAAAAAGGAAAGCCTTATTATTGGCTGGTTGCGGCAGATGGCCGTTCAAAAAGGGACGGAAAATTCCTTGAAAAATTGGGAATTTATAATCCCAACACCAATCCTGCCACTATCGATATCAATATAGACCATTCGGTCAAATGGTTACAAAACGGAGCCCAGCCTTCTGAAACTGCCAAACGCATCCTCTCCTATAAAGGAGTGATGCTGAAGCATCATCTGATGGGAGGCGTCGCCAAAGGAGCGCTGACAGAAGAACAGGCAGAGGCAAAATTCAACTCCTGGCTCGAAGACAAGGAAAAAAAGGTCACGCATAAGTCCGAGGGATTGGATAAGGCCAAGGCTGATGCGAGGGCAAAAGCCCTTCAGGCCGAGAAGGAAGTGAATGAGAAAAGAGCTCAGGCGGCCCTTGAAATGGAAGCCACCGCGGCAGAGCTGGCCCAGGAAGAGACAGCTCCCGTAGAAACCCCTGAAGCAGTTACCGTGGAAAGCGCTGAGGCAGAACCTGTAGTTGAAGCCGCAGAAAAAGTTGCTCCGGAGGCAGTTGCCGAGGGAAATGCCGCTGTTGAAGAAGAAAGCCCTGTTGTGGAAGAAGCCGTAGCCGCTGATAAACCAGAGGCAACTGAGAAAACTGCGGCTAGTGAAGACGCCGAAGGCAGCGAATCAGAGGCAAAAGAAAAAAAATAAGTAGCTGGGGCGGGATGCAAAAGGAAGCTTGTTTCTACCTTGGCAAGATCGTTTCAAAATACAGTTTTAAAGGGGAGGTACTGGTCAAGCTTGATACCGATGATCCCGAATTATACGAATCAATGGAATCTGTGTTCGTTTCCCTGGGAAACAGCCTGGTTCCATTTTTTATTTCACAATGCCGCCTGCACAAATCGGATCTCCTTCGTATCAGGTTTGAGGAAGTCGCTGATGAAAGTGACGCGGACAGGATCATGGGTTGCGAGCTCTATCTCCCGTTAGAACTTCTCCCGAAATTAAAAGGCATCCAATTTTATTACCATGAGATCATCGGTTATTCCGTCATTGATAGTGTCCATGGAGATATTGGTGTCATCACCGGCGTCAATGACCGTTCGGCTCAAGCCCTTTTGGAGCTTAAAAAGGACGACAGGCAACTCCTTATTCCTGTCAGCGATGAAATTATTACAGGACTCGACAGAGAAGCCAGGATCATGTATGTTACCGCGCCCGATGGACTGGTTGCCCTCTACATGCAATAAATAACAGGCTTAGGTTAGGGCTTCCCGGCAGAACTCCAGACATTTTTTAACCTCTGATACAGGGTCGGAGCCTTCAGGGATGTCATATTCCAGTTCAATGGTCCCGGGAAATCTATACTTATTATCCCTCATCAGCTGGAGCGCACTTTTCAGAGGGGTGTCGCCGGTGCCCCATAATATATTCCCTTTCCCATTCGCCGGACTCTGTCTGTCCTTCAGATGCATGCTCAGGATGCGGTCATTTTTTGCTTTCACGATCCCTAGAATATCCTCATTTCCGGCCGCTACATAATGTCCCAGGTCCAGATTGAGGCCGTTGGCCGGGGATTGTTCAAGTGCTACATCCCACAAGGTAGGGGTTTGCTGTTCATGGCCATGGTATCCGATAGCCATTTTATGCTTCCTTGCCATGGTTCCCAACTTGAGCGTATGGGCGTCATCTTCGGGATGTTCAAGGGTTACATGGCTCGCCCCAAGGGCCTTAGCGGCCCGCAGACCCCATTCTATCTCAGTGTCAGAATTCCCTTTTCTGAAAGCATCAGGTTTAAAGGCGTAGATCGAAACCCCTGCCTTGTTATATTTTTTGCGAAGCGCTTCGAATTTATCCAGTGAAACCCCCGCCCTCCACGAAGCCACTTCTTTATTATATGCTGAGAGCGTGGCCTCCATATCGGCCATCTGCTTCATCTGGTCTTCTGTGAGCGATTCTCCATTCTGACTCGCTCTCCGAAGCCCGTAATAGGCACGCCGGTCTACAGGATTTGCCGGTTTTCCGGCATAAGTTTCCGCAGGGTCCCCCATGAGTTCAATAGCGCTGATTCCGCAGTCCAGAACATATTGCAGGGTGGCGTCCGCACTTTGGTCCGGAAGGCTTCTGAAGGAATAGGTGATGACCCCGATCTGCACCCCTTTGATCAGGGAATTTGGATTTTTGTTTCCGCCCGATGCCCCGAAAAGAGCAGGCCCGGTAATTGATGTTCCCGCAGCAAATACGGCTGAGGTTGCAAGAAACTTTCGTCGGCTAAGTGATTGTCTTTTGGTTTTCATGAGGGTGATTTATGAATTCATATTTCAGTTCAATGCCGCGGTTCCGGAAATGCCTTTTCTTTTCGGCCATCCGAAAAGGGTCAGTTGTCTCATAGACCAGGGAGATGCCGCAGTAATTTCAGGCACCGTCGGAAGCATGATCTTCAGATAACGCGCTTCCACCGGATCAAAGGAAATAACTATATCTTCGGAGGTTGCGTCCCCTTCGGATACAACCTTCCAGGTGTTGTTATCCACCGAAACCAAAACCTGGTAACTTCCGGGAAAGGTTTGAGTGGGTGGCGGGGCATCCGGTCCGCGTCCGTTGCGAATCGAAGGGGAATTGAAATGCACTTCCTGAAGCGTCACTATTTGTGGAAAGCCCACCTCAAACCACATTCCCTTCTTTTGATGTTCCCCGGTAGTCCAGCCTTCAAAATTAAATGCGCTGGCCGGGGAGGAAGTGCCACCGATCCTGGCCGGTGCGGTATGACTTGCACGCACTTTCCATGCGGGTAAAGGCTGGAACTGCTGCGGTACTGCTTCTATCAGGTTTTCATAATCATACGGCCCTTTGAATCCTTTGGTCTGTTCCCGAACTCTGGCGACTGCTTCTGAGGATACCGTCCCTGCATCGTTCTCCAGATGGTAACGGATGTAGGAGGTGACTGCGGCGATCCAGTCGTCGGATTGTTCTTCCATTCCTACCATGATCCCTCCCGCATAGGTTTTCCCGTCAATCGGGCCTTTTAATCCATGCAATACAGTCTGAATCACATAATCAGGATGCGCCTGTATACGCGGTGATCCTTTAAGAGGCGGTGCCATCCTCTGCCCGTTCCCAACCACGGTGCCCAGCCCGTCAACCCCATGGCACTGCACACAGAGTTCATTAAAAATAAGCGCACCTTTTTCAACTTTTTCCTGCTCATCGGGGTTTAGTGCAAGGGCTTGCCTTATACCGAATCCACGTATTTCCTGCGGATTGAGTATTTGTTCCCCGACTACCTGTACTCCTTTGGCTTTGTTAGTTTCCATCGCCAGCTTTGCGATATTTTTCAGATTCGGAAATTTGAGGAACTTCGCGGTAAGCATTACCTGAATTACTTCTTCAGCAACTCCTGTCCTGATCATCTGTTCCAGCACTCCGGCAGAGAATAGGCTTAAAGATCCCGGAAGCGACTCAGCTGCCCTAAGTCCCTGAATACGCAGTTGCGGGGATGCATCTCTCAAAAAGGCATTTACCAAATCTTCCTTCAACCCCCCCAGGCCTTCAAGGCACCAAAGCGCATGTATCCTGGCCAAAGGATTGGCGTGCTTCCCTGCCATCTTCTCCAGAGCCGGAATGACCGACCTGTCCCCGCCAAGCACGATGAGTTGCTGGGCCTTGTCACGCCACCATCCGTTCGGGTGGGCCAGATTGGCAACGAGTTCAGAGGCTTTCTTGCCAAACATCGCAGGCCGGGTTTTGTCCCTTGCCATCCCCTCATAGGTGATTCGCCAGATGCGTCCAAGGCCGATTACCTTGTCGAGTTGGTATTGTTCTATTTTGGATCTGAGGTAGGTGCCTTTTTGGGCCCACTGGCCTTCCTGGATGATCCCGTGGTACATATCCGTAATGTAAAGCGTTCCGTCCGGCGCCGTAGTCATGTCTACCGGACGGAATAACGGATCCGTCGAGCGAAGGAATTCTGACTTGTCGTTCTGGTACACATTGTGCAGGCGGGTGAGGCCATCAGTTACCACCGGGTTGATCTGCCGCACAATCCTGGCCACTGGTTCCCCGTAGAAGTATTGACCGTACAAGTCTGCAGGAAGTCGGTCTCCCCTGAAAACATCATTGCCAGCCGCTCCGGTCACACTGTTCAGCGAGCCGTCAGGCTGTCGCACCTCATCCATCCCGCCCTGCATATCAGCGATCTTAACGGGTGCCCCCCATGGAATTTTAAATCCTTCAGCGAACTCATCCTCCACGGTGAAATTTCCGTAATGAATTGGAAATTGGAAATAAGAAGGTATTCCGCTGGCACCTCCCTGGAACCAAAGTTTCCCGTGATCATCATGGGTAATGCCCCATTGTGCCCTGTTGTGGCCCGTTTTTTCGCGGAGGATTCCCCCGGGGCTTTCCCGGATGCGAAACGCATTGACCGTACTATAGATCCAATTGTCCATTCCCCGGTACATGAAAGCCTGTTGATGTTCCACGTTTCCGGATCGTCCGTATTTGGTGGTGAAGAGTTCTTTTTTGTCGGCCTTCCCATCGTCATTTGTATCCGTGTATTTATAGACATTGTCAGCATCGGATTCCATGGTCAGGATGCAATTTTTCCCATACGGAAGAACAAACCTGGGAAAAATAAGACTGTCTACAAATGCGGTTCCCTTCTCAAAAACACCATCGTTATCGGCATCCTCCCACCTCGAGATCCGGCTCACCGGTTCGAGGGTCCGGTCCGAATCGGCTGTCAACATATAGGAGCGCAATTCCAGGACGTACATGCGGCCATCCCCATCAAAAGCGATGGCACCGGGCTGCTCTATCTGAGGCTCCGTAAGTACCGGTTCAATGTGGTAGCCCGGGGGAAGAAGAAAATGTTTTTGCTCTTCTTCCGGGTATAATGGCAGTACAGGGGACTTAGGGTCAAGGTCAATGTTGGCCCAATTTTCGTCCGCGGGATCGGCATCCTCCGGAAGAGCGATCCGCGGAAGACTGTCAGACATCGATCCAATCACCTTTTCGATAGGATGGAGTTCCTGCTTTTTGGGTGAACAACTTAAAAAGTATCCGGAAACAGGGATTATCATACAAATAAGTAGGCGTGCAAATATCTTTTTTTCGTGTTCCGGGGCAGATGCGTTCATGTTTTGATGCTGGGAAGGAGTGCGCTACTCCTGTTTTGATTGCGAGAAAATTAAGTATATTCATGGCAACTAACAAGCTTTTTTTGCTACCCGACACCTGGTTTTGGAATATATCAATGTAGCATGATCACATTCAGAGGAGTCATTCTTTTCTCATTTCTGCTTATGGTGGTAGGGCCTGAGACCTGTTTAACTGACAGCTCCGATGGGAAAAGGCCACCCAATGTCATCCTGATCTTCACGGATGATCAGGGATACGGTGATGTCGGTGTTTTTGGCGCGCAGGATATAAAAACGTCTCACCTCGACAGGCTTGCCACTGAAGGAGTAGTACTCACAAGTTTTTATGCCGCTCAGGCTATTTGTACCGCTTCGAGGGCAGGCATACTTACCGGGTGTTATCCCAACAGGATTGGAATGCACAATGCGCTGATGCCAAAAAGTGAGGTGGTACTAAGCCATTCCGAAACCACGATTGCCGAAATGTTGAAGGCCAGGGGTTACCGTACTGCCATTTATGGTAAGTGGCATCTGGGAGACCATCCTGATTTTCTGCCGGCTCATCACGGATTTGATGAATATTACGGAATTCCCTACTCCAATGATATGTGGCCCAACCATCCTCAGCAGGGAGAAGGATTTGATTTTGAACCCCTTCCCCTTATCCGGAATGAAACCATCATCGATACCCTCGAAGATCAGTCGGAACTCACCACCCGCATTACGGTAGAAAGTGTAAATTTTATCAAACGCAATAAGGAGCGGCCTTTTTTTCTTTACGTTCCGCATCCGCAACCCCATGTGCCGCTTTTTGTCTCCGAAAAATTCAGGGGCTTGTCCGATAGGGGACTCTATGGCGATGTTATTATGGAAATTGACTGGTCTGTGGGTCAGATCATGAATACCTTAAAGGAACAAGGTCTTGATGAGAACACGATTGTCATCTTTACTTCGGACAACGGGCCCTGGCTGGCCTACGGAAATCATGCCGGCAGTGCACTTCCCTTCCGTGAAGGAAAGGGCACTGCCTGGGAAGGCGGCCATCGCGAACCTTTTATTATCAGGTATCCTGCGATGCTGAAAGGGGGCGCGCGCATTGACACTCCGGTAATGGCAATCGATGTGCTGCCGACCCTTGCCCACCTTACGGGTGCCGCCCTTCCGGACAAGGTAATTGATGGCAAGAACGTTTGGCCTGTCATTACCGGCAAAGACCCTGAAGGGCCTCAGCAAGCTTATTTTTTTTATTACAGGGTCAATGAGTTGCACGGGGTGCGATATGGTAAATGGAAGTTGTACTTTCCACATCGTTACAGAACGATGAGCGGGCAGCAACCTGGTAAGGATGGGCTTCCGGGGGAATATCAGCAAATTGACCTGCAGGAGATGGTCCTGTTTGATGTGGTAGCTGATCCCGGGGAGACCACGAATGTCGCTTCCCAAAACCCCGGTATCGTAGCGAAAATAGAGCACCTTGCCCATGGGATGCGGGAAAGGCTTGGGGACTCGCTGACGGGGGTGACGGGAAAGGAAAACAGGGATCCGGGTACGGTGAGAAATTAGCATCGAATACGCTCCAATCGGCTAAAAATAAAAGTGTTGACAAAGCCATTTTATTTTAAGCAATTTACCATCCATCAGGATCGCTGTGCCATGAAGGTCGGCACTGACGGGGTGCTGCTCGGCGCATGGGCGAGGATCCCCCTAATGGCCGGGAAGCTTTTGGATATTGGGGCGGGCACGGGCATCATTGCCCTGATGATGGCACAACGGACCGCTTCAGCTGCAGAGCCGGTGTCAATAGATGCGGTGGAGTTGGATGCGCCCGCCTTTGAACAATGTGTTGAAAATTTCGAGATTTCACCTTGGGCGGACCGATTGTATTGTTATCACGCGAGCCTTTCTGAATTTGCAAAGGATCCCCCGGAATTGTACGATCTCATCCTGTCTAATCCGCCATTTTCTCCCGGCAGGGAGAGTGCCATAAAGACCTCAAGGACCAGGGCGCGCCAATATGAGAATCTCCCGTTCGCCAACTTGTTGTCAGATGTCAGGAAGCTCCTGAGCCCCGCCGGGCGATTTTCTATCATTATTCCATTTTTGGAAGAGGAGCGCTTTATATCACTGGCCGCAGGGAATGACATGTATCCAAGGCGGATGACACACGTGAGGGGAACTCCTTCCGCCCCGGTCAAAAGAAGCCTGCTTGAGTTTCAATTTGCACAGGGCAATACAACGACAGACCATCTCATCATAGAATTGGAAAGGCACAAGTATTCCGAAGATTACAAAAGACTTACGGCCGATTATTACCTCCACCTTCCGGGATGATTGGTGCAGACTGCTTTCAACCCGGATCCATCGGGGAGCATTCAGGAATTATTCATTGAGGTATGGACCATGGCTGAGGCTGTTACCGGTTGGCGGAAGCCATAATTAATTCACGGTTACAGTCAGGGCTATGCCTGATGCTGTTTTTAAAGTAGCTTCCCGTCTTTTGAGCGCATATAAATATAAAGCGGTATTCCGGCCAGAAGGAGCAAAAATCCCCAGAAGACCGCTTTGTCACCTGCACCATAAATGGCCCACATAGCGTATGCGAAGGCCAGTGATCCAAGGATGATTTTGGACATCTTAGATCTTCGGGGTGCTTTTTTCTCCCTTATCAAGATCAGATAGGACGCCATGGAAAAGATAAAAGCCACCAGGGCACACATGGTGGATAACAAGATCATGAATCGGAATTGCTCGACAAGTCCTTCGCTGAAATTCATAATCAGTAACACGGACGTAAGGACACTTCCGATCACAATCCCCCGCAGTGGTATTCCATTTTTGTTTTCGCGTTGAAATATTACGGGGAATAAATGGTCGCGGGCAATGGCCTTCGCCAGGGTACCCTGTACCAGGATCCAGCCATGAAGCGCCCCAAATGCCGCAAGTGCGGCTCCGGCAGCGATGATATCCCTTCCCATATCCCCACTGATAATTTCCATAGCATCTGCGAAAGGAGCAGGTGAATCCGCAAGGATTTCAGGCGAGATCATTCCAAGGATCACCGCCGTGCTCAAGATGTACAATAATGTGGTGGTCAATGTACCTATCATTGTAGCCCTGGGAATCGTTATTTCCGGCTTTTCTATATTTGTGGCCGGGAAGGTGGCACTTTCCAGTCCGAGAAAAGCATAGAGGGTCATGGTAGCAGTAATGGCGATCGCTTCAAAATTACTTTCGCCACTAACGTTAAGAGGGGTGAAGTTATCCCAGGAAAAATAGAAGATGCCACCTGAAATGACGAGGATAATTGGAAGGATTTTTAATAATGTCACTACCAGAAGGAAACTTCCGGATTCACGGATACCGAGCGAATTTACCCAGGTCAGGAACCAGATAGTACAAAGCCCGCACATGACAGCAGTCGGTGCACTCTCGGCTATCACCGGGAAGAATACGGTGAGGGCGCTGAGGAAGGCCACTGTAATTGCCGCATTGCTCACCCAGGTAGAAATCCAGTAACCCCATGCGACTAAAAAGCCCGGAAAATCTCCGAACCCCTCTTTTGTATAGGCATAGGGACCTCCTTCTTTTGCCGGGAGCATGCGACTGAGCCGGCCGAAAATTAATGCCAGCAGGAAGGCACCAAGGGCTGAGAAAATCCACCCCACCAAACTGATGCCGCCATAAGCTGCAAGCGCTGCGGGCATTAAAAAAATACCGGCGCCAATCATATTGCCGAGTACCAGTGAGGTACTCATAAAGATGCCCAGCTTCTTGCTTCGTTTGGTTTGGTCCATCGCTGATCAAAAGTATCAAAAGAATTATATACTTTTAATTTTTAAACTTGTTTCCGGTGGACTTACAATTTCACATAGATCCGGACATCACAAAGGCAGAAACGCTGCCTGCGTCATTTTATCGGAGCCACGAAATTTTTGAACTGCTAAAAGAACGCGTCTTCTATCGCTCCTGGCAGTGGGTGGGACACGAAGCGGATATCCCGCTGCCTCGCGATGTCTTTCCCAAAGTCATTCTGGAGGATTTCCTGACAGAACCGGTGGTATTGACAAGGGATCCAGAGCTGAAAATCAACTGCCTGAGCAATGTGTGCACCCACAGAGGAAACATAGTTGTGCAACAAGCGGGAAATGCGAGGAAACTCAACTGTGGATATCACGGAAGGAGATTTACACTGGATGGCCGATTTGAGCACATGCCCGAATTTGGGCTGGCCCGTAATTTCCCCCGACCCTGTGACGACCTGCCTGCTTTTCCTCTACGCTCCCTGGGGCCTTTCCTATTTGCCGGGTTCCAACCCCATTTTGATTTCCAGGAGGTCATCGATGCGATGCTCAAACGTATCGGTTTTTTGCCTTTGGAGGCATTTCAGCCGGACGCGTCCCGGACAAAGGACTACTTAATCAATGCGCATTGGGCTCTTTATTGTGACAATTATCTTGAAGGATTCCATATACCATTCGTCCATGAAGATCTGAACGCTGTCCTGGACTATGGCCAGTATGATACGGTCCTTGATTCTTATATGAATGTACAAATAGGGTATTCGGAAGGGACCGGGAACATCTTTGACCTTCCCGAAGGTCATGTGGATTACGGGAAGAAGGTGGCTGCCTATTATTTCTGGATTTTTCCGAATATGATGTTTAACTTCTATCCGTGGGGCCTGTCCGTCAATCTGGTACAACCACTCAGTCTTGCACGAACCAAAGTATCTTTTACAAGTTACGTATATGACCGGTCCCTTCTTGACCAGGGAGCCGGTTCAGGGCTCGATAAGGTCGAAATGGAGGATGAAGCTGTGGTGGAAGGAGTTCAGAAAGGTGTTCGTTCACGGTTTTACCAGGCGGGTCGATTTTCGCCTTCAAGGGAAAAGGGCGTGCATCACTTTCACAGACTTTTATCCGCTTTTATAAATGACGCTTCCGCATCTTCCTCCTGACAGGGTCTCTTAAAATGTGAAATTTCTCATTTGCCACGTTATATATCCTCATTACCTTTGAATAAAATATGCGCGATGAAGCCTGATTTATTTGAGTCTCCTGACTATTACCAGCTAGACGATCTGCTGACCGACGAACAGAAACTGGTTCGCCAGGCAGCCAGGCAATGGGTAAAACGAGAAGTATCCCCCATTATAGAAGAACATGCACAAAAGGCCGAATTTCCCAAAAAACTTATAGGGGGATTGGCAGAAATAGGTGCTTTCGGACCCTACATTCCGGTGGAATACGGAGGAGCAGGATTGGATCAGATCAGTTACGGACTGATCATGCAGGAAATAGAACGGGGAGATAGCGGGGTTCGTTCAACTGCTTCGGTACAGTCTTCCCTGGTGATGTATCCAATCTTCGCTTATGGAAATGAGGAACAGCGTAAAAAATATTTGCCCCGGCTCGCAACAGGCGAAATCATGGGTTGTTTTGGATTGACCGAACCGGATCACGGTTCTAATCCCGCCGGAATGGTAACACATTTTTCGGATAATGGGGACCACTATTTGCTTAATGGTGCCAAATTATGGATCTCCAATTCCCCTTTCGCGGATATAGCCATCGTATGGGCTAAAAATGAGGAAGGACGTATCCATGGTCTGATCGTAGAACGTGGGATGAAGGGATTTTCCACCCCTGAAACCCATAATAAATGGTCATTGAGGGCTTCGGCGACAGGCGAACTTATTTTTGACAACGTCGCAGTCCCTAAAGAAAATTTGCTGGAGGGCAAGAGCGGACTGGGCGCGCCGCTGGGATGTCTGGATTCTGCCAGGTACGGAATTGCGTGGGGGGCCATTGGTGCCGCTATGGATTGTTATGACACTGCCCTTAGGTATGCGAAAGAACGTATTCAGTTCGGAAAACCTATAGCCGCTACCCAGCTTCAGCAAAAAAAACTCGCCGAGATGATCACGGAAATTACAAAGGCACAACTGTTGGCCTTGAGGCTTGGTCAACTAAAAAATGAAGGCCGTGCGACCACTACTCAAATATCCATGGCCAAGAGAAACAATGTGGCGATGGCCATTCATGTAGCACGCGAATCCCGGCAGGTCCTTGGAGGCATGGGTATTACCGGGGAATATAGTATTATGCGACATATGATGAATCTTGAAAGTGTCATTACCTATGAAGGTACCCACGATATACACCTGCTGATCACAGGGGCGGATATCACCGGGCTTCCGGCATTTAACTGATAGCTGTTCAGGAATCGAATTCTTCTGCAATAACCGCTTCCATAAATGCTATTTCGCCCAGAGCCTTGCGGGTGAAATCGAACAAACTAAGGCATCGATCCAGGTTCTGGTTTTCATAGGCCACTTTATAGTAGCGATTCCCGCTGAGATAATCAGTAAGTGCTCTTATCCCATGCAGAAAGGGCATGAGGGTGGCTCCGAGGGGTAAAACTGCCAACTCACGCCTGCTCAGAAACGAGCCGTTCGACCTGATGCCCCGTAAAAATGCCCGGAACAGTCCTTTATCAAAAGTGATCCTCGAATGTTCTATTTCGTCTTCGGCAGCTGTATTTACAATGGTCCTGACTGCATCACCAAAGTCATAGTGAAAGTATCCCTGCATCAGGGTATCCAGATCAATCAGACATAAGGCTTTCCCGGACGTTTCTGAAAAGAGGATGTTATTGAGCTTTGTATCGTTATGGCATATTCGTACCGGAAGGTCGGTCTGATCCCAATTTTTAAGTCTTGGAATGGTTTCCCGTGCAAAGGCAATGGCCTCCCGGGCAGTGGTCTTTAATTCGGATGAAGCCAGGCCCATCGCTTCCATGAATTGATCTTCACGCAGGGAAAGATCATGGAATCCGGAAATAATATCTTCAAACGCATCAATAGGAGCATTGAGAAGAAGATGGTGAAATGTGCTGATAATCCGTCCCGCCTCGAAGGCTACCGATTCATCTTCAGTCGTATCATAGGCAGTACTGTGGCTGATATACGTCATCAGCCGCCAGTAATTACCGGCTGTATCCTTTAGAAAGGAGTTGCCGGAGTTTGAAGGGACCAGGACAATCTTTGTATAATCAGGGGCACTCAGACATTCAAGGGCCTTGCCGATATTCCCCATGATCTCCTTTACCTTGGGAAAAACGACCGTGTTGATCCGCTGAAGGATGTACAATGGAGTATCCTTCTCCATTACCAGGTAGGTATCATTGATAAAGCCCTGGTGAATGGGCTGGATTTTAAAAGCTTTTCCGGTAATTGAGAACTGATGTAAGACGGCTAAGAGCGAATCCTTCTCCATGGGCGGACTTTAGGAAGATGGCTTGTCCCATAAGGGTGCGGGATAAGAGCCCAGAGTGGTCATCTCTTCCAGCAAATCAACCGCCTTTTGTTTATCATCTGCATAAGTGATCCCAAACCATTTGCTGTCGGAAGGAATGACCTTTACCTTAGCACTCTTATCACGTAACATTTCCTGCATCACAAATGGAAGGTACACCTCCCCGGTTTCTATTTTGGAAGTGTCCTCCTGGTTGATAAAATTCCGGAGATCACTGGCGATGTGATCAAATATTGACGGCATACAAACCCAGAAATTCATGCTCACCAGTTCACTTCCGTCAAATTCGATCCCGGAATCCAGGTCGATGATCCGGGTATCCTGCTTTTCAATTTTTGTCCTTTCATTTACTGAAATCAGTGAATCCCCTTCACTTTGACAAACCCCACGCGAAACCGAACCATATTCGGACAGGGTGTCATTCAGGGTGTAGGCGAGAAGACCATACGTATGATCATCAACATTTTCATCAATGAAACCGGAAGCATTCTTATAAGCCGCCTTCCCGTAATAGTCATCAGCATTGATCACGGCAAAGGGGGTTCTGATCACATTCCTGGCAGACCATACTGCATGCGCGGTTCCCCAGGGTTTTTCTCTGGTGCCGGTAAAATTAACCCCGGATGGCAGGTCGGATAATTCCTGGGAAATGACATCCAGTTTTATATTTTCCGGAAGCCTGCCGCCAAGATACTCCTTCAGAAAGGACACATTGTCCTTCTGGGTAATCACCACAATATGTTCGAAGCCATTTTCGATCGCGTCATACATACTGTATTCCATTAGAAATTCCTCATTGGGACCGAATCCGTCAAATTGCTTTAATTTACCATACCTGCTTCCCCGTCCCGCTGCCATTAAGAGTAATATCATATCCTTGCTTTATGGCCGCAAAAATAAGTTTTTATACTTCATGATGCATGGCATCATAAAGAATTTCCTAATTTAAACACCTAGAAAAACACTGCCGTATGAGCACCAGAAGAACGTTTATAAAAAATACCTCAGCGATGAGCGCAGGGGTCATTCTATCTCCCAACCTTTCATCCCTTTGGAAGGGCGTGTCGCAGAATGACAAATTAAATATTGGCATGATAGGCGTGGGTCTGCGGGGATCCAATCATCTTTCCAATCTATTGGCCAGGAAGGATATCAATATCACCGCAGTCTGTGATATTGATCCTGAGAGAATTTCACTGGTTAAAAAAATGATCAGTGAAGCAGGAGGGAAAGCACCTTTGACCTTTGGCAGCAATGACCTGGATTACAGAAACCTGCTGGCCCTTAAGGAAGTTGATGCAGTAGTGATAGCCACCCCCTGGTTATGGCATGTCCGCATGACGGTAGATGCCATGCTTGCGGGAAAATATGCAGGGGTTGAGGTCTCTGCCGCCAATACCATGGAAGAATGCTGGGATCTGGTGAACACCCACGAAAAGACAGGCACTCATATGATGATCCTTGAGAATGTTAATTATCGCAGGGACATCCTTGCCGTCCTGAACATGGTCCAGCAAAATGTATTTGGGGAATTGCTTCATTTTCGCTGCGGGTACCAACATGACTTGCGCGAAGTAAAATTCAATGATGGAAAAAGCGCCCATGGCGGGGGGGTGGAGTTCGGGGAGAAGGCCATTTCCGAGGCGAGGTGGCGTACGGAACATTCTGTAAAGCGGAATGCTGATGTCTATCCTACCCACGGCCTGGGACCTGTGGCCGTTATGGCAAACATTAACAGGGGCAACCGATTTGTCTCTATGACTTCCCATGCAACCAAGGCCGTCGGTTTGCACAACTATATAGTAAAGCTGGGGGGAGAAGGACATCCCAATGCCAGCGTCAAATTTAAACAGGGAGATGTCATAACGTCTGTCATTGAAACATCCAATGGAGAAACCATTATCGTCACCCATGACTGCAATTCCCCCAGACCTTACTCTCTGGGATTCAGGGTTCAGGGAGCCAGTGGTTTGTGGGAGGTTGACGGGAACAGGATCTATGTTGAAGGCCAGTCTGAGCCTCATGAATGGGACGTCGCAGACGAGTGGCTCAAAAAATATGATCACCCGCTCTGGAAAAAGTATGGGGAATATGCGGAAGATGCAGGTCATGGCGGCATGGACTTTTTTGTGATGAATTCTTTTGTGGAATCGGCGAAGCAAAATATTGCACCACCCATGGATGCCTATGACGCTGCCGCATGGAGTGCGGTTACTCCATTGTCTGAAGTCTCTATAGCCAACAATGGGCAGCCACAGGATTTCCCTGATTTTACACGTGGGCTGTGGATAAAAAGAGCTCCCTACGAATGGATGAAGGAAACTTTTTAAGTCCTTAATGGCAGGTTCTGTTGCGATCATTGGTGCATTATGGGGTGATGACTGATGACTCAAATAACAGAGATAAATCTCACAATGGGTCCTCTTTAGAATGAGTCGGATCAAACGATCCGGATCTTTTTTAATGCACTGGTTCTGGATTTTCCCGGCCGGAATATCCGGCATTTGGCCAGGGAGTAATCGCCAGACCATTTGTGGCAAATAAGAAAATGGAATGGAATGTCTTGTTTATGATAGATTCCCTTAACTTTATATGACGAAAACTAATTTATTGACTAAAATCATTTCCCTGTAATGAAGCCGATCATTGTTCCTATTGACTTTTCAGAGCAATCTGAGTATGCCCTTAAAGTGGCTGCCTCCCTTGCCAAAAACCACAAAACGGAAGTGATCGTACTTCATATGCTCGAATTAAATGAGGCAATGATTTCGACCTCTGAAGGATACTATCCGGAACAAACCCTCTTTTTTATCAAACTGGCCGAAAAGAAATTAAATGAGTTTTTGAACAAACCCTATCTGAAGGGCGTTCCTATTACCCCCGTCATCAAACATTTTAAGGTCTTCAGCGAAGTGAATGAAGTGGCGTCAAAACACAAAGCCGGAATGATTGTCATGGGTTCTCATGGGACTGATGGCCTTAAGGAAATTTTTATAGGTTCGAATGCCGAGAAGGTGGTACGGCATTCAGAAGTTCCTGTGCTGGTAATAAAGAACGATCACCATGATTTTAAAGTGGAACGCTTTGTATTTGCGTGTGATTTGTCAGCCGAAAATAAGAATGCCTTTCAGAAGGCCAGGAATTTTGCCGCGGAATTATCCGCAAGTATGGACCTGGTTTACATAAATACCCCCGGGGACAGGTTCCTGAGTTCTGAGGATATCCACAAAAAGGTCGCTGAGTTCCTGCACTTGTGCGGTGTGGCCATGGAAGTCGAAATATACAATGACTACAGCGTTGAAAAAGGGATCCTGAATTATACCGAAAAAGTGGGCGCCGATCTCGTCGGGATTCCTACCCATGGCCGTAAAGGCCTCTCTCATTTTTTTATAGGAAGTATCGGCGAAGATGTCGCCAACCACTCCAGAATTCCGGTGATCACTTTCACCATTTAAGTAACACTGCTTGTCCGCCGGTGTTTCAGGTAATGGGCTCCCTTTATACGGATTTCTGAAATGGAAAAGCGCTTCCGGGCGCTGGCAGCATCCAGATCATCCTCACGCCGGCATTGGTATGGATCAGACCATTTTCATGCCTACCGGATCCCAGTTTACTATTTTTTTATTGAAATAACTTTCGTTAGCCAGAAGTGCTGCCCCGCCTGCACGCAATCCAAAAGTGGGGTCTTGTATAATGGTCTTTTCCCCCCGGATCGCCTGGGCGAAATTGTGAAAATGGTCATAATGGCTTCCCTTATAATCATCGGAAGCTTCAAAGGTGGTCTCTCCCACCTTCAGATCGGCCTCCCGGTTCTCCGGGTTGCTTGTCTCATAAGCCGATCTGATCAATTTCTGGGTGGCTTCGGTATATGCGATCATAGAATAACCTTCAGGAACCATGTTCAATTTCGATCTCTTTAAGGTTACTAGATTGCTGTCCACCTCCATAGCGCCTTCGGTCCCAACCAGCCTGAAGACGCCGCCACCCCCGGAACCGGCGACAAAATTAATGCGGAAGTTGGCGTTAAAGGCGGGATGGGTTTTTGTCTCTGGAAAATCATAGAGGGTCAACATAACATCCGGCACATCCCTGCCGTCCTTCCAATACCTTAGCCCTCCCGTGGATTGGGCAGATACCGGCCCCATCGAATCCAGAATAAAATGAAGGGTTGAAAATTCATGGACAAATAAATCTCCGGCAACGCCTGTTCCATAATCCTGGTAATTTCGCCATCTGAAAAACCGCTTATTGTCATAGGGCACTTTTGGGGCATTGCCAAGGAAGGTGTCAAAGTCAACAGTTGTTGCATCGGCATCCGGGGGGATAGGATATTGCCATGCCCCTTCAGCGGAATACCGGTCATTGAACATATCCACAAGAATCAGCTCTCCGATAGCACCGTCCTTATATAATTGTTTTGCCTTTTCATTTCCCAGGGATGACATCCCCTGACTCCCGATCTGACATAGGGAGCCGGTTTCTTTTTGAACCTTTATGATTTCCTGGCCCTCTTCATAACGCCGAATCATGGGTTTTTCACAGTAAACCGCTTTGCCGGCTTTTAAAGCCGCGATGGTAATGGGCTGGTGCCAATGGTCGGGTGTAGCTATAATAACTGCGTCGAGGTCCTTTCTCCCGAGAAGTTGCCTGTAATCACGGGTAGTAAATAGCTCCGGTCCCCAAAGTTCTTTTGCCCTGTCCAACCGCCCGGTATACAGATCGCAGACTGCCACGAGCTGAAACCCCGGAACCCTTAAGGCAGCGGTTGTGTCATATATCCCCTGTATTCCGCACCCGATCAGACCTAGCTGAATCTGGTCATTCGCAGTGAATAATTCCGGTCGGTAGTTCCTGTGCAGTTGTATTTTCTGTTGATAGGTGGCCGCAAGAATTTGCGGTGCAACCCCGATTGCGGCGGTGCCGAGGGTGGCTCTTTTTACAAAATCCCTTCTTGATGAAGCCTTACTCATGTAACCATAAATTTTCGGGTTAATTTCTTAAAAAATGAAATGTACAATTTTTTCAATGGCTGACCAAGAGGCATCCATTGCATTGAATTGCCAATGGCATTTCGAAAGTCAAAAATTGTTTGAGGGGTTTTATTTAGACGTAAAGACGTAATATCCGGAAATAAAATCATGTGATCCCGCCGTGCCAGCTCTTAAACTTGATTTTCAAAAGCAATTTTCCAAGAAATTTCCGCCCGCATCCTAAAACGGAGATGCCATCATGAATGCGTATTTTTGTAAAAACAGTATTATGAATTTACCTCGAACAGACAAGAAACGTGTGGTCATCATAGGGGGAGGTTTTGCAGGCATATCCCTGGCCAAAAAATTGAAGCACCTGAATGCCCAGGTGGTCATGATAGACAAGAACAACTACCACACTTTCCAGCCATTGTTATACCAGGTATCTACCGGGGGTCTTGAACCTGATTCCATCGCCTATCCGATCCGGAAGATCCTGAAGCGCCTGAAGAATTTTCATTTCCGTTGGACGAATGTGGATCGGGTAGACCCTGAGGGACAACTTGTGCACACCTCTATAGGATCTCTCTCCTATGATTACCTCGTAATTGCGACCGGGACAAAAACCAATTTCTTTGGGAATGAGGATATTAAAACCCATGGTATGGCCATGAAAAATGTACCTCAGTCCCTCAATATCCGCAGCCTGATGCTTCAAAATTTTGAAGAGGCTGATGATTGTGAGGATCCCATGGAACGAAAAGCACTGATGAACATATGCATTATAGGTGCGGGTCCGACCGGAGTAGAGTTGGCCGGAGCATTTGCCGAGCTAAAAAAGAATGTTTTCCCCAAGGATTACCGACACCTGAATGTAGAGGAAATGGAGATCCATCTCTTTGAAGGCATGGACAGGGTGCTTCCGCCAATGAGTGCTCATTCATCCGCAAAAGCCACCGCTTTCCTGAAAAAGATGGGGGTCAGCCTACATCTGAATTCGATCGTTAAAAGTTATGATGGGAAGATGTTAATTACCGAAGACGGGGTAAGGATCCGCACAAGGAATTTTATCTGGACAGCAGGCGTTACCGGAGCAATCGTTGAAGGCATTGGACCGTCCGGCTTGATTGAAAAACTCAACCGATTCAAGGTGAACCGGTTCAACCAGGTGGAAGGCTATCCGCAGATTTTCGCCATCGGGGATATCGCGTATATGGCCTCTGAAGACTACCCAAAAGGACATCCGCAAATGGCGCAGCCTGCCATCCAACAGGGGGAACACCTGGCCGGGAATCTTGAGAAATTGCTGAATGGCAACGGGATGGAGCCATTTTCGTATCGGAATAAGGGAGAAATGGCTACCATAGGCAGAAATAAGGCGGTGGTAGACCTGCCCAAAATCAGCTTTGCCGGTTTCTTCGCCTGGTTCATCTGGATGTTTGTGCATTTGATGTCATTGGTAGGTTTTCGCAATAAAGTAATCGTTCTCTTCAACTGGGCCTATAATTATATCAACTACGACAAGGCCGCCAGACTGATCGTTCGTCCCTACCACCCGAAAGTATAATTGGGAAAGGTAAGTAGGTTAATGTCAAAAAGCTTTAGTATCTTTGTCTTGTTGTGTTGTGCATGAACCGCTTCGCAATGCTGAACCGGCACTCATGCAAATGTGCAGCTACCTTTGTAACTGCCAATGAAAGGCTTTCCTTTTGGGAGGCTTTTTTTATGGACCTTCCCTGACCGGATCGCGGTTATCTGCCGCACAGGGAGGGAGGCAGATTTTAAAAGGAACATTTCACCATACCTTTATTTTGTCGTAATTTTAGAGGAGAACCTAAGAATTTTCCACATGCCTTTGTACCATCATCTGGGATCCATGCCTCATAAGAGACATACCGTCTTTAAAAAAAAGGATGGCACCCTGCATTACGAACAATTATTCGGCACCATAGGGTTTGACGGGATGTCTTCCCTGCTGTATCACCTGCATCGTCCGACACAGGTCAGACAGGTTGGAAAATCACAGGACATCGCCCCCAGGGCTGCCGAGTCCCATAACATCAAATCCCGGTTATTCAAAGGATTTGAAGTAAAAGCGGAACCTGACTATCTCAAAAGCCGCACCGTCCTTCTGTTTAACAATGATGTCCATATCAGCCTTGCGGCGCCTGAAAAATCTGTAAAGGATTATTTTTATAAAAATGCAGATGCGGACGAGCTGTTATTCGTTCACAGAGGTTCCGGCGTCCTTAGGACATTTCTCGGAGAAATTCCCTTTGAATATGGAGATTACCTTATCATTCCGAGGGGGATGATCTACCAGATATCCTTTGACAATGAGGACAACCGCTTATTGATTGCCGAATCTTATCATCCGGTGTATACCCCTAAGAGATACCGGAACTGGTTCGGACAGCACCTTGAACAATCTCCGTATTGTGAGCGTGATTTTAAACTACCCCGCAACCTGCAGACCTTTGATGAAAAAGGGGAATTTGTGATGAAGATAAAAAAGCAGGGCCAGTTACATGAGCTTATCTACGCGACCCATCCCTTTGATGTGGTTGGATGGGACGGCTACAATTTTCCTTATGGATTTTCAATTCATGATTTTGAACCGATTACCGGAAGGGTTCATCAGCCGCCACCGGTGCATCAGACATTTGAAACCGCCGCCTTCGTCGTTTGCTCTTTTTGTCCAAGGTTATATGACTACCATCCGCAATCCATTCCGGCACCCTATAACCATTCCAATATTGATTCCGATGAGGTACTCTATTATGTGGACGGGGATTTCATGAGCCGGAAGAATATTGATAAGGGTTATATTTCTTTGCATCCGGCCGGGATTCCACACGGGCCACATCCGGGGACGTATGAAGCCAGTATAGGTAAAACGAAAACGGAGGAACTCGCGGTGATGATCGACACCTTCAAACCCCTGCAGCTGACCAAAGCCGCACTTGATATAGATGACGGCAAATACTATGCCTCCTGGTTAGAATAGCGGCAGTTGGTCTAAAATGAAATGTATCAGACTGGCGCCCAGTTTTGCCGTTTGTCCGTCCGGATCATAATCAGGATTCATCTCTGCAATGTCCACACCAACGGTCTTGGTGGAGTCCAGGATAACTTTCAGGATTTCCAGAACGATATCCGGAGAGAATCCCATGGGAGAAGCGGCACTGACTCCGGGAGCATAAGCCGAGGAAAAGCCGTCCAGGTCAATTGTAACGTAAATGGCATCCACTTCGCTAATAAATTGAAGTACTTCACGCTCTATCTGTACAAGCCGTTGTAAGGTAAACTGCTTGGCGCTGATAAAATCGACCCCGAGTTGTTCCGCTGTTTGGAAGAGTTCCCTGTCGTTGGCATCCCTTCTGATGCCAAGGCAGAGATACCTGAAGTCCAGATTTTTCGCATGACAATCCGAAGCAATCTGGTAAAAAGGAGTTCCTGAATTATTCGTTTTCTCGTTTGATCTCAGATCGAAATGGGCATCAAAGTTGATAATTCCTATGGTTTTATTCTGATTTCCTTCAAGAAGGCCATTAAAGTGACCATATGACATGTCATGGCCGCCACCGACTACCAAAGGAAAGTAATGCCGATCGAGCAATCCTGAAACAGCCAGGGTCAGATCGGCCTGTGTGCCTTCCAGATCGCCATCGGTGCAATTGACGGATCCGGCATCAAACAGCAGGATGCGCTCATCCAGATGCATGGGCATCCTGCCCAGCTGGTGACGGATGGCGTCGGGACCTTTAGCTGCCCCAGGTCTCCCCTGATTTCTCCGTATACCTTCTTCACATGCATAACCCAACAGGGCTACAGCCGGGCCAATGTCCGTGTCGGCTTTTTTGGGAGTGTCCAGATGAAGATAACGTATGTTTTCGTGCAGGTACAGGCCTTTTCCGGAAAGACGACCTGTCCAGAGGTCTGGATTTGGGGGGATGTAGGATCTCATGAGCTCTTCAGTAGTTTTGAGGCTGATGTGGGGTTGTATGTAAATTTACAAAAACAAATCTTTTAAATGGTTATCGTCTACAAGATAGGGGAGGGTTACCTGAAGGCCGGGTGTCCGGGCCATTTCCCTTTTGATGGCAAATAGAGCCTCCGCATTTCGCGCCCAGCTTCTTCTGGCAATGCCATTGTTAACATCATAAAACAACATATTCTTTAATCGTTGCGAGGCTTCCCGGCTGCCATCCAGAACCATCCCAAAACCCCCATTGATCACTTCTCCCCATCCAACACCACCCCCATTGTGGATGGAAACCCAGGTAGCGCCCCTGAAACTGTCCCCGATCACATTGTGAATAGCCATATCAGCAGTGAACTTACTGCCATCATAAATATTGCTTGTCTCCCTATAAGGGGAATCTGTTCCGCTTACGTCATGATGGTCCCTTCCAAGGATAACGGGGGCGGAAATGCTGCCGTCTTGTACCGCTGAGTTGAAGGCAGCGGCTATTTTCATCCTGCCTTCAGCGTCGGCATAGAGGATCCTTGCCTGCGAACCCACTACCAACCTGTTATCCTCCGCTTCCCTGATCCAGTGTATATTGTCTTCCAGCTGCCTGATAATTTCCTGGGGTGCTGTATCTTTCATAGCCAGCAGGACCTCAAGCGCCAGCTTGTCGGTTAACCTGAGATCATCCGGGTCCCCGGAAGTGCAAACCCATCTGAATGGCCCGAAACCGTAATCAAAACACATGGGACCAAGGATATCCTGCACATAGGAAGCATATATCCAGGGGTCATCCGCCGAATCGGGCCGGTCAGTAAATTGTCCTTTGCTATTTTTCCAAAGTCGTGCCCCGGCGCGTGAAGCTTCGAGAAGAAAGGCATTCCCATAATCGAAAAAATAGGTGCCTCGTTCTGTATGGCCATTGATCGCTTCAACCTGAGACCGGAGAGATTCCTGTACTTTTTCCCTGAATTTTACTGGTTGCTCCGCCATCATCATTTGTGATTCTTCGAAGGAAAGTCCTGCCGGATAATACCCCCCAGCCCAGGGATTATGAAGGGAGGACTGATCAGATCCCAAATGTACAAACAGTGCCTCTTCAAGAAACTTTTTCCAGACATCGACCACATTGCCGATATAGGCAATAGACACCACTTCCTCCCCGGCAACAGCCTTGCGGGTGCGCTGTACAAGAACATCGAGGTCGTCTGTCAACTCGTCTACCCAGCCCTGCTCATGCCTTTTCATAGCTGCGGCGGGATTGATTTCTGCACAGACAGTGACACATCCTGCAATAGAACCTGCCTTGGGTTGGGCACCACTCATTCCCCCCAGGCCCGAAGTCAGAAACAGTTTTCCGCGGACAGACTCTCCGCTTTTCAGCACTTTGCGAAAAGCATTCATTACAGTGATGGCAGTTCCATGTACAATCCCCTGAGGGCCGATGTACATATAGGAGCCTGCCGTCATCTGGCCATATTGAGTAACGCCAAGGGCATTGTACTTTTCCCAGTCGTCCTGTGAAGAATAATTGGGGATCATCATCCCGTTGGTAATAACTACCCTGGGCGCATCTACTGAAGATGGAAATAATCCCAGCGGATGTCCTGAGTACATATGCAGCGTTTGCGTATTGGTCATGATCGCGAGGTATTTCATGGTAAGCAGGTATTGCGCCCAGTTCTGGAAAACCGCCCCGTTGCCTCCGTAAGTAATCAGTTCCTCCGGATGCTGGGCAACGGCGGGATCCAGATTGTTCTGGATCATCAGCATGATGGCAGCGGCATGCCGGCATAATGCAGGGTATTCCTCTAAAGGCCGCGCATATATTTTATACGAAGGCTTAAAACGGTACATGTAAATCCTTCCATAAGAGCCCAGTTCTTCCGCAAATTCCCGCGAAAGCGTATGATGCCATTCGGCCGGAAAATAGCGCAGGGCATTCCGGATAGCCAATTGCTTTTCCTGAGAGCTCAGGATTTCTTTCCTTTTCGGGGCATGACTGACTTTCGGATCATAGGTTGGGCCGGGGGGCAGGACGACCGGGATGCCCTGTAAAACAGAAGATTTAAAATCCATAGTGGTGCATTTGCGGATTTTCATGTACAAGGGCACCTTTTTTATATACCTGAAAAGGTTTTAAAGTTCCCTGATGATAAAGAATTTCATGGTAGTGAGGGGCTTTGAAAATAACCAGGTCTGCAAGGCAGTTTTCTGCCAGTAAGCCACGGTCTGTCAGTCCCAGGGCGGCGGCGGCGCGCACGGTCAGAGCGGCAAATACCTCGGCCGCCGTAAGTTTTTCAAAGGCTCCGAGGACCGCAGCCTGTGTCAGTAAATCTCCCATCGGAGCAGAGCCGGGATTGTAATCGGAGGCGATGGCGAGAGCGCCTCCGGCGTCGAGAATTTTTCGCGCCGGTGTAAAATCACAACCCAGTCCCAGACTGGCGCCGGGGAGTGCTGTGGCTATTACCTGGCTCCGGGCCAGGAGTTGAATTTCATGGCTGCCACTCACTTCCAGGTGATCAGCGCTGCGTGCGCCGAACAAGACGGCAACTTCACTTCCCCCCGTGGTGAATTGGTCCGCATGTACGGTAAGATCAAATCCCATGGATTTGGCTTTTTGGAAATAGGGCCTTATGTTTTCAGGGGTAAAAGCCCCTTCCTCTATAAAGGCGTCAATCCGGTTGGCCAGCTTTTGTGCCCTGAGCAATGGAAATAAGTTGTCGCCGATTTCCCTGAGATAGGCATCCGGCCCCTTTGAGAAATCGCGCGGAACCATATGGGCAGCCAGACAGGTGGGAATAAGATCGGCAGTAACCGATGCATTGGCATCCTGAATGGCTCTCAACATTTTTAATTCTTCCTCAAGAGACAGTCCGTAACCGCTTTTGACTTCAATAGTGGTGATGCCATTACACAGGTGGCGCCATGCGCGATGTGAAATTTCGGATGTCAGGTCCTCTTTGCCGGTCCTGCGGGTATGAGTTACCGTATCCCAAATCCCTCCCCCGGCAGCGGAAATTTCCTGATAGGTTTTCCCGGAATTCCTCAAAGCGTAATCCCTGGCCCTGCTGCCGGAGAAACACAAATGGGTATGGGAATCTATAAAGCCCGGAAGACCAATACAATCTGCTTCCAGTGAAACTACTTCCACTTTTGAGGAAGCCGTTGTACTTTTTAGCGTATCATAATGGCCAATGGAATGGATCCGCCCGTTTTCTACCAGTATTCCGGCCTTTTCCAAAATGGGCATTTCGGTATCTCCCAATGGCCCGCGGATTGGGATTCCGGTCATGGGGAGTAATTGTGAAAAGGGACCGATAAGAAGTGGCTTGTTCAAAGGAATGGATCTGTCTATGTTTTTCACAAGTTAGGATTTAAGGACCAGATAGGCAATTGGCGGGGATCAAAAGCGAGACAGAAAATCGCAGGGGTTTCAGGGGGTCAGCTGGTATGGGTACCATTTGGTAAAGGTCAAAAATTCTCAGGCGTTCTGCCCTTGTTCAAACAGGCAGGAAGAATGCATTTTAAGATTTTAATACGTTTCAAATTCCCTGTTAAACGGGGTTTCCAGTGAAAGGGCTTCCTGTACACCAATTTGGTCAATCGCCTTTATTATGGCCTGATCCCTGATCAACGCAATACCGGTTTCGATGTCTTCGGCAAAGACCCTGTCCTTGTCGGCAAAGGGAACCTTGTCCCGTACCAGCCGGTGAACCCGGTCCAGTAGTTTTCCTGATTTCAAAGGCTTCCTGAACTCGAAGGCCTGGGCAGCAGTGAGAAGTTCAATGGCAAGTATCTTTTCTACATTCCCTGCCACCTGCAACGCCTTCCTGGCCGCTATAGAACCCATGCTTACATGATCTTCCTGTCCGAGGGAGGTGGGAATGCTGTCGGCACTGGCGGGAAAACACAACCCTTTATTTTCACTTGCCAGGGCCGCACTGGTATATTGGAGGATCATATAACCCGAATTGATCCCCGTATTTTTCATAAGTAGCTTGGGAACGCCGGGGCTGTTTCCTTCCAGTGCCAGATAGATCCGCCGGTCCGAAATATTGCCAATTTCCGAAGCTGCCAGACAGGCGTAATCCAGGGCCATCGCCAACGGTTGTCCATGAAAATTACCTCCGCTGATCGTCAGGTTGTCATTTAGTATAACCGGGTTGTCGGTGACGGCGTTCAGCTCTGTCTCCAGGAGTTCCTTAAGGTGCAGCCAGCTGTTGCGCGAGGCCCCGTGTACCTGCGGCATGCAGCGCAGGGAATAAGGATCCTGCACCCTGTCGCAATCGATATGGTCTTCCATTATCTCGGATCCTTTCAATAATGCTTTGATTCTGAAAGCTACATGGATGTTACCCTTAAAGGGTCGGAGGGCATGTAATTCCTCATAAAAAGGTTTAACAGAACCCTGTAACCCTTCTATCATCATAGCACCGATGATATCTGCGTGCGCCAGGCAGCCGTGAAATTTTCGCAGAAAACGGACTCCGTGAGCGGCGATAAATTGTGTTCCATTGATCAGTGCCAGTCCTTCCTTCGGGCCCAGTTCCACTGGCTGAAGGCCTGTCCTGGTGAAAAGTTGAAGGGTCGATGCCACCCCATCTTTTTCCCAAAGTTTGCCCAGCCCGATCAACGGGAGGAACAAGTGGGCCAGTGGCGCCAGGTCTCCGGAAGCACCAACCGATCCCTGGGACGGCACTACGGGAATAACATCGTTTTCTATGTGCCAGAGGATCCTGTCAAGTGTAGCTTCTGCAATCCCTGAATACCCTTTGGCAAGGGCGTGAACCTTGAGGATCATCATCAGTTTGCTGAGTTCCCGCGAGATCGGTTTCCCGACGCCCACACTATGACTTTGGAGGATGTTGGACTGGAGGATTTTCGTTTCCTCCTTAGAAATCCTGGTGGTGCACAAGGGGCCGAATCCGGTATTGATTCCATAAACAGGGTGGCCGTTTTCTACGATCCTGAGCACAACTGCCTGACTCTCCCTTATTTTTTTCCTCGACCCTGCCGTCAGTACCCCCCTGAGGGAACCGGAACATAAACTGAGCGCCTTCCCGGCGGTCAGCCAATCTTCACCATATGCAAAAGTCCCTGTTTCGGAGGTCATCCAATGCCATTTTAACTGCCTTAAATGTATTCATTAAGTTCGAGAATTACCAGTATATTGTAACCCGCCTTCCGGGTGTCGGAAGAAAGAATATGTTGGTCACCACATTACCATAACTATGATATTTGAACTTATAAAAAAGCGACGGTCCGTATATCCGCCTCAATATAATGACAAGCCTGTTTCCCGTGAGGTCGTAGAAGATGTTCTGGAGGCGGCCAATTGGGCTCCCACCCATAAACGAACAGAACCCTGGCGATTTAAGGTCCTACTCGGAGATACAAAGGAGAAACTCGGGCTGTTCCTGGCGTATAAATATATGGATCTGGAAAGCAAGCCATCAGAACTGAAGGTTAAGAAAATCATGGAAAACACCCATAAGGCGGGGGCCATTATTGCGATTTGCATGCAGCGGGATCCCAAAGAAAGTCTGCCTGAGTGGGAAGAAATAGCCGCCACAGCCATGGCCGTTCAGAACATGTGGCTGTGCTGCACAGAGTTGGGGCTTGGCTGTTACTGGAGTTCCCCGGCGATGATAGCATATATGGGTGAATTTTTTGATATGGGCCCGGGTGAAAAATGCCTTGGATTTTTCTACATGGGGTATTATGACGGCGAACTGCCCGAAATAGGGCGTGCCCCTGTGTCCTCAAAAGTGACGTGGTTGTAGCCGTGCCCAATTCTAATATACTATCATGGCCTAATCCCTGAAATACGGAAAAAGCAGGGCGCGGTATTCCCACGCTTTGTAAATGAAAAGTCCAAGAAAAATGACCGTTACCAGGAATTTGAGAAATGTACCTGTCAGAAATCCGATAAACGATCCGAAAGCCGCCTTCAGTGCGGTTTTACTGTCCGCCTTGTGAAGTAACTCACCGGCCAGGGCACCGATAAAGGGCCAGGCAATGATCCCGAAGATCCCTAAAACGGGAAAGAGGATGGCCACCAGAAGCCCAACCATAGTGCCGGCCATTCCGGCCTTACTCCCTCCAAACTTTTTTGTCCCCATGGCGGGAATGAGGTAGTCCAGCACGCCCACAAGAATGGCCACGGCGCCGGTGATACCAAGGAACCACCCATCCGCCGGCACAGCCTGGGTGAGGGAAAGCAGTAACAATCCAGCCCAGCTTACGGGAGGTCCTGGAAGCACAGGCAAGAAACTGCCTAAAATCCCTGTGAGCATCAACAGAAATCCAATAAACAGGAGGACGAGATCCATAAAAATTATTTCCGGCCCTTATGGACCCTTGCGGATTTGACGAAAGAACAGGGGATATGTTACAACCAGGACTTTCTGAGATACTGATTCTGCATCTCCGGAAGGCGCCTCCTATATTCTTAAAAATAGTCCGGCACCTCCGGTTAGAAAAATATAACTAAAACATTAGTTTAAACTAAATATTTAGTTATATTTGTGCCAGGCCATTCAAAATGACGCCATCACTGTACAAGCATTCATTCATTCATTCATTCATTCATAAGTCAGATAATTATCAACAAATGGAAATAAAACAACTAACAAGGGCTGAGGAGGAGGTAATGCAACCACTCTGGAAACTGGGTAAGGCGAATGTCGCTGCCATCATCCGTGAGCTACCCGAACCAAAACCCGCATATAATACAGTTTCCACTATTGTGAGAATTCTGGAAAGCAAGGGATTTGTCGATCATGAGAAGGACGGGAAAGGCCATACCTATTTTCCCCTTATCCCAAAATCTGACTATAGCCATCAGTCGATCAGCAAACTGGTTGACGGCTATTTTCATGGTTCCTATAAAAGTATGGTGTCATTCTTTATGAAAAAGAAGGACATCACGCTTTCCGAACTGGAGGCCATTCTAAATGAAATGAAAAAACAACAGTGATGGTACAGTATCTGCTGGAAGGAATCGGATTCCAATTGATTTTTTTAATGCTCTACGATCTTATGCTGAAGCGGGAAACTTTTTTTCAGTGGAATCGGTTTTATCTCCTGGGGACTTTCACACTTTCGCTCATTTTGCCTTTGATTCATATTGAGGCTTTCCAAACCGTGCTTCCTTTGTACGGGAATGCATTGGCATCCGGATGGGCGCTGGACCCTCTGACTCTTAGTGCAAGTGCCGCGCAAAGCCGGGATTACGACTTTCCCTGGCTGAGTGTCATCGGACTTGCCGGGATGTGCGCTGCAGTGGGCTTTTTTCTGTATAAATTGTTATACCTGCGTAGTCTGAGGCAGCAAGGTCAACTTCGCAGGTTCAATAAATTTTGTCTAATACTTCTCCCGGCAACAGACATTGCTTTTTCATTTTTCAGGTCCATTTATATGGGGGACAGCATCCCACAAAAAAACAGGTCCGGGATCATTAAGCATGAACTAGTACATATCGGTCAATGGCACACCCTGGACTTACTTTTTTTCGAAATTTTACGTATCCCGCTATGGTTTAACCCGCTTGTTTATCTCTTTCAGGCCAGGATTTCGGAAGTCCATGAATTCACGGCGGACGCAAGGGTGGCCGAATCGGATAGGCGCGGACATTATCAGGAATTGCTAAAACAGGTTTTTCAGACGGAAAGCCTCTCCTTTATCAACCTGTTCTATAAATCGACATTAATTAAAAAAAGGATAATCATGTTAAACAAATCAAAATCGCATCGAATCAGACAGGTAAAATATTTCCTCCTCCTCCCGTTAATTTCCGGAATGCTCCTGTATTCCTCCTGTCAGCAGGAGACCTCATATGAGGATTCGGATACCATTTCAGTCGGCCGGATCGATCAACTGACACCGGAGGAAGAAAATCTCATCGTGGGACGGATCACGACCTTATCAGATCAAAGGGATGAGACCTTTGTGGTGGTCAGCGATGGAACTTCGACCCTGGTCTTTTCTCAGGCAGAAGCCGGTTCCTATATCACCGGGCCCAATAATATGCGGCTCAATGCAAAAATGGAAATCATTACAGGGGAAGTGGAAGGCGACTTTAATTTGTTTGGAACCGCCCTTCCTGAATCCGGGCCTATGGAACTTCCCAGTGACATGGTCCCATTCGGTCTGATTGAAAAGGTACCGGTATATCCGGGCTGTGAGGATGCGTCCGACCAAAGATCTTGTTTCAATGATAAAATAATGGAACATGTGCGGAAAAATTTCCGGTATCCCCGGGAGGCCATAGACCAAAAAATTCAGGGTCGCGTAAACGTCATGTTTACAATAGACAAAACCGGAGCCATAACCTCTATTAAAAAAAGAGGCCCTCACCCGCTGCTGGAGGGAGAAGTAGATCGGATCATTTCCCTTCTTCCGGAGATGATCCCCGGAGAACAGGCTGGGAAACCGGTAAATGTGCCCTTTTCTCTGCCGGTTACATTTGCGCTGAATTAGCAGATCCGGGTCTACTGCAAACCCGATTCCCTGGCCGAGCTGCAGTCCGGTCTCCACCCTTCGAGAACCTCATGGATCGCGTGACCCGAAGTCAGTGTCACCCAGGCATGTATTCCAAAACGGAACCGGCCCTGGGAAAAGCCAAATCTTCGGGACAGCCTTCCGCAAAAAATTGTAATTTTCCGGGCTGAAGGAATGCAATATGAGGAAATTGGGAATAGTACTGGGATTGTGCCTTTTGGCTTCCTGCCATCTTTTTTCCTCCAGAGAAACCAAGACCCGTCAACTTGTGGAGAAAGAATTAAAGTCTATTGACTGGAATGACGTAGATCAATATCCTCTCTTTACCGATTGTGATGAAACTTTGGTAAAAAATGCCCAGAAGGAATGTTTTGAACAGACACTGCTCCTTCATTTTTCAGGTACTCTAAGGGAGTTCGAATTTGTTCTGGACAATGGCTTTAGGGATACAATTTATGTTGATTTCCTGGTAGACAACGAGGGGACATTGACCGTACTGGAAATCGAAGAAAATGCGGCCATCAGGGAACAAATCCCTGAATTTGACGGTGTTATCACTCAAAGTCTCAAAAACCTGCCCGGACTAGAACCCGCTTTGAAAAGGGGCATCCCTGTAAGTACGAGGTTTCGAATCCCCTTATTGCTTCATTCAAACTAAACCCACAAAATGAGACCTAACCAAAGGAAGATGACCATTGAATGAATGATTGGCGCATTACACCTGCCAGCCGAAAGCCCTGGTTTGATATTTAAAAGTAAATAAGCATTCACAGAATGAAAGTAAAGAACGAAAAGATCATTATGGGGATTGATCCGGGAACTTCGGTCATGGGATTCGGAATTATCAGGGTCATAGGCCCGGGCATGGAATTCATACAAATGAATGAATTAATACTAAAACAGTACCAGGACCCGTTCACCAAACTGAAAATCATCTTTGACCGGACCCTCTCTCTTATTGACACCTATAATCCCGATGAAATTGCCATAGAAGCTCCCTTCTACGGCAGAAATGTACAATCCATGCTCAAGCTTGGCAGGGCACAGGGCGTGGCGATGGCGGCGGCACTCTCCCGTCAGGTTCCCATTACTGAATACCTGCCTAAAAAGATCAAAATGGCCATCACCGGCAACGGGAACGCAAGCAAGGAACAAGTCGCAAAAATGCTACAAAGCAGCCTTGGATTAAAAATACTTCCAAAAAACCTGGACAGCACGGATGGACTTGCAGCGGCCGTCTGTCATTTTTACAATGCGGGCAAAATAGAAAAGCAAGGCGTTTACTCAGGCTGGGAGGCATTTGTCAAAAATAATTCAGACCGGGTCAAATAACATATTGATTTCTAGGCAACCCACATACGGTAAAAATTGTGAAGCCCTGGCAGTGGGTTCACATTGTGAACATAGTGGCCAGCATGCCGGTATCAACAGGGTAACCTTCGGGGAGACTTTGCTTGATCTTGCAGACCAGTTTTTTTCGGTCACCGCTCCTCTCTTGCTCACCTTGCTTTTTCACTCGCCTGTCTGATCGCATACCTGAAACGTTATTATGGCCGGAATCTACATCCACATACCATTTTGCAAACAAGCTTGTCACTACTGTGATTTTCATTTTTCAACGACTCTTAAAAAAAAGGGACCCATGCTGCAGGCCCTTGCCAAAGAACTTGCCATACGCCGGCACGAGTTCGATGGAGAACTCGTAGAAACCATTTACTTTGGTGGGGGAACGCCCTCACTTTTGTTGCCTTCCGAAATCGAATCTCTATTAGATGAAATCAACCAACATTATAAAGTGGCCGGATCTCCGGAGATCACCCTGGAAGCCAATCCTGATGACCTGGCTCTCCAATCCATAGAAGGCCTCCACACTGCCGGGATCAACCGCCTCAGTATAGGCGTGCAATCATTTTTTGAAGAAGACCTTGTGCTGATGAATCGCGCACATAATGCCTCTCAGGCTGATGCATGCCTGAAAACGGCAATGAACTATTTTGACAATATTTCTATCGACCTCATCTATGGCCTCCCCTACCTTTCCAATGAACGATGGCAGGAAAATATTTCCCGTGCCCTTGATTTCAGTCTGCCGCATATCTCCAGCTATGCGCTCACTATAGAGCCGCGCACCGCTATGAGCAGAATGATCAGTAAAGGCCAGCTGCCCGATACGGACGATGACCGTACACGAACCCAGTTTTATATCCTGTCCGATCGTTTGATGGCGGAAGGATATGAACACTACGAAATATCCAATTTTGCAAGATCCTCGCAATATTCAAGAAACAATACCGCATACTGGCAGGGAAAGAAATACCTGGGAATAGGGCCGTCGGCTCATTCCTTTGACGGTAAGAGCCGGTCCTGGAACATCCGTAACAATCTTAAATATATTAAGTCGCTGACTGAGGGTACCCGGCCGTTTGAATGGGAGGTGCTCACCGGTGATGACAGTTACAATGAATACGTCATGACAGGACTCAGAACAGTCTGGGGAATATCCCTCATTAAAATTGCTTCCATGTTCGGGCCGGCACGTCGCGATTATGCTTTGGATCAGGCGGGGAAACATCTTCAAGGCGGAAAACTCCTACTTCGTGATGACACCCTCCTCCTTTCAAGAGAGGGAAAGTTTTTTGCAGATGGGATTGCAAGTGATTTATTTATGGTTACTTTGAAGTGAGGCCTGTTCTTACTACTATGACCAAATAAAACTCAGACATGACGACAATTTTAAAATTAGAGGAAGTGATGATGCTCAGCTTAGGGATCTACCTCTATTCACTTTTACCTTTTCCCTGGTGGTTGTTCCCCTTACTTTTACTGCTTCCTGATATCGGCATGGCCGGCTATCTGATAAGTCCTTCCACCGGAGCTGTATTGTACAACATTTTTCACCACAAAGGGCTGGCCATTTTAGTTTATCTTGCCGGAATTTACCTTTCCTTACCTTTATGCCAGCTGGCAGGAATCCTGCTTTTTTCTCATGCGTCGTTTGACAGGATCTTCGGTTACGGCTTAAAGTACAGGCAGGGTTTCAACTTTACCCACCTTGGGAATTTAAATGGCAGAAATGGATAGTGTCCTGGAACTTTTTATAGGCCTCATTCTCGGATCTATTCTGATGTACTGGCTTTTCACTTACTTCAGAAAGAGAAAACAAGAGGAGCTCACAGAATACCAATCAACGGTTTTGCTGAATAAAATCAAGAGTGTCTGTAAATTGGTATCCGTTGAAGGGGACTTTGCGGAGATCTACCGGTATGAAAATATTAAGGAGCATTTTATGAGCCTGGTGAGCAGCAAGAAAAAGGCCCTGCTCATAATTCATGCCAAAGTACATGTAGGTTACGATCTGAAAAAGGTGGTCCTTACGGCAGATAAGGAACATAAGAAGATCATCCTGACCGGCTTTCCTCAGCCTGAGGTGTTATCCGTAGAACCTGAAATCCAGTTTTATGATATAAAAAGCGGGATGTTCAATTTTTTTAAATCGGAAGACCTGACGCTGCTTACCAAAGAGGCCAAGGACCATATAAGGGCTAAGATCCCGGGAAGCGGGCTCATGGAGACGGCAAAGAAGGAGGCATTGCAGGCCGTCATTCTTATTGAAAAGATCGTGGACACCATTGGATGGAAACTGGATTATTCTGCTCTTGAAATTATGAATAATGAGAGAGAGCGATTAAAACAATAACCAGAAACGCTACCTTTGACAACCATATAATATCTCTTTATGAATAAAATATATTTTATTTTATTATTTGCTTTAGTATCCATGAGTAGTTCTTATGGACAAGATGAAAACTCTATGAAAAATTTTAATCCAACCTTTGTGCATACGGTATTTTTCTGGCTTAACAATCCGGATAGCGATACTGACAGAAAAAAATTTGAAACCTCCCTCAGAAAGTTTCTTGACAATTCACTGTATACAAAAACCAATTTTATCGGATATCCTCCGGTTTCTAAAAGGGAAGTTGTGGACGGCTCCTTTACCTATTCCCTGGTGGTGACTTTTGATTCGGCTGAATCGCAGCAATTATATCAGGAAGAAAAGGCACATTTGCTGTTCATTGAGGAATCCTCCAAGCTTTGGAACAAGGTCATAGTATATGATTCTATGGGTGTTACACCCTAACTGCCATCCGTTTGGACCCGGGCGGTAACCAGGTTTTGCTTAAAGAATTACTATGGATATTGAATCATTCAGGGCCTACTGTCTCTTAAAGAAAGGGGTTACGGAAGGGTTTCCATTTGATGCCGAAACCCTCGTTTTCAAGGTAATGGGAAAAATGTTCGCCCTGCTCTCCCTCGACAGTATCCCGCCCAGCACAAATTTGAAATGCGATCCCGAACAGGCCATTGAACTCCGGGAGACCTACGATGGTCTTATTTTGCCGGGATATCACATGAGCAAAACGCACTGGAATACCATCTCCATTGAACAATTGCCGGATGCCCTGGTCAGGGAACTTACAGATCTGTCCTACCATCTCGTCGTTGCGGGGCTAACTAAAAAATTGAGGGATCGGCTTGATCAGGAAACCTAGTTCATGAATAGGTATCTTTACTCCCAAACCAGCGTTTTGCTATGAGGGATCCCAGAGGATTTTACGAAGAACGTCTCAAAATACATGAATCTGCCCTGATAAAACTGGATGCGTCATTGACGTTACTGGGCTTGCTCCGACTCCTTGTTTTTCTGGCCGTGATGGCCGCCGCCTACTTTTTATTTGGCCAAACAATTGTCTGGTTTTTAAGTGTTATTCCCGGGCTGATACTTTTTGTCTACCTCATCCTGCGCCATAGGAGAATAGCCGCCGAAAAAAAGAAGGTACTGGCCCTTCTGCAGATCAATCGTAATGAGGTGGCTGTGCTGGACCGAAAATACGGCCACTTACCTGATGGTGAAGCGTTCCGTGATCCGTCTCATTTTTACAGTGAAGATATTGACCTCTTTGGCCCAGGTTCCTTTTTTCAGTATTGTAACAGGACCAGTTTGGAGCAGGGGAGGGGAATTTTAGCCGGCAAACTTAAAGCGAACAGCATTGATGGTATCAGGGAAAAACAGGAAGGCATCCGGGAATTGGCCGGGATGCCAGAGTGGCGGCAGGAGTTTTCTGCGATTGCCTCGCTGGTTAGGGTCGAGATGTCTCACAAAGAGGTGATTCAATGGCTGAATAACCACATTCCCTTTGTGCCACCCCTGATGGCTGTTTTACCCCTGTTATTCACGGGAATTTCAATCGCCTTATGGAGCGCCTATCTGGCCGACATGCTCTCAGGATGGTATCCGGTGTGGTGGCTGGTATTGGGAATGGGAATTACAGGTCGGTACTTTCAAAGGATCAATGCGCTGTATGCCACCACCACGATGGCTCACAATACCTTTGTACAATATGAGGCGCTGATAAAGGAACTGGGAAAGTCGGACTTTGAATCGGAGATTTTGCGAAAAAAGAAAGCCGGTTTGGAACAGGAAATGAAGCCCTCTTCAGGGATACTGAAGGAATTTTCGCTATTGCTTAGCGCTTTGGACAACAGAAATAATCCTGGGTTAGGTATCTTATTAAATGGATTGATGCTATGGGACCTGTATCTGTGCAGGCGTATTGAAAAGTGGATGGCAGGGCATCGTGAGAAGGTAGCAGGTTATTTTGAAGTCATTGCCTTTTTTGACGCTTTTAATTCCCTGGGGAATTTTGCATTCAATCATCCCGACTATAAGTACCCTGATATTTCGGGAGGTGCTGCTGTGTTGTCTGCCACAGATGCCGGGCATCCTTTGATATCTCCGGAGGTCCAGGTATTCAATTCGATTGTGATTAACGCCTCGGAGTATTTTGTCATTACCGGGGCGAATATGGCAGGGAAAAGCACTTTTCTTCGAACCGTATCCCTTATGATCGTGATGGCCAATGCCGGACTTCCAGTATGCGCTTCAGTGGTGTCTTATCGTCCTGTTAAGTTAGTAACGAGTATGAGGACCTCCGACTCCCTTGCCCATGAGGAGTCGTATTTTTTTTCCGAACTGAAACGCCTTAAGTTCATAGTAGACGCCTTGGCCGAAGATGCTTACTTTGTCGTGCTCGATGAAATTTTAAAAGGGACTAACAGTACAGACAAAGCGATCGGATCCAGAAAATTTCTGGAGAAACTTATCACCTCTGGATCTTCCGGGCTAATCGCCACTCATGATTTGAGCTTATGCGAAGTTGCCGAAACCCACTCCCGTGTCAGGAACTTTTATTTTGACGCGGAGATCGTACAAAATGAACTGCATTTCGATTACAGATTAAAGGAAGGGGTTTGTAAAAATATGAATGCCTCCTTTTTATTGAAGAAGATGAATATTATCCCCTGATTTGCAGGCAACCAGGAACCATCATACTATTTGTTTCCCTGATGCGAAAGAATCAGAGATTTTTTACCTGCAGATCATGGAAGGCATCAGCCTGCATCCGGAGTAATTCCTCTGCTTTGGCTTTTTTATACGCGTAAACGGCCTCCTCCTCAGCAATTTCGGCATAAATGCGTTCGTTAAGTTCAATATCGCTGGCAAGGATTTTGCGACGCTGCCGGACTTTCTGTGTTACCCAGGTATCGACGATACTTTCTTCATCCTCCAGTTTAAGATCGTACGGGCCTTTGGGAGACAACAACTTGGCGATGATGGGCGATGTTTCTATGGCAAGAAAAAGCAGGAAGATGAAAAAAGAAGGAAACCAGGGAAGTGCATCCAGGGCACTGATCCGGGCCATCAGCCCGTCAAATCCATCGATGATGGGTTGCGAATCTTTCACCTCGGTTGTATATTCTGATTCAAGCGCTGCTATCTGGTTTTCTATTTCGGTTATTTTCAGGGAATTATTCGCCTTCATATTTTCCAACTCGGCCAGCGATGCATCATGTTTTTGTCTTTTCTCCTTATAGACAGGTCCTTTTCCCAGTAACAACGTGCCCTGCCGTCCTTCAGCTTCCGAGATATAGGTATCATATAATGCATTCGTCTCCGCTTCGCGGGTGCTGATGTCTGATTTCAGGGAGTTAATTTCCTGTTGAAGCCCTTCTATAGCCGGATTGTATTGCAGTGCGATCTGTTGTTTATTGGCAAGAGTGAGTTCATTTTTTTGTTCCAGAAGGACCTGATTGATCTCTTTCTCAAAAATCTTCATTTCAAGGGGTTTGGAGATAACAACCGCAATGATGACCGCGAGGATGATCCTTGGGGTCGCCTGAAGTATTTCATTTTGGAAGCTATTCCTCTTTTTTATTGTGGACACAATAAAACGATCCAGGTTAAAAATGAGAAGGCCCCAGATCAGGCCGAAGAAAATCGCTGTATACACATTGTCAAAAACCGTGTAGAGGGCATACCCGGCAGCGATAAAAGCCATTAATGCGGTGAAGAAAACGGTGGCGCCTATGCCGGCGTATTTATTTTGCTCTCCTGAAGAACATGTTTTCAACAGGTTTGCATCCGCTCCTGAGCAGAGGATAAAGAAATCTTTTAACATAGCGTTCTGATTTAAGTCCGCCCGGGGGCGGTAGATTGATGATTGTCCAGGATACTTAAACGTGATTTTGGGGGATTTGTTTTATCCGAAATGGGATTTCAATAATTTTTAGCGTTCATCTTCCGGAGACCTGTGTTATTGATGAAAATTAGTTTCTAACGAACTATCAGATTCAAAAAACCTCCCGAAGGAGGCTTGTTGGTATTGGAATTTTATTTAACGTGAATAATGGCTAAGCCAATGAAACTGGATTTTTCTGTTCTCCAACCCTAAAAGGGAGGAAAAATCCTGTAGAAATAATCCTGATAGAGAAAGTTATTGCCCTTTAGGGTAAGGGAAAGAGATTTTTTCGAATTAAAAAGCTTAAGCTTTATTCACGTTATATAGGAACATTTTACTTTTTTATCGGATGGTCACTTAGTTTAACCAGTGGGGTTTTGGAATCTGTATCCAGAATATAAATAAATAGATTCTTTTTATTCTTTACGATTTCAAAGGCCCTGGTATCAGAGACAGGTTGATCATTGTAAAGGAATTTCGCACCATCCAGTGCCAGTTCCTTCATATGTTTAAGAGGATCTGGTGGTGCCGGGGGAGCGGGCGGGGCAGGGGCAGAAGTAAATTCATTGGAAACTTCATAATTGACCTCTACGGGAGCCGTTACTGAAATTTCAGTGGTCGTGGCTGATACGGTGTCCACATTGTAAACAGTTGTTACCGAAGAATTTGACTTTACCACCCCCGGACTTCGCGGAGGGGTGGGCGGGAGGAGATCATCTGACCCATTCTGAATAACGGCGGGCGCGTCAGGAGGTTCAGGAAATTCCGGAAAAGGTTCAGCGTTGCGTTTTTGTGATGTGGTCATCAAGCTGTAGATGTAATTCAATCTTTCAACTTCCTCGCCTTGAACATGGAAGTCTTTTTGGGACATTTCATTGTACTTCCTCGCCAGGAGGTTGTACTCGGCCACCATTTCAGGGGAGGCTTTATCCTGTACCGGAAGGGGTTGGACCACCAGTGCGGAATCTGAATGCCGTGCAATTACTACTTTATCACTAAAGCTGTACATGATCCCGGCAAGTAAGGGGAGGATCATTACCGACCGAAGTCGCATCGAATTTTTGGAGGTTTGTCTTTTCATGATGATGATTCTTTTTTTGATTGATGAATATTTAAGACCACTGGCCAATTGCGGCTGATGACCACAATAGGAAAAACGCAATAATGTGTGTTGATAAAGGACCGGATCCACGGCATGTTGCAATACCCCTTCATCCGCCAGAAATTCGTGGTTACTTTTAATGTATGAGTTATATAGGTATATGAGGGGGTTGAACCAGAAAACGACCTGCAGCAATTCGACAAACAAGACATCGATGCTGTGTTTTTGCCTGGCATGGGTTACCTCATGAAGCCAGACTTCTTCCGGGATACCGTGAGATAAAAACTGTCTTATATTTATGAAAATATAATGGAAGAAGGCATGGGGAAGGACGGGCTCCCGGACCAATACCCGGATGATATCCTGCTGCCTTGATTTTGGGTTCTGTCGGATTCTTCGAAAGATGCGGAACAGGTTGGCGGTACATTTAAAACCGGTCACCAATACGCCGGAGAAGTACAGGATGTACAAGAGAAGTGCGATGCCGGCATTTGCACTTGTCCAGGTAGCTCTGGGGTAATCGACTTGATTTCCGGGTGCGATGATCAAATTTGTGGGGCCCGTGGACACATCCACATACTGTGTGATTTTGATCAGGGGGATGCAGAGGGCCAGGATCAAGGCCCCTAATAGATATGCCCGCTTTATAGTGTGCATCTTTTCCTTTTCCAGAACCGCACAATAGAATAAAAGGAAGATGGCGAGGCAGGCGGTAGATTTTATCAGGTATTCAAGCATGATCATTTCCTTTTAAGTTCATGATCAATCAGTTGTTTCAGATCTTCCAGCTCGGCTTTGGTGAGGTTGGTTTCTTTTGTGAAAAAGGAGGCAAACTGGGAAGCACTGTCATTGAAAAAGCTCTTGATAAGTCCGTTGACGTGTTTGGCGAAGTAGTCTTTCTTTTTTACCAGCGGATAATATTGCCTGGATCTGCCGCTGCTGGTATACCCGACAAAACCTTTATCGGTCATGCGCTTCAGCAGGGTGGCAATGGTAGTGGCGGCAGGTTTCGGCTCATCATAGGCATCCAGGAGCGATTTCATGTAGGCTTTTTGCTGTACCCAGAGGATATTCATCAATTCTTCTTCTGTCCTGGAAAGTTGCATGGCTGTAGAATTTCTTTATTATTCTACAAACATAGAATAAATATTTTAATTCTACAAATGTAGAGTAAAAAAATGCGTTAGGGATTGCAGCGGCATCCCCTGACTGCCTTGGCGGTCAGGGATATAGCGAAAAGCCCGGCAGCCGCCGGGGGATGGCCCGGGAGTTTTCAAGGGGCTTAACAGCGGCTGCAACGCCCAAACATCAGGAATGCAATTCCGCGAAGTTTTTATAAAAATGAGGTATGGTTTCGATACCTTTCAGATAATTCCATATCCCGAAATGTTCATTCGGAGAATGGATGGCATCGCTGTCCAGGCCGAAGCCCATCAGAATGGTCTTGCTCCCGAGTTCTTCCTCAAAAAGGGACACAATAGGAATACTTCCTCCGCCGCGTTGCGGAATAGGGGGTATGCCGAAAGTGGTTTCATAGGCTTTGCTGGCAGCCTGATATGCCGGGTGATCGAGGGGGGTGAGGTAACCCTGGCCCCCATGGTGCGGCGTAACTTTCACCTTAACTCCGGGAGGTGCGATGGACATAAAATGCGAAGTGAACAACTCCAGGATCTCTTCCCAGTCCTGTTTTGGGACCAGGCGCATGGAAATTTTGGCAAAAGCTTTGGAGGGGATCACGGTTTTAGCGCCTTCTCCTGTATATCCTCCCCAAATTCCATTGACATCCAGGGTAGGTCTGACTGAATTTCGTTCGTTTGTAGAATAGCCGATTTCGCCATATACTGCCTCTATGCCCAGCGATTTTTTATAGTCATCCAGACGGAACGGCGCCTTGGCCATTTCTGCCCTTTCCTCGTCGGACAGATCTTCCACCTTATCATAAAATCCGGGGATATTGACCCGGTGTTTTGGATCGTGAAGCGAGGCGATCATCTTGATAAGGATGTTGATCGGATTGGCGACGGCTCCCCCATAAAGCCCGGAATGCAGGTCGCGGTTGGGACCGGTGACTTCTACTTCCACATAGGTAAGGCCTCTCAATCCGGTGGTGATGGAGGGGATGTTCCTGGCGATCATGCCTGTATCTGATATAAGGATGATGTCATTCGCCAGTTTCTCCCTGTTTTCTTTTACGAACACGGCCAGATGCTTGCTTCCTACTTCTTCCTCCCCTTCGATCATAAATTTAACATTGCAGGGCAGCCGGTCTGAGTTCACCATATACTCCAGCGCTTTCAGGTGCATGTAAAATTGCCCTTTGTCGTCACAGGCCCCGCGGGCGAAGATGGCGCCTTCCGGATGCAGGTCAGTGGTCTGAACCGTGGGTTCAAAAGGCGGGGAAAGCCAGAGGTTCAGAGGATCCGGAGGTTGTACGTCATAGTGCCCGTATACCAGGATGGTGGGTAAATCGGGATCTATGATCTTTTCTCCGTAAACAACAGGATATCCCTTTGTTTTACAGAGTTCAACGTGGTCACAGCCAGAGGCGGACAGCGCTTTGGACACGGCTTCAGCCGCGTGCTGCATGTCTTGTGAAAAGGCGGGATCTGCGCTGACTGACGGTATTCTGAGAATTTCTATCAGCTCCTGGATAAATCGTTCTTTATTGTCTTCTATGTACTTCCTGACATCCTGCATTTTAAAACCTTTGGTGAAGGGTCTAAAATACAAAAACAAGCAGGCAATTTTTAATAACAGGGAATTTTTAAATTGAAAAATAGCCTTATATTTGCACTCCCAAATAAGATTTTTTGGGCAGCAGATCTTATATAACCTGTAGTATCAGGAGGGATCACTGAAAGCATTTATTATGAGTGCAATTGATGCAGGCGTGATGGAATTGGTAGACATGCTAGACTTAGGATCTAGTGCCGCAAGGTGTGGGAGTTCGAGTCTCCCCGCCTGTACAACAAGGGAAAGCCGACTTTTTAAAGTCGGCTTTTTTAGTTCTGGGTAACACATGGGTAACACAATTGGATATTTCTCGGTTCGATATTTTAGATGATACCATTTCCAACCTTTTGATGTCAAATTGAATAATTGTTAGTCTTTTATGGGTGTTTCAGGGACGAGACCCAAATCCTTTAGATTAGCTTCCGAATAATTCTAAGTTTAAAAAGAATAATGATGATGTTCAAAAGAGGGGTTCCGGGGGAGACTCATAACTCCAAATTATGTTTATAACTTTAGGCTATTCAAAAAAAGAATGGGGTGAACTATCCCCAAATCTAGGTTAACGGCCTAGGGTAAGTATTAGTCCCCATTCTTTTCTAACCCGGTTACAAGGACCAAATAGAATTTTAGGTATTACCTGCTAAAGGTTTTAGTCAACGTAACCATTTTTAAAACAACTTAAAGTTATGAAAATCATGGAAACCATCGGCATCGATGTCAGTAAGGCGACCCTTGATGTCTGCATTCACAGTAATCAAGAACTGGCAACTTTTGAAAACTCCGGCAAAGGCTTTGCAAAACTGCTCAAATGGGGCTATAGATCTAGCTCCCATCAGAAGGAACATATTTTTATCGCCTTCGAACACACGGGTCTTTATTCGGAGAGACTATCGGAATACCTTTCCGAAAAAGAGATTCCCCATGCCATGATCTCGGGATTGGAAATAAAAAGATCTTTGGGAATTGCTAGGGGAAAGAACGATCGGATAGATGCCACCAAGATCGCTTTGTATGCTTACAGGTTAAGGGATGAGATACAACCTTCCACCGTACGATCGAAAGAGATCAAGACCATCAAAAAACTGCTTTCCCTTAGAGATCGCCTAGTAAGACAAAGAGCTGGTTACAAGGCAAGTTCAAGGGAACAGAAGAACATCCTCGAACGGAAGGACAATGAACTTCTCTTCAAAGTCCAGGACAGAATGATCAAGGAACTCTCAAAACAGATCAAGGAGCTCGAAAAAGAAATGCAACGGATCATAAAAATCCGTCCGGAACTTGATTATATGTTCGGTCTGTTGAAGACGATAAAATGCATAGGCGATCAAGCTGCCCTGTTCCTGATCGTATATACCGAGGCCTTTACAAAATTCAAAACTGCCCGCCAGTTCGCCGCATATTGTGGGGTGGCTCCCTTCCCCAATCGATCGGGAACCAGTATCAGGGGAAAGACCCAGGTAAGCCATCTGGCCAACAAGAAAATGAAAAGCCTGCTCGATATGTGCGCCAAATCATCGATCTGCTATAACATGGAAATTAGGGATTATTACTACCATAGATTGGCCGAAGGGAAGAACAAGATGAGTACGGTGAACGTCATACGGAACAAGCTCATATCACGGGTATTCGCAGTCATCAATCGTGACACACCATACGTGGACCTTTGGAGACATGCCTCCTAAAATTATTTTTCCCTCAATATCGCCCCCCACAAAGAGACGGGGTGGATTGAGGGGAAAATAATTGACCTATTTTAAAAATTGGGTAAATTTTATTTGGAAAGTCCATAGAATACTTACCATAACTTAACTGCGCCTGGATCCTGTTTCGATTTTATAGTGTTCCGGCAGATAAGCGTTAGGTAAAATCGAAATAGGGCGCACCCTACTTTTGATTTGGAACACCTTTCTGCAATTTTTCACTTTGCGACCATCGGGAGTAAAGAGAGTTTGTTTTTGTGGCCACAAAAACACATCTCGCGCTTCCTGACCAAATCCATTTTTGTGCCATACTGCCAATATTACTTTTCGGTCCTCAGTGGTACAATTTTCAAGGTAACCTTTTAAGTTTTACTGCTTATTTTCTACCCCTTTATATTCTTTAAAGACTGCTGATGAAGGAAAAAATAGAATCTACTTTATTGCTGATCATGCTAAGTTTGTGGTCCGTTTCTAATACATCCATTTTCAAGACGCATTTTGAAAATCTGAAATTTTAATTTTTTTCTTCACCAGCTTATTATTCCCGATATCACCTGCCGTCTTACCTAACTTAATAATGAAAGGTCCTATAGCTTAGGTCAGTACTTAAATTCAAGTAACCTATATTACCATTTAGGAAGGAAAGGTAACCTTTAGGTAGGATTAGGATTATAGAAGTTACCTAGTTCCATGTCCCAGTGCCGCTCGCCTCTTTCATTCCTAGGTAACTAGGTAGGTGTTATTCCATATTTTGTAAAATTTCAAGGATAACATTCAGGAGAAAATTGCTTTACAAAACAGGTGCCTAATCTAATCAGTAAAGGTTGCTTGAATGAACCGGTGAATACTGTTGGACGGTGTACCCTTCAACCTTCATGACCATGAAGCAATTATTTTTTTCTTTCAGTAGCCGGACAGTTTTACCTAAATTTTTGATGATATGATGACAATGTCCGGAACAGCCCATAATCATTGGGCTTTAAGCGTCATCGATTTGTCATCACGGCATCATTTTTATATAGTTCAAAGGCTGTACCGTCATCATTATTTTTTTTGATGACAAAATGATGACAGTTCGATAACGGCTTCAGCTACCATAAATATTGACCTCGAAACATTCTGTCATCGTATCATCAAAATGCCTGGCCGAAATAAAGTAAAACCGCTTTTTCTTCAATAGCAACCAATAGAATAGTATTAGGATATTTTATAATGATCTCTATGAGGTTTGGAAAAAGTTGTCCCTAAAATGGTTCGTATCTAGAAACCAAAAGTTAAGTTTTTTAATTTTACTTGGCAATCCTTAATGCCTCGGCATAAATGTTGGGCAATAAACTGTCTTCAACGGCTTTAGCAGCTTTCTCAATATCATATTCAACTCTCTTAAAAGAAACTTTTATGGTTTCAGGATTGAGTGTCGAAATGGATTGATTGAGTTCTAATATGGCATAGCAAATTCTAGGATCCCCATCTTTAGGTTTGCCTACCGAACCAATATTAACTACGTGTATATTAACCTCAATTAAAACCGAGTAGTAAAATTATTAACTTACTACTTGATATGAGCAAGAAAAATTATTTAACTGCAAGTGCTAAAACCTCGATAGTATTAGAGTTGTTAAGAGGCGAGGATATTGAAACACTTAGCAGGGGCCATCGGGTTACTGTAGCTCAAATAAGCCAATGGCGCGATGAATTCATCAGTGGA
>JBGTKP010000030.1:0-4627 GCA_041744575.1 Muriicola sp.
GTAAACAATGCCGGTAACGCCCATGGCCTGGAAACCATAGATAAAGGGAATATTTCGGACTGGGATGCGATGCTCGATATTAATGTAAAGGGGTTGCTCTATGTGTCAAAGGCCATAATCCCTGGCATGGTCAGCAGGGGAGCGGGTCATATTATCAATATCGGCTCGACGGCAGGCAAGGAAGTTTATCCTAAAGGCAATGTCTATTGTGCAAGCAAACATGCAGTTGATGCCATTAACCAGGGAATGCGGATCGACTTGAACGCCCATGGGATTCGTGTTGGCGCGGTCAATCCCGGGTTGGTGGAAACAGAGTTCAGCAACGTCAGGTTTAAGGGCAATGACGCGCTGGCAGAAGCAGTCTACAAAGGTTTCGAGCCGTTGCGACCCGAGGACATTGCGGACATCATTTTGTTTGTGGTCAGCAGACCCTATCATGTGAATATTGCGGATCTCGTCGTCATGCCCACCGCTCAGGCAAGTTCTACGATCATCAGGAAGGATCTTTGAACCGGCCGTATTTTATAGCAAGCTGGCCAAAGTCATTATTACTGAATTACCCTGATACCGTAAGTGTTGAAATTATCATATTCCGGACCATAACTATTATCAAAACATGGCATAAAGCAGGATAGTCAATTCACGATCAGTCTTTTTGTGGTAGTATTTTTGCCTGTCCCAACCTGAGTAAAGTAAAGCCTCTATGGAAGGCCGGAAATGTCCATGGTTTGTTCGAATGCAGCGGGATACCGGAACTCACGAACTGATAAGATGGATTTCTGAGGTGATACCGGATCTCGCGGCATGGCCTCTATTTCCAATTGGTTTGTTTCATAAATTCCGGCGACTCAATAGTGTAAGCTCCCCGTTACAACTTTCTCATATCCTCACTTCAGTTTACAACCAATCTTTTGGTCTGTTTTTTTGTGGCCGTTTCAATTTCAATAAAGTACATGCCCTTTTTCAAAGCGGAGACATCAATCGACCGTTCAGTGAATCGGCTACCGGGAACTTTCATGACCCTGACACCCGAAAAATCATATATGGTTGCCTTCAGAACGGGATCCTGTGGCTCCCATGATAAAGATACATCCGACACCGCCGGATTTGGGAATATTTTAAGCTCTGCCTGAGTAACCTCCGGACCAGCAGTACGGCCGGCAGGAGATATCGGCCTTGTATCTATCACTTCAAAATCATACAATATCGTAGGCCCTGCCAGGCCTGTTCTGTTGGGGCCGGTATAGGGAGTGGTTCTTATTGTATAAGATCCGACAGCTAAAGTCCCCCGGTTATAATTATAATCGATGTCCCCAAACAGGGCATACGGTTCAAAGGCCTCTGTTTTACTTATGGGCACAGGTCCTTCAAGCAATAGCAGGACACTGCCAATAGGTCCTGAGTCATAAGAACTATGAGCCACCAGCGTAAAACTTCCGTCGTAATCCTTAAGATCAATCACGTTGTCTCTTGAATCATAAATATTTCCATAATTTTGATTGTCATCGAATCCTTCAACATTGAGGTAAGACGTCAATTCTATATCAGGAAAATGGGCAATTGTGAATTGAATGGTACGGGAGATACCTTTGAGGCCACGGCCGCCTGCCATTCGGTAAGGAGTTGCCGTCAAAGTATAGGTCCCATTGGGAAAAATCTGGCCAATATATGTTCCTGCACTAAATACTCCTCCATTGTCTCCTTCCATATCTCCAAAGAGACTAAATGGAGCTAAATTTTCCGTCCTGGTTACGGTAATAGGCCCGGTCAAAGAAAATACCACGCTGCCTGTGGCATAAGAATTTGTATGGGCAAGAATACTAGTGCTTTCGTCAAAAGGACTATCATCGGCATCAAATTCCTGGCCGTTTTTTATACTACTTCCTTCCTCATATTCACTTTGATCATAATAACTTTCAAGGTAAATGGAGTTAAATGCAATTACTTCATTAGTGTCCGGGCCGACTGTAAAATCTATTTCTCTTGAATTAATTATCTCCCCGCCCTTAACCGTGGCAACAGCTAAAAGATGATAGCTCCCATTGGATAGATCCGCCCGGTTATAATCTCCCTCCGTATCTCCAAAGAGCGCATAGGGAGGCTGGCGTTCCGTCCATGTCCTGGAAACAGTTCCTGTTAAGGTAAAGGTGATCCATAACCCTTCAAATCCATAATCATACTCATTACCCCTTATAGTAAAATTCGGCATCAGCTCAGGATCAATGATGCCACCAAACTTCATAAGGGCTATGTGCTCATCCGTGGCGGCATCAACTAATGAAAAATCAATTATGGCAGCGGCAAATAAGGCAACCGGACTGTTAGAACAGGCAGTATCTCCCGGAAGGGAGGTTTTGCGATCACTCCCGGAATCGGCATGGCATACAGCAGAAAGAAAAATAAAGAAACCGGAAAATAATTTTAAAGCGTGTAAAGTTGTTATCATAAAGTCTTGGTTTGATGGATCCTTTCATATTTTTTTTGAATATGAAGGGGATATAGTGCAGCGGGGGGGGGGGGGGGAGTGGTCCCGAGGCTATTGAAACTTAAATGTAGGTTCATTTGCATTCTGACGCAACTAAAATTATACTATCGGCAGCTATACTGTTGTAATTGGTCAATTATACTGTAACAGCTGCTTGGCCCTACCCACCAGAAACCAACTATATTCGTTATTTCAGACATTTTCCGGACGATGTCAAAATCAGGGATTTATCCTTTATACATATTTCTCAGTGTACAACGAGTCTGCTGGTCTGTGTTTCACCGGCCGTTTCAAGTCGAATAAAATACATGCCCTTTTTCAATGAGGAAACATCAATCCTCTGTTCTTGAATGCGGCTGCGGGAAACATCCAGAACCTTGGTGCCGGAAAAATCGTATATGGCCGCTTTCATGGTGGGATCCTTTGGAAGCCCTGATATCAAAACATCCGAGACCGCCGGATTTGGGAATATTTTTAACTTTGATTCGGTAACTTCCTGTCTGGTATCCCTTCCGGTGGCAGACACTGGTCGTGTATCAATGACATCAAAATTAAACAATACCGTTCGCCCTGCCAGGCCCGATCTGTTGGGGCCCGTATAGGGGGTGGTTCTCATGGTATAAGTGCCAGGAGGCAAAGTTCCCCGGTTAAAATTATAGTCGATGTCCCCAAACAGGGCATACGGTTCAAAAGTCTCCGTTTTTGTTATGGACACAGGTCCTTCAAGCATAAGCAAAACACTTCCGATAAGATCAGACCCAAATGAACTATAGGCCACCAGATTCAAACTTCCCCCCGGGTAATCTTTAAGATCGATCAGATTCTTTCCCGTATCATTTATATAACCAACTTGTTGATTGTCAACAAAAGGGATTACTTCCAGGTAAGTCGACAATGATATATCAGGAAAATCGGCGATCCTAAAATGTATGGTGAGGGCGGTTCCTTGAAGACCCCGCCCCCCAGCCGATTGATAAGGAGTTGCAGTAATAGTGTAGTCTCCGGGAGGAAAAATCTGCCCATTGTATTCCTGGTGCTGGTCTCCGAACAGGGTATATGGCGCTACGTTTTCCGTCCTTGTCACGGTAATGGGACCTGTTAAAGAAAATACCACACTGCCGGTGGCGTAGGAATTCGTGTGCGCCAGAATGCTTTTGCTCCGGTTAAAAGGCACTGTATTCGCGTCAAATTCCTCACCTTCTTTTATAATATACCAATCGTTGTATACACTTTGGTCATGTTCAAATTCTGGCTCTATATAAGTAAAGGCAATCACCTCATTGGTATCCTGGCCAATTGAAAAATCAATTTCAATTTCATTCACTTGCTCCACCCCCTTATAAGTGGCCGCGGCAAACAGATGGTAGTTCCCCTGGGGAAGATCCGCCGGATTGTAGTCCCCTGCAGTATCTCCAAAAAGGGCATAAGGAGGATGACGCTCTGTCCAGGTCCGAGAAACGGGTCCGGTTAAGGTAAAAGTGACCCAAAGCCCTTCAAATCCAAACTCATATTCATTGGCACGGATCGAATAATTTGAAATAACGCTCGGGTCTATTACCCCATCTTCTTTCATAATGTACAACTCCTCTTCTGTTGCTGCATTCACTATCGAAAAATCAATGATTGCAATGGCAAATAAGGCAGCTGTATTGGTGTAACAGGAAACCTCTTCCGGAACAGACACATCGCGATCACTCCCGGAATCGGCATGGCATACAGTGGAAAGAAAAATAAAGAGGCAGGATAATAATCTTGGAAAGTGTAGTGTTCTTGACATAGAGCATTGGTTTGATGGTACTTAAAGGTAAGAATTTTCTCTTCTCCCGACTAAATTATGTCATTTTTCTTCAGATGCTTGATGAGCCTGTTCCAGGCTTCGCTGTAGATCAAATGAACTACCCGCCTCACTTTTTCCCATGTTGTCTTAAACCTGGATTTTTAATTTCTTCTCATATGCTGTTACCTAAATTCATGATCTGTCCGAACTGACTTATGTAACCTCCTGCACAATCAGGATTATGGGTATCTTAGAGGCTCTTTTAAAGGCATACTCTTTGATTGCACTTTTTTATGATCAATAAACGCTTACTTGTAAAAAACCTGCTGGCCCACAATGATGAAAACAGTTTTTATGATAAAAAA
>JBGTKP010000031.1:0-235825 GCA_041744575.1 Muriicola sp.
CACTTTGCCCCGGAATTACCTGTTCACTTTGGGCAGGAATTGCCTGTTCACTTTGCTCAGGAATCACCTGTACAGTTTGGGCAGGAATCGCCTGTTCACTTTGCTCAGGAATTACCTGTACAGTTTACCCCGGAATATCCAGCAACTGTGATTAACTTCAAGGCCGAGAATATTAATTGAAGATTGTACTAAGTTATCATCATAAAGTAGATGAATGGATAAACTTAAAGGCACCGTTATAATGAACAAGCCCAGCAAAAATTCATGAAAGTATTTTTTCCAGAGGATGCCCATTAATTAATTGATTATTTTACACCTGAAACTAGCTATTCTAGCACTATCAGTTGTATTTATTCGACATAATAGGAGAAATAGCCTATAGAATTTATGGAAATTCAACTTACACTATACCAATTGAACAAAGCTTGTCCTTAAAATATTAAGCTTCGCTCTAATTTTACCTCAGTAAATAAATACACCTCTATGCAATCTCTTAGAAGTAAATCTAATGTCAAAAAATCATTTAGGTATATTTACTATCAATTAAAGTACCTTCCCAGCAATCAACTTGCAGTTATTGTGTAAAATTCGATGAACTGCATTTTTTTCGATGAAACAACCACTTTTGCCGACGAAATACTCGTTTTTCTTAGCTTTTTAATCGTATATGGTCATTTTTTTCCTACATTTGACCTGAATTTGAACCTTTAACCAACTAAAACCCTCCTTCGATGAACACCAAAAAAATCTTCTTTGGCATTTGTACCTGTTTAATTTTAATGATCGCTTCCTGTACAGCCAATACAGCGGATGATCAGGTTTATGAAAATGGTTTAGAGAAAAGCAAAATACCTGCTCAATCTTTGGATAAAACTAAAGTTCCTCGCCAAGGAAATTAAAAAGTTTCATTAATCGCTTCCGAATTTCAACAGGGTAATCAATAAATTACCCTTTTTTTCGTTACAGCAATAGTATGTCCCAAATATTGCAACAATGAATAATGACTTAGAGAAGCGCGGTAAGGCCAGGAAAAGGCTATTTATCGAATCTACCGCCATATTTTTCATAATATGTTCCCCATTTATTTTTAAAATCCATCAGTACCTTCCTAACAACCCGGATGAGACCATTTCACTTTTTGGATTTGAGTTCGACCGCAATGGTTTTGCCGATCTCAGCACATATGGCTGGTTTTTAATCAATAAAATTATACCATTATATTTATTAACCATCTGGTTCTTTACCTGCAAACACTGGTGGTATCATATCCTTTTGATACCTATTTGTATGTATGCCTTCCAAATATTTGAGGTCATCTATTCCGATGACGACTATATTGAGATTGAGAATGTTCTCTGGCTACTGCCCGTGTGTATGGCGGTGATTCCCTTTGTCTATTTTGTCAGGATCAAGTTATACGATAAGCATGTCCATGGGATCGACCTGGAAGCCATGGACGCGGAATTGCAGTATTATAAGAACAAAGAACGGAATGACCTGGAGAAACACGGGATCAGAGTGGACCTCACAAAATCATCACAAGCCGATCTTTCCGAAAAAGTGCCCAATAAAACGCTTGAAAATCTCCTGGGAAGTCTGCGGCAGTCCTTCCAAAGCTTGTTTTCTTTTTTCTTTTAAGTTTCGCCTGCGCCATAGCGTCTTATTCAGCCCTTCGCACGCTACCATATTCCGGTTTGCAGGACCGCAAATGTGCGTTGCCCATTCTCATAAGGATTCATATAATTGTTGTAATTTTGAGCATGGCGCCATTCAGGCGCCCGTTTCGCAATTATGGACCAGCCCGCATCACCGTTCAGCAAGCAACAGCTGCTGCCTCAGGAGGAAACCCTGGCTATTTTTAAGCAAAAAGGGGAACTCTCCCTCGGCATCCCCAAAGAAAATCAATTCCAGGAAAAACGGATCTGCCTAACCCCGGACGCTGTGAACGCCATCACCTCCAACGGACATAAAGTACTTATCGAATCCGGAGCCGGGGAGGGCGCCAATTTCTCGGACCTTGATTACACAGACGCCGGCGCCACCATCAGCCGGGATACCAAAAAAATATTTTCCTGCCCGATCATCCTCAAGGTGGAACCCCCTACCCTCTCTGAAATTCAATTATTGAATCCCCAGGCGTCCATCATTTCAGCCCTGCAGATAAAAACCCAGACCAAGCAATATTTTGAAGCCCTTGCCAAAAAACGGATCACGGCCATCGCCTTTGAATATATCCGCGACCCAGACGGGAAATACCCCGTCGTCAGATCCCTAAGCGAAATAGCAGGAATTTCTTCCGTGCTCATCGCTGCCGAGATCCTGGCAGCCACCAACAAGGGCAACGGCCTGCTTTTCGGAAACATTAGCGGCGTACCGCCGGTGGAAGTCGTCATCCTGGGCGCCGGAACCGTCGGGGAATATGCCGCCAGATCGGCCATCGGCCTGGGCGCCAATATCAAGGTGTATGATAATTCCCTGACCAAATTGCGAAATATCCAAACAAGTATCAATCAGACGGTATACACCTCTACCCTGCAACCCAAAAATTTATTGAAAGCCCTGCGACGTTGTGATGTGGCCATAGGGGCACTTCGCGGAAGTAACAGATCTCCTGTAGTCGTCAGCCAGACCATGGTAGAGCAAATGAAACGGGGAGCCGTTATTATTGATGTCAGTATTGACATGGGCGGCTGCTTTGAAACCAGCGAAGTGACCACCCATGACCAACCCACACAAACCAAATACGGGGTCATTCATTACGGGGTGCCCAATATGCCGGCCCGCTATCCCAAGACGTCCTCTGTCTCCATCAGTAATATTTTCACCCCGTACCTTCTGAAGATCGGCGAGGAGGGCGGGCTGGAAAACTCCCTGCGGTTCGACAAAGGCCTGCGCAACGGACTCTATATGTATCATGGGATCCTGACCCACAAAATGGTGGGTGAATGGTTCGGGCTTAAATTCAGCGATATCAACTTCCTTATTTTTTAACGGATGCCCTTTTTGAAACGGCTTGGATTTTATCTGGCAGGACTCTCTGTAGGCCTTGTTTTCCTCACCTATGTCTATAAGAAAAAATCAGATGAAACCGGGGTTAGCTTTTGTTACTTCCCCAATTGCCGGGTCCTCAAGGAACTCCGTTCCAAGCCACTCTCCTATTCCGGGGTCATGAAAGGCATTATGGCGGAGCAGGGCCTCGATTCCACCGATATCGCGTACTTCCTGACGGATGGCGATATCGAATTCCGCCAAAGTGATCCTGAAGCGACCCCCTGTTCCCGCTATCTCATCCAGGGCAGCATTGAGGGCAAGGAGGCATTCCTGGAGGTCAGGAATTGTGAAAATTCGGTGATCGCTGAGCGCTATACCCGGTAGGCCGGGCCTCCTGCTGCTTTCAATCTGACCCGTGAATCTCCCTACCCGTTTTTTTTGTCTTGCCTGTCTTCAACCCCTTCCCATGTAGGGCATCCCATTGGCCATAAGGGTCATAAATGGAATATTGGTCTGCAGGGGCAGTGCCGCCATATGCACAATGGCATTCGCGACCTCGGTAACAGAGATGGTAGGTTCTATCCGGACACTGCCGTCGGCCTGGAGGATCCCGGCCTGCATCTTTTGAGCCATGGCACTGTCGGCATTCCCTATGTCAATCTGTCCGCAGGCGATGTTATGGTCCCGACCATCCAAAGAAATAGATTTTGTAAGTCCGGTAATCGCATGCTTGCTGGTGGTATACGCGGCCGAATTCGGCCTCGGAACATGAGCGGAGATGGACCCGTTATTAATGATCCTCCCCCCTGCAGGATCCTGTTCTTTCATCATGCGGAATGCCTGTTGTGCGCAAAGAAAGGCCCCTGTTATATTTGTTTTGATCACCCGCTCCCATTCCGCAAAAGTGATGGCTTCAAAGGAACTGGAAAAAGAACTGATCCCGGCATTATTAAAGAGGAGATCCAGACGCCCGTAGTTGTTTTTCACCTTGTTGAAAAGTGATGCTACCGCCCCGGGTTCGGTAATATCGGCGGGCACCACAAGGGAGCCGTCCTTTTTACATGACGCTGCCGTCTCCCCCAGCTCCTGTTCCCTCCGCCCTGTGAGCACTACCTGCCAGCCTTGGCCTGAAAGGGCTATGGCAACTGCTCTGCCAATGCCGGAGCCGGCACCTGTAACCATGGCTATTTTCTGCTTTTCTTCCATTACCTTCGCTTTTTTTCACTTTAGGCGGTCCCGGAGATCCCCGGATCAGATCCTGCGGCGCTTCCGTTCCTTTTTCAGAAGTTCCAGTTCCCTGTTGGTCTGCCCGGCTACAGAGGTGTTCTCTTCCGCCCTGCGGATAAGATAGGGCATGACATCCCTCACTGGTCCGAAGGGCATGTATTTGGCCACATTGTAGCCCTGAGCCGCAAGATTAAAGGAGATATGATCACTCATGCCGTAAAGCTGGCCGAAACCAATACGTGTATCACTTTTGGAAATGCCTTTCTGTTGCATCAGTTCCAGCAGTTTATAACAGCTGGTTTCATTATGGGTGCCTGCGAAGAGCGAGATGGTATGAAGATGCTCAAGAATATAGACAACCGCCGCGTCAAAGTTGTCATCGGATTCCTGCTTTGACCCGCAAATAGGGCTGGGATACCCTTTTTCTAATGCCCGCTCATTCTCCTTCTCCATATACGCCCCCCGGACCAGTTTGATCCCTAATTTGTAGCCGGACTTTTCCGCATCAGTGCAAATTTTCTTCAGATAATCCATCCGGTCCCAGCGATACAACTGCAGGGTATTAAAAACGATGGGCCTCTTTTTATTGTAAGTGCGCATCATCTCTTCCACCAACTGGTCAGCCGCATCCTGCATCCAGCTTTCCTCAGCATCAACCAGCAGGGAGACATCCAGATCATACGCTCTTTTGCAGGTCGTGTGAAAGCGTTTGATCACCCGCTCCCACTCCGCCTTTTCGGCAGAAGTCAGCGTTTTGCCTTCCCCGATCTTCTGAAACAAGGCGAAACGGCCATAACCCGTCGGTTTAAAAACGGCAAATGGCATGGCCTTTTTTTCCTTGACAAATTCGAGGATCTGGAGATTTTTTGCGAGGGCATCGTCGAGGGGATCCTCGGTTTCCTTGCCCTCCACGGAGTAATCCAGGACAGAATACAACCTGCTCTCCCAAAGTTTGTCAACCACCGGCATACAATCCGCCTCATTTACGCCCCCGCAAAAATGATCAAAAACTGTGGCTCTTATGAGACCCTCAACCGGAAGATGGGCTTTGATGGCAAAATTTGTTACCGCAGTCCCGATCTTTACCAAAGGCTCATTGGCAATCAATTTGAACAGAAAGTAAGCCCTTTCCAATTCTGAATCCGATTTGTGGGCAAAAGCGGTTTCCGTATCTTCAAAGATGTGATCCATGGCATCCATTTTCATGACCTGCCAAAAATAGCACAGAAATTATATTTGATTGACGAAAAATACCCTTTATTTTGCCCTGAACGGCCGGCCTTCAGGTCAACAAAACAAACACCCCGATGAAGTCCATCACGACGTCCGATACCCCCATTCATTTTAACGCTGCCGCCTACGAAGCCTTGCAAAGGCAGCTCAGGGAAAAGGTGTATTCCTCCATTTTTATCCTCGTTGATGAACATACCCACCAGCACTGCCTGCCTGTCTTTATATCCGCCTTATCCGGGATACAACCAAGGGAAATCATCAAAATTGTCCCGGGGGAACTTCACAAGAATATCAATACCTGCATCCGGGTGTGGGAGACGCTCTCCGAAAAAGATGCGGACCGACAAAGCCTGTTGATCAACCTGGGCGGCGGCGTTGTAACCGATCTCGGCGGCTTTGTAGCTTCGGCTTATAAACGCGGGATCGATTTTATCAATGTCCCGACTTCCCTCCTTGCAATGGTTGACGCTTCTGTCGGAGGCAAGACCGGGATCGATCTGGGCCCACTCAAGAATCAGATCGGTGTCATCAGGCAGCCGGAGATGGTTCTTGTAATTACTGCTTTTCTTTCAACCCTGAACGAAAGGCAGTTACGGAGCGGTTTCGCCGAGATGCTTAAACACGGGCTGATCCGGGATGCGTCTTACTGGGAAGCCTTGAAATCTCTTAAGCCTTCCGATCCTCTGGATACCCGCATTCATGAATCCATTACCATCAAGAATGAAGTGGTCAGACAGGATCCGGAAGAAAGGAATTTGCGGAAGATCCTGAATTTCGGGCACACCCTGGGGCATGCCATCGAATCTTATTATATGGAAGCCGGAGAGGCAGGGATGATGCTTCACGGGGAAGCCATAGCTGCCGGGATGGTCCTGGAATCATATCTGTCACATCAACTGACCGGACTGGACATTAAACAGTTGGACGACATTAAGTCCGTCTTTATGGAGCGTTACCCGAAAGCGGCCCTCCCTTTGAAGGACATGCCAGGGATCCTGGAACTTCTGAAACATGACAAGAAAAATAGTTACGGGAACATCAATTTTGTCCTCCTCAAAAACATCGGTGAACCTGTCATAGATTGTAAAGTACCGGTCGAATTATTTCCTGATGCTTTCGCTTACTACAGCGAATAACCACTACATATACTAATTCATTGCTTTGACAACTCTTTGCGTGGGTCATTAAAAAAAATCCATAGTTTAGGCTTAGATAATTACCCAAATCTAAGTAAAATGCTATGGTACGAAAAATCGTAGATTACAAGAAGCTCAGCCGCGAATTGGCCGATTTATTGATCGGGACCTACCCCGATGGTTATGGGGATGATGACATCATCTCCTTTAAAAATGCCAATGGCGAATTCGTTGAAGCTGTTGAACTCAAAACTGAAGATACCATCTATCTGGTAAAGATCAGCAAGAGTCTTTCCAACTTCATTGCCTCCTTTGATGATACCATTGAGAAGGAGCTCGAAACCAAATCCAAAGTCCGTGAAATGGATTTGGACCGCGACGAGGAAGATGACGAATTTCAGACGGAAGATGTGGAACTGGAATTGAATCTGGAAAGCGATATGGAGGAAGAATTCGATTATGACTAATCCGAATTCCCGTTCAGATACCTTTCCCTGAGAATATTCCTGTGGTGTTTCTGATGCCCGCAACAAATAAAGCCCAGGGCGCCGACACTCATCTGTACCTCACTGGCCGTGCCCGTCCTGAGAAGTATCTCCTCTGTGAAGGATGAAAAGAGCAGGATGGTCGACTTGCGGATGGCCCTGTATTCCTGAATGATATCTTTTACGGTTCGTGAATCTGCCATCGAATTGGGAACAAAGCGATCCTGGTCAAATCCGGGCAGTGGGGTTTCATCCTTTCTGGCGAACCGCAATGCCCTGTACTGAAAGACCCTTTCGGCATCCAGTACATGTACCAGCACTTCCAATACGGTCCACTTCCCCTCGGCATAACGCCTGTGCAGTTGCCCTTTCGGGATACTTCTGATGAATTCAGGAAAATTCGTCTCCTGATGCCTGAGCATATCCATAAGCTCCTCATCTCCCAGTATATCGATATATGGCTGATAAAAAGTGTGATAATCCCCGGGGCGTAAGGAGGAAGGTTTCATTGCTTCAATGGAAGGATAAATTCAGGTATTTTGTGCCAGGTTGCGACCGATGAATAGGCCTATAATTCATTGAAGATTAAATGCATCAGCCGTTTCTTATCGTTGATGCTTTCCTCCAGCGAGATCATGGTTTCTGTCCGGCTGATACCGTCGATATCATCTATTTTAAAAATAATATTCTTGGCATGGGTGGTATCCTTTGCCCGGATCTTACAGAAGATATTGAATTTGCCCGTGGTAATGTGAGCCACGGTCACATTGGGGATCAGTGTCAGACGCTCGAGGACAAATTTGGTTTGATGTGTTTTTTCAAGAAAGATACCGACATAGGCTATAAAAGAGTATCCCAGTTTTACATAGTCCAGAGTCAGGGAGGAACCCTTAATGATCCCGGCTTCTTCCATTTTTTTCACACGGACATGAACGGTACCGGCAGAGATCAAAAGCTTCTTGGCAATATCTGTAAAAGGTGTCCTGGTATTGTCAATTAACATATCCAGAATCTGATGATCAATTTCATCCAATTTTACTCTCCCCATATTATTGAAAATTTTTGGTAAAAATAAAAAATTAAGAAATTAAATGTAAAGAAATAATGCTTTTTTTGCAAGATGCGTAAAAGTAGGTGGCATTTTAAAAGGAAATCTAAATAAACAAGTGGCTAATTTGCTTCAATTCTTCAAATTTTAAAAGGTCACTCTGCCTCAGGGCGTTAATAGTTATATGGCCGTGAAACGACGACAAATTCCCGCTTTCAGCTATATAAGGTTCGAAATGTATTCGCCGCCGGGCAAGTACTTCCTTATAAAGAATGCCTGCTGAAGTTCCTTTCGCGAAATGCCCGCTTATCCGGTCGGCATTATGGATGAGGATATCAAAAAATAACTTATCGTTCTCCGGAATAGCAAAATAATCGTCCTCTCCATAGGGACATGGCACTTCTTCACTGATAAATCTCAGGGCCGCAAGCATGGCCTGAAAGATAAACTCCCGTGTTTTTTCACGGGGATAGTCGTCCTGATAGTGTCCTGCCTCAAAAAGGAGGGTGGCACTGCCCAGCATCTGAAAGCTATCACCCACACAATTCGGATTGAAACTGTCGTCATAGCGGCCCGTTTGACCGGGCAGAATTTCCTGGAGCACCTTATGTATCCCCGCGATAACAGACATACTCCTGGCCCTGGAACCTGTGACCGACCGTTCCGTATCACAGGCCGGGGACAGAAAGGAAACGGTTGCGGGAAATGCCGATTTTCCTGCGCTGTAGATGGTGCGCTGGTCATGCATGTTAAAGCAGAAATGAGGTTGAAAATCCGTGTATACTTCCCGAAGTACGAGACTTTCAGGTTGGGTGAGATCACGCGCATCCCGGTTAAGGTCCACCCCATTCGCATTCTCTCTCGTATAGACTACGGCTCCGTCAGGATTGAGTATGGGAAGGAACTTAAAAGTACACTTACGAAGAATCCCTGTCGAACGGCCGTTATCTGTATTAAGATAATTGATCAGGTCGAGAATCGCCTTGGTGCAGGTCGACTCGTTGCCATGCATCTGTGACCATATCAGCACCCTGATGGGACCATCGCCCAGCGATAACATGTGAATCGGACGGTTTTGTACGGAATACCCGGCCGGCTCCTGATTAAGGAAGCCCTTCATTCTATCCAAAAAAGGCTTGAGATGCTGAGGGGAGATATACCTGTCGTTCACAGTATCCTCCCTGATGAATTCATACTCCGGCATGGAAATTAGCATCGACAGGTATTTAGAAGAGTCAAAAATACCTCCATTTTAATTAACAAATGTAATAGCTATTTTTACTTTTGTAACACTTAAGAAGGATTATTGGTCCGAGTTATTTTACATTTGTAATCATTTCCATATTATTCATTGTTATGTGTAATTTATTTACAATAATATACTATATATCAATTTAATATGTTTTACTATTTGAAGTTTAAATTCTAAATAATTATTTTATATAAGGCAACTTGAAGTCGTACAATACACAATCTCATTCTATAAAATATTACAATGGTGAATACAGAGGAGTTTATAAAGCGCCTGGAACATATTTTAGAATATTATGCACTTACTGCTTCGGCTTTTGCGGATCGGATCAACGTACAACCTTCCGGCATTTCTCATTTGCTGACCGGAAGGAACAAGCCGAGCCTGGAGTTTGTGATGAAAGTTGTAAAAACATTCCCTGAAGTAAACTTGTACTGGTTGTTGAACGGCAAGGGCCACTTCCCGCCAAAAAACAAGACAGCCGATGTGGACAATGATATGGCAAAGGACCTCCCGGACGAGCGAAAGTCTACTCTCAAAGGGAACATTCAAAAAATTATCCTGTTTTTTGAGGATGGTAGTTTCGAAGTATTTGACAATAGCCGAACTTCGCCGTCTTAATACTTTTTGGTCGAAATCCACCGGAAATTCAAATGAGTATTCCTTACTTTGCCTCTATGGGTTACCGCACCTCCATCCTCCTGTTACTTCTGCTGATCACCGCGTCCTGTTACGAACCCCAACGGGCTTGTCAAGCCTTTAGGAACGGGACCTTTGAGTTTAAATCGACCATTAACGGCGAAGAAAAAACCACCCGCTTTATCAGAGAAGGCACTGTTGAAATCGATTTCTTCGAGGGCAAAAGTGACACCTCTTCCGTGAGATGGATCAACGATTGTGAATATATTGTCAAAAAATTGCACCCTGAGAATGTTAATGAAAAACAAGCCATCCATATGAAAATATTGTCAACTACAGAGAATTCGTATACATTTGAGTACGGTCTTGTAGGGACCGGAAAAAAATTAAAAGGAACCGCTATCCGAAAGCCACTAGCCGATTTGCCAGGGGATACTAAATAACTGTTATATGTTTGATATTTTTGCAAATGCTGATGCCTGGGTGGCCCTTCTGACCCTGACATTTCTTGAGATCGTCCTGGGAATTGACAACATAATCTTTATCTCCATTGCCGCCGGGAAACTTGAACAAAGTCAGCGGAAAAAAGCCACCAACATAGGGTTGATCCTGGCAATGGCCATGCGGATCATTCTCCTCTTCGGAATTACCCTACTCGTTTCGATGAAGAAACCTTTTTTCGTACTTGACGAATCCTGGATCAGCGGAGGTATCAGCTGGCAGGCTGTGATATTATTCGCCGGCGGCTTGTTCCTGCTATTTAAGAGCACCCGGGAGATCCACGAAAAAATCGAAGATAAAGGTCATGATGAAAGGGAGGTTAAAAGAGGGCGATCCAAAACGTTGGGAAGCGCCATCTTTCAAATCACCCTGATCAACCTGGTCTTTTCGTTTGATTCTATCCTCACGGCTATCGGGATGACCAATGGCATTTCCCCCAATCCCAATGATGCGCTGATATTGATGATTGTGGCAGTGGTTGTGTCTGTGGTCATCATGATGTTGTTTGCCAATCCGGTCGGTGAATTTGTAAACCGGCATCCATCCATTCAGGTGTTGGGCCTTTCCTTTCTCATTCTGATCGGTTTTATGCTGATCGCTGAGGCTGCCCATATTTCGCATCTGATCATCTTCGCCAATGAGGTCGGGACCATCCCCAAAGGGTACTTATATTTCACCATAGCCTTCTCACTTATGGTAGAATTCCTGGATCTGCGAATGAAAAAGAACAAGAGCGGGAAAACCATCGAACCTGAAGACTAGGACTTATGGATAAGGCGCTGCAAACAATGATCTCCAACATGAAGGAGAAGACGGGAAAGACCTTGGAAGAGTGGCAATTGATCCTGAAACAAAAAGCCTTTGCCAAACATAGCGAAGCCATGGCTTTTCTCAAGGAAACTCATAGTGTCACCCACGGTTTTGCCAATACCATCGTTCTCCTGTCAAAGGAGGGCAGCCCGGGAGCTTCCGAACTTGTGGAGGCGCAATATTCCGGAAAGGAGAACCTGAAGCCCTTGTATCTTCAGCTTGTTTCTATGATCACTTCCTTTGGTACCGACGTGGCCGTGATCCCCAAAAAGGATTCGGTAAGTCTGGTACGGAAAAAACAATTCGCTTTAATAAAGCCTGCGACAAAGACCAGGCTTGATATCGGGATAAAATTAAGGAACACCCCAGTCGGAGAAAGGTTGGGAAATTCGGGGCCCTTTGGCACCATGTGCACCCACAGGGTGTTACTGAATTCGCTAGAGGAAATAGATGAAGAATTGAAAACATGGCTGCATAGCGCCTATCTCGAAGCAAATTAGGACCTCTGCTAATTCGGTCTGCTGAAAGCTACTTCCGGATGTATCTGCTTTTGGAGTTCAAATTGACGCTGTTGTTGCTTCACCGTCATCGTAGTGCCATCATGGCTCCAACCCGGAGGGCCGAAAATATACATTAGTTTGTGTCTGAGGTCCGGCGATTTTTTAACATCCTGCCATATATCTTTAAATTCATGGGTAAGGATAACTACAGGATTGTGAGAATGCGGCGCATGAATTACACCGTATTTCACCTTGATATCATCATCCAATTCCTTCCAGGTCCCGAACAGCTTATCAAAAATATTCAGGAAGCCTCCATGGTTCTTGTCAAGATATTCCACATTCTGGGCATGATGCACCTGATGCATGGTATGCGTATTAAAGATCTTTTCTATAAATCCCATCTTAGGAACATAGATGGAATGCAACTGGAACTGCCACAAAGCTTCGATTCCAAGACAGACAATGACCATTTCAGGGGGAAAGCCGATCGCCGGCATCCACATGTAAAACAGCGGTTTATATAAAATTGTGAACCAGCCGTTGCGGACGGCCGTGCCCAAATTGAAGTTTTCTGAAGAATGATGTACAATATGGGCAGCCCACAAAATGCGGATTTCATGATTGGCTCTGTGAAACCAGTAGTACGTAAAATCGTCTGCAAGCTGACAAAGGATCCAGATATACCAGGCATAACCGAATGAGGTGTATCCAAGTATGTTGGTCCTTAGCCCGTCTATCATTGGATTAAACAGTCCATAGACCGCTTCGAAAAGGACAATGGCAAAAATTAACTTGAACAAAGGGCCGATAAGGGCAGATCCAACCCCCATAAAACCACTGGCAAATAAATCCCGCCAGTCATAAAGATGATCATCACCGTGCGTTTTGCTGTAGGTGAGCTCTAATAAAATAAACGCTATAAAACAGGGTACTCCATATACCAGGGGGTTGGTAAGATCCATAAATAAACAATAAGCCGTAAATATAACGATATAAAAGTCAATTATATTTAAAATGAAACCTAATAAATATCCAGCGGTATTCACAGCCCTGTCAGGGATCCTGTGGAAAGTAATTATTCCTGTAAAACTCTGGAATTGTCTTACTTAGGATGTAGGTGAACGATGAACTGCCGGGTGACCGATTTTTAAAATAATTTGGTTTGTCCCTCGTCATCCCCCGGGCGTTTTTTCTTTATTTTTCGCCTTCCGGGTGCCGCTTCCGGAAGATCCGGCTGAGCATCCGCTGTGCTGCCGGTGATATCTTCTTCCCCGACTACTTCCATATCCCTGGTCTCGTGAGGTTCGGGCTCGTCATAAGGGAGCGGGGTCAGAATATTGATGTTCCTGACTTTATCTGTAGTCAGTTGATTGCCTAAAGCTTTAATACCCTTTACGGCTATAAAATCTTCTATGTCAACGATCTGATTCGGTTTACTCTCTTTCCCTCTTGGTTTGATAAATTCGATCTCTATCAATGGGCGCCAGTCGGTAGAAACCAGTTCCAGCACTGATTTCGGATGATCGGAAATAAACAATTCCTCTTTATCCTCCCGCTCAACCAGAAATCGTTTTATAAAATATCTTTCCTTATCACCGTCATAATAGACGGCTGACAAAGGTTTTAATGGATTCCACAACTCCAGAATGATCATGTCATCGTCAAAGCGCATAGTAAGCTCAGGGATGGCGGTTTTTAAAACACCTTTTTGATTGATGATGAGCAGTCGGTCGTCACTGGTGAATTCCCCCAGCAACTCTCCCCTTTCATCCACATTCAATCTGTGCACGGTGTCATCGAACCATAGTTTTCTCGGCTTAAGGGTAGAAAGGCCCCTTTCCTTCAATTCCACCCGCTTGACACTATACTTGGTTACGACATTGCCCTTTGATGCCCTTCCTTTGATGAGGACATCTGAAAAATCGACATCCCATTTGAGTTTCTTTATAGTCCCTGATTGCCGAAGGTTGATGGTAACCACCTCTGCCTCCCCGTTGGGGTTGGCAGAGAAATAGAGGATTTCCGATCCCGCCTTTCCCCCTGTAAGTTCATAGAGTCTGTCCCTGGTGATCCCCGTCACGTTAAAGCGTTTCAAATAACTGGCGCCGCCCTTCCCATCCTTATAGATCAGGTTGTAAATCGTTCTTTTGTCGTTTTTCTTAAAAACAGCTACATGTATGATGTTTTTACCCACAAAGGTCTTCGCATCGACCCTGGTGATCATCATATGCCCGTCTCTGGTAAAAATGATGATATTGTCAATATCGCTGCAATCTGTGACGTACTCATCCCTCTTAAGAGAGGTGCCTACAAATCCTTCCTCGCGATTGACAAATAATTTTGTATTTCTCATGACCACCTTTGCGGCCTCTATATCATCAAAAATCCTGATCTCGGAATTCCTTTCCCTCCCGGTTCCGTATTTCGATTTGAGTTCCCTGAAATAACTGATGGCAAAATCCACCAGATGTCCCAGACTATGCAGTGTCTGAGCGATCTTATCTTCCAATCCTTCTATCAGTTGTTGCGCCTTGCCCAGATCAAATTTTGAGATTCTCTTAATGCGGATTTCTGTCAGCCTCAGGATATCTTCCTCGGTCACGGCCCTTTTCAGGTTCTGGGTAAAAGGTGCCAAACCCTTGGAAATGGCCATAATAACCCCTTCCCATGTAGTCTCTTCTTCAATGTCCCGATAAATGCGGTTCTCAATGAAAATCCGTTCAAGAGAAGCGAAATGCCATTGTTCTTCAAGCTCTGCGAGTTGAATTTCCAACTCCTCCTTCAGCAGGGCCACCGTATTGTCGGTAGATCGTTCCAGCATTTCCCGAACCCCGATAAAAAGAGGTTTATTATTTTCGATGATACAGGACAGGGGGGAAATGGAAGATTCACAAGCGGTAAAGGCATACAGGGCATCAATGGCCTTATCAGGGGAGATACCGGGAGGAAGATGCACAAGGATCTCCACTGTCGCCGCCGTATTATCCTCAATTTTTCTAATCTTGATCTTCCCTTTTTCATTCGCCTTTAGAATCGTATCGATCAGGGAAGAAGTGTTTGTTCCATAGGGAATTTCACTGATGACCAGAGTGAGCTTGTCCAGCTGTGAAATTTTTGCCCTTACCCGGATCTTGCCTCCCCGTAGCCCGTCATTATAATTGGTGATATCGATAATCCCGCCGGTTGGGAAATCAGGAAAAAGTTTGAACCGCTGCCCTTTCAGGTGTTTGATGGAAGCATCAATAAGTTCATTAAAATTATGAGGCAGGATTTTGGTCGAAAGACCCACTGCGATACCTTCCGCACCCTGTGCCAGCAACAAAGGAAATTTGACAGGGAGATTTACAGGTTCTTTCCGTCGCCCGTCATAAGAGAGTTGCCACTCCGTGATCTTGGGACTGAAAATGACTTCCAAAGCAAACTTTGAAAGCCTGGCCTCGATGTATCTCGATGCGGCCGCTCCGTCACCGGTAAGGATATTCCCCCAGTTGCCCTGGGTATCGATTAACAGTTCTTTTTGCCCCAGTTGCACCATGGCATCTCCGATGCTGGCGTCCCCATGAGGATGATATTGCATGGTGTGCCCTACCACATTGGCAACCTTATTGTACCGCCCGTCGTCAAGTTCCTTGAGAGAATGCATGATCCTGCGCTGTACAGGTTTAAATCCGTCTTCAATAGCCGGAACTGCCCTTTCCAGGATGACATAGGAAGCATAATCCAGGAACCAATCCTTGTACATGCCCGTAACTTTGGTGAGCGCCTCCCCCCCGCTGTCCTGGTTTTCTGCCTGTAAATCGTTTACATCCTCGGTCTCTTCCATAAGGGCGATCAAGCAATAGCTTGTTTTACAATTGGTTCTCTTCGATCAGATCTACTTCTACTTTAAGATTTTCAATAATAAATTCCTGGCGGTCAGGGGTATTTTTGCCCATATAAAACCGCAATAATTCCTCGATGGACATGGCTTTATCAAGCATGACGGGCTCCAGGCGGATATCGTCTCCTATAAAGTGTTTGAATTCATCCGGAGAAATTTCGCCCAGGCCTTTGAAGCGGGTTATTTCCGGTTTTCCGGAGAGGTCCTTAATGGCCTGTTCCTTTTCTTCTAAATTATAGCAATACCTGGTTTCCTTCTTGTTACGGACCCTGAATAAAGGGGTCTGCAAAATATACAGGTGGTTTTCCTTAATAAGCTCCGGGAAAAATTGCAGAAAAAAGGTAATGAGAAGCAACCGGATATGCATGCCGTCCACATCGGCGTCGGTGGCGATCACCACGTTGTTGTATCTCAGGTCCTCCATAGCTTCTTCGATATTCAATGCCGCCTGCAGCAAATTGAATTCTTCATTCTCATAGACGATCCTTTTAGACATGCCGTAGGAGTTCAGTGGCTTGCCGCGTAAACTGAAGACCGCCTGGGTATTCACGTCCCGCGACTTCGTAATGGATCCCGAAGCAGAGTCTCCTTCGGTGATGAATAAGGTACTCTCGAGCCTCCTGTCATGTTTCATGTCGCCCAGGTGGATCCGGCAATCCCTCAGTTTTTTATTGTGTAAGGATGCTTTTTTGGCACTTTCCCTAGCCAGTTTGCGAATTCCTGACAATTCCTTGCGCTCCCTTTCGGCCTGCATGATCTTGCGCTGGATGGCTTCTGCGGTTTCCGGGTTCTTGTGGAGGTAATTGTCCAACTGAGTCCCTATAAAGTCGTTGATATACGTCCTCACTGTAGGCAGATTTCCCCCCATATCGGTTGATCCGAGCTTGGTTTTGGTCTGACTTTCGAAAACCGGTTCCATCACTTTAATGGAAATCGCGGAGATTATTGATTTACGGATATCCGAAGGCTCATACCCTTTCCCGTAAAAGTCCCGGATGGTCTTTACGATAGCCTCCCTAAAGGCCGACTGGTGTGTTCCTCCCTGGGTGGTATGCTGCCCGTTCACAAAAGAATGGTATTCTTCACTGTATTGGGTTTTACTGTGGGTCAGGGCCACCTCAATATCTTCCCCCCGGAGATGTATGATCGGGTATAACATGTCGTCCTGGCTGTTGTTGTCTTCCAGTAAGTCGCGCAGTCCATTTTCTGAATGAAACTTCTCACCGTTAAAATCGATGGTCAGACCGCGGTTCAGGTAAACATAGTTCTTGAGCATGCGTTCTACATACTCATTCCGGTACTTATATTTTTTAAAGATGGTCTCGTCCGGGGTAAAGGAAATCTTGGTTCCTTTCCTTTTCGAACTTCCTGCAGGACCTTCCTCCATCACCAGGTTGCCCTGCGAGAATTCAGCAGTTTTTAGCTGATCCTCCCTGGCCGATTCCACCTTAAAAAAAGAGGAAAGGGCATTCACCGCTTTCGTACCCACCCCGTTGAGGCCGACCGATTTCTTAAAGGCCCGGGTATCGTACTTTCCACCGGTATTCATCCTGGAAACCACATCGACCACCTTCCCCAGCGGTATCCCCCGCCCATAGTCCCTTACACTCACCAGATTGTCTTTGATGCGAATCTCAATGGTCTTGCCGGCGCCCATCACAAATTCGTCGATGCAGTTGTCTATCGTCTCCTTTAATAAAATGTAAATACCATCGTCTGCGGAAGACCCGTCTCCGAGTTTCCCGATATACATCCCGGGTCTGAGTCTGATGTGTTCTTTCCAGTCGAGGGACCGGATATTGTCCTCGGTATATTGCGATTCTGCCATATTTTGGGGGTTTACCCTTGCTAATATAGAATTTCAGGGCAGAAATCAAAATCTGCCCCTTAGAAAGTAATTAACAATAAAAGCCGGCCATTGTTCATAGCATCCCCTTGCACAACAGGCAAAAATGGCCCGTCCAGGGAAAGCCGGAAGGTATAGATACCCTTGTTCCTAAGCTGTACAACCTTAGCTAGACATTGAATCTGAAGTGCATTACGTCCCCGTCTTTCACAACATACTCCTTTCCCTCGACCCTCATTTTCCCTGCTTCCTTCACTTTGACTTCACTGCCATAGGTAAGGTAATCCGGGTAGGAGATCACTTCGGCACGTATAAAGCCCTTTTCAAAGTCGGTATGTATGACTCCTGCCGATTGCGGGGCAGTGGCTCCCACGGGGATCGTCCAGGCGCGTACTTCTTTCACTCCAGCAGTAAAGTAAGTATGTAAATTCAGAAGAGAATAAGCCCCTCTGATCAGTTTTGCAGAACCCGGCTCATGGAGGCCCAGGTCTTCCAGGAACAATTGTCGTTCTTCAAAAGTATCGAGTTCCGTGATGTCGGCTTCAGTGCCGACAGCAAGTACAATGACTTCGGCTTTTTCATTTTTTACCGACTCTTTCACTGTATTGACGTAGGCATTGCCGGTCACAGCTGCAGCTTCATCAACATTGCATACATATAAGACCGGTTTGTCCGTAATGAGTTGCAGGGTCTTTACAAACTCTTTTCGTTCTTCAGCGCTTAGTTGAATGGCCCTCACTGAAACTCCGGATTCAAGCCCGGTTTTAAGGGCCGTCAGGACCGCTTCCTCCTTTTGAGCTTCCTTATTTCCTGTTTTTGCCGCCCGTTTCACCTTTTCAAGTTTCTTATCGACCGTTTCAAGATCCTTTAACTGCAATTCCATATCAATGGTTTCTTTATCCCGGATGGGATTGACCGAACCATCTACATGGACTATGTTCTCGTCATCGAAGCACCTCAGAACGTGCAGGATGGCATCCGTTTCTCGGATATTCGCCAGGAACTGGTTGCCCAGCCCTTCGCCTTTACTCGCTCCCTTTACCAGGCCTGCAATGTCAACTATATCCACTGTAGCCGGCAGTACTTTTTCAGGATGTACCAGGCTTGCCAATTTTTCCAGGCGTTCATCCGGCACGGGTACTACTCCTATATTCGGTTCAATGGTACAAAATGGGAAATTGGCGCTTTGTGCCTTGGCATTGGACAAGCAATTAAAAAGGGTGGATTTCCCGACATTGGGCAATCCGACGATACCTGCTTTCATACGATCTGGATTTCAGCCTGCAAAGATAACTTTTCCCGGGGTATGGAACACGCTCTGTAGTGTAAAGAAAAGCCTGCGGCCACAGAGGTTCTTTCGTGTATAAAATTATCGACATTAAAAAGATGATAACTGATAACATGATAAATCCGAATAAAAATAATAAAGCGTAGGAATTTATATCCTAAATTAGCGACATCTCGATCCCGGGAATCGCTTACATACAAGAGTTTGTGCCGGCCAACTGGCACTTTATTACAAACAGGACATTACCACAAAAGGCCGGCTATTCGTTTTTGCATACCATTTTTATTGCTTTATTTAACATCTGTTTACAGGATATTTCCATTTGGTTGGGCATCCTCAAATTTACTTAAACCTCTAATTCAGAAAATTATGAAAAATCAATTACCAATCATTTACGCTTTTACATGGTTGTTTATCTGTGGAATCAGTCCCACTTGGGCGGGGGAAGCTGAAAGGTCAAAGCCCATTGTGTTCTCCGCCACAAGGATCGTACAAAATGAGATTACAGGGAAGGTTTCTGACCAGGACGGATCTCCCATGGCTGGCGTGAACATTGTTGAAAAGGGTACAAGTAATGGTACCACGACGGATTTTGATGGTAATTTTACCATCCAGGCCCCGGATGAGGCCACCCTGGTCTTCAGCTACGTCGGATTTACTACGATGGAAGAGAATGTCAACGGCCGAAGTTCGATCAATGTTACCCTGTCCGAAGGGATGCAACTTGAGGAATTCATTGTGGTGGGAACAAGGACCGCTCCCAGGAGCAATGCCGATACACCACTTCCAGTGGATGTCCTGTCTGTCAAAGATCTTACCTCTACCGGCCAGGCAACCTTTGATAAGGCCCTGCAGTACAGGATTCCTTCCTTCAATACTGTGCAGACTCCTGTCAACGACGCCACCTCACTTCTGGATCCTTATGAGATCAGGAACATGGGGCCAAGTCGGACCCTTATACTAATCAACGGTAAAAGGAAAAACCTGAGTGCTTTACTTTATACGCAGACATCGCCGGGAAGGGGTGAAACCGGCGCGGATATTTCCGCCATTCCAACAGATGCCATCAAGCGTGTTGAAATCTTAAGGGATGGGGCATCGGCCCAATATGGTTCTGATGCCATTGCAGGGGTTATGAACATCATTTTAAAAGATGATCCAAATGATGGAGCCGTGACCTTGCGGTCCGGGATCACTTCAGAAGGTGACGGAGAGATGTTTGGGGTCAGCCTCAATGGCGGTACCGCAATCAGTGGGGATAAAGGATTTGCCAATTATACCATAGATCTCTCAAAGGTCAATCTTGCCAACCGGCCGGGAACGGTTAATGCTGCCGGGGAGGCAGGTGATTTTGGGGCGGACATTGCAGATGTCCAGGACTTCCTTTCACGGCAACCGGATGCCGGAAACATCAACGGATCCCCGGAAACTGCCGCGGCCAAATTCCTGGTGAACACTGGATTCGATCTTAGTTCCAATACGCAGCTTTATGCCAATGCAGCCTATGTATATAAAAAGGTGAACAGTTTTGCCAATTACCGTACCCCTTACTGGAGAACTATTGAGGAATTCCCTTATCTGGCCGATTTTTTTCCTGCGCCCGGAACTCCCGATAACTATGACGGTTACGTACCGACCTTTGAAGGGGTTTTAAGTGATTACAATGGAACCGTCGGATTTAAAACCACCAAAAATGAGTGGAATTATGATTTGAGTTATACCACCGGCGGAAACAAGCAGACCTATATTGTAAACAACACCCATAACCGTTTCCTGGTGTATTCACCTTCTACCTTTATAGATGCCAACGGAAATGGGGTTATTGATGATGGCGAGATTACGGAAGGATCGAGCCTGTACCAGGAAAACAGTCCCATCAGTTTTGATCCGGGAGGAACCCGGTTTTCACACAATGTCGGGAACATCGATATTTCCACCGTGGTCTCCGACCAGGTCAGCATAGGTTTCGGAGCCGAGTTCCGGACCGAATCCTTCCAGGTTATTGAGGGGAGCCTGGCCTCTTATGATGGAGGTGGCGCCGATTCCTTTGCCGGGAATCAACCTCAGAATTCGGGCACTTTTAACCGTTATAATATCGGCGGGTATTTTGACCTCGCCTATGATGTTACCAGCGACTTTCTCCTTAACGGTACCGTACGTGTTGAGAATTATTCCGATTTTGGTAACGCATTTGTCTGGAAGTTAAGTTCCAGATACAAATTTGCAGAAGATAAACTGGTCCTAAGAGGTTCCGTGTCAACTGGCTTCAGAGCTCCTACCCTGCACCAGATCTATACTCAGAAAGCCCAGTACAGTTTTGTGCCAGGCCAGGGGATCCAGGTAGGTGGCCTTATTAATAATGTTTCTCCTCAGGCCAGGCTCCTTGGCCTGCCTTCGCTGGATGCAGAGGAATCAACGAATGTTACGGTTGGCATCGGTTCAAGAATCAACACTGACTTTAATATTACCGTGGACTATTACTACATAGCAGTGAAAGACCGGATTGTACTCGGTTCGGAGGTCGCCCCTCCTGCAGGTGGTGCCTTTGAAGGATTGTCAGATCTTAGTTTCTTTGCCAATGCCCTTGATACCAGGACTTCAGGTATTGATGTGGTGGCGAGTTACCGGAATCTGGGAATTGGCAACGGTACCCTCGGCATTAACCTTGCCGGAAACTACACAATTGAAAATGAACGCGACGGGGCGGTCAAGGATCCTGCCTTCCTGGCAGGTACCGGACAATCCGTCGTCACAGCTACTCAGGAAGCCTTATTCTTTACATCGCGCCCAAAAACCAAATGGATCCTCGGAGGCCTCTACGACATTGGGAAGTTCGGATTTTCACTCAATGGCACTTATTTCGGGAAAACCACATTTAAGCAGCAGGGAATGGATGATAACCTCAGAACCGAATTCATACCTAAGGTCGTTACCGATGTGGGAATCGATTTCAGTGCAACAGATCAGCTGACTATAGCCGTCAATGTCAACAATATATTCAATGTAGTTCCGGAATGGGAATTTATAGCAGAAAATGCTGATGGACAAGCAATCATCAATGATACTTCAACTGATGCTTTAGGTCTCACCCCACTTCAGGTCCAGTCCAATCTGATCACTTTCAATCAACGATATTCTCAAATGACCTATGATGGATTTCATTTCAGCCAGTTGGGTACCTTATTTAACCTCTCGCTGAATTACCGTTTTTGACATTACCATTAATATAAGAAGCCGTCTTTTTCAAGACGGCTTCTTTATTATTATCAGTATCATCCAAATGGTATGCGCCCGATCGAGTGATAGCACTCGTCTTTAGATTCTATTCTCCGGGATGCATAAATCGCTGTTTGCTCAACAGGAATTCCTCGGATTCGACATGATCCTCATCCGGCACACAACAATCCACAGGACATACTGCGGCACATTGAGGTTCCTCATGGAATCCCATACATTCGGTACATTTATCCGGGGAGATGTAATATATTTCATCACTGATGGGAACCTGAACCTGCTCAGCATTCACAGACTTCCCACCGGGCAATACGACGTCTCCGGTCAGCGAAGTTCCATCACTGTACCTCCACTCATCGGCCCCTTCATAAATTGCGGTATTAGGGCACTCCGGTTCACAGGCCCCGCAATTAATACATTCGTCCGTTATGATAATAGCCATAATTTTCTCTTTCCTATATAACGAATATCTTACTGCATCCGTATTTTTGTGCAAAGGTAACAGCTAAGAATATTCTGCACAAATATAATGACCGACCCATCACAGAGATTGCAAGCTTTTGTTAAACTTGGGGATTTCTTCAGAGCCTATTGCGACAAAACCGATGAAATTTCATCTCTTTCGGACAGATCTGGATCCATATTCTCGCAATTTGATGACGTTGTGGAACGGGCCGGTCACTCCAACGGGTGGTTTACAAGGGAGAACGTCCTTCTCGCCATCAGGGCATACGCAGACCTGCTTACTGAACCCCAATTAAACAAATGGCTGGCTCAGTATCAACCGGTCAGTGATCCCCGGACGGTGGCCATTATAATGGCCGGTAATATCCCGCTGGTCGGGTTTCATGACTTTATGTCCGTGCTGATCTCGGGTAACCGCGTGATTGTAAAACTATCTTCCAGTGATTCGCTGCTATTGCCATTTATCGCCAGACAACTCGCGCAGACCATTCCCGCAATGTCTTCAGACATCGTGTTTACCGAAGGTCAGCTAAAAACATTTGATGCCGTCATTGCCACAGGCAGCACCAATACAGCCCGCTACTTTGAATACTATTTCAGGGAAAAACCCCATATCATCCGAAAGAACAGGACTTCCATAGCTTTGCTTACAGGCGATGAAAGCCTTGCTACCCTCACCGCTCTGGGGCCGGATATCTTTACCTTTTTTGGACTTGGATGCCGGAATGTTTCTAAACTTTTTGTCCCGACAAATTATGATTTTGGCTTGCTTTTCGACGCTGTCAGACCTTATGAACACCTGTTGGTACACTCGAAATACGCCAATAATTACGACTATAACAAAGCAGTCTATCTCATGAGTAATTTCCCATTTCTTGATAATGGATTTATGGTGTTAAAGGAAGATACGGGTTACGGTTCACCCATCGCCACAGTCTTCTATGAATATTACGATTCCAACGCAATGATGAGGGAACGGCTGGAGAGCGACCGGGAGCACCTCCAATGCATCGTTGCAGAAAAACCGATTCTTGACTCGATTCCATTCGGCAGTTCTCAGCATCCAGGGCTATCCGATTATGCAGATGGGGTTGATACCATGGCTTTCCTTCAGAAACTGAGTCTATAACGGCATAGGGTCAAACAGGTCCCCTGCCCTGCCAAATAGTGCACAGATCCGTCCCTGTTGCCAGAATTATTCCATTTTCCCTTCCGCTTTCTCATCATAATTTATGACCTTTGGGGCTTAATTTTTTAAGCACAAGGTGCTTTAATTTTAATTTTGACAATCGCCGGCAATGAGGTGGTCTGTAAACTTTTTATATGAAAAAACATAATTTTAGTCCGGGTCCCTGCATTTTACCGCAGGATGTAATACTAAAAGCCTCAGAAGCTGTCATCGAACTGGATGGCATCGGCCTGTCCCTCCTTGAAATATCTCATCGAAGCAAGGAATTTGTGGCCATAATGGAATCGGCCCGCTCCCTGGCATTGGAATTACTCGGATTGGAGGGTAAGGGATATCAGGCGCTTTTTTTGCAGGGTGGTGCCAGCCTGCAGTTCCTGATGGTGGCCTATAATTTTCTGGAAAAAAAGGCCGGTTATATAAATACCGGCACCTGGAGCAACAATGCGCTTAAGGAGGCGAAAATTTTCGGGGAGGTCGTAGAAGTGGCATCATCAAAAGATGAGAATTATCGGTATATTCCAAAAGGATATACGGTCCTGAAAGGCCTGGATTATTTGCATATCACCTCCAATAATACCATTTTCGGCACACAGTTCAGAACCTTTCCAGAGACAACCGCCCCGTTGATCTGCGATATGAGCTCTGATATTTTCTCTCGGCAGCTGGATTTTTCCGGATTTGACCTTATTTACGCCGGGGCTCAGAAAAATATGGGGCCGGCAGGGGTTACCCTCATTGTCGTGAAGGAAGAAATGCTTGGGAAAGTTTCCCGGATACTGCCTTCAATGATGGACTATCGCGTCCATATTGGCAAGGAAAGTATGTTTAACACCCCGGCGGTTTTTCCGGTCTTTGTGTGCATGCTGACTTTGCAATGGTTGCAGGAAATGGGTGGGATAAAAGCGATCGAGAAGATCAATGAGAAAAAAGCCGGCCTGCTCTATTCCGAAATTGATCTCAACCCCTTGTTTAATGGCTTTGCAGCCAAAGAAGACCGTTCATTTATGAATGCTACTTTTACCCTTTCGGATGAGGCGCTCAAAGATGATTTTGACAGGGCCTGGAAATCAGCAGGGATCAGCGGTCTTAACGGGCATCGGTCCGTAGGAGGCTACAGGGCTTCTATGTACAATGCCTTACCACTCGAGAGCGTCGGTGTTCTGGTGGATGTAATGAGTGACCTGGAAAGGAAAGGGTAGCCATCTATCTGTGATTAACAGTACAGTGGCGCCATAATAACAATTAAAAAAGGATCATGAATATACTTGCCAATGACGGGATATCCCGGAACGGCGTTGAAGTTCTGGCGCTTGCAGGTTTTAATGTATTGGATACCAGGGTTGCACAGGATGAGTTAATGCAATTTATCAATACCAACCAGGTACAGGCCTTGCTGGTGAGGAGTGCCACTCAGGTTCGGAAGGAACTGATAGACGGATGTCCGGGCCTGCGACTCATTGGTCGGGGGGGTGTGGGGATGGATAATATTGATGTTGCCTATGCCAGGTCCAAAGGTTTACATGTCATCAACACTCCTGCCGCGTCTTCGGGATCGGTGGCAGAACTCGTATTTGCACATCTGTTCGGCGGGGTCCGTTTTCTATATGATGCGAACCGAAATATGCCTCTGGAGGGGGACACGAATTTCAATAAGTTAAAGAACCACTATGCCCGGGGCATGGAATTGAGGGGCAAAACCCTCGGAATTATAGGGATGGGCCGGATTGGTCTGGCAACCGCTAAAATTGGATTGGGCATTGGAATGACGGTCATTTATTCTGATCCCCTCGAAGATAAAATAAAGATCCCGATCACTTTTTTTGACGGCAAGGCACTCGAATTCACACTTAAATCCCAGTCCTTAGAAACACTGCTTCCGGCAGCCGATTTTATAAGCCTTCACGTGCCTGCACAGAAGACTTATCTTATTGGCGCCAAAGAATTTGCTCTGATGAAGGACAGGGTGGGAATTGTCAATGCTTCCCGAGGGGGAGTCCTCGATGAAGTAGCCCTGATTGATGCCATAGAGGCGGGTAAGGTAGCATTTGCCGGCCTGGATGTCTTTGAATCTGAACCTTCACCCGAAATTCGAATCCTGATGCATCCCAATATCTCCTTGTCACCCCATATCGGAGCGGCGACTATGGAGGCTCAGGACAGGATTGGCACCGAACTGGCCAAGCAAATCATCCACTTGTTAAAGTAGCAAAAAATTGAAATTCCATACGAATCCTAGTCCCCTATTTCGTACATTCCCAAAGCTAATTTTAATTTTATTGATATGTCTGGATTACTGGATTTACTGAATAGCAATATGGGCCGGCAGCTTATAAGCGGAGTAGCTGGACAGACCGGGCAGCCTGAAAGCAAAACGGCCGATGTACTGAACATGGCGATGCCACTTTTGCTGGGAGCCATGAAAAAAAATGTTTCCCAGCCCGGAGGAGCGGAAGGTTTAATGAATGCCTTATCCTCCAAACACGACGGAAGTATCCTGAACGATCTGGGAGGATTGTTCGGTGGTGGAGTGGATCAGAGCGTTATGACCGATGGAGCAGGTATCCTGGGTCATGTCCTTGGATCCAAACAGGGAAATGTGGAGCAGGCGTTGAGTCAGAAATCAGGGATGGACACTTCATCGATTTCTGAAATTCTTAAAATTGCGGCGCCTCTTATTATGGGATTTCTTGCCAGACAAAAATCACAAAACAATGTCAATGATGCCAACGGAATGAATTCCCTGCTCGGAAGCATGCTCGGAGGGCAGCCAAAACAAAACCAGAGCCTGATCACTTCCCTGCTGGATGCCGACGGGGATGGCAGTGTCCTTGATGATGTTGCCAATATGGTCCTGGGCACGAATACTTCGAAGAAAAAAGGCGGGGGCGGGCTGTTTGGCGGCTTGTTCGGCAATTGAAGACGTGCAGGAAGACCCGGGATACGCTTACAGAAATGAGCTACAAATGAGGATTAACTTTTTGTCGAGAATGATAAACCAATGAGAAGGCTGTTGACCATCCTTGGGCTGATAACGACTGCTTTCCTTTGCGGTTTGTGGGGATGCTCAGGTACAAAGCAGTCTGCTGCCCCCACGGAGGACGAAAAGGCAACCTTTCAGACACAAGACCAGGATACAGTGGCCATTGTCAATGACAGCCTGGAATATGAAATTATCATAATAGAACCCGGCTTCAACAACTGGCTTCTAAGTATTGCCAGACCGGAAGGGTATTACTCTCAATCCTTCCTGGAAAACAGGAACCGCATCTATGTTATCAACTGGAATCAACGAGTGCTCCAACCCCTGCAATACGATCCCAATCTATATGAAATGCAAATCAACTATGAGCCTTTCATTGATTATGGATACGAAGTAAATTATCAACTTTACAATTATTTTATTTACTTTCAACGCAAATACGGTCAGCGCCTAGGGCCTTTTGTGCCCAGGATATAAAGGCGGCAACAGTTATATAACGGGATGAAGAAATTAAAGAGACGTTGGGGAATTGAATCAAATTTGCAATTGATCGTTATTCTGATCGTCTTCTCTGTAACCGGTTCGGCATCCGTGTATGTTACCAAACCGCTTTTGGAATGGATCGGTCTTGACCGCGCAGGTTTTTCATTGGAATGGTGGGATACCTGGGCCTACTGGATCCTGAGAATACTGATCGTATTTCCGGTGTATCAGCTATTACTGGTTTTTCTGGGAGGCATCTTCGGACAATTCCGGTTTTTTTGGAATTTTGAAAAAAAGATGTTGTCGCGAATGGGATTGCAGTTCCTGTTCAGGTAAGGTTTTAGGCTCAGGGAGCATTATGCAATAAATATTGATATCACATGTGTTTCACATGCCTGTTTAAAAATCGGTTTGTCTCCTCGTTGCTGGCCTTTATGGTGATTGGCTCCCTGGGGCTGCCTTCCCTGACGGCCTGGACCCATGCTTTTTCAGACCATCAGGAACCAAAATGTACGGATAGCACTACCCTGCATATTCATAAAGTAGAAGGGGATTGCGCCTTCGTTAAATTCAAACCTGCTCCTCAGTTTTATTTTACAGTGGCAGCGCCCCGGATATACTATCCGGAACCTGCCACAAGTCCGATCCGGACAACATACCGCTTTATTCCCACGCTTAAAAGTATCCATTTCCTTCTCAGGGGTCCTCCGGATCAACCTGTTTCCTGAGTTTATTTTTTGGAATGTTTCACTTTTAATACGTACTCATGCGGTTACTAAATATATTATTTGCAGTATTGCCGTGTCTCATTGGCACGGCGCAAAATTCAATAAGAGGTACAGTCTATAAGGCTGACGGAAAAACACCTCTTCCTGATGTTTCGGTATATTTACCTCAACTGGAAAAGGGAGCTGTTACCGACTCCCTGGGCAGATACGCCATTGATCCGCTCCCTTCGGGATCCTTTAAGATCATTGCTTCATACATTGGCTACGGCACGTATTCCGGGACTGTCAGAATTGTCTCCGGAATTTCGCAACTTGATATTCTTATGTTCGCTAGTGCGATAGAGATGCAGGAAGTCATTGTCTCTACACCTTTCCACCGATTGCAAAGAGAGAATGTGATGAAAGTGGAACAGGCCAGTGTGACAGATATGAGAAACAGGGGAGCAATAACTCTTGCCGACGGCATTTCGGGCGTTCCAGGGGTCTCCAGCCTGTCAACCGGACTGGGGATCGGAAAGCCTGTGATCCGTGGTTTGAGCTCCAACAGGGTTTTGGTGTACGCTCAGGGAATACGGCTGGAAAATCAACAATTCGGCGAGGAGCATGGGTTGGGGATCAATGAAGCGGGAATCGAGAGCGTCGAAGTAATCAAAGGACCAGCTTCTCTGTTGTATGGTTCAGACGCAATGGGAGGCGTACTCTATTTAAATCCTGAAAAGTTTGCACAAAATCAGCAGACCACGGGTGACGTCAATCTCAATTATTTTTCGAACACCGCGGGAATCGGCGCGAACGCGGGGATCAAATCCTCTACCTCCCACTTCAGATATCTCCTGCGCGGTGCTTCAACCACCCATCAGGATTATCATTCGGGTGATGACCAACGGGTGACCAATTCCCGGTTCAGGGAATACGATCTAAAATCGGGGATTGCCTATCAGGGCACCAAATTTAAAACAGAACTTCGTTATAATTTTAATCATTCCAACCTTGGAATTCCTGAGGAGATTGCAGATCAGAATGCCAGTCGTGTCCCCGAACCTCCTTTCCAAAAACTGAACAATCATATCCTCAGTTCTTCTTCCGATTTGTTTTTGAAGGAATCCAGCCTGAAATGGACTCTCGGTTATATTTTTAATGATCGCAGGGAGTTCGAGATCCCTGAAAATTCAGGAAACGGCACACAAACACCTCTTCCATTGCTCGACATGAACCTGTCGACCCTCAGCTATCAGGTTCAGTACCGCTTACCGGAAAACAAGCGACTGGAAACCATCATCGGCCTTCAGGGAATGAGGCAACAAAATAAAAACGAAGGGGTGGAAGTGCTTATTCCCAACGCGTTGACCAATGATTTTGGAGTGATGGCAACCGCTCACCTGCATTTTAGTAAAAGTGATCTTCAATTCGGTGCCCGATTTGACCACAGGAACCTATCGGGTGAACCCTATGGCAACTCAGGGGATGCATCTTTTATTGCCGCAGTTGACCGGAATTTTAACAGTGGAAATGCAGCTGTGGGGTACCGGATTGATTTACATGAAAATATCATTGGAAGGTTGAATTTCGCATCAGGCTTCAGAGCTCCAAACCTCGCTGAACTGACTTCCAATGGGGTTCATGAAGGGACCAACCGCTATGAAGTCGGCAATCAGGCACTCCAAAATGAACAAAATCTTCAAAGTGATCTTGCGCTTGAATTTAGCAATGAGCATGTTGAATTTTATGTCAATGGGTTCTACAATCCCATCAGAGATTATATTTTTCCGGAGCCGACCGGTGAATTTATTGAATCTGCTCCTGTATTTACTTACCGTCAGCAAAACGCCAAACTGTACGGAGGTGAAATCGGAATGCACCTTCATCCCCATCCCATAGACTGGTTGCACCTGGAAAGCAGTTATGAAATGGTGAGGGGTACCCTAGAAAATGATGCCAACCTCCCTCTGATTCCCGCGAATAACCTTCGGAATACTGCGAGGATCGAATTTACGAACCGCCCCGCGCGGTTTTCAAAAAGCTATGCATTTATCACCTTACAGTCTGTATTTAAGCAGCTGAGGGTAAGTAAGTTCGAAACAACCACCAATGGATATCAACTTCTGGACTTGGGGTTTGGGGGTTCTTTAAAACTCTTTGAACAGGAAATCGCATTCAGGTTCACTGCAAATAATTTCCTGAACAAGACTTATATATCCCATTTGTCACGTCTGAAACCTGACGGCATTCCCAATATTGGAAGGAACATCAGTCTCGGGATCAGCCTTGGCCTTTAGCTTTTGTTTTGCCTTTTTTGGGGAAACGGAAGCCGTAAAGGAACTGACCCGTAAAACTGGCAGGCACTGCGATATCCCCGGGGAAACCAAGGCGGATCATTCCGCCCGACTCGGGGATATAATTTTTCCTGAAGATATAATCCCAGATACTCAGGCTGATACCGAAATTCACCCCATAACGTCCTTCAGGTAAGTCGTAGGCATGATGATAAAGATGCATCACCGGATTGTTAAATAAATACTTTAAAGGACCATATGTAAATTTCAGATTGGCATGATTTAAATGACCAATCGTTATTGCCATAAAATGTACTATATAAGCCTGTTCAGGCTCAAACCCACCAAGGATCATGACGCCCAGGGTTTTGAGGGGCTTGTAAAGAATATTCTCCATCCAGTGATAGTGAAAATGTGCAGCAAAACCCATTTCCGTGACGCTGTGGTGTACCTTATGAAATTGCCAGAGCCAGGTATATTTATGAAGTAATATATGTGTCAACCATTGAAAGAAGTCGAGAAGGACAAAAAAAATGATGAGTTGTGTCCACATGGGGAGGGAATCAAGTGAAAGAACCGAAAGGCCTTTGGCTGTAAATCCGGCATTCTTAAGTCCGACTTCCATCAATTTATAGCAGCCACTGATGGCAATGGTGAAGATGAAGAAATTGAAATAGATATAAAAGAGGTCCAGCCAGAAGTCTTTTCTAAAAACAGGTTGGGTCTTTCGCCACGGGAAAGTGATTTCCAGTATCCACACGACAAGGGAAATCAGGAACAATCCCCAAAAGTAGTTGAGGTACCAGGGCACTTGAAATATTACAGACTTCCACAGCCAGTTCGAATTTGACTGCATGGCTGATAAAAAGGCATCGGAATATTCACCCATAATATATCCAGTTTTCCCATTTACAATTGTAATTTGAAGATATCGAAGAAGTAAAGATATGGATAGGTTCGGATTTTAATAGGTCGTGAAGGATTTAAAAAACTGACACCCCGTTCAGGGATTGACAATTAGTTCTTTGGGCTTTGTGTAATGTTTCTGTATGCTTCATTTTACACTATTTGCCAGAATCGGCTGGGAAGATAGGATGTAATTCCGTGTATTTCCTAACACACCACCGTACGTTCGGTTCTCGTATTCGGGGGTTCCCTGCACAGAGACATAGTGCAGGTGCGGATGTTGTTCACGGTTGTTTAATCCGGTAAAGTTTGTTCTTGCCCATATTCCGGTTTCCATCCCAATCTATTTTGCTGAGGACGCTTTTTTTGAGTATCTGAACGCAATTTCTTAAAGGGAACATTCATTAAGTGTCACATCTTAAAGTTCGGCCCTTTTTCAATACTGTGGTATATCGAATACAATAGCCTCCCTCGACTTACTTCCTACGGCAATTGTTATCCATGTTTCGCACTCCCTTTACAAATTTCCGTTAGATCTCCCATGGTAAGGCATAAAACTTTCATTTTATGTGCCAGGACCATTTACAACCCTGCCACGTATAATTTTTGGACTTCGTTTTATTTGGGAAAATCATACAAGTTGCCTATACCTGATGGGATTCGAGTGCCTCAGGCCGGAACTTTACTTCCGGCTTCCTTCATCCCGATAGCTATTGGGGACACCGCGAGATGGACACCCTTGCCTTATGCTATTGGCAGGTAAATAGACCACCCATAAGGGACTTCCACCCTCTGTTTATCTGCCATGCACGGCACACATAAAAAAACACCATGGAGGGAAAATTCCATGGTGTGTCTTTAAGCAAAGTAGATTGACCTACGCCTTTATAAATAAGGCGGCAATTGCCAGAACATCCTCTTTGGCCAGAGGTTCATCATAGGCTTCAGTCGAAGCTGCTTCGCCGAACGGACTTCCGTCTCCCAGCGTAGTTACATCGACGCCACCCTGTGTCACATTTTCTTCTCCATTATAAACACCTTGTGCTTGCTCTGGGATTCCTTCCCCGCGCTCGTTTAGGGTAATCCAACCCTTTAGTCCGCGCAATCTGCGTACCTCCGATGCATGTCTTGCTTCCACAGAATGGATCTGGAGGGCTGGAGTCAGGAAATCAGAACCCATCAGGTTGGTAGCCTGACCTTTATAGGCCCTTACGCCGGTATCTTCGAAGGCCTGAGAAAGCGCAAGGAACTGGGCATAAGCAATGTCTTTCCCTATTCCACCCAGGTTGAAGGGATCAAAAAGTCCACCGGCTGTAAAATCAAATTCCGGCTTAGTGACAGGCTCTACCCCGGCACCTTCAAGTCCTGAAATAAGAAAATCGACGTGTGCCTTTTCGTGCTTGGAGATTTGCATATAAACAGTCTCGGCCCTGCCCTCTGGAATAATGTCACAATCCAGCCCGGTTCGATAGAACTCATCTTCCAGATATTCCAAAGTAAGGGCAAACTGCAGGGCTCCGACAGGGTCGTTTTGCATAGCCGCGGCGTATGCCGCTTTAGGTTTCAGGGCAAGACCAAGTGGGACAACAGCCATAGCCGCTTTTTTACCCAACGATCCCATGGTGCTAAATGCCTGTCTTCTCGATGACTTATTCGCCAGGAAGTTGTCCGTGGTAAATGCATCCAAAAATTGTATAATATTCATAACAGTAATATTTTATTTGATTAGAATTATGGTAAAAAGTTAGCGGTAAAAGGGGTCTGAATATAACCAAGGCCTGATACAGCATTAAGGATTACAGAAGGGTCCAGTGCCTGGTCAAGTCCTGTATCTGTGGTAACCACGTCGTCCCCCGCAAAGTCAGCAGATCCTGGATTGATCAGTGTCCGTATGGCAGCCGCATGTCTGGCTTCAACTGAGACGATTTTTCCGGCAAGCAGAAGGTAATCAGGATTCATAAGTAGCCTTCCTGCACCGTTATAGGCTGCTACGCCGGTATCCTCGAGCGTTTTGGCTACGCCAAGGATTTGGTCCCTGTTAGTGAAGTCAAGGTCTCCATAATCAAATTCCAACGTTGGTAAAATAAGATCGGTATCTCCGGCAACCGCCGCCGTAATAGCCGCTTTAAAAAATTCCCTGTGATTCACTTCATGGTTATAGAGATCCATTAATACCGACATTTCTTCATCTGAAATATTGACGTAGAAGGAATTAACGACCTTGGTGTAGAAATCCGCTTCAAGCTGCTCCAGGGCATAGGCGTAATTTAGTACCCCCAAATCCCCTTCCCCAAGATCAAAGACCGGATCTCCATCGGTATCTGGGTTGGGCGTAGGGTTCTCACTGTCCGGCATTCTAACCGCATCATCTTTGGAACACGCGTACAACAATCCCGATCCGATGACTGCCATTCCGCTTAGCTTTAAAAACTGCCTGCGCGGGCTGCCAACAATTAATTTGGGCTTAATGACCTTTACTACATTTCTTTTCATAATCATTGTTTTTAGTAATATATAGTTGAACAATTTCAGCAGGTATTCTCAGGACCCGCTGAGGCAATAAAATATTAATGGCTGGGGAGAAAATGCAGTGTGGTTGTTAACGGTAGTGAAAATAATTGAAAAAGTTAGGCAAGGCAATAAGGGATGAGTCAAATTTAAACCCAATGAATTCAAAAATTAACTCATTTTATTTTAGAAGGAAAAATGAAAGACCATTCTGACATTCATGGATATAGTTCCCTTTCATTAATGAAACAACGAGCCTAATGACCCTGTCTTTTGTCATTTGTTTCGCTCTGCCCATCTCTGATGAAGTAAGTATACATCCACATGATGGTAAAGGATGGAATTACATCTAACCCGGGGACAAGCTCTTCCACAAAGGCGAGTACCCCCGCCACTTTCCCGGCCGAGCCCTTGTACATCCTGGTCATCAGCCAGCCGGCTACGGGGGCCCAGATGATATCCGTAAATTCTCCGAAACCGGGGATGAGAAAAGAGGCCATTCCCACTGCATCCAGAACCAATCCAGTCAAGAGCAACCGGTATTTGGGTTGCGTGGAGGAAAGCCATATCTTATTTGAAGATGGTGGACTGCCTTTCATGAAAGATTGGAACTGATAAGTTTGAGGAATTCATTCCGGGTTTCCTGTTTTTCGAACTGACCCCGGAAACCTGAGGTGGTGGTCACAGAGTTTTGTTTCTGCACCCCCCGCATCATCATACACATATGAGCAGCTTCAATAACGACAGCCACTCCCTTTGGTTTTAAAGTATCATTGATACATTCCAGGATGTCGTGGGTCAACCTTTCCTGAACCTGCAGGCGCCTGGCAAATACATCGACTACCCTCGGGATCTTGCTCAGGCCCACTATATGCCCGTCCGGAATATAAGCGACGTGTGCTTTCCCGAAAAAAGGGAGCATATGATGTTCACACAAAGAATAGAGTTCTATGTCCTTTATGATGACCATGTCATCATAGGACTCCGTAAACATGGCTTTTTTAAGTATCTTGACCGCATCCTGCTTATATCCCTGCGTCAGGAACAGCATGGCTTTGGCTGCCCTTTCGGGGGTCTTTTGGAGGCCCTCTCTGTGAACATCTTCCCCAAGTTCTCCGATTATTTTCGAAAACCGCTCCTTTACTTCATTCGTAATTTGAATATTATACTCTTCGAGATTTTTATAGGGTGCCATGTACTATCACAATTGAATTAGAAACAATTCATCTAAAGTATTATAAATATAGAACATTGCCGTTTCTAAATTCGGATTAGCCAGGACAGGTATTATTTTCGGACCCCGAAGCATTCCAGTCCTATCCCCAACTTTTTTGGGGGATCTCATTGGTATGTATACTTTCATATGTATTTTAGCCCCCGATGATCCTAGCTCGAAATATTCAGAAAAATTACGGCAGTATTCAGGTCTTAAAAGGAGTGGGTCTGGAAATTCAAAAAGGGGAAGTCGTGGCCATTGTGGGACCCTCCGGTGCCGGGAAGACCACGCTCCTGCAAATTGTAGGCACACTTGACGTGCCTTCGAACAAAAGCGATAGCGAATTAATTATTAAAGATATTGATATCAATGATCTGAAAGACAAATCGTTGGCAAAATTTAGAAATGAACATATTGGTTTTATCTTTCAATTTCATCAGTTATTGCCCGAGTTTACGGCCCTTGAAAACATATGTATTCCCGCCTATATAAAAAAAACCCCGAGGGAGGAAGCGGAGCAACGAGGCATGGAATTACTCCGGTTTCTCGGACTCAAAAACAGGGCACATCACAAACCAGGACAGTTGTCAGGGGGAGAACAGCAGCGGGTGGCAGTCGCACGTGCGCTTATAAACAGCCCTGCTGTCATCCTTGCGGACGAACCAAGCGGGAACCTGGATTCAGAGAGTGCAGATAATTTACACCGATTATTTTTTGAATTGCGGGATACCTTTGGGCAGACGCTTGTCATTGTTACTCACAATGAAGAATTGGCTGATATGGCAGATCGAAAACTGACGATGGTGGATGGTCAAATACAGCAGTAAACATTTCCGCTAAGATTTGCTTGCAACCCAGTCTCTGGTCAATATAGTACAATGAACCGAGGCGGTTTTAAATATACCGTCTTTTTACTTATTGAGAGAAGGATGAAAAGTGAGGAGCTCAGGGATTTTTTAGACGCCAAGGTTGAGCAGTACAATACCCGTGAATTCTTGGAGACTGATCCTGTCAGCATCCCACATAGGTTCCAGCGCAGGGAGGATATTGAGATCAGCGGTTTTCTTACTGCCACCATCTCCTGGGGCAATCGGAAAAGTATCATCAGGAGCGCCTCTCTCATGATGAAAATGATGGATGATGCTCCCTATGAGTTTCTGATGGGCCACAAAAAAAGGGATCTTAGCGCGTTGAGTAAGTTTGTTCACCGGACCTTTAATGGAACTGACCTGACAGGTTTTATCAGGGGGCTGCAACATATTTATCAGGAATATGGCGGACCCGAGGCGATTTTTTCCCAAAATGCCACACCTGAATCCCTGCAGCCGGCAATTACCACTTTTAAACAGGCTTTTTTTGAAGCTAGTCATGACGCCCGAACCCGCAAACACCTCGCAGATCCTGAAAGGGGTTCAGCGGCAAAGAGGATAAATATGTATCTTAGATGGATGATTCGAAAGGATGTCAAAGGCGTCGATTTTGGATTGTGGGACCATATCTCCCCCGGGATCCTATCCTGCCCACTGGATGTACATTCTGCTACGGTCGCCCGAAAACTCGGGCTGCTACGGCGCCGTCAAAATGATGCCAGAGCAGTTGCCGAGTTGGATAAAGCCCTGCGCAGATTCGATGCTGATGACCCGGTTAGATATGATTACGCACTTTTCGGACTCGGTGTGTTTGAAAAGTTCTAATGCTGACCGACAATGGTATCCGTAAGGGTGTTCATGAAATGGACGAGCGCTTCCTGTTCCTGCAGTGACAAGTCAAGATTGTCAAAAGGAAGGGTTTGATGCTCAAGGTCGAATCCAAGTCCGCCACCCCCACCTTTGTTGTAAAAATCCATTACCTCTTCCAGACTTTCGTACACCCCGTTGTGCATATAGGGAGCTGTGAGGCTGACATTGCGCACCGAAGGAGTTTTAAACATCCCACGATGGATCTCCTGTCTGTACCTGGTATAAAATCCCAAATCATCATCAAGGGCGAGATTTTTATCAGTTTCAGGTACTCCGATCACTTCCCTTTCGGCATCAGTATAAAAGGGTGGTACGGTACCGCTGGTCAGCGGAATAAAGTGGCAGGTGGCACATAAGGCCTTGCCCATAAAAATATTAAACCCCTTTTTTTCCATATCCGTAAACGTGTCCACTTCGCCACGGATATTCCGGTCAAATTTGGAATTGAAACCGTTCAGGGTGGTGAGGTAGGCACTAATAGCCCTGATGACCTCCCGGTTGCTTGCGGGTATCCTGCCATAAGCATTTTTAAATAGTGCCAAATAGGTTGTATCCCTGAGAATTTCACCTGAAAATTCATGGGCATGACCCGCAAATTCCTCCTTATTTGTGAAAACCGAGGTTACCTGATCGTTGAGGTTCTCCGAGCGTCCATCCCAGAAAAAACTCCTTTGAAATCCAACATTGATTAGGGTCGGAGTGTTTCTGACCAGTGGCTCCCCCCTATTATCACTATTGAATTTTATTCCATCTGCGTATGCCTTTTCCGGAATATGGCAGGTAGCACAGGCCATGGCTTTATTTCGGGACAAGTTGGGATCAAAAAAAAGTTTTTCACCCAGATCGATCTGAAACTGCGTAGGATCGCGGTTTGTGACCGGGGTAAAAAAATCAATATTATAAGAATTGCTCTCAAAAAAAGTAGGTGCATCAAAATTAAAGGGCTTGTCATCGGATCCTTCCCACAAATTACTTTCCTGTCGAATGGCCACCCAGGAACGCGTAATCGGATTCATATAATTCCTGATAAATGTAAATCTGTCAAAAGTTTCAAAATCAGTGTTATTCAAAACAAACTTCAAGGCCTGCCTGACTTCATTTTTAAATCTTTCATGCAATTCCCTGTGGTCTTTTGCCAACTCAGGACCTATTGTCAGTTCAAATACTTCTACAAGGCTTTCGAGGGATACCATTACTTCCTTCAGGCCTAGTTGACTTACCGGCGTATCGAACCCGGAAATCCCCAGACTGATGATTCGCAGTAATTGCTGATGCGTTGCCGTGAAAAAGCGTTTAGGGTTAAGTTCCCTTTTTCTGATATTCTCCTGAAGATTTACCAAAAGTCCTCGTGTCAGCCGGAGTTCTCTTTCATAGCTGGATTTCGAAACTCCGCCTTCAAAGATAGATTCTTCAATTTTTTGAAGGCCGATTGGCGCCAACACTCTTTCACTATCGTCGGTGAATACAGGCAACGCGGGTCCGTTTACCATGTGACCTACCTTGGGATTAAGGTAGGAGGCATAGGGTTCAGCCTTCTTAAATGCAATACGGGTGTTAATAAAAAACGCCTTTGCTTCCGGGACATCGCTGGCAACGGTTGATAAAGAATCCAAAAACGCAATGGACGCTGTTATATTTTTCAGGTAATATGCCTGGGCTGACAACCAGTCGGGAGGGACAACTTTCCGGTGGTTCTTTTCTGGCACGAGATCGCATGACATGCACAGGCATGCAACGGTCAGTGGAATTAAAAATGTGAGGTAAGTTCTCATGGTCTCAATAGAAAAAGAACCTCCGCTTCACGGGGAGGTTCTGTGTAGGTGTTTATGATGGTTCTTATCTCGGGAGACCCTTTAAAATGACGATCTGCCCACCCTGGTTGTCTTCAATCGCACCGGCCGCAATGGCAGTGGCATTCCGTTCAATATTGTCCCCGTCCAGATTTTTAAAATCTTCATTCTGCCAGTAATGTGGCTGTAGATTGAGCAGAAAGGTATCGTCTACTCCTATTTTATCAGAAATATCAATGAGAGCCCCAAATTCTCCGCTAAGCTCTGTGCTTCCGGTTGGGCTGAGATCTGATCGGATAATTAATTCCAACACAACTTTGGTGTTATTCCCGTTGAGATCGGTTTGGTAGATGGATGCCGGATGGCCTCGATCAAAAGAGTTCGGGTCCTCCTGGATATATACATAATTTTCAGTGACGCAAATATTATCCGGACTCTGCAGGAGTGGCAGATTCCCATCCGCATTGTTGGTGTCCGTATTGCCACTAACGATCTGTGTGATATTTCCGGTTAGCGGACTGTCATCATCGAGTTCCAGCTTATAAACCGTACCCCAATCATTATATGTGCCGGTCTCAGGACCTCTTCCCGTAATAGCGACATAAACGTTTCTGGCATTTTCATCCGCCCCTTTCTGATAATCCACATCCTCTGTTCTCATGAACCCTGTGGCAAAGACTCCAATACATGCATCCTCCATTTCAGTCTGGGTCAGATCCTTTCCATTCTCAATTTCAACAAATTCAAAGGCATAGCTGACACCAAAATCCATATTCGATTCATTATAGACTGTTTCTGGCGTTACCGGCATGATGTCATCTTCATCCTCACAGGCAATTTCCTTCAGTCGCAAGACATAGATCTTTCCTGTCTCAAGGTCCGCATCTCCATCCTCTGAATAGTATAAAGTGATCTGTCCTTCAGAATCACTGGAGTCATCATCTCCGCCAATTATTACTGTTTTACCGGAATAGGCATCTTTAGGAAGCGGTACGGCATTTTCCCAGGCAAACTCCCCAAGGGCGTCGAGGCCAAAATCAGCCGTTGGTGTCGGAGTGTCAATATAGGGATCTATTCCTTTGATGTCATAATTAAAACTTTCAGAAGCAGACAGAAATAAGTCGGAACCTCCGCCATGAATATCCGCTTCCCACATGGTGCCTGAACACTGCCTGGCAAAATCTGCAACTCCGGAATTTAACAGCCAGTCGCCCTGAGTGGGATTCAGGTTTTCATCAAAACGAATCCTTGCGATGGCATAATTGTCCTCTGCGTTGACAATATACATGAATCCATTCCCATCATTCAGGAAACCAGCACCATCCTGGGCCCCTACCAAACGGAATCCATTCTCAAGGACATCAGTAGAACTGATAAGGGAAAATGCTTTTACATTACTAAACTCCGGCTTTATGGAGACCAATGGTTCCAAGGAGGATTTGTTTTCAAAAAAAGTGCCTTCAACTACTTCCTCCGGAACTTCCTGGCCGTTTTCAGAATCCGGGGCAGGCGTTTCATTTCGGACGATCATCTGATCTTCGGTATCGCAACCGGAAATCAATAACCCGAGGATGGCAGTACAAAGTGGCATCAAAAGCGTTTTTCGTGTCATTTTCATGGTATAACTGGATTTAGTGTTCTCTGCAAATGTATCACCTGTGAATGCCGTCACTGTTATCTCAGTTTGGTATTTGTTTTAAGAAAATATAAATGAATTGTTAAAAGGAAAGTTCCATGTAAATTTTAACCCCGGTCTAGGTTAATAAATACAAAAACCCGATCACTTGGCGTGGGAATCGGGCTGGAGAAAACTGCGATATGTCGGGAAACCGGTTAAAGCCCCATATTTCCAAGGTCCAGAGGTACCTTGGTACTTCCTGCGGCAATCGAGCGGTAAACAGCATCCACAATGATCATATCCCTCTTGCCCATTTCTCCAGGGGCCACATTGGGCGTACCTTCCAGTATGTGCCGGGCAAAATCGTCCATCTGAAGCTTCTGCTGTCGGTCCTTTGGAAAATCCATATCACCTTCGGAGGTCGTTCCATGGAGCGGGCCGTAGTTATTGGCCGGTTCCAGTTCAAACCAACCTTCTTCGCAGGAAGCGTATAACCTGTTGGCATTGGCGTTATGGGAGGTCATCATATGACCTATGGCACCATCTCCCAGTTCAAATTGGGCCGTAATTGTTTCGTCCGTGTTTTTAAAGTAGGCTGGCCGGGTACTGTATTCCTGTGCAGTTACGGAGACAGGGTTCCTGCCACTGCCGTAAATAACACTTTGTATCGAATAAACTCCCATATTCATCAATGCTCCGCCTCCGGACAATTTTTTATTTAACCGCCACTGATCCGGATTACCCCTGGACATATAAGCGGCATCTGCCGATACAAAGGTCACTTTGCCAAATGTCTTCTCGCTCACATATCTTTTGACTTCCCTGGTATAGGGTTCTGACTGAAGACGGTATCCTACACTTAGTTTTACTCCGGCATCACTGCACGCTTTGATAATAGCGTCACATTCAGAAACACTTATGGCCATGGGCTTTTCACAAATAACATGCTTTCCTGCCTTTGCTGCCCTGATACTAAAATCGGCATGCATGCTGTTGGGTAGGACAACGTATACGATATCAATATCGGGATTGGCCGCTATTTCGTCAAAGTTCTCGTATGTGTAACTGTTGTCCTTACTGATCTGATACTCACTCTGCCATTGTGATGCTTTGGCCGGAGTACCGGTAACAATACCTGCCAAATGGCAATAGGAAGTCTCCTGAAGAGCGGGTGCCAGCTGATAGGTGCTGTAACTCCCCAATCCTACCAAGGCTATTCCCAGAGATCCTTCTTTTTTTTTGCCCGACCCCATGGCGCATGCCAGTGGCATTCCATTCAATAAGGTGATGCCCCCGATACCGGCGGACAATTTTCTGTTAAAATTTCTTCTGTTGATTTTTTTCATACCAATGTCCTTTTATAACCTGTCGCGCTACCCGCTCTAAAGATAGAAAACAATCCTCACCTTGCCTCATACCGCAAATCTCATCCATTGATCCGGCATCATTCATCTAAATTACCTATTTTTAAAACTGACTAATTCAAATACACTTATGACACTGAGAACTTCCTTTATTATCCTGTTTCTTTCAATTTCTATATGCACTGCCCAAAAGCGTGAACGAACGCTCCCCATCGACACCGTAATAACCACCCAGCACAGTGTTGCGGTCAACGGTTCGACCTTTTCCTACACAGCCAGGATCGGAACACAACCTGTATGGGATGAAAATGGGAAACCTACCGCTTCTCTACATTATACGTATTATACCAGGGACGATGTTAAGGACAGGGCCTCCAGGCCTCTGTTAATTTCTTTCAACGGTGGCCCCGGTTCAGGTTCGGTTTGGATGCACCTCGCATATACGGGACCAAGGGTGCTCAACATTGATGACGAAGGATATCCCGTACAGCCTTATGGTTCCCGGCCGAACCCGTATTCCGTTCTGGATGTTACGGACATTGTGTACGTCAATCCGGCCAATACCGGATATTCCCGGACCATTCCGGAATCCGGTAAGGAAGTGGATAGGAGTAAATTCTTCGGGATCAATGCAGACACCAAGTACCTCGCAGAATGGCTGAATACCTTTGTAACACGAAATAACCGGTGGAGGTCCCCAAAATACATTGTCGGAGAAAGTTACGGCGGGACCCGGGTGATGGGATTATCCCTGGCGCTTCAAAATCAACAATGGATGTATCTGAATGGGGTCATCATGGTCTCCCCTGCTGATTACAAAGTGATTCAGGAAAGCGGACCGGTAAGCAGCGCCCTGAATCTTCCCTATTATACCGCAGCTGCCTGGCATCATAAGGCGCTTCCCCAGGCGTTGCAACAAAAGGATCTTTTGGACATCCTCCCCGAATCTGAAGAATATACGATCAACACGCTGATCCCGGCCATCGCAAAGGGAGGCTTTATAAATGCGGATGAAAAGAATGCTGTTGCAGAAAAAATGGCGTATTACTCAGGCCTTTCCAAGCAGGAGATTTTAGACCACAACCTGGATGTGCCTACGGAGTATTTCTGGAAGGCCTTACTTCGGGAAAAAGGGGGATATAATATCGGACGCCTTGATTCGCGCTACCTCGGAATTGACAGGCAGATATCGGGCGGAGAGCCGGATTACAGCGCAGAGCTCACTTCATGGCTGCACAGCTTCACCCCTGCCATTAACCATTATTTACAGGAGGAACTTAATTTTAAAACAGACGTTAAATACAATATGTTTGGGCCAGTACACCCGTGGAACAACGAGGAGGATAACACCAGGGACGACCTCAGACAGGCAATGGCACAGAACCCATTCCTGAATGTACTTATCCAATCAGGATATTATGACGGCGCCACCACCTATTTTAATGCCAAATTCACCATGTGGCAGATTGATCCCAGCGGACGTCTGAAGGACCGCCTGTCTTTTAAGGGGTATCGCAGCGGTCATATGATGTATCTGAGACGCGAGGATCTCCAGCAAGCGAATAGTGATATCCGGGATTTTATCATGCGAACCCAGGCAAACGGAAAAAGTGCCAAATATTGAAAAGCAGTTCTCGAAGGCGATTTATTAAGAAAACCAGTATGGCCGCGGCCGCGCTGCCTCTGATATCTCCGTTTACTCCTGCGTTCAGGTCGGATTCTGCCGATAAATTGAAGGTTCATATTTTTTCTAAACACCTGCAATTCCTGGATTACCAATCGGTTGCGGAACAGGCGGCTATCATGGGCTTTGAAGGTATTGACCTTACGGTCCGCCCGGGTGGACATGTATTACCCGGGGAGGTGGAAGAGCAATTACCAATGGCCCTGGAGGCGATTCACCGCGGCGGGTCCAAATGTAAAATTATCACTACTTCTGTAACGAATGCCAAGGATAAACAGGATGTGCAGGTGCTTACTACGGGTGCCCAAAACGGAATTGAATTATACCGCACAGACTGGTTCCACTATAAAGAAGGGGTTCGCATGCAGGACAGTTTGGAAGCGCACCGGAAAATCGTTCGGGAACTCTCCATTTTAAGTAAACATCTTGGACTTACAGGGTGTTATGAAAACCACGCGGGACTTCTAATAGGCGCATCGCCCTGGGAAGTGCTGGCCCTGCTCGAAGGGGCGGAACAGGAATTTTTTGGAGTACAGTTTGATATAAGACATGCCTGTGTGGAAGGGGGCCTTTCATGGGAAAATTCGGTTCGCCTCTTAAAAGACCACATAAAAAACATTACGCTCAAGGATTTTAAATGGAAAAAAATGAAGGGGCAGTGGCAGCCTGTGAATACCCCGATTGGAGAAGGACAGGTCGACTTTAAAAAATACTTTGGATTGCTTAAAAAATATGGCATAGCGGTTCCCGCGATACTGCATTTGGAATACAAGTTGGGGGGGGCTGAAAATGGGTGTACCCGGTTAAGCATTTCTCAAAAACAGGTATTTAATGCTATGGAAAAGGATCTGACTGCAATTCGCACATTATGGGCCGCTGCGTAATTAATTGCTGTTCCGTGGTACTGATTCTCGGGGCCGTGTGGTCCTGTGAAACCAAAAAATCCGATGATCAGCCGGACGGATATATCGCGCACCTCAATATGGACTCCTACGTCATTTTGGCCTCGGAAATTGCCGCCAACCTGGAAGTGCCATGGGATATTGAGGCCGGACCCGGCAACTGGATCTGGTATACAGAACAAAAAGGCATTATTGGCAGGGTGCACGAAAAAACAGGGGAAGTACAGGAACTCACCAGGATGGAGGAGCTATATTACAGGAAATCGACCGGATTGCTCAGCATGGCGCTCCATCCGGATTTTGAGAAACATCCTTATGTATTTGTTCATTATACCTATGCCTCCAGGGATTCGTCCATGCTGGACCGGATAGGTTCCCGGGTGATCCGTTGGCATTTTAAAAATAATTCCCTTACTGAAAAAACCACAATTCTTGACAGCATCCCGGGCAATACCTTTCACAATGGGTCGCGGATGCTCATCACCGAGGACGGCAAGTTGTATCTGGGATGCGGGGATGCGGGGAGCACATCGGTAACCCAGGACCCTTCAGTATTGAATGGAAAAATAATACGGATCAATACGGATGGGACCCTTCCCGCTGACAACCCATTTCCCGGAAGTCCGGTCTGGAGCATGGGACATCGGAATGTCCAGGGGATCACCATGGGAAAAGGACTACTCTACGCTTCGGAACACGGACCCAACAATGACGATGAAATAAATATAATCAAGCCAGGTGGAAATTATGGCTGGCCCGAAGTACATGGCTATTGTGATCTGGAATCCGAGACGACTTACTGCACAGATTCCCTCGTAAAGGAACCTATAAAAGCCTGGACTCCAACGATTGCCACCTCCGATTTGCTCTATTATGATCATTCTGCCATTCCGCAATGGAAGAACCATCTGATTCTGTGTTCCCTGAAAGGACAATCCATCAGACTACTCGAGCTGAACGAGGCGGGTACTGAGATCCTCAAAGAGCATATCCTATTTCAAAAGCTATTTGGTAGGATCAGAGCGATCACACAAGGCAAAGACGGATCGGTATACATTTCTACCAGCAATCGGGACTGGCATCCGGGACACCAGCCATGGATGTATGACGACCTGCCCCTCGAACGTGGTGACAGGATCATAAAATTACGCATGGCAAGCGAAGCAGAGGAAGCAAAGTTGGCCCGGATGTCGGATCCACATGAAGTAAGGGAATCACTCAGACCCTTTGATCTTCCCACAGAAAATTTTGCTTTCAAAGTGACCGGTGAGGAATTGGTAGCAGGAGGCCAATTATATCAGACCCATTGTGCCTCTTGCCACAGACCGGATGGAAAAGGCAGTGAAGGTTTTATTCCTCCTCTCGTTAACAGTGACTGGGTATCCGGAAGCCCCACACGACTTATTGATGTTGTACTTGGCGGCCTGAACACCGAAATATTTGTGGACGGGCATACTTACCAGGATGAGATGCCCGCTTACAGGCATTTGCAGGATCAGGAAATTGCAGATATCCTGAATTATGTAAGGGTTAGCTTCTCCAGTTCCGAAGGTTCTATCATCGCCGCTGATGTACTACACCAAAGAAAGGGATTGCCATAAATTTTTTTAATTAATTTCATTTCAAAGTTGATATATTTGGGAAAACACCTGCTCACTATTCTTTATTATATTCATTATGAAAATAACCAATACCGTCCTTACCGGAATTCTTATAACCTTATCAGTGCACACCGTCTCCCTGGCTCAGGATTGGGCCGACCTGAGTCATTTTCAGAAGGAGAATAATGCCCTTGAAGTACCTGGAGAGATGGATGACAGAGTTGTTTTCATGGGGAATTCGATAACTATTGGATGGTCCAGTGGACAACCCGAATTTTTTGAAGGGAAACCTTATATCAACAGAGGTATCAGTGGGCAAACCACTCCACAAATGTTACTCAGGTTTCGGCAGGATGTAATCGATCTTCAGCCCAAGGTGGTAGTCATACTTGCAGGCACCAATGATATTGCAGGAAATACGGGACCTATTAGCCTGGAACAAATCATGGACAACTTGAAATCAATGGCGGAACTGGCAAAATCCCATAACATCGCCGTGGTTCTCTCTTCCGTACTTCCCGCAGAGGATTATGTATGGCGCCCGGGCCTGAAACCCAATGAAAAAATACCCGCCCTCAACAAAATGATACAATCCTATGCCGCTGAAGCCCGTATTGTATATCTCGACTATTTCAGTGCCCTTGTCAATGATCGCAATGGCATGGATAAGGAGTTGGCAGAAGATGGGGTCCATCCAACAAAAAAAGGATATCAACTAATGGCACCTTTGGCAGAAAAGGCCATTGCAAAGGCATTATCCGGACGTTGATCGGCTTCAGGACAATGCCATAACGAACCTGAGGAGGCCAACTCCGTGTAATTTTACCGGATGTCAGGACTTTTTATCCATTTGCCCTTCTGTATTACCCATTCCGACAGTCAATGAATCAACCCCTCGTCAGCATTCTGCTTCCCTTTAAGAACACCGTAAAATTTGCGGCATCCTGTTTAAAATCCATAGTAGCACAGGAATATAAAAATTGGGAAGTCCTTGCGGTAAATGACGATGCAACAGATGGCACTGCGCTCATTTTTCAAGAATTTGCCTTGATGGACTCCCGTATCCGGGTATTTCACAATGCCGGGTCCGGTATCATTCCGGCGCTCCGGACGGCGTATGCCAATGCCAGGGGTGATCTGGTAACAAGAATGGATTCTGATGACCTGATGACTACAGATAAAATAAGTGTACTTGTATCCAACCTGCTGCGTCACGGACGAAACCATGTATCCTTAGGACAAGTAAAATATTTTTCCGACATAGGGATAAGTGATGGATACGCCCGCTATGAAAAGTGGCTGAACGGACTTACCCTTACAGGAAGCAACTATTCCGGCATATATAAAGAATGTGTTATTCCTTCACCATGCTGGATGGTTTACAAAGCCGATTTGGAGTCTTGCGGGCATTTTAGACCGGAACGTTACCCTGAAGACTACGATCTGGCTTTCCGGTTTTACGAACAGGGTTACACGTGTATCCCCTCCGCTAAAATTATTCATTTATGGCGCGACTATCAGGCCAGAACATCAAGAACCAGCGTTCATTATGCCCAGAACTATTTCCTTGAAATTAAACTGCACTATTTTATAAAACTGGATCATATTCTGGAGCGACCATTGTCTGTTTGGGGTGCCGGTCAAAAAGGAAAGACCATTGCGAAAATCCTGCTGACACTTGGAATACCTTTTTACTGGCTTTGTGACAACCCCAAAAAAACAGGCAAACAAATTTACGGAAAGGAAATGCTGGACTACAGATACCTCGAAAGAGTAAGACTGCCTCAGAGCCTTGTCACTGTGGCCAATAAAACTTCCCAGGAACAGATCCGGTCATATCTTACCGGAATACACCAAACAGAAATGCTGGATTTTTATTTTTTCTGCTGAAAGCCCCGCGTTAACTAAATACCCACCGGACTTAAAGTATTCAGGAATGCTAATTTTGTACTAACAAAAGGATTCGATCACCGAAATACTTTTATATTTAGCAAATGCTATACAGGAATGCACTTTAAACATCCGGAACTCCTTTGGGCCCTCTTGTTTCTACTCATTCCGCTTATTATTCACCTCTTTCAGTTACGAAGATTTAAAAAGACCCCTTTCACCAATGTGCAGTTGCTACAAAAGGTAGTGGCAGAATCAAGGCGCAGCAGCACTATTAGAAAATGGCTCTTACTGGCATCGAGAATGCTCCTGATCGCTGCCCTTGTCGTCGCTTTCGCCCAGCCCTTCACGGCCAGGAAAGACGCATTGACCGAAAGAGAGACTGTTATATACATTGATAACAGTTTTAGTCTTCAAGCCAGAAAAGACAATGGCAATCTGCTGGAGACTGCCATACAGGATCTAATAAAATATCTTCCCGAAGCTTCTGATATTGGTATTTTCACTAATGATTTGGTGATGGACGGTGTCAACCTGAAAGACATTCAAAATGATCTGTTGAACCTGCCTTTTGTGTATAAGCAATTATCCCTGGAAGACGTTATTCTGAAAGGCAGGACCCTGTTTTCGGAGGATACCCTTAGTTTGAAAAACTTAATAATAATTTCGGACTTTCAGCAACGCATGGCCTCGAAAATGCCGGACAGTCTGTCTGATATGCGCCTGCACCTTGTACGGTTGCATCCTGACACCCAAAATAATATAGCAATAGATACGGTTTATGTTGGCAGGACGACCCCTGACAATCTTGAAGTTATTGCCGAACTTTCATCCGATGATCACCTTGAAAGTGTCCCTGTTTCCCTCTTTAACGGAAATGACCTGATAGCAAAGACCGCTGCTGTATTTAAAGGTGGTTCAAAAGCCGCAGTCAATTTTACACTGCCACAGGATGAAATAGTCAATGGCAAAATCGAAATTTCAGATCCGTCACTGGTCTATGATAATATGCTCTATTTTAACCTGGAATCCAGGGGAAAAATTAAGGTCATGACCATCGGAGATGGAGATAGCCGGTTTCTTCAAAGAATCTATCGGGATACGGCATTCTCTTACCGGCAAATCAGGCTCAGAGAGCTGAATTATTCAGAGATCGAATCCCAGAACGTCATTATTATCAATGAGCTCGAAGAACTGCCCAATGCCCTTCAGAATGCCCTTAATGCATTTACCGGCAATGGCGGAAGTCTGGTGTTAATTCCAGTTTTAAAGTCGCCGAATACTTCCTATGAGTCGATAGCAGCGTTGTCGGGAATAAAATTTCAGGAGGTAATCCCGGGGGACTATAACATTACCGGCATTTCCTTTGACCATCCATTGTACCAGAGTGTTTTTGAAAAAAAAGTATCTAATTTTCAATACCCAAACGCAAAGGATTACCTCAGGGTCAGACCGGCCTTACCCGGGATTCTCACCTTTCAGAACAAAGATCCCTTTTTAGTCGGCAAAGACAACTTTTATCTTTTTACCGCGTCACTTGATAGCGCCAATTCGAATTTTAAGAAATCCCCGCTCATTGTGCCTACCTTTTATTCCATCGCGACCCGGAGCCTGAAACTCCCCCGGTTATATCATATGATAGGACGCCCGGAGGAAATTGACATCCCGGTAGTGCTCGGCGCGGATCATATTTTAAAAGTAGGTTTGAAGGAATATGAATTCATACCGCGGCAGCGCTATCTCGCCAATAAAACAACGTTGACTTTCGATGACCACCCGCTCAGAGATGGTATTTTCAGTATTTCAGAAGAGCAGGTCCCTGTACAACAGATCAGTTTCAACTATCCAAGGGCTGAAAGTGAACTTCGTTACCTCAATACGGAACAACTCGAAGCATATTCAAAGAATGCTAACCTTCGTGAGATGTTCGAGGGCATTGAAAAAGACAATACAGTGTCCGAGCTTTGGAAATGGTTTGTTATTTTAGCGCTGATTTTCCTGCTGACCGAAATATTGATACAACGTATGGTGTAGTAATGGATAATGGAGACCGATTAGGGCAATTCAGGGGTTGTTGTGAAGCTGTAGATACAGACATATAATGAAAATACTTCTTAAATCCGCCATTATAGTCGATGCCGGAAATACCGGGCATCACCTGAAAAAGCGGGATATCCTTATCAATAATGGGGTGCTGGAAAGAATTGCGGCTAAAATTCCCCAGGAAAAAAAGTTAGAGGTTGTCTCCCTGGACAACCTTCATGTCTCTCCCGGCTGGCTGGATACCTCGGTCTGTTTCGGGGAACCGGGTTTTGAAGAACGGGAAACCATAGCTCATGGTCTTGAGGTAGCGGCAAAAGCAGGTTTTACTGGGATAGTTCTTAACACGAATACACTACCGGTTCCAGATAGCAGTGGGGATATTATTTTTTTAAAAAATGCAGCCTCAGATCACGGGACACGCCTGTATCCATTGGGAGCTCTCACCATTAAGAGCAAGGGAAGTCAGCTTGCAGAACTTTTCGATATGTCGGGTTCCGGCGCGGTGGGATTTTATGACTATAAGCAACCTGTATCCAATGCACATCTTTTTAAGATAGCGCTGCAATACGCCAGGACCTTTAATGGACTGGTCCATTCGTTTCCTTTGGATGCCGATCTTGCCGGAAAAGGACTGGTCAATGAAAGTGAAATTTCGACCAGCCTTGGTCTGCGAGGGATTCCGGCCCTGGCCGAGACAACAAGAATTGCCAGAGATCTTGCCATACTTGAATATACCGGTGGAAAACTTCACATTCCTACCATCTCGACCGCAGGAGGTGTACAACTCATAGCAGAAGCCAAAAAGAAGGGTCTTGATGTCAGCTGCAGTGTGGCCATTCACAACCTTTGGTATAGTGATGAACAATTGACAGAGTTTGAAAGTAACTTTAAAGTGCTTCCTCCCCTACGTTCCAAAAAAGATCAGAAAGCGCTTGTAAAGGGAATCAGGGACGGCGTGATCGACTTTGTGACTTCGGATCATACCCCGATGGCCATCGAAGATAAACGCGTTGAATTTGACAATGCCGCTTTTGGTTCCACAGGTCTGGAAAGTATGTTTGGGGTTTTAAACAGCCTATTCGAGATGCCCGAAGCAGTCGCCTTGCTTATCAAAGGAAGATCCAGATATGGGATACCTGACCATGGTATCATTGAAGGGAAGCCGGCGGATCTCACCCTTTTTAATCCTGGTGTAGAATACACCTTTACCAAAAAACACCTGCATTCTACTTCCGACAACAATATGTACCTTGGAGAGCGCCTTAAAGGGATGGCCTATGGTATTTTTTCCAATGACCGACTGGTTATTGACAACCAACCCCGGGACTGATGACACCACCCCGGAACTATAGATCCCGGACGATGATCAGTAGTTTCAGGACCTCTTTTTCTCACGCCCTGCAGCTGATAATTATTTAGTAACTTGGGCGAGAATCTGATGAAATGGATACCGATAAGGATGGAAAAACTACCGCGATAGTTGCTTACCTGACCATGGTGGGCGCTCTGATAGCCATTACCATGAACATGGAACCTAAAAACGCCTTTGCCCGTTTTCATATAAGGCAGGCCTTTGGCTTGCACCTGTGTTTTCTCGGCTGTGCAATGTTTCTAAGTGTTTGGTTTAACGTATATGCCTGGTATGGGCTATATATCGGTTATCTTGTCCTTTGGTTTTATGGCTTTATTGGTGCTCTTAACAACCGACGGCAATCGGTTCCTGTGCTTGGCCCTTACTTTCAGAACTGGTTTACCTTTATACCCTAAAATGACAACAATCAGCCTCCCCCTTGAATATCTTCTTCGGCCTTCAAGTCTTGTGGAAGGTCCAGTACCATCATTGTTTCTTTTCCACGGCTATGGCAGCAACGAGGAAGATCTCTTTTCCTTTGCAACTGAACTTCCCAGGGAACTATGCATCATCTCGGCCAGGGCACCTTTTGCCATGGAGCATTTTGGTCATGCCTGGTATGCAATTAACTTTGATGCCTCCTACGGAAAATGGAGCAATGTGGAACAGGCCGTTCAATCGAGGGACAGCATCATCAATTTCATTGAAGCTGCCTGCCATGCCTACGATCTTGATCGGAAAAATGTAAGTTTGCTCGGCTTCAGTCAAGGGACCGTACTGTCTTACGCTGTGGCCTTGTCTTATCCCGAAAAGATCAAAAATTTAATTGCCTTGAGCGGATATATAGACGAAAAGTTATTGACGCCTGATTATGCCCAAAAAGATCATTCCCGGTTACAGGTGTATGCATCTCATGGCCAGGTTGATATGGTAATTCCTCCTGCATGGGCACAGCGGGCTCCCGGGTTGATGAAAAAGCTGGGAATTGATTTCAGTTATGAAGAATTTCCGGTTGGACACGGGGTGTCACCAAAAAACTTTGATTCTTTCAGAAAATGGCTCGAAGGAAGGATTTAATCGCTTCTGGTATATAGAAGATGGTCTACCATAGTAAAATCCACAGCCAGATCGTCCTTTAATTCATATTGAACTAGAAGCTCCCCCCAGTATTTTCCATCCGAAAAATCCGCAATAATCCACTTGTGATTTAAAATCTTGATCTTATTGATTTTAAAATCGCTTTCCATCCCTTCATAGGGGATGAGTGGATTATCACCCTTTTTCTCATTGGTTTCGAGGAGTTTGTCAGCAATATATCTGGAAGGGTCTGCGATCTTGAGATGGTGGTAATAGGCCAGGGCATCGTCATTGTGCTCCAGGGAAAAATACTCCATATCCAAGACCTTAAGCCGGGAGTCTTTCAGGGAATCCTTTAGAGAACTGGCGTCAGATTCCAGCTGTTCGACCAGGTCATTCCTGTTTTTAATTCTATTGTCACTACTGACATAGAGATAGAGGGCTATAAGGGCTGAAAAAACAAAAAGATACAGAAACAACTTGCTTTTCATGTTATGAATTTAGATTTCCAGAACTAGATTATCATATGCCAAATGTACACCTTTTGGCAATTTCTCTTCCACTTCCTTATGAAAGCCCATATGATGGCTGATATGTGTGAAGTAAGTACTTTCCGGATTTACCTTTCTCACAAAGTCCAGGGCTTCCTCCAAATTGAAATGAGAATGATGTGGTTCCATTCTCAATGCATTAACAGATAACACTTTAACGCCATTCAACTTACTTGTTTCTTCATCATTAATTGTCTTCACATCCGTGAGATAAGCAAAATCGCCCACCCTGAAACCAAAGACTTGTAACCTGTTGTGAAAGGCCTGAACCGGGATCACCGTCTGACCGCTCAGGGAGAATTCCTGGTCGTTCCTGATGAGGTGAATCTGGACGCCCGGGGCGCCCGGGTATCTTTCCACTTCATCAAAAATATAGTAAAATCTTTTTTTTAGGGACGCGATCACCCGCTCGTGGGCATAAACTGGAATGTCTCCCTGTCGAAAAAAAAAGGGTCTGATATCATCAATCCCTGCTGTGTGATCTGCGTGTTCGTGTGTGAAGAGAATGCCATCCAGATGATCGAGATTATGGGTAAGCATCTGCTGTCGGAAATCCGGGCCGCAATCAATAACATAATTGCACTTATCCCAGGAAAGAAGCACCGAAACGCGCAATCTTTTGTCTTTGGGATCGGTACTCCGGCAAACCGGATCAGTACTGCCTATTACAGGAATACCCTGAGACGTACCGGTGCCCAAAAAAGTGATTTTCAACCCCTCATCTATTTATTTCAAATTTATAACTTATTTATTTATTAGATTGCCCATTCTTAGTAACTTTGTTTACGATAAATCGTTTGGAATGGCCTCAGTTTTAAACAAGGAGTTTGCATTTGAAAATATTCCATCCTTAAAGGCTAAGACACTTAGAATCAATTTAAATCCTGATATCTACGGGACCTTTGCAGAAATAGGTGCCGGCCAGGAAACAGCCAGACACTTCTTTCGTTCGGGGGGCGCTTCCGGGACTATTGCCAAGGCCATGAGTGCCTACGATAAGGCATTTAGTGACGCTATCTACGGTGTTGAGGAACATGGCCGCTATGTAACCCAGGCCCGGTTAAAAACGATGCTTTCCTATGAAATGAGCCTGATGGAAGAGCGGATCAGCAGGGATGAGCATCCGGACCGTTTGTTTTTCACCTATGCCAATACGGTGGCTACCATTGATTTCTCTAAGCGCTATAAAGGCCATGGCTGGTTGGGGATCCGCTTTCAGCTGGACCCAGCTCAAAAAGACTTTGACGAGATCATCCTCCATGTCCGGTTTAAACAAAATGAAGCCAGGCTACAACAGGAAACCCTTGGCACTGTTGGTGTCAATCTGATCTACGGTGCCTTTTACAAGTATAATAAGCCCCGGAAACTGCTCAAATACCTTTACGACCATATTGACCATGACACCCTGGAGATTGATATGATCAATTTCTCCGGTCCGAATTTTAAAGAGGTTGACAATAGGTTGATGAGTCTCCAGCTCATCAGAAACGATATGACGGATGCCGTTATGTTCGGTTCCGATGGCAATAACCTCCTGCCCGCTGCAGAGTTATACAAAAAAAATATCCTGGCGATCAGGGGAAGTTTCAGGCCGGTTACAAAGGTGAATATGGATATGTTCAAAAAATCCTATGAGATCTTTACCCGTGAGCCTACTGTTGAGGAAGACAATGCCATTGTTATTTTTGAGATCACCCTCTCCAACTTAAAGGCCTCCGGCGAAATCGACGAACGCGATTTTATGGATAGGGCAGAATTGCTTTGCTCACTGGGGCACAATGTGATGATCTCCAAATTTCAGGAATACTATAAGCTGGTAGAATATTTCAGCAACTATACAAAGGAAAAAATCGGCTTGACAATGGGAGTCAACAACCTGGTCGATATTTTTGACGAAAAATATTACCGGCATCTCAGTGGTGGTATTCTCGAGGCCTTTGGAAAATTGTTTTTCAAAGACCTGAAAGTGTACCTGTACCCGATGAAGAACACGGAAACCGGCCAGATCATGACCAGTAATAACATAAAGGTCCATCCGAGGATGAAGGAATTGTATAAGTTCTTCAAATACAACGGAAAAGTCATGGATATCATTGATTACGATCCGGGTATTATGGATATTTTCTCGAGGGACGTACTCAAGAAGCTAACCAACGGGGAAGATGGCTGGGAAGAGATGTTGCCTGAAGGAATTGCCGATATCATTAAAAAGAACAAACTGTTTACGCAGCACCTGGTTACCCAGGACGAAGACCTGGATTAGTTGCACCCACCGCATCCACCTTGTAAATTTCCGGCTTAGCGCCTATCCTCTTCCGGGCCCGGTTGTATTTTTAATGGTTTTGCCCTAGCCACTTTCATTGTCCGACCCTGATTTCAATTATTCCCTGCAGACCTGCCATGCAGACCAGCCTGGGGCTACGCCTAGCGATCACCCATATTTACAAGCTTTCCTGATGCCCATTTAATGAAATGACAGCAACTACCTTCTATTTTTGGTTAATTTAGTTTGACTATGGACGACCAGATTAAGATGACCAGGGCAGAAAAGGTGATATTTACCATTAAAACCCTGGAGAAATTATATCCCGTGATCCCGGTACCCCTGAAGCACCAGGACCCTTACACCTTGCTGATCGCAGTGCTCATGTCTGCTCAAAGCACCGATGTCCGTGTCAATCAAATCAGCCCGATCTTATTTTCAAGGGCCAACAACCCTTATGACATGGTCAAACTCTCAGTTGAAGAGATACGTGAAATCATAAAGCCGGTAGGACTTTCACCAATGAAGGCCAGAGGGATACGCGGTCTGTCTGAAATACTGATCAACAAATACAATGGGCAGGTTCCGGCAGATATGGCTTTGTTGGAGGAGCTCCCATCAGTGGGGCATAAAACGGCCAGTGTGGTTGTATCACATGCATTCGGCATCCCGGCTTTTCCTGTAGATACGCATATCCACAGACTGATGTACCGATGGGGTTTCAGCAATGGCAGAAATGTGGTACAAACAGAAAAAGATGCCAAAAGATTATTTCCGGAAGCCCTCTGGAACGAACTTCATGTTAGGATCATCTGGTACGGCAGAGAATATTCCCCGGCCCGGGGCTGGTCCCCGGAACGTGATATCATTACAAGAACGATTGGAAGGAGTGCTGTTATGAAGGAGTATTTCCGAAAACAACAAAACAGGAGGGCAAGGTGAAAGGGCCACTTCCTGAAACATTTTAAAAAAAGGTCCTTTTCAGGACCTTTTTAATTAATTTAAATTTGTTTCAAATTGAAAATTCTTATGCCCAACGATCCGAAGGGATCTTGAATAATTCAATAAAAACTGAATCTTTTCAGGCCTGACCTGGGTCAGCCTGCAGGCATTTTTTTCTTCAGAGTAAATTTTTTCCATATGTAATCAATATAGTTATGTTAAGATAACGCAACTAAAATGGAAATATTGCAAATGAAGAATAAAGTAGGATTAATTTGTCAGGACAATATTATGCTTGTCAATAATTTTCCGCAGATTGATCAGGGCATATCTCATTCTTCCCAGAGCTGTATTGATGCTTACCCCGGTATTTTCTGAGATTTCCTTAAAGCTCATATCCTTGTAAATTCGCATCACAAGAACCTCCTTCTGGTCTTCGGGAAGCTCCTCTATCAATAATCCCAGATCGCTGTCTATCTGATCTTTGATAAGTTGTTTTTCAACGTTCAGTTTGTCATCCCCGATAACTGAAAAAATATTAAAATCATCACTGCCTTCAAACTTTGGCATGCGTTTATTCTTGCGGAAATGGTCTATGATCAGGTTGTGTGCGATCCGCATTACCCAGGGTAAAAACTTCCCTTCCTCACTATAGGAGCCTTTTTTCAGGGTATTGATGACCTTAATAAAGGTATCCTGGAAAATATCTTCTGTGATATCCCGGTCCAGTACTTTGGAATAGATAAAACTGGTAATCCGTTGGTTGTGCCGGTTGATTAGGATCTCAAGGGCTCTTTCATCCCCGCTGAGGTAATCTCTTACTAATAAGGAGTCATCAATTTGAACGTTCATAAGCGTGGTATATTTGGTTAAGATTAAGGGCTTTCAAACCTTATTAAATTCAGGTTGGAAAAGATTTACTGGTTTATTTTTCTGTAATCAATATAGTTCCGTATTGAATATTGTATTAATTACAGGCTAAAAGTATATAATCATAAAGCCATGTGAAAAACTATGTTGTCAAACGGCGAAATGTTGATGTCAAACATCGATTTTCTATTTTTTGTATACTTTTTCCTAAATAATGGAGTTGCCAGGAACCGGGAATTAATACGTCACAAGGAAGATACAGTCGGCCCTATCAGGCAAAAAAAATCCCCCAGGTTGCTGGAACCGGGGGGTAATGCTTGCCCACTGGGCAATTTAATTCAGATGTATTTCGATATTAACACCACTGATCACTAGTACGCGAAGTGATCCAGAATACTGTAGCAAGAATTGAATCGTATCAGCGCCGGTCTTCTTTAGCTGGCAGATCTCGTAACGCTGCGGGTAATTTCTTTCCATAAGATGCGGTTCATTTAAAAGAATAACGCCATCCTTATATAAAAAGCCTGAAAACCGGACCTAAAACCAATTAACTCGTTAAAACAATATTATTTTTATCAATGATCTTTCGCAGGTTAATAAGCGCATAGCGCATACGTCCCAGAGCTGTATTGATGCTGACGCCCGTGTTTTCGGAAATTTCCTTGAAACTCATGTCCTGATAAATGCGCATTATCAGCACTTCTTTCTGATCAGATGGCAATTCTTTAATAAGCATGTTGAGGTCGCTGTCGATCTGGTTCTTGATCAATTGCTTTTCGGCATTCAATTTATCATCTGTGATCAGGGAGAAAATATTGAACTCATCTCCTCCCTCAAATTTGGGCATACGGCTGCTTTTACGGAAGTGGTCAATGATGAGATTATGAGAGATCCTCATAACCCAGGGGAGAAATTTACCCTCCTCACTGTAGGCGCCACGTTTAAGGGTCTTTATCACCTTGATAAAGGTGTCCTGAAAGATATCTTCCGTTATCTCCCGGTCCAATACTTTGGAATAAATAAAGCTGGTAATACGGAGGTTGTGCTTCTGAATAAGTAATTCCAGGGCCTTTTCATCCCCGCCTATGTAATTACTTACTAATGTCGAATCATCGATCTGTGGTTCCATACAAATTACTTTTTTTGGTTCAACCTGGTTTCCCTTAGTCACCACTATATCCCTGTTTTTCAGGATTTTGCAGGGGCGAGGCCATTCAGTTGATGCGATTTAATTAAAAAGTAATTCTTATTGTATAAGCAAATCGATTTAGATGTTGAATGCCCAAATATAGAAAAAAAATCTACTGCTAAAAAACATTCCTCTGTTTTGTCTGTATCAGGAGACGGGTGGCGACATGATTTAGTAAATCCCTGAAACAAGTCGTAACTTAGCCGACCGTATGAATATAACTTCCGACATTGCAGATGTAAACCCCAGGGAGAATATCCTGATCAAGGGTGCGAGATTGCACAATCTCAAAAATATTGATGTAATAATACCCCGGAATAAACTGGTGGTAATCACCGGCCTCTCAGGGTCGGGCAAATCGAGCCTCGCTTTTGATACCCTATATGCCGAGGGGCAGAGACGTTATGTTGAGAGCCTTTCATCCTACGCCCGGCAATTTCTTGGAAAACTTGATAAACCAAAGGTAGATTACATTAAAGGAATTGCACCGGCCATCGCCATTGAGCAGAAGGTGAATTCCACCAACCCCCGCTCCACCGTGGGAACTTCCACTGAGATCTACGATTACCTCAAATTACTCTACGCACGAGTAGGCCGTACTTTTTCCCCGATATCTGGCGAGGAAGTAAAAAAAAATACAGTCACGCATGTCGTTGATTATATCAAAAGCCGGGAGGAAGGCACCAAAATGCTTCTATTGGCCCCTGTACATGTGCCAGAGGGAAAAGAAGTAAACAAATGGTTGCAGCTACTATCAAAACAAGGCTATGCCAGGATACAATATCAGGGAAAGGTGATGAGAATAGAGGATGCACCGCCGGACATGCAGCCCGACTTCCGACTGGTGGTCGACCGAATCATTAAAAAAGAAGAGGAGGATTTTTACAATCGCCTGGCCAATGCCGTTGACAGCGCTTATTTCGAAGGAAAGGGTATTTGCCTGGTGGAGGATATTGACGGACAAAACAAAAAAGAATTCAGTACCAATTTTGCGCTGGACGGGATGACCTTCCTTGAACCGAATGTACACCTCTTCAGCTTTAACAATCCCTATGGAGCCTGCCCTAAATGCGAAGGATACGGAGATGTTGTCGGGATAGATGAAGATCTGGTTATTCCTAATACCGCCCTGTCGGTTTATGAAAATGCCATTTTCCCCTGGCGGGGGGAGAGTATGGGCTGGTACAGGGATCAGCTGGTCAATGCAGCCTATACTTTCGATTTTCCAATACATAAACCGTGGTTTGAGCTTACGGAGGAACAACAGCATCTGGTATGGGAAGGGAACAATCAATTTACCGGCCTCAATGAATTTTTCCGGCATCTGGAGGATAAAAGTTATAAAATACAGAACAGGGTCATGCTTTCGCGATACAGGGGAAAGACCCGATGCAATTTATGCAAAGGAAAGCGGCTCAGACCGGAAACCGATTATATAAAGGTAGCGGGAAAGTCCATTTCGGACCTTGTTGATCTCCCAATTGAACGCTTGCACTCTTTCTTCCAATCGATAACGCTGGGTGCAAATGATTTGCATATTGCCAGCCGATTGCTGAAAGAGATTGAAACTCGTCTGGGTTTCCTGGAAAAGGTTGGTTTAAGATACCTTACCCTGAACCGGAAATCGAATACGCTCTCCGGAGGGGAAAGTCAGCGTATCAACCTTGCCACTTCTCTGGGAAGCAGTCTGGTAGGTTCTATGTATATACTTGATGAGCCCAGTATTGGCCTTCATCCGAGGGATACAGAACATCTTATTGCCGTCTTGCAATCGCTGCGCGATCTGGGAAACACCGTAATTGTGGTTGAACATGATGAGGATATCATGAAAGCCGCCGATCTGATCATAGATATCGGGCCTCAGGCGGGAACTTTCGGCGGGGAAGTGGTTGCCTCCGGAACAATGGCAGAAATTATGAAGGCCGATACCCTGACAGCCGGATATCTTAGCGGACGGCTTGAAATTGCTGTACCTGGCGAGCGCCGGACCTCAAAAAACTATCTCACCATTAAAGGTGCCAGTGAACATAATCTAAAACAAATAGATATTACTTTTCCCCTGAACATGCTCACGGTGGTAACCGGAGTTTCCGGCAGTGGGAAGAGTACGCTGGTGAAAAAATTACTCTACCCATTATTGTTAAAGGAAATTGGAGGCTATGGCGAGAAAGCCGGAAAGTACACCTCGATTGAGGGCAAATACCAACACCTGAAGCACGTCGAATTTGTAGATCAGAATCCGATCGGTCGCTCTTCCCGCTCCAATCCGGTTACCTATATCAAAGCCTATGATGACATACGCTCCCTTTTTGCCTCGCAGAAATTAAGTAAGATCCGGGGGTATCAAACAAAACACTTCTCCTTCAATGTGGATGGGGGGCGATGCGATAAATGCAAAGGAGAAGGTGAGATCACTGTAGAAATGCAGTTTATGGCCGATGTACACCTGGAATGTGATGCGTGCAAAGGAAAGCGATTTAAAAAAGAAGTCCTGGAGGTAACTTATGACAACGCAAGTATCCATGATGTCCTGTCAATGACAATCGATGATGCGATAGCCTTCTTTGAAAAGCATAAGCAACAGAAGATTGTTCAAAAACTAAAACCTCTTGAAGATGTGGGACTGGGATATGTCACCTTGGGTCAGTCTTCCTCTACCCTATCCGGAGGCGAAGCACAACGAATCAAACTAGCCACTTTTCTGGGGAAAGGAACTCAGAAAGAAAAGGCACTTTTCATTTTTGATGAGCCTACCACAGGCCTTCACTTTCACGATATCAACAAGTTACTGAGATCTTTTGATGCGCTAATTTCTTCTGGTCATTCCATTGTCGTCATAGAACACAATATGGACCTTATCAAATGTGCGGATTATATCATTGATCTTGGACCTGAAGGCGGCGACCAGGGAGGACATCTCGTGGCAGAAGGCACCCCGGAAGAAATCATTCTTAACCAGGAGAGCCACACTGCGCGTTTTCTCAAACAGAAAATCTAGCAGTGGATATCCAGTATTAAGGTTTCAGCCGAATGACGCTTTCCGTTTCAACACTTCTGATAGCCGCATCGAGAATCTCCATCACCACCATATTATTCTCAAGGGTAGTCGGTTCGTAGGGCGGGAGCTTCATTCCTTTCTTTATCACCGCGTGCAGCATGGCAAAAGGATCATCATACCCTTCCATTAATGGCTCGACTGCCACAGTAGTTTCGTCAAAACCGTCATATCCTTCTGAAATACGGAGACGCAGGTCGTTCTTATTATCAGAATACAGCACTCCGGTAGTACCATACAATTCCATGTCCTTTCTTCCTACCGGCCAATTCCAGGAGGCCTGTATCAGCGCATTGGAATTGTCATAAGTAAGAATGATATTGGCCTCATCATCTACCTTGGGATTATTTTCTTTCTGTAGCTGTTGTGTAACAGCAGTGACTGTGATAGGTTTCTTTCCGCCGTGCATCCAGGTGACCAGATTGGCGCCGTAACATCCGAAATCCATCAGGGCACCAGCTCCATTCAATTCCGGATCGGTTAGCCACTCCAGAAACTCCTTATTGACACCGATACCTACAGGTCCTTTGTGGCCATCCCTCACCACCACCTTCCGCAACGGGCCGATTTTCCCTTCCTTTAATAATTTAATCGCCTGATGATTGGAAGGATACCAGGTGGTTTCGTAATTTGTTAGGAGCTGAATATTGTGTTTCAGGGCAAGGGCCTCCATTTTCTTGGCATGATCCAGACTTACTGCCAACGGTTTTTCGACCATCACATGGATCCCCAGAGGTGCGCAGGCCGACACAACAGATAAATGATCGTAGATATTCCCAAATGCCGTTACAGCCTCGGGACGTGCAGCCTGAAACATCGCTTCCATGGTATCGTAGATCAGATCCATAGAAAATTTGTATTGGTTTGAAAATCGTTGCGCCAGATCGCGATTGGTTTCGACAATACCGACAATTTCAATATCCCCCTTGTCTTCCCGACCCAGAATCCCGTGCACGTGGCTATGGCTAAGTCCGATAATGCCCACTTTTAGCGGTACTTCCTGAGCGCTTCCAGTAAATGTGAAGAGTATAAGCGTAATAAAGGTTAGGAAGTGGCTGTTTCTCATAATAGGGTGTTGGTTTTAATTGGATATACAAGTACTAAATGTACATAAATTATAAGAATATTTGGCTTCATATCCATGACCCTTACAGAGCTCATGGCAGATTTAATGGAATGAAAGTGCTCGCTGTAATTTTCTTGTCCGTTATTTCATAGAGGGTAAATCCTGACCGGGCAAGGAAGCCATGAGAGTCAAAATTATCCGGCCGCGTAATGGCACTTGTTTGAGAAAAAATGGTTGGCGACCCTGACATCGTCGCCACCTGGGCGGCATGATAGTGTCCTGAAAGGGCCAGGGGAAAAGGTCTGTCTCCAATGATTTTCTTCACTTTCCCGAAATTGTAAACAATATGTCGGTGCCGGAGGGTGTCTTCCTGTCTCAGCAACTGCGGGCCATAAAAGATATCGTCTTCAAAATCCATAAAGGAAAATCCAGGAGACAAGAAAGGAATGTGATTAAAAGTGATGACTGGTTTTTGGGGATCAATGGCGGCAAGGTCGCCTTTGAGCCACTTCAACTGAAGGGAATCCACTCCGCCATAGTAATACAGGTTTTGAAAGTCAACCGTGTTCATGCCCACAAAATGGATGCCTCCGTAATTGAAGGAATAATAGTCGGGACCAAGAAAATGCCTGTACATTTTCTTACCGTAAAGCGGGTGCTCCGCACTAACCAGAGATTTGTCCCGCTCGATGCCGAAAAGTTCATGGTTTCCGGGAACACTGTATACCGGGATCTTAAATTTCGATATTTCTTTTAGAAACATCTCATAATATGCAGAGGAGAGTGCTTCCGGGTTACGAAGCGCATCGCGGATAAGATCGCCTGTGAGGAGTATGAACTCCGCTCCGGTCGAGTCTGCCAGTTCCCGGAATCGCTTCATTCTCGGCAGATTTGCGGAATCAACGTGAGTATCCGAAGCATGTATGAATTTAAAATGGTTCCGAATCCCGGTTTTTTTAAGGGGAAATGACCGTTTCGGGGCACGGTCTGAAAAGAATTTCCCGGAATATCCTTCGGGAGTTGAAATAAAGATAAATGGGGAATTGGAGGTATCCATTAATACATAACGGCCGTCTGATCCGGTTACCGCGGTTCCTGACTGATCGGAAACCATTACACCGGCGATGCCGGGTTCCCCATTATCCTGTATTGCATTATTGTTGCGATCCTCAAATACAGTGCCCTCCGTCTTTCTTTCCTGCGCCAATCCCAGGCTGGCATTCAAAAAAATTAATAAAACACAAAATGTCTGGATGGTCTGTATCGGGAATACCTTCTTCATATTATCAATTTCAATAGTTTGATATTTACAAGCCTTGCTTTATGGTACTGCCTCCAACACTGCGGATCCTTTTATCGGAATACCGCCCTGAGATTTTCAGTCAGTGGAATTTCTTTTTCTATACGATACCCGGCCACTGCCGGAAGCCAAAACTAGCAGTCATGTGGCAACCGTTATTTCGGGACCAGAAAGGAAGCCTCATTATCGGCAGATTTAGACTGGAAATCCTCCACCGGACCCCATGGAATCCTGGTTAATTATAGCAGACCATGGCTGAGCCAGCGGGCACATGCCGGACCCAGTCTGTCCAGTGCAAGTTTTTCGTATTTGTCACTGTCAGGTTCGGTCAGAATATCCTTCCATCGGCCATTGATGCCTCTATTGATAAAGGTCTTTGCCCCTCCTTCCCAAAAGGCTCCCCCGAGAGGAACGCTGGCAGTGGCATGCTCCTTCATATAATCAAAACTACAGTGCTTCAGAATGTCTTCCCACTTACCTTCATCAATGGAAATGTTCAGAAAGGTTGCAATCCTGCGGATCTGGGCGGGCATATCGGCTTTAAGGTCATTAAAATGCAAGAGCATGACATTAGGCAGGTGCCTTATATTCCACCAGCTTAAGACATTGTCCCAAAGCGACCAGAACGGGAACCCATCTCCCTCAAGCCATTGGTGATAGTAATCCCTGATATCCTCCGCTGGCTTTCCAATCCTTGGACCGACCAGGCCGGGGGATTCGTTGAGGGCCTCATACCAGAAATCATTTGCAGTCACATGATGGTTGTAGAGGCTAAACAGAACATCGCGCCCATCGCGGCCAATGTATAAGTATTTCGCAATGGGAGAGAAATTGAGATTCGGGACAGGTAAATGAGTTTTGATAAAACGCCGGTGCATTTGTGCTTCGACGGCCGGTAATTTGATCTCCTTCGGAGGAACTCGCAGATCGATCCAGGGAGACATCTCAGCTACCTGAAGGCCTTCCTCTCCATTGAAAATCAGTTGGGATACCATTTGCTGTACCCAGGTTGTCCCGGATTTTGCGTAGGTCGAGATCACAATATCGGTGTCCCGGAATTTAAAATCATTCCACATGGTGGAATCAAAATGGTTACTGTGAAGTTCGGCTTCTTTGACAGGCCATTGAATGGGAGTTGTTTCCATACCTAATCGAATTATGATATATCCGTGAAAGGTCAGGCCTGGGGGCTAACTTTTACTGGCCACCAGGTAGGCCCCAAGGATCAAATACTGTTGATTAAAGATATGTTAAACACCTGGATGTCATAGCACCAAGTTTTAAATTAAAGAAGTAATGCCGTAGAATTAAATGCCGTCTTTTAACCTGCTTTTCCATACCGCTAAAAAACACGGATCTCATCAGAGCGAACCTCCTTCGCCAGAATGACCATTTGTCCCAGATGATACGCATCGTGCTGGATGATTCCATGGATATGCTCATAGTATGACATTCCGTTCGGAGGATAGGTTTTGCCGAATGAACCGGGATTAAAATCGCGCAAGAATCTGCGCCATTGGTCCTGTGTACCTTTCAGTTGTTCGAGGGTGGCCTTCCAGGCTTCATCCGACGCGTCTTCAACCGGGACCATATAATTGTAGTCAGGAGTAACAGGAATGCTTCCCCCAAGACGTTGCATGACATTCAACCTCCACGCAATCATATGATTGAGAATTTCCCAGATGGAATTACACTTAGGAAACGGATGTTGTTTTGCCTCTTCCGCGGTAATCCTGTTCAGGGTCTCCATAATGTTCACCCCGATCCACGGATGACCGTCATAGAGATCTACGAATAATTTTTCTAATTGTTTTTGTTCCTGCATGTATTTTGAATTTGAAATGGTCCCGGGAAGTATGACCCCGGACAGCAAGCTTCCCCGTCATCCCGGAAATATTACTGTTCTGATAAATATACAGATATCTTTAATACAGCATTCGAAGTGATCTACGTTTGGACTCCGAGGGCTGATCACTCTCTGAAAAGTCATTTCTATATTGTATCATAAACAGAAAATTAATCCTAAGAATAGGCTGTGATTGCCTTGTCGCTGAACACCCACCTGAAAAATCACAAAGAAATCAGAAATTATGTAACTATTTGATTTTATGTGACTTAATTCATGGATAAATTTTTTGGCATGCTGTTTGGTATATATGAATCGAGTGCAAATAGTTGCATTCGGAAATTTAAGCCATATATCATGAAAAACTTCGTACTCTTCTTTGCAGCCTTAGTTGCAGGCACTTCGAGTAACATGGCAAGTCCTGTTGTTGCCCCAGGCAACGCTTACGATACCAATGCGTTCATTTTCGTAGAAAATGGGATTACCTTTTCGGTTTATCCCGACGGCGAATTTGATTTCTATATTGATAATCAGGTACAAACTTCTGCCGGTATCCATGCCAGGAACGTAAGTTTAACTTTTAATTCCGGATACAACTATGATCCTTATGTACAATACGATGATTACGGCGCTGTGATACAGGTCGAAAATGTTCCTATATACTATGACTTTTACGGCCGGGTGGAGCAGATTGGTGATCTACGTATTACTTATAGGAATAACAGACTCTACCGCCTGGGAGGGATGTATGTCTTCTATAATAACCGGGGATTGTATAATCATCACACCGGATTCATTAACAGCTATAACAGGTATTACGTATACAACCCTTATCACGTATATTTCGCAAGGCCTGCGATTGGATTTTGCCTCGTGTATAACAGTCCTTACAGAAGGTACTATGCCCCTGTCCGATACACCTATTACAATCCTTATTATAACAATTCAAGAAGGGCTTATGCGCAAGTCGGCAGCCGTTATACGTATGATGTTCAGCGCAAGCGAAATCAGGTATACAGGAATGACAGCCGCGTGGTGGCCAGGGAAAACAGGACCAGAGGATCAGACGGTTTACGAACAAATAACTCTGTCACTTCCCGCAGTTCAGTCAATTCCCGCAGTTCCGTCAATTCACGCAATGATGCAGCCAACAGAAGGGTGTCGGGAAACAGTGCTTCGGGCAGGACTTCCGTTCGCGGAAATGGAGCGGAAAGTGCTTCGAACGTTAGAAGTTCAGTGAACCGGAGTCAGAACTCCTCGGATCGAAGCCGCGTAGAATCAAGAGTCCCAGGTACGGATCAGCGCACGACAAGATCTTCAGCGGGATCAACATCCCGTCAGGAAGTGGCCAGTTCATCGGCCCGGTCGACAGCGTCCGCACGAAGTAATAATCAGGAAAGGACCGTGACCAGAAGTTCCGGAGGAGATAAAACCGTGAGTCGTACTGCAACGCGAAGCGGCTCAAGCGGGGCACCTGTCAGGGTCAGAACTTCTTCATCGCGAAGTGAAAAACCTGCTGCTTCCTCTGCGCGGTCTACCCGTCAGGCCCCTGCAAATGCAAGGGGGAACCGAAGTAGCTCAAGAAGCAATAGCACGAGAGTGCAATAAAGATAGTTTTTAGGTTGGTTAGTTGTTTAGCCCCGTGGCGGATTCGTCCCTGCGGGGTTTTACTTTTAGAAAATGATCAGGCCTTCCTACGCTTTTCTTACCATCTTTTAATAGAATGAAGCAATCCCAGGATATCTTCCGATAACCGGAAACGGTAGAGGGCAAACACGAAAAGCAAGCACATCAGAAGGCTTCTGATCCCCATATTCCATATTGGATGTACATCAAAGGAAAGGAAGTACAAAGGAGTTCCAAGGACCAAGAGCAACAAGGTGATCCAAAGAGTTTCTATGGTAAAGGGTACCATATGGAATTTATTTTTTACATAAAGCAACTTCACTGTATTGTAAACTACAAGCGCACAAAAAGTAGCAATGGCTGCGCCATTCAGCCCGTAAGCAGGGATGAGCCAAAGATTCAGTAATATCGTCAGCCCTGCCAGCAGTATCCCCATGAACAATACATCCCTGTAATGATCGGAATTATACAAAATGGAATTATTGTTTCCCAGCAATGCGTCATAGATTTTAGTCAGCCCAATCAGAATAATGATCGCCAAACCTCCCCTGTAGTTAGGAGGTAACATGCTATAAAGGTCATTGATATTTAATAGGATAAGTACAAAGAGCAACCCTGAGATGATGTATAAAGTAAGTGAACTTCTTTTATACAAGGATTCCAGGCCTTTATGATGGGTATCATTGAGGATCTCCGCCGTAAGAGGATAGGTAATCTGGTGCATGGCGCGGGAGGGAACTGCAATGACCATGGCAATATAGGTTGCCACACTGTAATAAGCAACATTGGCAATCGGAATATACTGGTTGATCATAAACCGGTCTATCTCCAGGATCATCACCGCGGCGGACCCCCCCAGAATGATCGTTGCACTGTAAACTATTATATTTCTGCTATTTTCAGGAAAGCGGAAATTAAGTATAAAGGGTTTCAGGGAAAACGCATAGACCTGCATGATCAGTGTCCTTAAAAGGTAAACAATAACAAGAGCAATCAGGAAAGTAGGCACCCCGATGACATCCATATATAACAGCAGTAAAAGTAGGGTCTGTCCGACACGGACAAATACCTCTTTCATAAAGTTTCCAAATACCGATTTCATTTGCACTTTCGACCAGGCGAAGAATACTTCAAAATAAGCCATAGCCACACCTATCAGGAAAATATACCAGACATAGTCTTTCACGATCGCATTTTCATGGGATAGAAAACGGCCAATAGTTTCATTTGCCACAATACTGAAAACCGTCAGGGGTATGATGCAGACCAAAGGAAGTAAAAGCATCAGTGAAAGAAATCCATCCGTATTCCGCGTATCCTGAAAATAGCTATAGTATTTGACCAGGCTGTTCGGTACTCCAAAGGCCATAACAGGGGTCAGAATTGCGGCTGTTGACAACAGGACCCCAATCAATCCGTAATATTCTTCAGATAAAAACCTCGTATAAAGGAACAGCGTATTCAGGGCTCCTATGGCAAAGCCGGCATAGGTTACTGCCGTATTATTAAACGATTGTTTAAGTACTATTCCCATGGCAATTCCCTGACCAGTTTTTGCGTCAGGCTTTTTCTGCTGAAGGGCACTACCCTGCCCTCTTCCAGTTTCAAAGCCCCTTTTTGGAACTGCTGAAACCAGTTCAGGATTAATTTTTTTAGCTCCGAAGTGCTCTTATAATCAAAAACCGCCCCTGCGGCGGAGGCTTCAACCATCTCGCCGGCCTCCCACTCCGCGGGACCTATGGCCAGTACGGGACGCATCGCCGCGAGGTATTCGAAGAGCTTCCCTGGTATGATTCCGCGGGTTTCAGGAGCATCCATTTCTACAAGAAGCAGGACCTGTGAAGATCGCTGATACTTAACCGCTTCAGAGTGATTTAAATAACCTGTCCTTACAATATGTGATTGCAAACCATATCCTTTAATCGACTTTATAATATCATCACTCACCACCCCGATGAACTGCAGGCGCAGGTTGTTTCGTAATACCTCCTGTTCTGAGATAAGTTCGGACAAGACTTGCCACAGGTTCTCAGGATTTCTTCCGGTAAGCATAGATCCAATATGGGAAATTGTAAAATACGGGTCTAAGGGAGGGAACGGTTCTCCGCTCTCGTCAAAACCATTGGTAATCACACAAACCGGCTTTGTCGTAAGCGCCTCAAATTCCGTTCGGGTGGTTTGACTGGTTACAATAATCTTGTCAGCCGAATTAAGTACCTTCTTTTCCAGATCAAGGTGTTTTCTACGAGATGTTGCCGTCAATTTAAGTTTTCCGTGGTAACCAATGGAACTCCACGGATCCCTGAAGTCTGCCACCCACCTAACCGGCAGTTGGTTCTTGAGCCCCAAACCTATCAGATGCACACTATGTGGAGGACCTGTAGTCACAACAGTGGTGATTCCCGATTTTATTAAATAGTCCCTGAGAAAGCTAATGGAAGGCTTCACCCAGGATTTACGGGCATCAGGAATCCAGAAATTTCCTCTAATCCATAAAAGCAATTTTTCTGTCAATGTCTGATCTGTACTTCTGATAATGCCTGAACTAATGCGTTTTGTTTTCTTAGGAGCCAGGAAAGAGGCCCATCTGTAGGGTTCTCTTATCTTTTGGTACAGGTAGGTTGCGCTCTCCGGGATTTCGCTGACCAGAGTTTCGTCTTTGATGGCGTAATTCGGGTTTTCAGGCAGATATACAACCGGTTCGACCCCGAAATCGGGGAGGTATTTAACAAATTTAAGCCAGCGCTGCACCCCAGGCCCGCCGGCCGGGGGCCAATAGTATGTAATAATGAGGATCTTCTGCATTATACCTCCTTGTACTTTCTCGAACGGGATAATGAGATTCCCAGACCACTCAAAAGCAATAGCCCGAAAATCAGGGAGCTGCCAAGGGTGACCATACTGCCCCTGGACACAAGCGGCGGTTCAAATTTAAACTCAATCTGGTGTTTACCTTTCGGGATTTGCATGGCCCTCAAAGCGTAATTAACCCTGAAATATTGGGTTTTATTACCGTCAATGTAGGCATTCCATCCGTGCGGATAGTACATTTCTGAAAACACAGCCAGGCCCGGAAAGCTGTTTTCCGAGGAATAGGACAAACGATTCGGTTCATAGCTAGTCAACCGGATTTGAGAGGCGGTATCGCTTTGGAAAATTTCACCTTCGAAGTCCGGAAAATCAGCGGTATTTACCACGGCTTCCAATTTCAGATTCATGCTGTCAAGGGCCATTATTTCAGCATCTGCACTGCCGACCTCTGTCAGCTTCTCAACAAACCACGCATTTCCATTGGCCTCTGCGTTGCGGGTGGCATACCTCCCGCCATCTTTATCCTGCTGTATGACATATCTCACATTGAGCATATCCAGTACATTTCGATTGTTCCGGAAAATATGATAATCAAACAAGGCCTGCATGGCTGCAGGTTTGGCCGCATGATAACCCCATATGGAATGATGGAAGAACGCGGTTCTGCCGCCACCCCCTGACGCGGCCTCTTCAGGATCATACACCCGGAAAATCTCCTTATCCTCATTGATTTTTTTATCATAGTCCATCGCCTGGAAAGGCTGTTCCATAAGACGCTGGCGCACAAAATGATCCTCGTTAACATATCTAAGATCTACCTTTACGAGATCTGTCACAATCAGAAATCCAAGGAAGATGATGACGTATTTTTGGCGGACCCTGCCCTTTAGATACAGCCAAAGCGCCCCGGCCGAAAGCAATACATAGACCAGGGAGCGGATAAGGTCCTGGGTGTAAACCGCTTTTCTATCCGCCTGTAACATTTCAGGCAATTGTTCCAGGCCTGTTAACTTCATTGTTTCATCCACCGGTGCCGAAAAATCAAACATGCCTTTCACCAGGAAGAGTAATACCCCCACGGACAGAATGATAAGACCTGACGTTTTGAGGGCTTTCCATTTAGCCACCTCAGAGACAGAGGAGTCTAACATCGCTCTAAGTGCCAATACAGCCATGACCGGTGCGCAAATTTCAAGAATTACCTGGATGGAAGATACCGCCCTGAATTTATCGTATAGGGGAAAATAGTCGATCATAAAATCAGTGAGCAGGCCGAAGTTTTTACCCCAAGATAACAAAAGGGACAGGATCGTTCCGGCAACCAACCACCATTTGTTCCTGCCTTTCACAAGAAAAAGCCCAAGAATAAACAGGAAGAAGATAATAGCCCCTATATAAGCGGGGCCTGACGTGCCCGGCTGACCGCCCCAGTACAGTGGAAGCTGACCGAAATACTGGAGCGCGGTACTCCTGGGCACATCCTTTTCCGTGACATATTCAAAGGTTTTGGAATGCTCCCCCAGATTCTCACTACTCGCTCCACCGAACATTCGCGGCACAAAGAGATTAAGAGATTCGGTGATCCCATAACTCCAATTGGTAATGTATTCCCGGCTGAGACCAGAGGTGGCTTCTTTTGGCGAACCGTCGGGCGCGATCGTTAGCCCGGATGCTCCGCGGGTACTCCATTCTACGTATTCCTTGGTGGCCATCAGGGAGGTCGCATTTGCGCCTATACTCAAAAGAACCGCCAGGAAAAGAATGCCTACAGAGATACCGAAATGTTTAAGGTTTTTCCTGCGAATGGCATCGATAAGATATACAGCACCTAGGACGAGTACCAAAAGCATCAGATAATAAGTCATCTGATAATGATTGGCACCTATTTCCAGGGCCATGGCGAGGGAAGTGAGGATAAAACCCCAAAAGTATTTTTTTCTGAAAGTGAGGACGATCCCGGCGAGTATCATGGGAAGATAACCAATGGCATGTGCCTTCGCATTATGCCCCACCCCCAGAATAATAATCAGATAGGTCGAAAATCCAAAGGCCAAAGCCCCTACAAGTGCGATACGGTAATCTATTTTCAGGCAACACAGGAGGATATAAAAGCCGATAAAATAAAGAAATAAATAGTCTGCCGGACGGGGCAGAAATCGTATCATCCGATCCAGTTTTCTGACATAGTCATGGGGATAATATGCCCCAAGCTGATAGGTTGGCATCCCACCAAATGCGCTGTTGGTCCAATAGGGCTCGCTGTCGGTTTTGTTGCGAAAATCGTTCTGTTCCCTGGCCATACCTGTAAACTGCTCAATATCGGATTGGCGGATGGTCTTGCCCTGTAAGACCGGATAAAAATAGGCCAGCGAAGCTATGATAAAAAAAACAACTACGAAAAAATGGACAAATACAGCGGAGATTCCTTTCTTCATTTATGCAAGTTGGTTAGTCAATTTCCTCAAAATCAATATATTCTCCGATTTTTTGTGAGGATTTGACTTTATTTTTCTTACGGGATTTCTTCAGATCATCAAGGCGGCTACCTTGCTGCCCATCATTTGAAAATGTCTCCTGAAACCGCGTTTCAACCTTTCTTGCGAGGTAGGCAAAAAACTTGGGAGCGAGCCATTTTGCCAGGATTTTCAGCAGATAGTATATCAGGAGGATAATTAATATCGTTCTTAAAAATACCATATTCTATGAAAAATATATATCAAAAATACAATTCCAACGTTGTATAAACAGTACAAAAGTCATAAAATAATAATAAAACAGGGCCACAGCCTTCATCCATTAATGAATCTTTTTTATAGCATCTGCCTGATCTCATTTATTTTGTTCCCCGGCTTATTGCATTCTCAATATACTGATGTAATCAATTCAAACAGGCCAGGCCTGTCGGTTGGAGCTTATGCGGTGGGTAAAAATGTATGGCAGCTTGAGTCCGGCCTATTCTTTGAACAACAGGATCATAGCCTGTTAAACACCCAATCAAATCTTTGGGGTACTGATCTTGCATTGCGATACGGGCTATTATTTGAAGCTCTGGAAATAACCTATGAAGGCACTTTCCAAAATCAGAATATCACTTATGCCAATTTTGATTTTAAAGACTCAAGAACCAATTTCTCGAGGAACCGGATCGGTTTGAAATACTTGTTGTACGATCGGTATAAAGATCCCGAAAGGAACAAACCCAATCTTTACAGCTGGAAGGCCAACTTTGGTTTTAAGTTCAGAAATCTGATCCCTTCCGTAGCGCTTTACGGAGGGGCTAATTTTGTTTTGGGTGAAAATCCGTTCTATATTGAAGATCCCATCGTTTCACCCAAAGCCATGATTATCACCCAAAGCCGGCTTACCCCCAGGATTGTGCTCATCTCGAATATCGCTTACGACAGGATCGGCACCGAATTCCCCGAATGGAGTTACCTGCTTTCCCTTTCCCATGCATTCAGGAATCCAAAATGGAGCGTATTTGTGGAGAATCAGGGAATTGAAAGTGACAGGTACGCAGATATTTTGCTGAGGAGCGGTGTTGCCCATCTTATTGGAGATAACCTGCAGGCCGATGTCAACCTGGGAGCCAGTTTTAAAAATACCCCCTCGCGCATTTTTGTCAGTGCAGGGGTCTCATACCGTTTGGACTTCCACCAGGATCCGGTAAGGGCGATTGAAGACCAGGATGCCGGCGAAAATGGCGAAATCATAGAAAGGAATTCTATGAAAAAACAGAACAGGCGTCAGGATAAGAAAGGCAGTGGCGCTGAGGACATTCAACTCGGACCGTCAAAGAAACAACTCAGGGCCCTTAAAAAGAAGCAGAAAAAAGATAAGGAGGAAGGAGTTATCGATTTTTGATAGGATGCGGATCCCCCCTTTAGATCTCATAAAAACCGGCTTTGACTTTAATCTGTACTTAAATATTCCTAATATTGAGCCCTCAACAGCAGTTATGGTCACTCTGAAAGAAGCTAGAAGCCAGGCGGATCTCAAAAAATTTGTCCTTTTCCCCTTTGACCTATATAAAGATTCGCCTTATTGGGTTCCGGTGATTATCCGGGAAGAACTCGAGAGTTTTAACAGGTCAAAGAACCCTGTCTTTAAGGATGCCGATGCCTGGTTTTATCTTGCCTACAAGGATGGGCTTCTGGCCGGAAGGATCGTCGTCATCATTAACAGGATTGAGGTAAATCAACAAAAAATACCGAAAATACGTTTTGGCTGGTTTGATTTTAAGGATGATCCTGAGGTTTCACGGTTATTGTTAGAGAAGGTGGTGGCAATTGGCAGGAAACATGGGCTGTCCTACATGGAGGGACCCGTAGGTTTCTCCAATCTGGATAAGGTCGGCGTACTTGTTGAAGGATTTGATCATATAGGTACCATGATCACCTGGTATAACTATCCCTATTACCAAAAGCATTATGAAAACTTTGGACTGTCAAAGGAAAAGGAATACCTGGAAAATAAATTTCCCGCCGCCAATGCAGATCCTAAGCTGTTTGCTAAAATCCAGTTACTTATCAAGGAGCGTTATGGTCTCCGGGAATTAAATTTTTCCAGGACCAGCGAGATCATGCCCTGGACGGACCGGATGTTCGACCTGTTTAATGAAACTTATTCCACTCTGGCGTCATTCGTGCCGATCACAGAAGTTCAAAAGGCATATTTCAAAAAAAAATATATCAGATTCATCAATCCTGAGTACATAAAATTTATTATTGATCAGCAAGAGAAACTGGTGGCCTTCGCTATTGTAATGCCGGCTTTTTCAGAAGCCCTTCAAAAAACAAAGGGGCGGCTATTCCCTTTTGGATTTTTGCATCTATTGCATGCCAAAAAGAATAGTAAGGATGTTGTGTTTTATCTCATAGGTATTCACCCTGAATATCAGAATAAGGGCATCACAGCGATCATATTCAATGAATATTATCACACATTTACCAAAAAGGGCATAGAAACCTGTTACAGGACCCCTGAACTTGAAGAAAATGTCGCCATCCGGCAGATGTGGAAACACTTTGACCCTGTCATATACAAAAGGAGAAGGACTTACAGGAAAAATTTACTGTAATTTATAAGAAGATAAATAGCCTCGGTAAAAGTCGGATCCTTTGGATACAGAAGGGAATCACTCCCCCATCGCAGCGGCTACCGCCGCCGATAATCGTTTGTAAGTCCCGTTTTCCAATCGTTCTCGAATGGCCGAAAATGCTTCGAGGGTTACGGCGATATCCTCCATGGTATGCGTCGCTGTAGGAATCATTCGCAGTAAAATCAGACCCTTGGGAATTACCGGATATACCACAATAGAGCAGAAAATACCATAATTTTCGCGCAAATCCTTCACAAGCGCCATTGCTTCCGGAATACTTCCATTGAGGTAGACCGGTGTAACACAGCTGGAAGTATTGCCAATATCAAAACCATTTTCTTTAAGGCCATTCTGAAGGGCATTGACATTTTCCCAGAGCTTTGCCTTTAATTCTGGCATGGTACGAAGCATTTCCAATCGTTTCAGTGCTCCTTTCACATAAATCATGGGAAGGGATTTAGCAAACATCTGGGAACGCAGATTGTACTTTAGATAGTCAATAATCTCCTTATCAGCCGCTAGGAAGGCTCCAATACTAGCCATCGATTTTGCAAAAGTGGCAAAATATACGTCAATATCCTCCTGCACGCCCTGCTCTTCCCCTGCTCCGGCGCCGGTCTTACCAAGGGTGCCGAATCCATGAGCGTCGTCAACAAGTAAACGGAAGTTATATTTTTCTTTCAGGGCTACAATTTCCCGTAGCTTACCTTGCTCTCCTCGCATGCCGAAGACCCCTTCAGAAATTACCAGAATACCGCCCCCCGTCTGATCTGCCATTTTAGTGGCTCTTTCCAGATTTTTTTCAAGGCTATCAATATCATTGTGCTTAAAGGTGAAGCGTTTGCCCATATGCAGGCGTACGCCATCAATGATACAGGCATGGGAGTCCACGTCGTAAACAATGATGTCATCCTTTGAAACCAGGGCATCAATGGCAGACATGATCCCCTGGTAACCAAAATTAAGAAGGTAAGAAGCCTCTTTGTTCGCAAATACGGCAAGTTCCTTTTCCAGTTGTTCATGATGATCGGTATGTCCGCTCATCATCCTTGCGCCCATCGGATAGGCAGCCCCATATTCCATAGCGGTATCACCATCCACCTTTTTGATTTCCGGTAAATTGGCCAATCCCAAATAGTCATTAATGGACCAGGTAATTACTTCTTTGCCCTGGAATTTCATTCGATTGGATATCGGACCATCCAGTTTTGGAAATACAAAATAACCTTCCGCCTGTGATGCCCATTTCCCCAAAGGGCCTTTGTTCTCAATAATTCTTGCAAATAAGTCTCTCATGTAATATCAATTGTTATCATGCAAAATCTATAGCTGAGAATTCTCTGTAGGTCATGGTTGAAATATACCTGTGCCAATGCCGTAAAATTATGGATTTTTACTCCGGAATCACAAATTATTTTGATACCTGAGCGCAAATCGTGCTGATTTGAGGAGGTATCAGCCTTCATCTCCACACAAGTACAATTATTTTACAAACTGGATCTCAGGTACCGCTGCGACGTTCCTGGTGTCAAAGAAGCCCTGGTCATTCATCCACTGGTCGCTATAAATCTTGCTCATGTACCTGGAACCATGGTCCGGGAACACGATGACCACCCTGCTGTCTGACCGGAATTCGCCTCTTTCGTTGAGTTGTTTGACTGCCTGCATCGCTGCACCGCTGGTATATCCAACAAATATTCCCTCAGTCTGGCAGATTTGCCTGGCCATGTGGGCGCTGTCTTCGTCGCTCACTTTTATGAACTCATCAATTACACTAAAATCGGTGGCATCGGGTATTAAATTTTTTCCCAATCCCTCGATCCGGTAAGGATAAATTTCATTGATATCCATTTCCCCTGTTTCATGGTATTTTTTCAGGACGGATCCATGGGCATCAACGCCAATAATCCTGATGGCAGGATTCTTTTCTTTTAGAAAACGCGCCGTGCCGGATATGGTGCCACCCGTTCCACTGCAGGCAATCAGGTGAGTAAGTGTACCCCCTGTCTGTTCCCAGATCTCAGGCCCGGTAGTTCTGTAGTGGGCCTCAATATTCAATTCGTTAAAATACTGGTTGATATAGATAGATCCTTTGATTTCCTGATGCAGCTTTCTGGCCACCTGATAATAGGATCTGGGATCATCCGCACTAACGTGGGCCGGGCATACATATACCTTGGCTCCCATCGTACGCAACATATCTATCTTATCCTTGGAGGATTTTGAACTCACCGCCAGGACGCATTCATATCCCTTGATAATACTTACCATGGCAATGCTGAACCCGGTATTGCCGGATGTGGTTTCAATGATGGTGCTTCCCGGATGTAGAAGTCCCTGACGCTCAGCTTCTTCTATAATATACATGGCAACCCGGTCTTTTGCAGAATGACCAGGATTAAAAGCCTCAATTTTGGCGTAAAATTTCCCTTTCAGGGGCGCAACTATTCTATTTAATTGAACGAGGGGGGTATTTCCTATGAGTTCAAGGATACTGCTGCAGGCATTTATCTTTTGTTCCATAAAGAAGGGTTACGCATACAGAAACTTTCCAGATTCCCGTATTCTTGGTACAAAATTAGTATTTTTTTTTAATTATTGGATTTTACCTTCCAAATCTAATAAAAATGAGTATTCCCGTGCGGTTTCCTTAAGGGCTTCAAATCGCCCCGATGCACCTCCATGACCCGCTTCCATATTGGTATGTAAAAACAATAAGTGATTGTCCGTTTTGGTCCTCCTGAGTTTGGCTACCCATTTAGCCGGTTCCCAATATTGGACCTGCGAATCATGTAACCCTGTGGTAACCAGGATATGCGGATAATCCTGTTCCTTAACGTTGTCATAGGGAGAATAGGATTTCATATAGTCATAATATTCCCGGTCGTTGGGATTTCCCCATTCGTCATATTCCCCGGTAGTGAGCGGAATGGATTCGTCAAGCATGGTTGTAACAAGATCGACAAAAGGTACCGCCGCAATCACCCCATGATATAATTCAGGGGCCATATTAATGACGGCCCCGATGAGCAGACCACCTGCCGAACCGCCGTAGGCATACAGGTGGTCGGGGCTGGTATAACTGCGATCGATCAGGAATTGGGAGCAGTCTATGAAATCGGTGAATGTATTCTTTTTATGTAGCAGCTTGCCATTTTCATACCAGGGTCTTCCCAGATACTCTCCGCCACGTATATGTGCAATGGCATAAATGAAACCGCGGTCAAGCAGGCTGAGCCGGACGGATGAAAAATAGGGGTCGGAGGTATTTCCATAGGCTCCATAGCCGTTCTGAAGCAAAGGACTTGAACCATCCAGCGGGGTATCCTTGTGATAGACCAGGGATATGGGTACCCGGACACCATCGCGCGCTGTAGCCCACAACCGCTCTGATTTATAATTCTCAGCATGAAATTTTCCCCCCAGAACCTCCTGTTCTTTTTTCACTGCCTTCTCCTTTGTTCTCATATTGAAATCGATGACGGCATAGGGTGAAGTCATGGCGTTGTATATATACCTGAAAGTTTCGGTATTAAAATCGGGATTTACATAACCGTAGGCGATATAGGTCTCATTGTCAAAGGGCAGGTAATAGGAGGATCCGTCCTCCCAGCGGACTATTTTAATTCTGTTCAGGCCATTATCCCTTTCTGACAGGACATAATACTCCTTAAAAATCTCAATATCCTCAAGTAAGACATCAGGTCTGTGTGGGATAAAGTCCTGCCATTCATCAGATGTGGTCTTTTCTTCGCCCACCCTCATCATCTTAAAATTGACGGCCTGGTCCTTGTTGGTGAGGACATAAAAGTGACTGCCGTAATGCGCGATTGAATACTCGACACCGCGCTCCCTGGGAGCAAAGATGCGGAATGTGCCATGCGGATCGTCCGCAGACAGTATCCGGAATTCCGAGGTAAGGGTACTGGTCGAACCCATTACAATGTATTTTCTGGACTTCGATTTGTATACAAAGGTGTAATAGGCATCATCCTCTTCATGGAATACCAAGACATCGTTTTTCGTCTGATCATCTAATTGGTGCCTGAAGATCTTATCTGATCTGAGCGTATGCTCATCATTACTTGTATAGTATAAGGTCTTGTTGTCATTAGCCCATACAGCGCCACCCGTAGTGTTTTCAATTATTTCACCATAAAATTCCCCGGTGAGCAGGTTTTTAATGCGGATCTCATATTGTCTTCTGCCCGTAATATCTACTCCGAATGATGCCATGGTATTGTCAGGACTGATACTGATACCGCTGAGATGAAAGTAATCATGGCCTTCCGCCATTTCATTGCAATTGAACATGACCTCTTCTGCAGCGTCGAGGTTTTCATTTTTCCGTAAATAAACTGGATACTCCCTGCCTTCCTGATATTTTGTAAAATACCAATAGCCATTATATTTGTAAGGTACAGTGCTGTCGTCTTCTCTGATTCTGGCCTTCATTTCCAGGTACAATTTGGTTTGAAAGTCCTTGCTGTGCGAAGAAAGCGACTCATAGTAGGCATTCTCCTTTTCCAGATAGGCTAACACTGCCGGATCGGAGCGGTCCCTGAGCCAGTAATAGTCATCTACCCTCACATCGCCGTGGATCTCGAGGGACTGAGGGATTTTTAGGGCCAATGGCGCTGATTTCATATTTTCCTGCATTTCAAAAGAATGCGCAAAAATAGTCTTTACATCGGAAGTTCCTTCTTTTTCGTTTGTACATCCCAAAAATCGATGTTCAACGACAAATGAGTAATTTTACAGAACACAAAAAAATAAAACCAATGATAGGAGATCTGATGGGAATGATGGGTAAGCTGAAAGAAACCCAGGAGAAAGTACAGGCCACCAAGGAGCGATTGAATACCGTATTACTTGATGAATCCTCATCTGATGGCCTTTTAAAATTAACCGTGACGGCCAACAAAGAACTAAAATCTTTGGAGATCGACGACCGATTGCTGAAGGATAAGGAGCAACTGGAGGATTACCTGCTCTTAACTGTAAACAAGGCGATGAAACGTGCCACCGAAGTCAGCGAATCGGAGCTTGCTGCCGTAGCCCGCGAGGGAATGCCTAATATACCGGGAATGGATACTTTATTTAAATAGTAAGTGTCTTCAGGTGAATCTAAAAAAACAAAAAAGGCTCCGTCACTTAAAAGTTTGAAGCCTTCCTTTGGTTGGTTAGGCGGTTATTCCTGGTTATTTCTCTTAATAAACTTCTGGCTGCAATCCTCAAAATTTACTTGTGGACTGCTGGCTAATTCAGGTAGGGAAACCGTTATTTCGCACTTCCTGTGGTTCAATATACAAAAAAATCATACATTAGGATATTAAGGCATTGACATCGTTCATTCTTCCTGTAAAAAACCCGGCTATGATTGAAATCAAAAGAAACGACAGCAGCAGTTATTGCTTCTATCTCACGTCGGTATCAGGAAATACTTTATTGAAAAGTATTGAATTTAGCACTGAAGAAGAACTGATGGAGAAGGTGGGTAAATTAAATCCACTGATGGATGAACAGGGGGTCTTTGAAAGAAAAACAGATCACAATGGCCATTTCCTGTTCTGTCTGAAGGATACGGATGGAAATCTGATAGGTCAGAGTACCTCTTACAGCTCGGAAGCGGGGATGGAAAATGGCATAAAAAACCTTAAAAATCAACTGGCCTCTTTTTCAGGCAGTACTGACAACTAAATTTTTAAGCACAGACAATAAGCGCTCATGCATTTCATCTGTGTAATCAAGGTGGGTAACCATCCGCAATTTCCCCTGTCCCATTCCGATCATATGAATGTCCCGTTCTACTAATTTCTGAACAAATAATTCCCCGGTCATCTGCTTTTCATCGACCTCAAAGATGATGATGTTCGTTTCGACAGGTTCCACTTTTTTGATAAATTCCACCCGGCCGAGCGAGGCCGCGATTTCCTGTGCTTTCTTATGGTCCGATTCCAGGCGCTGACAATGGTGTTCCATGGCGTACAGTCCGGCCGCCGCAAGATATCCCGCCTGCCGCATACCGCCTCCCAGGATTTTTCGAATCCGAAGCGCTCTGCCGATCATTTTTTTATTGCCTATCAGCAGCGAGCCCACCGGGCAACCCAGGCCCTTACTGAGACAGACACTGATGGTATCGAACAAGGCGCCAAATGCTTCGGGCGATTGATTTTTGGCCACAAGGGCATTCCAAATCCGGGCGCCATCCAAATGATATCCAAGTCCATTCTTTTGGCACACTTCCCGGATCCGTTTTAATTCCTCAAGATCCCAGCAGGCACCGCCTCCCTTATTCGTGGTATTTTCAAGGCAGACGAGGGTCGTGAGAGGACTGTGATAAAAATCGGGTGGGTTGACAGCCGCTTCCACCTGAGATGCCTCCATCATTCCCCGATGACCATCAATCAGCTTACATGATACCCCGCTGTTAAAGCTGATACCTCCGCCCTCATAATTGTAGATATGGGCATATTTGTCACAGATTAACTGATCTCCGGGTTGGGTGTGCAATTTAATGGCTGTTTGATTAGCCATCGTTCCGCTGGGAAAAAAAAGAGCCGCCTCCATTCCGAAAAGTTTCGCCACTTGTTCCTCCAGGGCGTTAACAGTAGGATCTTCCTTAAACACATCATCCCCTACCCTTGCTGCCATCATGGCCTGTAGCATACCAGGGGTGGGTCTGGTCACAGTATCACTTATCAGATTTATTTTCACTTAAGAGGCATTTTTGATTCTTACTTTCAACGATGTCCGAATCAGCCATTCAGACAATCCATCCCAATAGGTGAGCCGTCAGGTATCTTAGGTGATGGCAGCACCTGAAACTGGGCCGGAAATTCATAGAACTTGTCAATTTTGCGAATAATTTCCCTGGCGTACATTAGGTCCTGCCCTTCCAATTTGTTTTTAACCAGTAAAAGTTTTTCATTGGCTATCATGTTCACCTGCGGATGAACTTTATCGCTCGAGGCCAGGACCATAATATGGTAAAGTGTCCTGAAGCCGGTTAAATGGCCAACTTCAATCATATACTGATCCCTGTATTGCTTGAAAATAGTCTCATCAAGCAACGCATCCAGGACCTCCTCCAGGCCAATCGATTTGTCGTCCAGCGCTTTTTGTTGAATAAGCCTTGAGGCACGTTCTGGATGGAGCAGCAATCCAAGTGTCATATCTACCGCCGTTTCGGCTGCACTAAGTGCATCAAAGGAGATTCCGGTCTTACCCTTGAATGATTCCCTGGTTCTTTCATATCCAATGGCACGTGGCGGAAACAGGCCAAGTTTACTCTCCGGAAGCGCTATGATATTCGCATCCAGTGTTTTTAAGATACTCCGAAGCGCGGATGCCTGTCTTTCCCTGGATACCGTTCTGATTGCTTCCTGCCCATCGCCTTTGACCGCATAATAATATTCCAGACCTCCTATGACCTTTGCTACTGCTTCCGTCTGATAACGGTGAAAGAAATAAAGCGGGGCAAAGACATCCTCCAAAACAGAATTCGGTTCGTTGGTACGGATATTATCAATTGAAAAATGATCTATCGCCAGGGTTCTGATTTTCAAAACCTCCTCCAACTCCTCCGCCGCGCTGTTTCCATTATCCCAAAGGTGGGCTGTGGCATGAGCTCCCCCGGGAGCGCGGGCATCCTCGTCGGAGATATAGAGAAGTCCGGACTCCTGCGCCTTGGATAAAATACCGTTCAGAACGGGTTGTGGATCATTTCCATCAGGAATATCGGTATAGGAATACCCGACAATAACTTTATCCCAGTCGCCAATCCCTGTATCATATGCATCAGAAAAGTCGATTTCACCTTTATTTATACGAAACTGAGGGTGCGGGTAATCCATAACCGATGCCCTGTCGTTGGTACTGGCCGCAAAATTATGTGCAAAACCCAGGGTATGCCCGATCTCGTGGGCAGAAAGCTGACGAATCCGGGCCAGAGCCAGGTCCATCATGGCCTGATCATTGTCATTCCTTTCCGCAAAAGGTTTGTTCATGAGTGCCTGGGCGATCAGAAAATCCTGACGGATGCGCAGGCTTCCCAGACTTACATGGCCTTTGATGATTTCACCGGTTCTCGGATCGGTGATACTGCTGCCGTAGCTCCAGCCTCGGGTAGAACGGTGTACCCACTGTATCACATTATACCTGACATCAAGGGGATCAGCATCATCCGGAAGGATTTTAAGCTGGAAGGCATCCTTAAATCCTATGCTTTCAAAAGCCTCATTCCACCATTTCCCACCCTCTAACAGGGCGCTTCTGATGGGTTCGGGCGTGCCGTTGTCCAGATAATACACGATTGGTTCGACCGCTTCGCTTAGTTCTGCCTCAGGGTCCTTTTTGTTGAGGCGGTGTCTGGTGATGTAGCGTTTCAGAATGGGCTGCTGAACGGGAGTTGAATAATCATAATAAGCAAACGGGTAAGATCCGCATCTGGGATCAAACAAACGCTTTTGATAGCCTTCCGCCGGCAATTCGATAAATGAATGGTGTTGTGCCACCGTTAGCAGCTCCGGGTTGGGGGTGACCGACCGGAGGTATTCCCCTTTGGGCTCCCCTTTGAAGGTCAGCAGCATATCAAATTCAATATTCCTTGGGAAGGCCTTTGTTCTTTCCAGCGAAACAGCCGATCTGCTTTTATCAAGACTGTAGGTACCCTGATCAGCCTGTTTGAGTCTTGCCACCACGCCATGCACATCCTGCAACAGAAAATCTGTAATGTCTATTGCATATTTTCCTTCTTTTTCCTCTTCAATCACAAATCCGTACAGCACTGATTTTGCAAAGGCCTGTTCCACCGATTTTTTTTCCAGAAGATTGTCTGTCAATGCCCTGAATTTTAAATTCGGCTGAATGAGCAATAATTTATTACCGGCTTTTCTAAAAAATACAACTTGTTCATTTCCAAGTTGTCCTCTATCTAAACCTAAATCATTACTTCCTACACCACTGCTGAGGGAATAGACATATAAAAATTCAGTTTCCAATGCAGATACCTCGAGGAAGATCTTGTCATTCCCACTGTCATAATAAAAGGGAAACAGCCCCTCAAACTTTTGGAATTTTGCCTTTTTTTCAGAAAACTGGGAAAACAAAACCGGTGTAATTCCAAGAAATACCAGTAAAAGTAAGATTTTTCTCATGTGATTATAAAAGTGCTAAAGTTAGGTAAAAACATCTGAACAGGTACTCCCTATGCCAAATGGGATCAATGCTTCGGATTTGCCAATAATTCAATTTAAAATTCAGCGAATCAAAATTTAGCGTCTTCTATAATTATCGAATTCCCATTAAGATTGTAGTAGAAAACGATTATCTTTTGGGAAATCATCTGCCCATGCCACAAGTTAAAAATACCATCTTTTCTTCCTACGAGAAAAATCCCGGTCTTCTGGATGAACTTTATGATGAGACCGGTGAAATAAAGGAAATTTATAGCAAGCTGTTTAAGTTGTACGGGGAGCATTCCATTCAGGATTATGTAACCCTGAACAATAAGGCCAAGGCATCTTTTTTCAACCAGGGAATTACCTTCCAGGTATACAACGACAAGGACAGTAAGGAGAAAATATTTCCTTTTGATCTGTTTCCCCGGATCATTGATTCAAAGGAATGGGATATCATTGAGTCGGGGACCATTCAAAGATGCAGGGCACTTAACCTTTTTCTTTGGGATGTTTATCATGAGAAAAAAATTATCCGCCAGGGAATTGTCCCGTTGGAACTGATTAGTTCGTCTGTCAATTATATGGATCAGATGATGGATGTAAATCCTCCCGGAGGCATTTATAATCACATTTCGGGCACAGATATCATCAAGCATTCAGACGGCAGGTATTATGTGCTTGAGGACAATATCCGCTGCCCTTCCGGGGTTAGTTACGTCATTTGTAACCGCACCGCATTAAAAAGGGCACTTTTCGGGGTTTTTAATCACTATCAGACATATACTGTGACCAATTACGCCGAAAACCTTTTGGAGGTGCTGGAGTCCGTAAAACCAAAAGGGGTTGACATTCCTACTTGTGTGGTAATCACTCCGGGGATGTACAATTCCGCATTCTACGAACATTCTTATCTCGCGAAGACCATGGGTGTGGAATTGGTAGAAGGGCGGGATCTCTTTGTAGAGAACGACTTTGTTTATATGAAGACGATTAATGGCCCGGAGAAGGTGGATATCATCTATCGCAGGGTAGATGATCAATTTATGGACCCCCTTGAATTCAGGCCTGATTCAGCCCTTGGCGTTCCGGGAATTTTCGCTGCCTATAAAAAAGGCAACGTGAGTCTTGCAAATGCTCCCGGGACTGGAGTAGCCGATGACAAGGCGATTTACACTTATATGCCCGACATTATAAAATACTATCTTGGTGAAGAGCCTATTTTGAATAATGTGCATACCTATCATTGCAGCCGTCCTGCGGAAATGAACTATGTTCTTGATCATATCAGCGAATTGGTGATAAAACCCGTCGATGAGGCCGGAGGGTACGGCATATCTATCGGAAACAGACTCAGCAAAGATGAGATAGACGCAGTAAAACGACAGATCAGGGCCGATCCAAGAAAATATGTGGCGCAGCCCATCATGTCGCTGTCTGTTCACCCGACCTATATTGACGAGAGTGAGTCCTTTGAACAACGTCATGTAGATCTCCGGACCTATACGCTCCTCGGTAAAGACAAGGAATTTGTTTTAAAGGGTGGACTCACACGAGTGGCGCTCAAGAAAGGAAACCTGATTGTAAACTCCTCTCAGGGTGGAGGATCAAAAGACACCTGGGTTTTAAAAAAATAGACCATATGTTAGCAAGAGTTGCAAATAATCTTTTCTGGATGGGCCGTTATATCGAACGGTCTGAACATATTGCACGGTATATCAATGTAAATTATTTTGCTTCTCTGGATGCTCCGAATGAACATTCTCAATCGAGGCAATTCGTATTGCGATCCATGATGTATATGGTAGGTGAGCCTGAGAAGGACGATAACGTTCAGCTCAATGAGGAGGACATTTTTTTTAAGATCGGGCTGGACCCCGGTTTCCCATTTTCGATTATAAACAATGTCAAATATGCCCGGGAAAATGCCAACAGTGCCAGAGATCTGATCTCTACGGAATTGTACGAAGCAACCAACAAATTTTATCATTTCGTAGTTAATTATCCCGTAGATGTATTTGTTAAAAGAGGCCTTTATGACTTTACCCTGAATATTGCAGAGATGAGCGCCGTTCTACGGGGAAAAATTCGCGGGACCCTCCTCCATGACGAGGTGTATGCCATTATTCTTATGGGGATCAATATAGAAAGGGCTACCCAGATCATCCGGATGATCAACTCAAAATACAATGACGCCCTTGTCGCGCAAGGCAGCTATGCCGACAGATTCCGCAACAGTTTTGAATGGACCACCCTACTCAAATGTGCGGAGTCCTATGATATGATGCGGAGATATTACAAAAAAACCCCTAACAGTGTCAGTACTCTTGAATTCCTGATTCTCAACCCAGACTGTCCCCGTTCTGTTATGAATTGTCTGAACCAGGTATTCTACCACATAAAAACGCTGGACCAGAAAAGCAGTTATCACAAAAATTCCACAGCCTTTCTGGTAGGAAAGGTACGCGCGGAATATGCCTACAAAAGTATAGAGGAAATTGAAGGAGATGTTAAAAAATTCATTGAAAGTATCCTTGACAGCCTCAACCAAATCAGCCAAAAAATGGAAAAGGAATTTTTTAATTATTAAATTTACGCTTATCTCTATCTTCGTCCCGGTTTACACTATTTATGTCCTTAGAATATTCCATTACCTATTCGGCAGAGAATCAATATGAAAATTGGATTGGCGAAGCTTTCTGGCAATTCCTGATTATTCCTCTGGCCAATGACACACAATCATTTATTTCCGTTGATTTTTCCAATTCCATCAATGCGGACAATCAATTTTCTACCAATGGGTACGGCTTCCGTACCATCCGTGTCCATCCAAAACAGCGATTTAAGCTGATCTCCTTCGAGGCCGTTTTCAAACTTATAAAACAGGAGTCAAATCCGTTCGATTTTAACTCGGGCAGCGATCCTGCGTCGGACTTCGAAAGAATCGGAGATATTGATTTCAAAGTGGATTTTGAACCATTTTTGAAAGCAACCCTTTTCACTCACCTGCCGCCGGAACACCATCTTATTTTTCAATTTGACCGGAATTTGACAGTCTGGGATAACCTTCAGGCTCTGAACCACTGGACCTATCTGCACATTCAATTTAAGGCTGGGGTCACCTCGGTACACACCACCCTGGCGGAAGTAATTAATATGAAACATGGGGTTTGCCAGGATTTCGCACATTTATTCTGCGCCATCTCCAGGAGCAATGGGATTCCTACGCGGTACGTTTCCGGATATTTACATCAGGGCATCGGTTATCTCGGGGATTCCCAAATGCATGCCTGGGTAGAAGCGTTTCTTCCCTCCATAGGATGGGTCGGGTTTGATCCCACCAATAATCTTCTGGCCAACAGTGATTATATCAAAATAGCCCACGGCAAGGACTATTCAGATTGTTCTCCCCTGAAAGGAGTAATCTATGGCAAGGGCTCGAATGAAACCTCTCATACAGTACAGGTCTCCGCACAGCAGCAACAATAGTTGGCATGAAGCCGTTCGGTTAACCAAAAGTGTATTATTTTTGCCTGAAATAAAATGATTATGGTTACTACAGACCATCAGAAAAGCCTGATGGAGCGCGTTGGTGCGCTGAGGAGGTATCTTTGACATAGATGCCAAACGCATTGAGATAGAGAACGAAGAAGAAAAGACGCTTGAACCTGATTTTTGGGATCATCCGCAGCTGGCACGGGAGCAGATGAAGCTTATTCAATCCAAAAAAAACTGGGTTGAAGAGTACGACTCGGCTTTATCACTCGTCGCTGATCTGGAGGTGCTCCTGGAATTCCTGGAGCAGGAAGAAGTATCCGGGGAGGAGGTCCTGGCATTGCATGATAAGGCCCTTGAGGCCATAGAAAAGCTGGAATTCCGAAATATGCTCTCCGAGGAAGGCGATGAAATGACCGCTGTTCTGCAGATTACTGCCGGCGCAGGAGGCACGGAGAGTTGTGATTGGGCTTCCATGTTGATGCGTATGTACCTCATGTGGAGTGAAAAAAATGGTTACAAGGTCAAGGAACTTAACTACCAGGAAGGGGACGTTGCGGGAATTAAAACCGTCACTCTGGAGATTGAAGGTGCATACGGCTTTGGTTGGTTAAAAGGTGAAAACGGAGTACATCGATTGGTCAGAATCTCCCCTTTCGACAGCAATGCCAAACGACACACTTCTTTTGCTTCGGTCTATGTGTATCCCCTGGTAGATGACAGTATCGAAATAGACATCAACCCGGCAGACATAGAGATCACCACAGCGAGATCCAGCGGGGCCGGAGGTCAGAATGTCAATAAGGTCGAAACCAAGGTGCAACTTGTACATAGGCCTACAGGCATCCATATTTCCTGCTCAGATTCAAGGTCCCAGCATGACAACAGGGCAACGGCCATGAAAATGCTTAAATCTCAGCTCTATGAGATAGAATTGAGGAAGAAGCAGGAAGCCCGCAATGAAATTGAATCTTCAAAGCTTAAAATAGAATGGGGATCGCAGATTCGCAATTATGTATTGCATCCTTATAAACTTATTAAAGATGTGCGAACGGGCGAAGAAACAGGAAACGTAGACGCTGTTATGGATGGTTATATAGATCAGTTTTTAAAAGCGTATCTCATGATGACAGGGCAACAAGGCAAAGAGGGCTCATCAGCTTCAGGCAAATAGATCTTCATGCATTGAACTGTAGCGCAATGCTTTTATATAATTGAGAATGTGTAACTTTGTCACTGAAGTTCGACTTTCTGTTGCTCATTCATAAAACAACGGTAGGTCTTTCCCAAGAAATAACATGCTTATGAAAGCTCCTCTTAAATTTTTCCTTTTTGTATGCCTGGTAATTTTCTGTATCCCTTTCGCGGAAGCCCAGTACGGATATGGCAATGGCTATGGCAACGGCTCTTATGGCCAGCGCAGGTCATCAGTTCCCAGGGCGGATGATGCCCCAAAAAAGGAGGAGCCATTGACCGCAGAACAGATCGTTGAAAATGAAATGCCCCATATAACGGAAACCCTGGATCTTAATCCTTTTGAGCAGGCAGTGGTCTCAACCATTTTGACCAAATACATGAAACAGCATCTCGAGTTGCAATTATTGCAACTGGATGCCGATCAGATGCGTGATGGAATGGAAAAAATCAAAATCAACCAGGATAAAGAACTGAGCGAGGGCCTGCCTGAAGAAAAGTACCAGGCCTTTACAGATCTACAGAAAAAAGGGTATAAAAAGAAAAAAGAGAAAAAGGGAAAGAAGGATAAAGCCTCAAAGGATTAAATTTCCTTACCTCATTTTTTTATCAGTAATACCGCGTAACCGATCATCCTGTAGCCTCTAGAAGTCAACGGGCAAGGTATTGCAGGATGCATAAATTAAATATTGTTCTCTATTGCAGGTTACGTCGGGCTCTTTTAGCTTCCCTTTTCTCCTTCCACAATTCGATCAAATTTCCTCCCAGCCAATAAGGCACAATAAACAATAAGAGGAACATCATCAGCCAGAAGCCAATGGTCAGGATGGTTAAGAAGGCTAAAAATCCCAAATACTGATCAAATTCGAACATATGCTGAGGTTTGCATTACAAAGATAACCTGAAAATAAGCATAAATGCAAGCAGATCAAAAAAAACAAGGGGCATAATATTCAAACGGAGGCACCTGAGATTCAAAACTCAAAACCTACCTTTACCTTCACAAATATTTTTTAAATATGAGTTTCAGAATTGAAAAGGACACGATGGGGGAAGTCAAAGTGCCTTCTGACCGATATTGGGGTGCCCAAACGGAGCGTTCCAGGAACAATTTTAAGATTGGTCGGGAAGGTTCTATGCCTCTGGACATCATTTATGGGTTTGCATACCTGAAAAAAGCGGCGGCGTATACGAATTGTGATCTTGGTGTCCTCTCTAAAGAAAAGAGGGATTTAATCGCCAAAGTATGTGATGAGATCCTTGAGGGAAAGCATGATACACATTTTCCATTGGTAATATGGCAGACCGGGTCCGGTACGCAAAGCAATATGAATGTCAATGAGGTGATCGCGAACCGGGCGCATGAACTTTCTGGCAAAGTCATTGGAGAGGGTGAGAAAACCATCCAGCCCAATGACGATGTAAACAAGAGTCAGTCGTCCAACGATACGTTTCCAACGGGGATGCACATTGCCGCTTATAAGATAGTTGCCGAAATAACAATTCCCGGAATTACCAAGCTCCGAAACACGCTGGAACAAAAGGTACAGGCATTTGCAGGGATAGTTAAAATTGGAAGGACACACCTCATGGACGCCACTCCGCTGACATTGGGGCAGGAGTTTTCCGGATATGTATCCCAGCTTGATCATGGCCTTCGTGCGCTCAGAAACACCCTGGATCATCTTTCGGAACTTGCCCTGGGTGGGACAGCAGTGGGCACAGGCCTTAATACCCCAAAGGGATATGATGTGCTGGTTGCAAAGTACATATCAGATTTTACTGGCCTGCCCTTCAAAACGGCCGATAACAAGTTTGAGGCCCTGGCGGCTCATGATGCCCTCGTCGAAAGTCACGGGGCATTGAAACAATTGGCTGTATCACTGAACAAGATTGCGAATGATATCCGGATGATGGCCTCCGGGCCCAGGTCCGGCATTGGGGAAATAACCATCCCCGCCAATGAGCCCGGGAGCTCCATTATGCCTGGGAAAGTTAATCCCACCCAGTGCGAAGCATTGACCATGGTATGTACCCAAGTGATGGGAAATGATGTTGCCATGACCATTGGAGGGGCTCAGGGTCATTATGAACTCAATGTTTTTAAACCCGTAATGGCAGTTAATTTCCTGCAGTCGGCTCAACTTCTTGGTGATGCCTGTGTCAGTTTTGACATTCACTGTGCGGCAGGCATAGCCCCTAATCCACAGGTGATCAATAAACTTCTCAACAATTCGCTGATGCTTGTCACTGCCTTAAACACCCGGATAGGCTATTACAAAGCCGCAGAAATAGCAAACACAGCGCACGCCAATGGCACCACCCTAAAGGAAGAAGCGGTCCGTCTTGGATATGTTTCCGCCGAGGAATATGATGAATGGGTAAGACCTGAAGATATGGTGGGTGGGTTTAAACCATGAGCGGTGCAGATCCTTCCTGTCTTTGAGTTGGGTATATAACCTAATGGGAAATACGGCGTGTAAAATCGGAAGTCCTGAATCATCCCCGATCAAAGACCGGAATTCAATCAAAAAAAAGGCCTTCTAACTTATTTTAGAAGGCCTTTTTAAATACATGAAGTTGTCTGCGTTATTTCAGCTCAAACTTGGAAGTTCCAAGCAGCTTCAATTTGTCATCATAGACATTCACCATGTAGTTCCCTTTCTGAAATTCTCCGGAAGGTTTGTTAATGTAGTCACAAACGTCCAGATTCTTATTCTCATAATAGAAGTTGGTTCCTTTACTGTAGCTTACAGAGGCGCCTTCCTCACTGGACTTGGTACTTCCCCCGCCCAAAATATTTCCCTGAGGATCGAGCACTTCAATAAGGAATTCCCGATCTCCCGCCTCGGCAATGACGTTATCTGCAACGGTAAAGCAAATCTTAAACTGGTCAGTGGCTTTTGCCCTTGACGTTGACACCAGCTTACCACTGGACCGCTCTTTTACAGCGTCAACAGTAAACTTGGAAAGATTCAATGCGGAGCCCCTTTCGACGGCATCGGCCAGCTGGGTGTTCTGTACCACCAGAGAGTCATTGAAAACAGTTTGTTTTTCAAGTTGCACAAATGTACTGTCACGCTGCATGGCGATCAGGGTATTGGAACTTGTCAGCGAATCTACTGTTGCCAGTAATTGTTCCCTTTCCTTTTTTAGGATATCTACCTGATTTCTGTAACGACGCAGGGTACCAAGATCAGCTTTCATTGTCTTTACTGAATCGATGTATCTGGCAATATTATCCCGGGCAGCAACCAATTCCTCATTGGTGGCATTGCTTTCCAAAATGGCCTTGTCATACTCCGATTTTAAACTGTTAAGGTCCTCGACCACCAACTCCTTTTCCTGGGTCAGCATATTGGTCATCTTTTTCTTATCCTGATAAAGACTCACTGTATAGATGATAGTTCCAATAAGAACCACAGCCAACAGCCCGGCGATAACCTTTAATCCATTATTATTTTTTACGTCAGTCATAATTAGAAAATTAATTGCCTTTTTTTGTTAAAAGTATTTGTTTGTATCAGTTTATATACGATTTAGTTGGTCTTTTAGACTTTTGGGGTCAAAATAATAACGGACCGAACCGCCTTACTTAAGCGATATTGTATCTTTATGGTCCGGCAAATATCTCCGGAAAGATACTTAAAATCTCCTGTTGTCATCAAATTTAAAAGCCCTGTAATGAAATATCCGATTTTCCTCCTCTTTTTTTATTTCCTTGTTTTTTCAGCATGCAAGGAAAAATCTAAAAACCCTTCAGAGGAGTCAATGGCCGAAAAGCCTGTAATGGTGAACCAATCGACGCAGGATGTGACAGTCGTGCCCATTGAGCATGCCAGTGCTGTCATTGATTCGGGCAATTCAACCATCTATCTTGATCCGGTGGGAGGTGCGGAAAAGTTTTCAGATCAAAAGCCTCCCGATCTTATCCTGGTGACGGACATTCATCAGGACCATTTTAGCGTGGAAACTCTGGAGGCCCTTGATACGGAAAATACCAGGATCGTCGTTCCACAGGCCGTCGCTGATCAGATCCCGGATACTTTCAGGTCAAAACTCGACATTCTGAACAACGGCGATATCAAAAATTTCGGAGAAGTCAAAATAGAAGCGGTCCCGATGTATAATCTGCGTCCTGAAGCCAGAGAATTCCATACCAAGGGCAGAGGAAACGGGTATATCATTGAAATGGGTGGTAAGCGGATCTATTTTTCAGGCGATACAGAGGACATTACGGAAATGCGTGCATTGAAGGACATTGATATGGCGTTTATCTGTATGAACCTTCCATATACCATGACTGTCGAGAGCGCAGCGGATGCTGTAATTGCCTTTCGGCCACAACAGGTTTATCCCTATCACTACCGCGGAAATCCGGATGTGGCTGATGTTCAGAAGTTCGCAACCCTTGTGAAGGCAGCGAATAAGGAGATTGAGGTTGTACAACTCGACTGGTATCCCGAAGCTGAGTACTAAAATTCCGGCCAGAACACTACCTGGTCAACTTCTTATATTTCAGACGCCTGGGAATTAAATCGGAACCCAGTCGCCGCTTTTTATTTTCCTCATAATCAGAAAAAGATCCTTCAAAGAAATACACCTGTGAATCACCTTCGAAAGCAAGGATATGCGTGCAAATTCTGTCGAGAAACCATCGGTCGTGAGAGATGACCACCGCACAGCCGGCAAAGTTCTCCAGGCCTTCCTCTAATGCCCTTAATGTGTTGATATCCAAATCATTTGTAGGCTCATCCAGAAGTAGTACATTACCTTCTTCTTTTAATGTCATAGCCAGGTACAACCGGTTACGTTCTCCCCCGGAGAGCATGGATACTTTCTTGTTCTGTTCACTGCCTGAAAAATTGAACCGGCTGAGATATGCCCTGGAATTAACCTGTCGACCTCCCATCATTACCAATTCCTGACCCAGGCTGAAATTTTCCCAGATACTCTTATCCATAGCGATCCGGTCGTGACTTTGATCCACATAAGCGATCTTCACGGTATCCCCGACGACGAACTTTCCTTCTTCCGGCGTTTCCTCTCCCATGATCATTCGGAAAATGGTGGTCTTCCCAGCGCCATTGGGCCCGATGATACCCACAATCCCTGCCTGAGGAAGTTTGAAACTCAGGGATTCGTATAGCAATTTATCCCCGTACGCTTTGGACACACCTTCTGCATGAATCACATTGGTACCCAGCCTTGGCCCGTTGGGAATATAAATTTCCAATTTTTCATCCAGCTGCTTCTGATCCTGGCTCAATAGTTTGTCATAATTATTAAGCCTTGCCTTTTGTTTGGCCTGCCGGCCCCGAGCCCCCTGTCTTACCCACTCCAGCTCCCTTTCGAGGGTTTTTTGCCGCTTGCCGGCCTGTTTCTGTTCCTGGGCCAGACGGCGGGATTTCTGATCCAGCCAGCTGGAATAATTCCCCTTCCAGGGAATGCCTTCCCCCCTGTCAAGTTCAAGGATCCAGCCCGCCACGTTATCCAGGAAATACCGGTCATGGGTAACGGCTATGACCGTTCCCTTATATTGGGCCAGATGTTGTTCCAGCCAATGGACAGATTCCGCATCAAGGTGATTTGTAGGTTCATCAAGCAGCAGCACATCCGGTTCCTGTAACAAAAGCCGGCACAAGGCAACCCTTCTTCTTTCCCCCCCGGATAGAATACCGATTTTCTTATCACCTTCCGGAGTCCGAAGAGCATCCATGGCAATCTCAAGTTTGGTATCAAGTTCCCAGGCACCCATGGCATCAATCTTATCCTGCAACTCCGCCTGTTTGTCCATGAGTTTCTGCATTTTATCAGCATTCTCATAAATTTCAGGCAGTCCGAACATATCATTGATCTTATTGTATTCGTCCAGGACTGCAACGGTTTCCCCGGCACCTTCACGGACAACCTCCAATACCGTCTTATTGTCATCCAGACGGGGTTCCTGCTCGAGCATGCCGACCTTAAAACCAGGGGCGAAGACCACATCACCCTGGTAATTCTTATCTTCTCCGGCAATAATCCTTAGCAGGGTGGATTTCCCGGAGCCGTTGAGGCCCAGAATTCCGATCTTCGCCCCATAGAAAAAACTGAGATAAATGTTCTTTAGCACCGGGACATTGGCATTTTTATAGGTTTTGGTGACCCCGGACATGGAAAAAATGACCTTTTTATCATCAGACATGACAGTAGTGATTATGGTTATGCAAAATGGCTGTTAGCGAATGTGACATGGAGGAGAAAATCTGAAAGGTGGTAAGGGAAAAGGTCCATCACCGCTCTTTATACCCGGCCCTTAAGGGCATTGAACACCCAAGCGATGGCAAAAAAACCCACCCCAACTGCAGCAAATCCCCAGCCAGCGACATCATCATACCGGAAAGCGCCAAGTGCTATGAGGCCTATGCCGACCAGGATCATAATGAAGGTTGCCCAGGCCAGTACCGTATTTTTATTCATTCCCATGAAGGTTGGTTTAGTTTGTTTCCAAATATCGTAAAAATAGAAGGAATTTTGAACTGTATAAAAGCAAACTTTAGTTCTCAAATGGAAAGCTTATCCCACATTGCCTGCGGACTTCATCCATGATCCTGATAAGTTCCAGACTGTGGGTATGCGACCATAGCTCGCTTTGATATAGCCCCGCCCTGAGACACCGGTGTACTTCTTCGATCTCATGAGAATAACCCTTTCCCGTAGTGGGTAATTTGAATTCTTTGACTGTACCTTCCTTTTCTAAAGTCAAACCCTGGGTTTCATGCCATCTCGGATGCAGATATATGGCCCCGCCGGTTCCCGAAATCTCTGCTTTCATGGCAGATTTTGAGTTCAAACCACTGTACAGTATTGCCATGGCTTCCCGATACCTGAAACTCAAAGCTGACTGTATCTCTACGCCTGTCGAATGAAAATTGGAAAAGGCAGCAATTTCTTCGGGATATCCAAGAAGAAGATAGGCAAGAAAGATGGGATATATTCCGATATCCAATATGGATCCTCCGGCAAGCTCCGGGTTCAGAAGCCGCCCATCCTCCTTCCGGTCAAGGGCGTAGAAAGAAAAATCGGCGTGCAGGTAACGGACCGGGCCAATGGCGTTGGAATCTATGAGCCATTTTGCTTTTTGGATACTCGGATTGAACCGGCTCCATAGTGCTTCCATCAGAAACACTTTATTCTCTACTGATGCTGATACCATTTGTTCCACTTCTGCAGCATTCACACCCATAGGTTTCTCGCAAAGAACATGCTTGCCTGCATTCATTGCCTGAATGGCCAATTCGGCGTGTGAGGTATGGGGAGTAGCAATATAGACCACATCAATTTCCGAGAAATCAAATAGCTCCCCATAGCTGCCAAAACTTTTTTGAACTCCATATTCAGCCGCAAACTCATGGGCCTTTTCAGTGTTTCGGGAAGCAACCGCACTAAGGGTAGCATCCTTGACCAATGCCAGGTCTCTGGCGAAACTGTTTGCTATATTTCCCAGGCCTACAATGCCCCAATTTATTGTGCTTTTCATTCGCGATCGGTCTATTTAGTCAAAGTTAATCAATTATAACTCCTTATATTTAACAGTGGTAAATAAACCCCATTCTACCCATGGACACAAGCTTCAAAAAAAATAAACAATTCAACCTTCAACTCATATCCCGGCTTAACGAAAAGCTTTCAAAAGTCGCTCTTGGAGGTGGCCATGAAAAAATTAAGCAGCATCACGCCTCCGGTAAAATGACCGCCAGAGAGCGCATAGACTACTTGCTGGATCCACAGCGGGACAGTATAGAAATCGGCGCGCTCGCCGGAGACGAAATGTACCCTGAAGCCGGAGGCTGCCCATCAGGAGGCGTAGTTATAAAATTAGGTTATATCAGCGGAAGGCTCAGTGTCGTGGTGGCAAATGACGCCACTGTTAAAGCCGGGGCCTGGTTTCCCATTACCGGGAAAAAGAACCTGAGGGCACAGGAAATTGCCATGGAGAACAAATTGCCCATTATTTATCTGGTGGATAGTGCCGGAGTATATCTGCCCATGCAGGATGAGATCTTTCCCGACAAGGATCATTTTGGCCGTATTTTCAGAAACAATGCCCTGATGAGTAGCATGGGAATCCCCCAAATATCTGCCGTTATGGGAAGTTGTGTCGCAGGTGGTGCCTACCTGCCCATTATGAGTGATGAAGCGCTGATCGTAGAAAAGACAGGGAGTATCTTTCTTGCGGGAAGTTACCTTGTAAAAGCCGCAATTGGTGAGATTGTTGACAATGAAACCCTCGGAGGTGCCACAACACATTGCGAGATCAGCGGTGTAACCGATTACAAATGCAGGGATGACAAGGATGCTCTGGATACCATTAAAAAACTGATCGGGAAGTTAGGAGCACCGGCGAATGCCGGATTTAACAGGGGTATACCAGGCCGTCCCGCAGCAGATGTCCCGGAAATTCATGGGATCATTCCCGATACCAGAACGGCTCCATATGATATGCTTGAAATAATTAAAAACCTCGTAGATGGTTCTGAATTTGACCAGTATAAGGAGGGATATGGCAAAACCTTACTTACGGGTTACGCAAGGATAGACGGATGGGCTGTTGGGATTGTAGCCAACCAAAGAAAAGTGGTCAAAACAAAGAAGGGGGAAATGCGATTTGGAGGGGTGATCTACTCCGAGTCTGCTGATAAGGCCACCCGTTTCATCGCGAATTGCAATCAAAAGCGGATCCCTCTTGTATTCCTGCAGGATGTAACGGGATTTATGGTCGGAAGTAAAAGTGAACATGGCGGAATTATTAAGGATGGGGCAAAAATGGTCAATGCGGTCAGTAATTCTGTGGTTCCAAAATTCACCGTAATTATTGGAAACAGCTATGGTGCAGGTAATTACGCCATGTGTGGTAAAGCATATGACCCAAGGCTTATTGTTGCCTGGCCCAGTGCGGAAATGGCGGTCATGGGCGGGAATTCGGCAGCCAAAGTTTTACTGCAGATCGAAACGGCATCGCTTAAAAAAAAGGGAGAAACCATCAGCGAGGCTCAGGAATCAAAGCTGTATGATAAAATAAAGGCCAGATATGACAGTCAGGTATCTCCTTATTATGCCGCAGCCCGACTGTGGACGGATGGGATTATTGATCCACAAGATACCAGGAAATGGATTTCCATGGGTATCGAGGCCGCCAATCATGCCCCTATCGAAAAAGCATTTAATATGGGAATCCTGCAGGTTTGACCTTCAGTTCAATGACACCTGGCCTGGGGTCGGCAGGGATACAAGGTGCTGATTGACATCTTTCACCATCAGCTTAAATAATCGATATTGTTTGGACTGCGTGGCCTGCCCGTAGTCGGAATAGATGGTGAGTTTCAGGTAGGTCGGTGTTAGCTGTTTGTTGCCCAGGTAGCGGACATTTACTGGCCAGGTACCCTCTATATAATTATCTATCAGAAACTCTTCGCAGGAATAGCCCTTTACTTTTTCATCTGTGATTCGGTCGGGTACCTGTTTCAGACTGTGTTCCCATACATAAGATTGATTTTCCGGATTTACAAACTGAAGATCAAACTCGGCCTCCCCGTCATTCCATTCAAAAACAAGTCGGGTTCCCTTAAAATGGGGATCATACAGTGCCATCCTGTCCTTGGCGTTTGTTATCAATCCCCCGCCATGCCGGGCCAGATGATTGTAAAAATCCCTTTGAATTACCCGTTGGAAACCTTTATCTTTTTTGGTGAAGTATCCATTTTCTGACAGATAGGCAAAACGCGCATAGAGGGAAGTCGCTTTTTTATAAGCGCCAATATCCTCATAACTGTTGGCAAGGTCAAGATAGGATTGGGCATAATCCGGCCGCAAAATAAACACTTCCCTCAATATTTCGTGGGCCCTAACCAGCTTTCCCCCGGCCTGATAGTGATAGGCCAGTGCCTTCATCGCAGGTGGATCGTTTTTAAACAAATGCCAATGGTCCATTACGATTTCCTCCGCCAAAGCTTCATTGCCTCGTTCTCGTGAAAAGAACTGATACATATCCAGGACAAAATAGGGGGAATTCTTATATCTGCTGTTAAGGTCCTGATAGAGGGTGGTGGCATCTTTGGTGGTGGTCGTTGCACGCAAATGTTTCAGATAAGAAGGCTCACTACCCGAAAGTTCATTGCCGGCAATCACCGTAGATACAGGAATATCTGTCTGTGTTCCTGACCTTCGGTCAGCCTCCATACGACTCATGTTTCGGTGAAAATTGGAAGTTTTGGTATTGATTATGACCATCCCGCCACTTCCAAAACTTCCATATCGGGTGAGCGCACTAGCCGAGGAGACAACGGCAATCCTTTCTATGTTCTGAACGTCCAGGAACAGTGGATATTCCCTGAAAAACTGTCCATCAATGTCAAATCCGGCCACGCCATTCCTCAGGGTTACAGACTGGCTAATTCCTCCGTTGATCCGATTATGGACCATCCGGGTCCTAACACCGGCAAATTTGCCCTGCAGGGCAAGTGACAGGTCAGAGGTTCCCGATCTTATCTCCTTTGCATCGAGGATACGAAGGGAAAAATTAGAAGATTCCTTATCCAGAATTCCGAAAGCCGTGGAGATAAGATTTGGATTTTGCTCGTATTCACGGAATAATTCTGTTTGTGACTTTAAGATTTTCCTTGAGACGGTGACATTTTTTAATTTTTCAACCTTTGGAGACATTTTCACATTTAAAGTCTGAGTAACATCCTCAACAACAATTTGCACAGGTAACATAGTCCCGTGTGAGAACTGAAGCTTGTCCCCTTCCCTTGCCTGTATTTCATATCTTCCGTCCTGTCCTGTGAGGATCGTTGCTGAACTGCCCTCAATGGCGACGGTTACTTCAGATAACAGGTTACCATCCTCAGAAACATTTCCTGAAATGGGTTTTGAAACGGACTGGGCCAACAAGAAATTGCATGTTGTCAGAACGAGCATTGGTAATAATAACTTTTGCATGGCTATGAAATTACCGTTTACCTGATATTAATTATTATTAAATTTATACTTTAATTCTGAGAAGTTGAGGCTTTTCCGGGGAATTGTCAATGGCCAAAGTACGGATTTCCATTCGTTGGCCAGGCTTCCCGAAATCGTAATAAATGAGACACTTTATATAAACAGGTTCCATAATTTTATGTGTGCCTGTTTGCTCCACGTGAATATACCAATCTCCCTTTTGTGCATCAATCAGTTGAAACTCTTCTGTATTCGTATCGTTGCGAACGTCCGAGTCAAATCTTTGGCTGTTGCTCTGTGGTGAATGTTCCCATTTAAAAAAACGCCGGTCGGGATTGACAAATTTTAAGGCAAACTGCGCATTGTTTTTACTCCACATAATTAAAACCCGGGCATCATATTGCACTTTATTCATGTAGATCTTATTGCCTTCTCCCGGCAGAACTCCTATCCCCGTCTGAAGCAAATTCCTCATGGCATTTCCTGCAGGTTTTTCGAGTCCGCTGTAATCGACTTCCGGGGAAGAGGAATGGAGCAGACCATTCAGATGGTCATATGCCATGGCGTATTTTCCATTCGCTTCCAGAGCCAGGGCCAAATCCAGTTTAGACTGACCACTTTGATCATCAAGGGAATATATTCTCTTGTAAACCTCCAAGGCGGCTGATGACAGACCCTCTGCGTCATAAGTATAGGCCAGGATCCTAAGACCCGGAATATTTTTAGCATTCAGTTCTGAAAGGTTGGAAAGGATCCTTTGAGCAATCGCCTTATCAAGGGGTAGAAAATGGTGGAAAAGGTCTATATAGTAAGCCGGGACATCGAGAAATTTCCTGCGTTGGGTCTGATACAGGGAATAAGCGGCATTTATATCCGTAACCGCCTCGTATTCTGACAGGTAGGGGGCATAACTTTTATGGGAGGTTTCGGACAAGGGTCCGGTATATAGATTATCCTGACGCAGGGCTGTGTTCGCAGAGGTTTTTGCTGACCCTTTTTCTGAAAGTGAAGATTTGGTGGTGATTAGAACAACACCATTGGCTCCCGCCGTTCCATATCGCAAGGTGGCGGCCATTCCCTTCAATACGGTGATATCAGAAATCGAATTCGGGTCCAGAAAACCGAAATTGGCCGACGCCGTGGTGCCTGCTACTGAGGAGGACTGCTGCTGGGGCACGCCATCCACTACCACCAGACCATAGTTATTGAGCACCATTGAATTATTGGTTCTCATGGTTACCTTACTGAGATCATCCGACCCACCGAGCTGTACTCCTGAAAATCGATTTTTAACTGACTGGGAAACATTGGTCTGAATCGCTGTGATTTCAGTTTCACCAATGGATTGTACAGCCACACCTACCCGGTCCCGATCCACCTTCCCATGGCCGGTATTAATTCGCTCAGAGGCAGAGGTGTTTTTCCTCTCCTGGCGCACCACCACTTCCTCAAGACGGATTCCCTGTGTTAATGAATCCACCGCTGGAATATCAGAGGACGCTTTAAGGCCGGCTTGTGGTGAGGCTGTTTTAGTACCGCCATTTTGAAATATTGGCCGGCCATAGTCGAACAGTCTGGCTTCATTTTTTACAAGCACGGTATTTAGATCCATCTGATCTCTGAAAGGATTGCTGTTGATGATCAAAGTCTTCACGCCAAATTGGGGAAGTTCCGGGCCATGACAGTGTCCCCCATCTGTAAACAGGAGCAGTTCGGCATAATTCAATGACAATGCTTTTTCTACCGCGTTGAAGTTGGTGCCACCATCATAAATTGTCTCCTGTAGTTTCTCCTTTAAGTGGGCCCAGTTACCACCGTTTATGGAATATTCCAGGTTTTCAAGCACTTCGTTACTAAAGACCAGCAAATTGACGGAAGCCTCTGTATTTCTCTGAAAGTAGTTCTCAAGAAATTTAAAATCATTTTCCAGGATCCGGTTCTCCATAGAAAAAGAGGCATCCCAGCCTATCATCACATGTTTTATCGAAGGAGTTACCTGTGAATAGGCTCCTGAAACCATAGTTAACAAAATCGGCAGCAGGATGCGAATTTTCATAAATTAGGTTAAGAATTAATTTCCCTGATGGTCCATCTTTCGTGGGATTAAAAGCAATTCAGTTTGTCTGCCGTTAACAAATCGGAATCCTTCCCCGCCAAAATAACCCGCCTCCTCCAGCATGATCCGAATATCCCTTTTCCATTGTGGGATGTTCACCGTGGTATTCAATTCTATTGCATAAACCGTTTCCGGTTGCAAGGGATAGCGTTCACCATCGTCCTTCATCACCCCGCCCTGAGCGTCCCACATGCCAATAGTCGTTCCTGCGGAGTGTCCGTAAGATCCAAGAGGATGGGTATAGATGGCCGGGCGAAGACCGGCAGTTGTAGCCTCTTTAAGGGATGCTGCAAGGATTTCGTTACCGGTGCGGCCCGCAATCATATTTTTAGTTAAAAAATCCTGTACCCTGTTGCCATCTGCCAGTGCATCCGACAAAAATCCGGGCGCCTCCGTTTCACCAGGTTGCAGGACGTAGGCAAGTTCCTGACAATCTGTATTTAACCTCAGGTAAGTAATGCCAAAATCGCAATGTAACAAATCGCCGGGTCGAATGATTTCACCCTCTGGCCGGCCTGAAAAAGAATACAAATGGCTGACCAATTCCTCCGAAGTTCGCTGGATATCCACGGTCGGGTGAAACCAAGTTTCCAAACCAAGATCGGTTACTTTTTGCCTCATCCACCATTCTACCTCGGTGGTGGTGGTTATTCCCGGGGTAATGACCTTTTCTGAAAATGCTTCGGCAATAATATCATGAGTGACGCTGACCAACTGACTGTAAATGGTCATTTCCCTGTTTGTCCTTGTCTCAATCCACCGAACCGCCAGTTGTTCAGCCGATACTACCTTCCCCTTATGCTTCTTTGGTAAATTCGCCATAAACTCATCGTAATCCGTTTTATCAAGGCCATCTGCGACATTGTGATCTTTTGAAAAATTCAGTCCGATCTTTGACGGGTTGCGTTCATCTATGAGCTGCATCAGCCTTTTCCACTGGTCCGGTTCCTGCTCCTTATCCCAGGCTGAGGCGATATTGTCACCTACATTGTACCGCGCTACGGCCAATTTTTCAAAAGTGCCGGCTATTTTGTTGCGGTAAAAAACCAGGATGGTCCTACGTCGTGCATTGAGCCATGTGGCTGGTAACATCGTTCTGATCACTGGATCTTCATTGTATTCCCTGGATATCACTATCCACATATCCAAATCGGTCTTATCCATCAATTCAGGAAGCAAAACATTCAGCCTTTCTTTCAGGATTTCATCAGTCACTCTGGCCCTCTCCACCTCAGGCAAAATAGGTTGGGCCGATATCGAGAATTGCATTGTGAGAAGTAATAGAAGGATATAATTTTTCATTGTAATGACATGGTATTAAATCGCATATTCGTTTGCAAATGCAAAGTTGCACAAAAACAACACAATGAAAAAACCAACTGGCATCTATTTGGGAAATGGAAAAGCAGTAAACTTCCAAAGACTCCGGGATTGGATGTATGTGCTTGCGTAACCTGAATTCAGGAGAAAATCAATGCTTTAGAAAAGCCGCATGCCCCAGTGTATGATGGTATTGCGACCTAGTAGTCAGTATCATCAGGGAAAATAGGAATACAAGAATGCCGGTAGGACGATCTTTGGATTTACGAAGCCGCCTTCTGAAGGCTCTCTTTCCTTCTTATTTTACCATTCTGAGTCCATTCAAATCGATTCAGCAGATAAATTTCCCTGGGTCTTTCATAGACCGAGAGGTCCGTATGCTGCTTCAGGACTTCCGATAAATGCAGGGTATCAAGTTGGCCCTCTATCAGCAGGACCAGTTTTTCACCCAGTGTTTCGTCAGGGATCCCAGCAACAAAAAAAGGCAATGATATGAGTTGGGCTAATTTTCGCTCAACCTGTTCAGGAAATATCTTGATACCCCCGGAGTTAACCACATGATCCACTCTTCCAAGCCATTCGAAACTCTGAGGAGAGATGAGATGCACCACATCATTTGTTTGTACAGGGACGGAAGAAATTTCCGGGGCTGTAACCATAAGGCAGTTGCGTTCGTCTACGGATAAGTGCACACCCGGAAGGGCATTAAAGTGATCATTCCGCAACTGATCATTAAGGAAGGCCTGCGGATTAAGGGCTTTCACGGCTATATGGCTGATGGTCTCTGTCATTCCAAATGTTTCGTATATCCGGGCTTTCAGCTTTTGGAGGGCCATCCGCAAAGACAGAGAAACCGGAGCGCCTCCCACTATCAATTGTTTGATCTGTTCCAGCTTTTCCAAAGAATGCAACGCCTGCATGGGAACCATGGCGGCAAAATCATAGGTCTTGTCGCAACTTTCCAATGGATGGGATGAGGGTCGGATACAATCGAGCTCCAGACCGTGCACCATTGCCCGGACCAGCATCATCTTCCCTGCAATAAAATTGGAGGGAAGGCAATGTAAAGCTGCGTTGCCGGGTTCTAACTTAAAAAAGGACGCTGTTGCGAGTGCGGAATGGACCATTTGCCTTTTTTCAATCCTCAGGACTTTTGGCAATCCCGTAGATCCGGAAGTGCTGACCTCGATATCGGTACTTTCTGAAACCCATTCCAGCAGGAAATCCCCGATGGCTGTCTCATAATCTTCCCCTTCCTTGACAAAACTGTAAGCCACCTCTTTCAGGTCTTCCCTATTAAAATGCAGTCCGTTCAACTTAAATCGCGGATGTATGTCAGGTAATTCCGGGATCATTCTCACTGCTTACAGAGTCGGTGGATAAGGGCAGGACATTGCCTGAAAGACGCTCCTTCCAATTCTTCCATCCATATTTTTTACTAAAAACATATAACATCATCGGATAGATGACCAGGACCGGGACAAATATATCCCATCCCAGCTCTGGATCGGCAATGTCCCTATAGATTGAATCAGTCTGAAATGCCGTCCAGTCGGCTGTTACCAGCAGGGCCGCCGTCAGATTATTAGCAGCGTGAAAACCGAGAGCCAATTCCAGCCCTTCATCCATTAAAGTCAGGATGCCAAGAAAAAAACCGGTCCCGATATAAAAGATCATGATGCCATAACCCATCTTTTCAACCTCAGGATTAAAGGCGTGAAGCAATCCAAAAACAACCGAAGTAACAAGCAGAGGCCACCATCGTTTTCCGGTTTTGATACCAATGGACTGCATCAGATAGCCCCTCATGAAATACTCTTCAAAACTCGTCTGCAACGGAATTAACAAGGTAGCGATGAGCACAAGAATCAGGAAAGGTCCGGGTTGGAAGTTATATACATAATCTTCCGGTGAGAAATAAATGTCTATAATGATAAATAGTATAGAAATAACCGCCCAGAGAACAAAGGCAAACCCTATTCTCTTCCAATCCACTGTACTTCTGGAGGTTGTGAGCGATGTCAACCGCTGTTTGTGCAGGAACTTTACAGTGACGAAAACGGCAACCAGACCAATGGCAAAGGTAAGGAGCATCAGGAACAAAAACAGATTGGAACCAAGTAATGACGACATGCCACCTATGTCTGTGGGCATAGAGCCTGTTTTCAGGGATTTAAAGATCAGGGCGGCAACGAGCGGCAGGGACCCTATCAATTGCCATCCGAGTATAATTAGTATAATCCCCAGTGCATAACGCCAGGTTTCATGTAAGCCCTTGTAAGCTTGTTCTATATACATAATGCATCTATTAAATTCAGATTCCAGTCCTTGGTTTTATGATAATATAAATTGCCTTGGTTTACTGTCAGCGGGCTTTCAAAATTATTGGTATATAAACTTCCGGTTCCCAGTCCCTGGGGCATTGTAATTGGCAATGTTGCTGTCCACTGGGCTATGGCATTGAGTCCGATATTGCTCTCCAGCGCACTGGTAATCCACCACCCGATATCTAATTGTCCTGCAAGGTCTATCCATTCCATTGTGGCCGAATAACCCCCCAAAAGGCTTGGTTTCAGGACTATGTACTGAGGTCTGATCTTCCGCAACAACCGCTCTTTTGCATCCAGTTCATGAACTCCTATAAGTTCTTCGTCCAGGGCTACAGGAACAGTACCTGCAGCACATAACTGTTTCAAGGTTTCCTGGTTTCCTGGTGGAATCGGTTGTTCAATGGAATGAAGGTCATAAGTCTGCAATTGCCTTATTTTTTTTTCAGCCTCGTTCAAGGCGAAAGATCCATTGGCATCTACCCGTATTGTCAGTCTTTTTTGCGGCTCCTCCTTCCTGATCCCGGCCAGCAGGTCCAGCTCTTTATCAAAATCAAGTGCCCCAATTTTCAATTTAAGACAATGGAATCCAGCACGCAACTTTTCGGAAATCTGCTCCTTCATATAAGATGCTTCTCCCATCCATATCAGTCCATTGATGGGTATCGGTTGTTCCATCGTTAAAAAGTCAGATTCAAAAAGCCGGAAGGGAGCACGGGCTTCGAAGGACAGGAAGGCCTGCTCCACCCCGAACCGGATACTGGGAAAGGCCTTCAGCGAAGAAAGAAGCCGGGCTTCGCCCAGAGCAATGTTTTTGCAGGTCCATCGAAGCTGGTCCTCATACTCAGGTACATCGTCAGCACTGAGTCCCCGAAGCATTCCGCACTCACCTATGCCTATTCTGTCCTGATGGTGAAGGATGAGAAACCAGGTTTCTTTTCGGGTAAGGACGCCGCGGGAAGTACCACTAGGACGTTTAAAGTCAAGGACGTATTTTCTAAAAGTGGCTTCCATGGAATTGTGCCTCAAATTTAACTATATTTTGACCGTTAAAACTGAGGTATGAAAGAATTTCGGAACAAAGTCGTATGGATAACAGGTGCTTCGTCGGGCATTGGTGAAGCATTGTCATATGAATTGGACAGGATGGGCTGTAAGCTCATTCTCTCCTCCAGAAGGGAGGAGCAGCTTTCAGTTGTAAAGAACCGTTGCCAGCATCCTGAAAATATAAAGATTCTCACTTTGGACCTCGCTGCACCAGAAGCTATGGAAGCACATGTGGTAAAGGCATGGAATGGTTTTGGGAGGATCGATATTGTCATCAACAATGCCGGAATCAGCCAACGGTCAAGGATCCTTGAAACCGAACTACGGGTCTTCAGGCAACTGGTCGAGATCAATTATCTGGGCACTGTTGCTTTGACCAAAGCGATGTTGCCCTTTTTCGTTCAGCAACAATCAGGGCATTTTGTCACTATATCCAGTCTTATGGGAAAATTTGGATCTCCCATGCGAGCGGGTTATTGCGCAGCAAAGCATGCGCTTCACGGATTTTTTGATGTACTCAGGATGGAGCATCAAAAAGACGGAATAGATGTCACCTTAATTTGTCCCGGATTTATACAGACTGACATAGCAAAAAATGCACTTACGGCAGACGGAACACCTCAGAACAAAGAGGATATGGCCACCAAAAACGGAATGGACGTGCAGCTTTTCGCTAAAAAAATGCTGCGTGCGGTGCGCGATAAAAAATTTGAAACTTATATTGGCGGCAAGGAAGTAGGGGCTGTGTACCTCAAAAGATTTTTTCCAGAATTGCTCCACAGGATTGTATTGCGCAGCAAAGTGGTCTGATCAGGGAGTAGCGTTGATATCTCCCGCAATGTTCCGCTTCTGCCGGGGAGTTATTGAAAATTAAACCAAAAACGAACCCCATCCGATGTCTTATCAATATTGAGGGTGGATTGAAGCTGATTCACCAGCCTGTTCATCAGGCGGATTCCCATAGAGGAATTTGTGCGATCTTCTGAATCTTCCGGTAAACCGACACCGTTGTCCATGTACTCAAAGAATCCCTGCTCTGCATTTTTCCGGATATGTATATAGATCTGGCCTCGGCTGTCATCATCGGGAAAAGCATATTTAAAGGAGTTTGAAACCAATTCATTAAGGATAAGGCCAAAAGGAATCGCACGATCAATATCCAGTTCAACCCCTTCTGCATCTACCGTGATATTGATATTGTGACCTCCCTTTTTAAAAACGGATTGCACACTGTTGATCAGGCTTTCTATATAGCTTTGCATTTCAATAACGGAAAGGTCATCGTTCTGATATAATTTCTGATGGATCAGTGCCATTGCCTTCACACGGGTCTTCCCTTCCTCCAGTGCCTCAATAGCGGCTTTACTGCGTGTATTCTTGGTCTGAAGGCTGAGCAGGCTGGAGACCATCTGAAGATTGTTTTTCACCCGGTGATGGATTTCCTTAAGGAGGGAATCCTTTTCCACCAAAGAGGTTTCAATAATGTGCTTTTGTTCCGCGATCAATCGCTGGTTCTTGATACTCTTCAGGTAGGCGTAGACCAGGCCTGCGAATCCGAGCAAAGTAAATATAAGTGATATGAAGACGAGGTTCATCCGCTCATCCTTGGCCTGCATTTCGATCTTTGATCGTTCCATTTCAAGACTTTGTTCATCGATCTTGCGCTGGGAATTGGCAAAGTCATATGCAGCAATGGTCGTTAACTGTTGCTTTTTGAGTGAATTATCAAAACTGTTGATGGAATCGGCAATCCGGGCATTTCTTTTCAAATACAAACTAGAGTTCTTATAATCCTCTACAGTATCATAGTAGAATGCCAATAGCTTATTTCTTTTTACGATATGATTGGTTTTTTTAAGGTTCAGGTCGATATTCAAGTATTCCTTGGCCTTCGCATAATTTTCCAGAAGTAAATGCGATTCCGCCAGGCCAAGAGTATTTTCAGTGATATCGTCCGAATAACGACCAATATTGTACTCTTTGATCACCCCGATGCTATTTTCAAGATAGGGCAGGGCTTCATCAAACTGTTTTAAAAGAACATGAGCCTTTCCTATATTACCTTCTATCACCCCCTTTAATATATTGGCATTCTGAATATCTGCTTCGGTTTTTACTTTATTCAGATCGTTTAAATAAACTTCCACATATCCCTTCGCCGTTTTAAAATTGGACAGGGCCACCGACGCGGATCCATCAAGCAGCAGGTATTTTCCAACGTTATTGGTGTATTCGGCAAGGCCATAAAGATCGCCGGTATCAATTGTTTTCTTGGTATCCTGTATATAATCGGTCATGGCCTTGCGGTGCATCCCCAGATTCGAATAGATATCATAAAAGGTGATATTCTCCGTAAGACCAAGATTGCGTTTCTCCTGACGTATCTCGACCTGCTTATCATATAATTCCAACTGCGAATAATTGGTGTCTATAAGGTCAAGCAGGATTTTTTTAATTGGCAGCTCCAGTTTTTCTTTTCGTTTATACAGATCACTGGCGATGGCCAGGCTCTTGTCATAATCGCGAAGGTCAAAATAAAGTTGGGACTGCATGAGCTGGTATTGTTCAATCGCCACTGAATCGCGGGCCTGCTCCGCCTCATTCAGATACAGATTCACTTTATCGAGCCAGTCGTAGGCAGAATTCTCCACATAGCGGTTCATGGTATTGTAAAAGAAATTGAATTTCGCAGTGACATCCGGTTTCCCCTGGAACTCCTTAAGCACATCCTTATCTGCCTGCCCCAGGTTTTGAGCAGTGGTCAGACTTACAACAAAGACACAGAGAATACACAAAAAATAGTTTGACAACTTTACCATAACATGCCAGGAACTGGCTTTATCTATATAACACGAACTTATGCGTATTGTTTTATTTACTTTCAGTTTTTTTACACCCTAAGAGAAGTGCTTCCTTTAATTATCAAAAATGCCGGTATTTATACACGAGCCAGGTAACATTTACATTCTTCAACGCTTCACAATAGTTGACCATGGCAATGCATGAACATTTCTCCTCCTAACAATGCTGTTGCAATTCTTTGCGCAGGCGTTGGATATTAACCTATTGCTTAGATTCACAACCGGAGAAAACCGGCAAAGGCCAGGTAAGATTTTGGGTGAGCCAAAAATAGTACGAACAATCGTGCTATTTTTAATATTGTTGTGTAAGTGCTGTTTTCTGTTGTGAAAGTGAAATGAAGTTCCGGGCCTCGCAATTTTGCCCGATAGTGAGTTCTATCCTGAGCCAGCATAAAAAGATATGCTGAACCTATACCGGCGAAACTAAAAAGAGCCTTACCTGGATGGAAAGGCTCTTTTACGAGAACACTATATGAAAATGAAAAAAGTTAATTATTAATTATGGAGCTAAACTAAGGAAAGGAACTTCAGATAACAACTTATTGTTGTGAATACCATAAAACTTGTGGTGAACCCACGGATTCGGGCTGAACGGGATTGGAAAACAACTATCATCTAAGGATGAGGTATGACTCCCAGCTTAAGAATTCATAGCGGAAATTATAAATTCCTTAAAATCCTTGGAAATGGGGATCAGATGATTATTGATCATGATGTCCTTGGAATTAATAGCGTCTATATGGTCCACATTCACAATGTAGGACTTATGTGCGCGGTAGAATTTATTTTTAGGGAGTTTTTCAAGATAATCCTTCAGGGGTGATCGTACAAGAAACTTCTTGTCAACCGTATTCACCTCGAGATAGACGTTGTCTGCTTTTATAAATTGGATATCTTCAAATTGTATTCTGTAATACAGATGTTGCTTCTTTACAAAAATGGAATCCTTCAGAATGGAATTCGACATGATCTTTTCCTCCCCGTCATGATCGCCATCCCTTACGACTTTATCAGAGTAATCAAAATTGGACAATGCGATTTCTATTGAGGTGTAAAGATCCTGCTGTTCAAATGGTTTTACTAGGTACCCGTTCGGTTTCACGGTTTTGGCATTCTCAACAGTAGCCCTGTCAGAATTGGAGGTTACAAAAATGAACGGGATATTGTAATTTTCCCGAATGTGCTTGCCTAGATCAATTCCGGTGCGGTCAGAGGCCAGAATAATATCGATCAGGACGAGGTCAACATGGTTGTTCTTTAAAACCTCCTCAGCTTGTTCATAAACGATGACGTTGTCCACAATCTCATAGCCAATTTCTTCCAGCATTGATTGCATATCGTCAGCAATGATCACATTGTCTTCTACGATTAGAATCTTAATGGGTTGTTCCAAAATGTATGTGGTTTAGGAGGTTATGTAACTTCAAATTTACAAAAAATAATTATAACCGATATAAAAAAGCAAGGCCATAAGGAAGGTACTCAGGGCCAGCACTTTTAATTCAGGATCAAATAATAAGGGTTCCTTGATTCTGACTACTCTTTTTACATGTAAAAAAACCGGTATGAATGCAAGGAGGCAAAGGGCATTCATTATGTTGTTATATTGTGATAAAACGAATAGCAACAACAACAGAAAAGCCATAAATATCAGGGTAATATGATAATTGACACCACGCCTCAATCCTATATAAACCACCAGCGTATTTTTCTGAACGTCCTTATCGGATCGGTAGTCCCTCAAATTATTTAAATTAAGCACTGCTGCACTCAAAAGACCAACCACCGCTGCCGGCATTACAGCCGGAAAAGTCAAAAACTTGGTGTAGAGGAACATGGACCCAAGGACGCTGAGCAAGCCGAAAAAAACAAATACAAAAACATCACCCATTCCGCGATATCCGTAAGCCCGACTGCCGATCGTATAGTTGAGGGCAGCCCAAACACAAAAAAGAGCCAGGAAGGCAAAAAGAAGGGTGTAGCCAAGTTCGTCGTCTGCAAAGGCATAATACAACAATCCCGCAACGATGATGAGACTGATCACAGCCGCTATTGTGATCCCCCACTTCAGTTCACGCCGGGATAGCAATCCGCTTTGCAGGGTGCGTTTTGGACCGATACGATCAATGTTGTCAGTACCCTTGATGCCGTCGCCATAATCATTGGCGAAATTTGAAGTCACCTGAAAAGCCAGGGTGGCAAGGATGGAAAGAATAAAAATGGGGGTATTAAAATAGCCAAGATGATTGGCCATGGCGGTGCCTGTTAAAATGCCTGAAACTGACAATGGGAGTGTTCTAAGACGTGCGGCATTCACCCATGCCTTCATCTTTTGCAAAATTAATACGGATCTTCAATTTTCAATCGCTTTCCGTCCTGATAGGAAGCTACAAAGGCGTCAGCAAATCCCATATCAACGAGTTGCTTGCGAAATTGCTGCGCTTCGGGAAGGGTTTCAAAAGTTCCCAGGGAATAGGAGTAATAGGGATTTGTCTTTACAAACAAGGTATTGGTAAGCGCCTCAGAAGCCAGAGTTACATTATTCTCGACAAATGATTTGATCTGTACGGAATAGATCTTTTCCTTTTCCAGAAATTTCTTAGCAAGATAAAATTCCTTAACCAGGCTAAGTTCCTCATTCTGACGATTGAGATTGTTGATTCTGGTCCGGACGGCATCAAGGCTGTCAATCGAAACCAATAAATTCTGATTGTCAAGATTCTTCGAACTGCTGAGCCCGGCAGTAAAAGAAAAAAAGGCCAGGGCACTTATAAGCAGGAGGGTCGTAACAGCGACAAAGGCATTTCGCTGTAGCTTATTTCTTCTTATCTCCTTATTCTTAAATTTGATCTGGTCCAGTAGGCGCTCGTTAATTATTTGAGCCTTATCGATATCCTTATGCAATTCTAGTAAATCACTTTCTTCTATAAATGGCATTGGCAGAGGGTTTAGAAGTTTCGCAAACTACACTATGATAGCATTCTATTTATCAACAAAATAAATACAATATAGAACAAAAATAAAGCTTTTGTAGTATAATTATTCCCGTAATTTTCTCTGAACAAATGGCGTCAGGTGTACGCTTCCTGATTTACACCAAATAGATTCCATCCGATTTTATCTCAATTCTCCGGGCCTTATAAAGGGTTCCAATCGCCTTCTTGAATGTCTTCTTGCTCATGCCAAAAAGCTGTTGAATCTCCGCGGGGGACGTTTTGTCATGGGTCTTCAAAAAGCCTCCCTCCTCTTTTAGTCTGTTGTAAATAAGTTCAGAAGAGGGTTCCAAAATGGCCTTTCCCATAGGTTGCAACAAGATATCCAGCTTTCCGTCAGGCCGAACATTTCTGACAAATCCGGGAAGCCTGTCCCCCACCTGCAGCTCCTGGAATAACTCATTCGAAAAAACCATACCTGCATAAAGGTCATTCACAATTACATCCCACCCCAGATCCGATTGACGGCTTACCAGCAGGCTTACTTCATCAGTTACTTTGACGGTGATTTCCTCTTTCTTCAGAAAGCGGTTGAGCCTTGAAGATGCCACAAGACGAAAGGATTTCTCATCAAGGTAACAATATACCACGTGCCATTCTCCGGCTTGCATTCGGTTTCTTTGTTCCCTGAACGGAACCAACAGGTGTTTTTCAAGCCCCCAGTCCATGAAAGCGCCATACTCCGAAGTTTCGGCAACCCTCAGGTACGCAAATTCATTTCTTCTGACAAAAGGCTTTAAGGTAGTGGCAATGGGGCGTTCTTCATGATCCAGATAGCAGAATACACTGAGGGTATCGCCTATTTCAAAAATTTCAGGAACATATTTTGTAGGTAATAACAAGTCATCCACGTCTTTATCTCCTAAAAAAAGACCGACACGTGTGGCCCGAAGGATGGTGAGGTCATTGTAATTGCCCAATTCAATCATGCTGCAAAGGTACATTTAATACAGGCACCCGGCCGTGGTCTTTATTTCTGGCGTTGACCTAAATTCCCGTTGAGGGGAGCAACTGCGAGTACGGGTCTGACATCCCTGAATCTGTCCCCCACCTTAAATACCGCTATTAAAAAACAGATTCCTTTTTGTAATGTCTGGCAAGCATATAATAAACCACGGCGCGGTGCTTGTTCCTTTTGGAGGCACCATAGGTGCTTAACACCTTGTGGATGCTCTCCATCAGCCCCGGATCATCGGACAATCCCAGTTTTTTAATCAGAAAATTTTGTTTTACCCTTTGAAGCTCGGCTTCGTCAGACCCGGAAACCCTGGAGGAATCCGAATTGTAAATTGAAGGACCCAAAGCGATGGTAACTTTATTTAATAATTCCATGTCCGGGCTAATCCCGAACTTATCTTTCAGGTCGGAAGCGTATTGTGCTATCAATTCTTCTTTTTTGGCGCTCATAATCCAATTTATTTGTGTCGGGACTGCATTGCGGCCTAAGATATAAAATCAAAATAAGCACGCAAAATCTTGTCATTGATCATCCTTGGGGTTCGTACTTCCAGTACTTTGGGAATAGCCGATGCCATGAAAAAATTCGACAAACCCTCCCTTAGCTCCGAAACATCACTTGCCAGGATGTGCGAAAGACCATAGAATTCGCACAATTTTCCCAGATTTAAACTCTGTACGGTTTCGAAAAACTTTTCAAAATTTTCCGACGCTTCCTTCCCTGGCAGAATTCTGAAAATACCCCCTCCCCCATTATTGATGACAATGATCCTGAAATCAGGGCGCAGATAGGAATTCCAGAGTGCATTGCTGTCATAGAGAAAACTGAGATCTCCTGTTAACAAAAGACTTGGACTTCCCGCGAATAGCGAGGCTCCCACCGCAGTTGACGTGCTGCCATCAATACCGCTTGTCCCTCTGTTACAAAAGACACTGAGGGAAGAATCCATATCAAACAACTGGGTATATCGTACTGTAGAACTATTGGAAAGCTGCACATGATATCCTTTTGGTATCATCCGGAGGATAGCGTCAAATGCCAGCATATCCGAAAATGGAATTGCCTTCAGATACTCTTTCCGCCTCGCACGGTATCGGGCTTTGACCTTGTCCCAGTAAGAACGATAATCGCTGGATCCAGGGCTTCCATCGCGATAGATCTTCTCCAGGAAGGAATTAATATCTGCCTTAAAATGTGTGTCCAGGCAAAAATAAGTATCATTGGCATTTTTTGGATCGATATGCCAGTGATGTAAAGGGCGGTATTTTCTGAGAAAGGCCTTCACCTTTTTTGATACGACCATACCACCGAAAGTCAGGAGAATTTCCGGCTGCAACTTGCTGAATTCCTGATCCGGATTTTCCGAGTTTTCAATGGGAGCAATTATGCTATCGATACTCGGAAAAAATGCCGGATGGTGCAGGTTGGAAGTTGTTTCTGTAAAAACAATGACGGAGGGATCTGCTGCAAGCATCCCTGAAATAACTTCGGTTACAGATCCGGGAAAACTGGTGCCTACCAGAACTATTTTCCTGCCGGCTGCGTGCCATTCCTTAGCAACGGCGAATCCGGGAGATTCAAGTTTGTCAATCCCCGATATAGTAATTTCTCCGGTACTCGCCGGATGATCCAAAATGCCGTACAAGGGTTCTTCCAAAGGTATATTTACATGCACCGGGCTGCTGGCACTGATAGCTGTATTGAAAGCCTGGTTCAACAGGTCATTGTTGCGTTTGCGTAGCTCTTTAAGAACATGTAGATGGCGGCCCTTGTTGTCCATATCGGGCTCCTGCCGGGATGATCCGCCGCCCAGCCCGGGTCTGATATCCAGGCTGAGATTGGCTGAAAATGACACGTGCTGGGCCATCACGTTTTCCTGCCTTATGGTTTGTCCGTCACCGATATCTATTTTTTCCGGAGGCCTGTCAGCAGAGAGTACAATGATCGGACAATCACTGTAATAAGCTTCGGCTACCGCTGGATAATAGTTCAGGACGGCACTTCCCGAGGTACAGACCAAAACTGCTGGCTGGCGGGTTTGTTGTACAATACCGAGGGCAAAAAATGAAGCGCATCGTTCGTCAACAATACTATAACATTGGAAAAAAGGGTCCTCTGTAAATCCGATGATCAGAGGAGCATTCCTTGATCCCGGCGAAATAATGATCTTATCAATTCCCCTTTTTTTACAATGATCAATTACCACTTGCGCAACAGGGACATCCGTATATTTCATAAACATTTCAAAAATACGATCCTTCCTTTTATTGACCCAATCCCTGAGGGGAATTGTATAATACCCGCCACATCGTGTTCCATTTTGCCTTTATTTCCAGCCATTCATTTTCAGGGATGGAGCCCGAGGTTATTCCTCCGCCGGCATATAAGAGATACCGTTGGTTCTGATATTGCATGCACCTGAGGTTGACATATAAACTGCAACCGGGTTGTTCCCAGAGATTTAATTCGCCTAAATACCCGGTGTAAAATTGCCGGTCATAGGTTTCATTGCTGATGATAAAATCCGATGCGGCGGATACCGGTAACCCGCAAACCGCAGGCGTGGGGTGTAGTGCCGATATAATGACGTCCAGACTGTTGTTGCCCGACTTCGCCAAAATGATGTTTCTTAAATGCCAGACGTCCGCCGCCCGTATCGACACCGTCTCATCAACCTCCAGATCATCACAAACAGGATAAAGGCGATCCTTTAAATAAGTTGTCACCATTTCCTGTTCCTCCTGTTCCTTGTTGTTCCATTGTGGTAAGATTCCCTCCCGGAGGGGTTGCGTACCCGCAAGGGCCATGGTCTTCAGCCTGTCTCCGAACATTTCAAGCAATAGTTCAGGGCTGGCTCCCAGCCATGTGCCAATGTGCGGATGGTGCCAGAGATAACAGAATGCCCCGGTGTTTATCGCCAGTAAGGTTGGAAATACTGTAAGTGGATGACACTTTGATTTTACTTCAGTGCTGCATGAAAGCACAACTTTCCGCAAAATTCCGTTGCGGATGGATTTTTGTGCGAGTCGGATGAGCCTGATATGACCTGCCTTTTTGCCTTTTCCTGTTGAAATATGTTCCTTTACATCAAACAATTCCGGCCTATCTGGCCCAGCCGGAGATTCGGCACGAATGATTTGATCCGGCCGTATCAACACTGGCAGGGGATGGCGATCAAAAGGAGCGAAGATAAATCCGCTTTGAGAAAAGTCGCTTCCTGTGTGCAGCCTGTCATCGGCCTGGAAAATGCCAAAGATCTCCGGTTGATCCGGCTTCCTGTAAAGTACGAATGGGCGGGAGGCATCTATTTGTTCCGAGGCCCGACCCAGCAATTGCGAGAAGCTATTCTTTTGGTAAAGCAATAGTTGTGAGTTTGCATAGCGATATTAACTGACCCTCCTCATCTGTGATCCTGATTTCCCAGAGCTGGGTGGTCCTGCCTTTATGAATGATGGTTGCTTTGGCAAATACATAACCTTCGCGGATACTCCTTAGGTGGTTCGCCGAAATTTCAATCCCCCTCACAACAAACTTATTGCCATCCAGGAAAACATATGAAGCAGCGCTTCCGACACTCTCGGCAAGGGCAACCGAAGCCCCTCCGTGCAATACCCCATCCGGTTGATGCACTTTAGCCGTTACGGGCATCTTTGCAGTGAGGTAATCCTCACCTACATCGATGTACTCGATTTCCAAAGTGTCCATGAGGGTGTCCTTACGAATGTCATTGCAAATCCTTATAATTTTTTCCTGATATTCGTTCATGGAACAAAATTTTCCATAAAATTAATCATTCACAGTCAAATGACAGACATGTAATTCCGGGGGGATGCATATGGCTGAAAAGGTAGAGAGATATCAGCGTTCGAATTTTCTCAAGTATCCTGTCGAACTTCGGCCTGAGGGTAATTACGTCATGAAGTGTCAGACACTTTATAAATAGTATCATAACAATCACAATCAGGAGGAATTGATTGGATGCCCCATCCGGCAAAAAGTGGGCTTTTCAAAAAAAAGGGATCCACCTTTCTACCAAGCGGATATGACTGGAAATAGCGAAAAGTTGAATCCTTGTTTTCTGCGAGGGCCAAAGTACCTATTTTTGAGGATAAGCCAATAATTTAGAAAACTGATCAACCAACTTATCCGATGCTGGAACCCCTAACTCTTGAAAATAATTACGCACGGCTTTCTCCCTTGAGCAGAGAAAACTATCACGAGCTCCTTCCGATAGCAGCTGAGCCGGGTCTCTTAAGATATTCTCCTTCCGAGATAGCGTCTCCAAAGGATTTGAGAGCCTATGTCGAAACCGCATTGGCAGAATATGACAGAAAGGTCTCTGTGCCATTCATAATTTATGATAAAATGGTTCATAAGTACGCCGGTAGCACCCGCTACATGCATATCGACCGAAAGAACAAAACAGTTCATATAGGGTCCACCTGGATAGGAGCGGAATTTCAGGGGAGCGGACTAAATACCCATATAAAGCATTTAATGCTGGATTTCGCCTTTGGGGCCATGGAGATGGAGAAGACAGAATTTCGTATTGACGAGCGGAATATGCGTTCCAGGAAGGCAGTAGAAAAACTGGGAGCAGTGCTTGAAGGGATATTGCGAAGAGATGTTTATCTGGTTGATGGATATAAGAGAAACACCTGCTGCTACGGAATTCTCAATACGGAATGGGAATTAAGGAAATCCTGAAATTTTCAGGCATGAAAGTTTCGGCTGATAGTCCCCGGTTAAAAGTGGTAACCTTTAATTAGTCATCTTACCACAAAATCCCCAGCCTTCACAACAATAAATTGCAGGCAGGGTGAATTAATAGCAATTTGCACTCCTTTTAAATATATCTCAATCTCAATCTGTCCGCTATGGCCAAATGGTTATTTTATGTACTGCTTCTGAGTGTAGTTTCGACTTCCTATGCCGACTGTCTTAACGCGTATTCAAATGCAAGTTATACGTTGTCTCATGCTAAAAAATCTCTTGAGTCGCATAATTTCGACCATCAGCAATATTACGCCGAACGAGCTCTTGATGCTTTGGAAAAGACACGCCTCCTCGTAGGACAGTGTGGTTGTGACGCATCCCTGAATTCCATACAAAACGGTATCGATAATTTACGGAAGTCTCTGGATCCAAAGGACTGGGAAATGGGTCGTTACTTTACAAAGAAGGCAGTTGCCGATGCACAAATGCTGATGACCACCCTTGATTCATGTACGGGGGGCCTTCAGGTTCCGCAACAGGATCCGGAGATGGAAACAGCTGGCATAGAAGAGGGTCCGGTCGGCAATGAAATCAAACCATCCGGCGAATTGAAGGCACAATTACAACTCAAACGTATTGCAGAAATTACCCTTGTGGAATTTACCCAAAAATGCCGGGAACTCGGCGAAATAACAGGATGCGGATCGGTACCAGCATTTGCCGGGAATTTCCTTACCCGATCCGACGAAGAACTGGAAAATGAAACCCTGGAGGCAACACGAAAATTCTACATGCAACAATACATGAACCTTCAGAATGAGGCGCTTCTGGTCTTAAAAAAATGTTCCTCGTCCAAAGAAAAAGAATAACAATCCGTGTGACTAGTCAGGATCCTTTTCCTCTGCAGGATCTTCATAATATGTTATTCTGCGGGTGGTATACTCATTATCAGGAGTAACGATCTTTTTCACCCAATTGCCATCAGAGCTGCTGTCAAATTGATAAATAAATTCTTTTTTGGATTCCTGCTGCCCATTCTTTGTAATTATCCCTGACAGGATGCCCTGCTCTTTGTATTCGAAAATCTCTTCGCTGAACGGGACCATGGCTCCGGAATTAGGGTCCACATCGAAGCTTAATTCGCGCATGACCCGGCCGGTAGGATCATACCAGGTCTCGTCCGCTTTGATCAGCAGACCTTCCATATATTCCCTTATTAATACCTTTCTGACGACCGAGCCATCGTCCTGTTTGCTCTTTGTGGATTTTACAGATTTATGTAAAACGCCGTTCAGTAAATAGGTGGTGGTGGCGTCCTCTTCGGTTGATTCGTATGCTATATTCGTCTCGTCCATCCGATCCTGATTCGAACGGATCATCCTGACCAGTCTGCCACCGGTACCATACAGGTACTCGTAGGTATCCAGAAACTGCTTATTGTACGAGAGAATTTTTTCGATGATCCTTTTTTGAGGAAGGCTGTCATGGGTGTAGAAATGCGCCATTGACGTGACCCTGTCCAACGCTCCATCCCGATAGGATTCATCCCTTCTTTCCTTGAGATATCCCCCACGATACATATAATAATTGATATCATAATCATCCGCGCTGAATCGGGTAACCGATTTTGTCAGATGTCCTTTTTTATTAAATTCGAATTCCTCTTTCCCATAGTCTGTAATAACCAGGCATGACTTCACCCTTCCATGCAAATCAAAATCCTCTCTGGTAAAAATTTTTGGTTCCTGTGAAAACAGCAGAGCAGGAAATAGGAAGGCATATCCGCAACAAACCAGGATGACTGCGTATTTCTTGACCATGCGGCAAAATTACTTTATATTCATTCATTAGAAAACAAAATGCGGACCAAATAAAAAGGGGGCGATGATCATCGCCCCCCGGAATCAATCCTGTCAGTTCACGCCTATGGGCAGAACTTATTTCACTTCTTCAAAATCGACATCTTCTACATTGTCCGCTTCTTTAGCCGTATCTGAAGAACCGCTATCCTGCCCATCGGAAGAATTTCCTCCGGCAGTTTTCTGATCCTCTGCCTGCGCTTTGTACATTTCTTCAGAAGCAACCTTCCAGGCCTCATTGATCTTCTCAAGGGCCGGATTGATCTGCGAAATATCCTTTGTCGCATACGCCGCTTTCAATTCCCCAAGGGCTTCTACAATCGGCTTTTTCTTTTCCTCCGAAAGTTTCTCTCCAAATTCCTTCAGCTGTTTCTCCGTTTGGAAAATCATTCCATCAGCTTCATTCAGCTTATCGACAGATTCTCTGGACTTCTTATCAGCTTCGGCATTTGCTTCGGCTTCAGCCTTCATTTTCTTGATCTCATCCTCCGTCAGACCGGATGAAGCTTCAATACGTATATCCTGCGTCTTATTTGTGGCCTTATCGGTTGCAGAAACCTTTATAATTCCATTGGCATCAATATCAAAAGTCACTTCAATCTGAGGCGTTCCTCGTGGGGATGGTGGTATACCATCCAGGTGGAAACGTCCGATCGTCTTATTGTCATTGGCCATCGATCTTTCACCCTGGAGTACATGGATTTCCACAGAAGGCTGATTATCTGCTGCTGTAGAAAAGATCTGAGACTTTTTGGTTGGGATCGTAGTGTTGGCCTCAATCAATTTTGTAAGCACACCTCCCATGGTCTCGATACCCAGTGACAGCGGGGTAACATCCAACAGCAGCACATCCTTCACATCACCGCTAAGGACACCGCCCTGAATAGCCGCGCCTACAGCTACCACTTCGTCAGGATTCACACCTTTGGACGGTTTTTTACCAAAAAACTTTTCTACCGCCTCCTGAACTGCCGGGATACGTGTAGATCCCCCGACCAAAATGATCTCATCTATGTCACTTTTTGACAATCCTGCTGCCTTCAGAGCAGTTTCACAGGGTTCAATGGTCCTCTTGACAAGATCGGCAATCAATTGTTCAAATTTGGCTCTGGACAATGTGCGCACCAAATGCTTTGGCCCGGTGGCCGTAGCGGTGACATACGGAAGATTAATTTCCGTTTGAGCAGTAGATGAAAGTTCGATCTTAGCCTTTTCGGCCGCCTCACGAATCCTTTGCAATGCCATTGCATCCTTCCTCAGGTCTATCTCCTCATCCTTTTTAAACTCATCTGCCAGCCAGTCAATAATCTTCTGATCTACATCATCCCCGCCTAAGTGGGTATCGCCATCCGTCGACAGTACTTCAAACACCCCGTCCCCGAGTTCCAGGATGGACACATCATGTGTGCCGCCACCAAAGTCGAAAACAACGATCTTCTGATCTTTGTGTTTTTTATCCAGTCCGTAAGCCAGCGCTGCCGCCGTAGGTTCATTGATAATACGCTCTACTTTAAGTCCCGCAATTTCCCCGGCCTCCTTTGTGGCCTGGCGCTGTGCATCGTTAAAGTATGCAGGAACGGTAATTACGGCCCTTGTAACCGTCTGTCCCAGATAATCTTCAGCTGTTTTCTTCATTTTCTGAAGAATCATGGCCGAAAGTTCCTGAGGGGTATAGAGCCGCCCGTCAATATCTACCCTCGGAGTGTCATTGTCTCCTTTTACCACTTTATAGGGAACCCTGTCAGCCTCTTTTTTTGACTCGGAAAACTTATTTCCCATAAAGCGTTTGATAGAATATATGGTCTTGTGAGGGTTGGTAACCGCTTGTCTCTTGGCCGGATCACCCACCTTTATCTCTCCGCCTTCGACAAATGCGATAACGGATGGCGTAGTGCGTTTGCCTTCGGCATTCGGTATTACTACGGGCTCATTACCTTCCATAACAGAGACACAGGAATTGGTAGTGCCTAAATCTATTCCAATAATTTTGCTCATTTCTTATAATTTATAATTAGTGTTGTTCTTTTTTGGATCGATATATAATTGTCAAACAACATGCCGAAGCGTTAAAACTGACATGATGTCATTCCGCCATAAACCTGACGAACGGACACGGGTTGGTCGAAGTAAAGGCAGCGCTTCCCCCGCTGGGTTTTTCCGCCCCGTTGACGGGTTAATTCCATGGGAGCTGAATTAGTTATATCTTTATACATTGTACGCGGACTACTATGGAATGTATCAGTATTTTTGATATGCTTAAGATCGGGGTGGGCCCTTCAAGTTCTCACACCCTTGGACCATGGAGGGCTGCTGAAAGATGGTGCATGGAGATGAACGCGGCAGGACTTCTGGAGAAGATAGTTGATGTACGCGTCGAAATTTATGGTTCACTGGCGCTTACCGGCAAAGGCCATGCTACGGATTTGGCGCTTATTTTGGGTCTCACCGGAGCGGATCCGGAAAAAATACCTGTCGAGGAAATTTCTGAAATAGTCGGGCTGATCAAAAGTGAAAAGTCACTCACCCTGGGCGGGGTTAAACAAATCCCCTTCGATCCCCTTAAGGCACTTGTTTTTAAGAGGGAGTTTCTTCCGTTTCACGCCAACGGACTTATTTTTTACGGAACCCTGGAAAGCGGCAGCGTTGAATCTGCCACGTATTATTCCATTGGGGGAGGTTTTGTAGTTCAGGAAGAAAGGATCAATGCCAAGAAGAAGAAGCAAGTCTTCCTCACCTTCCCGTTTCCCATAGAAAAAGGCACGCAATTACTTGATTACTGCAGGGATCAGGGGAAAGCGATTTCGGACATCGTCCTTGAGAACGAAAGATCTCTGCGCTCAGATACTGAAATTGACCACCAGATCAACCGAATCTGGCAAACCATGCTCGAATGTATGTATCTAGGGTGCCATACCGGGGGGAATCTCCCTGGAGGTCTCAATGTGCGAAGGCGGGCCTTTGATATGCACAGGAAACTCATGGGAGACCAACCTTATACCGATGCACAACAATGGCTCGCCGCCATTCGCAAAACCGAGGTTAAATTCAGGGAAATCTTAAAATGGGTCAGTTGTTTTGCATTGAGTGTCAATGAAGTAAATGCATCACTCGGCCGTGTTGTAACAGCGCCAACCAACGGGAGTGCCGGGGTCATCCCGGCAGTCCTCATGTACTACATGGTCATTGAAAACCATCACGCAACGATGGCACATGTCAAAAGATTTTTGCTGGTTGCCGGCGAAGTGGGAAGTATTTTTAAAAAGGGCGCCACCATTTCTGCGGCTATGGGAGGATGTCAGGCGGAGATCGGTGTATCATCAGCGATGGCGGCGGCTGCATTAACGGAACTCCTGGGTGGGAGTCCGGAACAGGTCCTCATAGCTGCCGAAATTGCCATGGAGCATCATCTCGGGCTCACCTGTGATCCCATAGCGGGTTTGGTACAAATACCCTGTATCGAACGCAATTGCATGGGAGCGATCAAAGCGATCAGTGCCGCTGAACTGGCGCTGGAAACAGACCCCAAAAACACCAAGGTGCCATTTGACAAGGTGGTCGAAACCATGTGGGAAACAGCCAAGGATATGAATTCAAAATACAAAGAAACTTCCGAAGGGGGGCTCGCGCTGGGCGTGCATATGAGTGATTGTTAGCCAGCCTGACCCTGCTTTGCGGTATTCCGGCCATACGCCGGACGGTTGTTGTTCGACAACAATGACTCCTGAATCATTCTTAGGGTATCCCACCGGACATCAGCAACCGGATGCGTGGGTATTAAAGAAAAATCAGAAGCACCCAGATAAGGAGCATCAGGATCAGGACCGAAAAACTGAACCCGAAGAAGCGGATCGCCTTTTGAACATTTTTAAATTTTATATCAATGATTTTACTCTCCGCATGGATCTGATGTGCCAGTTGTTTCACAAGTAAATCTGGATCTCCACAGACCTCCAACAGGCTTTTAGTATATTCTTCAATACTGCCATAAGCCCAGGCAGCGTTTCTGAAGAAAAATACATTTCTGTCATATTTCATTTCCATTTGAGGGTTGAAGCATTTAAAAGAGAAGAATATTGAGATGAAAACCAATATCATCCAGATCACCGCCAGAATAACAAAAATGGGCCTCCCATTCAGAACTGACTCCAGCTGCTCAAGACGGTCAACAATAATCCCAAGTACAAGGCCATGAAAAGAGAATATGACCCCGGCTTTTAATTCAGATGCGCGAATCAGTTTTTCGAGCCGCTCCAATTGTTCCCAATAATTTATAGGATCCTGATTCATCTGTACTTTTTAAAAATATCCCGCTGCTGATCGTTTAAATGGATCTCAATTTAAGGATATTATTATCGATTTTCATCTGTCCCAAAAGTTTTTCTTCACTAAATGGCACATCAACATTTCCTGCGCCGGCAGTTGGCTGTTTGCCCGGAAATATCTCCGCTTACCATTCCCGGATCCTTAACACACGCCCGGTGATCTGATACCTTCATTTACCGGCTCTCATTTTTTGCGCGTTTATGAATCGAATTCAGTACCTTTTCACCCGGCACTTAAAGGACATTGAAACTGTTACCATTGAAATTTTAATGAGCATGAGAAAACTTTTTTGGGTATGCAATACCCTACTGGTCGTGGGATCAATATTACACGGCCAGACCGGGACGGCCCCTGGTCCAAAATTAATCGTTGGGATTGTGGTGGATCAGATGCGTTATGATCAGCTATATAAATACCAGAATAAATACAGTAATGGTGGATTTAAACGACTGATCAGGGAAGGTTTCAGTTACGAAAACACAAATTACCAATATATCCCGACCCTTACTGCACCCGGCCACGCCTCCATTTACACTGGTTCCGTCCCGGCCTACCACGGTATCATCGGGAATGCCTGGTTTGATCGCAATGCCCGGAAGATGCGGGAAAATGTGGCTGATTCTACTGTCACGCTTGTCGGATTGCAGGACCTTACCATTTCTGGCGCCTCACCCGCAAATCTGCTCACAACGACCATCACGGATGAATTGCGTTCGGCATCCGGCTTCAGGTCGAAAGTAATCAGTATATCTCTAAAAGACAGGGGAGCCATTTTACCAGGGGGTCACACTGCCAATGCGGCATATTGGTTTGATTGGGCATCCAGTCCCGGTTATTTTGTTTCGAGCACCTACTATATGGAAAAACTGCCAGCCTGGGTACAAAATTTCAACAAACTTGAGAAGTCGAACGCTTATCTGAATACTACCTGGAATACGCTGTTGCCTGTGGCCGAATATGTTGAAAGTGCCGCCGATGACAATGTATACGAACCCTCAATAGGCGGAAAATCAAAGCCCGTATTTCCCTATGAATTTAAAACGCTCAGGGAGAAATACAAATCACGTAATGCCGAATATCAACTGATGCTCATTTCGCCCGACGGGAATTCACTGCTTACTGAATTTGCCATGGAGGCAATAAAAAATGAAACCCTGGGTGAAGATGGTGTTACCGACTTTCTCAGTATGAGTTTTTCGGTTACGGATATCGTCGGGCATACCTTCGGACCGCAATCGGTCGAATTGCAGGATGTTTATCTCCGCCTGGACAGGAACATCGAAACTTTGCTCAACTACCTCGATCAACACGTTGGAAAGGGATCATATATGGTATTTTTAACCTCGGATCATGGGGTTTTGCCGGTTGTTTCGTATTCACGGCAGCAAAAAATTCCGGCGGGGGTAGCGAGGATCAAATCCCATAACAACAACCTGAGTACCTACCTTAATGATCAGTATGGAACCCAACCCTGGATTAGTCATTTTCAGGAAGACCAGATTTATCTCAACCGAACCCTGATCTCTCAGAAGCAACTGGATCTGAAAGAATTTCAGGATAAAGTGGCGGCATTTATGTTGGATCAGAACGGGGTCCATACCGCAGTTACGGCCTATCGACTTCATACACAGGAATTCTCCCGGGGTACTTCCGGCATGTTACAAAATGGCTTTCTTTTTTCACGGTCGGGTGATGTACTTCTGACATATCACCCCGGAATCGTTATCCATGCGAATTCAGAAATCGAATTAGCCACTGTAAAAGGAACAACGCACGGTTCGGGATATGCTTATGATACCCATGTCCCTTTGGTCTTCTTTGGTTGGGCCATACCACATGGATCCTCGGTCAGGCCGGTTGCCCCTACGGATATCAGCCCCAGTCTCGCCATGCTTTTAAAACTGAGTCTTCCAAGCGGAAATGTCGGAACGCCCTTAACTGAAGTAATCAGATAGGTTGCCTGGCATTCCTGGTCATATGCCGCCTACTTCATCCTGGCCTTATCGAGGATCTCTTTTTTAAAGGAGACATCACTCACCAAAATCTCAAAGAAACTTTCGAGATATTTTCTGGATTTCAGGTATTGGTCAGCCTCGTCAAAACTACCTGCCAAACTATCCGCCACGGCAAGCAAGACTTCCCGGCTCTCAAGGAACTGGCTCCGCACCTGTTGCATCAAGGCCGTATCTCTGCGAAAACCCCGGTAGCGCCTTTGCTTTACATCCGTAATATCCAAAGGTTCATTGGGAATTTCAGAAACCACAGCGTAACTGGCATCCACCAGGCCGGACATATCAAAGTCGTATGGCAGTGGGATGATGGTTTTATCAATAAACAAAAGCGACTGATTGTGCTGATAGGCCGTAGAGTAGTCTGTATTTCCGATCATATATTGAAACAAGTCGTTCTGAATAGAGGTAAGAGCAGCCTGTTGCAAGGGATGTACGCTGCGATTGACCAACTGACCATTAAAACGGCGGGCCAGATTTTTATCATCTTCCAAAAGAATCCCCTTCAACCAATGATCAATGTTCTTTTTGGGGCGTTGTTCGGAAAATTCAATGTGTACCAAACGTGATTTGAAATGGTACGGGGATATCTGTTCATAAAGTTTGTAGGCCAGATATTCCTTCAGGACATCGTCATTGCTTCTCTTGAGCAACATGCAGGGCAGTACGAGTTTCAATCTCTTGTGGCCCTCAAATAAGGTTTCTTTCACTTCCTCTTTTGGCAATTTCAACTTCATGGGCGGATTGTAACAGTGCTCTTTCCTGAAATTTCCGCGAGAGCGGAGCCCGATGCCAATGTCGATCCAGGAAGCATCCTGAAGGTAGGAGAGCTTAGAATTTATGTAAGTGCTGTCCTTGGTCCCTTTTCGTACATCTCGAATTGAATAATTCAATTTTATAGGCAGCGCTTCAGTGCTCTGAAAAAGAGCAGGCAACTGCTCAGCTTTTAGAACGGGTATCGGCGTTTGTGAGTGGGCGCTATACGATAGAACTGCCATGAATCCACAGACAACAAAACGCACTTGCTTTTTCACCATATTTGGTCTAGTTTTATCAAATATAGAATATTAATCAACTTGCTTTGAATCAATACCTTTCAATCATCAATTACAGAACGCTGATCGTATTGATCATTTCAATAGGAACGGTATATCTGAACTATAAATACAACATCAGTTACAACGTAGATCTCACCCTGTTGAGCATTGCGATCATCTTTCCCATCGTTTTTTCTATCAGGGGATCGTTTCGAAGGAGAGAAAAAGCGCTGGAACACTTAAGTCAGTTCCGCAGTTCCTTAAAAACAGTGCATTATTTTTTGATGACCAATAAACTTATGCCTGAGGACAACAAAAAAGAAATTTCCGACATTCTCTGCGCCATCAGTGATAAATTTATAAATCATTTGCAGAGCAAGGACGAGGGAACAGAAGAGATTGATAATATTATCAACAGCGTCCTGAGTTTTGTGGTGGATAAGGAAGAACTCATTGCAAGATCCTTAAAGGATAAGGTGTTTAAATACATGAATTACCTCCATGAATCCGTGGAAAACCTCCATGCAATCCATGTTCACAGAACCCCGATCAGCCTGAAAGCCTATTGCATGATCTTTATATATATCTTTCCCCTGATCTACGGCCCCACCATCATTTATAACCTGGGACCGGAAGCGCCCGGCTGGGTGGCTTTTTTTGTTGTTATCGTTACGGAATTTATCCTTATTTCGCTCTTTAATATACAGAATCAGCTGGAGTTTCCATTTGACAATATAGGAATGGACGACATAAAGCTCGATAACTTCAGGATCAACCGCTAGGCGATACAATCCTCTTTACGGCAGTGTTTATCTGAACCGGACACACCTCCCCCTGCTTCATCACACCGTCGTGGAATTTGTAATGAATTGCCTCAAGCAAAAAGTCAGGGAGGTCTGTCACCTTTAAAAAAAATTGGAATCCCAGGTCCTGATGCATCAGCGTACCAAATTTTTAACGGGCGGCTGATGGCCCGAGATGGAATGTATGTCGCATCGGGGATTGAAATTCCAAAGGCAAAGACTTTAAATATTACCCTTGCTCCGGGTCGCATTGTCTACCTTTATTCTGTATATTTAACGACTTCAATTATTTCCATTGTTCTTATGAAATCATCAAATAACAGAAAATCAGCAAATTCAAGAAGGTCATTCATTAAAACAGGCGTTATGGCATCCTCCATATTTATTGTCCCCAGACATGTGCTGGGCGGAGTGGGCTACGTCGCTCCAAGTGACCGGCTGAACCTTGCAGCGATTGGCGCAGGAGGCAAAGGCGCAAGTGACATTTTCAATGCTTCCGTCAATGGCCGGGAGAATGTGGCAGCACTCTGTGATGTAGATTTTTCCGGATCAGCAAAAAAATCCGTAGAGAATTTTCCGAAGGCCAAATTATACAAGGACTTCAGGGAATTACTTGATAAGGAAAAGGGTATTGACGCTGTGACTATTTCCACCCCGGACCATGTACACGGACCGGCTGCATCCTATGCCATGCAACGTGGAAAACACGTCTACGTTCAGAAGCCAATGACCCATAACATCAAAGAAGCGCGAATGCTCACTGAGATGGCAAGGAGTAATAAAATTGTTAGCCAGATGGGCAATCAGGGCGGATCCAATGTCTTGCTTGACATGGTACAGAAATGGATTGATTCCGGGGTATTAGGATCGATTTCCAAGGTACAGATATGGACAAATCGACCCGTATGGCCGCAGGGCTATGCAATGCCTGAGCCGGATCCGGCCCAAAAACCGGCAGATCTGCAATGGGATCTATGGCTGGGGCCTGCACCTGCCACACCTTTTATTCCGAATTTGCATCCCTTTAACTGGCGGGGATGGTGGGATTATGGGACCGGCGCATTAGGGGATGTCGGATGTCACCTGATTGATATTCCGTTCCGGACCCTGGGATTAAAATATCCAACAGATGCCGAATGCAGTGTGGGTAGTGTTTATACACAGATGTGGAATGCGGATTATCATCCTGAGGGGTGCCCTCCATCGTCCTTTATTACCTTGCATTTTGACGCGACAGAAAAAAGCAAATCCCCAATAGAAATGACATGGAGTGATGGAGGCATACGCCCCTCACATCCCGATATTATCCCAGCCGATAAGGACATTGGAGGGGCAAATAGTAGTAACGGGGTACTGATCCTTGGTGAAAAAGGGATTATCTCAACGAATATTAACGACAGCTCTCCCCTGATGCCAAAACTTTACCTGAATGATGGTACTACCGAATTCGGACCAGAAACGGAAGCGGATGACGAGCCTGAATACGGTCATCAGAGAAAATGGGTAGATGCCTGTAAAGCTGGATTTGACAGCCTGGAACACCAACAACTCACTTCCTCATTTGACTATGCCGGACCCATGACTGAAACGGTTCTTATGGGCAATCTTGCGATCCGGAGTTTTATGCTTCAAAGGGAAAACAGTGAAGGAAGGGCAGAATTTTTTGGCCGCAGGAAACTATTGTGGGATGGCGAAAACATGCGCATCACCAACCTTGAGGAGGCCAATCAGTTTGTGACAAGGACCTACAGGAAGGGTTGGGAAATGTAAAAATATTTCCTGAAAGATCAGCTCAAACTATCAGGGTGGTTCCTGTATGCCGGGACCTTGAACCCCTACCTGCTCTGCCGTAAAAAGCCTGTACCGGGCCATGTGTCACGGACAGTTTTCCAACCTTCTGGTATCTATAAGATAGATGATTTTCCATTGGGTCCCGTCATTAAATAACTGGAAGGAATTAACCCCGCAATGGCTGAAGGTTTCATTGTGCCAGAATTCATAAGGCGTCCATGCATTGGCCATAGCCCCGTCCAGTAGTACCGAGTATGTTTTCAGTTCTTCCCTGAATACTACAGAATCAGGGACATGAACAATACTGTTCACAAATTTTGAGAAATCCTCGGTTTTAACATATATCCCCCCTTGGGGATCTCTGGCAATGGTTTGAAGAATAACATCATCACTTACTGCCTTCTTAAGCAAGGTGGAATCGCGCTGGTGAAACCCTTTAAAAAAAGAATCAATGACATCACGAACAGCCTGCTCGTCCTCCTGCTGTGAGTATGAGGAAGCTATGGTGACTAATAAAAGAAATGCCGCTATATACTTCATACACTTTTAAGTCAAAAATACGTAAATCGGACGTTTAAACACTTCATTTTCCAAACATTACTTGTGTCTGACATTATCATGAATAAGCCCACACTATTGAGATATCCCGTACCTGTTTCGCCAAAACTCCTTACATTTAGCCGATTAAATATACTGCCAATGTCAGTTGCAAAAAAAGAGTATAAAAGAATTACGGTCAAGTCGCTGATTGAAATGAAAGAAAGGGGAGAAAAGATCTCCATGCTTACTGCCTATGACTACTCAATGGCAAAAATAGTGGATGTGGCGAATATTGATGTGATTCTGGTTGGCGATTCGGCAAGCAATGTGATGGCCGGACATGAAACCACACTGCCCATTACCCTGGATCAGATGATCTACCATGCCTCCTCGGTTATACGGGCGGTCAGCAGGGCACTTGTTGTAGTTGACATCCCATTTGGCAGTTATCAGAGTGATCCCAAGGAAGCCTTGCGCTCCGCCATCCGGATCATGAAGGAAAGTGGTGCACATGCTGTTAAAATGGAGGGCGGTGCAGAAATAAAGGACTCCCTGAAAAAAATACTAAATGCGGGCATTCCTGTGATGGGCCATCTGGGCCTCACCCCACAATCAATTTATAAATTCGGGACTTATACAGTAAGGGCTAAAGAAAAAAACGAGGCCGAAAAGCTGATGGAAGACGCACAACTCCTGGATAAATTGGGTTGTTTTGCCGTGGTGCTGGAGAAGATCCCGGCCGCCCTGACCCGCAGGGTTTCTGAGAGTATTTCTATCCCAACCATTGGCATCGGGGCAGGTAAATATGCTGACGGCCAGGTGTTGGTTATACATGATCTCCTCGGAATGACCCGTGAATTTCATCCAAGATTTTTGAGAAGGTATATGCAATTGTATGATGAAATGGGCCAGGCGATCTCACGGTACGTCACCGACGTAAAAAGCCGGGATTTTCCAAATGATGAAGAGCAATATTAAAAAAAATGACGCCCCTAACCGTCAGGGAAACGACGCATTTTCAGATGCAGGAATGTCAAATTACAGGCAGCAGGATGCGCTGCAAGGGAACCGTCATAGATGCAATGTCAATTTAAAAGGATAGGTACCTGCCTCCCAAAGGGCTTGTGCAGTGTCCATAGCGCAGATATACTTACGGATCATGGCCCGGTTCGGAGCCCTGATTCTTTCTGCAAATTCATTTCCCAGAGCCTATGCCGGTAAAAATACACTCCAACCCAGATAATTTGCAGGTGCTTTATGAAGACAATCATCTGATTGCCATCAATAAAAGGCCGGGGGATATCGTACAGGGTGACAAAACAGGTGATCTTCCGCTCAGCGAGGTGGTAAAGCAGTTTATCAAAATCAAATATAAAAAACCGGGAGAGGTCTATCTTGGGGTGACACATCGGCTCGACAGGCCAACGTCCGGCATTGTCATTTTCTCGCGCACTTCCAAGGCACTTCCGAGGTTGAACCGGTTATTTGCCGAGCAAGAGGCTCGTAAGGTCTATTGGGCAATAGTTCGAAACTGCCCAGCTGAGCCTGCCGGAACCCTGTCGGACTGGCTTACCAGAAATCCTGAGAAGAACAAATCCTTTGTTGTTCCGAAAAAGCTCCCTGACAGTAAACTGGCCCTCCTGGAATATCGCACCCTGAAAAAATTGGACCGTTATTACCTGCTGGAAGTTATTCTGCAAACGGGTCGGCATCACCAGATAAGAGCACAACTGGCCGCTTTGGGTTGTCCGGTGAAGGGGGATCTGAAATACGGCTTTGACCGGAGCAATAAAGACGGGAGTATTCACCTCCACGCGAGGTCCCTCTCCTTTGTCCATCCGGTAAGTAAAATTCATTTGGATTTATACGCGGATCCGCCTGATGATCCGCTCTGGAATGCAAGCATGTAAGCGTAAAAGTCCGGCCGATTCCGTCGCTGGCCGTTAAAATTGCCTGGTCACCGGCAGCTTCATTTTCTGCCAGAGTTCCGTGTCGCCCTTGCCTCTCTACCGCGTAACGCTGGTCGCTTTTTCGCGGATCACCTGTCCCACTGGTTTGCCCTGTAAATGACTTTCCAACCAGGAAAGGATATCCAGATAAAGGAAGGCTCGCTTTTCGTAAGGATGGTCTTCATACTTCTTGAGATCGTCATATAGTTTCTGAAACTCGGTGCGCAACTGATGAGGATATATATTTCCAAGATTCCGCAGAAATTTGATCATTTCCTTCTGAACCTCATGAAGATCGTTCATTTTAAGAAGGAATTTATAGGTACTTTTCAATTGGATCTCCAGGTGATAGTCCATCCCGGCCTCATAGTGCGCTACCAGGCTCAGTACTCTGGCAAAGCACATTAAATCTTCCCTCATCCGGAGATTCTTATTATTGATGATCTTTCTCAGGTACTGAATGCAGGTTTTATTATCGCCAAGCCCGAAATAAAGGCATGCGATTTTATAATATAATACCATGATATGGTGTTCATCAATTCTATCGCGGTGTTTATTGATTCCAAATTCTATGATTCTCACAAGATAACGTCCCTTCTCAAAAGTCCCTTCAAGAAAATGAAGGTTGAGTTTATTTGCGCTCACATATAAAAATTCGAGCGATGCGATATTGTCATTTTTTGGAAAATTCTTGTCATTAATGGAGGCTTCCAACCGTTCCAGAGTGACTTTGAACTGGGAAACATACCGGACATAGAACAGGGATTCGAGCAAATAGTGGTTGCCTTTGAGGAAAAATACGGGATTCAGGTAGATCATCTCTTTGTTTTCATAAAAGAGATCTACATATTTGCTTGCGTATTTGTAGCAGGACAAAAAGTCCTGTACAAGAAAGCTATACCACAAATGCGCCTTGTAAAGCCATAATTTTTCCCTGAACCCAAGGTCTTCAACCCTGTGTACCGGCAAATGCTTTAAAAAATAGCGCTGCACCTTCTGATAATCCGTATCATTTCTTACATACCCTAATTTGAGCATCATACTATACAATTGCAGGGAAAGATTTGAGAGCTTGCTGGTCATGACGTTTTGCTCTGAAAGCTTTTTGGCCTGCAAAGCGAGTTCATCGGCACGGTCCGGTATGCTGCGCGTAATAAATTGCGTTTCTATGATCTTTTCCAGTTCTACTATTTCATAGGCTATATTCTTTTCCTCATTTTCGATGGCGATGGCTTTTACCTTGTCCAATAATTTCAGGCTTTGCTTATATAGGCCTTTCTGATAAAGGATCGTGGCAAAATCCAATTGTTCCCTAATCTGGACACGAATATTCTGATTGACGGGATTCAAACGGAGACTGACAAGGATCTGTTTGTACAAATGGGCCTTCAGATTGGAAAGTTGTGCCTTTTTTACGATTCCGCTTTGAAGAATGGCACTTTCATCATATACTTTTGTCTTATCCATTAAATTAAACAAAGCCAGGAATTTGGCATCGGTATTTACGCCAAGCCTGCCCACATATAATTTAAATTGGCGTTTTTCAGATTTGGATAAGGATTTTACCAGGATGAACAGTGCATCTTTATGGACATTTGTCATCGTAAAAAAGAGGATTTAACGTGTTGTTTTACAGGTTTTTACCTATGTTAAAAAGTAAATTAACGTTGTAAATGATTTTTACTGCACCGGGAATATTGGAAATTCTACTCATATATTCGTATGGTCCACTAAAATTATGTAAAAATAATGAGTAAAGATAAGGTGCATATTTTTGATACGACCTTGAGGGATGGGGAACAGGTGCCTGGATGTAAGCTGGACACGGAAGAGAAATTAGTGATCGCCGAAAGATTGGATGAATTGGGTGTTGATGTCATAGAGGCCGGATTTCCCATTTCCAGCCCCGGAGATTTCAGCTCTGTTACAGAAATCGCCAAAGTTGTAAAAAATGCCACCGTCTGCGGGCTCACCCGCTCCGTAAAAAAGGATATTGAAGTAGCCGCAGAAGCCCTCAGGTTTGCCAAAAAGCCAAGGATCCATACCGGAATCGGCACCTCCGATTTTCATATCCTTTACAAATTTAATTCGACCAGGGAAGACATACTGGAAAGAGCTGTGTCTGCCGTAAAATATGCCAAATCCTTTGTTGAAGATGTGGAATTTTATGCGGAGGATGCCGGACGAACTGAAAACGAATTCCTGGCGAGGGTTTGCGAACAGGTTATTAAGGCAGGTGCGACCGTACTCAACATTCCGGACACCACAGGCTATTGCCTGCCCGAAGAATACGGGGCCAAAATGAAATACCTGCGTGAAAATGTGCGGGGGATTGAGAAAGCCATTCTATCGTGTCATTGTCACAATGACCTCGGTCTGGCCACCGCAAATTCCATAGCAGGGGTGATAAATGGCGCCCGGCAAATAGAGTGTACCATTAACGGTATCGGCGAAAGGGCCGGAAACACATCACTAGAGGAGGTTGTCATGATATTGAGACAACATCCGGACCTACTTCTGGATACTGCAATCAACAGCAAACTTCTTTACAGTACCAGTCAGATGGTTTCTCATAAAATGGGTATGCCCGTTCAACCGAATAAGGCCATTGTAGGATCGAATGCCTTTGCCCACAGTTCCGGCATTCACCAGGAGGGGGTAATTAAGAAAAGGGAAACCTATGAGATCATGAATCCTGAGGATGTAGGTGTCAATGAATCGTCCATTGTACTGACAGCAAGAAGCGGGCGGGCCGCTTTGGCCTATCGCGCCAAAAAATTGGGTTATGAACTTACCAAGACCCAACTGGATAGTGTGTACGACGAATTTTTGAAATTTGCCGACCGCAAAAAAGAAATATTGGACGAAGACATTCATCAGATCATCGGCTCCAGCACAGTTAATATCGAAAGTCTTGCCTGAATGAACATGAACATTGCAGTTCTGCCAGGAGATGGCATAGGTCCGGAGGTGACGGCGCAGGCTATCAAATGTCTTCAGGCAATTGAAGAGACCTTCGGCCATAAATTCCGATTTACCAAAGCCCTGGTCGGAGCTGTAGCCATGAAGGAAAACGGCCAGCCACTACCCGACAGGACTCTTGAATTATGCAAAAACTCGGATGCAATCCTTTTTGGTGCCATCGGCGACCTGAAATATGACAACGACCCCTATGCAAAGGTCAGGCCCGAGCAAGGTCTTTTAAAGTTGCGCACTGAATTGGGACTTTTCTGCAACATTCGGCCGGTAAAAGTATTTCCTACCATTATAAAAAAATCCCCTTTGCGGGTCGAAATTATCAGGGGTACAGATTTTGTTATCTACAGGGAACTGACCGGAGGTATTTATTTCGGGGAAAAGTACCTTAGTGAGGATGGCACCACTGCATCTGACCTTTGCCAATACACGGAAAGTGAAATTAGCCGTATTGCCCATCTGGCCTTCAAGGCCGCGAAAGGCCGGAAAAAAAAAGTGACTCTTGTAGATAAAGCCAATGTTCTGGAAACCTCCAGGTTGTGGAGAAAAGTTGTTTCAAGGATTGCTGAAAGCTATCCGGAAGTAACCCTGGAACATATGTTTGTTGACAATGCGACGGTTCAGATTATTATCAATCCCAGACAATTTGATATCATCCTGACGGAGAATATGTTTGGAGATATTCTGTCGGATGAAGGAAGTGTCATTGGAGGTTCCATTGGTTTGTTACCCTCTGCCTCCATCGGAGACAACCATGCCATGTTTGAGCCGATTCACGGTTCTTACCCTCAGGCGGCAGGAAAAAATATTGCAAACCCTATTGCTTCAATTCTCTCTGTAGCAATGCTACTGGAGCACTTTTCTCTGGAAGAAGAATCGAGGTCCGTTGTTAATGCCGTCTATAAATGCATGAAGAAAAACATCGTTACACAGGATCTTGATCACAGGAGTAAATACAGTACGGATGATGTCGGGGAATTTATTGCAAGTAATATTGTGGATTCAGAAGATGTTCAGAGCATCAACAAGGAAAATATTGGGTTGGGAAAATCGACCATCATTTAATTTTATTTCAATTAGTCACACGAAGGCTTTCTATTTTCCAGGAAGCCTTTTTATTCCTGCCAAAGATTGAACCCCCTTGCCTATTACTTCAATAAGGTGGCGACAAAAGCTTCAAATTCCTGCTTAAAAGCGGTATACTTTTCGCCTGTTGCCGGGCCGTTAAAGCCGGTGTGTACTTTTCTTACCCTCCCCTGCCTGTCTATAAAAATAGTCGTTGGATAGGAAATGATATGGTTGAGCATGGGCAGTCGCGTGTTGGCAGCCTTTTTGTCGGAAGTTCCGAACTGAGCAAGGAGTACAGGATAGGGAATATCCAACCGGTTTTTTAAACGTTCGATCCCCCTGAATGCCTCCTTTTCAGATCTGGCATACTCGAACGACAATGCCACGATTTTCAGATCCGGATGGTTCTTCCTCTTCATAAAATCTACCAGATAGCGAGTCTCGTCCAGGCAATTCGGACACCAGGTTCCCATGATTTGAACAATGATCACTTTCCCGTCAAATTGAGGGTCTCTAAGGCTCACCATCCTCCCGGAGGGATCGGGAAAAGAAAAATCGATCCTGCTATATCCTTCCTTGAGATAGGTGAGTGAATCCTCGTTCGGAAGTTCAAATAGCTCATTCCTTCTTGCCATAAAAGGCTCCGTTGAATGATTGCCGGAATAGAAAGTTCCGGTCATGGAACTGTCAGCGACACTGGCTTCAAAAAGAAAAGCGTGTGCACCGTCAAATGTAGAAAGCTTTAAGGAATCACCATCGATTACTCCTTCGAGGTAGCGATAATCTCCGGTCGTCGTCCTGAAAGTCCCGGTTACCACTTCGCCATTTTGACTGAATATCCCTATAGCAGGATACACATCCCCGGAATCCGGGTTGAAATAGGTTTCCCACGATCCGCTGACATCGACTTCAACAGGCCGCCGGACTCGGAATCTTTTTTCATCCCCATAATTTGCTCCGAACGGCAAAACCCTATTCAGGCTCTCCTTTACAAATACACCGGTAATAGAGGTATCTGTAAAGGTGCCTTTAATATAACCTTCATAAACAGGCATTTGAACAAATATTGAGTCTCCATTGAAACTAATCTCATCAATGTTGATCTCTTCCTCCGCATTCTCGATCTTCCAATGGGTCGCCCCCTTTTCCACTTTAACTTCAAATGTAAAAGGCAGTTCCCTTCCGTCCTTCACTTTCATACCGGCATGCCATTTACCTATTCTAAGATTTCCACTGCTTTCCGTTCCGCAACTGGCGATAAAAAAAAATACGGCCCAGATCAATAACTTAAGGTATTTCATAAAGGGGGTTTTTCGGACTTATGCCGCAATATACAACATAGGCTAAAAAATGCTGTATTTAAGGGTTTGCCACTGTTGAATGTAAAGGGTCATTGTTCTATATTTGATGGTTTAATTCTATCTGATGAACATTTCCTACAACTGGTTAAAGCAGTTTCTCAAAATTGATTGGGAAGCCAGGAAAACCGCAGAACTTTTAACGAATCTTGGACTGGAAGTGGAAGGACTACATCCATTCGAATCCATTCGCGGGGGTCTGGATGGTGTGGTGGTAGGAGAAGTGCTGAGTTGTATCAAACATCCCAATGCGGATCATTTAAAACTCACAAAGGTCGATATCGGTGCAGATGAACCACTGGGAATCGTCTGCGGGGCACTCAATGTAGAAGTGGGCCAGAAAGTTCCCGTGGCTACTATAGGGACAACCTTATACACCAAAGGGGGAACTCCATGGATGATAAAAAAAGGAAAAATAAGAGGCGAGGATAGCTACGGGATGATTTGTGCCGAAGATGAACTTGGCCTGGGAGAAGATCATTCCGGGATCATGGTGCTGGAGGCAGGTTTGGTACCCGGTACTCCCTGCTCGCAGGTGTTTGACATTGAAAGGGATACGGTATTTGAAATCGGTCTGACCCCAAACCGTGCCGATGCCATGAGCCATTATGGGGTAGCCAGGGATTTGAGAGCAGGCCTAAAGCAACGAGAAATTTTCAGAGAACTGAACACGCCTTCGGTGAGTAAATTCAATATTACGAACAGGTCTCTGAAAATGGACGTGGTCATAGAAAAGCCGGATCTGGCACCCCGGTATTGCGGCCTCACTATAAGTAATCTCATCGTCCAGCCTTCCCCTGACTGGCTTAAAAATCGATTGTTGGCCATAGGCCTTAAACCTATTAATAACATCGTCGATGCAACCAACTACGTCCTGCACGAATTGGGTCAACCTCTCCATGCATTTGATGCGGAACGGATATATGGTAACAGAATCGTGGTGAAGACCCTGGCCGAAGGCACCAAGTTTATGACCCTCGATGGGCAGGAAAGAACGCTTCACCAGGATGATCTTATGATTTGCGATGCAGAGAAGCCCATGGGTATTGCAGGTGTCTTTGGGGGCATCAATACCGGAGTGACGGACGACACCAAGGCCATCTTTCTGGAAAGTGCTTATTTTGATCCTGTCTCCATACGACAAACTGCCAAAAGGCATGGTTTGAAAACGGATGCCTCATTCCGTTTTGAAAGGGGGATCGATATTAATAATGTGGAATACGCCCTCCTTAGGGCGGCTCTGCTGATCAGAGACCTTGCAGGGGGCGACATCACCTCAGATATTGTGGATATTTATTCAAGGAAAAAAGACAATTATCAGGTATTCCTTACATTCGAAAAAATCAATAATCTTATAGGGCAGGAAATCAAAAGAGACACCATCAAGTCCATTCTGGCCTCTCTGGATATCCAGGTAAAAAGCCTGACCGAAACCGGTCTGGGACTGGAGATCCCTTTTTACCGGGTAGACATTCGGAGGGAAGTTGATGTCATCGAGGAGATCCTTAGGGTCTACGGTTATAACAATATTGCGTACGGGACAAAATTAAATGCTTCCATCGCCTCGGTCTCACGTTTTGAAGAACACCGGTTGCAGGATACCATTGGGAATATGATGGTGTCTCAGGGCTTTTTCGAGATAATTTGTAACAGCCTTACATCGCCAAGGTATAATGAATATCTGCATGAATCAGAGAAAAAATGGGTGGTCCCGGTAATCAATCCCTTAAGTACTGATCTGTCCCACCTCCGCCAATCGCTACTTTTCTCTGGTATGGAAACAATATCATACAACCTGAACCGTAAAAGGACGCGATTAAAATTATTTGAATTTGGCAAAACCTACCGGAAAGTGGAAAACGAATATGTGGAAGATAACAGGCTATCCCTGTTAGTGACCGGGGATCAATTGCCGGAGTCCTGGACCGGGACCTCCAGACAAAGCGGATTTTTCTATCTGAAGGGGGTTGTTAGTGCCCTTATGGAACGTACGGGGGTTACAAACATTACCGAAGTACCGGCACCTGCCGGGTACCTCGGGGAAGGGATAAACCTGGTGTCAGACAATCGGACGCTGGTCACGCTTGGGGTGGTCAGTAAAGCTATATTGGCAGAATTTGATATCAAACAGGATGTGCTTTTCGCTGAATTTTACTGGGATCTGCTGATGGAATATGCAGGGAAAAGCACGGTGAAGTTCCATCCGCTCCCGAAATATCCTGAGGTGAGAAGGGATATGGCACTGTTGCTTAATGAAAATATAAGGTTCGAGGAAGTATACCACCTTGCCAGAAAAGCTGAGCAAAACCTAATTAAAAAGGTGCATTTGTTTGACGTGTATACCGGTGAAAATCTGCAGGAAGGTAAAAAATCCTATGCCTTAAGTTTTACCATACAGGATGAAAAAAAGACATTGACTGACCCGCAGATCGATAAGATCATGAAAAAAATTCAGCAAAGCTTCGAAAAAGAATTAGGGGCAGTACTTAGATAACCTACAAGCCGGCAGGCATCAATACCCTGTCAATCACATGAATCACTCCATTGCGTTGGGCCTCATCGGCAGTAGTTATCCTTGCTTTATTTCCTCTATTGTCTGTAAGGACAATATCCAGTCCGACCATGGTGGCCGTTAATTCCTCCCCCCTTAGTGTGGTAAAGACAGCTTTCCCCGCACCCCGACATAGGGCCTTCAGAATTTTTGCGGCGGACAGGTTCCCCGCAATAATATGCATGGTTAAAAAGGACTTTAATTGGGTTTGATTTTCAGGCCGGAACAGGGTTCTGATCTGCGCGTCCGGTACCTGCTCGAATGCCCGGTCGGACGGTGCAAAGACCGTATAGGGTCCCTTTCCATCTAATATTTGGTACATATCAGCTGCTTTCACTACCGCTAACAGGATTTTATGGTTGGCCGATGCCTCGGTGCTGGAAACAATGGTCCTGGTTAATATTTTATTGGCCTGTGTCAATTGCGACTGGCTTTGCATCCGTCCAAGAAACAGGACACAAAGGAGGAGGAAAAGTGATTTAAAAAAATGCATAATCTGGGGCTGAAGAGAATTGTCGTTGAACCGTTACTTTATTCCGTTAATATACAAAATTACCGGCAACTTTCCAGGAGAATTAAATATGTAAAGAAGATCTATTAACAAAATATTAACGACTGGATTCCGTCGATGTTAGTTGACTGGAAATCCACAATAGTCTATTTTTGATGACAGTCTTAATGTCCCCTCCATGGAATGGAAAAACACAAATATTGAGGAAGAACTCTCCAGGTACAAAAATCGGGATGCCACGCAGCGTGATCTGCTCGTGGAGTGTCAGAGAATACTTAAAACTGTCACGGATTCCACAAACAGGATAAGTCATGAATTATCCGACGGCAAGAACGGGACCCGCAATAAGTTCGATTTTGATCTTCTGGACACGGACCGTATTTATCATCTTGACCATATCCGTCAAATCTGTATCAGATACCGGCTCCGTTTTTTAGATTCAAGATATTTTAAAGGACGTATCCCGGAAGAGGCAGTTTACAGGATTACACAACTCGAAATGGCGCATGCAACTGAATTACATGGGTTTAAGATCATTGCACCTTCCCGGTTATTCCGGTTGGCGGACAAGGATGATCCCCTGTTGTTCGCTCCGCTTGGCAATGATTATTTCTATCTTATACATAAGTGGGGGAAGGACCTGCATCCATTGCGAAAGCTTATCGTATGGCCTTTCAGGAATGTAGTTAACCTGACCTTGCTTGTACTGTTTCTCAGTTACCTCGTTACCCTTCTAATTCCCAGTGGGCTTTTCTCGAAATCGGCTTCAAGTGCCGAATTCTGGATCATTTTCTTCTTTATGTTCAAAAGCCTTGCATCCATCGTCATTTTTTATGGTTTTGCCCTGGGAAAGAATTTCAACCCTGCTATCTGGAACAGCAAATATTTAAATTAGTACCGGCATTTACAGGAATACAAGGGAAACCTGGACTATCCAACAGATCCATTTCTACTGTTTGGTGAAGATCAGCTGAGGGACACCCTCCAGATCAGTGTTATCTATAAAAGCAGGTTCAGGAGCTGGTTTTATTCTCAATAGGCCTCCGGTACCGTTGTTGCCGGTTTTGCGATATCCTATCAAAATCAGATCATTGGCGGAATCATAGGAAACTACTGTAGTATCCTCTATTTCATATTTGAATTTGCGATCCGTTTCACTGAGAAAATTTTCATAATAATAGAGGATGGCCGTATTCCTTGAAAAGTCGTAGACACCCGGAATGCGCGGATAGGTGGTCCCTGACAGACTCGTTTCCATGGCGTAATACAGGCTGCCCGAGACATCAAAAAATTCCCTTTCAGCAGTTCCAAAATTCGGTTCTCTGCCGGCCAGATAGCGGACAGTCGAGATGATTCCAAGCGTGCCACGGTCAACAATAATATGGAAGTCGGGATACGAAACCATGATATTTCCTTCAGAAGTTTTAAATATTTTTTGTGCCCCGGAATTAAGATTTATTTCATTGATAAATTCTCCCGTCCCAGCATTGACAACCTTTAAAACAAAAGTATTTCCTTCCGGATTCTGAGAGAGTATAAAAAGGCGGTTTCCTGCGTAAATACCCTGTAATGGTTTTTTTTCCAAAGGGATGTCCGGAAAGATCAGTGTTCCACCGGAAGCACTGATACCTCTCACGAAATAGTCTCTTTTTTTAAGCCCTTGACCGGCAATTCCGTAGAAAAGGAACAGGGTGTTTTCGGTATGACTCAGGGATATCACCTCAAGTTCACAATCCGGACTATCTGAAAAAACCGAAAAACTAGTCAGATCGGTCGTTTTTGCACTGAATTGGGTAAGCTCGCCGGAACAATCTTGCCGTGTTGAATAATAGCTGACTACATCCTCATCCCGGACCTGTGCTTCCGGCAGTGGTATGCCTTCAAACAGGTTTTCCAACGGTTCGTTTGAGATCCCAAGGCGATCCGCCTGAAAACGTACTCCTGAAAGCTGATCATTCCTTTCAAACAATACGGTATAGTTCACTTCCTTTCCGAGGGTATTGTTCTGGTCGGCCGGACCGTCATCTGAAGACTTACAGCCCAGGATACAAAGCACCATGAGGAGGCACCAATAACGGCAGGTATTCATAGCAATAAGATTTGGGATCCAAAAATCTAAGCAGGAACAGCGTACATTTTCTGACGTTGTTCCTTAATGGACTTATCGGACATATACTCATCAAACGTAAAATAACGGTCAATAGTATCCCGGGGTGTCAATTCAATGATTCTATCTGCCACAGTTTGAGCAAATTGGTGGTCATGTGTGGTAAACATAATGGTCCCTTTAAAGTTGTTGAGGGCATTATTGAAGGCGGTGATGCTCTCCAGGTCCAAATGATTGGTCGGCTCATCCAGCATCAGCACATTTGCACGGAGAAGCATCATTCTGCTTAACATACACCGTACTTTTTCTCCTCCTGAAAGAACGCTGCATTTTTTAAGGGCCTCCTCCCCGCTAAAAAGCATTTTTCCCAAAAATCCCCGGATATACACTTCTTCCCTTTCCTCTTCAGTTTTTGCCCATTGCCTCAGCCAATCCACAAGATTGTCATTCGAATTAAAATAGGTAGAATTATCTGCAGGAAGGTAAGATTGGGTGGTGGTGATACCCCATTGAAATTTTCCACCATCTGCGGTCCGAAGTCCGTTCAGAATCTCGTAAAAAGCAGTCGTTGCCCTCGAATCCCTGGATATTACGGCGACCTTATCTCCTTTGGCCAGGTTGATATTTACATTGTTGAAAAGCACTTCGCCGTCCTCGCTTAACGCACGTAATTTTTCGACATTCAGGATTTGATCTCCCGCTTCCCGTTCTCTTTCAAAAATGATCGCAGGATACCGACGACTGGAGGGTTTGATATCAGCCACGTTCAGCTTTGCCAGCATCTTTTTACGGGAAGTGGCCTGCTTGCTTTTTGCAACATTCGCACTGAAACGCAGGATAAATTCCTGAAGTTCCTTCGCCTTTTCCTCCGCCTTTTTATTCTGCTGAGCCCGTTGTCTCGCAGCCAGCTGACTACTCTCATACCAAAAAGTGTAGTTGCCGGAATACAAATTGATCTTCCCAAAATCAATGTCGGCTACATGGGTACATACGGCATCCAGAAAATGCCGGTCGTGAGAAACAACAATAACCGTATTATCATAATTGGCTAGGAAATTTTCAAGCCACTCTATGGTCTCATAATCCAGGTCATTGGTTGGTTCATCCATAATCAACACATCCGGATTTCCAAATAGCGCCTGTGCCAGCAAAACGCGGACTTTTAGTTTCCCGTCCAGGTCGGACATGAGGGAGTAATGCATTTCTTCACTGATACCAAGGTTGGAAAGCATCGCAGCGGCATTGCTGTCCGCATTCCATCCATTCATTTCTTCGAACTTTACCTGTAATTCGCCAATCCTGTCAGCATTCGAATCATTGTAATCAGCATATAATGCGTCCATTTCCCTCTTAATCTCAAAAAGGGGTTGATTGCCCATGACCACGGTCTCCAGAACCGTGGAAGTATCGTAAGCATTGTGGTCCTGTTCGAGCACCGACATTCGTTTTCCAGGTTCCAGATGAACATGCCCCGAAGTGGCATCTATCTGACCGGAAATGATTCTCAAAAAAGTTGATTTTCCCGCCCCGTTGGCACCAATAACGCCGTAGCAATTCCCCTGCGTAAAACCAACATTCACTTCATCAAACAAAATTCTCTTGCCAAATTGGACAGATAAATTAGAAACAGCCAGCATATCTTGCGATCTTAAAATTTTTGCAAAAATAGACAATCTGAATCACTATGCACATGAAAAATAACAGGTCGGTGCGGTACAGATAGCTGCCGGACAAATCGACCTCCATAATAAGTGCTATTTCACCCCTGGATCGCGGACCAGGGCCGTAAATACGGCCTCCGGGGCAGGCATCAATTTTTAACTCCCCCTTAACAGCGCTCACTTCCTGCTTTCTTTAGCTTTGTGTAGCATATCGGCTGAAATATTTCTATGAATAGAATTTTACTCTGTTTTGCTCTTTTACTGTTGATGGGTTGTGCTGAATCAAAAAAGGAGTCCCCCACTGTTATCCTTGCCGGAGAAATTATCAATCCAACCAGTGATTATGTGATCCTGTACCGAGGAGATGTCATTGTGGACTCAGCCCGGCTTGACAACTCCAACAGATTTCTCATCCGGCTTGATTCCGTCCATGAAGGCCTGCACCATTTCTATCACAAACCTGAATTGCAATATGTATATCTGGAAAAAGGTGACAGCATGCAAATGCGGCTGAATACCCTGAATTTTGATGAGTCTCTGATCTTTTCCGGCAGAGGTGATGCCCTGAATAATTTTATGCTCGAAATTTTTCTGGCCAATGAGCAGGAAGAGGAATATGTGGCATCTATTTATGGCTTGACCCCGATTGAATTCAAGCAAAAGATAGATTCCCTAAGGAATACAAAGGAGGAATCACTTCAGGATATCGCAGACGAGTCGGGTATTTCAGAACAGGCCTATGAACTTGCGAGAGCGAGCATTGAGTACAGTTCCTATATTCCTATGGAAGCCTACCCCTTCTATCATAAAAAGAGATCCGGAGATGACAAAATTCCCGAGCTGCCTGAGAATTTCTACGATTATCGTCGGCAAGTCAATTTTGAGAATGAGGGGTTTATCTACCTCCGACCGTACTACAATTTCATGAAATATCATTTGGGAAATCTTGCCTATATGAATTGTCGCAGGGAATGTGATACAGAGAATGAAAAATTCCGCAATCAACTGCATTATAATCAGCATAAAATGGTATTGGTAGACAGCCTAGTAAAACAGCCTGAACTCAGAGATAACCTTTTCAGGAGTGTTGCAGTTGATTACCTGCTAAAACATGATTCAGAACAAAATATAAAGGTCTTCATGGATGGTTTTCACCGGCTTTCCGGAAATAACAAGCACAGGAGTGAAATTGACTCGCTTTATGTTGGTATCAAAAGAATGCAACCCGATAAGGAACTTCCGGATCTGATGGTATACAATGTTGATGGTGAACCGGTGTCTTTAAAACAGATATCTTCAGATAAACAGGTGGTATTTTACTTCTGGTCAGGGATGGAACCCGGGCATTTAAAGATCATTTCCAAACATATTGCCGGGTTGAAGGTAAAACACCCGGATTACCAATTTGTTGGCATTAATTTAAGGACCGAACAACCCCGCTGGAAAATGCTGCTGGAGACAAATCAGTTGGATAAAGAGGAGCAATACTGGACAGATAATTTTGAGAAAGTCGCCCACACCCTCATCGTCTATGATCCGAATAAAAGTATTATCGCCAAGGACGGGGTTATTGTGAATGCCTTTGCCAATGTATACTCCTCCTTTTAAGGAATTGTATCAGGAATTCACACTTCAGCCTAATTATAGGGCCTTCTTGGCTGTCTGAGATGTACTTTACCCAACCCAGGGAGTGTATCACAACAAGATGTGTTAATTCCCCTTTTTGTGGTCCGCCAGGAATTTTTCCAATCCAATATCGGTCAGGGGATGTTTTAGGAGTCCTTCGATGACCGACAAAGGTCCTGTCATCACATCGGCACCCAACTTGGCGCAGTCGACAATATGCATGGTGTGTCTGATGGAAGCCGCCAGTATTTCCGTTTCATAACCGTAATTATCATATATCAGTCGTATTTCAGCTATGAGATTCAGACCATCTGTGGATACATCATCCAATCTTCCTATAAAGGGAGAAACATAATTGGCACCGGCTTTCGCCGCGAGAAGCGCCTGCCCGGGTGAAAATACCAATGTGCAATTTGTGCGGATTCCCTTTTCAGAAAAATATTTTAATGCCTTAACGCCATCCCTGATCATAGGAACCTTGACAACGATGCGTTCATGTAAATCAGCCAGCTCCTCCCCTTCTTTGATAATTTCCTTTAAAGAGGTTGCGATCACTTCGGCAGATACATCACCATCTACGATATTGCAGATATCCACATAGTGTTTGAGAATATTGTTTCGTCCTGAGATCCCTTCTTTTGCCATTAATGAGGGATTTGTAGTTACCCCATCCAAAACCCCGAGTTCCTGGGCGTCTTTGATCTGATCCAAATTGGCCGTGTCTATAAAAAATTTCATATGTTGATTCGTTAATTACTTGATTTATCAGGTTCAATTGCCTTTGCAAAACTACAATTTATAATGGTGTAAAAGGAGCCTCTCAAAGAGTTTATCCGGTAATATTTTCTTGAGAACCAGAGACCATTTTTGAAGCTGACTTCCAACCGTATAATGTATTTTGGGTCGTTTGGCGCGAATGATACGAAAAACCATTTCGGCGACACGAACCGGATCCTGGCCCGTGGCCACGTGGCTGTTCATGATACTCAGGGTGTTTTCGTATGCCTCTGAATAAGGAGATCCTGAATGAATGGGAGAATGATAACGGCCCGCTGCGATATTCGTCGCGAAATCCCCCGGAGCCAGATTTGTTATATAAATGCCGAAATCCCTTGTTTCCATGCGTAGGGCCTCTGTAATCAATCCGAGAGCTCCTTTGGTGGCTGAATAAATGCCCCGGTAAGGAAGGCCCATGTAACCTGCGATCGACGTAATATTTATGATCAACCCCGATTTCTGGGATCGCATCATGGGAAGAACGGCCTTTGCCATCAATACCGGTCCCAGGAAATTCGTATCAAAGGCATTGATAATTTCCTCCCGGGGTGTCTCTTCAATCGGCCCGGTAATACCCATTCCCGCATTGTTAATGAGGATATCCAATCTGGATTCCCTGAAGAGTACTTCCCCAACCGCTTTCTGAACAGCCGCCTCATAACGAACATCCATTTCCAAAAGTTCAAATTCGGTGAAATGCGAGTTGCGCTCTAAATTCCGTGTAGTTCCATATACCTTAAAGCCTTTTGAGACCAGAAACTTACCGATCGATCTTCCAATACCCGAAGCGCCTCCGGTTATCAATACAACTCTGTTCTCCATGATTCTGCAAATAAACAAATAAAAGTGGGAGGAAGGAAACAAGGAATTAACAGACAAATGGCGGAATCGGACTTTATGAAGTTCTGAGGACGAACCTGCCCAGGCATATTACTGAAGCACCTTCACAGCAAGGCATAAAAAAATGGCAAGCTACCTACATCGCACCGCTTCGACCACATACCCTTGCTGCGTTCCCACCCTGGGGGATTCTGCAGGAGCTGGTCGTGTAGGACTTGCCAATGCAAATATACGATCTTTTAATTTTGGGGCAATATTTTTAAATTCTTAATTTAATGAATTACCTTGGCACCGCCATGTCGGGTCGGAACTTCATAGAGTAGATGAGCACCTAATTTTACCTTAATTTGAACATTCAGTCAGAAATACCATCCCCGGATCCACTTCGCCACAAACCCGTATCCCCGGGAAAGTATAATTCAAATTAATATTCGTCCATATGAATTGTCTGAAAGTATTTTCCATTGCTATCACGCTCATTTTTATGGCATGTGGAGATGACAGAAAACCTTCAGATCTGTTTGTTATACAGCTCGAAGGAAATAAAAAGCAATTCCAGGTGAAACAGCCCGTACCGCTGACCATCGAAAATAAAAAGGCAAAGAAGATAAATAATATTACCTACACCATTGACGGAAAGAATCTTCCGGTAGAAAATGGACAACCTGTAATGGAGGTCGACCATCTCGGGACCAAAATACTCACCGCAAAAATTGATTATGAAGGGGGGTCAGATACGATCACCCGGGAGATCAGTGTTCTTGCCGCTGAGGCGCCACAGGTATATACCTATGAGATTGTAAATGAATATCCGCACGACATGGAGGCCTTTACTCAGGGTCTCGAATTTCACGATGGCATCCTCTATGAGAGTACAGGCCAGAAAGGAAATTCCTCCCTTAGGAAAATCGACTATCTGACGGGGAAAGTGCTTCAGCAAACAGAACTGGAGAATACCTATTTTGGCGAAGGGATCACTATTTTGGGTGACAACATTTACCAACTGACATGGCAGGGGAAACAGGGATTTATTTACAACCTGTCGGATTTTAAAAGAAAAGGCAGCTTCAGCTACGGCAAAAGCAAGGAAGGATGGGGTTTGTGCAATGATGGCCGTCGGATATACAAAAGTGATGGGACTGAAAAGATTTGGTTACTGAATCCTGAGACCATGGCAGAAGAAGGATACATCGAAACGGTAACAGACAAGTCCATTTTTAATAAGGCCAATGAACTGGAATATGTGGACGGTAAAATTTATGCCAATGTATGGCAAAAGGAAAGTATGATGATTATCGATGCGACTTCCGGAGCCATTGAAGGCGTGATCAATTTTGGGGGACTAAAAACCAGGGTAAAGTCCCATCCAAAACTTGATGTCCTTAACGGAGTGGCCTATCATCCGGAAAGAAAGACATTTTTCGTTACCGGCAAAAACTGGGACAAGTTGTTCGAGGTCCGGATCCTGAAGAAAAGCTGATGCAGACCTATGAGAAAAAAATTACCGTAAAAAGGGAGGATCTGGATGAGCTGCAACATGTAAATAATGTGCGTTACGTCCAATGGATCCAGGATATATCAAAGGAACATTGGAACAAGGCGGTTCCCGAAAGCCTTCTTAACAAAGTCGTCTGGGTGGTTCTAAATCATAATATTACCTATAAAAGTGCCGCACAGCTGGGACAGGTCATTCATCTCAGAACCTACATTGCAGAAACCAAAGGGGCAACCACCATACGGGTGGTTGAAATGCGGAATCTGGAAACCAAAGAACTTTTGGTGCATTCAAAAACCTCCTGGTGTCTCCTGAATCCGGATAGTTTCAGGCCTATGAGAATATCAGATGAAATACGCGCTCTGTTTCTAAACACTTCCATGGACACCTGAGTGATCTATCTTTAAAGTAAGGCAGCTCCCCTTAGCAGGTATATGCGATACCATCGCATAACCAGTATTTTATGAGCTTTTCCGGGTCCGATCCAAGGATCACTTCTATTCGCTTTGCCAGAAATATTCAGACTGGCTCATAAAAATGACAGAATTTTCTTTCATAACCCTCATTTTCAATGAATTAAACCAGAAACCATAGTTTTTCTATGGTTTTTATATAGCCCCAATCCATTAGGTATGAGTAATTTGCCTCCAAATTCCGAGGTCAATGGAGTATACCTATACAATAATCGATTCAGATGCCACCTCCAATCTGCAATTGCAGCATTTCCTGGAAGACTACGGCGACTTTTCATGTCTGGGTAAAGCCAGTAACAGTGATGATGGTCTTAATTCAATCCTGAAACATCTTCCTGATGTTGTTTTTGTCAACCTGAATGACAGATCTTACGATTATTTTAATATGATCACGGAATTGTATCAGTACATGAGAGATATTCCGGTGCTCATCGGGATCTCAAGGAGTAAAAACTTTGCCTATGACGCGTTGAAGCACAATTTCTTTGATTATTGGCTGATGCCATATAACGAGCATGAGATTCGAAAAACCCTTTTACGTCTTAAGAAGAAAATGCCAAGGGAGACCGTCGGTCAAACCTTATGTCTGAAATCATACAAAGACTTTCAGTATCTTGATACTGATGAGATCCTGTACCTCAAGGCAGACAACAATGCCACGGATTTCATCATGAATGACGGAAGGACCATCAGTGCCTATAAAACCCTGAAAACATTTGAGGATAGTCTTCCGAACAACTTCGTCCGCATCCACCAGAGCTATATCCTCAATGTAAATTATGTATCGAGGATCAACTATGGCAAATCCATTTGCGCCCTGCAATCCGGTAAAACCCAGTTGCCATTTTCAAAATCCTATAAGGGCAACATTGACAGCCTTAAGAAAATTCTCTCAAAGAACTCAATTACTACACTTAATTAATACGATCCTCTCAGATTTCGTACGAATACTCCTAAAAGTGATGTACATACTAAATCTTTTTTTTTTACGCAATAGCGTTGAAACAGAGTTAGTAGATTAGCGGTATAACTAACAAATTAATATTAATTAACCCCTTAAATTGAACATTATGAAAAAGGTTTTCAGCGTTGTAGCAATCGCATTAATGAGCTTGAGCATGTTTTCTTCTCAACTGCAAACATCCTCCGAGGAAAAAGATGCGCTTTATCAAAATCTAAGTAATTTAAATGCAGATGGTGACGACCTGCCAATAATTGTAAGGCCACGACCAAAATAGACTTAAAATAACTTTTTCAATTTGAAAAGCCTTAAATTTATTTAGGGCTTTTTTTTATCTTGTATAGGATCGAATAACTTACTTTACCAAAAATGGTAGTACAATTTATTAAATTTTGTTGCGCCGTACTTTTTTTGGTCCTATCCTCCTGCAATACCGATCCTTCTTCTCCGGATACTGATCGGGGAACTATTGCCATTAATGACAGCATCAGCAGGTGGATCAGAACAGGAAATGACCCAATACTTTCTTCAGTAACGCGTTTGAAATTGATCAACAAGGCAGCTGAGGCCGTGCAGAATGTTTCGAATGATTCTTTAAAGACCATTTATCTCTCCGGCCTGTCCTTTGGATACTTCAGACTGAATGATTCACTCAACTTCAGAAAAGCAAATAAAAGCATCCTTTCCATAGCGGCTACAATCCCTGATTCAAATGCTCTGGCAGAAGCGAACTGGGATCTCGCGGTATTCTTTAATACCAGGAATATCATGGATAGTGCCTACTATCACTTCGGAAAAGCCCAGGAACTATTTAAGGCAACTGGTAACAGCGCCTTCTCAGGACAACTGTTGTACAATATGGCAGTGGTCCAGAATGATATTAAAGATTATACCGGGGCAGAAATAACGGCTATTCTGGCCATCGAAGTACTCAAACCCCTGAAGGAGACAGACCAGGCGCTTTACAGTTGTTATAGTACGCTGGGAGTGGTCGCCAAAAATCTGAAGGAATATGACAAGGCCATTGAGTACCATCAGAGGGCCCTAGGATACCTGCAAAATTCCGCATATAAGGCACAATTGGTACCCAGTACTCTGAATAATCTCGGTGTGGTATACCTGGAGAAAGAGGAATATGATGAGGCTGAAATTTATTTTCAAAAGGTCCTTGACATTGATTCCCTGTACACAAACAATACCCAGTTATATGCGAAGGCGACCAACAACCTGGGGCTTTGCAGATTGAAATCGAATCCCGACTCAGATCCGTCCGGACTATTTGAAAGAGCCATAAAGATTCAGGACAGTATCAGGGATCTTTCCGAAATTTCCCGAAGCCTTCACAGCCTGGCCGAATACCACCTTTCTAATATGGATACAGTAACGGCACTGGCCAAAGCCGGTCTCGCCAAGGATTATGCCGCCATGAGCAATAACAATGCCCGCCTCCTTGAAACGCTTCAATTCCTGGCGCGACTTGACAAGAATAAAGCCCAGACCTACATTCATGAATACATCAATCTTGATGACAGTCTGCAACAGGAAGAGCGGCAGATCAGGAATAAATTTGCCAGAATCCGCTTTGAGACCGATGAGTTCATAGCCCAAAACGAACTACTTGCCCGCCAGCGGCAACTTTGGATTGGCATCGCTGCCGGGCTCCTGTTACTCGCAGTTTCGGCCTTTGTCATTATCAATCAGCGTGTTCAAAATCAAAAACTGCGTTACCGACAACAACAACAGGAAGCCAATCAGGAGATCTTCAATCTGATGCTGTCACAAAAACAAAAGATCGAGGAAGGCAAACAAGCTGAGCAGAAAAGGATTTCGGAAGAACTTCATGACGGAGTGCTCGGGGAAATGAACGGAATTCGTATGGTGCTGCTGGGACTCAATCGCAAAACAGATGACGAGGCCATCAGTGTCCGGTCCCAGGCGATAGAAAAATTACAAGTAATCCAAGAAGAAATCCGTACAATTTCACATGAACTGAGTGATGCCGCCTATCAAAAATTTCATAACTTTATGCATTCCATTCAAGATATAATTAAGACCATTGAAGCATCTTCAGATGCTCATTTGGTGATGGACTATGACCAGCATACAGATTGGGATCACCTGAATGCCGATGTAAAGATCAACCTTTACAGGATCGTTCAGGAATGTCTGATGAATTGCATAAAACATGCCCGGGCAAAAAATATATCCATTAATTTTGAAGCCTCTGATGAGGAGATATTCATTACCCTCGCCGATGACGGGACTGGTTTTGATACTACCAAATCCAAAAAGGGAATCGGACATAAAAACATAAGTTCACGAATAGACAAATTGAATGGTTCGTGGAACATTGACAGCCGAATAGGTAAAGGGACTCAGGTGTTCATCAGAATACCTTATAAAATTGTCCCTGGAAATGCTCAGGTAGAAGAAGCGATCAACGTCTTCTGAAAGAGCCATAATGCAATTGGATGGACATAGTTAGGATTTTAGCAGTTGATGATCACGAAATGACAACCCTTGGATATAAGTTTATCCTTGAGGATACCGATTTTCTGACCTTTAAAGTGAAAATGGATACCGCAAAATCCTTTGAAGGCGCCAAACAAAAGTTGGAGGAATCCGTACGAGCCATTAAATATGATATCCTCCTCCTGGATATCCAAATCTCACAGGCCAAAGATGGCCCTGTAAAAACCGGAGAGGATCTGGGGATCCTGGCACGAAGTTTAAGTCCGTCGACCAAAATAGTCTTCATGTCATCCTTCAGTGACAATTTCCGGATTAACAGCATTCTTAAGTCGGTGGATCCGGAGGGATATATGGTGAAATCGGAAATTGATCAGATGTCCCTCCAGGCTATGGTCAGGACAGTAACCAGCAATCCCCCTTACTATACGCAAAAGGCGCTGGCTGCCATCAGGAAGAAAATGTCCACGGATATCAACCTGGATGACAATGACCGGAAAATTTTATACTACCTGTCCATTGGTACAAAAACAAAGGATATGGTCAACTTTGTCTCCCTTTCCCTTCCAGGTATTGAAAATCGAAAAAGACACTTAAAAACACTTTTTGGAGTTGAAAAACAAAATGATCAGGCCCTCATTGAAGAATCCAGAAATCGTGGTTTTCTTTAACCAACCTTTGATCGAATAAGTGGCTAAATCATTGCAGTTAACATCTTTGTCCTCAAATATATAAGAGAAAACCATAATTATTATAAGGTTTAATTATGGCAATTTTCCGTTTTTAAGAACTAATTTTGAATCAGAAGAAGATGTAATCCGCAATCAGGTATGCCAATTCATTTAGACAGTTTTAATACGAACTTGCATCTGCATCTTGATGATAATCCTCAACTCAACGGGTTGGAGGAATTTAAAAGATGTCTTGAAAGGGCGTATTTTTCTAAGATCACTGTGCGGAACTGTTCCCCGGATAAAAGCCATGGCAGGCTCGTTGTGGAAATGGAATGTAACTTTGATCTTGTTGAGGTGCTGTTTCATCTTCAAAAAGGTATTTGGGGAGACGCGAAAGTCACGCGGCAGGCCGATCATAAGGCGATATCATTTACCAGGGCCCTTGCCAGGTTAAAAGCCCTTAATCACATGCCAATTGATGTGGAGGAATTTTCATTGTTCCTTAATGATTCCTCAATTATTATAAAGAAAATATATTCCCGAAGTGTTGAAGAACAGCTGGGGAACATTTTAAATACCATTGCTGCCAACTATGTCCATTTTACCAGGGATCTTTCAGAAACGCCTTTTGAGATTTATGTCCCTGTTTTTGAGGATGGACTATTGGAGAAAAATATTCCTACATTATCCAAAATCAAGACCGAAGACAATTGCAAAGATGACTATTTCAATTTCTGGGGTCTTTATTTTGATTCTGAAGATGATGCCGTGATCTATGATCTGAGTAAAAAATCTATTATTTCAGGCGACTTATATTTGCTCAATCATTGATTTATAATGGAAGACCAATAATTAGGGCTATTGGTTTTCCATTTACGGCTATTTAAATTCAAACAAGGGTTTTTGACCCATCCATTCGTTGATCGTTCTTCTCACCTTTTCAATGCCTTTCCCGTTATCAGGCTCCATCAAAACGGTATCTACGCAATCTACAATTGCAGCCATATCCTTTTCAATTAACCCCCTTGTAGTGATTGCCGCTGTTCCAAACCTGATTCCTGAGGTGATAAATGGAGATTTGTCATCAAAGGGTACCATATTTTTATTGGCCGTAATATCGGCGCTGACCAGTACCTGTTCAGCTTGTTTTCCTGTTATTCCTTTGTTGCGCAGGTCGATGAGCATCATATGGTTATCCGTACCACCTGAGATAATCTGATAATCCTTTGCAACAAAGGCAGCAGCCATGGCGGCGGCGTTCTTTTGCACCTGTAACATATAACTTAAAAATGCGTCTTCCAAAGCCTCCCCGAAGGCAATTGCCTTGGCGGCGATAATGTGCTCGAGCGGGCCTCCCTGGTTGCCGGGAAAAACCGCCAGATCCAATAGGGAAGACATCATTTTCAAATTCCCATTCTTTAATTTTAAGCCAAAAGGATTTTCAAAATCAGTTCCCATTAAAATCAGTCCTCCCCTGGGACCCCTCAATGTTTTGTGGGTAGTGGTGGTAACGATGTGACAATGGGGCATTGGGTCATTCAATATTCCTTTGGCGATCAAACCCGCGGGGTGGGCGATATCCGCGACTAATAAGGCCTTGACATCATCCGCCACTTCCCTGAATTTTTTAAAATCCATATCGCGGGAATACGCAGAGGCTCCGGCAATGATCATCTTTGGTTTCTCTTTATCTGCGATTTCCCGGATTTTATCATAATCAATAATCCCACTTTCAGCCTTTACTCCATAAAAGAGAGGGTTATATAGTTTGCCTGAAAAATTTACGGGAGAGCCATGTGTCAGGTGCCCCCCATGTGACAAGTCGAAACCAAGGATGGTATCTCCCGGCTTTAGACACGCCTGGTATACGGCAGCATTGGCCTGGGAACCGGAATGCGGCTGCACATTCGCATAGGCCGCGCCGAACAATTCCTTAGCTCTGTCAATGGCCAGTTGCTCAATTTGGTCAACCACTTCGCAACCTCCGTAATATCGTTTCCCCGGATATCCCTCGGCATACTTATTTGTCAGTACGGATCCCGCGGCTTCCATTACCGCCGGACTTGTAAAATTCTCGGAAGCAATAAGCTCTATTCCCCGAATCTGGCGTCTTTTCTCAGCACTGATAAGATCAAATATCTGATGGTCTCGCTGCATAAAACTGTTATTCCTGTTAAATGAAGCGTAAAAGTACAAATTGCCCATAGTTAATTGACAGAAAATAATATATTTGATCGTGATTTTATTAAACAAAGACCCAGAATTCAAGATGCCTCAAAAAACAAATGATCCCTTAAAAAAGTCCTGGCTACAGGTTCCTGATGATTCTGATTTTCCGATTCAGAATATTCCTTTCGGGGTATTTCTGACCAGGGATGATATCATAACCATTGGCACACGGATAGGAGATTATGCCATTGACCTGGGGGCCTTGCATCAGCTGGGATATTTTAAGGACATCCCCCTCACGGATGATATTTTTCTTCAGGATACCCTGAACGATTTTATTTCAGATGGCAAAAAAACATGGCGCCTTGTCAGAAACAGGATCAGTGAAGTTTTTGACATCGCAAATGTTGACCTTAAGAACAACAAGGAACATCAGAAAATCGTATTGTTCACCATGGATGAAATCGAGATGCAGTTGCCGGTCCAGATCGGGGACTACACTGATTTCTATTCCAGTAAGGAGCATGCCACCAACGTTGGGACGATGTTCCGCGATCCGGAGAATGCCCTTTTACCAAACTGGCAACATATCCCTGTCGGATATCATGGTCGGAGTTCTACCATTATCCCTAGTGGCACCCCTGTCAGAAGACCCTACGGACAAACCCTCCCCATGGGGGCCAGCAATCCTGTTTTCGGTCCTTCAAAAATGGTCGACTTTGAATTGGAGCTCGCCTTTATCACCACAGATGCCAATGTCCTCGGTGAATCCATTCCCGTTGAAGAAGCGGAAGACTATATCTTCGGACTGGTATTATTCAATGACTGGAGTGCACGGGACATTCAACGCTGGGAGTATGTTCCGCTGGGCCCATTTCTCTCCAAAAACTTTGCTTCCTCCATGTCACCGTGGATTGTAACGCTCGACGCTTTAAAGCCCTTCAGGGTGCCGAGTCCTGAACAGAATCCACCTCCCCTCCCCTATTTGAAACGCTCTGGTCCCCAGAGCTACGATATACAACTGGAAGTGTCCATTACTCCGGAAAATGGTGAACCCACAACCGTTTCGAAATCGAATTTCAAGTATATGTACTGGACCATGGCCCAGCAGCTTGCGCACCATACGGTAAATGGTTGCAAGGTGAACAGCGGGGATCTGATGGGTAGTGGTACGATTTCCGGACCCACCCCTGATTCTTACGGTTCCATGTTGGAGCTGGCATGGCAGGGCACACAACCTGTCACCCTCTCCAACGGGGACACAAGAACGGATATTGAAGACAATGATACCGTTACCTTCAGGGGATATTGTAAGAAAGAAAATTTCCGGATCGGCTTTGGGGAAGTAACTACCAAGGTATTGCCCGCGATGCCGCCCAAAGCCTAAGATCCGCCCTGAATTTCATCGATATACCGATAATATACTACACTTAGTCGTTTTTCGTTATAGGTGGGAGGTCTTTTGGCACAACACTTGGATTCTCGATACCAAACCATCAATTATTTCGTCATGAAAAAAGCACTACTATTTACTGTTGTTTTGATTCTTTTGGTCGCTTGTGGAGGCGTTAAAAGAACTCAGGAGGCCATCAATACCGGCAATTATACAAATGCCATCAACAAAGCCCTGATTGAAATTTCAGATAATAAAACCAAAAAAAACAACCAGGCCTATATCCTGATACTGGAAGAGGCATTCAGGAAAAATACAGAACGGGAATTACAACATATTACTTTCTTAAAAAAAGATGGGAACCCCGCCAACTACGAGGCCATATATACGTCCTATACCGGACTGAAGCAAATACAGGAGCGTATTCGCCCGTTGCTGCCTCTTGAAATTTTTGAAGAAAACCGCAATGCCATTTTTAATTATAGCGATTATGATAATGATATTGTCAACGCAAAAACCAACCTATCTGAATACCTGTATGCGCACGCCTCAGAACTGCTTAAAAAAGCTTCCGGCAAATATGATTACAGAAAGGCGTATGACGATTTCAGGTTTCTGGATGAAATAAACCCAGGCTATGCAGATACCAAACAAAAGATGGAGGAAGCGTATTCCAGGGGGCTGGACTACGTAAAAGTGCAGGTGGTAAATGATACGGATAAAATACTGCCCCAAAGACTGGCCGATGAATTATTAAATTTTAATACTTATGGACTGGAGGATCTGTGGACACAATATCACACCAATCCTCTGAAGAATATTAACTACCAGTATCAGATGGAAGTTTCATTCAAGGACATAGTAATTTCTCCTGAGCAGGTTCAGGAAAAACAACTTGTCAAGGAAAAACAAATTAAGGATGGGTACAAATACCTGTATGATAACGACGGGAATGTGGTAAAGGACAGCCTGGGGAACAAGATACAGGTAGACAACTTTAGAACAGTTACCTGTAGTTTTTATCAGTTTACACAGCATAAATCTGCCCAGGTTATCGGAAATGTGCGCTATACAGATTTGGAAACCCGGCAGCAGCTCAACTCCTATCCACTAAGTAGTGAATTCGTATTCGAACATATATATGCCAGTTACGACGGGGATAAACGCGCACTTGACAACGATCTGATCGCTTACCTTCAGGTCAGGGCCGTGCCATTCCCCAGTAATGAACAGATGGTATATGATGCCGGGGAAGACCTTAAACAAAGACTGAAAAATATTCTGGTTCAGCAGAAATTCCGGTAATCGTCAACCCTCAAAATACGCCCGGGTTTCCTATAAATATTTGGCGAGGTCCAAGTCATTGATCCCGCCATGCGAATCATGTGCTATAACTTCGCCTTTTCGAATGATTAATAGTTGGGGCGACTGATGTGCGATTCCGTATTTTCTTGCCACATGGTCGGATAAGGCCCTGAATTCAATTATGTCCAAATAGTAAAGGTCTGCAGCCTCTTTCGGATATTGATACCCCTCCCGAAAAATGTTCATAACCATCCTGCTGATCCCACATCGCGTAGAGTGTTTAAAGATGATTTGAGGCCCCTGCCCTGAAAGTTGGTCCAGGTTCTCCAATTGTTCCATAGTTTCCAGGGAGGTCCAATCGTTACACCTGCTCTTCTCTGGTTCCCCTGCTGCCTTTCTTCGGAACAAATCATCAAATAAACCCATTTTTCTCCTTTTTGTTTTATGTGGATTTTTTTCCAGCCTTCGTCTGACTTTATGTCCGGTTATCCCAGCAATTCAAAGACATTTTGTCTTATGTTTCAGCTTGGTAAGATTCTTGAAATCTGTCAGATACAACATACAATTTCACGACAAAGATACAAACATGAATATAAATAATTTTACTATCAAATCTCAGGAGGCGATTCAACAGGCACAGCAGATAGCACAAAACCTGGAAAATCAGCAAGTGGAGAACGAGCATCTTTTCAAGGCTATACTGGAGATTGATGAGAACGTATTGCCTTTTATACTAAAGAAATTGCAGGTGAATATTTCGATGGTCAGTCAGGTACTTGAAAAAGAACTCGAACGCTACCCGAGGGTTACCGGTGGTGACATCATGTTTTCGCCGGAAGCTGCCAGAACCCTGAACGAGGCCAACGCCATTGCCAGGAAAATGAAAGATGAATATGTTTCTACTGAACACTTGCTGCTGGCTATTTTTAGTTCCAAAAGTAAGATCTCACAAATCCTGAAAGATCAGGGGGTCAGTGAAAAAGAATTGAAGCTGGCCATAGAGGAGTTGCGGAAAGGTGGAAAGGTGACGTCTCACAGTGCAGAGGAAACCTATAACTCTCTGGCCAAATATGGCAGAAACCTCAATGAACTTGCCGACAGCGGAAAACTGGATCCTGTGATTGGGCGGGATGAGGAAATCCGGAGAATACTCCAGATTTTATCCCGAAGGACCAAGAATAATCCGATGTTGGTGGGCGAGCCGGGCACTGGAAAAACAGCTATTGCCGAAGGCCTGGCTCACAGGATCATTCAGGGGGATGTTCCGGAGAATTTAAAAGAGAAGATCATTTTCTCTCTTGATATGGGAGCACTTATTGCAGGGGCAAAATACAAAGGGGAATTTGAAGAGCGTCTTAAGGCAGTGATCAAAGAAGTCACTTCTTCGGATGGAACTGTTGTGTTATTCATTGATGAGATACATACACTTGTGGGGGCCGGTGGGGGCCAGGGCGCCATGGATGCTGCAAATATATTAAAGCCCGCCCTTGCACGGGGAGAATTGAGAGCGATTGGAGCTACAACGCTTGATGAATATCAGAAATATTTTGAAAAGGACAAAGCACTGGAAAGGCGGTTTCAGAAAGTGATGGTGGATGAGCCGGATACTGAAAGTGCCATTTCAATTCTTCGGGGTATAAAGGAAAAATATGAAGACCACCACAAAGTGCGTATTAAGGATGAAGCGGTCATTGCGGCAGTGGAGCTGTCACAGCGGTATATTACCAATCGGTTTCTCCCGGATAAGGCGATTGATCTTATGGATGAGGCGGCAGCCAAACTCCGTATGGAAATTAATTCAAAACCGGAAGAACTGGATGTGCTCGACCGCAGAATCACACAACTGGAAATTGAAATTGCCGCAATTAAAAGGGAAGACGATAAAGCGCGTCTCGGTTCACTGAATGTAGACCTTGCCAACGTACGGGAAGAAAGGAATGAAATTTTTGCACAATGGGAAAGTGAAAAATCAGTGGTCGATTCCATACAGAAGACGAAGCAGGAAATTCACAATCATACTCTCGAAGCCGAGCGAGCCGAACGTACCGGGGATTATGGGAAGGTTGCCGAATTGCGTTATGGCAAAATAAAAGAATCGCAGGCCATGCTTGAGGTGCTGCAAAAGGAGCTGTCCGAGCAGCAAAGCACAGGAACATTGATCAAGGAAGAAGTGACTTCTGAAGATATAGCGGAAGTGATCGCAAAATGGACAGGGATCCCTGTAAACAAAATGCTTCAAAGTGAACGTGAGAAACTCCTGAACCTTGAAACAGTCCTGCACAAACGTGTTATTGGACAAAATGAAGCCATCGCAGCAGTCTCTGATGCTATCCGTCGCAACAGGGCCGGTCTGCAGGATGCCAAGCGACCCATCGGTTCCTTTTTATTCCTCGGTAGTACTGGAGTCGGAAAAACCGAACTGGCCAAAACCCTGGCCTCCTACCTTTTTGATGATGAAAATGCAATGACCCGCATTGATATGAGTGAGTATCAGGAGCGACATTCGATTAGCAGGCTTGTGGGGGCACCTCCGGGATACGTGGGATATGATGAAGGCGGGCAACTTACGGAAGCCGTCAGGCGACGCCCGTATTCTGTGGTCCTGCTCGATGAGATAGAAAAAGCCCATCCTGACACCTTCAATCTGTTGCTGCAGGTACTTGATGAAGGCAGGCTTACCGATAACAAAGGCCGGGTGGCAGATTTCAAGAATACCATCATCATCATGACCAGCAATATGGGAAGCCACATCATCCAGGAGCGATTTGAAGACAGCAATGATATTTACAGTGCTACCGAGGCGGCGAGGGTAGAGGTTCTCGGATTGCTGAGAAAGACCATTCGTCCTGAATTCCTCAATCGGATTGATGATATCATTATGTTCACTCCGCTCAATAAAGAGGATATTACCGCCATTGTCCGGCTCCAATTGGATCAGTTAAAGAAATTGCTTGCAAAACAACATATTGTCATTGATGCGACTGACGAAGCGATCGCTTTTCTCACAGAGAAGGGTTATGATCCTCAATATGGCGCCAGACCGATCAAGCGGATCATTCAGAAAGAAATCCTCAACGAACTCTCAAGAGAATTACTAAGTGGGAAAGTTAAGCCTGAAAGCATTGTTCTCATCGATTCCTTTGATGACGGTTTGGTATTCAGAAATCAAAGTGAGCTTGTGAAGTAAGTATTTATAGCATTCTTACGCACTGCGTTCCCGAGCTTTTTTCGGGAACGTTTTTTTATTAATTTATAATCCCGGCAGGATATAGATTTTCTATATTCGTATAAAATACCTCCGTAATGCCAACCAAAGCCGAAAGAACCAAAGCCTTCATCATTGAGACAATCGCCCCGGTTTTTAACAAACATGGCTATGCCGGCACCAGTATGAGTGATCTGACTGCGGCGACCGGATTGACAAAAGGAGCATTATACGGGAACTTCGAGAATAAAGAGGCACTGGCGATGGCGGCCTTTGAATACCACAGCAAACTCCTGTTACAGGCCGTCAGCGAAAAGCTTGAAAGTCCGGGGACCGCGCTTGACAAAATATATGTCCTTACCAATTTTTACAGGCATTATGACGAGTTTATTGCCCCACTGGGGGGTTGCCCGATCCTGAATACCGCCATTGACAGCCAGGACAATCTACCCATCCTGGCAGCAGCGGCACGGGAGATGATCAGGACCCTGGAAGGTAAAATTGCAGCAGTTCTGGAAAAGGGAGTTCACAACAATGAACTGAAGTTGCCTGTGACCCCTCTGCAGTTTGCGAAGCAATTGTACACTATGTTACAGGGTGCGGTGGCGATGTCCACAATTACTCAGGATAGAAAATACCTTTTGAACACCGTGGCCTACATTGAAGTGCTGGTAAGAAAGGAACTGAAGAACTGAAGTTATTTTCCGACTACCCTGAAAATCCAGATCTTATCCGGATATTTCCCTCCTAACTTACTGTCAATCGCATCTCTGGCCTCCTGCAAGGTATTATATCGATCTAGATAGACATAATTGTATTTATTCGCGCTCGTGAAGAAAGATTTCGGCTGTAGCCCTTTGGCGGAGAGGGACTTCATAAATTTATCAAAGTAGATCTTGGTCGCGAATACATTCGCAATAAGATAGTACCCGGGTTGCAGTCCATCGACCTTCTCTGTCTCCTCATACTTCTCCCCTTTCCTTGGCTGAACGGCAACTTCCTCTCGGACGCTAACGCTGTCTTCAACCTTTTTGGTCAGAATCACAGCGTCTTTTGCTTTCACCCCTACCAAGGAGTCCTGTTCCTTTGTGCTAGCGGCAATGGCATCCTCCCGCTTCACAGCGGCGATCGAATCCAGTACCCGTTGCTGTTGGGCAACCTCCGTTTCTCTCATCTCAGTTTCCGTCGTTGCTTTAACAGAATCACGTTGCTGCTGTACCAGACGTTTTGCAGCCTCCCTTTCCTCAAGTTTCTCCGCCCGTTTTGCTGCTCTGGCTTCCTCCCGGGTCATTTCAGGTTCAGTCACATCTGCCAATGGCCGGGCCTCATCCTGCTCTTCGGGCAATATTTCTTTCTCTTCTTCGGCTATAACTTCCTCCTCCTGCTCTTTATCTCCAACAGCACCTAATTTATAGGCCGTCACCAATTCTATGGAAGGATCAAGTCCCTCAAGAGCAGCATCAGTGCCGAATTCCATCAGAACACCGATGGAGAGTCTTTTATAAAATCTCCCGCCAGCTCCGCCGGAAATTCCGTAGAAATTGTTATACCCTCCCTGTAACCAGAATTTTGAAGTAGTGTACAGGGCATTGAACCCAATCTGATTATCAAATTCCGGGATCGTTTTAAGATATACTGTGGGCTGAAGTTCTGCATCGTTTGAAATAGGGAATGCATAACTCGCCAGGCCGATATAGGTTTTCTTGGTGGGTTCGCTCTCCTTTTCACTGGTCGAAAAATTATAGTCGATAAGGTTCTCGGCAGCAATGCCAATGCTAAACCTGTTGATCTTAAAGCGAAGTGACGGTGCAAGCTGCAGGATAAAACTGCTGGAATCATCAAGAGCAGGCAAACCTATATCGGGATCAGGCTGAAAACGTTCATCTGCCAGCTTTTTGGAATACCCCAGCATATTGAGCCCAAAGGCAATCTGTGCATTTGATTTCAATTCCAGGGTATAGGCGTAATTCAGAATACCACCTGTCAGCAGGAAAGATCCCGTGTTATTCTGAAAAAAACCGGCTGCGGCGGTTGATTCCTCATTTAATCGCCTTGTGTAATTGAGAAACAAAGTGGTTGGATCCGCATCAATGGATTGCCATTGCCATCGGGCCCATAAGGCCACCGACTCTGGATTATTCCGGTCGGCCGAAAATACAGGACTCAGTAGACTTGAATTGTATTCTGTAAGGTTGTGCTGTCTGAAATCGGGCGGGAGCGTCACCTCTTGTGCATGTATTGTTAGACCCAACAATACTATGAGTATGGCAAGAAGTCGCTGTGTCATAATGGATTAAAACCTTTGATGAATATACTATTTTAACCGTTTTGGAGTTAAAATATAGCAGGACGACAAATTTATACAAACCAATTAATTATGAAAACTTTTGCGCGGCTAATATTCGTGTTTTTTTTCCTTGGTTGCCTCTCCTGTAAGGACGAGCAAAATGTAATACCTGAGACCTCTGATCCTGTAATTTCTACCTACTATTTTATACGGCATGCGGAAAAAGATCAGACAGATCCTGAGAATGTAGATCCGGAACTCACCCAGAAAGGTCTTGGCAGGGCCATGCACTGGGCCGAAATCCTGAACGATGTCACTCTTGATGCTATCTATTCCACAAATTTCGAAAGAACCACCATGACGGCGGCCCCGGCTTCTGTCAAAAAAGAAATAACGGTCACTTACTACAATTTTGAAGAACTGGATATCAACCAGTTCAAAGCGGAAAATCTTGGTAAAAATGTCCTCATAGTCGGACATAGCAATACCACGCCAGAGTTTGTCAACAGGTTGCTTGGCGTGGAAAAATACAACGAAATGGAGGACTCAGACAATGGCAGTCTTTTCATTGTACAGGTTGTTGGAAATACCACGACTGCTTCCCGTTTGAAATTTAATTGTAACTGTCCTTAGAAAACCTTTATTTCCCTGAGTTCGATCCGCGAGAGCAATGTTAGCCGGCCTTTTTCGAATAATTCATCCACAGAGTGAAGGGGTGTCGAGAGCGGGGCTTCATAATTCCTGTAATCGACAAAGCGGATTCCGTCCACATACCTTTCGTTATAGGCTTCTCTGAACCGAATGCCACCCTCATCCACATGATAGATGTAGGCCAGGTAGTCTGCCTTGAAACTGTCCTTATTGATCCAGTATATATAAACGTCTTCATAGTCCTTACCCCCGCCCTCCTTGTCAAAACTTACCTCGATCTTATAATACGTCATTTTTTTAATAACCACATCTCCCAGAAGACGCTTATTAACGGCAGGATCGTTCAGGCCATAGGGTAAATAGGCAAAGTAATGAACGGCATTTATGGAGTTTGAATATTTTACGGCAGTCGTATCCGCTACCTCTACGACACTGTCATTCACGAACCTTTGAAAGCCATCCGGTTTTTTGATATCGACAATGGTTGCGGTATCTGAAAAAGTAATGCGTTTTAGAATTCTCTGTTTTTGAAGATACTGCAACTGGTACTCGCGGTCCCGGAAAAAAAAACTGATATTCCTGTTAGTATAGTGATCGCCTCCTGCCTCTTCAATCACCCTATTGATGATTTCATCGGCAGTCAATTCTTCCGTGGGGGACTGTTTGCAGGACCACAGTGAACACACGGACATCAATAAAAGGAAACTCTTCATAGAATTCATTTTGCAATATTCGAAAAATCATGGCATACATTACGCCAACCCGGTGTTTATTTTCCTGGGTCGCGGGAAGAATTGTGTATTTGTTGGTACTTTTGCAAACAGATGCATCCGCAAATCAACATAAAGAACAGAAAGGCACGCTTTTCTTACGAACTGCTGGATACTTATATTGCCGGGATCGTCCTATCGGGAACGGAAATCAAGTCGATTCGTCTAGGAAAAGCCTCAATCGCAGAAAGTTTCTGCGAGTTCAATGATCTGGGAGAGTTATTTGTGGTCAATATGCAGGTGGATGAATATTCCCATGCTTCCCATTTTAATCATAAGCCCAAGGCCGAAAGAAAATTGTTGCTGCAAAGAAACGAACTAAAAAAATTGCAAAGAGAAGTTCAGACCTCGGGGCTGACCATCGTTCCACTCAGTTTGTTCCTCAATGACCGGGGCCTTGCCAAAGTGAAGATCGCACTGGCAAAAGGCAAGAAACTTTATGATAAAAGAGACACCATAAGGGATCGCGATAATAAACGGAACCTGGCCAGGGTTAAAAAGGACCACCTGAACAAATAAGGCGGCTGTCCAATCCCTTATGCACTCGTCATTTCTTAATTTTTGTCTTCCAGTAATGGTACAAAGCGAAATATGCCCAGTTCCTTCCGCTCAAATTCCTTTGCCGATTTTCTGATGATCAGGGTCATTTTCTGTTCTTCCTCTCCAACAGGGATGACCATCCGGCCGCCCACCTTCAGCTGAGCAAGTAGAGGTGCCGGAATCTCAGGAGCACCGGCAGTGACCAGAATCCGGTCAAATGGAGCCTCTTCGGCAAGTCCCTTGTACCCATCTCCAAAAAGGAAGTTGCGGGGCCGGTAACCCATCTTTTTAAAAAAAAGGGTTGTTTTCTTGAAGAGCTCCAATTGCCTTTCTATGGTGTAGACCCTTGCCTTCAAATGCAGGAGAATAGCTGTCTGATAGCCACTTCCTGTGCCTATTTCTAATATTTTATGCCCGGATTTCACCCCCAGCAGTTCTGTCTGAAAGGCAACCGTGTAAGGCTGGGAAATTGTCTGGCCTGCAGCAATTGGAAAGGCCTTATCCTGATAGGCGTGGCCTTCAAAGCCACTATCCATAAACAAATGCCGGGGTATTGTTCTGATGGCCTCAAGCACCGATGAATCTGCAATCCCCTTGTCCGCCACCACTCCGGCCAGTTGATTGCGCATGCCTTTATGTTTCAAAGTATCTCTCAAGCCCTGTGATTTGCCGTACGAAAGTAGCAAAACTTTGGAAGTTAAAATATGTAAATCTCGTTTACTGAAATAAAGATCATCCCGATTTATTGCATTCAATTTAATACATTGACCATCACCGAATTTTCTTTTCTAATTTTTTCACATGGTTAAAAGTTTATGGAGATTGCGTGCAAATTCAATTTGTTAGAAGGATGTTAGAAAAAGCATCCTTTCAGATCACCCAGAATTATGCCTTCCGCGTTCGGCACTTCTTTAAACTTTTCTTCCTTTCCAGGCCTATCTCCCGAACTATGATTATTTTTGAAAAAAAATCAATATTTAATGCTAAAAGCGGGAGTACTGGGTGCAGGCCATCTTGGAAAAATACATCTGCGCCTTTTAAAATCGTCTGCCACCTATTCCCTGGAAGGTTTCTATGACCCCAATATGGACCATGCAAGGGAAGTCGCCGCCGAATTTGGCTATACCTGCTTTGAGGATATGGAGGACCTGATGGATGCCGTTGATGTGGTGGTGATTGTAACACCGACACTTTCACATTTTGACTGCGCAGGCAAGGCCATCAGAAAAGGGAAACACGTCTTTATAGAAAAACCGATCACCGCTACCCTGGATGAGGCCAGGGAACTGATCGACCTAATGCATGAGTATGGGGTAAAAGGGCAGGTGGGCCATGTGGAACGTTTTAATCCGGCCTTTTCTGCCGTTAAAGGAGCCATTGAGAACCCAATGTTCATTGAAACCCATCGACTGGCGGAATTTAATCCCAGAGGAACCGACGTCCCGGTAGTGCTGGACCTCATGATCCATGATATTGACGCCATTCTGAGCGTGGTGCGTTCTGAAGTCAGTAGTATAAGGGCCAGCGGTGTTTCAGTCATTAGCAGGTCCCCGGATATAGCCAATGCCCGCATTGAATTTGTAAACGGCTGTGTTGCCAATCTTACGGCGAGCAGGATTTCCTTGAAGAATATGCGCAAGACCAGAATTTTTCAGAAGGATGCCTATATCTCCATCGATTTTTTGGAGAAAAAGGTGGAAGTGGTGAAGATGAAGGATGCCCCTTCAGTTGCCGGAGATTTTGACATGATCCTCCAGAATGCTGAAGGTGAAAAAAAACAGATTTACTTTGAAAGTCCTGACATTTCAGATAATAATGCCATTTTGGAAGAACTCGAAACTTTCGCGGATGCGATCAGCCGGGGGATCGATCCTGTAGTAACTCTTGAACAGGGTGCAAAAGCCCTGGATGTGGCTCTGCAGGTAATACAATGTATTAACAAGCACCAAAATGTATAAGATAGCGGTTATTGGGGCGGGTACCATGGGAAATGGCATTGCCCATCTGTTTGCACAACATGGATATCCGGTGCAACTGATAGATACCTCCGGGAAGGCCCTGGAAAAAGGTTTGAATTCGATTTCAAAGAATCTTGAGCGGATGGTCGGCAAGGAAAAAATGACAGCAGATGACGCAACAGCCACTTTACAGCGGATTACTGCCGGTACAAATTTGTCGGAGGGCGTGAGTCATGTGGATATGGTGATAGAGGCCGTCGTTGAGAATGCCGGGATAAAGCGCGAAATTTTTAAAAAATTGGACGAATTTTGCGGACCTGAAACTATTCTCGCAACCAATACCTCTTCCATCTCGATAACCAATATTGCTGCCGCCACCAGTCGCCCGGAAAATGTCATTGGAATGCACTTTATGAATCCGGTTCCGGTTATGAAACTTGTTGAGGTTATTCGCGGGTACGATACCTCGGATAAGGTAACAAGAAAGGTTTTGGAAATGGCCGCTGCTGTTGGGAAGACGGCAACCGTGGTTAGCGATTATCCCGGATTTATAGCGAACAGGCTCCTGATGCCCATGATCAATGAAGCCATTGAAGCCTTATATCACCGGGTAGCCGGGGTTATGGAAATTGATACGATTATGAAACAGGGAATGGCACATCCGATGGGTCCTTTGCAACTGGCCGATTTTATTGGTCTGGATGTATGTCTGTCCATCATGGAGGTACTTTATGAGGGGTTCCGAAATCCTAAATATGCTCCCTGCCCGCTTCTCGTTACTATGGTGACTGCAGGGAAATTAGGTGTCAAGTCCGGGGAAGGCTTTTATGACTATAGCACTACAACCAAAGCAGAAGTTATTTCAAGGCAATTCATCAGGCACTAATGGAAATATTCCAATCCTTCAGGCTGGTTATCCGGCTACCGTATAAATTTGCCGTGACATTTTGCGCATATGCGCGCAATCATGCCACCAGGATTTTGATATCCCAGAGATTTCCACCTTCGTTAGTGTTGCCTCCAACACCTTTGTCTTTAATGTCAGAATGATAAAACGCCCCCCTTACTACCTGGTTGTTTGAATAAAATATAAAACCTAAAATCCGGAAAGGATTCATAACTTATCACCCATGTCCACTGCATCAAACTTACTAAACATTAGAGCCGGTATTCCTGAAAATATTGATCTGGTAGCTGTTTCAAAGACGAAAAGCCGCGAAGACATTATGGAGGCCTATGATGCCGGCCAACGTATATTTGGCGAAAATAAGATCCAGGAAATGGCTGAAAAATGGTCTGTTTTACCCAAGGATATCAAATGGCACATGATAGGTCATGTGCAGCGTAATAAAGTCAAGTATATGGCCGGGTTTGTCGATCTCGTTCATGGTGTTGACAGCCTGAAACTATTAAAAGAACTGGATAAACAGGCCAAAGCGGCCGGCAGGAATATTCGCTGCCTGCTGCAGATCAGCATTGCGGACGAGGAAACAAAATTCGGCCTGACCGAAGATGAAATGTGGGAAATTGTTCATTCGGATCCGGCCTTGAAATTTCCCAATATACAGATTGTGGGCCTGATGGGAATTGCCACATTTACGGAAAATGAAGTGCAGTTGAGAAAGGAATTTTCGTCCCTGCAATCCCTCTACAGGAAATTGCAGGAGGCCATGAACGGCATTTCAATATTATCAATGGGGATGAGTGCAGACTTCCGGCTGGCCATCGAAAATGGAAGCAATATGGTACGGATCGGAAGTAGTATCTTTGGAAACAGATCTTAAATATTCTGGCCCACTTAAATTAAAGACATAGGAATTGATGTATGCCGTTTTGGATATAGAAACCACAGGAGGCAAGTACAACGAAGAGGGTATTACAGAAATCGCCATTCATAAATTTGACGGATGTAAAGTAACCGATATATTTGTCAGCCTGATCAACCCGGAAAAGGAAATTCAGCCCTTTGTTGTGAATCTTACGGGGATCAACAGTGCCATGTTGAGGAATGCCCCGAAATTTCATGAGGTGGCCAGGCGTATAGTGGAAATAACGGAAGATACCGTTCTGGTAGCCCACAATGCCCAATTCGATTATCGGATATTACGGACCGAGTTTCGCAGGTTGGGTTATAATTATGAACGTAAAACGCTGTGTACTGTGGATCTCTCCAAAAAACTGATCCCCGATGCAGAATCACATAGTCTCGGAAGACTGGTCACTTCATTAGGCATCCCTTTCGGTGACCGTCACAGGGCAAACGGAGATGCAACGGCGACCTTGCAATTATTTAAAGTATTACTTGCAAAGGATTTGGACAAATCCATTCTGAAGGACCTTATCCGTGAGGAGACGCTGGGGGAACTTTCACCCACTCAGTTGGATATGGTCGCAAGTATGCCCTCAGAAACCGGCGTATACTATATGTACAACAAAGAGGGTGAAATTATTTTTCTGGGTAAAAGCACCAACATTAAGAGACGGGTCAACCACCATTTCACGAGGGAAGGAAAACAAGCCAGGCGATTGCAGAAAGAAACGAAAAAAGTAACTTTTGAAATCACTGGAAGTGAGCTGGTCGCACAGTTGAAAGAACACGAAGAACTGAGAAGAAACCAACCTAAGTACAATAATTTTCGGGTTAAGGGGAACCATAAATCAAAAGAAACTGGTTTTCCACAGGGACACGCACTTTACGAGAAGGATGTCCTTATTGTTGACAAGGGCCGAGAAATAGGTGAAAGAAGCGCGGTCCTCATCCGCGACGGGATTTTCCGGGGGGTTGGATTTTATCAGCTTAATCATCAAATCAACAATCATGACATCCTGGAGTCCATTATTACCCCTATGGAAGCCAATGCCCATACCGCTGAAATTATCAGCAGCTTCCTTTCAAACAAAAAAACGGTCAAATTAATAGCCCTTAATCCGTCCCTGTGAGCAAAATCAGATCATACAGCAAATGGAGGGCTAAGATTCACGAGGTCATATACGGGACGCACACCCCAGCCGGCAAGCTATTTGATATTTTGTTGCTGATCGTTATCATTTACAGTATAGTAATCGTCATGCTGGAAAGCCTGCCCAGCTATGATAGTAAATATCATTCCTTTTTTAATATTTCAGAATGGGTGGTCACCATAGTTTTCACAATTGAGTATATCCTGAGGATTATTTCCATCCGGAGACCGCATCGTTACATTTTTAGTTTTTTCGGAATCATTGACTTATTGTCTACCATTCCTAAGTACCTGTCCTTTTTTGTAATCGGATCCCAGTATATTGCCGCCTTCAGGGCACTGCGTTTGCTGCGGGTGTTCCGGATTCTAAAATTGGTCCGATTTGTTGGGGAATCAAATAACCTGATCAGAGCCTTGAAAGCCAGCAGGGCCAAGATTTTTGTATTTGTTTTTTTCATAATAGTCATTTCGGTTCTCCTCGGGACGATCATGTACCTGGTTGAAGGACCGCAACACGGCTTCAACAGTATTCCCCACAGTGTCTACTGGACTATTGTTACCCTGACAACGGTGGGTTACGGGGATATCTCGCCCCAGACAGGTATTGGTCAGGTTATAGCCTCGCTGATCATGATCATCGGATACGGTATCATCGCAGTACCCACGGGCATAGTTTCTGCAGAGTATGCCACTGCCAAAAAAAAAGAACAACAAATCGATGAAGGCCGTTCCTGCCCGAATTGTGGAACGGAAATTCACAGGAACGACGCTCATTACTGCCGCAAATGCGGAGAAAAACTCCAGGAAGATTAATGACAGGTAAATTTCTTCTTTCAGTTGTAGGCCCCACCGCCATCGGTAAAACGGAGATAGCCGTTGCCCTTGCCAAAGAGTTTGGAACGGAAATCCTATCGGCAGATTCACGCCAATTTTACCGGGAGATGGCCATGGGTACTGCCGTGCCTACCATGGAACAACGGGGCGGAATCAATCACCACTTCCTTCAGCATAAAAGTGTTACGGATGTTTATCATGTAGGAACTTTTGAAGTTGAGGCCTTGGAACTACTGGGTAAATTATTTCAAAGTCATAGCCTGGTAATCATGGCCGGGGGAAGCGGCCTCTATCTTAACGCCGTCAGGACAGGCCTGGATGAATTTCCAAAAATTTCGGCTGAGGCACACATGTCCGTGAAAGAGATGTATACCAAGGGTGGCCTTGAACTCCTTCAGGCCCGGCTGAAGGGTGTGGATCCTGTTTACTATGAAGTGGTTGACTTGGCCAATCCCCGCCGGCTGATGCGTGCACTTGAGGTGTGTATAGGGACCGGCTTGCCTTATTCCTCGTTTTTAGACTCAGGTCCGAAGCCACGTTTTTTCTCGAACCTGACCCTTGGACTGAGGGCACCGAGAGAGGAATTGTACAGAAGAATTGACGTACGCGTAGATCAAATGATGGAGGCAGGCCTATTGGACGAAGTTCAGTCCCTATTGGCCTATCAAAATCTGAATGCATTGCAGACGGTAGGTTACAGGGAAATCTTCCGCTATCTTGAGGGGGTCGGCACGCTTGAAGAGGCTGTTTCAGAAGTCAAGAAAAACACAAGACGATTTGCAAAAAGACAAATGACCTGGTTCAGGAAGGACGAAAGTATTATGTGGCTGGATCACGACACTCCGACTGAAGAAATGGTTAAAATTATAGAGGAAAAACTGGAGATAGAAAGACATGAAAATTAAATACGGTCCAGTCTTCTTTGTCATGGGGGTTTCCGGATCAGGAAAGACCACCATTGGAGAATTGCTTGCTAAAACACTTGGCATCCCATTCTTCGATGGGGATCACTATCATTCTGCTGAAAATGTAAAAAAAATGGCATCCGGTCATCCATTGAACGACTCTGACAGGCAAGGCTGGCTTAAACGCCTGAATGGCCTGGCGAGGGAGCATGTCACAACGGGAGCGGTGATCGTTTGCTCGGCCTTAAAACAAAGCTACCGGGATGTTCTTAACGATCAAATTGAAGATAAGGTTTGCTGGCTTTTCCTTGAGGGATCCTTTGAGTTGATCAGTAAAAGGATGGCCAAAAGGAAGGGTCATTTTATGCCGCCGGGGTTACTTCAGTCACAATTTGATACCCTCGAAATTCCGCAGGATGCCATTTGCGTGAGTATACAACCTTCTCCGGTAAAAATTGTCAGGAAAATTCTGGATCATATTACAGAATAAACTATCCCTTGTTATAAAAGATGGTTTATTCTTGTTTTACTGATTAATCCCGTGCTTTATCATTTTATTGGTCTTTCACAACGAGCCGGAATCCTTCCCCATGTATATTAAGGATTTCAACCGTATCATCCCGTTTCAGATATTTTCTGAGTTTGGCTATATAAACATCCATACTTCGGGAAGTAAAATAATTATCATCCCGCCATATTTTGGTCAATGCGAGTTCACGCGGCATAAGGTCATTCTCATGAAGCGCCAGCAACCTGAGTAATTCATTTTCCTTAGGCGACAGTTTTGTAGACTCCTCATCTCTATATTTAAGAAATCTCAGTTTAGAGTTTAAATGGAAATTTCCAATTTTAAATTCAAACTGCTTACTATCTGCCAAAGTATTAGAGGCCTTTCTTTGGAGTATAGCTTTAAGCTTCATGAGCAACACTTCCGAATCAAAAGGCTTATTTAAATAATCATCAGCCCCCGCTTTGTATCCTTTAAGGACATCCTCTTTCATTGTCTTGGCTGTAAGAAAAACGATAGGCACGTGTTCATTCTTTTCTCGAATTTCTTTTGCCAGGGTAAACCCGTCTTTATAGGGCATCATAACATCCAATATACACACGTCAAAATTATCCTTCTTGAATTTTTCAAATCCTTCCATTCCATTCTTTGCCAGAGTAACATCAAAGTCGTTCATTGAAAGGTAATCTTTTAGTACAATCCCGAAATTTGGATCGTCTTCAACCAATAGTATTTTCTTTTCCAGTGTTTCCATAGTTTTTAAATTAAAGGTAGTTTAATATAGAAAGTGCTTCCTTTTCCCTTCTCACTTTCTGCATATACTTCCCCCTGGTGATCATCTATAATTTTTTTTACATACGCCAATCCCAACCCGTGTCCCTTTACGTTATGAATATCGCCGGTGTGCTCCCTGTAAAATTTTTCAAATACTTTCTTAAGTACTCCTTTGCTCATTCCGGCACCCTGATCCTGTATTTTAATGATAATATTATTTTTAACCACTTCCGTAAATACATCAACTTTTGGGGCTTCCGGGGAATATTTCACCGCATTGTCCAGGATATTGACAATTACATTTCCAAAATGCATTTCGTTCGCTAGTACTTCTGTTCTTTCTGCATTCAAATTGGTATGGATGTACCCACCGCGATCGAGTACTATCAGTTCTACGTGGGTAATGGCATCCATAATGATGTCGTGAACATCGGTCCTGTCCTTACTTATATCCAGCTGGTTTTTTTCCAGTTTGGATATCCGAAGTACGTTTTCAACCTGGGCGTGCATTCGCTTATTTTCCTCCCGTATCATCCTGAGGTAGCGCTGCACCTTATCCTGATCTGCAATTACCTTTGGATTCTGAATGGCCTCGACTGCCAGATTGATGGTGGCAATGGGGGTTTTAAATTCATGGGTCATGTTATTTATAAAATCTGACTTGATTTCAGAGATTTGTTTCTGACGGATCAATTGATAAATTGCCCCGGCATAGGCCACAACAATAATGAGCGTGAATAGTAAAGAAAGAATCGCCATTCCCATAATGGACTGCAACAAAAACTTCTGCTGCTTGGGAAAAGATAGTATGATTGAAAAATTACTGTTCCCTTCACTGTCTCTGAACAAAGGCGCCTTGAAATTCTTGGCATCCGCAATAGTAAAACGTCTTGATTTTACTTTCGTAGGCAACCCGCGACTATACACGCCATATTCATAATCAATTTCGATGCCCCTGTTTCTGAGTTCCCTGTCAACCAATAATTCTATCTCCTGCTTGGATACCCGATCCTGAATCGGCACTTTCTCGGCATATTCCCTATATACATCGTCAAAAATAGCTTTGTCAATTGAAGACAGTCCTCCTACTTTCTCCAATTTCTGGATCGGATTGAGCCTGAAGCTCTTCCCGTCAAGTCCGAAGTCTTCCTTGAATATCGTTTTGGTCCGCTTGCTGGTATAATTTTTTATGGTGGTGGTATCCTGACCAGTGCCATTGTCAAAGAACGTTGAGGCTATATTGTAATCTTCTTCCAGGATCCCATGGGAATAGAAAAGTATTTCGTTGGAATTCAAATCCCGGTCAATAAAAAAGATGTTGCTGAGATGAGAACTTTTAAACTCTCCGATACTGTCTTTAAGGTTTAAAAACCTCTCCGAATAGTCATCCATTTCGCGGCTTTCGATTTTGTCGGTGACCTTGTACAAAATCTCGGAAATCACACTGCCAAATTGCTCTTCTTTATCCTGAACTGAGCTATTGATCCAGTATAACTGTACTGATATAATTCCGATAAGAGACAGACTCATCAGGATGACCAGCAGCACGAATAACCTCTTATTCATCGTTTTCGTAAAAATAATTATTAAACAACTTCCCTCAGATTGTTTAACCTAACCTTAACAAATATGTTAAAAAGCGCTCAGCCCGATATTTTCAAGAGCTCCAGATGGATGGCATGCACCATCGACCGGATCTTTTCCCTGTCTGAATTAACAATAATAAAATCAGCGAATTTTGCTTTTTCCAAATCGCTCCATTGATTATGGAGCCTTGCTTTGACCTCCTCTTCTACTATTCCATCACGCTTCATTACCCTGGTTATCCTCTCTTTTTCCGGCGCTGTGACCAGAATGACCTTATCATAACTGGCCCTGGTTCCGCTTTCAAAAATCACAGCCGCTTCCTGGATCGTATAGGGGCCTGCCTGCAATGCCCGCCATTTCCGGAAATGTATTCTGACTGCCGGATGAACAAGGGCATTCAGCCGACTGAGTGCTTCGCTGTCATTGAATACCTTTGATGCGATATATTTACGGTCTAAAAGGTCCTTGTTATACGCTAAACTTCCGAACAATGCTATTATCCCGGACCTTAAATCTTCAGAGGATTGCATTAATTTCCTGGCTTCCAGATCCGAGTTATATACCGCAATGCCCAGGTCTGCAAAGTATCCTGCAATAGTGGTCTTGCCACTGCCGATACCTCCGGTTAGTCCTACATTGATCATTCCCGTTTAAGTAAAAATTCGACCCGGCTTTCCATCAGTTGCGCACTGTGAACATTCTCGGGGATATTTGTAAGCTGTACTTCCAGAAAAGCTGAATCTTCTTCCGATTTTGAATAGTCCCCCATGACTTTGAAATCCTCAATTGTCAGGTTCTTTAAATTTTCCATGCGACCCTTACACAGTACGGCAATAGTATTGGGAAATGTTTTAACCTGAGTACCCTCCGGAAGATTCGACACCTCTACAGGAATATTAAAAACCTTTTCAGAAAACCGGAATACTTCCCCGGTAACAAGCACAGAATTAGTGGAATAGACGGTATTCTTTAATTCAGCTGCTTTTGCCAAAGCTACTTGTCGGCTAATGTTCTGGTCCACACCGGACCATTTGACAGCGGCAGTTGCGACATATTCCACTTTTGAAATCTCTTTCCTGGGGCCGGTAATGGTGATCTTGGGTGGGGTAATTTTCCATCCCCCATCCAGCAGATAATTCTGGCCCAATTGGACATCGATATCTGCCCGTACGGGAACCTCTTTTTTATATACCTTGTACATGTCAAAATACAAGGTGTCATTATCCACTTCAAGCAGTGTCATCGATTGAAATAACTGTCTTTCTATCTGTCTTCTGTATACCAATTGTGTCAGGTAGAATCCGGATTGGTTCTGGCTGACATCAGAAAGGTCCAGTTCTATTTTCCTGGTTTTAAAATTGAAGCCCAACAATTGGAAGCCGCTTGCCCGGACCTGGATGTCTAAAGATTTTCTTGAGGCGTTGGCAAGCTTAAGGCTGTCGGGGATATTAATATATACGAGGTCGAAAGTGGAATTCTGCGTATAAGTTTCAGAAAGTTTACTGATAAACCAGGCCAGAAATGAACATACAAGAAATAACAGGAAAATATTCAATTTCCTTTTTTGCAGACCATTTCCATTTGATTTTTTCACTTAGTCTTCTTTTAGTCTTCTTTAAAAAATAGTTCAGGGAATACTTCCTGTGGTTCCTTCCCGCTAAAATTAATCAAGATCACGGAAATTAAAAATCCCATCCCATACCCGGCAAATTGCACCAATACGGCTGGAATTGCCATCACTGCAACACGGACGTCCCGGATATTGACAGAGGCATCGATAAACAGCAATAACAGATATGCCATATACAGGTATATGGCCCAAAAGGAACCCAAAATTGCCAGCAGGAGGGCCATCACTAACCCTACACAAAAAAGCAGGGGAAACCAATAGGTAATCCTGGCCGTACCGGGATGCCAGTGCGTGAGGATCGGCCTCACCTTTCCGAATTTCATCACCTGCCGGTAAAAAGTTCCCAGGTTAATGCGTCGCTTATGGTAGACCATGGCATTTGAAATTAATTTTGTTCTAAAACCCTGTTTCCACAACCTGATGCTCAGGTCCGGATCCTCTCCGGGATGGATCTGACCGAATCCGCCGGTTGCTTCAAAAGCCTTACGGGAAATACCCATATTAAAACTACGCGGTTGGAATCCTTTACCCGCCAATCGGTTTCCGCGAATACCACCGGTAGTCCAGAGGGAGGTCATTGCAAAATTGATGGCCTTTTGGGTGACTGAAAATGATGCATGAGCACTATCCGGCCCACCGAATGCGTCAACGAAATCGGCAGTGAGTGATTGACGTACGATTTCAAGATATGCCGGCTGGACCAGACAGTCGGAATCGAGAATAATGAAATAATTTCCATGGGCATGTCGCATTCCGTAATTCCTCGAGGCCCCCGGCCCGCTATTATTTTTCACAAAATAACGCACTGGGAGGAAATCGATGAATTGATCCACTACTTCCTTACATTCCAACTCAGATCCATCCTCAACAATGATAATTTCATAGGTGTGCCTGTAATCCATTGCTGACAGACTCTCCAGCAACTCCTGCACCTCCCCGGGCCTGTTGTAAACCGGGACGATAATTGAAAAATAGAGGTCCATGGTAGTTATATAAAAGATAAAAGCCATTCCCCGCAGCGAATGGCTTTTTCAATTTTTTCTCTTGCTCATTCAGAAAAGCGTTCAATAATCTCCTGACTAACCCCCGTTGAGGAAAAACCGCCATCGTGAAATAGGTTTTGCATTGTCACTTTTCTTGTCAGATCGGAAAAGAGGCTCACCGTATAATCGGCACAATCCACGGCCGTAGCATTACCCAAAGGGGACATTTTCTCTGCGTAGCTGATAAAGCCTCCGAACCCCTTCACTCCCTGTCCGGCGGTGGTGGGGGTTGGGGATTGGGAAATGGTATTCACACGTACCTTTTTTTCCTTTCCAAAGAAATATCCAAAACTGCGTGCGACCGATTCCAGATAGGCTTTATTGTCTGCCATATCATTGTAATCGGGAAAAGTACGTTGCGCTGCCATGTAGGTCAGGGCTACAATACTGCCCCATGCATTCATGGCATCGGCCTTATAAAGCGTCTGCAGCACTTTATGGAAGGAGAGCGCCGAGATGTCCCAGCCTTTTGCAGTGAAATCATACTTCTCATCCGTGTAATGACGCCCCTTTCTCACATTCACTGACATCCCTATCGAATGCAATACAAAATCGAGTTTGCCTCCTAATTTATCCATTGCCCCGGCGACAAGCGCGGTCAGATCTTCTTCACTGGTGGCATCCGCCGGAATAATTTCAGAGCCTGTTTTTTCTGCCAGCTCGTTTATCTGCCCCATCCTCATGGCAATAGGTGCATTGGTCAGAATAAAACGACCCCCTTCTTCGTGAACTCTTTCTGCGGTTTTCCACGCGATGGAATTGGGGTCCAGGGCACCAAAAATAATTCCCTTTTTCCCTTGTAGTAGATTATATGCCATAACAAAAATATTCTGAGATGTCTCGGCCAAAGATATTTAAAAAAAAACGAAACCCCGGTAAGTCAGTGGTGAATCCGGGGGTAGAAGAACGGGTTCATTTTTATTGATGATATCCGGCTATGGCGTGAAGCGGAATTTCAATTCAGTAATTCCCTCGCATGGGCCAGAGCGGCATCGGATAGTGATTTGCCTCCCAACATGCCAGCCAGTTCGACTACCCGCTCGTCTGGGGCAAGTAATTTCATTTTCGTATGCGTCCGTTTTTTATCATCTTCCTTGAATACCTTAAAATGATGGATTCCTTTAGAGGCCACCTGGGGTAAATGGGTAATGGCAAACACCTGAATATTGCTGCTCATTCCGAGCATAATATCGGCCATCCGGTTGGATATTTCACCGGAAACTCCCGAATCAATTTCATCAAACATGATGGTTGGAAGGTGTTCGAATTGAGCTAATAACGATTTGATGACGAGCATGATACGGGACAGCTCCCCCCCCGAGGCAACTTTTTTAAGTTCTCCGAAGTCAGTTCCCTTATTGGCGGAAAAAAGAAATATCAGTTCATCTCTTCCCTGGGCATTGAACCTTCCGGCGTCCCTGATTTCGATCTCAAAAGATGCATTGGGAATTCCCAAAGCCGCCAGATCCGATTCCAGCCTCTCTTTTAACCCTGGCAAAACTGCTTTCCTGTCCCGACTTAATTCTGCGGCCGTCTGCATCAGTACATCTTCCTGCTTTGCAAGCAAATCTTCCTTGATCTTTATTTCCAGAGACAGATGCTCTGTGCCGCTAATTTTTTGAGCGAGCGCCTCTTTAATGCTGAGGAGCTCCCTGACATCTCCAGCCCCATGCTTTTTTTTGAGGTCATGCAGAGACTGTAACCGGTTGTTCGCCATTTCCAGGGCAGAAGGATCAGGCTCGACATGCTCCTTCATAGCATGTAAATCGGTAGCCATATCCTCCAGTTCAATCCACACCGCCGAAATCCGCTGATGCCAGGTATGATAGGTGGTCCCCCAGGGTACTAATTTTCCAAAGCCCTGTTTTATTTCTGCCAGCGTCTGAAGGATACCCGTCTGTTCATCATTCATCCTCTGATCGGCTCTGGACAATTGTTCCAGGATCTGTTCTACGTTGTTCAGTTGCTCAAACCGTTCTTCCAGCTCCTCCTCCATCCCGTCCTTCAGCGGAAATGCTTCAAGTTCATTCCAGAGGTGGGCGTTATAATCCTGCTCTTTTAAAGCATTTGTCTCAAGATTTCTCAGGGAATCGAGCTCGTGTTTGGTTTTGTGATATGCCTCCAGCTGCTTTTGGTAAGAACCCCGTTTTACGGAAGCGGATGCCAGGGCGTCTACTACCCTCATTTGAAACTCATTCTCGGTAAGTTGAAGGGTTTCATGTTGAGAATGAACGTCAATCAACCGGCTTCCCAATTGTGAAAGTACATCAAGGGTGACAGGGGAATCATTTACAAAGGCTCTGGATTTGCCTCCTGGGTGGATCTCCCGCCTTATGATGGTATGGGGATCGTAATCCAGGTCATTCAGGCTGAAAAAGGATACAAGTTCATAATTTTGAATGTCGAACTCCGCTTCAATCAGGCATTTTCGCTCCTTGTCCCGAAGAGAGGACATATCTGCCCGCTTTCCCAGTACCAGTGATAATCCACCAAGCAGAATCGATTTTCCGGCACCTGTTTCTCCCGTTATGGTTGTAAAACCCGGACCGAAGGCAACCGTCAGGTCATCGATCAGGGCATAATTCTTAATGGACAGATGGGCGAGCACAATCTAGGAACTGGATTAATATCGTAAAGATAAAGGGAAGAAATGTAAAAAGAGAGCTCTAATATTTTATTTCATTCCAGGTGCCTGAATAAAATGGTGCCACCCTGTTCAGGGTTTCCTTGAGCTGCACGATATCGATCTTCGGGCCATCGGAGAATATACTCTGGATCTCTTCGGATTTTGCATCAAAAAAAGTCTGGATAAGAAAGGCGTTCGGGCGTCTTTTTATCAGTGTTTCAAACAAACGCATGGAACCTGCGATCACCTGCTTCCCCGTACTGTTGTTGTCCCCGAGAATATCGAGACCTTTGCGATGGTAATTGTACATGGCTATGCGGTATTCCCGAAACGTATTTGATAACAGATTGTCCACCAGTTCAAACCTTGTCCTGTTATCGGAGGAAGACTGGCTCCAGCCGGTAAAGCCGCTGCCCTGTGCCTGAGTGACAATTCGCTGGGCCATCCTGTAAAATTCGGAACCACCTTCAAGGGCAAAAGTATCCGCATCCAGTCCAAGCATAATATATACATAATAGGATATTACTCCTACCAGATTGGAATCAAAAGAGTTTTCATTAAATATTAGTGGCTGAAATTCTATGTATTCAAAATTAAACTGGTCGTCCTTGTAATTAAATACGGAACTTTCATAGGAAGTATTAAAGACAGGCCTGGACGATTGTAACTGAATGGATGCCCCAAAGCGATTCGATTCGTATTCGGTGACCGTAATGAACATACGGCAGTTCAGCCTCTCATTTTCTTTGCATGCGCGGTTGGTCCAGACGTTTTTATTTACAAAATCATTGAGGGAGCGTTCAAGGGTTTTAAATATCTGCTGATTGGTCTGGCTGACCTGATCTGCATTGACCGTAACCGTACAGGTGAGTTCCTGAGCCGAAAGAACGGAACCAGAGAAGAGAAAGAAAAAGGATAGCCAGAGGTTACGCATGGTACCTGTCAATGATTTCGTTCCAAATATCCGCCGCAACGGCGGCTTTGTTCTTAAGTTCAAACGTTGTTATGGCTAAATTCTTATCAATAAATGAAATTTTATTAGTGTCCGGGCCAAAACCCGCACCTTTGTCTTTCAGAGAGTTCATTACGATCGCATCCAGATTTTTTTTGTGAATCTTACGCTTTGCATTTTCAATCTCATTATCCGTTTCCAGCGCAAATCCGACCAGGAATTGCCGGCTTTTCATGGATCCGAGATGATAGAGGATGTCCGTGGTTTTAGTGAGTTCGAGTGTTAGGTGGTCCTCATCCTTTTTAATTTTGCTTTCTGCGGGATGCGAGGCTTTATAGTCAGCCACGGCCGCCGCGCAGATGACGATATCCATCTCAGGGAATCTTTGGCCTGCCTCGGTCATCATCTCATCGGCCGTAGTTACCGGCACTATGGATACGGAAGGGTGTTGCAATTCCTCGGCAGTAGGGCCCGTTATCAAGAAGACCTCGGCTCCCAGATCAGCAGCTCTCTTTGCAAGCTCAAATCCCATCTTTCCCGTGGAGTGATTGCCAATAAACCTTACCGGATCAATCGCCTCATAGGTAGGGCCTGCGGTGATGAGCACCCTCTTTCCGGCCAACGGCAGGTTCTGTCCAATGTGGTCCTGCACCTGTTGCAGAATTTCTTCAGGTTCCGCCATCCTTCCTTCTCCAAAAAGCCCGCTGGCAAGTTCACCAGTGCCTGGCGGAATCAGGATATGCCCATACTCCTGCAAGGTTTTCAGGGAAGCCTGCGTAGCGGTATGCTTAAACATGTCGAGATCCATGGCAGGTGCGAAAAAAACCGGACATCTGGCAGAGAGGTACACTGCGAGCAACAGGTTGTCACAACTGCCCGCCGCCATTTTTGAAAGTGTATTTGCCGTTGCGGGAGCAATGATCATCAGGTCGGCCCAGATACCCAGATCCACGTGGTTGTTCCATTGAACCTTTTCCTCGTCTTCCTCCACGAAACTGGTCAATGCCGGGTTCCCTGACAGTACGGAGAGCGTCAGTGGGGAAACAAAGGAGCCGGCGCTTTCGGTTAAAATAACTTTAACTTCGGCGCCGGCTTTTATCAATAGGCGTACGAGAAAGGTGGTTTTATATGCGGCAATTCCTCCGGAAATGCCCAACAACACCTTCTTTCCGTTCAACATATTACTGCTGGTCTTTCTCGGTATTCCTGTAGTATATTTTATCATCCAACCACTCCATTACGGCCAAAGCATGTGGTTTTGGAAGTTTTTCATAGAATTTGGAAACCTCAATTTGTTCCTTATTTTCAAATACTTCTTCCAAACTGTCACTGTAGGTTGCAAATTCCTCCAGCTTTTCCAAAAGTTCTTTTTTGATCTCCGAATTGATCTGGATGGCGCGTTTTGCTGCAATAGATATTGCTTCATAAATGTTCCCTGTCTTCTCGTCAAATTCGTTTCTGTTGACAGTTACTGTAGATACAGGGGCTTTAGAGTTCTTAAGATCGCTCATAGAATCATTTTGATATGTTATTTTCAGGAGTAATTTCGCTCAATTGCTTATTCACTTTTTCCGCCAGACTTCCGGCTTCCCTGGCATATTTTGTCTCAGGGTAATACTTCATCAGATTATCATAGGAAGCCTTTGCATCCAGTAAACGTTCCTTCTTCCTGTTTAGGGTGCTGTTCAGCGCCAGATTGGTCGTTGCTTCCACTTTCAGATAAAAGGCATCCTCTCTGTAGATGGATCCGGGATTTTCAGAGATAAAATTGTCGAGCGCCTCAATGGCGGATACATTGTAGTCCAGGATATAGGATTTCCCCAGACGTGTATATTGCTTGGCAATTTCAAAAGCCTTGCGCTCTTTTTTAGTGGTCAGTTCCTGTGCCATACTATTGGCTTCGGCCATAAATTCAGATTCCGGATACGTGTTGATAAACGATTGTAATTTTGCAAGCGCCTTGTCTGTATCCGTCTGATCCAGGGAATAGACCGGGGAAAGTTTGTAATAGCTCTTCGCTCCCAAAAAAGCAGCCTCAATGGCTTTATCGCTCTTGGGATAAGATTTCAGGAAACGTTCAAACTGATATCCTGCAAAATTATAATCTTCGATTTTGTAATAGGAACTTGCCAGGAAATACATGACCCTTTCCCCCTGAGGCTTGCCCGCATATTTAGGTCCTATTTGCTCAAAAAGGCGGTTGGCCCTGCGGAAATCTCCTTCCTCATACAATTTTTCAGCAAGTTCATATTTCTTGTTAACATCCTCATTTTTAAGTACTTTCTGATACTCATTGCACGACATTAACAGCACTCCGGCCGCCAGAAACAGGATAATACGCCTCATTTTAAAAAACATTTTGCAAAATTAGGGATAATTGCCGGATTTACAAAGAATTTTACACCCCTTACAATCAGACTCCGCCCGGAAAGCTCCGTCTCCGGCCGCTGTCACTTCCATGACATTGTTTAACATGCTCAGGCATGGATTCCCGAAAAGGAGTTCATAAATCCTGCTATTTGATTTTTAAGTTGGGAAGACGCCTCCACCAGCGGTAGTCGGACCGCAGCACCTGAAAGTCCCAAATACTCAAAAATGGCCTTGATCCCGGCAGGGTTACCTTCACGGAAGATCAGGTCCATTCCCGGCAAAAGATCCTTTTCAAGGGCATCTGCTTTTTTGAGGTCACCGTCCAATGCCGTCCGAATCATTTGCCCATATTGCACCGGTAATCCCTGGCCCAGAACGGAGATTACCCCTATGCCACCGGCTTTGATCGTCGACACGGCGGTGAAATCGTCACCGGAAATCACGTCAAAATCGTCGGGAGCCGAAGCTATAATGGTGCTGATCTGTTCCATATTTCCGGACGCTTCCTTGATTCCCTGAATATTCCAGCAGTCACGGGCAAGACGTATCACCGTTTCCGGCAGGATATTACTCCCTGTCCGGGATGGAACATTATAGAGAATCAGCGGCTTATCAGTGCGGGCAGCCAGGTATTTAAAATGCTGGTAAATACCCTCCTGTGTGGGTTTGTTGTAATAAGGCGAGACAGAAAGAATGGCTGCAAATGGTGTGAGGTCCATAGTGTCCAGCACCTCCCCCAACTGCACAGTATCATTTCCCCCGATTCCGATCACAAGCGGTAAATTGCCTGCATTCTCCGAAATTACCGTTCGCAGGATGAGTTCCTTTTCGGCAGGGCGCAGTGTGACGACTTCCGCGGTCGTACCCAGAGCGACCAGATAATCGACTCCGCCATCAATGCAATGCCTGATAACACGTCTCAAGGAGGATTCATCCACAGACCCATCAACCCCGAAAGGGGTGACCAATGCCACACCGGTGCCATGTAAGTGCTTCATGCCTGAATTTCATTCAGAACCTTCAGATATTTCTTCAGTTCCATTTTAAAAATTTTAAAGTCCTGCAGGGATGCGTCCATTATAAGGTCGTTATACATTATATCCACCTCTGAAAATCCAACATTGATCCTGGCCTTGGTTCTGATGGTCATCAGCTGCAATAGCAGGTTTTCCTGTGTGTAGTAATTGACCAGCAGGTCATATTCCCTGCTCAAAAATTCAAGTGCATAGCTATTTTCAATGGTGCCGTTCCACCCAAGATCCTTATCAGAAAATACCGGCGTGGCATACGGCGAATTCTTATCATAATAACTTTTATATCCAATGATCTTGACGGCATTGGGGCGCAATTTAAAGTCTTCAATAAATTCATAAAACAATTCCGTTTTATTGAATTTGTCCATGTCTACAATCACAGCAATTGACCGGATCCCCTGCGACCTCTGAACAGAATTCATGGCGTTTTTCAATTCCTGCCTGAGGTATTTCTGTCCTGATTTGTACTTAAATTTATCGGTGAGTCCCTTTAAAAACATGTACATTTACATTTATACAAATGTAATTATTATACCTGCAACTCCGATGCTAAGATATTGCGGAATATGGTTTTAAAAATTAAACATATTGTTATATTTATAACAATTATGATGTTTGCCTGCCAGAAGCAACGGCAGGTGTTGGTACAAATCAAAGGCGAGGAAAAACAGATAAATGACTCGTTACCCTCTTCAGAAACCATTTCTGCCTACATTGCCCCCTTTCAAAAACATGTAAATGCCATTCTGGACAGCACTCTTTCCTATGCCCCTTACGTTATTTCCAAGACCGACGGGGTCTATAATACCCCCGCGGGTAACCTGATGGCAGATATCGTACTCCGCGAAGCCAATCCCATCTTTAAGCTGCGTAGCTCTGCGAATATTGATTTCGCTGTATTGAACTACGGGGGTATCCGTAGTGACATTTCCAAGGGCAAAGTATCCGCAAGAACGGCGTATGAGGTAATGCCCTTCGAAAACATGATCGTAGTTGTCGAACTTGATGGAAAAGCAATCCGGGAAATGGTTCGGTTCCTCATAAATTCAAATCAGGCGCATCCCATTTCGGGTCTTCAGGTAATTCTGGACAACAAAAACAAGTTACAATCCGTTAATATCAGGGGGGTTCCGTTTGATGAGAACCGCACCTACCAGGTGGCTACTTCCGATTACCTGTTGCAAGGTGGGGATTCTATGGTCTTTTTTAAAGAGGGGATCAAAACGGTGAATCTCAATTATCTGATCCGCAATGCAATGATCGACTATTTTGGTTCCGTTGATACCCTGCGTCCGGTGATTGACAACCGGTTCATCAAACTAAAAAAGTCATGAGACGACGCTCTTTCCTATGCAAAACCGCCGCAGGAACCGCTGTTGCAGGTCTCGGTGCCCTTGGTATTAGTTCCTGTTCCCAGGCTTATAAAAGACATTTGACCATCCTGCATACCAATGATGTACATAGCCATATCGAGCCATTCCCAAAGGGGCATGCCACCTTTCCGGATCTGGGTGGCGTGGCACGAAGAGCCGCTTTAATTGACCAGATCAGGCAGGAAAATCCCCATACCCTCCTTCTGGATGCCGGAGATATTTTTCAGGGCACTCCCTACTTTAATTTTTATGGAGGGGAATTAGAATTTAAACTAATGACCATGATGCGCTACGATGCCGCTACCATTGGAAACCATGATTTTGATAATGGAATAGAAGGTTTACTTGCTCAGGTGCCAAATGCCGGATTTCAGCTCCTCTCGGCCAATTATGATTTCAGCAACACCATAATGGAGGGTCACGTAAAGCCTTACACCATTTTTTTGCTGGACGGTCTTCGGATTGGCGTGTTTGGTTTGGGCATAGCCCTGGCCGGCCTGGTCACTCCCTCTCTGTTTAAGGAAACCGTCTACCTGGAGCCCGTCGAAATCGCTCAGGATATAAGCAGCAAACTAAAGATTCAGGAAAAATGTGACCTGGTAATTTGCCTTTCTCACCTGGGCCATACCTATGCCAACAACCCCATGAAACCGAACGATCTTCAGCTAGCTTCTAAAACTGATCATATCGATTTGATCATCGGAGGTCATACCCATACTTTTCTGAAAAAACCCGTGATCGTAAGGAACCGGAAAAACGAGCAGGTGCTCGTCAATCAGGCCGGATGTTATGGTGTGAATCTGGGCAGAATCGATTTTTATTTTGATTCGTATAAAAGGCGAAGTGCAGAGGGGGTAGGTATTACAGTATAATTCGGATATATCCGTCACACCGCTTAAGGCCGATACCCGAATAGTCTATGATAAATTTCAAAATGGGAATCATTCACAATTGCATTCAAGTGCTTCTTTATATTGTAATTTTTCCAAACCTTGCCGCACAAAGAACTTATGATATCCGCTTTCCGGGGGAAGAAAAAGCCCTGGTATGCAAACCTTGCCTGACAACCTTCGCACGGAAGCCAAAAGAAGTGCAGTTTTCTGTTCAGCGGGATAAGCACGATCTCCTTTATTTTGAAATATCGGACAGGGAATGGTTTGATGAGTTAATAATTGGTACGGGAGATGGTATTGCCATAGATGTCGTGAAGAGGGCCCGTTACGGTTGCGATTTAATGCTACCGGAAAAAGGGCAGATCCGGGGAGAACTGCTGGCTCCCGTTTATAGCAGGAAACTCAGAACATCACTTCAGCCGTATGGCAAAAATCGCTTCAGAGTGGCCGTGGGTAAACTCCCTGAGCATCTGAGGGATGAGGACGTTGAGTTCAATATTCTGTTTCTCGCCAACCATACCCTTTGCAGATACCAGACCATTTTTAACCTGGAAGCTTATCAATGGGATTTGCTGGACATGGGAATGTATCTGGATATTCTGACCTTTCCCGGCAGTGGTTCGTCGTCTGCCGGTACCTTAAGCGGATCCCTGAAATCCAAAATCCTAACCTTTTCAATTCCCTTTGAGAAAGACAAGGCCTCCTATTCCCCACGGGACATACAACCGTTGTACGACTCGCTACGGCTGACAGACTATACCATTCAACAAATTAGTATTAAAGCCTACTCCAGTGTCGAAGGTAACCGGGAACGCAACAGATTACTTCAGGCACAAAGAGCATCGAGTATTGTACAGGCTCTGCAGTCGTTCCAATTGCCGGCATTTAAAACGAATGTCTCTACCGCTGAGAACTGGGTGGAATTTCTAAATGATATACGGGAAACTCCATATGATTCCTTGCGGGAGCTAAGCAAAGCGGACATTAATTCAGAACTTACCGGGAAGCTTGCGGAATCGCTTGAGGTATACCTGAAGACCCACCGGAAAGCGATCGTCAGCCTGGAGTTGGAAAAGAAGGATCAATACAAAAATGCGAACCCTGATGATCTGATCAACAGTTTCAATCAGGCTGTGGAAGCCAACGACATGACGCTGGTCTTCCAATTGCACAAAGCGGTTATTGAAAAGATTAAACTAGAACAGGTAAGTTATGGGGCTTTGGCTGCAATGAATATTCCCCAGCAAAAGCGTTTTGTCCCTTTATTAAATGAAAATGCTGCGTTGGGGTACCTTCTAGACCAGGGAAATATGCTCATCGCATATAACGAAATCCTGGGTCTGAAGGCTCTGGACGCTGAGGATTTCAAAGTAGCGTACAACCTTGCAGCCCTGCAGTTACAGTTGTGGCGCTTTAAAGTAATTCCCATACAGCCTGACCAGCTGCTGGAACAAATTCTTGATTTGAGGTCTTATGAAATACCTCCTCCCCTGGTGAAGCGTATGCTCCTTAATTTCCATATGGTGAAAAGCGGGGATTTTATGCAGAACAGGGACTTTAATAATAAAAACAAGTCTGTAGACTACATTTTTGAAAATTACATCGGCCTTCCGCTCTCAGATGATGATTATCTTCGCCTTTCCCAATTCTTTTCCTATTACGCCGGTCTTGAACATGCCATCGCAGTACTCAAAAACAATGTGACCCGTATTGATACTGATGAAGATATGCTTTTCTTTTACCTGAACCTGACCCTTGTTGACAACAAATTTACAAGCGCAACAGGCTACAGGACCATCATACTGAATGCGATTAATTTGAATAAGGAAAGATTCTGCAGGCTTTTCAAAAGCTTTGGAGCTGGGGGAATGACATTTCAATTACTTGAAGATCAATTCCTTCGAGAAACTTTTTGTGAAAACTGCATAACGGTTGACTGATCTTTTGTCAGCCTCCGGAAACTATTCCCACAGGGATGCAATTACAGATCCCCATGGAGCGTGACCTCAAATTTTCCGATGTACTTGAGTTCCCGAAACCAGTACATGGAGCTGATGATACTAGACGTAAATGAATGACTTTCCTCGGACTCCGTTGTTAATTTCCAAATAATGCCACTGGCTTCAGGGAAATTATCTGTATTGATCTGAGTTCCGAAAAGTCTGGAGATTACCGTATTTTCTGCCATACCGCCTACGAGGAGTTGGATCATTGCTGCTTCAGCATTTGACTCAAAAATATCCAGATCTGACAGTTTCCTGACAGTGATCCGGACACGGAACATCACCGCTTCCGGAGGGGGAAATTTTCCATTGAAAGCCTGAAACAATAATTGGTTGGCGTTAAATAAATCTTCATGCTTTGACAGGTCGGCATATTCTTCCCACATTTTTTCCTGAAGCATCTCATTGGCAATCTGCTCTCTCTGACCCTGATTCAGCCCTGGTCCAAATATATGGGAAAGAACAATCTCGGCAGCCTCCACAGGATCATGATCGGTGAGTGACATCAGCGTCAGTTCCCTGAGTTCTCCCTCGGGCAGACCCTCCGTATCAGAGAAGTCCATCAGTTGAAGTAAACTGACATAGTCCTGTTCCTTCCACGCCCCGGGGATTTCTTCTATTTTATTAAAAGAAAGAATCTCTACCAAAAAGTCCGTTTTCATATGTGTTATCTTAATCAATCCCTAATCACCTATCCTCCCCAGACCGGGATCTTCTGAGGGAATAAGAATTCCTTTCTCCAGACGGAACAAACCTGTAAACGGATCCTTCATAATGTCCAGATGTCCATCAAGGTCAGCATATTTTATATTGAATCTTGACAATGCAAAATGCAGACCGGATGAAATGCCGAGCGCGCATTCATCCATACAGCCTACCATCACTTCCTGATGAGCTGCCCTGGCAATTGAATTGATATGCATACCTTCCATGATACCACCAACCTTCATGAGTTTAATGTTAATCATTCTGACATGTTTACTCTTAGCCAGCCTGAAAGCGTCAGAAACCGTCATGATACTTTCATCGGCCATTACCGGAATGATCACCTGTTCATTGACCTGTCCGAGCCATTCTTCCCGGCCAACCTGCGTTGGTTGTTCAAATATTTCCACTTTGACACTACGGGTGGCATGGACAAAAGCAATGGCCTCTGCCACAGAATAGCCCTGATTTCCATCAAAACGCAGGATAATTTCTGGAAACATTTCACGTAGACGAAGTACTTTTTCAATATCATCATCCAAGGCCGATCCTCCTTTTATCTTAAGGATATTGAAGCCCCTATGCACATATTCCCGTGCCATGTTGAGGGTCTCTTCAAGCGGAAGAATGCCAATGGTTATGCTTGTCGCAATGCTATTTCTGTAAGCTCCCAGATAGCGGTAAAGAGGTATGCCTGCCTTTCTTGAGATCAGGTCATGCATGGCCATATCCACCATCGCCAGGGTGGAAGATCGACCGCTCAGAACGATTTTCAATTCCTCCAGAATCAATGGATACGTAAAAGGATTTCTTCCCAAAAGAAAGGGGATGACAATATCTTCGATCAATGTGGCCACCTCGCCGGCTTCTTCTCCGGTAACATTTTTGTCAGGGGCGGCACAGCCATATCCCACAAGAATGGATTCAGTCTCCACTTTAAGAATAAAATTGCAGGATTTGGTGATCGTTTCATAGGCAATAGTGTAGGGTACGGATAGTTGTAAGTCCATACGCTCATAAGACACTCTGATAATTTTCATAAAAACAGGGTTTTCATTTCAGGTGTTGTCTCAGAAGCGCAATAAGTTGATCGGCTCCATTGGCCAGAACATCAAAGGCAGGCAGGCCGGTATCTGATGTGATTTGCCTGCAGTATTGGAGGATCTCACCTTCTTCCATTCTCTCATGATTGACGGTTACTGCAATGACTTTTTTTCCCGATATGATCTCAATGGCCCGGATCTGATCCTCCAGCGGATGCATCGGATATCCGGGAAAACCATCATATTCCAATCGTTTTGGGGCATGCTGTAAAATCACAAAGTCCGGCCTGCCGGCCGCAAGTATTTCGAATCCGCCCGGATAGGCAGGATTCATTAAACTTCCCTGGCCTTCAATCACAATAACATCGGGGTTTTCATTTTTCCAGGCACTTACGACAGCATTCTCAATCTCTCCCGACACAAAGTCATTAATGCAACTGTCCATCACCATGCTGTACTTGGCCCCCTGCATCCAGGCTGTCTGACCTGTGCCAATCATCTCTGCCTTTAACCCGGCATTTCGGAAGCCATGTACTAAGATCCAGGCTGTGGTTCGTTTTCCCAACGCTGAATCCGTTCCCAATACTGCCAGTTTCAGGCAACTGACTTTTTCGATCTCGCCTGTAAAAAAATGGAGTTTGTCGCGGTCCGGGGTCATGCGAACATCGCGTAGCCGGCAGTTATGAGCTACTGCAAGTTGCCGTAATTCCTGATCATGGCTCAAAAAATCGTGCAAGCCGCTGTCTACGTTCCAACCTTCCTTAAGTGCCGTTCTGATGGCTTCCTTAGCTGCGGACGGCAGCCTTCCGCCGTCGGGCGCAAGACCAATCACTAGTGTTGCCGGAAGGTTGTCGGAAGAAGTCAGCGCTTCAATAGCCCTACTAATATTTTTAAAAATCGGTATACCATTGGGTTTGCCATCTAAAATTGCTCCGGCATCCTTTCCGGCGTAAGTTTCGTCAAGAACGCCAACAATCTCATATCTTTCCGTAAAACGAACCAGGCCATGTGCCGTTTTACCATTTGGAGTATTAAAAGCTCCCTGGCAATAAACCAGAGCTTTTCCATCAATTGCAGTTTTCATTATTAATATTTAGCGGTTAGGACAGCCACAAATCTTCCGGGATTAAAATCCAGCTTTTGATCCATTTCCAGCAATCCGATCAATCCAGCTGTAGCCGCGGGCAGGATTCGGAATCCTTCTTTTTTTGTTAGAAGTGCGGACATTTTTTTTAATTTTTTATCACTTATATTGAACGCCTCACCATGTGATTGTCTTAAGGCATACAGGGCTTCTTCCCCATCAAAACTATGCCAGTTGATGAGGGGTTCGTTGTACCTGGTTTCATGGATCGTTTCGGGGTCCAGATCCATGCAATGGTCCAGGTTGAGCAGATAGGACTGAATGATAGGGTTTTTACGGGTAGATGAAGCGGCGATCATTTTAGGGATGGCCGAGGTCTTTCCTCTTTTGTACAGACTCACGAACCCCCGGTAAATTCCTGCGATAAGGGTCCCATTGGAGACAGGGACGGCACAATAGGCAGGGGCATCCCCCAAATCCTCATAGATTTCAAATGCGATCTGGGAATAGGCGGAAATCTGAAGTGCTGTATTGGAACCTCCCGGATTCGCATCATACCATTCATGCTCCCCGGCAAGTTTGCTGCTTGCGACCACCACATCTTCATAACTTCCGGGCAAACGGATGATTTCGGCCCGGAGCATTATCATTTCATCTATCCTTTCGGTTTTATAGGATTCCGGAATAAAGATCTTACACCGGATTCCTGCAAGATTGGCCGCGAGTGCTACTGCCACCCCGTAGTTACCACAGGTGGCAAGGGAAATCTCTTTATATTCCCTCCTCAGGGCATCGTACACCTGGGCAAAGGCAATCCGGTCCTTTTGAGTACCTGTGGGATTATCCCCTTCATATTTGATATATAATTGCCGGAGCCCGAATTCCCTTTCCAGGGTTCTTGCCCTGCTTAATCCGGTATCTCCAACCTCCAGGTTAATAATATCTTCGTAGGACTCCAGCCGGTCTACCAGAGAGTTACCTTCCTCCTTTATGAAATTGCTCAATTCCGTCGCCTCCGGGGATACTTTATTCTCGGCTGTTTTAACACCATCTTTTAAATCCATTCACAAAGATTAAAGCACTACCTGAAATATATTCTTAATTTCATTCAAAATTACGCTTCCGGTATAATACAATGGTAAATTTACGTTATAGTCTAAGTTTAAAACAACAATCTTTCAGTGCCTCAGTTCCCGTAAAAGGAAAGACGCCTGATTGAGAAGGTTGGATACAGCTATAAAAAGTCAACTTGAATTGCATTTTCAGAGGGTGGATTGCATAATTTTGAATACAATTGCAATAAAGGCCGTAGAATATGAAATCCTATCGAATATATATTCTTCTTTTGTGCCATGTGGCAACCTGTCTCTCCGCCCAGGAGGATCTTCCCATCCGCATTGATGATTCCCGTATAAAACCGCTAAGAGATCTGCTGGATATTTCCCTGCAGGCCAGTCTGGAAAATGAACTGATGGCCGATCCGGAGTGGAGTAAGCTGATTGTGGAAAAAAAGATGGCGGTAGGAATTGTTGATCTAAGCGATCCGGAAAGTGCCCGTTTTGCCAGGATCAACGGAAACCATATGATGTACGCGGCAAGTCTTCCTAAGATCGCCGTCCTCTTGGCAACCATGGATGCCATTGATAAAAACCAGGTGAAAGAAACCGCCCAGGTAAAACGGGATATGAAACTGATGATAAGCAGGTCGGACAATGAGGCCTCCACAAGGTTGATTGACCGTATCGGATATGATAAAATTGAGGCGGTAATGACAGATCCCAGGTACGCTTTCTATAATGAAGCAACCGGAGGCGGTCTATGGGTTGGGAAAAGATATGGCAGTGGAGGCGACACCCACCGCGAACCCCTTAAAAACCTCAGTCATGCCGCAACCGTAACCCAGGTATGCCGTTATTATTACCTGTTGGCTAACGGGAAACTGGTAAATCACAAAAAATCTCAGCAAATGCTGAAGATCATGGAAAATCCGGAGCTGCATCATAAATTTGTCAACACACTTAATATCATAGCACCCAATGCACGCCTGTTCCGTAAATCAGGGTCCTGGAGAACGTATCATTCGGATTCGGTTCTTGTATGGGGCACGGAAGCAGACAGGCGTTACATCCTGGTGGCCTTGATAGATGATGCAAACGGGGAACAGATCATCCGAGATCTGGTGAAACCTATTGAAAAGGTACTTAAAAAGGGTACTTCCTGAAATTCCAAACAGTCGGGACCTGCCCATTCAATCTATGTTCCAAGGTATAATCCAGAAAGTTTTTGATGTCCGTGAGGGTGAATTTAAGGTATCCCTTTGGATGTTTTCCTATATTTTTCTGATCATCACGGTACTTCTTATTATCAAGCCTACCGTCAATGCACTGTTTCTTTCCGAACTCGGGGTAGAACAGTTGCCATTCGCATTTCTTCTGGTGGCTTTGACCGCTGTCATCAGTTCCTTTTTTTATTACAGGGCATTGATCCGTTTTTCCCTGCATAAAATTATAGAGACCACCCTCGTGGGCTCTGTTTTTATCCTGCTGGGTTTTGGGATCCTTCTGAAATTGAATATGGTAGGAGGCTTCCTGCTCTATTTCTTTTATGTATGGGTGGCTATTTATGCGGTACTGTCGGCATCACAATTCTGGGTCCTGGCCAATCTCGTTTATAACATAAGAGAAGCGAAACGATTATTTGGTTTCATCGGCTCCGGAGCGATATTAGGCGGAATTTTCGGGGGTTATCTGACGTCCATTTTGGCTCCCGTAATAGGCAATGAGCACATGATTCTCGTAGCATCCGTCGTCCTCCTCTGTTGCATACCTCTGCTTCGTAAAATCTGGAACACCAGGGTCAGGGTACTGGGAAAATTCAAAGAAAAAAAACGAACCGTGTCAGGCTCACAACGTCCCTTTTTCCTCGTACTACAGTCGAGGCATTTGACCTATTTCGCAGGTATGGTCGCCCTGAGCGTACTTGTCGCCAAACTCGTCGACTACCTGTTTAGTGATTTTGCAGCAGCGGCCATCCCGGACCCAGAAGACCTAGCCGCATTTTTTGCTTTCTGGTTTTCCAGTTTTAATTTGATTTCTCTGGCAATACAACTTTTTTTTACACACAGGATTGTCGGGATATGGGGCGTCGGTTATGCCCTGTTAATATTGCCGACAGGCATTATTCTGGGATGTTTCCTTTTTCTCTTTTTACCGGAACTTGCAGCGGTGATCGTAATAAAAGCTATGGATGGGGTGATGAAACAATCAGTTCATAAAAGCGCCACCGAATTACTCACCCTGCCCCTGCCCTTTGATCTGAAGAACAAAACCAAGTCGTTTATTGATGTTGTTGTAGACAGTCTTGCTACCGGAATCGCGGGATTCATACTGATCTTTGTCATACAGGCACTGGAATTGCCATCCGTATATATCGCCGGACTCATCTTCCTTCTTGTAGGCGTCTGGGTTCTGCTGATACTGCAGGTACGTCAGGAATATTTTAAAAGTTTTCGCAGGAACCTGGAACAGATTGAGGAAAGGGATCAGCCATCCGGAAGGGCGCTGATCCGGAAAAGCTCTTTCATTGAAGGAATGCGAACAGTTTTCAGAAACGGAACGGAAGAACAGATCCTCTTTATGCTCGGGAAGCTAATGGAAATAAATGACAAAAGGTTTGAAGAGGATGTACAATTACTCCTGGGCCATTCTTCGAACCAGGTGCGAACGGCGGCTATCCGGAATCTCTATTTCCTCAACAGGTCATCTATGATCACCGGGATCAATGAATTGCTTAACAGCGGTGACGAACCGCTGACCCTCGCCACTCTGGAATACCTGCTCCTGCATGCCGGTGTAAACAGTTCTCTGGTATACAACAAATACCTGAGTCACCCTAACAGGAAAATCGCAGAGGTAGCGCTGTATTGTCTCGCCCGGGAGGCCAGGGATAATGATACCCTGAGAAATTCCTACAACTTACAACAGAGGATACAGGATAAATTGTCTGAGATCGCAGAAAGGCCCGAAGACATCTCTTCCCTGCAACTCCTATTGAAAACTATTGGGGCCGCAAATATCCCGGAATACTATCACGTTATTGCCAAGCAGTTCGGGCATGCGGATCCCGGCGTTGTAAAAACCGCGATAGAGGCTGCCGGAAAATCCGTTTTCCCTGATTTCATTAATACACTCCTTCACTTTCTACCGGCCAAAATGTACCGGCCAACAGCAACGACATCCCTTCACCGATACGGTACTAAGGTGATCTCCCATCTTGTACAGCTCGTAAAAGACCGTGAGTTGCCACCGGCTATCTGCCGGTTTATTCCCGGGGTTTTGAAGGGCTTTCATTCTCAGGAAACAGTCCGGCAACTTTTTCGCCTCCTTGACGATCCTGATGTAGGTGTTCGGTTGGAAACCGTCCGTGCCCTGGGAGAACTGCGAAGAAATAACCCCGAATTGAAATTCAATCGCTATAAGGTAGCCTCCGCCATCTTTGAAGAATGCAGGTTACATCACCTGACCTTATCCGCCATGCACACCCAGATCATCATTTCGTATCGCAACCGAAAAAGGCCACACCATGGAATCGGACCTGAGGAGCGCGAAGCACGGACGAGTTTACTGGAGTTACTTGAGCGGCGACTGGATTCGGGCCTGGAGCGCATATTTACACTCTTGTCGCTCAAATACCATCAACCTGATGTGGAAATAGCATACGAGGGACTTATAAGTGACAAACAGGAAACCAGAATTAACGCGATAGAATTTCTGGACAACCTGCTCACCGGAGACCTCAAGAGAACCCTCCTGCCAATCATCGAAGAATCGGCTCTGGATATATCTTCTGAAGAAGTGCTGCTGAAAATAAAGCATAAAGTGCCATCGGAGGCCATTTGTTTCGAAATGTTACTTCACGGCAACGACCTGAAAGTGAAGTTGGCCGTGCTCTATCTGATCCGTCTGCAAAAAAACGCCTCGTACCTGTCAATGATCCTTCCATTTACAGAAAGTGAAGATCTTAAACTCCGGACGTTTGCCAGGGAGGCTGTCAGTGCCCTGGAGGATGTGACCACTACTTCCTGACAAGCTTATCGATATTGCCGGCAAGATACATATGGTCGCTGGCCGAATTTTTGCGAAGTACATTGGTCATCAGTACCACCAGATAGTTACAGTGGTCAGGATGTTCAACTATGGCTACCGAATTCATGTAATTGCTGACGTTGCCCATATATTTGCCACATGGCTCCCCGAGTGACCTGTCACATTTATAAAGGCTGCCGGATTTAAAATAAACAGAGGCATCTTTCAGTGCCGGAGCCTGAGCATAGCGTATCCTCCGGTCTGTCATATACATCAACCTTTTCATTTCGAGACTGCTTTCCTCATCCACCACGTTTCCCATCTCCAATTGCACAAGAAATTTCATCAGTCCCAAAGGGGTGCCGATACTTCCCCCCTTGTCTCCGACAAAGGTGTTGGCTCCCCTGGTGAAAAAACTTCCCAATCGCCATTCTTCCCTGGAAATATCGAGTTTTTGCAGTGGCATATTGACCACATCATTGGCAAGATCCGTCAGTTCCTTTTTGGAAGTTTCCCTGAAATAGCGATCCGCTTCCTCCTCTGTCAGCCAGGGGTAATAGTCGGCAAACGCAGCCATGAGTAAAGCTTCCCTCCAGACAATACTCGCTGCACCATTGTTACTGACAGACATCATATGATCTGCCCATTCATAGAGTGTAAAAATATCGCTGCTGATCACTTGTCTTTTCACCAGGGACATCTTTTCCAGGTTAACCACCGGGATCGTATGTTCATCTGTAAGGCCCCAGACCCCTGCTTTAACCGACTTGTTTCGCAACAATTCGGTTCGTTGCTCCCAAGAGTCCGGATAGATGCAGGACAGCTGGGTAAATAAAGCAGTCAACACGGCGAGTTTTCCAACACTGCCAGGCTGATACCCTGCGCTGGAATTGCGCTGCGCAAATCGCAACCTGGAAGGATCTGAAATATCCAGAATTGCCAGAGCATAACTCTTATCCAGCCCCCTGAATAAGGCGTTGACCTCCTTCTGAAAGTCGTCATCATTAATCAGTAAATCTTTGATACTGTCCGTCTTCCGTGGAAGGAGATGCAGTTCAATTTCCTTATATGATTTCAAGGCGCCGGAAGGCAGAGGAACTCCTTTGATCTCTCCCGTCTGAATCAGTTCCAGTCGTTTCAATCTTTTTATACCTGTATGGTCGTAGCCATCGATAGGGTATTCATTCAGTTTGCAGTAAAAAAGGATGGCCGGGAGCAGAAAAACCGCGGTGATTGCTGATTTCATTGACTAACTTGTACATTTGGTGTTTCCATATGGCCACGTTTCAGGTGAGTTTTCTTAGTTCAAACAGGTCTTTTCTCCTGTCTATAAGGTTTCTGACGCTTCCGAATTGATGTAATTCCCGCAATAGATCTATATCCACATCTGCAATCAGGATCATCTCCGTATTGGTAGTAGCTTCGGCCTTGATCCCGTTAGCTGGGAAAGAAAAATCGCAAGGTGTAAAAACCATAGACTGGGCAAATTGGATATCCATATTATGTACCTTTGGCAGATTTCCCACACTTCCGGCTATTGCTACATAACATTCATTTTCAATGGCTCTGGCCTGAGCGCAGCAACGAACCCTCGTATAGCCGTTCTGAGTATCCGTTAAAAACGGTATAAATAAAATGTCCATGCCATCGTCAGCTAGGAGTCGTGACAACTCGGGGAATTCGGAATCATAACAGATAAGGATTCCAATTTTGCCGCAATCCGTATCAAACGTCTTCAGTTCATTTCCTCCCTGCATCCCCCAAACTTTGGCTTCATCCGGGGTGACGTGCAGTTTTTCATAACGTTCAATGCTTCCATCCCTCCGGCACAGATAACCCACATTATACAACCAATCATTTTTTATCTCGGGCATGCTGCCTGTGATGACATTGATATTGTATGAGATAGCCAGGCTGGAAAACCTGCGAACAATACTGTCTGTGTGTTTGGCAAGTTCCCTGATGGCTGCAGATTCCGGCAGGTGGTTATTCTCAGCCATGAGCGGGGCATTAAAAAACTCCGGGAACAATGCAAAATCCGAACGATAACCTGAAACCGCATCAATAAAGTATTCGGCTTGCTGCATGAGTTCCTCCAGATCTTTATAAGGTCGCATTTGCCATTGGATGAGTCCCAGACGCACTATCTTTTTTTGGGTAGTCGCCTTATCAACCGGCTTTTCATAATATATATTATCCCATTCCAATAAGACTGCGAAATCATTAGAAGCTTCATCTCCTTCCAGATATCCTTTTAGGATTTTAGAAGGATGAAAGTCGTTTGATATCTGGAAATTAAGTACAGGATCTGTGATTTCCTTCCGTTTTACCTTTTCGATATATTCCTTGGGAGTTAGAACATCTGAATATTTATGATAATTTGGAATCCGTCCCCCAAAGGCGATTCCCCTGAGATTCAGTCTTTCACATAGTTCTTTTCTGTAGTCATACAGTCGTCTTCCCAATCGCAATCCCCGGAATTCTGATTTGATAAATACATCAATCCCGTAAAGTACATCCCCGTCAGACTGATGGGTCTCAAAGGTATAATCCCCGGTCAGTTCCTTATAGGTGTGATGTTCATCGAAGGTTCCGTAATCAACAATTATGGACAATGCGCACCCAGCCAGCTGATTGTTGATCTTAATGACCACCTGCCCTTCCGGAAACTTATCAATCAAAGCCCTGATATGCATCTCTCCCCAGAATGATCCCGGCATATTTGAATAGGCTTCAATCATCGCCGATTTTAATTCCTGGTAATCGCTGAGGGTTAAAAATTGTAACTCAATATTTTCTACGCCTTTTATCATTCTTCATTTATGTGGATTCCTGTCATAATATACTCCTTTTCCCCGAACTGTGAGGGTCTCCTCACAGGCAGCAACCGGGTAAATTGCCTAGATATTATATTTTGGAGGTCATTGCAATTCTCCTTCCGGCATTTATTTTGGAAGTGATGGATGACAGATACTCTGAGGCGGAAGCATTTTTATTCTCTACAAACGGTCGAATCTGGAACAACCAGAGTTGGTCATTCTTAAAACCAAGTTCTACGTCATATGCCCCGCGATACGTATCCCCGGTCGCCTTTGGCAGCGTTTCCCGAACAGTTTTTGCCAGTTTTCGGATCGCCTTCATATTCGTTGATTTTAAGACCGGCGATTCAAAAGTGGATGCTTTTCTCGCAGTGCCGCCTGATACCGGAAGTACTGTATAATAGGCCTCCCTGGCTGGAGCCAGAAGACGGTTGTCACCCTTCTCACCTAAGGTGTAAGTCTCCGCTTCCTGCCCGTCTACCGCTCCCCCTGCCCCCCGGCTAAAGGCAACCGTCAGGTCGCCCTCCTTTCCCGAATTGATTCCCTTGGTGATAAGCACCCCGGAATAATCCACATCCACGCTCGGAATAATAAGGATGGAGGGGTACACATTTTCCGGGTTCAGGAGGTATTTCTGTCTCCATTTAAAACTGCGTTCCGTATAGGGAGATGCCCATACAGCCCTGATGCCTTCAAGTATTTTCTCCTTTTCGAGTACATTGAAGACAGTAAGGTTCAATCCGGCACCTGTAAAATCTTTAAGATCTTCCATGTTGGTGTCACTGCGAAGGAATACGGGAATCTTTCCCATATCAGCTCCTAAAATAGCTTTAAAATCCTGGTCGATCCGATCGACAAAGTTCTTTTGGAGCGGCATCTTTCTGATGGCCTCCCTGAGAATTTCGAGTTGTCGCAACTGGTAGTTTTCAACTTCCAATTCTGAAATACCATCAGAACGCATTTTGTCTGCCTCGGTAAACATATTGGTCAGATACTCCCAGTAGCTACGCTCCTCTCCAGGCATCCGCTGCCCCATATGATCGCGGAAGACACCGAATGGGATCACCAGCCCCTCTACCACCATATCCGGGAACATTTTTTTAAGTTGCCCCAGATTAGCGGCTTTAGGACCGCACAAATTCCCCGAATCTCCTGAATCAACATCGCGTAAATTGAGGACCATATTCTGATCCAAACGTATTTTGTCAACAGGAACTGAAATTTTAGAACTACTGCGCTCCTTTACCAAAAAAAGGTTACGTTCCGCGGAGGTCATCCGGGCCTCCGACTTTATAACGACATTGCCCTTATTGGAAACCGCATAAAATACTTTCTGCCCATGATATTTTTTCATATCCTGAAGATTGTCATCTGACAAGGCCGCATTGGGTATCCCAAGATTCCTCGCCAGGAGTTGAACATGTGAAACCAAATTTCCTTCAGCAACTGTGGCAATGCCGGCTACGGGCTTCAAATCCGAAGGGGCTCTCCTGAAAATATAAATTTTGTCAGAAGAAACTTCTGTTTCTTCTGATGAACCGTCAACGACCACCAATTCTCCAAGGGCATACCCGGCATTCAGACCGCGAACTGTGGTTTGGTTGGGAAGATCCATTACCTTATTCGTAAGCGCTGACTCCTTTGCCATGTATTCGCCCAGTTCGCTGACCATATGGCCTAATGGAAGCGTGAGAGATCCACGGATCCGGTCATCTATAAACCCATAAGCCAGAGGTTCGAATGCGGAATAGATACTTACGGTCTTTCCATAGGTAGCTTTTACCATTGCCGCGCTCCATTCGACAGCACCCCTTGCAGTTTCAAGCACTTTGGTTAGTTCTTCGAGAGTGATATACTTATTTTCGGGAGGATTTAAACTGCTTTGAATTCGCTCCCATTCCCATAATTCCAGATAACCGGATCCGGCGGTTGCAAGACCAAGGTTGCACATCTTGGAAAGCTGCTCCTTCAAAGTCTCAGGATCCCAGGCTGATGCATTCTTGAAAATGATATCCTCGAGGATAATGGAGATATCCAGCAATTGAAGGCGTGCCGCCCCCCGCTTTTCAGCCAGTATCCCTTCCCTGATGTCCAATAAGAGTTGTGCTGTCTGCGGAATGAGGGTGGCAGGGGCGCTCCCGGAAGGGTTGTTGGCTATATAGGCAGCGATGCTATTGCCCAGGGGAGTGTCTTTAAGTAAAGTCTGTGCGGGGAGCAGACCACCCACGGTAACCGGCTTGTAAAACTCCTCCATGGTAGCAACCAATTCCTTTAAGCGGGCAGCCGCCTCTTGTGGTACCTGGGGATGCAACTGTAGAAAGCCTTTTACGCTCCGAATATCGGAAGCTTCCGGCCGTCCATGGATTTTTATCCTGAGATCCATAAATGCGGGGTATTCTTCAGAAATAACTTTGGACTGGCTTCTCATCACCTGTCCGAGATTTCCGTCTCCGTGATGCGGTACCGACTTTAACGACTGACGTACCAGGAAATAATTGGTTTTCAGGAGGTCATCATTTTCCAGAAGATCGCTGTAAAATGCAATACCCCAGGCTGCCTCATCTTCCGCCTGTATGGCCCCCCTGTAAAACTGACCTTTCTGCATGATCCAGCCATTGTCCACAGACTGAAGATATTGTTCCAGTTGGTACTGCTGTATTCTTGAATGATCATTGGATGCATCCCAGAATTCATCAAAGTTGGTTGCAGAAAGAATTTGTCCGAAATAAATATGATTCGAAGCCCCCAAAGAAATTACTTCCTCCTTGTACCGGGCATGTTGAAGGCCCGGACCGATCTCCTCAGGGCAGGGATCTTTTGGTTGACGGATAGTCCCGTCCTTGCAAAACCAGCGAATGTCCCTGTACGGGCCACGAATGTCCTTCCTGTAAAGTGACACGCGATCTTTTAAATAACCATTGTCCTTTACTCCCGGGCCCTGTCCGGAGACAACCGTCGCAACGAAACAAAGTAGTAGAAAGAAGTGCTTATGCATGGATGGTTTAAAATATTATTTCAAATCCTTCCAAAAATACCACCAAATTAAGGTTAAATGAAAAGATCAGGGTATTCTTGTAAAGGAAGAGGCCCGAACTACAATAAAATTGGTCTCAAATTATGTCTTAGCACCCATGGGCTGGCATCAGAACGTACAGCAGGACAGGCTTATTGCGCCGTCCTTTCAGAAATTATTGTAACACGATATTCTTGCGCTGAAATCTGCCATATTATGGGTACCTTTCGGCTCTGAAATTTGAAGGTCGACAGCGACCTGGGTATTGGTAAAGTTTATTTTGAATCAAATGAAACGCATACCGAGATTTGTTAAAAAAGGGAAAGAGGAAATAGGTCGTTCCCCGGATGATATGTCCTTCAGGGGGAAGCAGAAAATGGAGAAAGTGCTTCTCAGGATCATCGATTTTGATACCAGCGGACTAAAAGAGAGCGTAGTTGATGAGGTGAATGAGGTTTTGAAATATCGTGAAAAACCTACCGTGACTTGGTTCAATGTTGATGGCTTGCACAACCCGGTTATCATGGAGGAAATTTCCATGGGATTTGAATTTGACAGCCTGGTTATGGGAGATGTGATGGACATCAATGCCAGACCCGCCATTCAGGAATATGGCAACTGTATTGTCATTTCTCTCAAGATGCTACAGCAGGAGGCTGAATCCGGAAATTTTTCAGTTGAAAACCTAAGCCTCATCATTACTCCTACTGTGCTTTTGTCCTTTCAGGAGAAAAATGGGGATGTATTTGATCCTGTTCGTGAACGTATCAGAAATAACAGGAAGAGAATCCGGAGCGGAGGCACAGACTATCTTGCCTACGCCTTACTGGACATCGTTGTGGACAATTATATTTATATCGTCGGGTTGCTGGGAGAACGAATTGAAACACTGGAAGAAACGCTGCTTCAGGAGCCGAGAAAAAGTGTCATTGATGAAATTTACACCTATAAGAGAGAACTTAATTTCCTGCGGAAGAGCATGAGTCCTGCCAGGGAAATGATTCTTAACCTTTGCAAGATGGAATCTGAATTAATACGGGATACCACTTATGTATATTTGAGAGAACTCCTAGATAATATCAACCAGGCAATGGAATCCTCCGACAGCTACCGCGAGATCCTGTCGGACCAGCTTCAGATATACCATACCACGATCAGCAGCAAGCTCAATGATGTCATGAAATTCCTGACCATATTCTCGGTTATTTTTATCCCTTTGACATTCATTGCAGGGATATACGGTACGAATTTTGACGTCTTGCCCGAATTACATTACAAGTACAGTTATTACATCATGTGGGGCGTCATTATAGTTGTAGCCGTCGGGATGCTGCTATATTTCAAGAGACGCAAATGGCTTTAATCAATTACAAAAGCAGCTAAAGGCACAGGAGCCTCACCCTGGTTTTCTGAATGTCATTTTTAACTATAAAACAATCAATCCAACCGGATCCGAAAATGTGAAGATAAGATCGGCACGTGCGGCAGCATATCGAACTGATCCCCAAGCAATCAACTAATGAAAATAGTTATATTATCACAAAATCCCACCTTGTATTCCACAAGGCGGTTAGTCGAGGCAGGTCGCCGCAAAGGTCATGATGTACAGGTTATTGACCACGCCAAATGCGATTTGATCATACAAAGAAAAAAACCGGGACTTATTTACCAGGGGGAAGAAGTTACCAATGTAAGTGCCGTAATACCCCGGATTGGCTCCTCCATCACTTTTTATGGAACGGCAGTAGTCCGGCAGTTCGAAATGATGAAGGTCTTTACCGTAGTGGAGTCCCAGGCGTTGGTACGTTCGAGGGATAAACTGAGAAGCTTACAGATTCTTTCAAGGGCCGGACTGGATCTGCCAAAGACCGTTTTCAGTAATTACTCCAAGGATGTAGGTGCCATTATTGAAAAAGTAGGCGGAGCTCCGGTAGTCATAAAACTGCTCGAGGGAACCCAGGGTCTCGGCGTGGTTCTTGCTGATAACCGAAACTCCGCTGAATCCATTCTGGAGGCATTCAACGGCCTCCAGGCCAGGGTAATTGTACAGGAATTCATTAAAGAGGCCAAAGGGGCAGACATCAGAGCCTTTGTGATTGACGGACACGTAGTTGGTGCCATGAAACGGCAGGCCAAGGAAGGTGAATTCCGTTCTAATTTGCACAGGGGTGGTTCGGCTACGATCATCAAACTTTCAGATGAAGAGGAGAATGCCGCTATTAAAGCTGCAAAAGCCATGGGTCTGGGGGTCGCCGGGGTAGACCTGCTTCAATCGGCAAGAGGTCCCCTGATTCTCGAAGTAAATTCGTCCCCGGGATTGGAAGGAATTGAAGCCGCGACCGGTAAGGATATAGCCGGGCATATCATTAAATTTGTAGAACGAAATGCTGATTAACCGGGCGCGGCATTTGGATAGGGCAGAACGACACAGGCATTCTCCTACTTTTAAATTTTGTGGAACTTGCCGTTTGTATGTTCTCCTTAGCCGGCGGTCGGAGTTTGGGTCATATTTTCACCATTAAAGTTTTAGGTTATGATACGCCATATGGTTGTCTTTAATTTAAATTGTGACAAAGGGTCAGCGGAAGAAAGCAAATTTCTGGAAGCGGCATCGAAGCTTTCTTTATTGCCCGGAGTGATGGATTTTGAGGTCCTGCGGCAAGTAAGTCCTAAAACAGACTTCCGGTATGGCCTTTCAATGACATTTGAAACAGAAAAGACCTATGATGCGTACAATGTACATCCGGATCATCTTCACTTCGTGAATACACACTGGGCCCAATCCGTGTCAAAATTTCTCGAATTAGACTTTCAACATTATCATGCCCGGTAGTTATACCAAGCAATGGCGTTGCATACAAAGGGCAAGTAGTATTATTTGTCGAGATCCTCAAATATCGCCTTGATTTCTATCTCCAGTGATTCCCTTGGAAAAGCTACACCGGCCCTCCCATACCAGTAGCGGGCATTCCCTTCGTCGCCTTCCTTCCGATGAAGATACGCATGGAGCCGACATGCCTTTTTGCCCGATAAAGAATCCACCAGCTGATGTGCTTCTTCCCAATTCCCACTGACATCCCACCAAATGGCTCTCAGCAGCACAGGCCATTGCCGGGGAGGCTCCTTCTGATCCATGGCAGCCATTAATTGATCATATGATTCAGGTTTATGCATAAAAAGAATATGTTAGGTCATCACCTGTTTGTTCTTATATAAAATTACTTAATTTCACCGATGCAGCCCTCCTAATCAATGATATTGGATTTTAACCGCTTCAAGTCCTATAGGATTCTCGCCCCATTTGTGGTCAGCCTGGTATTTGTATCCCTCATGTTTGCCCTGCACATGTCCCGCAGTGCAGACAGTATGCTCAATGAAAAAAATCATGTCATTTCCAACGGATTTCTGACCTCGCAGATCAATTATCATAAAGAACTACCTCCTTTTGCCAGACGGCCATTAACTACTTTTTTGATTGAATCTGTCGCTGATTGGTTCCAGATAAGACCGGGGGTCGCATTTATCTGGGTGAACTTCGGTCTTCTTTTCTTAAGCGGTATTTTATTATTCAGGCTATCCATCACGCTCCATGATGATGTGAAAATGGCGATCATTAATATGATCCTTTATTTTCTGACCTTCCCTGTATTCTTTGCCTTTTTTCCACCCATTTTTTCTTATGATGAACCTCTCCAATACTGCCTCCTCTTCGCGATGCTCAGCGCCTTCCTGAAAAAAAGGTGGTTCTACTTTGTAATCTGGGGAAGTCTTGCAGTGATTGCCAGAGAAAACAGTGTTTTTGTTCTGCTCAGCCTGTTGATTTGCTTTCCTCCGCTAAAATACACCCTGCCCCTCAGGATTTCAGCCGGGCACATCCGGCATCTGGCCCTTGTCAGCCTTCCACTCTGTATTTACGGGCTTTACCTTCTTTGCTTTGTTTGGTTAAATGATATGTGGAATCCTACCAAAGACGAATTCTCGAGCAGATTAAGCTGCTTCTTCGCAAATTTCGAAGATGTACATGCCTCCCTGGAAACTTTTTTCTCATTGTTTCTTACCCTGGGACCATTTGGATATTTTCTATGGTCATACCTCCGTAAAAAGAGGATACCTTCCATTCAGAGCAATTTTGTCAATGGTTTTTTGATGGCATTGGCCTTTAACACCGTTGTAGTGGTCATTGCAACTTTTGCAAGGGAAGCCAGGCTCTTTGCGATCCCGCTTTTTTTCCTTTGGCCATGGGCGGCCACTTTTATTGGCGACGGAATCAGAAAGATGATGACTTCAGAAACAATTTCTGGCTTTTTCACGAACTGGCAGTATTCCCTGGCATTCGTGATTTGGGGTGTTGTTAATTACATGATTGCCTTCAAGGTCTATATTCCGAGTTTCCCTCCCAGCGATAATTTTTTCAATGAATACCTTTTTATCCTCCTGGAATTGATGAGTTTCCATTTCCTACTCAACCGCTACGCTTCCTTGCGATTAAGCCCATAAATCAGGACCGCTGCTCCCCCTTTTTATGAAAATCCTGGCATTTTATAAGGCATGTCAAAAGCTGCTCAGTTCAGCATCTGCAAAAATGCTTGTTCAGAGATCAATGGGATAGCAAGACTCTCTGCCTTGGCCTTTTTACTGGGTCCCATATTATCCCCGGCTACCACAAAGTTGGTTTTGGAAGAAATGGAGGATGCTACTTTACCCCCATTATCCTCAATTAATTTTTTTAACTCGTCCCTGCCCAGATTTTGAAAAACACCGGAAACGACAAAAATTGCGCCTCCGAGAATATCCGTTTTATTTTGAAGCTGTTCTTCTCTGAGACTTAATTGAACTCCAAAGCTCCTGAGCTGGCTAATAATTTGGATGTTTTTTTCGTCTTCAAAGAACCTGACCACACTTTCGGCGATGCGCTGTCCGATTTCATCCACTTCGGTTAAATCAGGACCTGAAGCAGCCATCAGTGCATCTATATTTTTATAAGCCTTTGCCAATTTCTTTGCAACAGTTTCTCCCACATAACGGATACCCAGGGCAAATAAAACCCTTTCGAATGGGATGGCTACAGAAGCAGCCACTCCCTGGATCAGATTATCTGCCGACTTTTCTGCCATTCTCTCCAGTGGTAGAATATCCTCCACGGTAAGCGTGTACAGATCGGCATAGTTATTTATCAGCCCTTCCTTAAATAAGAGGCTTACGGTTTCACTTCCCAAGCCCTCAATATCCATTGCTTTCCGAGAGATAAAATGCTGAATACGACCCGTTATCTGAGGCGGGCAGCCCGTATCATTCGGACAGTAATGCTGGGCTTCACCTTCCAGGCGAATGAGCGGACTGGAACATTCCGGACAATGGGTTATATATACGGTGGGCTCTGATGTCTGCTGCCTATGGGAAAAGTCGACTCCCACAATTTTAGGGATGATCTCCCCCCCTTTTTCCACGTACACCACATCTCCCTCACGAATATCCAGTTTGGCAATCTGGTCCGCATTGTGCAGTGAAGCTCTCTTCACAGTGGTCCCGGCCAGGAGAACAGGTGCAAGATTCGCCACAGGAGTAATAGCGCCGGTTCGCCCGACCTGATAGGTTATACGGCGTAAATTCGTAGCTGCCCGTTCTGCCCTGAATTTATAGGCGAGTGCCCATCTCGGTGACTTCGCGGTATACCCCAGTTCTTCCTGATGCCGGAGGAGATTGACCTTGATCACCACCCCATCCGTTTCATAGGGTAATTCGTGGCGGTGATGATCCCAATGATCTACGTAGTCCATCACTTCGGTAGTTGTTTTACATAGTGCCGGGTTGGGAGGGACCTTGAAACCCCAGTTCCTCGCTTTTTCGAGCAGTTCAAACTGGGAGGCTACTTGCAGGTCTGTTCCCGATATCCCATAGATAAGGCAGTCAAGAGGTCGCTGCGCAACCAGCGAGCTGTCCTGTAATTTCAGGCTACCTGCCGCTGTATTCCTTGGGTTCATATACGGTTCTTCCCCATTCGCAATTCGTTCCTGATTCATCCTTGCAAATCCTTCTACGGGTAATACAATCTCCCCGCGAATGTCAAATCTTGCAGGATATGAACCTCTCAGAAGCAGCGGCACGGAGCGAATGGTCCGGATGTTTGCGGTCACATCATCGCCCTGGTAGCCATCCCCTCTGGTCACGGCGCGTATAAGTCTGCCATCCTCATAAGTGATGCTGATAGAGGCTCCGTCATATTTTAATTCGCAGCTAAATTCAACCGAAGCATCTCCAAGATTGCGCTGGACCCGTTTCTCCCATTCCAAAAGCTCTTCTCTGGAGTAGGAATTATCCAGGGAATACATGCGGTGATTGTGGGTAACGGTTACAAACGTTTTGGTTATCCCTCCGCCCACTCGAAGTGTCGGGGAGGAGGGGTCAAAGAATTCGGGATAGGCCGCCTCCAGATCCTGTAATTCGCGCAATTTGGTATCAAATTCGAAATCCGGGATTGTGGGCCGGTCAAGGATGTAATAGTTGTGATTGTGATCGCTGAGTTCGAGGCGAAGCGCCTTTATTTTTTTCTCCGCTTCCATGTGTGAATGCTTTATTTTAGCTTTTGTGGCGATACCTGTCATTGGTCATCCGAAACGATGCCTGTAGTTGTGGTAGCCCTGTTCCGGCAAAATTAATTCCTTCCTTCAAAGAAACGAAATTTCTATCCGCAACCCTTGCAGTCGATGAGATTATCGTAGGTCAGCTCAATTTATATCTGAGGGAGTTATCTGAAAATTAGGGGCACAGGTATTATCGGAGATTGGCTGGTCTTACGGCCCTGATCATTCTGTCATTTCCAAAAATATCCTGACGCAGTTCAATATCTGAAAACCCTCGCCCTTCCAGCACCCTGATTGTTTCCTGCCCAAGATATTGATTGATTTCAAAGTATAAACTGCCTCCTGGCTGAAGGTAATTCATGCCCAGATCGGCGATGCACTCGAAGAACATCAGTGGATGGTCATCCGGGACGAACAGGGCCTTGGGTGGTTCATAATCCTTTACATTTTTATCCATATCAAGCTTTTCAAGCTGGCGTACATAAGGAGGATTGGAAATGATCACATCAAAATGGAACGGCAGGGCCGTCAATTGGAGGATGTCGGCCTGGATCCAGGTTACCTCCACATGATTCGCTGTGGCATTTTCCCGGGCGACCGTAAGGACTTCATCCGAAATGTCCAGTGCATGCACTTCTGCATTTTGAAGGTATTTCGCCAGTGAAACAGCGATACATCCACTTCCGGTACCAACATCCAATATTCTCAGGGTATCCTGAGTCTCAATTTGAACATAATTTTCGTTGATCTCCTTCAGGATCCACCGGGTCAATCCCTCTGTTTCCGGCCTTGGGATCAATACATGGTCATTTACCCTGAACCTCAGATCCATAAACCAGGATTCGCCAAGGATATATTGAATGGGCTGCTCCTCCTTGAGAAGTGATAGCGCTTTGAAAAATAAGGTTTCCTCCTCTTTCGTAACCACCAGGTCAGGCCTTAGTGCCAGTACGAATTTTTCCAGATGTAGGTAATGGGAAAGAAGCAAGCCAAAAAAACTTTCCACCTCTTCCCGCCGGTACTGAGATGCGAGTTCTTTATGAAAAATAGTACGGATCTCCTTTAACATCATGGATTCAGAATTCCATTGCCATCCAGACGCCGCAGACGGTGTGCCCCGTATTTCCCATTGGCTCATTCAGATATTTAAATCCGTTTTCGAGGTAAAGGCCGTGGGCTTTATGCATGGAAGGTACGGACTCCAGATAACAAGAGGTGTATCCCAATGACCTGGCTTTTGCAATACAAGTCTTTAGCAATTCGGATCCCAGGCCTTTTCCACGATACGCTTTTGACACATACATCTTCTGCAATTCACAAACTGTTCCATCATAATTCTTCAATGGCGCAATTCCCCCACCCCCAATAACAATGCCCTTATCCTCTGCAATGTAATAACATGACATAGGTCGGGTAAAGGACTCATACATCAGGTCAAGTTCCGGATCATCATAAGCAGACCCTGTCCTGGGGACACAGAATTCCAAAAGTATCTGACGTATAAGTAATGATATAGTTTCGTTATCCTCCCGTCGTATCTCTCTGATGATAACCCCATCCATAATCTTTCTGAATAGCCTACTTTTATAGTGTGAAGATACATGAAAAATATATGCTTCGCTGCATGAAACTGGGCCTTAATGCTTTGGGAAGTGCCGCGCCGAATCCCATGGTAGGCAGCGTGATTGTTTATGAGGATAAAATCATCGGAGAAGGATATACCAGCGCGTACGGCGGACCTCATGCGGAGGTGAATGCTGTTGCCGCCGTTGCCGATAAGGCCCTGCTTAAGGAATCCACTTTGTATGTTTCGATGGAACCCTGTTCGCATTATGGACAAACACCTCCGTGTTCAGAAATGATCATCAATTCTCAAATACCTAAAGTTGTGATAGGTCTGGTCGATCCTAACAAAAAAGTAAATGGTACCGGAATTCAAAAGCTTAAAGAGGCAGGGTGCGAAGTGATCAGCGGAATTCTTGAAAAGGAATGCCGGGAACACCATAAAAGATTTCTTACCTATCACGAAAAACAACGACCCTATGTTATTCTTAAATGGGCACAGACGCAGGATGGCTTTATTGGTCCTGCAGCTCACAAAAGACAAGGTCCTGAAAGACCCTTCTGGATTTCCGGTGCCTCTTCCCGACAACTGGTTCATCAATGGCGAAGCCAGGAACAGGCAATCATGGCGGGAACGACAACCATACTTCAGGACAATCCGGCATTGACAACACGTTACCATCCAGGAAAATCCCCTGTCCGGGTGGTACCGGACAGGAATCTCAGTATTCCGGGAAAGTGGCATGTAATGGATGACAGTGCTGAAACTTTGGTGCTGACCGAAATTTCAGATAGCGGAAAATACAGGAGTGGGGTTTCTTACTCCGTGATTGATTTCAGCGCTGATATTCCCAATCAGATCCTGGAAAACCTTTATCGCCGGCAGCTTACCAGTCTGATTATTGAAGGGGGGCTACAAACCCTTTCCTCCTTTATCAAATCAGGTCTCTGGGATGAGGCCAGGATTTTTATTGCCGGCGGTGTCCTGGGTGAAGGCATCAGTGCCCCTGTCATTTCCGGTCGGATGGTGTTTGACGGAAAGGTCGGAGAAGATAAACTTCATATATTCCGGAATGATTAAGAACATTATTTTTGATTTTGGAGATGTATTTATCAATCTCAACAAATCGGTGGTCAGGGACTATGCTTCGCGGGAAATTGCAGACTTTCAGAGCGTATTTGACCCGGTCAATGAAGCTTTTGAAATTGGCGCTATAAGTTCCGATGAATTCCTGGAAACCCTATTAACCTCCTTCCCGGACAAATCCAAAAAACAACTTGGGGAGATCTGGAACTCAATGTTGCTGGATCTTCCCGAATACCGGCTGGAATTTCTTGAAAAATTGGCAGCTTTGCGTTCTTATCGACTGTTTCTGCTCAGTAACACGAATGCCTTGCATATACCTCATGTAACAGAGAAAATGGGTCCGGGGAGGTTTGACAGGTTCAGGAATTGTTTTGATAAGTTCTACCTCTCCCATGAATTGAGATTGCGTAAACCGGATCCTGGAATTTTTCAGTTTGTTCTTTCGGACAATGGCCTTAATGCGGATGAAACCCTCTTTATTGACGATACGGAAGGCCATACGAGAGCTGCGGCCTCACTCGGAATTCATACCTGGCATTTAAAGGTGGGAAAAGAGGATGTTGTACAATTAATGGAAAAGTTATAAGATGCTTCATCTGTGCCTGAGTATTCTTTTTTCCAGTGTGATCTTTATCATCTTTAAGTTATATGGATTTTACAAGGTACAGACCTCATACGCCATTGTGGCGAACTATGTGGTTGCATGTTGTGTCGGACTGCTCTTCACAACACAGTCTTTTTCCATCCGGGACCTACTGATGAAAGAATGGCTGCCGGGTACCCTTGCCCTCGGAATCCTTTTTATTGTCGTATTTAATATAATGGCAAAAACTTCCCAGCAAATGGGAATTTCTGTCGCCTCCGTTGCCACTAAAATGTCATTTGTGATCCCGGTGATCAGTGGCCTGATTATCTACAATGAACATCTGGGTAGCCTGAGGGTTCTTGGGATACTGATGGCATTGGCCGCCGTATATTTTACTTCCTTTAAAAAGAAGAATGCGCATCAAGAGAAACATTTGCTTTTGCTCCCCGTTCTGCTGTTCCTTGGTTCCGGGATCATTGATGCGAGCATCAAATATATGGAAGCCAGCTTGGTGTCTGAGGAGGAACTGGCATTATTTTCGGCCACTGTTTTCGGAGCGGCTGCCTTTACAGGCCTGATTTCTGTACTGGCTTCGCATCGCAAAAAAAAATTGCGGTTCAGTGGACGCAACGTTGTCGCCGGGATCGCACTGGGGGTGCCCAATTACTTTTCAATTTTTTTCCTTTTAAAAGCCCTGGATTCCAGTATTCTGAACAGCGCAGCCGTATTTACCATCAACAATGTTGCGATTGTGATGTTCTCCACCCTCCTTGGCATGCAGCTATTTAAGGAGCAGATCAGCCGGATGAACTGGGCCGGAATCGGATTGGCCATCGTCAGTATTTCATTAGTGATCCTGTTCTGACGTGGTTTACCGCCATATTGCGGTAGGTGGCGTCACGAAACCGTGATCAGGGATTGGACATTTGGACAGGAGGTCAGGACAAGGTCAGAAGATATTTTTAATAAATTTATTAAAAGCAATGGGCGGTCGATAATAATACAGGTATTGAATCGGAATATCACGACCTGCTTTCTATCAATTTCAGAATATCATCCGGGCATTTTACAGGCCTGTTTTTTTTCATATCGATGAAGGCTAAAACCGTATTCGCCTCAACCAAAATATCACCTGCCTCATTGTAGATTTCATAGTCAAATTCTATCCTGACCAAGGGTCTTTTTTTAAGCTTGGTAACCACCGTTAAAAGATCATCATAACGGGCAGGTTTTTTAAAGTTTAGGGATAAAGAAAATACAGGAAGCCTGATGCCGTTTTCTTCCATATTTTTGTAGGAAATCCCGAAAGACCTAAGCCACTCAACCCTTCCCATCTCCAGATATTGGGCATAGTTCCCGTGATAGACCATTCCCATTTGATCAGTTTCCGCATAGCGAACCCTAAAAGATATTCTGTTAAATTCCATCCTGTGTCAGGTAAAAATTATATATTTAAGAAGTAGCCAAGTTGGCCTTGTAACATGCGAAAAAAAAAGGGCAAATTCAACCTAAATTCATTTTTTTTTTATTTTTTTTGTTCACATATTTGTCTCACTTTAGGAACGTCGCCACTGGCTCTCCTGCTACAATCAACTAACAAGTTACTAACCAACAAAGAATAGACAAACTTTAAAATGGGTGTTACTGCTATTTCCGTATGGAACAATTGTTTGGCTTTTATCCATGATAACATCCAACCGCAGGCATTCAAAACATGGTTCGAGCCCATAAAACCCATCAAGCTTTCCGATAATGCCCTGAGCATTCAGGTTCCCAGTAAATTTTTTTATGAATGGCTTGAAGAACATTACGTTAAGCTACTGAAAGTGGCCCTCACCAAGGAGCTCGGAGACACGGCCAAACTGGTGTATATAATAAAAATGGAGAACACTTATGGCAACAGGGAGGCCTTTACTGAAAGGATTCCAAGTTCGAACAGGTCCGGGGTATCCACCCAGGAAATGGACGTCCCCATAAAATCGAAAAACCCGGAACTTAAAAATCCCTTCGTTATTCCGGGAATCCGTAACATTAAAATCGAATCCCAGCTCAATCCGAACTATAGCTTTGACAACTTTCTGGAAGGGGATTCCAACCGGCTGGCGAGGTCGGCCGGAATGGCGGTTGCCAACAAACCCGGGGGTACGTCTTTCAATCCACTGCTTGTTTTTGGCGGAGTAGGATTGGGAAAGACCCATCTGGCCCATGCCATAGGGGTGGAAATAAAAGACAAGTATCCGGAACGTACCGTTCTGTATATTTCAGCCGAAAAATTTACCCAACAGTATATTGAGTCGGTTAAGAAAAATACCAGGAATGATTTTATTCATTTTTATCAGCTCATTGATGTCCTCATAATTGATGATGTGCAATTCCTGTCCGGCAAGTCCGGAACACAGGATGTATTCTTCCATATCTTTAACCACCTCCATCAAAATGGAAAACAGGTCATCCTTACGTCAGACAAGGCCCCTGTGGACATGCAGGACATAGAACAGCGGTTGCTCTCGCGATTTAAGTGGGGCCTTTCCGCAGAATTACAGAATCCTGATTTCGAGACAAGAATATCCATCCTCCGTAATAAATTATACCGCGACGGGGTAGAAATGCCTGATGATATCGTTGAGTATGTTGCCAAACATATCAAAACAAATATCCGGGAACTCGAAGGGGCAATTATTTCCCTCATTGCCCAATCCTCTTTTAATAAAAAGGAAGTCACCCTGGACCTCGCGCAACAGGTGGTTGAAAAATTCGTAAAAAATACCAAAAGGGAAGTGTCTATTGACTACATTCAAAAAGTGGTTTCGGATTACTTCGAAATGGATGTTGCCACCTTACAGTCAAAGACCAGAAAGCGACATATTGTTCAAGCGAGGCAGCTGGCCATGTTCTTTGCAAAAAAATTCACCAAAGCTTCCCTAGCAAGCATAGGTTCACAGATCGGAAAAAGAGATCATGCCACTGTATTGCACGCCTGTAAGACTGTAGATAATCTCGCTGAGACAGACAAGCAGTTTCGCAAATATATAGAGGACCTTACCAAGAAGTTTTCTTAACACGATCATGGCCATCAGAATTCTTATGGTCTGCCTGGGAAATATTTGCAGATCTCCTTTGGCCGAAGGTATTTTGAGATCTAAATTGGGTTCAGAGCATATTCTGGTGGATTCGGCCGGGACCGGGGGTTATCACGTGGGTGGAAGGCCGGATTCCAGATCCATCGAGACAGCGCTCAAATACGGCATCGATATCAGTGGACAGCGTTGCAGGAAATTCAGTATCCACGACTTTAGCAATTTTGATTTAATTTACGCCATGGACAGACAAAATTACATGGATATTATTTCCCTGGCCCGTTCGGAGGAAGAGGCCGGGAAGGTAAAATTGCTCATGGAAGGAGTCCAGGAAGGAATTCTTGAAATTCCTGATCCCTATTATGGAGGTGAGGATGGGTTTGAGAAGGTATATCAACTGATAGACCTTGCCTGTAATCACATTACCGGCATAATCAAAAATCCCTGAGACTTGCCTATGCCCGCCCAAATGTATCCGAATGGTAAATTGTACCTGATCCCAACCACCCTTGGAGATAACGCCCCCCTTGAAGTCCTGCCCATTTCTATTAAGAGAACCATGGAGCATCTCAGGGATTATATTGTTGAGAATGAAAAATCTGCCCGGAAATTCATTAAAAAAGTAAGTCCGAGAAAATCCCAGGCAAGGCTGCATATTGAAGTACTGAACAAATACACGGACAAAACCCAACTGCCCGCATTTCTTTCGCCCTGCCTGAAAGGTGCCGATATTGGATTGCTTTCTGAGGCGGGATGTCCGGGTATTGCAGATCCCGGAGCAGACGTGGTACTGCTGGCGCATGAACTAAACATAGAAGTCGTTCCTTTGGTGGGCCCTTCTGCGATTTTGCTGGCAATGATGGCGAGTGGGATGAATGGTCAGCATTTCACTTTTAATGGTTATCTGCCTATAGAAAATACTGAGCGAAGGGACAGGATTAAATTAATTGAAAGGCTTTCAAGAGAGAACGGAAGTGCCCAGATATTTATTGAAACGCCTTACCGCAATGATAAATTGCTGACAGAGCTCGTGAGAGTCCTGTCCGGCCAAACGCTGCTGTGTATGGCATGCGACCTCACGCTGCCTACGCAATATATTGCAACGAAGAAGGTCTCAGAATGGAAGGAATTGACCCTCAGTTTTCATAAAAGACCGGCCATATTTATTATTCAGGCATAAAAAAGCCCGACGTCTCCGTCGGGCCCTTTTTCCATATAGCGTAACTTTTTAAAACTTTTAAATCTTCGGATTGCGTTTTGCGGGTATGTCAGAAACGTCATAACCTGCAAATTTCTTAATGTAATGGGTAATAGTAGTACCGTAAGCATCCATGACATCCACACCTCCATGCGATCTGAGATACTTCATAACATTACCGGCTCCGGCAAGATGAGCAGCCGCCAGAATGCCTGATTCGGTGATTTCGACCCCCCTGATCCTCTTCCCGACATATATTTCAATGTCTTTTCTGAGAATCCATTTGTTCCTGGTCAGGTTGGTTCGGAAAACCTTTTCCTGAAGCCTGGGATCATTCAAAAACTGAGTGGCATTGTATACACCCATCAACTGCAAGGTACCAATACCGAATTGGTATTTTCCCAGATATCCCAAGGTATTGATGGTAAAATAATTACCCTGGGACTCTTTAAAGGCCAATGCTTCCTTGAACCCGATGTACGAGGTTCCTAAAAAAGGAGGCGTTGCCATATTCGTTGCCAAAACGGTTTTGTTTTTGGGGAACAAAACCTCAGTAGGTTCTATCATCCTTAACTTTTCGGGCACCTCCACATGGGTCGTGGTATTAAACCCGAAACTCGCCAGGACAAAGATCATGATAAGAGGACAAAAATAGCTTATCCATCTTTTCATATTCTTATTTTTAAGATTCAGGACCCCGAAACCGGGGACTGCTTAAAATCTAAAAAGCAAAGATAAGCCTCAATTTTTGCCGGTGGGTAAAGATTATCTTAAAAAAGAGCGCTTTTGGACGAGTTGCCGAAATTGACAGACCAATAGCTTAGCGTTTGATTTTTTGGCTGTTTATCCATCGGATGTATGGCAATTTATTTCGGTTGTGCTGTGCCAGGCTGCTGGCAAATTTATGGTAGCCAAAGTTTTCGATGTCGGCGACAAAATATAAATAATCGTGGGTTTCGGCATTCAATACCCCGTCAATCGCTGTGATATCAGGCATGGTGATGGGCCCGGGTGGAATTCCGGTATATTTATAGGTGTTATAGGGAGAATCCAGTTCCAGATCCTTATAGAGAACGCGCTTAATAATGGTGTCAAAATTTCCGAAATGCTTCTTTATCGCAAATATTACTGTGGGATCGGCTTGCAGTGGCATTCGAAGTCGCAAACGGTTCAGGTAGACACCTGCCACCTTCGGCCTTTCGTCCACCTTGGCGGTTTCCTTATGCACAATCGAAGCAAGTGAAATCACCTGCAGGGGAGTCAGTTCTTTTTCCCCGGCTTTCTTCAGGCGATGCTCATTCCAGAAACGACGATATTCCGTAAGCATCCTGTCCCTGAATTCTTCTGCCCCCGTATTCCAGAAAAACTCATAACTATTAGGGATATATGGAGCCATAAGCGTGTGTTCATTGAGGCTGTTCTGTTTTAAGAACTCGGGATCACCAAAGGCCAGAACAAGGGAGTTGCTGTCAGCCTCGATCTGAGTTGCAATTCTCCCGGCCAATCCATAAATATTCTCCTGGTTGTTAAACGCCACCCTCACCGGCAGGTTTCGGCTTCTCAGCGAATTTACAATGCTGTTATTATTCATCCCTTTTGCAATGGCATACTTCCCTGGCTTCACACTTTCGGTATAGCGCTTTCGCCGGGCTGCAGTTTCAAAAGATCCGATATTTTTCAGGTGAGGACCTATGATGGCCTTGACCTCCTCAAAGCCTGAGTTCGTCGGAATAAATACGAATACCTCCTTTTTATCAATATTTGTATTGGGGCTGAAGAAGGTGCTGTAAACCATAAAGGAGAAAGCTCCCGCCAGAATAAGTCCGGCAAGAGCTATTACGAGCAGTATTCTTTTGATATACATCAGTTGTTGATCTTTTGAAAAAGCACCTCATCCTTAAAATTACCTTCCGAAAGTATCCAGTCTTTTTTAATGCCCGCCTTTTTGAATCCCATTTTTTCGAACAGGTGAATACTCGGCAGGTTGTCTGCTCCTACATTGGCATATAACTGCCTGAGGTTTAAAACAGTGAAGGCATAGGAACATATCAGATCTATAGTTTCGGCTCCCACCCCCTTATTCCTTTTGGAGATATCCGAAATAACGAGGCCTATTCCCGCCCTTAGGTTGGCGGGGTCAAAATCGAAAAGGTCTACCAGCCCTATGACTTCATTTTCAGGTGTACAAATACATAGTCGAAGCTGCTTTACCTCGTAAATATCCCTGAACGCATTATCGAGGTACAATTTCAATACATGTCTCGAATAGGGTGTTAACGTTCCGCTGATTTCCCACAGGTCTGTGGTATTTTCCAGTTCATAGAGGTAATCCAGATCTTCCGGTTCAAGCCCTCTGAGCATTACCTTGTCACCTTTAAGTTTCAGCATCCCCATTCCCCCTTATATACATACATTGCCGGCCCACTCAGGAATATTTGCCTGTAAGTTTGCCCTTCCCTGGTAAACGAGACTGTTAGCCTACCGCCCGGGGTTTTTATAAGTACTTCGCTATCTTTTGTCTTCCCGGTATAATTCATTGCTATTGCCACTGCTGTCACGCCGGTTCCGCATGAGAGCGTTTCGTCTTCCACGCCCCGTTCGTAGGTGCGCACAAAAAAAGAACCATCTTCCAGCGGCTCAACGAAATTGACATTTGCTCCGGTTTCGCCATATAGCCCATAACGGATCTTGGCACCTTCTTTTTTTACATCATATGCTGCCAAACCGGTTATAGGCTGCACATGGTGAGGAGATCCGGTATTTAAAAATACGCTCTGTGGTTTTTCCTTGATTTCCTTTACATCCTGCATGGCTACCCGGATGCCTCCTTCCAGTATAATTGCTGAATGGGCTCCGTCTGCTGCCTTAAATGAGCAGCTCTCCCCAACAATTTCTAAATCCCTGGCAAACGCAACAATACAACGTGCCCCGTTGCCACACATACTCCCCAGATATCCGTCGGAATTGAAATAGGTCATCCTGAAGTCCATCCCGGGATCCTTTTCAAGCAAAATCAGCCCATCTGCCCCGATCCCTGAGCGCCGGTCGCAAAGATGGGCCACCAGGGCATTATTTTCTTTTGGAAAATCAGCCGAGCGGTTATCGATCATAATGAAATCATTACCGGTGCCCTGGTATTTAAAAAATGAAAGCCGCATAGATCTGATTGAGGCACAAAGATAACATATTATTTAAGGTAATTTTATCAGTTAAAGAGTCGTTAAATGGGTAGACCGTGTATTGATTTCTCTTAATTTTATGCCAGCAAATTTATAAATCAGACACCATGAAGAGAATTTCGGGATTGCTTTTGGTAGCGATTTTCGCAGGAGCCATAACCTTAGGCTCCTATAAATTATTTTTTGAAAAAACGAACTATTCACTATCTGGAGAAAGTTCCGCAATGCCCGTATTTACGACCAGTTCCAGACCTGCCGCGGTTAATGGATCAGGAATCAACGAAGTTGATTTTAGACTGGCTGCAGAGAATACGATCAACGCCGTTGTGAATGTTAAAAACGTGACTCTCAGCCAGGGGCGAACCAGCATCATGGATTTTTTCTATGGATCAGAGAATTCACAGAGAGCCCAGATCGGAACCGGATCAGGAGTTATTATTTCTCCGGATGGCTATATTGTTACCAATAACCATGTAATTGCGGAGGCCAGTGAAATCAATGTCACTTTGAATAATAATCAGAGCTATACCGCCAAAATTATCGGGACCGACCCGAACACTGACATCGCCCTTATAAAAATTGAAGCTGATAGCGAATTACCCTATCTTGCCTTCGGAGATTCAAACAATACACGTGTGGGAGAATGGGTGCTGGCTGTTGGCAATCCCTTTAACCTGACATCCACCGTCACCGCCGGAATTGTCAGTGCAAAAGCAAGGGCTTTGGGCAGGACAGACCAGTCCTTTATTCAAACAGATGCCGCTGTCAATCCTGGAAATAGCGGAGGCGCCCTGGTGAACACCAATGGGGATCTGATCGGGATCAATACCGCTATTACCTCTCAGACAGGATCTTATGTAGGGTACTCTTTCGCTGTCCCCAGCAACATTGCAAAGAAAGTGGTGGAAGATATCATGGAGTACGGCAATGTTCAAACCGGCATTCTTGGAATTACCTCCCCCAACCTCAATACGCCTTTTGCCGATGAAAAGGGCATCCGTGAAATAGAAGGAGTTTATGTTGAATCTGTTGAGGATGACTCCGGGGCGGCCGAAGCAGGTCTTAAATCTGAGGATATAATTAAAGAGGTTGATGGCATCAGGATCAGAAAATTTTCGGATCTGATAGGGTATGTTACTTCCAAAAGACCCGGTGATAAGGTAGTGGTCACAGTTGACAGAAATAATAAGGAACTTGTTCTTCCGGTTACTTTAAAGGAACGTCAGTCCCTGGTATTGCCTGCGATGGGACTTGTTGTAAAGAATCTTTCCGAAAAGGATAAAAAACGATTTAAAACGGACAAGGGAGTGTTGATTACCGGAGTACCTGAAAGCTATCGGGGTTACGATCTGGATGGGAAAGTCATCCTTGCGGTAGAAGATAATGAGATCAATGATATCGGAGAAGCCAAAGCGTTATTTGAAAATATCTCACGCTACGGTAAAACCAGCATTACCATCCTTAACCAGGATGGGGAACGGGAAAGGATTATTTTTCAATGAATTGCGGCAAATAGTAATTTTTAAAAAGGCGCCCATCAGGCGCCTTTTTATTTGAAAAAGCTTGGGCGAAAACGTTTGAAATCTATAATTTTGACCCATCATTAAATACCCGTCATTCATGAGTACAGTAAAATCATATGAAAAGGAATTAGCTTTTCAGGCCGATCGCCGGAAAGCCACCACCGAATTTATTAAGATCATCAGTGATCTATGGTACGATAAGTCCATAGAAGTGGTGCTTTTTAAAAATCAGATAATTGATAAGAATGTCAGCGACATTATAAATTTGCACGAATATGCCGGAGAATTTGTTCAGAAACCCATTTCAATCTTCGATTCTGTTGAACTGCTTCGGGCCATCTACGACATAAAACTGCCTCCTTCCAAGCTTGATATAGGGAAACTGACATATGAATACCATCTTGACGATAATAGCAATTATCACAATGTAAAGGCATTTGTCCTGGACAAATTGAGAGATGCCAACGATTCCCGGCAGATCCAGCCTAAAGATGTGGTTTTATATGGTTTTGGAAGGATTGGCCGACTCCTTGCCAGGGACCTTATGGCAAAAACCGGCAAAGGGAATCAACTCCGACTTCGAGCCGTAGTGACCAGAGGGGGGCTCTCCCGTGAAATCCTTGCAAAACGAGCCACGCTCCTTCGCACAGATTCCGTTCATGGCCAATTCATGGGAACTGTGGATGTTGATTTTGAAAATCAGGCGTTGCTTATTAACGGAACTACGGTTCATTTTATCTGCGCGAACCAGCCGGAGGACATTGACTACTCCAAATTTGGCATTAGTGATGCGTTGATTATTGACAATACAGGAGCCTTCAGGGACCGAGCGTCTCTGTCAAGACATTTAAAATCCAAAGGGGCCTCCCGGGTTTTATTAACCGCGCCGGGCAAGGATGTGCCCAATATTGTGCATGGTGTGAACCACATGGAATTTTCTCCGGATAGTGAAACGATTTTTTCGGCCGCTTCCTGTACAACCAATGCCATTACGCCAGTCCTCAAGGTGGTGCATGATTCTCTGGGGATACGAAAGGGGCATCTTGAAACCATTCACGCCTATACCAATGATCAGAACCTCGTAGACAATATGCATAGTAAATACCGCAGGGGAAGGGCTGCCGCACTGAATATGGTCATCACTGAAACCGGAGCAGGGGCGGCCGTAGCCAAAGCCATTCCCGATCTGAAAGGAAAGCTTACCTCCAATGCCATTCGCGTACCCGTACCCAATGGTTCACTGGCCATTCTGAACCTGGAGATCAGAAATAAAACATCCAAGGAAGGGATCAACACCATCATCAAAAAATATGCCTTAGAAGGAGACCTGGTGGAACAAATAAAATATTCACTTGACAACGAACTGGTTTCATCAGATATCATCGGAACTTCTGCGCCGGCCATATATGACAGCAATGCGACCATCGTTTCGGCCGATGGTAAAAACCTGATTTTATATATCTGGTATGACAATGAGTTCGGTTATGCCCATCAGGTTATCAGGTTGGCCAAGTATATTGCAAAAGTCAGAAGGTATACTTACTATTGATGCAAAGCCTTGTTTTCCAGATACTATTACCCTACCGTATTTCCCTGTATGACGAAGCTTCTTGTCAATTTTTTTTATTAATTAATATTATTGAAGTACTTTAGTCGCATCTCTGAATCAGGTACTAATACTAAGATCTATTTAAATGAAGGGTTTAAGAATACTTACTTTGGTTATAGCCATACTGACGTATCAGTTGCAACTGGCACAGGATGGGGCTCCACAGGATGAGGAAGAATTATCCCTGGAAGACGGTTCAATCATTAGCCAGTTCGAATTTCTATATAAAAAATCCGGCAATTATAATGCAGAAGGCAAAAAGTATGAAGTTGTGCGTTCTATCAACCTGGATCAACTTCGCCAAAATGTATTGGACACCATTACCGTCGCCACCAGGAAGGCTGCCGAATTAAAATCGACCATTGCAGGACACGAATCAACCATCAATTCTCTTAATAAAAAACTGGAAGAAACCACAAGCAGCCTGGCATCGGTTACAGATGAGAAAGACAGCATGTCCTTTCTTGGGATCCAGGTTTCTAAAGGGACCTATAATTTTATTCTGTGGACGGTCATCTTTGGTCTTCTCCTGCTTTTACTCTTATTTATTTACAGATTCCGTCGAAGTAATATTCTTACTCAGATCGCAAAATCCAACCTTTCAGAATTAGAGACAGAATATGAAGACCACCGGAGAAGGGCTCTTGAACGCGAACAACGCATCAGCAGGCAGCTTCAGGACGAAATAAATAAATATAAAAAATCCAAATAATCAAAAGCTCCCCCCGGAGCTTTTTTTAGCTATATGATCACCATTCATCCGGCAACAACAGATGATCTTTCTGAGCTCGCCCGCCTGTTTGACCTATATCGAATCTTCTACAAACAACCTTCCTCGGTACCGGATGCGCGCCGATTCCTTGAGACCAGGCTGTCAAAAGGTGATTCTGTCATCCTTCTTGCGCGCAGAGGGGCGGTGACTGTTGGTTTTACCCAGTTATATCCCAGTTTTTCTTCGGTCAGCCTGCAAAAGATCTTTATCCTTAATGATCTTTACGTGATGGAATCCGAGCGTACTTCGGGGGCCGGAGGATTGCTGCTGGAAGCGGCAAAGGCACACTGTATTGCCCAAATGGCCAAAGGCCTTGCCCTCGAGACTGCAACAGATAATCCGGCGCAACATTTGTACGAGCGGATGGGTTGGGTAAGGGATTCGCATTGTTTTCATTATTTTTGGACAGCACCCGAACTCACGGGAAGGCTGCCTTAATCAGCAGATTATGCGAATTGACATTATTACCGTCTTGCCTGAGCTCCTACAAAGTCCTTTTGAAGCATCAATAATGAAACGAGCTGTTGTCAAGGGCCTGGTAACAATCCACATGCACAATTTAAGGGATTATACTGATAAGAGTTACCGGCAGGTTGACGATTACCAGTTTGGTGGTGGTGCCGGGATGGTTCTCATGATTGAACCCATTGACAAATGCATTGAATCATTAAAATCACAAAGGCAATATGATGAGGTGATCTATCTGACCCCGGATGGCGTTACTCTAAATCAGAAGACGGCCAACAGCCTTTCTATGATGAATAATATCATTCTGCTCTGTGGTCATTACAAAGGAGTGGATCAACGCGTGCGCAATTTGCTGATAACCCGGGAAATATCGATTGGGGACTATGTCCTTTCGGGAGGAGAGCTGGGGGCCGCTGTTTTATGTGATTGCATCATTCGACTCCTTCCCGGGGTCCTGAATGATGAAACGTCCGCGCTGACAGACAGTTTTCAGGACAATCTTCTTGCCCCTCCGGTATATACGCGACCCAGGGATTACAAAGGGATGAAGGTGCCCGACATCCTGCTTGGCGGGAACTATGCGGCTATTGAGGAATGGCGGGAAACCCAGGCGCTGGAGCGCACCCGGACCTTGCGGCCGGATTTACTGAAGAACGAATGAATATCTGACTAACAACCTGTATCTGCACACCATTGAGGATCGTTAGGTTTCGGCTTTTCCGAATGTCTAAAAAAGCCCTGTCAAGCCTTGTACATTTGTAATTATTGACTATTTTTGCAGTCGATTAAAATCAACCTCTGACGAGATGCGTGCATGTTGGTTGTGACAAATTAAATCAGTTACCATGGAATCTTTAATAAAATTTGTTGAAAGCGAATTTATTCCAAAGAAAGAATTTCCCGTTTTTTCATCCGGAGACACTATCACGGTTTATTATGAAATCAAGGAAGGTGAAAAAACGCGTACCCAGTTCTTCAGGGGGGTAGTCATCCAGCGAAGGGGAACAGGCGCTACAGAAACCTTTACCATCCGAAAAATGTCCGGAACTGTTGGAGTCGAACGTATTTTTCCTATGAATATGCCGGCCCTTCAGAAGATTGAGATAAATAAGCAAGGGAAAGTGCGACGGTCAAGAATCTTTTATTTCCGCGAACTGACAGGTAAAAAAGCACGCATAAAGGAGGTACGTTCCTAGAGCGCATTTCTACTTTATACATCGGAAGCCCGGTCTTCAAATTCTCGGAGAGTGTCGGTGATCATCCCGATGCAAATCATTAATTGCTCTTTACTCATCACCAGGGGGGGTGCAAATCGAATCATATTCCCATGGGTTGGTTTTGCAAGCAAACCCTTTTCTTTAAACGCCATACATATCTCCCAGGCCGTTGAGCTATCCTCGGAATCATTGATGACGATGGCATTAAGCAATCCTTTACCCCGAACCAGACTTACAATCCCGGATTTGCTTATATAATTGTTCAATTCCTGCCGAAACAGAATACCTAACGCTTCCGCGTTTATGGCCAATTCCTCTTCCCGGATCACTTCTAGGGCCGCGATGGCAATCGCAGCGCCGAGCGGATTACCTCCAAAAGTACTTCCATGTGTTCCCGGCTGTATAACCTCCATAACGGCATCATTAGCGAGAACCGCTGATACGGGGTAAACTCCTCCTGATAAGGCCTTTCCAAGGATGAGAATGTCCGGTTTCACCTCTGGGGTATCGCTGCAATGCCTGTCCTTACAGTTGCAATTCCCGCAACTGGCAAGTAAACGCCCTGTGCGCGCAATCCCCGTCTGCACCTCGTCCGCTATCAAAAGCACATGATTTTTTTCGCACAGTGTTTTGGCTGCCGTCAGATAATTATCATCCGGAACAAAAACCCCGGCTTCCCCCTGAATGGGTTCAACCAGGAAACCGGCGATATTGGGATCCTGCTTCAGTGCATCCTCCAGGGACTTCAGATCATTGTAGGGAATCGTAACGAAGCCCGCCGTAAACGGGCCGAAATTCTTCCTGGCCATGGGATCACTCGAAAAAGAGATGATGGTCGTGGTACGTCCGTGAAAATTACCCGAACATACAATAATTTTCACCTCGTTCTCAGGGATGCCTTTCTTTTCGTAGCCCCACTTCCGGCAGATTTTTATGGCTGTTTCCACAGCCTCTGCTCCGGTATTCATCGGTAAGACCTTGTCATACCTGAATGTTTGCGCGGCATACTTTTGAAATTTGCCCAGCGCATCATTATAAAATGCCCTTGATGTTAAGGTGAGTTTTTGGGATTGTGTAATGAGCGCATCAATAATCTTCGGATGGCAATGACCCTGATTTACAGCAGAATACGCCGAAAGAAAATCGAAATATTTTTTCCCATCAACATCCCATACAAACACGCCTTCCCCCCTGCTCAAAACAACCGGAAGCGGGTAGTAATTATGTGCTCCATACTGATCTTCCAGAGCAATAGCCTCCAGTGAATTCATTTTTTCAACAACCGCCATGACTTTCACAGATTAAATGCAGCTCCGGAATTGATTGGTTTGGAATGGTTTCCTGACCGGAGGAATCATAAAATTACGAATTCCCGGGGTATTTAATATCAATTTAAAGTGGCAAATACAGTTAGTCGCCATCTTTGTTTCGTGCGGTATAATTAAGAAATAGGAATTCATTGATGACGTTTAGGGGAAATAAAAAATCTTCATATTATTGTTATTTCTGAGGAAATCGGGGTCAGGGACTAACCTCTAAATAGTACATTTGTCAGATGCCAAGGAAAAGGGAAAGAACAGAGATCGAAAATGTGGAGGTATTTGATGCGGGGGCGAAAGGAAAGGCAGTGGCCCGTGCCCCGGACGGCCGGATACTTTTTATAAGCAATGCTGTTCCGGGAGACGTTGTGGATGTACGGACCACAAAGAAACGAAAGGCCTACCTGGAAGGGATAGCCACGCGGTTCCGGTCTTATTCCAGCAAGAGGACAACGCCGCATTGTGAACACTTTGGTGTTTGCGGCGGATGCAAATGGCAAAATATGGCCTACGAGCATCAACTGACCTATAAACAGAATGAAGTTATAAATAACCTGCGAAGGATTGGGCATCTTGAGCTTCCTGAAGCCACTCCCATCCTCGGCTGTGCATCCCCCTATTTGTACAGGAATAAAATGGAATTCTCCTTTTCTCAGAACCGGTGGCTTTCAGAGGAGGAATTGCAATCAGACCGCATTATTACCGACCGCAATGCCCTCGGTTTTCACCTGCCTGGGGCATGGGATAAGATTCTGGATATCCGTACCTGCCATTTACAGAAGGAGCCGTCAAACGCCATCAGATTAGCTATTAAGGATTTTGCCGTAAAACAGCAACTTCCATTTTTTAATACCAGGAAACAGTGCGGGATGCTGCGCACCCTGATGATCCGCACTTCTTCTACAGGAGAAGTGATGGTATTGCTGCAATTTTTTGAAGATGATCCTCTAAGACGTCAGGCACTTCTGGATCATATCGTCAGTGAATTTCCGCAAGTTGCAGCCCTGTTGTATGTTATCAATAAGAAGCAAAACGATACAATATACGATCAGGAAGTACACTGCTACCATGGCCGGGATCATATTTTTGAAGTAATGGGAGACCTTCGGTTTAAAATCACTGCTAAATCCTTTTACCAGACCAATTCGGAACAGGCCTATCTCCTCTATAAGATCGTGAGGGAATATGCAGGCCTGACAGGCAGCGAACTGGTCTACGACCTTTATTCCGGGACCGGCACCATCGCCCAATTCATCGCCCGCAGCGCCCGGGAGGTTATCGGTATTGAATCTGTTCCGGAGGCTGTTGAGGCAGCTAAAGAAAATGCCGCATTCAATCAGCTTGAGAATGTTTTTTTCTATACCGGGGATATGAAATATTTGCTCAATGAGGAGTTTGTGAGAAATCATGGGCAGCCCGACGTGCTTATAACGGATCCGCCCAGGGATGGCATGCATAAAGATGTGGTGGCGCGGATCATTCTTATGGCACCGGCAAAAATTGTCTATGTAAGTTGTAACAGCGCCACCCAGGCACGTGATCTTGAAATCCTAAAACCTTTTTATCGTATTGTGAAATTCCGGCCGGTGGACTTGTTCCCTCAAACCCACCACGTGGAAAATGTCGTACTTTTAGAACTTTTAAAGCAATGAGATTTGCCTTTGAGAAACCAGAATTCCCAACCGTTTCTTTCAGATTATGGGGATTTTTGCTGCTTTTTTCACTTTCCATCCTAATCTTCTTTTCCTGTGAGAAAGATGACATTTGTGTTGATGGATCTACTCCTTTGCTTGTTGTGCGATTTTACGACGCAGCTAATCCCACGGAATTTAAAGATGTACAGGCCCTGAGGGTCGTTGGCCTCGGCCAGGATTTTACTGTGGACACATTCCAGGATCGTACCGCGCAGGATTCGATTGGTCTGCCGCTGCGCATCGATCAGCAAACGACGACTTATTTACTTATAGAGGATTCGGCTACGGAGGAAGAATTTGAAACAGGCAATATTGATACCCTTATTTTTAACTACGAAACAAAAGAGGTATTCATCTCCAGGGCATGTGGATTTGTTGCAAATTATGAGGCCCTTACAGACGACCTGTCGGCAGGTACCGAAAACTGGATCCTCGATGTGGAAATAACCAGGTCTATGGTTCAAATGCAAGACAGCGCTCATGTTAAAATATATCATTAGTATTTTATTATTTATGAGCCTGACGGCCATCCGGGGACAGGAATTACCCGCGAATCCCCAAGCGACTGACTCCCTTGTACCAAAAGAGCCCTATGGGCTCAGGGTGGGGGTTGATATCAGCAGGCCTGTTCTCTCATTTTTGAACGAGGAATATACCGGACTTGAGTTTATGGGGGACTACAGGCTCACACATAAAATATTCCTGGCAGGGGAATTGGGAAATGAAAAGAAATCGGCCAGGGAAGAATTGGGTCATGCAGAGTCTGATAACATAACCAGCCTCTATGATTACACTACCAAGGGAAGTTACCTTAAGCTGGGCATCGATTATAATACCTACGACAACTGGTATGGCATGAACAATGTCATCTACCTGGGGGGGCGTTATGCAGCAAGTAGTTTTAGCCAGACCCTGAACAGTTATGCCATTTTTGAAAGCAACCGATATTGGAATGGGACGGATCTGATTCAGGGAAGCCTTGCACCCGAGGAATTCAAAAGCCTGAATGCCACCTGGCTTGAGTTTGTTTTTGGCATTAAAGCCGAACTCTTTGCCAACATATTCCTGGGTGGGAGTGTACGGATAGGGTTCCTGATCAGCAATAAAACCTCAGAGAGGTTCCCGAATTTATGGATCCCCGGATTCAATCGGGTAACGGATGGAAGCAAGTTTGGGGTAGGATATAATTATGGAATTACCTACTTTTTACCGCTTTACAAAAAAGCAAAAAAACCTGAACAAGTGTTGTTGGAGGAAGAATAGGCCTAAAAATGACCGACCCGCTATATTTAATTTCCCGGCTGTTTTTTTTCCTTCATGCTGCCGTCATAGATGACATACTGCACCAGTCTTGATTCAAGATGACTATTAAATACCTTTATTTTGCGGGAAGTTCTCAGGCCTACATGTTTCAGCGCCTCCAGATTGGAGGTAATAAACCATGCCTGGGTTCCGGCATAATGTCGCTTCAGGGTATCCCCAATCTTTGAATAAAAAGATTCCATTTCCACGTTTAACCGTTCTCCATAAGGCGGATTAAATACCATGTGCAAATGTTCATCTCCGGCCTTTACCGAACTAAAAAAATCTTTCCTCTCGACGGTAATAAATTCGGAGAGTCCCGCATTTTCTATGTTATCCTGTGCTTTTCTAACCGCTGACGGCGCTTTGTCAAACCCTGTGATTTTAAAGGGGATCTCCCGGACCTTATTAAGGCCCGACTGCCTGATAAGCGTGAACAGGTCCGGATCATAGTCCGGCCAGCGTTGAAATGCAAATTCCGGCCTGTGAAGATTGGCAGGCATATTACAAGCGATCATCGCCGCTTCTATCAACAATGTGCCACTCCCGCACATTGGATCCATAAAATCACTTCGTCCGTCCCATCCGCTCAGGAGGAGTAGGCCCGCCGCAAGAACTTCGTTGATCGGAGCTATGTTGGTGGCCGTCTTATAACCTCGTTGATGCAGAGAACTGCCGGAACTGTCAAGCGCCAGGTTACAATGATTTTTTTGAATGTGAACATGCAACCTTACATCCGGGGATTTGATATCCACATCGGGCCTTCTGCCAAAGGTATTTCTGAGATTATCCACGATCCCGTCCTTGACCTTCTGCGAAACAAAGAGCGAGTGAGTAAAGGACTCCGAATGCACTGTGCTGTCAATCGCAAAAGTCGTATCGGGACCCAGATATTCGGACCAATTCATGTTGACCGTTTTATCATAAAGGTCCTGCTCATTCCTGACATAAAAGGAATGAATGGGTTTAAGTATTTTGATGGCCGTTCTTAAACCGAGGTTCGCCTTGTAAAGGAACCCGAGATCTCCTTCAAAGGAGACACTTCGAATGCCTTCCTCAATATTACCCGCACCCAGATTTTTGAGTTCCCTTGAAAGAAGGGGTTCAAACCCTGCCAGGGTTTTGGCCACCATTTTGAAATTTGAATTCCTTTTCAGTCCCATGAATACCGCAAAATAAGTTAATTTTGGACCTGATGACTGCAAATTGCGAGAATAGTTTACTGACCTGCCGATGACCTACCTGCTCCTCATCATGTCTGTATTGCTGAGTTATGGATTTGTCCTTCTCTTTAATCCCAAGGTAAAAGAATTACTTCAACTCTTACTTGCTTTTTCAGGATCCTTCCTGCTGGCATTGACACTGTTCGAACTGGTTCCTTCCGTCTATGAAAATTCCGATGGGAAGACGATGGGTCTCTATATCATGCTGGGAATTCTGTTCCAGGTATTCCTTGAATTTTTTTCCAAAGGAGCCGAGCATGGTCACATCCACTATGATGCCTCAAGGTCCACTTTCCCCTGGTTGCTGCTGGTAAGTCTTTGCATTCATTCATTTATCGAAGGAATTCCGATCGCAAAGCATCAAACAATCCTTTATGGCATTCTTGTTCACAAGGTACCCATTTCTCTGATCCTTAGTGTTTTCCTGCTCAATTCAGGGATGAGCAGAACAGCCGCCGGATGCTTTATCTGCCTTTTTGCACTTATGACGCCTCTGGGAAATTTTCTTGCGACCAGCTTCGAGTGGATCAGGAATTACTATGCTGCCCTAACCGCCGTAGTAATTGGTGTATTTCTTCATATCTCCACGGTGATCCTTTTTGAAAGTTCCGAAGGACATCGTTTCACCTTTAGAAAGTTATTGTCGATTGCCGCAGGAATTTTTATAGCCTATCTTTTGTAAATGTACAGCCGTGAAGCTTCCAAAAAGTTGCGGCAGGAGTTCTGGACCGCTTTTGGCAAATCCTTCCCCAGGAAATGGATCCTTTACCATACACAAATTAAAGGACTAAGCTTCAAATTTGATTTTGATACCAGTAGGGCCATGGTCTGTCTTGATGTGGATGCGGCAGATCCCCAAAATGAAGAGGCACTCTGGGAAAGATTGGTCAGGCTGAGAGAAATTCTTCTCAGAGATCATCTCGCTGAGGCACAATATGCAAAGGACTATCTCCTGGATAATGGGAAAGAGATTTCCAGGGTTTTTGTACTTTTAGAAGGGGTGTCTGTTCATGATAAATCGACCTGGCAAAAAACAATGTACTTCCTTTATGACAAAATGGACCGGTTTGAAGTCTTTTATACAACCTACAGAGAATTACTTGAATAGGAAATGGATTGATACGGCGTCTGACCCCAGCCTGACCATCCTGCAATAATTATACTAAATTAGAGCGGTCAGCAGTCAGGTGCCGGGAAAGCGCTCTTGAAAAATAAATCTATTAAACTATATCATGGGAATTAAAATTCTATCGATATCCCTCAGTATCCTTTTTGTCAATATTCTGCAAGCACAAGATCTGGCGCCTATCGAAATAACAACAGAATGGCGTTCACGCATAGAAGGGATGGCACCTGGGTCATTGAAACCACCCGGAGCAAAAATGAAACAAATGCTTCTCTTTTCGCTGGTTACCGGGTATGATCACTGGGTGGTACCGCACACAGAGGCTGTAGTACAAATCCTCGCTGAAAAATCCAATGAGTTTGAGGTAAGCGTTTCAAATAATATAAAAGCTTTTGAAAGCGATCAGATAAAAAAGTATGACCTGATCGTTTTAAACAACAATTGCTCTGAAAGAGACAGACGTAATATATTTTGGGATGTATTAAAGCTGGATTCCACGATGACTGCCGACCAAAAAATGAAAAAGGCAGGTAGGCTGGAAAAAAATCTCCTTTCATTTGTCAGGAGCGGGGGCGGACTTGTGGTGCTGCATGGCGGGATTACCATGCAAAACAGTTCTGTAGCTTTTGGAAAAATGGTAGGCGGGAGTTTTGATTACCATCCTAAACAACAAAATATCAGGGTAATCGTGGCAGATCCCGGACATCCGGTGGTCGCTTCTTTTGAACAAGGAGGATTTGATCATGTGGATGAACCTTATTTCTTTAATCGCGCCTACCAGGATTATAATTTTCATCCGCTGCTTTATATGGAAGCCAGTCAGCTCGAGGACTTACGAGAAGAAGTGACGGACAATAAGCGGTATATCGCCTGGATAAAGCCTTATGGGAAAGGACGTATATTTTATGCTTCTCCCTCCCACAATGCCCAGAGTTTTGAAAACCGGCAATTTCTTCAGTTTCTGTTAAACGGTATGCGCTATGCTGCTCATGAGTTGCAATGTGAAGACGGACCATTGCTGCAGCCCTGAGAGATTCTCATTCAGATGACATCCAGATAAATGTATGTCCAGTGACTTATCGCCCCTCCCAATACGAACAGGTGCCAAATGAAATGGTTAAAAGGGATTTTTCGATTGGAGTAAAAGACTGTACCAAGAGTATAAAAGACGGCTCCGGCCGTGATGAGCACCAATCCGGACGGAGAAGTGCTTTGAAATAGTGATCTCATATCCAAAACGATCAGCCAGCCCATCCCGAGATATAACAAGAGGGATACAGTTTCATATTTACCTGTGAAAAAAAACTTCAGGATGGTCCCGGTGATGGCCAGCCCCCAAATCGTAAAAAATAGGGCCCAGCCATTGCCGTCCACCAAGGTTATTAAACAGACGGGCGTATAGGTTCCAGCTATCAAAAAATAAATACATATGTGATCCAGGATGCGCAGTTTGTGTTTGGCGTATGGCGCAGAAATACTGTGGTACAAGGTTGACGCCGTAAAAAGCAGGAGAATAGAGATGCTGTAGATGCAAATTGCTAAGGTGGCATAAGTTGTTTTATACGAATTCTCGGCCAGAAGCAAAACAAAACCGAGGAGTCCGGCGGCAATTCCAGCGCCATGTGTAACGGCGTTCAAATGTTCTTCCCTGGGATTGACCTGTATCACTATTTATACCGAGTCCCATGCTTGATGACCAGATCAACATCCTGCAGCAGACTTATATACCGTAGTACATCTCCGTTTACGGCAATGATGTCTGCATATTTCCCCGGAGTAATGGTGCCCACCTGATCCGCGACTCCCATCCATAAAGCCGGCCAGTAAGTGGCTGCCCTGATGGCATACATGGGATCAATACCAAATTCATTTACCCAGACATCGAGCTCGTTCCAGGTGGATTGGCTATGGAATTTCATAGGAATACCACTGTCTGTCCCTATCAGGAGAACCACCCCTGCTTCCATGAGTTGTTTCACTTTGGTTTCGAGTGTAGGCTTTCTTGAAGGTGTGAGTTGAAAATAAGGCAGGCGATCAGGATGTTGGATACTCTTCTGAATATCAGTAACGATACTGTCTGGAAGTCCGAGGTGCCAGGAATCATTGTCCAGTTTTTCGTGGTTATCCCTGACATATTCATAATTGTAAAGTCCCTCCACAGTGGGGCACCAGAATAATGGTCCCTTGCTCATTTGTGCGGTGCGCTCCCTGATCATTTCCATGATATCCTCCGGATATTTAGGGGCCGAGGAAAGGCCTGTATGCTCAAAGCAGTCCACTCCCAACTTCAGGCCCCGGCGGATTTCTTCAGGCCGGTGTCCGTGGGCGACCACCTTGAGTTTCCTTTTATGTGCCTCGTCCACCACTGCCGTGAGCTCTTCCATAGTCATCTCGTCCTGGTCAATCAATTTAATAACGTCCACCCCTGCATCTGCCAGTTTTCTGATTTTATTTCGTGCATCTTCTGCCCCATTAATTCCCCATCTGAATGCTTCTGTATTGGGATATGGTCGGTGTTGTATGAAAGGTCCGGATACATATAAGGTTGCTCCTGGGATTTCGCCATTGTTGATGGCATCCCTTACTTCAATACTGGCTTCTAGGGGAGCCCCCAGGTCTCTGGCACTTGTAACCCCAGCCATCAGTAACTGATGGGCAGATGCCGGCATGATGACCTCTTTCAGCAAGGGTAAATAGGTTTTATCCCAGTAGGCATAGTCTGAATGCCCGTTGATCATGGTGTGGACATGCATATCCCAAAGTCCGGGCATAACGGTCATACCTTCTGTGGATATTACTTCTGCATTGTCCGGAATTTCGAGAGATCCGATGGTTCCGACTGCCTTAATCTTTTCACCTTCAATAAGTACAATGCTGTTGGAAATGGGTTTTGCTCCAAAGCCATCTATTAATGTTCCTCCGACGAGGGCTTTGAGTTGTCCGTTCTGACTTTGGACAATTAAGGGCATAAGGCAGAGCAGGAAGGCCGTGGTAAAATTCTTCATAAGGCAGTCAATTTTGCTAAAGATAGGGATACTGTAACAATAAAAAATTGCCGTACGGGAAATGTCTTCCGGGGAAGGTGAATGCAGAATAAAAAAAGTCCCTCACATTGCTGTGAAGGACTTTCGAAGAAGGCGGCGGCCTACTCTCCCACTTGATGTAGCAGTACCATCGGCGCAGACGGGCTTAACTTCCCTGTTCGGAATGGAAAGGGGTGGGCCCCGTCGCCATGG
>JBGTKP010000032.1:0-142034 GCA_041744575.1 Muriicola sp.
GTCCTGCTTATCCTCTTCTGACCAATCATTCTGCTTAAGGACATCGAATGCCCGGCAAAACAAGGTAATGTAAAAGTCGTCTGAAGCTTGTAGGAAAGAATACTTGGCGCGGTCATCTTCCGGAAGATCAAAATCTTTAAATGCTTGCCAAGATTCAGATTGAGCAATCCATAGATTCAATTGTCTGTTCAAACTCATTACAGCGAGTTTAGCATTTCTTCATAAAAAGTTTCATAGGCGGTTTTTAAATGCTTCATGCTGACCACTGTTACCTCAATATCGTCATACATGACCCTGTCTTTTACTATTTCGCCCTCCACAAACTCATCATCAATGATAGCAATGGCATGAAATTTCTTTTGATAAGTAGGGTTTTCGTCCAAAAACCGATAGCGGTTTATCGCTTCACGCAATCGTGGTTTGCCCTCTATAGCAAGCCTTTCATGTGTCCAATTAAGAGTTTTAGCCAAGCGCTTAACCTTGTCATCTACTGCTCCAATAATTGCATTTTGTATTGGTTCGGAATTACCAGCGGTGGCTTTCATTTTAGACTCAACTGCTTCCACGCAATCTTTATCCGATGGTTCCCGTTCATGTCTATGAAATAACACCACATCTGAACCGTGGCAAGGTTTGTTCTTATCAGCTTTCCAACGCCATTTGCGCGGACCGGTGAGGCGTAAACCATTTTCGTTTCCTCTGTTCTTCACAAGAATAAAGCAAATCATTTCGCCAAAATCACCCGACCGTACATTTGCATAAGCTGGTGCCTCTGGGATTTTAAACTGTTCAAAAAAGTCGCGCTCACTCATTTCATTGGCGAGTGCTTTTTGTTTCAATTCGCTTTTCCTGATGTAATTGAGGCAAAAATCCTCGGGTAAACTGTCCAAAAATTCTTGTCTTTCTTCTTCGTTCAGTGTAAATCTTACGAACTCATCTTCAGAGGCCTCTTTAAAATATTGTAGCAAATTCATGGGAGATGTAATTTAGAATCGAGTTTGGTGTCTATTAATATTTCACGTTAATAGACCTGAATCGCCTGAAGTTGTTGATTTAAATTCTAGAAGTTTAATAGATTCGATGTTACGCAATGTTGGTATAATGAACAAATGCTTTAAATACCAAATATAGCGAGTAAAACATATAAGTATTTAATTCAACTTATGACAGTGCTTCAACTTAACTACCTAGGGATTGGCAGAGGGAGGATAACTACCCCAAGAAAGTGCCGTTTTATGGGACTTATTTACAAACTTGTCCGGCCTTATCCCTGAGAGTCCCAAACGCGGTCTCTTTTAGTAGATTCTTTAATTGAACTTATTTAGGGAATGTTTATAATTAGGAAAGGCCTAAGAGGAGTTATTCAACAAAGAAAATATTCGTAAATAAAAAAATGAAAATTTGTTGTCCCTATGTTGTCCCCATGAATAGAAAAAAGCCTCTCGATTTGTCGAAAGGCTTACTCTCACTGGGCTCCCCCTGCTGGACTTGAACCAGCGACCCTCTGATTAACAGTCAGATGCTCTAACCAACTGAGCTAAGGAGGAATACTTTATTAAATCCTCATTGCAACGGTCCTCTTCTGTATGCGGGTTATAAACTAAACCCATCAAAGTTAAAGCCCGTGCCTCTTATATCCTCTCTGAATGCAACAGGAAGGGTTTAAGAGGGTGCAAATATAATTTTTTTTTAAAACTCCCCAAACTAAAAAAAGGCTTTCTATTTGGTGAGCCACTTGTAAATATCGTTCCCGTTGGCGAATAACAAAAGACCGATCAACAGGAAAAAACCGACCATCTGGGCATACTCCAGAAACTTGTCACTGGGTTTGCGGCCGGTGACCATCTCATACAAGAGAAACATCACATGCCCTCCATCCAAAGCCGGGATAGGTAGGATATTCATAAAGGCGAGGATGATGGAGATCAGGGCAGTGGTTGACCAGAAAGCAGCCCAATTCCAGGTGTCCGGGAACATATTACCTATAGCGGCGAAACCTCCTACCCCCTTGTAAGCCCCGGTTTCCGGATTAAATATTTTCTTCAATTGTCCGACATAACTTCCGAGAATGCTTACCCCACGGTCGATGCCAGCCGGGATGGATTCCGCGAAATTGTAGGTTTTGGTTTCCAGGCGCAAAATCCCTTCCGCCTCCATGTCCTTAAAGCTCGGAGAGCCCGGAACAATACCGATAGTAGCGGTATCACTAATAGTTACCGGGATCTGCATTTCGCTGCCCCCTTCCCGCTTCACCCTGAGATTCACTTTTTGTCCTTTGTAATTCTGCAGGATCGGTTTCACCTCGTCAAAGTATCGTACATCTTTCCCGCTTATCGCAAGGATCCGGTCTTTTGGCTTCAGCCCGGAATTTATATTGTCCGAATCCTTTGAAATTTCTCCCACGATAAAAGGAAACCTTGGACTAAGAAATTGAATGCGGTCTTCATCCTCCAGCAAAGTCGCGATAAAATCGACCGGAATTTCTTTTTCTATAATCTCCCCATCCCTCGAAATCTTAATGCGGTTACCATTGATGATCTCCCCGAGCAAGGTGTTGAATGTTTCCACTTTCTCACCGTCAATTTCAAGAATATGATCCCCGGTGGCCACCCCCAGTTTATCACCAATTTTGGTATCGGTCACCCAAACCCCGTCCCTCAGGCTCTCCATGGGGATATACTCGTCCCCGTAGGCATAGGCCATTCCGATATAAATGATAACCGCAAGGACAAAATTTACGGTAACACCTCCCAACATGATGATCAACCGCTGCCAGGCAGGTTTGCTCCGAAATTCCCAGGGCTTCGGTTCCTCGGCCAGTTGCGCAGTATCCATACTTTCATCCACCATCCCGGCTATCTTCACATAACCCCCTAAGGGGAGCCAGCCGATACCATATACCGTTTCCCCTATTTTCTTCTTAAATAGTGAAAACTTAATGTCAAAAAACAGGTAAAACTTCTCGACCCGGGTTTTAAAAAGTTTGGCAGGGATAAAATGTCCCAGTTCGTGCAGGATGATCAAAAGGGATAGGCTAAGGAAAAACTGAATGGTTTTTATCAGGATGGGACTCATGTGTTTCTTCTAAAATTAAAACGCACAAAAGTACACTTTTGGAGGCACTTATAAAAGAAAAGCCCATTATGCGCTTATATTTATGAAAGTTTTGGCAGCCCCCCCACCCGAGCTTCTTGAATGCCTTCGCTTCTTAGATTACCTTTGTCCGTATCATGCGAAACTTCTTTGCCAGATACAAGCTTCTCGGAATAGTGCTTTTAGGTCTTTCTGTGATCATTCTTGCACTTTTTTACCAGGCTCTCAAACCAGAGATAACACTTCCGGTTTACCAGCCGGCCGACTTTAATCCGGAGCTGGTGGATGACTCCCTCAGGCATGTGAAGAAATATCACACCATCGCAGATTTTTCACTCATTAACCAAAATGGCAGACAGATCACGGAAAAGGACTATAAGCATAAGATATACGTAGCCGATTTCTTTTTTACCACCTGTCCTACGATATGTCCTATTATGACCATGAACATGGTTACGGTCCAGGCTGAAATCCTGGAAGACCAGGATGTGCTGTTATTGTCCCATACCGTAACACCTGATGTGGATTCAGTGCCTAAACTCAAAGCATATGCTAAGGAAAAAGGGGTGATCGATTCTAAGTGGAACCTTGTGACTGGCGATAAAAAGCAAATCTACGACCTCGCCCGGAAATCCTACCTGGCGGCACAAGATGATGGGGACGGAGGGCCATATGACATGATCCATACGGAAAATTTCATCCTTGTGGATAAGGAACGGAGGATACGGGGTACCTATAACGGCACCAATCCGCAGGAAATACAAACGCTGCTGAGAGACATACGCATTCTCCAGGATAGCTACAGGGAATAAACCCGGATCCCTCCTTCACCCTATCAATTATGACCATGGCCTCCCGTCCGGTGATACGGCCACGATTTTATGGTTTTATCCTGCAATTCCCCATTTTTTCTGCTATTTTTGTCCTTACTTATAATCAATCTAAATAAAAATTGACTATCACAGTAGCGGATCTTAAACACGGGGAAAAAGGAATCATCCGAGAATTTGCAGAGGACATTCTTCCTATCAAATTGCTGGAACTGGGTTGTTTGCCGGGGAATCAGGTGGAGATGATCCAGATAGCCCCGCTTTTGGATCCCATTTATATCGATGTAAACGGATCGCACATTGCGATCAGGCGGTCGGTGGCCCGGCTCATTGAGCTCGACCTTCCGGAGGATAAACCTCAGGTATGAGCAGGCATATCAATGTATCCCTCATTGGAAATCCCAATACGGGGAAGACTTCTGTTTTTAACGAGCTAACCGGGCTCAAGCAAAAAGTGGGCAATTACCCGGGGATCACAGTTGAGAAAAAAGAGGGCATCTGTAAACTTCCCAGGGGGGTGAAAGCGCACATCCTGGATCTTCCAGGAACCTATAGCCTCAACACCACCTCCCTGGATGAAAGTGTGGTGGTCGAATTGCTGCTCAATAAAAATGATAAAGACTTTCCGGATGTGGCAGTGGTAGTCAGTGATGTGGAGAATCTAAAGCGCAACCTCCTCCTTTTCACACAGATCAAAGACCTTAAAATCCCCGCCATCCTTGTTATCAATATGGCTGACCGGATGTCCAGGAAGGGAATTACTGTTGATATTCCCTTACTGGAGAAACGCCTTGACACCAAAATTGCCCTTATCAGTACCAGGAAAGGTACTGGTGTTGATCATTTAAAGGAATTGATAGCAGATTACAAGAATCTCTCTTTCCGCCGTAATGTGGACAGTACTGTCATCGACCCGGAATACTTTGCCCGCCTTCAGCATACCTTTCCAAAAGAAGATCTGTACAAACTCTGGCTGGTTATTACTCAGGATGTCAACTTCATGCCTCTGGAAAAGACACCGCCGACAGGGGCCACTTCCTTCGTTGCCAAGTCAAAAGCAGAACTTAAAAGGCTGCAACAAAAGGAAACCATCCTCAGGTACCAGTTCATCAACGGCATCCTGAAGGAAACCTATAAAGTGGACGTGAACGCCGCCAAAGGCCTGCGAGCCGGATTTGACAAGATCCTTACGCATAAAATATTCGGATATGCCATTTTTCTGCTCATCCTGTTGCTGATCTTCCAGGCAATCTACGACTGGAGCAGTTATCCTATGGACTTCATTGACGAGCAGTTTGCCATAGCCAGTGAATGGGTAAAACAGACCCTGCCCCCAGGCATGTTCACCGATCTTGTGGCCGAGGGAATTTTGGCAGGGATCGGGGGAATTGTCATTTTTATTCCGCAGATCGCATTTCTGTTCCTGTTCATTTCCCTGCTGGAAGAATCCGGCTATATGAGCCGTGTTGTTTTTCTGATGGACCGCCTGATGCGGCCTTTCGGACTGAGTGGCAAGAGTGTAGTACCGCTGATCTCGGGTACAGCCTGTGCGATCCCTGCCATCATGGCCACCCGGAATATTGAAAACTGGAAAGAACGATTGATCACCATACTCGTCACCCCTTTTACCACCTGTTCCGCCAGGTTGCCGGTATATCTTATTATCATCGCCCTGGTTATTCCGGATGGCCGTATAATGGGCTTCAGTTATCAGGCACTTACACTGATGGTACTTTACCTCATTGGCTTTGGGGCTGCAATTCTCTCCGCGATGATCCTGGATAAAATCCTCAAAATACGGGGGAGATCCTTTTTCGTAATGGAAATGCCCAATTACAAACTCCCGCTTTTCAGGAATGTAGCATATACCGTAATAGAAAAAACCAAAAGTTTTGTCTACGGGGCCGGGAAGATCATCCTTGCGATTTCTGTCATCCTTTGGTTTCTTGGCTCCACAGGCTATTCAAGTGAATTCAGGAATGCCGAAAAAATAATCGGGGACAGGATCCGTTCGGAGGGGCTTTCAGAATATAATCAGGCTTCTATAGAGCAGGACATTCGCAGGTACGAAAACCGGCTGCATGAAGAGCACAGTAGCCTTAACCCACCAATAATCAATGATTCTCTGGCTCAAAGAAGGGAACAGTTGTCGCGTAGGGCCATTCATCAGGAGGTAGCCGGATTCAAACTGGAAAAATCATTAATGGGTTATATGGGGAAAGCCATCGAACCCCTGGTCCGGCCGTTGGGGTATGACTGGAAGATAGGCATTGCCGTGCTGACCTCTTTTGCGGCAAGGGAAGTATTTGTGGGAACACTTGCTACCATCTACAGTGTTGGTAACGATGAGGGGACCACTATAAAAAACAGAATGGCCGCCGAAGTCAACCCAGTCACTCACGAACCGCTGTTCAATCTGGCCTCGGGAATTTCCCTTCTGCTCTTTTATGCCTTTGCCATGCAGTGTATGAGCACACTCGCAATCGTTAAAAGGGAAACAAACAGCTGGAAATGGCCGCTTGCCCAATTGGTGTTTATGAGTCTTTTTGCATATCTTGTAGCCTTGGTAGCTTATCAGGTGCTCAAATAACCGGATATACCCATGTTACGCATGAATGTAATTCAAAATATTCTGGTTTACCTTACCCTGGCCATAGCTGTTGCCTATCTGGTCAGAAAATTTTTACTGCCAAAGAAACGTCTGGCCTCAGGAAAAGACCATCCCGGTGCATGCGGGAAGAATGACTGCGGCTGTCATTAAACAAATAACCTCTGATTTTCCATGTGTACCGGGCGGATAGCTCCCGGTAAACTGAAGCATATCCTTCCAGATACGCTACCCGCTCCGGTCATCCCCTTATTCCCGATTTTCTTTGATCCTGTAATATTTTTTCAGGTCGGGATGTAACCTTTTGTATTTTTCGCACTATATACATTAAACGCTAACTAAAAGGCATTTACTTGGTCGGCTATACAGATGAGGAACTGATGACCCAGGTGGCGGCCGGCCGGCTGGAAGGGATAAAATTGCTTTTTGAACGGCACCATCACCATGTTTATAATTTTATTTTCAAAATGTCCCGGGACAAGATGCTGAGCGAAGATATTACTCAGGATGTGTTTTATAAAATCATCAAATATCGCCGGAGCTATAACAACGGCAAGTTCGTTTCCTGGTTGTTCACCATTGCCAGAAATAGCCTCACCTCCCATTACAAAACCCAGGCCGGAAGGGAGGTCCGGCTGGAGCGAATACCTCCAGGCCATCCTGAGGAGCAACCGCCGGTGATGGAAGAATACAGCCAGCTTCAGCTGGCACTGGACCGGTTACCGGCATCTGACCGGGAATTGCTTATCCTGCACAGATTGCAGGAGATTAAATACGAAGACCTGGCTGACATCCTGGGCTCGACCACAGGAGCGATAAAGACCAAGGTCAGCAGGGCGCTGAAAAAACTTAAGAAAATCTATTTCGAAAATAACTGAAAATGAAAAATGATCATTATTCCGGATGGCTTACATTTTATTTGGATGGCCAATTGGACAAGGAGCAGGAAAGGGAGGTGGAAGCACATCTGAATACCTGTCCGTCATGTAGCGAGGAACTTCAGGAATACAAGGCCCTTTTAATGGCGTTCGATGATGAAAAAAATGCCCTCCCGGATCCGGCATTGGAAGTCCGTTTTTACGAAAATCTGGAAAATATGACTTTTACCGAACCGGAAAGTCCTTTTGCCCGACAAGGCCATACTTCCCGCAGGCGCTTCCCCTTATTCCCGGTTCTGAAGGCTGCTGCAGGTATCGCATTGCTGATAGGCGCCTTTATGTTGGGCAGGTGGGGGGCGGATAAAATTCCGGTCGATAACACCGCAATCAGTCTGGAAGAAACGGCCACTCCTGAACCCAGCGCTATCTTCTCGCTGGCGGAGGACCGCTCAGCCAGTAAGCGCATTCAGGCCGTTCATTATTTGGAGGAGATCACATCGCCGGATGCTCCGGTACTTGACGCGCTGATCCGTCGCATGCTCCTTGATGAAAATATGAATGTCCGCCGCACCGCAGTAGATGCACTGGAAAAATTCAAGACCCACAAAAAAGTAACTGAGGCTTACCTTCATGCTCTTGAAACTGAAAAAAATCCCGCGATACAAATTGCCGTTATTCAGATCCTTATCGGAATCAGGGAGAAAAAAGCGGCTCCTGCCATGCGGCAACTTATGGACCAGGAGGACACAAAGTCTTTCGTAAAAGAACAAATCAGGTCCCTTTTACCAATCATTGCTTAAAATTTAAATAAATCACTATGAACAAATTCAAATGGACATTGGCCAGCTGCCTGGTTGTCATATCGGCTGCGGCGCAGGAATACAAACAATCCCTGGAATCAGTGGCATGGGTTAAAATTGAATCCAAGGGCAAAGTGGTCATAAAGACCCACGACAAACCGGAATTGCTTATCAGGGGAGGGAGTGCGCTTACCACTCCTGAAAAAGCGAAAGGCCTTCAGCTTGTGGGTGAAAATGGCAGTGACAACACGAAGGTTGGTTTTTACGTACTAAAGGACGGAAACAGCCTGATTGTAAGGAACCTGAGGAGGTCAGAAAATGAAACGGCAGAAATCTTTCTTCCTTCCACACAGAATATATCCGTTACCGGAGACGGACTTAACGACATAGAAATCAATGGTTTTTCCGGAGAAATTGAGGCCACCGCGGAGATCGTTGGCAATATCCGGGTAGTGGATGTCACCGGGCCTGTAACCCTGAATTCCAATACAGGGACGGTAGAAGTGGTTTTCAATAAAGTCAATCAAAAATCCCCGATCTCTATTTCCACAGCTACCGGAGAAATAGATGTTACCCTGCCAAAAGATACGGCCGCCGATCTCTCCTTGCATTCCACCATGGGAGAAATATATTCTAATTTTGAATTGAGTGTCCCCGACAAGAATGGACTCAAGGCAATATCGACCCAAAAGATCGTTGGTTCAATCAACAACGGAGGGGTGAAGATCCAATTGAATTCTGCCACAGGCAATATCTACCTTAGAAAAAATTAAATATTTATCCTTATGAAACAAACAGTCATTGTCCTGTGCTGTGCCCTGTCCTATCTGGGTGCCGTGGCACAAAAGGTCGTCGAAAAAAACCTGGCATTCAAAGGCCAGTCCATACAAATGGATGTAAAATTCGCCAAAGATATCCAGGTGAAGACCTGGGATAAACAGGAAGTTTACTTTAAGGCCAATATCCGTACGGAGGGGGGCAAATTCCTGGATTTATATCAGGTGGATATCCGGGAAAGTAGCAGCATGATCCATATCGAATCGAGGGCAGAACCGGTTTTCAAGGCATTCCGGGAGGAATGGGAACGCAATCATCCCGGCGAATCTCAGCACTATTACCACAGCGGGGACCTCAATGAATTTAACTATGTACTTTACGTTCCCAAAAATGCCCGGTTCAGTATCAGCAGTATCAATGGAAATCTGCATTCAGATCTCATTGAAGGGGACTTCGAAGCTGATCTGATCAACGGCAATATAAACATTGCGGAATATGCCGGCAGTTTGAAACTTTCTACTATTAATGGGGAAATAGATCTGAAGATGCTCAATACAAGTTTGCTTGCAGAAACCCTTCACGGGAACATCTATGCCGATGACAAATTAAAACTTGTCACCACCGATGGAGTCATAGGTCAGAAAGTCGAGGGAAGGTTTGATACGGCCGATAGCAGCCTCCGGCTGAATACCATTAACGGGAATATGTACCTCCGTCAATAAAAGAACAGGTTGGCCGAACAGGCATGGTGTGTCATACAATATCGGCAATAAATGAGTATAGCAGCATTCCCCAGCCGGCCATTAAAAAAAGACCCCCGACAGGGGTTAAGAATCTAAGCAATTTTGATCTTTTCCCTCTGAGTGAGATCAGATAAATGAGGTAGATGGAAAACGAAAAAAGAACTGTTCCCACAATAAAACAATAGGCGATCCAGGTTTCCAGAGCAGAGGAGAACCCCAAATTGAAACTCAGGATCAGCAGGACTATGGCATGGTACATCTGATATCTGACCCCCGTCTCAAACCCGGAAACCTGTTCCGGACCCAGACGTTTTTTAAGGGCGTGGGCACCAAAGGCACCAAAAAGTACTGCTAAAAATCCAAGAAGGGCTCCTGACAATTGCACAGTCAAAATCATGGCATACATTTCCTGCGAAGGTAGCTAAAGAACGATGATCCTATTGTATATTACCGGTTGCCGGAAAGTTGCATCTGCAAATCATGAGATCCGGATCAACTAATTATATACCTTTAGGTACCACGCGCCGGATATGAAATTTAACCTCCTTAGCTTCCTGATTTTTTTTCTTGCCCTTGTGGGTTGCGGAGCTTCCAAACCCTCCCCCGAAAGACAGGGAACACTTCGGGAATCCCTCAGGGATAAGAACCGGGTATCATTTTCCCTGCTGGATCAAATCCGTCAAATACCAGGTATTACGCTCCGGCATGGGGTTCCGGTTTTTGTCAAGTCCACCAATCGCATACAGGATGACAGCGGCTTTGAGCCCCTGTATGTCCTGGATGGTTATATTGTAGGAAATTCTTTCAGGGATGCAGATCAATTGGTGATCGCTGCCAGCGTAGCAGAAATAAAAACAATCAATGGCCCGGAAGCCTCCTTTTATGGTTCAAGAGGCGCCAATAGTATTATCATGATCACCACCGCCAAATGAATTCCCTTAAAAAATCCGCAAACATTGCGAGTGGCAGCCCGTCCTCAAGGACATAACAAATATAGGGGGCATCGTCCTGTTACTCCAGCAATACGACGATGGAACTGTTCTTAAGTACAGAGATGGAACATTCTTCAAAAGTGGGTGGCCCAAAGGTTTTCATCCGGGCATTGGAAAAGCCAATGGCCTCCCTGGGAATGCCAAGCCAGTTGGTATCCAACAGTGCATTGCTGTTTTCATCATGGAAGACGGCAAAGGCATAATTACCTTTTGGCAGGTTATTAATGACAAGATGTGTCGTTCCCTGGACTGCTTTAATGCTGTCACTGCGGTAAACCTTATCAACTTTCAGAAATCCTTTACTCTCTGTATAAACAGCATAACTTATGGATCCTTCAGAATTCCTGACCCCCTGTACATCAATACTCAGCGTCTGCTGGGCTACACCAAAAAACGGAATTACGATACCCAGAATCAGGATTTTCCTCATTATGAAAAGTTTCTCTGTAAAATATAACTCATAAAGGAGTAGAATCGTATCCACTGCCCTGATAAATCAGGTAAACTGTGATTGAATCCGGAAGTAGGATCAATCGGGTTTCGTTTTGGGATCACTTTCCACTTTGGACAGGAGAAATAAATACATCCCGTTGGTTTCCAACGAATCAGTAAAATTGAGAAAGAGGTGTAGGGAATCGTTGTGGACAATCCTTATTTTGGGAAGCATCAGGTTATCAACATACACTGAAACCCTGTTTTCCGGATGAAGGGAATCCAGAAAAATCCCTTTTTCCATGGCCCAGGCGGAAAATCCATGAACGCGTTCCATTTGTGGGATCCTGGGTACCATCTGCACGCTGTCTAACTCTGAAAACGATATCTCTTTGTAAAATATGCCTGACAACAGACTGATATGATCCGCACGCACCCGTGTCCAGTTTTTACTGTGGGCAGCAAAAGCCAGAATACAGGCAATGACTGCAAAGATGATAAGGACGTTCAGTAACCAAAGTCTTTGCTTTCGCATGGGTGAATCGTATGTGTTCCGTTCTAGAGGATGCCAGTGACATCGCCGGCTATTTTCCTTTTAGACAGGAACGTGAGAATCCGTTGAAAATTTTGAGGGCGGGGCATTATTTTCAACCAATACAGATTCTTAATTTATATTGATTAATTTATGCCAAACCGACATCCAACGTCATCATGATTATAAATCCCCCTATAAAACCCATAGTGGCGATGTCTGTATATTTGTCCTGCTGGGTTTCCGGGATCACTTCTTCAACCACTACAAATATCATGGCGCCGGCCGCAAATGAGAGGGCATAAGGCAGGATCGGCTGAAAAGTAAGCACCGCCCAGGCACCCAGAACTGCGGCTATGGGTTCAACCAGAGCAGAGGCCTGGCCATACATAAAACTTTTTGTCCTGCTCAAGCCTTGACGGCGCAAGGGCATGGCGACGGCAAAGCCTTCCGGAAAATTCTGAAGCCCAATACCAAGGGCCAGAGCTACCGCTCCTCCAATGGAAGCGCCTTCAAATCCTGCCGCTACCCCGCCGAAAAGTACCCCCACCGCCAACCCTTCGGGGATATTGTGCAGGGTGATGGCGAGCGTCAGCAGGGTCGTCCTGTGCCATGGTGTTTTAATCCCTTCCTTTTCGCTTTCCTTGAAATTGATATGCAGGTGAGGCAGGATCTTGTCCAGGGAAAATATAAACCCGGCACCCAATAAAAACCCTGTTGCCGCAGGTATGACTTTCATAAACCCTGATCCCGGGCTCATCTCAATCCCCGGCGCAAGGAGGCTCCAGAAACTGGCGGCTACCATCACTCCTCCGGTAAATCCAAGCATCCCGTCCAGCACTGCCCGGTTGAGTGTTTTGAAAAAAAAGACGAGGGAAGCGCCAAGAGCGGTAAGTCCCCAGGTAAATAATGTAGCGTACAAAGCGCCTAAAACGGGGTCGATCGAATTGAAATAAGCAATCACCTGCTCCATATTGCAATAGATAAATTAGGTTGTTGTGGCGAAATGAAGTCCGTTATGGTAAATCCGGTGGGTGGAGGAGCAGTCAAAGTTTCCCCTGAATACTTTTCAGGGGTATATGAAAGGTCGCCGGAGGCAGCAGTAGCTCGAAGGAAGGGGTTGCATGATATTTTTGCGCTCATCACCCTTCCACAATTTTGACATAAAGATTGGAGGCGATCTCATTTGAAATATGCATTTTCCTTTGTTTGATCTGAATCTCAAGAGATCCGTCAAATTCTTCCTTGTCCAGGATCATGATATGGTCGCCCAACGCAATTTTATTTTTATCCAGAAATTTGAGGAAGGAAGCTGAGGAATCCTTAACCGCGACACAAATCCCCTTTTCATTGATGGCAGCCTCTGTCAGCAGGCGTTTGTCTGATAGTTTGAGTTTCCCTTCCCTGGAAGGGATCGGATCGCCATGCGGATCATATTTCGGAAATCCCAGATGGGCATCCAGCCGGTCAATGAGCTCCTCACTTTTAATGTGCTCCAGTTGTTCTGCAATTTCATGGACTTCATCCCAGGAAAAACTCAGTTTCTCTACAAGAAATACTTCCCAGATCCTGTGTTTGCGGATGACAGATAATGCTGTTCGCGTACCTGTACCAGTCAGATGGACCCCCTGGTATTTCTTATAATGCAGCAGCCCTTTCTCCGACAATTTTTTTACCATATCCGTCACGGAGGACGGCTTGGTATCCATCTCATCGGCGATCGCATTCGTGGAAACCGATTCGGCACCCATTTTTCCAAGATGGAAAATGGCCTTCAAATAGTTTTCTTCCGAATGGGTCATGAATTTTTATTTGTGGACAAAAATACATTTTTATTCATTAAAACAAATATTTAGATGAAACTAAATAATAAGCTGTATGGTTCTTCATTATTCTCCTAAAGAGTTGCTTCCTGTTGCCGACCCGATCACGATGTTCGCCATATGGACACCTGGAATTTAGCAATCTGTGAGAAATCATTTTCAACCTATCTTCAGTATCTTGTACCCCGGGCATATACTATGACAGAATCTGACTATATCATTATCGGTGCCGGGGCAGCCGGCCTTATGTTTGCCGATGCCATGGGCAAGGATCCATTTTTCGCTTCCAAAACCATTCTCCTGCTTGATAAGGATCCCAAACAAACCAATGACCGTACCTGGTGCTTCTGGGAAAAAGGGGCAGGGGAATTCGAGGAAATGCTCTCTGCCACCTGGGATCATATTTATGTTTCAGACTCGGGACATCTGAAGCGAATGTCTATCGCACCTTACCGATATAAAATGGTCCGGGGATCGGATTTCTATAAAAGCAGACTTTCCCGTATCAGTGGTTATGCAAATATTAGTTTTACCAAGGATACAGTGTCCGGTCTCAGCGAAGCGTCAGACGGAGTGGTAGTAAGCGGCGTGATTGGAAATTACCGGGCGAATCAGGTCTTCAACAGCATCTTTGATTATTCGGTCATTTCGGGTCAGAAGAAATACCCGGTACTGCAACAACATTTCGTCGGGTGGTTTATAAGGACGGACCAGCCATCCTTCACAGCCGACACGGTCACATTTATGGATTTTACCCTTCCACAGCTGGGCAATACCCGTTTCATGTACATTCTGCCTGTTTCTGAAACTGAAGCCCTGGTGGAATACACCTTATTCTCCGCAACCCCTCTGGCCCGCAGGGAGTATGAAGAAGCCATTGAGGCCTACCTGAAAGACCATCCTTGCATTGCCGGATTCAAGGTTATTGAAAAAGAGTCGGGGAACATTCCCATGAGCTGCTTTGATCTTTCGGGAAGAAATACCTCCAGAGTACTGTATATCGGCACAGCAGGGGGATGGACAAAACCCAGTACAGGATATACCTTTAAGAATACTTCCAGAAACATAACAAAACTGCTCCATCATCTCAAAGTTGGGAAACCCCTGCACTCCTTTTCAGTAAAAAACCGCTTCTGGTATTACGATCTTTTGTTACTCGACATCCTGTTTGGTCATAATGAAACCGGGAAAGAAATATTTGAAAGTATGTATCGGAAACTACGCCCTCAGCTCATCTTTAAGTTCCTGGATGAGCAGACAAATCTCCTGGAAGACCTCCGGGTGATCATGGCGTGTCCCAAAAGAAAGTTCCTCAAGGCTTTTTTGTCCCGAATAGGTCGATATTTCAAAGGATGAAGTCCGTGGATGATTAGTTCGTAATTGTGATATCTTTAACGGTTGCCGGGCCAGAAGTAGTAAAACTCAGAAAACCTATAAATTGTTTACGTATTTCTTATTGTATGCTATATTTTCTTACTTTTATTTAGATAGCAACAACAACTTCATCAAACTATTTCAAACAGGGACATTAAGGCTACTACACGATTCGCTTCATCAGTCCTGTTCCGAATTCCCTCAAAGCATTTTTCCTGTCCTCTGTTATGGAAAGGGCGTCCAATAAGTGGAGGGCGGCGCTGGTATTTTTCCTTATTTCGTCAAGGGTCACCGCCGCGGCGTTTGTCTCAGTATAGATCTCACTGACCTTTTGTATTTTAAAGGTTGCATCCTCGGTTTGCGTGCAATACAGCCGGGATAATTCGTTGGCTTCTGTCTCCGAAGCCAATTCCAGCGCTTTGAGATAAAGGAACGTTTTCTTCTTCGCAAGGATGTCGCCTCCCGGTTGTTTTCCAAAAGTTAGCGGATCTCCGAAGGTATCGAGGTAATCGTCCTGTAATTGAAAAGCAATCCCGAGTTGTCGGCCGAATTCATACAAGATTCGCTGATCCTCTTCGGGCGCCGAAACGATCATGGCCCCCATCTGCATGGCAGTCCCGAGAAGTACTGCCGTTTTTCCAGAGATCATATCCAGATAATCATCAAGAGTGACCTCCGCACTCGTCTCAAAATCCATGTCCCTTTGCTGGCCTTCGCAGACCTTGAGCGCTGTTGCGCTGAAGCAAACGAGCAGGTTTTGGAACAGAGGCGGTGGGTAGGTTTCGAAAAGTTGATAGGCGCGGATAAGCATGGCATCCCCGGAAAGAATGGCCGTATTTATGTTCCATTTCATATGAACGGAAGTCATACCCCTTCTTAAAGGTGCCCCGTCCATAATGTCATCATGTACCAGAGAAAAATTATGGAATAATTCAATAGCAAGGGCAGCCTCCAATGCCTTTTCATAGCCCTGGCCGAAGAGGTCGGCAGCCATAAGGGTCATTACCGGTCTTAACCGCTTACCCCCCAGATCAAGGAGATAACGCATGGGTTCATATAGGTTGCGCGGTTCCTTAAGATGCATCCGGTGTTCCAAAAAATGATTGAAAGTGTCTCTGTACACATCCGGTGACTGCATGGACTTTTTTATCAAAAATACATTAAATACGACCATTTCCTGCATCCTCCGAAATAGAAGCAGGGCACAATTGCAGGGGCAGCAATAGTATGTTAAGAAATCGTAAAACTTTGGAAACTTTTTATGTTTTTAAAGTTTCCTATATTATATTTGTGCCCCTTTATGAAAGATAAAATATTACATAAGGCTACAGAAATGTTTCTTAACCTCGGGTTTAAGAGCGTTACCATGGATGATATTGCCAACGAAATGGGCATTTCAAAAAAAACCATTTACGCTCACTATGAAAATAAAACCCGGTTGGTACAGGAAAGTACGCTCCATCTCTTCTCGGTGATTTCGGAGGGAATCGATTCTATCTGCAGTCTTGGGAAAAACCCGATAGAGGAACTGTATGAGATAAAAAAATTCCTTATGATGCAGCTCAAGGACGAGAAATCGTCCCCCCAGTATCAATTACAGAAATATTACCCACAGATCCACCAGACCGTCAGGAGCAAACAATACGAGGTCATGAAGGATTGTGTTGTGGATAATATCCGAAGAGGGGTTGAACAAGGGATCTACAGAAAAAATCTTCATATAGAATTTGTTTCCCGGATCTATTTTTACGGGGTCACAAGTATTAAGGATATCAAACTTTTTCCACCCCTTATGTTTCCTCCCACACGGTTAATGGATGACTATCTGGAATATCACCTACGCGGTATTGTCACCCCTTTGGGAAGAAGCATACTGAATGAAATCATCAACTCAAATCACGAATAATGAAGCTTATCTGGTTACACCTCATTACACTTTTTTCAGGCTTATTATTGTTTTCCCAGAAGGAAAAACCTGGATATAGCCTGGAAGAAGCCATCCAATTTGCCCTGGAACACAACTATAGCGCTATCAACGCCAATAGGGACATTCTGGATGCTCAGAAACAAAAATGGGAAACCATTGCCGGCGGGTTGCCGCAGATCACCGGCGATATAAGCTATCAGAATCAGCTCAAACAACCTGTCTCCCTTATCCCGGCTGAATTTTTCGGGGGAGAGCCAGGTACCTTCCAGGCCATCGTCTTTGGTCAGCCTCAGCAGGCAACCGCGGTGGCAACACTTCGACAACAACTCTTTGACGGCTCCTATATAGTCGGTGTACAGGCCACAAAGGCCTTTTTGAGCTATAGTCAGAACAATAAGGAAAAGACAGAGCAGGATGTCAGAAAATCAGTGGTGGAAGCCTATGGGAATGTTTTGCTGGCCTATGAGAGCGTTGCTATCTTGGAAAAAAATAAAGCCACCCTGGAGAATAATCTCTTTGAAACGAGGAAAATCTTTGAGAACGGGCTTGGGGATGAGGAAAGTGTCGAACAACTTCAGATTACCTTGTCCACCATAGAAAACCAGCTGAGCAATACGATCAGGCTTAAGGACATCACCTTGCAGATGCTTAATCTCATGATGGGGTTGCCAGTGGAAAACCCAACTCTGTTATCTGAGGACCTGGATGATCTGACCATACAGCAAATCGAACCGGAGCTATTGGAAACCGATCTTGTAATGGAGGACAATGTCGATTATAAGCTTGCTAATAATCTGAATGAACAACGTTACTTTGAGCTCAAGCTGGCAAAGAGCCGCGCCCTCCCCACCCTCAACGCTTTTATCAACTACGGAAGTTCTGCCTTCAGCGACAATTTTGACTTTTTTAGTGGCGATCAGACGTGGTTTGACTCTTCCGTTTTGGGCTTCGATCTCAGTATCCCTATTTTTAGCTCTCTGAAGCGTTCGGCAAGCACCCAGAGGGCTAGGATCGCCCTCGAAAAGGCAAAGACACAGCTCACCGAAACAGAGGAGCGTATCCGCCTCGAGCTGGCACAATCCAGGAGTGAGTATGTCCGCTCGATAGAACAATATCAGACGAGTAAGGAAAATCTAGGCCTTGCCGAAAGGATTGAGCAGAAGAACCAGACAAAGTATGAAGAGGGAATTGCAAGCAGTTTCGACTTAAGGCAGGCTCAAACCCAATTATATACAGCGCAGCAGGAATATCTTCAGTCGATGGTCGATGTCATTAACACCAAAACTACCCTGGTAACAATCCTTAATAACGAAGAATAACAACCTATAAAATTCACGCGATGAAAAACGGAATATTTGTATTGATAGCGGCTTTCCTCCTTGCCTCCTGCGGAGAAGAAAAAAAATCCACTCTGGATGATGTCATTTCCCAGGGTGATCTCTCTGCTCTAAGGGCCAGGCGTGGTGAAATTTCCACTCAGCAAAAGGCACTGGAGAATGATTTGAAAATCCTCGACTCTGTCATTGCCACAAAGGATTCGGATGAAAATCTCCCTCTCGTAACGACTTTGCTCGTCAAATCGGAAGAGTTCGACCACTACCTCGAACTTCAGGGTGATGTAAAAACCAAACAGAATGTACTTATCTATCCGGAAATGGCCGGGACCCTGCTCAGGGTTTACGTCAGGGAGGGACAAGCAGTAAAAAAGGGTCAGATACTCGCTACCATAGACGATGGCGGGATGGGAAGCCAGTTGGAACAATTGAAAACACAGGCAGCCCTTGCCAGGACTACCTATGAGCGTCAAAAAAGGCTGTGGGATCAGAAAATTGGATCCGAAATTCAGTACTTACAGGCAAAAACCAACTTTGAAGCCACCCAAAATGCCGTTGATCAATCCCAGAGTCAGTTGGGTAAATCCTCGATCAGGGCGCCTTTTGCAGGGATTATTGACGATGTGATCAGGGACCAGGGAACGGTAGTTTCCCCGGGTCCGGGCAGCGAAGTATTCCGGATTGTAAACCTGTCAGAAATGTATATCGAGGTCGAGGTCCCGGAAAGGTATCTGGGGGGCGTGACGGCAGGTAAAAAAGCGCAGATCTTTTTTCCGATCCTCGATGACACGATTGAAACCAAAGTGCGGACTACAGGGAATTTCATCAATCCGAACAATCGCTCATTCAGCGCTGAGATCCCTGTGGAGAATAAGAATACCAAGATCAAACCCAACCTTACCGCCAAGGTGAAAATCAATGATTATACCAACGGCAAGGCCATCCTCATCCCACAAAGTATCATTTCTGAGAACTCCGAGGGTGAACAATATGTCTATACGGTAGATTCAACAGGTCAGGAAAATACAGCCGTTGCACGCAGAAGCATAATAACCACCGGACAAACACAGGGAAACCTTATTGAAGTCATGGGCGGTATCGCTGAGGGGGATCAGATCATCCAGGAAGGAGCCCGCAGTGTCAAGGATGGACAGAAAGTGGAAATTTTAAAGCAATAAACACATGAGCAAGCAGAAGAAAAACGTCGATAAGGAATTCGGTTTATCGTCTTGGGCTATTGACAATGTCTCTGTCATCTATGTGATGATCGGTTTGTTTTTTGTGATCGGGCTGTCTTCCTATTTCGCATTGCCGAGGGAAGATTTTCCTGAAATCGTTGAAACCAAGATATATGTCAGCACGCCTTATCCCGGAAATACCGCCGAGGATATTGAACGATTGATTACCGATCCGCTTGAAGATCGTCTGAAGAATGTCAGCAACGTTGTGGAAGTCACTTCAACCTCGCAGGAAGATTACGCCATCATTACGGTGGAATTTGATGAGGAATTGAGCGTGGAATCTGCCAAGCAGAAAGTCAAGGACGAAGTGGATGCAGAGAAAGCCAGTGAGGACTGGCCCACCTTTAACAACGCCAAGGTAGAACCTAATGTCTTTGACCTGAACCTCTCGGAACAGTATCCCATTATGAATATCAACTTTACCGGGGATTACCCCGTGGAAAAGTTGAAAGAGTTTGCGGAATACCTGCAGGATGAAATCGAAAACCTGCCCGAAGTTAAGCAGGCTGACATTCGCGGAGCCCAGGAAAAGGAAGTGGAAGTGGCTGTTGATGTCTATAAAATGATGGCTGCGAAAGTGAGTTTCAATGATGTCATTCAGGCGATAGGAAATGGTAACATGACCATGTCTGCCGGGAATCTTGAGAGTGCAGGCCAACGAAGGACCATTCGCATCCTTGGGGAAATCCAGAATCCGAAGCAGCTGGAAAATTTTGTAGTAAAGGAGGAAAATGGAGATGCCGTATACCTGAAGGATATAGCCAATGTGACATTTGATGAAGAAGACAAAACTACCTTTGCCAGAGAATACGGAGAAAGCGTGGTGATGCTCGATGTCAAGAAGAGAGCAGGAAAGAACGCGATTGCCGCGGCAGATGAAATTCGCAAAATTATCACCGATACCAGGGATAATTATTTTCCGGCCGACCTGAATATTTCCATTGCCAATGATTCGTCTACAAGGACGCTTAACCAGGTAGACGATCTGGTAAACAACATTATCTTCGGAATCGTTCTGGTCGTCACCGTGCTCATGTTTTTCCTGGGCTTCAGAAACGCCCTATTCGTGGGATTTGCCATTCCCATGTCTATGTTTATGTCCTTTATGATCCTTTCATTGCTTGGATATACCCTGAATACCATGATTCTGTTTGCCATGATCATGGGTCTCGGGATGCTGGTTGACAACGGGATCGTAGTTGTCGAGAATGTTTACAGACTCATGGATGAAGGGATGAGCCGCACTGATGCCGCTAAAAAAGGTATTGGCGAAATTGCCTATCCCATTATCATTTCCACCCTTACAACAGTGGCGGCTTTTGTTCCCCTGGGCTTATGGCCCGGGATCTTCGGGCAGTTTATGAAGTACTTCCCGATCACACTTTCTGTGGTCCTTGGCTCCTCTCTTTTTGTGGCCATTTTTATGAACTCAATGCTGGTCTCCAGTTTTATGGAGGTGGGTGATAAGGAACTGAGCAGGAAAAACCTCATCCGGCTGAGTATCATCCTAGGTGGAATCGGTCTGTTTATCCTCATCTTCGGTGGAGCCTTGCGCGGGCTTGGAAGTCTGATGATTTTCACAGCAATTATGTTCTGGATCTACAAATATATCCTGAAAAAATGGGCGACCCGATTTCAGAAACATACGATGGTCCGTTTTGAAAACTGGTACGAACGGAGGTTGAAACACGCCCTGAGAGGGAGAAACGTATACCTCTACTTCGGGGTGACCATCTTGATGCTGATCGCTGTTTTTATCCTATTTGGAATGTCAGTGGGCAGTGGCAGAACCAAGATTGAGTTCTTTCCGGACAATACCCCTAACGAAGTGTATGTATACATAGAATACCCGCAGGGGACATCGATAGAGAAGACGAATGAACTCACCAAAGCCATTGAGAACAGGGTGTATGCCGTCACTAATGGGGAGAATTATATGAATGGTGATTTCAATTATCTGGTGCAATCCGCCGTTTCGCAGGTAGGAGAAGGCGCGGGAAATCCATTTACTGACGGGGGCTCTTCTGCTGAAATGCCCCACCGCGGTAAGGTGACCATCTCCATGCGCGAATACAAATACCGGGGGGGCCGGGATACGGAAGACCTCCGCAAAAAGATCCAGGATGCGCTGCAGGGTATCTATCCGGGGGTAGGAATTTCCGTAGAAAAAGATGCCGCTGGTCCTCCAGCCGGATACCCTATCAATATTGAACTGGAAGGAGCGGATTATGATGAACTGATCAATACCGCGGAAAATATCAGGAACTTTATCAATACCAAAAATATTGCAGGAATAGAAGAACTCAAAATTGATGTCAATAAAGGAAAACCTTCAATGGAAGTTGTGGTCGACCGGGAAAAGGCAGGGGAACTGGGAGTTGCCGTCGGACAAGTCGGTAGCCAGCTGCGCAGGTCGATTTTTGGTGAGAAGGCCGGGGTGTACAAAAAGGATGGGGATGATTACGATATCAATGTCCGATTTAACGAAGAGAACCGATATGATAAGAGCGCCCTTTTCAATCAAAATATCATATTCCGAGACCAGGCATCCGGAAACCTCCGGGAAATTCCGGTGTCTGCAGTTGCTACCCAGAGGAATACCTCGGCCTTCAGTGCCATCAAGCACCGGGATAACAAAAGGGTGGTGACTGTGTATTCCGGTTTGAAGCCGGGCTTCACGGACGCATCTGCCATTGTCACGGAAATACAGAAAGAGATGGAGGATTATAACTTTCTTCCAGAGGATATCAATATTGACTATACCGGACAGATTGAGGAACAAAACAAGCAAATGAACTTCCTGGTAGGAGCTTTCTTTGGCGGGCTGGGACTGATCATGCTTATTCTGATCTTCCAGTTTGGCGGTATCTCAAAACCATTGATCATTATGATTGCCATCTTCCTGAGTTTTATCGGCGTTTTTGGTGGTCTTATGCTGACGGGCTGGTCTTTTGTGATCATGATGACCATGATGGGTATCATTTCCCTTGCGGGAATTGTCGTCAACAATGGGGTGGTACTGCTTGATTATACACAGATCCTTATTGATCGCAGGAAGGTGAAGCTGGACCTGGGAGATAAAGACCTTTTATCTAATGATGAGGTTACGGAAGTGATTATCAGGGGTGGGAAGGCCCGTCTGAGGCCGGTTATCCTCACCGCCATTACTACCGTCCTGGGGCTGATCCCCCTCGCCATCGGTTTGAATATTGATTTCTTTTCCCTCTTTTCAGAATTTGACCCGAAAATATACGTGGGAGGTGACAACGTCATCTTCTGGGGACCTTTGGCATGGACCGTTATCTTTGGATTGCTTGTAGCGACCTTCCTGACGCTGATCATTGTGCCGGTGCTGTTCAACATTATTTACAGGATCAAAATCCGCATCAGTCGAATGAGGAATAAACCAAAGGAACAAGATGAAAAGATGCCAATGGCGGCCTGAACCTGAAATAAAAACCCCCGGTGCTCGCCAGTGGTTTTTATTTCCTTCCTCCGGACGTTCGTTCCGGCCTTAAGTGTCGGGGCCACTTTACCTAAAAGAGCCCGGCAAAAAATGGCGGGATGTAGACGGGTTGCCAGCTTATCTTCTTACATTTGCGGCGATTAAAAGCAAAAAACATGTTCAGGAGTCATACCTGTGGGGAGTTAAACGCATCACATATCAATACCCAGGTTACACTGGCGGGATGGGTCCATAAAACCAGGGACAAGGGATTTGTGTTATGGATCGATCTTCGCGACCGATATGGCATCACCCAACTCGTTTTTGACACGGACAGGACCGATGCCGCCCTGATGACTACCGCAAGGTCGTTCGGCAGGGAATTTGTGATACAGGTAACGGGTACGGTCATAGAAAGGGCCTCCAAAAACCCGCAGATTCCTACAGGGGACATTGAAATCCTGGTCACTGGATTGCACTTGCTGAATCCGTCCCTCCTCCCCCCATTCACCATAGAGGACGCCACAGATGGTGGTGAAGACCTGCGGATGAAGTATCGTTACCTCGACATCAGGCGAAATCCGGTTAAGGAAAACCTTATCTTCAGGAGCCGGGTCACAATGGAGGTCCGGAACTATCTTTCCGGCCAGGGATTTATTGAAGTGGAGACCCCTTATCTGATCAAGTCCACGCCGGAAGGCGCACGGGATTTTGTAGTCCCGAGCCGCATGAATGCAGGCCAGTTCTATGCCCTGCCTCAATCTCCCCAGACCTTCAAGCAATTATTAATGGTGGGGGGACTCGATAAGTATTTTCAGATCGTAAAATGTTTCAGGGATGAGGACCTGAGGGCCGACCGACAACCGGAATTTACCCAGATCGATTGTGAGATGGCCTTTGTGGAGCAAGAAGATATCCTCGTGGTTTTTGAAGGCCTGATAAGACATGTTTTAAAAGTTATCCATGGCACGGATCCCGGGAAGTTTCCCAGACTTACATATGATGAAGCCATGAATCTTTATGGAAGTGATAAACCGGATATCCGGTTCGGCATGGTATTCGGGGAATTGACAGCCTACACTAAGCATCGTGACTTTGACATTTTTAACCATGCAGAATTTATCGCCGGCATTGCGGTTCCCGGGGCGGCCACTTATACAAGAAAAGAAATTGATGCCCTGACCGATTGGGTACGAAGGCCTCAGGTAGGAGCAAATGGCATGGTGTATGTCCGTTGCAATGAAGATGGTTCGTTTAAATCTTCTGTGGACAAATATTACGAACAGGAGGACTTTAATACCTGGGTGGGGTTGACTGGGGCAAAGCCAGGAGACCTTATTTGTATTTTGTCGGGGAAAAAGGCCTCCGTCCGCTCTCAGCTAAGCGCGTTACGCATGGAAATGGGGCGTCGGCTTGGTCTTAGAAAACCGGGGGAATTTGCCCCTCTGTGGGTACTGGATTTCCCTTTGCTGGAACTGGACAGCAAATCCGGCAGGTATCACCCCATGCATCATCCCTTCACTTCTCCAAAACCCGATCAAATGGAGCTGTTGGAGACCGATCCCGAAGCGGTTCGGGCAAATGCCTACGATTTGGTGTTAAATGGAAATGAAGTAGGAGGAGGATCCATCCGGATACACCACAAAGATATTCAGGCCATGATGTTCAAAAGATTAGGCTTCACGCCGGAAGAGGCCAGAGCCCAGTTTGGCTTTCTGATGGATGCCTTTCAGTATGGTGCGCCACCTCATGGGGGAATTGCATTCGGGCTGGACCGCCTGGTAGCTATTCTTGGAGGCCAGGAGACGATCCGCGATTTTATCGCATTTCCGAAAAATAACAATGGCCGTGATGTGATGATCGATGCGCCAGCGGTTTTGGACGCATCGCAGTTGAAGGAATTACATCTTAATATAGAGATAGATCCCTGAACCCGGAGAGGTGACAGGGCAATATTAATCTGGTCTTGCTGTGCAAAATAAATCCTTATTCAGGCGGTTTTTAATTTGGCGGCTCAGACATATATCCCAGCAACAATTTATCTATTTCCTGAGCATCCTGGTCGGATTTACCTCCGGGGTCGGGGCCCTTGTACTAAAAAACCTTACCCATTTTTATCAGCACCTGCTCGAAGGCAATCTGGTACAGGATTATCACCAGGCATTTTACTTTGTATTTCCTTTAATCGGAATGGCTCTGGTGTATGTGGTCATTACAAAAGTGATTCGTCAGAAAGTCAGTCATGGCGTCCCGTCTACCTTATATGCCATCTCAAAACGGCAGGGCCGGATGCGGCGGTATCAAATGTTCGGGTCGATCCTTACAGCCCCGATCACCGTTGGTTTTGGGGGTTCCGTAGGGCTCGAAGGGCCGACGGTCGCCACCGGCGCCGCAATAAGTTCAAACATCGCCCAGATGTTCCACCTCAACCAGTCGCAAAGGAATCTGCTCATTGGATGTGCCGCAGCAGGTGCTATGTCCTCTATCTTCAAAGCCCCAATAGCAGCCGTAATATTTGCCATAGAAGTATTTAGCCTGGATCTTACCATTGCCTCCATGTTACCATTATTACTCGCTTCCATTTCTGCCATTATCACCTCTTACTTTTTCTTTGGTTCGGATGTGTTATTGCCGTTCAGGATCGAAGACAGGTTCCAGATTTCAGATATTCCCTTCTATCTCGTGCTTGGATTGATGGGCGGACTGGTGTCAATTTATTTCACGGCAATGTATGAAAGGATTCAAAAACTTTTTGATAGAATTGTCTCACCTGTCAAAAGGCTCTTATTAGGGGGGGTACTCCTGGGAGTACTCCTCTACCTGATCCCTCCGCTGTACGGTGAAGGCTTTGATGTAATTAACAACCTGATTCAGGGGAATGCCGGCAAGGTGCTACAGAACAATATCTTTCACCTTGAAGTAACCAATGTCTGGAACATCATCGCCCTTTTGGCCGGCCTGGTTTTTTTTAAGGTGATCGCCAGTTGTCTCACCTTTGGCGCGGGTGGCGTCGGTGGGATCTTCGCACCCACACTTTTTATGGGAAGCCTGATGGGAAATTGTCTTGCAAGGCTTCTGAATGAGATGTCCCTGCTCAAAACAGCAGTTTCCGAAAGTAATTTCACCCTCGTCGGAATGGCCGGCCTTATCTCCGGGGTGCTCCACGCTCCCCTGACAGCCATCTTCCTAATTGCTGAAGTGACCGGAGGATATGATCTGATCCTTCCGCTTATGATCACCTCTGTGATTTCATTTTCAATTACCAAGTATGTTCAACCACATTCCGTATATAATATGGAACTGGGAAGAAAAGGGGAACTTATCACCCATAACAAAGACCATGCGGTTCTTACCCTGCTGGATCTTGAAAAAGTGATCGAACATAATTTCATTGCAATCTATCCTGAAATGAACCTTGAGGAGATGATCCAGGAGGCAGTCATCAAATCGAACAGAAATATTTTTCCGGTAACGGACGAGGATGGCGCTTTGACAGGTATCGTTCTTCTTGACGATATCCGTGAGTTCATGTTTGACACAAGTTTGTATAAAACCTCTCTTGTAAAATCGTTTATGCACAATCCGCCTGAAATTATCCTGTACGAGGAGGACAGTATGCAACAGGTAATGAAAAAATTTCAGGATAGCGGCGCATGGAACCTCCCGGTGATCAGGGAAGGAAAATATTATGGCTTTGTTTCGAAGTCAAAACTGCTGACCGCATACCGCCGAAAGTTAATTAACTTTACCCGATAGGATGCGAATACCATGGAGATTACTTATTGTGTTGACAGTCCTGGCCTCAGCCGGGTCGATAATCTATGGATTCAGCATTCAGGAAAGCCGTGTCCGGGAGGCGAATAAATATATTGGTTTTGGCACCATCGGCCTGTTTCTGGTGGCCATGCCCATGTTTCTGATAAGGGAAAGCAGGGGCAAAAAAGTTAAGGATTATATGTTAACAGAGGAAAATATTAGAAAAATGCAAGAGAAAAGGAAAGAAAATCCAGAAAATCGATAATTCTGTTCAATTTTCAGGATCTCTGCATAAAGGTCTGCTTAAAATATCCTACTTTAGTATTGTAATTTTTTATCATATTAATTCTCATTTTAATGACTGGAACTGTAAAATTTTTCAATGAATCCAAGGGATACGGATTTATTACCAACGACGCCACCGGAAAGGACATTTTTGTTCATGCCACTGCTTTAAACGGCTTGGAATTGAACGAAGGAGACAAAGTAGAATACCAGGAAGAGGAAGGAAGAAAGGGATTGGTTGCTGCACAAGTAAAAGTAATTGGATAGCAAAATATTGTATTCTAAAATGTTATTAATCCCGCCATTGGCGGGATTTTTAATTCCCTGTGGTGACTTGTCTGAATCCCAACTCCCTCTCACCTAAAGAAACCACTCTATAAATAGCCTAAAGAACCGCAGGTCATTTAGCTGTAACAGACTTAGTTCAGATTGCGTTTTTGAATAAAAAAGCGCTTTAACAATGCCGATGCTTCATTCTCCATCACGCCCCCTACCACAATGGTTTTGGGATGGAGACTGGTTCCCATCACAGTAAAACCCCGTTGCGAATCATGGGCCCCGTAAACAATCCTGGGGATCTGGCTCCAGAAAAGCGCCCCGGCACACATCTGGCAGGGTTCCAGGGTCACGTACAGGGTGCAATCATACAAATATTTGCCTCCCAGAAAATTGGATGCGGCCGTTATCGCCTGCATTTCGGCATGGGCAGTTACATCCTTCAGCCGCTCTGTAAAATTGTGTGCTTTGGCTATGATCCGGTCTTTGACCACGATAACCGCCCCAATCGGAACCTCTCCCTTTTCAAACGCTGCCTCCGCCTGCTGAAGCGCTTTTTTCATAAAATAGCCATCATCCAAATTGAGGTCCATATCCCCAAAAGTACAATTTTCGCATAAAATCCGCGGAGTTCAGAAAATGAATTGGCTTACCTTTGCCCTCAGTCATGAAACACCTTGAAAACATTCGATCTCCTAAAGATTTGCGGTTGTTGGAGCAAGGAGAGCTACAAGATCTTGCGAGGGAATTAAGGGACTTTATCATTGATATTGTAGCGGTCAAGGAGGGTCATCTTGGAGCCAGTCTGGGCGTCGTGGAACTAACTATAGCCTTGCACTATGTCTTTGATACGCCTGATGATAAGATCATATGGGATGTAGGTCACCAGGCCTATGGACATAAAATCCTCACGGGTCGCAGGGAACTATTTGAAACAAATCGCCAGTTGAACGGTCTGAGCGGTTTCCCCAGTAGAAGTGAAAGTGAATTTGATGTGTTCGGTACAGGCCATAGCTCCACCTCTATCTCCGCCATGCTGGGCATGGCTATCACCGCAAAATTAAACGGAGATCTCAAAAGGCAGCACATCGCAGTTATAGGAGATGCCTCCATAGCCAGTGGTATGGCCTTTGAAGGTCTGAACCATGCAGGTGTAAGTGATACCAATTTGCTGGTCATTCTCAATGATAATGCTATTGGGATTGATCCAAGTGTTGGCGCCCTGAAAAAATACCTGACAAATGTTAAAAAGGGAACGGCAAAAGATGAGAACATTTTTGAATGCCTCAATTTCAGGTATACCGGGCCGGTGGATGGTCACGACCTGGAGGAGCTGATCGCAACACTCATCCGCCTAAAATCGGTGGACGGGCCCAAAGTGTTGCATGTTATTACCACCAAAGGAAAGGGACTGAAGAAAGCCGAGGAAAACCAGGTACTCTATCACGCACCCGGAAAGTTTGAGAGGGAAACCGGGGATCTTATCTCCAGTGGCCCTGGGAGTGCCTTCCCGAAATATCAGGACGTCTTCGGACATACCCTGGTGGAACTGGCCAAGGTCAACCCGCGAATCATTGGCATTACGCCGGCTATGCCAACGGGAAGTTCTCTAAAATATATGATGGACGCTTTTCCCGAAAGGGCATTTGATGTGGGGATCGCAGAGCAGCATGCTGTCACCATGGCAGCAGGGATGGCCGCTGACGGGTGGATCCCTTTTTGTAATATTTACTCCACCTTCCTTCAAAGAGCCTATGATCAGGTCATCCATGATGTGGCTCTGCAAAACCTGCCGGTAATATTCTGCCTGGACAGGGCCGGTTTGGTGGGCCAGGATGGTGCCACCCATCACGGCAATTTTGACCTGGCCTATTTAAGATGTATCCCGAATCTTATTATTTTTGCGCCCATGAATGAAATTGAACTGAGAAATATCATGTATTCCGCTCAGTTGGGATTAAATCATCCGATCGCTATCAGATACCCCAGGGGCAACGGGGTAACTTTGGACTGGCAGCAGCCTTTTGAAGTGCTGATACCCGGTACCGGTGAGATGCTACAGACAGGCAGCAGAATTGCTGTTCTCAGCATCGGTCATATAGGGAATATGGTAAGTAAATTACTCCCCGAAACAACTGCCCCGGAAAGGATAGGACATTACAATATGCGGTTTGTCAAGCCGCTGGACACCAAAATGTTAACGACTGTTTTTAAATCATACCAGTACATCATTACCGTAGAGGATGGTTGTGTCTCGGGAGGTTTCGGAAACGCAGTGCTCGAATTTGCCAATAGTAACGGTTTCCATAACCAGATACGCATCTTTGGAATTCCTGATGAATTTATACCGCACGGCTCGGTTGCTGAGCTGCAGGAACTGGCCGGGATCGATCCCACCGCCCTGAAGATGTACATAAATCAATTGGCCAATGAATAAAATAACGAAAGGATTTTCTTTCGGTATCTTATTTCTTTGCCTTGGAAATATAAGTGCCCAGGATACGCTTCAGCCGTCATTGACCAATGACAGTACTATTGTCGATACGATAGTCATAAGGGCCGAAATGGATAAGGTAAAGAGTATCCCGCGATCCGCTTATCTCACGAATCCGGTAATTTCCTTCAAAAGGACGAAGCCGCTTTCCAAACCCTTTTCGCGCTTTAAGGTTCCTTCTTTTTGGGAACGGGAAAATCTTATCGGACTGAGTCTCAGTGAAATTGCATTTGTGAACTGGAACGCCGGAGGTGATAATTCTATTACCGCACTTGGCAAAGTGAGACTGGTCAGGAACTACAAATTTCGCTATGTGCAATGGAAGAACGACCTGGAACTTAATTTTGGGTGGAATGCCCAGGAAGGCCGGCAATGGCGAAAAACGGATGACGCCATCAGGCTCAATTCAACCTACGGATACCGCCGAGATACCCTAACCAACTGGTATTACTCCGGCAAGGCGAGTTTTAACACACAGTTTGCCGATGGTTTCAAGTATCCTGACAGGTCTTCTCCCATTTCAAGATTCATGTCACCAGGGTATCTTTTTCTTGGAGCAGGTACCTCCTATATTTCAGAAGGTGGAAAATTCAATCTTTATCTCTCACCCCTTACCCATAAATCGACCTTTGTATTGGATCAGACCCTCGCAGATAAGGGTGCATTTGGGGTGGAAAAGGCGGTGGTGGATGGGGACGGGAATACCCTTGTGCCGGGTGAACATACCTTTATAGAGCTTGGCCTGCTGATAACAAATAACTGGGAAGTGGGAATTACTGAAAATGTTGGGTTAATTCATCGGATCAGCCTTTATTCGGACTATTTGAGGGTTTTTGGAAACATTGATTTGGACTGGGAAATGAACTTTAACTTAACGGTCAATGAATTCATCAACGCTCCGATTGGCACCCATCTCATTTATGATGATGATATTCTTTTTGATGAACTTCTTGCCGGCGATGGCACGCTCATCACTCCGGGCAAACCCAAAATTCAGTTCCGCCAGCTTCTGGGAATTGGAGTGATTTATAATTTTTAAAGATTCCGGCCCGTGATTTTATTGTGAATATGAACCGCCGCGCTATCCGAAAGGCTTGCAACAAAACAGGAGGCCTGGAGCAAAAGTCCGTATAGTGATAAATCCTTTAGCCCATATCCTTCCGGCAGGGTTCGCAGGATAAGCTGGTCATAGCTGGTCGGCTTCCCCTTCATTCGCCGGACCATAGCTCCCGTATATACTTCCATAATATCAGACAGGATTCTGTAACCTGCAATTTCTTTTTCCACAACTTCCGGGGAAAAATACATCCGGTCGATGCTGAGCTGTATAATGTCCTCTATCTGTGCCTTAAATGCGCTTTTTTCAAGGAGCGGTACATGAAAAGTACCACTAAGGATATCTTCCTCGAAAGTAACGAAGAGGGCTGTGACATCGCCGATCAGGGTATTAATAGCAAGGGCACGAAGGTAGCCCAACCGGTCCGCCCTTTGCATTATTGAATGGTACTTATCCGTATTAATGGTGTCCTTTACAAGCCTGATCAGATATTCCAGGGCATAGTCTTCCGGGATCAGTCCCAGATTAATACCATCTTCAAAATCGATAATGGTATAACAAATGTCATCCGCTGCTTCTACCAGAAATGCGAGCGGATGTCTGGCGTAGGAAGTGGCTGATTTACCTGAGGTCCGTAACATCCCCAATTCATCACAGATCTCCGTAAAAAAATCCTTCTGGGACTGAAACACTCCGAATTTCTTATCGGCCACATTATTCGTTGGTTTTTTTGGCAAGGATTCCTTTGGATACTTCATAAAAGCTCCCAATGTGGCATAGCTTAACCGAAGGCCGCCATCAACTCCGGCGCGCGAGGAAGTCATGAGCCGGAATCCGTTGGCATTACCCTCAAAATCCACAAGATCCTGTAATTCCTTTTCCGATAAAAGGGATGCATATTGTCTGCCGGGGCCGCTATCGAAAAAGGATCCAATAGCCTTTTCACCGCTATGTCCGAATGGCGGGTTCCCAATATCATGCGCCAGGGAAGCAGCGGCGACAATTGCCCCGAAGTCATTAAAGCGGTAGCCGTGTACCTCTTTCAGATAGGGATGCTTTCTGAGTAATTCCTGCCCGGCCAACCGGCCCAGGCTGCGGCCCACTACAGAGACTTCAAGGCTGTGCGTGAGTCTGGTATGAACAAAGTCGGTACCTGACATAGGAATCACCTGGGTCTTATCCTGCAGACTTCTGAAAGCCGCAGAAAAAATGACCCGGTCATAATCCACTTCAAACCCGAGCCGGGTCTCATCCTGTTCCTTTCTGACACGTTTGTTCGTATCTCCGAATCGTTTCAGAGACAACAATTTTTCCCATTCCATCGCACAAAACTTATCGGTACAAGATAAAATATTTTTAAAATAGACGAGCGTTTCATCCAAGGGGCCTTAACATTAAATTCATCTGCTAACCTTAAGCTAACCTTATAACAATAAAGGTTTAATATGGCTCTAACATGACTTTTACTTTGGCCCCATTTATTTGCAGTGAATTAAAACCAGGGTGATGCCCCTGACGGAGACACGATGAAAACTATAAAACCAATGATTATGAAAAAATTGCTATTATCCATTCTGGCTTTGGCTGCCATAACCCTTACTTCCTGTAGTAACGACGATAACAGCCCCCCGGATCCCGACGCAACCCTCACATGTAATGATGGAATTCAAAACCAGGGTGAGACCGGCGTGGATTGCGGCGGACCTAACTGTCAGGCATGTCCGACCGCACCAACCTGTACGGACGGAATTATGAACGGAGACGAGACAGGAGTGGATTGTGGAGGATCATGTGATGACTGTGATACCACCGGAGGAACTGTCAGTGTCACTGAGAATATCACCTCTGATACCACCTGGTCTGCAGATTCCATATATCAGCTGGAAGGACGGATCACTGTGACCAATGGAGCAACACTGACCATTGAGCCGGGTACGATCATCAAGGCATTTGCCGGAACAGGTGCTAACGCGTCTGTATTGATAATTGCCAGGGACGCCGATATAGAAGCTGCAGGTACGGCAATAGCGCCCATCATCTTTACATCGGTAGCCGACAATATAGAAATTGGCCAGACTGCCGGAACCAATCTTACCCAGGACGACAGAGGACTATGGGGCGGGTTGATACTACTTGGAAATGCACCTGTTTCACTTGACGGTGACGCCACGGAGGCACAGATTGAAGGTATTCCTGCCAGCGATACCAATGGCCTCTATGGAGGAACAGATCCGGCAGATGACTCCGGGACAGTACAGTATGTTTCCATCCGTCATGGCGGTGCCCTCATTGGGGAAGGAAACGAAATCAACGGCCTGACCCTGGGTGGTGTTGGTTCCGGTACCACCATTGACAATGTGGAAATCGTCGGTAATGTAGATGATGGTATCGAGTTCTTTGGCGGAACAGTCAATGCCTCCAATATTTTCGTTTGGGCACAGGGAGATGATGGGATCGACATAGATCAGGCCTATTCAGGAACGATTGATAACGCGGTCGTGGTTCAGGGAAGTATTTCCGATCACGCCCTGGAAATAGATGGTCCGGAAGGTTCGCTTGAGGGAGCATTTACTCTGACCAATCTGACTATGTTCGGCCAGAGCGCAAATATCGCGGAAGGTGAAATCGCTGATTTCAGATCCAATGCCATGGGTACTGTGAGCAATGCCCTTGCACTCGGCTTTACCGGTATTGGTATGAATGACGACGGGGAAGATTTGGTGTTTTCTGATGTAGAACTCGATAACGATGGGGTTGCCGATAATTATACCAACGGACTCTTAACATTGACCGCATGGGAAATTGTACTTCCTGAAGGTGTTGCCACATCGGCGGAAATCTTTGACGATCAATCTGTTGTTGGTTCCACCTTTGAGGCGGATGCCGCAACTTTCTCATCAGCTGTTGCAGATATTACCGTGGCTACAGTGGGTGCCGATGTTACCGCCTTTGCCTGGACCTACTCAAATATCAAAGCTGGGCTGGGTTTCTGATTGGTAAGAATACTAAAAATGATAACAATTGCTCGTCATTGCGTTAATGGCGGGCAATTGATTTTATGTCACACTAATGATGAAATCACACTTTAATAGGTTTACATTTATCCTGCCTGCCTTCATTTTTTTCTTTCAGCTGCAGGCCTTTTCACAACAGGGGATCATTTCGGGAACCATCAATGACGCAGAGGTCAACGATGTCCTGCCATTTGCAAATATCCTGGTTAAAGGCACCACCACAGGCACCACATCTGATTTTGACGGGAAATATACTTTTGATTTGGACCCCGGAACCTACACCGTGGTATTCTCATTTTTGGGTTATGACACCAAGGAAATTACCGGCGTGGTGGTGAGCGAAGCTAATGAGACGGTGTTGGATGTCACGCTTAATCCCGCATCCAACCAATTGGATGAGGTGGTGGTGACCACTACTGTATCAAAAAATACGGAAGCCTCGGTCCTCAATCTTCAAAAGAGGTCGGTGGCATTGTTGGATGGTCTGTCGATCCAGAGTATTCGAAGGACCGGAGCCAATGATATTGCTACTGCTGTTAAAACAGTGCCCGGAGTTTCGGTGCAGGGAGGAAAATTCGTCTATGTGCGGGGTCTGGGAGACCGGTATACCAAATCGATCCTTAATGGTATGGATATTCCTGGCCTTGATCCGGATCGGAATACCCTGCAACTGGACATTTTTCCTACGAATATTCTGGACAATATCATCGTTGTTAAATCATCCACGGCCGATCTGCCGTCAGATTTTACAGGAGGTGTTGTGGATATAGTGACCAAGGACCTTCCTGCCCAGGCAGAATACAGCTTATCCCTGGGAGTGGGATATAACTCCAGTATGCATTTTAAGAACAATTTTCTGTCTTACGAAGGAAGCGATACAGACTTTCTTGGATTTGATGACGGACTCAGGGATCTCCCGATCGCTCAAACTACGGACATTCCCATTCCTGCCCAGGACGGGGTAACCACAAGGATCCTGACACGCCGCTTTGTAAGGGATATGGCCGCCAGGCAGGACCAGAGCGCTATGGATTTTAATCTGGGCCTTACCGCAGGGAACCAGTACAACCTGAACGAAGATGGAACGAAAAGAATTGGATATCTGGCCTCCTTATCTTACAGAAGTACCACAGAATTCTATGAGGATTATATAAATGGTCAGGTTTTTAGAAAAGAGGATCAGGACAAGTCACAATATGAGTTGAATGATGACCGGACACAGGTAGGCGATTTGGGGGTGCAGAATATATTGCTGAATGCTTTGGGGGGAATTTCACTGAAAACGGAAAGATCCAAGTATAAACTCAATGTTTTACATATACAGAATGGCGAATCCAGCGCTTCATTCCTCAGGCAGGAAAATTTCGGAGTCAATTCGAATGTCAACGAGAGGGATGTGCTGGCGTATACCCAAAGATCCATTACCAACGGATTATTAAATGGATTTCACAGTAATGAGGACGCATCCTGGACTTTGGAATGGAAACTTTCCCCAACCCTTTCCAGTATTTATGACAAGGATTTTAGAGTAACTCCTTTCCGAATAAGTCAAAATGGCACCAAAACTATTTCACCGAGTGAATCGGGGGATCCTACCAGGATCTGGAGGGACCTTGAAGAGATTAACCTCGCAGGAAAGCTAGCTGTTTCAGGGAAGCACCAGTTATTCGGCAGGAATGCAAAAATAAACTTTGGGGGTGCCTACACCTTTAAAAACAGAGAATTCATTGTGGATCAGTTTGCCTTCCCGGTACAATCAAGAACGGGCAACTTCAGTCTCCGTTTCGATGGGGATGCTGATCAGGTATTGGCACTGGAAAACATATATGCTCTTGATACTCAGGAAGGAACCTATGTCCGACGTGATTCCAATATTTCCGATTCCTTCGAATCGGAAATTACGGTTGCGGCGGGATATCTCTCCGAGGAGTTCAAATTGTCAGAAAAGTTCAATAGCATTTTGGGCCTACGAATGGAAAAATTTGACCTCACCTATTCCGGAGAATCGCAAACCCGTGGCGTGCTGGATAAAGAAACCATCCTTGACAAAACGGATTTTTTCCCTTCGGCCAACCTGATTTACGATCTTGATGAAGATGCCAGCAGGAAAATAAGGATCTCCATTTCCAGAACCACCGCCCGGCCCTCTTTTAAGGAGGCATCCATTGCAGAGATCTTTGACCCGGTTTCGAGTACCTTTTTTATTGGAAATCTCGACATACAGCCCACATATATCGGGAACTATGACCTGAGATTTGAGAGTTACGGGGAGGGAAATAATTTTTTTGCGGTAAGCGCTTTTTATAAATCATTCAAGGATCCGATAGAACTTACCTTTATCCGCGAGGCAAGGGGACAGTTCACTCCGCTTAACCTCGGTGATGCCAAGGTCTTTGGAGGGGAACTGGAAATTCGCAAGACACTTGACTTCCTGCCTGGCCTGGAGAATTTTAGTGTAAACACCAATGTTTCAGTCATTGAGTCCCAACAAAGTTTCAGTGAAGATGAACGCGATGCCAGGACGGACAACCTGAGGGAAGGTGAAAGTCTGGATGATAACAGGAAACTGCAGGGACAATCTCCCCTACTGATCAATTTCGGGATCAGCTATGACAACGATAAAAATGGTTGGCAGGCAGGTCTGTTTTACAATGTACAGGGTGAAACTCTGGAAATCGTGGGAAATGGGGACATCCCCGACGTTTTTACCCAGCCATTTCACAACCTGGGGCTGAACTTCAGCAAGGAATTTGGCAAGGACAAGCAGAACAAACTATCCCTGAGATTCACAAACTTACTGAATGACAACATTGAAAGCGTGTATTCATCATTTAGAGCAGAGGACCGGATATTTTCCTCAAGAAGTCCCGGGCAGGCCATTTCCCTGAGTTACGGGTGGCAATTCTAACCCTACCTAACATTATAGGCAGAGCGTATCAAATCATCACAAAGGATTAATATCCTCATAACATTAAGTTGACATATGCGGTATTCCTTTGTACCCCGAATTCAAGGTTTATGAGAATCGCTTTAATACTTGTATTGGCCCTTCTGTCCTCCGTCCTGCATTCACAGGAAACAGGCTTGGTGAGTGGCCGGATCCTGGATGAAACCATGAATAATGAGCCGTTAGTACAGGCAATGGTTGTCCTCAAAAGTACAAGGCAAGTTTCCAAAACCAACTTCCATGGTAATTTTTCAATTTCGGGTATTCCTGCAGGCGAAGATACCCTTGTCATAAGTTATCCCGGCTATGAAACGCTGGAAATTGGAGTAGCTGTCAGGAAAGGGTATGAGGTTGTTGTGGAGCATACTTTGAAGGTCATCCTGCCTGATCTGGACGAAGTGAAATGGATTCCGGCGGATATGCCACCGGCCGTTACTGACAAAGCCCACATAGGGCAAATGGAAATTAAGGGGGGTAGGAACTGAACCTTAAAATTAATTTCTAACCACGCTCGTCTCGGCGTTCATCCCATTTACACTCGCAATCGCATTATCTTCATAGGCGACTTCCTTCACTTCAGAACCGCTCCAGAAAAGCCATTTACCTGACTTTTTCCCGTTTAAATAATTACCCGAGGCAATTTTGTGCCCTTCATCATTAAAGCTGATCCATTCTCCATGCAACTTACGATCCAAGTTAAAAGTACCTGACTGGCTCACTTGCCCGTTTTCATGGTAGTAGATAGCTTCGATAAGATTGGTTTCCTTGTTGTACTGAAGTTCCTTTTTTTGCTGCCCGAAAGCCAAGGAAGTAAAGGAAAAAATGGCCAGGAAGAGTATAAACTTGTGCATCACAATTGCGGTTTAAGATTTATTAAGATAAATATACAACTTTTTAACTATTAAATCACTATTTATTAACGTTAAATTTACATTGATATTGTTCTACGTTGATTTACTGTGGTTTAATAGAATTATATAGCTTCATTGGTTAGTCATATTTCAATGCGAACTTTCGCACTTACATATCCGGCTCTCGTATTTAAGTGATTCTTTTAAATACAGTCCATAAGGTATTATATATTGTTAGATGTTCTATAAAAGTCATTGATAGTAACCCAGCAAATTGCCTCTCTCTGCCGGTTACTATTCATCCATTCCTCAAATCGGAAATTTTAATTTAAAATCGGGCTGGATTCCTGTCGCTATATAAAAACTGATACGTGCAGCTTCCATGTTATCAAATGCAATAGCCGCGACAGGAATCTTTCGGCCAGGATGCACTTTCCTATAAATGCTTCCCGTTGCGATTTTGGTGCAGCTAGTATATGGTTTCGAGAATGAGCACAACTTATTAGAAAACCACTTTTAAATTTTAATGGACTTTAATTTTCACCGAAATTTAATCGTACGTTGGAACGCCAACTGTGTATTGAGGACATTGCCTGAGTGTGATCTAAGATCTAAGGCGACAAATTAAATTCCCGATACTGGGAACGCGTGGAATTTTAATGAATAATCTAAACTATAGGTGGGCCGCTTCAAACATCCCGGCGATAGTCAAATATATTATTTCTCCAACAAATTTTCAGTTTGAGATCACAGTCCTATTTAACACCAATTTTAATATTAACCCTGTTCAAAGCAACAGCCAAAGTGCGAAATTCAACTTTACGTCCCATTTTTAATATGGTCCATCCTTGCTGTATCCCGTTGGGAAAACGGGAAAATTACCTATTGAAATGAAATAACAAGTCGTACGGGTTTTGTAGCGACCAACCGGGAAGTCACCGGCTGCTATAGATATACCGGCAGATTCTCGGAGGGTTTGGAAATCCCCCGACTGAATTATCCACGGTTAAATACAATTTCAGATGGGGATAAACTATAAGTTCGAACGGACCTAAGTTGCGAATATGAAGCCCTTCCGTTTCCAGTAAAGAATGTTAACTATTAGATAACATGACAAGCAGTATTACTGTTGATATTTGCGAATTGATTTGACCAAAAATTATGAATGATATTTACTTACTGATGGTCATTGCACTCGCCGCGCTCGCTGTGGCAGATCTGGTCGTGGGTGTCAGTAATGATGCGGTAAACTTCCTGAACTCCGCTATCGGCTCCAAGGCGATTTCTTTCCGAACCATTATGATTGTAGCTAGCCTGGGCATTGCTCTGGGAGCCATATTTTCGAGTGGGATGATGGAGGTGGCCAGGAAAGGGATATTCAATCCCGGAGAATTCTATTTTAATGAAATCATGTACATTTTTATGGCGGTGATGATCACAGACATTCTGCTGCTGGATTTCTTCAATACCATCGGCATGCCAACCTCCACCACGGTCTCTATCGTCTTTGAGCTCCTCGGAGCGGCCGTTGCAATGTCCGTGGTAAAAATCCTGACTGGCGGGGGCAATCTCAGCGAGGTTGTCGATTATATCAATACCTCCAAGGCAACGGAGATTATCATGGGTATTTTGCTTTCCGTGATCATTTCCTTTACTATTGGTGCTCTGGTTCAGTGGGTGTCACGGCTTTTGCTATCCTACAATTTTGAGAAAAAAGCTGCCTGGGTAGGATCTGTTTTTGGTGGGTTTGCCCTAACGGCCATTACTTATTTCATCTTTATAAAAGGCATCCAGGACACGCCATTTGCAGCACAGGAATACGAGCTCATCGGCGGCCTGCAAATTTCTGAGTTTCTGGAAAATCAGGCTCCGATCATTATTGTCATTAATTTCATTTTATGGTTCTTTCTGTCCTATATTCTTACCTCTTTTACCAAAACGAGCATTTACACTGTGGTTATTGCAGTAGGAACCTTTGCCCTGGCCCTTGCTTTTGCCGGCAACGACCTGGTCAATTTTATAGGAGTTCCGATCGCCGCTTACCAGGCTTATGAAGCATGGAGTGCTTCGGGTGCTGCAGCGACTGAGTTCAACATGAGCATACTTGCTACGAAAGTCCCGACCCCGACCATCTTGTTATTTTTATCAGGAGTTATCATGGTGACCACTCTGTGGTTGTCAAAAAAGGCCAGGTATGTGACCGACACGGAAATCAATCTCGCTCGCGAAGGTGAGGCCAAGGAGCGATTTGAGCCCAATTTTCTATCCAGGGGCCTGGTACGCTTTGCCATGTTCATCGGCAACTATTCTTCGCAATTAATTCCAATCAAGCTCAGTGAAAGTATTGACAGGCGTTTTAAAAAACCGGAGGTAAAATTAACCAAGGGTAAAGTGCATGAGCAGCCGGCCTTCGATATAGTACGGGCGGCGGTGAATCTGATGGTGGCGGGGATCCTGATTTCCGTGGCCACCTCCTACCAGCTTCCACTATCCACCACTTACGTGACCTTTATGGTGGCCATGGGAAGTTCCCTGGCCGACAGGGCATGGGGAAGTGAAAGTGCTGTTTATAGGGTGGCCGGGGTTCTGAATGTTATCGGAGGTTGGTTTCTAACGGCTGTCCTGGCATTTATTGCCGCAGGGGTCGTTCTCACCCTGATCAGTTTTGGAAAAGGGGTGGCTATCGCCATCTTGTTATTCTCAGCCATCCTGCTACTGGTGAGAAATTATCTCTCCTATGCCAGGAAATCCAAGGAAATCCGGGCAGAAGACAGTTTGAACAGGGCTGAGAGCAGTTCCCTCCGAGGCGTGATGGAAGAGAGTTCCAAAAATATTTCCAGTGTCGTCAAACGAAGCAATAAGATCTATTCAAATTCAATCAACGGGCTGGCCACACAGAATCTGGATCTCTTAAAGAAGAATAAAAAACAAGGCGCCAAATTAACCAATGAAATTGACGATCTGAGGGATAGTATTTTTTATTTTATTAAGAATCTGGATGACAAAAGTGTAGGGGCCAGCAATTTCTACATCAACATTCTTGGTTATCTCCAGGAAATGGCCCAGACACTGGAGTATATTGGGAAGGTAAGCCATAAGCATGTCCATAACAATCATAAAAAACTCAAATACAACCAAATAAAGGACCTCAAGGAAATCGATCAAAAACTCGGTGAGATTTTGTCCCGCAGTAAGAAAGCGTTTGATGAACATTCTTTTGAACAGATTGGATTAATCCTCGATTCCAAGCAGGAAATTTTTGACCTTTTTTCGCAGAAAATTGAGAAACAGATTGAACGGACACGCACAGAAGAATCGAGCCCAAAAAATACGACCCTTTATTTTTCTTTATTACTGGAAACCAAAGATTTAATGACCGCCACATTTAATCTGTTGGATCAGTATAACACCACTTATAAGGGCCGCACAGGTAGTGCCAGGACGGAATGGTAGCGAATTGGGCCGGCATCCGATCCCTATAAGATGGAAACCCCCGGGAATATCTTAATATTACTTAAAGAAATCTGCTGATTTAACTTCGGGCGGATTTGCCAGAACCTGATTTTCTGATTACTTTCCCTGGGTCATACCTCCCTATGCGCAAATTTTTATGCCTCCTCGTATTTCTTTCGACCTGCAATACGCATGCCCAGGATTCAATGAGTGGCACTCAACTTCTGGAAAATGCCATTCAATACCATGATCCGGAGGGTAAGTGGGCCAAATTTTATGGCCAGCTCATGATTTCGGCAGAAAGACCCGGAGAAACCGAAAGGATCACAAGGGTGCTACTCAACCTCCCTGCCGGTTATTTCGAGGTATCAGCAAACAAGGACGGGGAGGAGATCACCTACACGATAGATAAGGGAGCCTGCACGCCTTCCCTGAATGGAAAGGCTGCTATTTCGAAGGAGGATGCTGTTACCCATGCCATTGATTGCAATCGCGGAATCACCATGAAAAATTTTTACAGTTACCTATATGGGTTGCCTATGAAATTAAAGGATTCCGGAACCATCATTTATCCCAAGGTAGTCAGGAGGGAATTCCATGGTAAAACCAGCCTGGTATTGAAAATAACTTATGAGCCCACGGTGGGGACGGATAGCTGGTATTTTTATTTTGATCCCGAGACTTTTGCCCTTCAGGCCTACCAGTTCTATCACGATGAAGCAAAGAATGACGGAGAGTACATTCTACTGGAGGGAGAAACAATGGTGTCGGGGATCAAGATCCCAAAAATACGCGCCTGGTATAATAATAAGGACAATGCTTACCTCGGAAGTGATACCATTACTGATGGCTTTGCCCTTTAATTACCGGAGTCGACATTCTTAACGAACCAATGATCTTCGGTTTTTTACAGCGGGGAGAAATATCCTGCTGGTTTCTTACTTTTTATTATTTTAGGAGTTCTGCAAAAATAAGAATAATGCAACCCACAGCGCTTCGCATTTCCTGTCTGAAAGAGTTATGTTTTCTAGTTTTACTTATAGTACACAGCGGCACCATCGCACAGCTACAACCGGCCATTATATTTTCGGATCACATGGTTTTGCAAAGGGATAAAACAGTCCCTGTCTGGGGAACGGCAGCGCCTGAAGAACAGGTAGTGGTGAAGTTCAATGGCAGGGAATATCCGACACGGGCAGACAAGAAAGGTTCCTGGCAGGCGCTGTTGCTCCCAGAGCCTGCAGGCGGACCCTTCGAAATGGACATTCAGGGTGAAGAGAAAACCGTTCGATTTTCCGACATCCTGATGGGAGACATCTGGCTGTGTTCAGGACAGTCAAATATGGAATGGACGGTCGGTAATTCTAATGAGGCTCAGATGGAGTTGAAAAATGGAAACCATCCTGAGATCCGCCACTTCAAAGTCCCTCTTTCTTCGGCACTCCTGCCCGAGCCTGAACTTGCGGGAGGACAATGGGAGGTTGCCAGTCCGGAAACAGTGGGGAATTTTACTGCGGTAGGTTATTTTTTTGCCCGAAAAATAGTTATGGATATGGACATCCCAATCGGACTGATCAACAGTTCCTGGGGAGGCAGCAGGATTGAACCCTGGATCAGGGCCGAAGATCTCGGCTACGAAGATCCTGCGGCAATGGCGGCAGAAATAGCCGCAAGAAAAACATCTGAACAGGCAGCTTTTACGGAAAATCTTAAGAAAAAGCTCCCCGATATTCCAAAACAAGATCTGGGAATGGAGAAAGACAAGGCATTGTGGGCAGATCCCGGACTCGAAGATGAAGGCTGGTCAACCATGGAGCTGCCATCACTTTGGGAACTGAAAGGCTGGGATGGGATCGATGGAATTTTCTGGTTTCGCAAAACCATAGTGCTGGGAAAGGAATTTGCGGAGCAACCGGCCACCCTCAGTTTAGGCACCATTGATGACAGCGACCAGGCATGGGTTAACGGCCAGCTGGTTGGCACGACCAATCAGGCTTATAACAAAGAGAGGAATTATGACATTCCGACAGGCCATTTGACCGAAGGTCATAACACGATAGTCATCCGCGTGGAAGATACCGGCGGGGGCGGGGGTGTTTATGGGGATCCTCAATTATTATTTTTGGAAGCCGGGGGTAAACAGGTACCACTTAGTGGCGAGTGGAAGTTTAAAGTAGGGATGGTACAGTTGAATGGCTCCCAGCAGTCCGATAACCAGCAGCCTACCTTACTTTATAATAAAATGATCTATCCCCTGCTGAAATTTCCGTTGAAAGGGGTGCTCTGGTACCAGGGGGAGTCCAATGCGGGTGATGATCAGCAGGCCCTGGCCTATGCAGATTTATTCAAAACATTGATTACGAGTTGGCGCACATTATGGAACCAGGGAGATTTTCCTTTCCTATACGTACAACTCGCAAACTTCATGGAACCTCTGCCCCACCCTTCTGAAAGCAGCTGGGCACTTTTGAGGGAATCTCAAAGCAAGGCTCTCGGATTGCCGTCTACCGCACAGGCGGTGGTTATCGATATTGGAGAAGCCGGGGATATTCATCCCAGGAATAAACAGGACGTAGGAAAAAGGCTGGCCTTTGCCGCTGAGCATATTGCCTATGGCAGGAAAGTGGTTTTTTCGGGTCCTGTCTTTAAAGAAATGGAGTTGCGCGAAGGTGTTCTTGAACTGTCCTTTGATCATACAGGCGGAGGCTTGGTGACGCGCGAAGGCGAACCCCTGCAGGGATTCAGCATAGCCGCTGAGGACGGCAATTATACTTGGGCAGATGCCCGAATCTCCGGGGATAAAGTGCTCTTAAGTGCGAAGCGTGTTATAAACCCGGTGGCGGTTCGCTATGCCTGGGCCGATAATCCGGAGAAAGCCAATTTATATAACCGGGAAGGTTTTCCCGCGTCCCCTTTTCAATCCAGTGAAATGAATAAATGACCTAATACAAGCTTAAATAATCTGTACGCTATGAAAAAAATGACTCTTTACTTTGCTATTGCAGTACTCGCCACCACTTCCTTGTTCGGCCAGGAGGATATTTTACTTAAGGACTATGATCCGGTCTCTGCCTATAAGGTTCAAAAGACCCATGTTAAGAAGGCAAAGTATCCCATAGTGGACTTCCATTCCCATCCGGATGCCGGGTCGGAGGAAGAAATAAAAGCATGGGTCGAAACGATGGACCGGGTAGGCGTTAAAAAGTCGATTGTCCTTACCTATAGTACCGGAGCGAGATTCGATAGCATATACAAGTTGTACGCCAGGTATGGAGACAGGTTCGAGCTTTGGTGTGGTTTTGACTATACCGGCCATAAGGAGAAAGGTTGGAGCGAAAAAGCCATAAAGGAATTGGAACGCTGTCACAAAGTAGGGGCCAAAGGTGTAGGCGAGCTTGGAGATAAGGGAGCGGGCCTCTTCTATTCAAAACCTTCACCTCCGGCCGATGGGCTGCATATGGATGACGCCCGCATGACGCCCTTGTTGAAAAGATGTGGCGAGCTGGGTATGCCTGTTAGCATTCATGTGGCCGATCCCATCTGGATGTATCTTCCAATGGACAAACATAATGACGGCCTTATGAACGCATTTACCTGGAAGATTGATACTACCAGGGCGGGCCTGTTGCTTCATAAGGACTTGGTCAGGACCCTCGAGATGGCTGTGAAAAACAACCCGGGAACTACTTTTATCGCCTGCCACCTGGCAAATTGCAGTTATGACCTGAGCATTTTAGGGAAATTGTTCGACAACTATCCAAACCTGTACGCGGATATATCTGCCCGTTACGCGGAAATAGCCCCGATTCCACGGCATGTTAAAACTTTTTTTGAAAAGTATGGTGACAGGCTTGTATATGGGACCGATATGGGCACGGAAAGTTCTATGTACGAAATTACATTCAGGATCCTCGAAACTGCAGATGAACATTTCTATGACAAGGGAAGATTTTCCTACCATTGGCCCCTGAACGGACTTCATCTCAGTGATGAAACTCTTCAAAAGATCTATGAAAAAAATGCAGAAAAGATACTAAAAAGGTGAAATGCGAATGAGAATATGAAGTTTCGGGGCAATTATAGGGTGCTCTGCATCAATTTTTTAGAAGATCGATTTTAATTCTTGGTTAGAAATTGTATCTTAACCATGAAAACATAAATAAGTTGATTACTTCTTCGCCGGATACTTTGCTGGTAACGCTCGATTTGGATATCGGGTTCTTTCATTTTTATCCGAACATGATCGTGTCTGAAATTAAGGAAGGGGTCAATGTCAATTTTAATAATGCCATCCCCGTATTTATGCGTGGACTGGATTATTATACTCCCGAAACCCCACTTGTTTTTATATCAGACCGGAAAAAATCACATTCCTTTGACCCGACGGTACATCTTGATGCAAAGGAATTTTTTTCCAATCTTAAGGGTTATGCAGTCGTTGTCTATGACAATATGAACTTGCGCATCGCCACTCTGGAGCAACAATTCATCTCTTGTCCAATTAAGGTTTTTCATTCCCTGGCAGAAGCAAAGGAATGGGCAGGACGTCTGTTGAAGCAACGTTGATTTTTTTTTCTTAGCGGTAAAAGTTCATTTCGTCCATATATTTCCACACCCCATGCGGAAGCATGGCCCTGATATCTCTGCCTGCTTTATGTTGCCTGCGTATAAAACTGGAGGAAATCTCTATGACCGGAGCCTCCATATGATGCACCATGGGATGTTTTTTAAAGCGATCTTCCCCCTCTGCATCTGAAATTCTTGGATAGATGTAAATGTGATAGTGACTCAGGATCTCTTCGTAGTTCTTCCACTTATGGAAACTTTTCAGATTATCGGCTCCCATGATCAGTGAAAATTCGATTTCCGGAGGCTGCTGTTCAGAGAGATGGGCAAGTGTATGAACGGTGTAATTTGGCTGGGCCAGCTCAAATTCTGCAGTGCTGGGCTTTAATTTTGGAAAATCCTTTACTGCCTCGTAAACCATTTGATACCGATAGTTATTTCCAAGTAAGGTTTCTTTGGCCTTGAAGGGGCTGCGCGGGGTGATTACAAACCAGACCTCCTCGAGATCAGAAAATTCCACCATATAATTGGCAATGATGAGGTGACCAACATGGATAGGGTTAAAGGTGCCAAAATAGAGGCCAATCCTTTTCATGGTTGAAGTAACTCGTCGGCCGTGCCAATTTGGATAAAATTCTTTACCATATCATGCGCTTCCTTCAGGGCATCATCAAGGTTGTAATTCTTGATGATGCTGTCAAACTGGGGGGCTGTTGCCATTTCAATGGACGCTTTGGCAATTCTCATATTGATCTTATCATCGCTCTCTGTACTGCGCTTCTTCAAACGAATCTTCAATTCGTCAACGCTGGGGGGTTTTACAAAAACAGCGAGCGTACGTTCCGGATACTTCTTTTTGATCCTGAGTCCGCCCACCACATCAATGTCAAATATTACGTTCTTACCCTCCATCCATAACCGCTCTACTTCGCTTTTCAGGGTGCCGTAGAAGTTGTCGCGGTACACTTCTTCCCATTCCAAAAAGTCGTTGCTTTTGATATGATTTTTAAATTCTGATATGGTCATAAAATAGTAATGCTGGCCATGCCTCTCCTTTACACGCCTTGGCCGGGAGGTGGCCGAGACCGAGAATGCCAGGTTCAGATCCGGCTGATCCAGGAGATGACGGACAATGGTAGTTTTACCACTCCCTGAAGGAGCCGAAAAAACGAGCAGTTTTCCTCCTTTCATTATAAGACATTAAGCAATTGTTCCTTCACCTTCTCCAGTTCGTCTTTCATCCGGACTACTAGTTGCTGCATGGGTGCGTAATTGGCCTTGGAACCGATGGTATTTATCTCCCTCCCTATTTCCTGACTGATAAAGCCCAGTTTTCTACCGTTTGAATCCTCGGATTTCAGGGTCTTGTAAAAAAAATCGAGATGGTTGGAAAGCCGCAATTTTTCTTCCGTAATATCATATTTTTCGAGGTAATAGATGAGCTCCTGTTCAAAGCGGTTACTGTCAACTTCGGTCTTTAACTCCGAAATAGCCCTTTCCAGCCTTTCCCGAAGGGTAGCCAGTCGTGGCGGATCCAATAATTTCAGGCTTTCCAGTAACTCCTTTATCACCGCAATTCTATCCGCAAAATCCTTTTCCAGCACCTTACCCTCCTGCGCCCTGAACTCATTGATCTCCTTGAGTGCGACCTGCAGTGTCTGAAGGATGGCCTGATACTCATTTTCATCCAGGTCATCCCTGTCGGACTTGAGAGCGTCCGGAAGCCGGACAGCCATCTCCAGCAAGCGGAGTTCTTCCCCCTCTGCAATGGACCGTAGCTGTTTCATATATTGCCGGATCACTACCTCGTTCAGTCCGGGCGCAGCCTCATCTCCGGTAATTTCAACATAAAGACCAAAGTCGATCTTGCCCCGATCCAGGGCACCGGCGATGATCTTTCGGAGTTCCAGCTCCATTTCCCGGTAGTTGGAAGGCATCCTCGCATTAATATCCAGGCTTTTACTATTGAGCGATTTGAGTTCAATAGAAATTTTTTTGGAAGGAAGATGGGTAATATGCTTCCCAAAGCCTGTCATTGAATGGATCATAAAAGCCAGATTAATTTTGCCAAAGGTAGCTAAATTTAGATTTGGCGGCCTGCCCCTTCAAAGGATGGCCGCCATATTATCAAAATCCTTTGACTACGGCAAAATAAAGAAACAATCTTCAGTTAGAATCTAGTATCAGGGCAACACCCATCACTCATAGAATAAGGTAAACCTTTCCCTTATCGGTTAAAACCAAAGAGAAAGTCATTTTCAGTTGAAATAAAGGCAAAGGACTTCCAGCGAAAGAGTTATAACTCCCTTACCCAGATATTGCGATAACTCACCCTGCTGTTATCCCCGTGATCCTGAAGCTTCAGCGGTCCCTTTCCGTGTGCAGGATTTTTCGGCCAGCCTATATACGGGGTAGTTCCTTTGATCTCGGCATGATCCTGAATCAGTACCCCATTCTGAATGACAGTCACCGTTCCTGATTTTACCTTCTTACCCTGGTCATTGAATTCGGGAGCATGGTAAATGATATCATACGTATTCCATTCCCCGGTCGGAACTGAGGCCTTGGCAAGAGGAACACGTTGTTTGTAGATAGACCCTACCTGACCGTTTACATAGGTGTCATTGTTATTATTGTCCAAAACCTGAATTTCATACAGCCCGGAAAGAAATATACCACTGTTTGCCCGACTCTGGTTTTTTCCCTGAACTTCGGCAGGTGAACGCCATTCTATATGGAGTTGTATGTCTCCGAAATGCTGCTTTGTCTCAATATCGCCGGTCTTATCCTTTACGGTCATACTACCATCCTCATTCCGTGTCCATTTTGCATTGGTACTATCCCTTGAAGAAATCCAACTCTCCAGCCCTGTCCCGTCATATAAAATGATGGCATCACTGGGTGCGCCGTTCTTTGATGCAGGATCAACCACAGGAGGCACCGGTTCATAAAACTCCGTCTCCTCTGGCTTTGTAGGCTCGGTTCCGCTGTATTCCTGATGGATAATTTCCTTATCCATAGTTTCATCGGCGCTTTCAATAGTCTCCTGGGCCTCGCCTTTACATCCCAGCAAAATAAGCGCAACGGTAAAAAAATAAAGCGGTTTCATCTGGTTCATAGATTTATGTTTTAAAAATGAAGCATCAGCTGCGGGCGATACTTTCTAAAAAGGCCCTTTCTTTTTGAGAAATGCTTTTTAAGAAGGCATGCCGCAATCCTGGCGCAGATATTATAATTCCTTGATTTTGATATTTCTGAAGGCTACCTGATCTCCATGATCCTGGAGCCCAATCTTCCCGGAGGGGAATTTGCCAAAATTCTCCCAATCCGCAAATTTGGATTTGGAAACCATTGTATCCCACATTTCATTTCCCAGGGGAAAGGTGACAACCTCCTTTCCGTTCAGAACAACACTTCCCTTTTCCGATTTGTGGTCCACGGTAATGACACAAGTATTCCATTCCCCTACCTTCCTGGTGTTATCCACTGATGGTGCCACCATATCATATAGGGAACCGGACTGATGGGTGGTGCCGTTCTTGGCGTCAGGGTGTTTTTCATTGTCAAGTACCTGGATCTCCGGTCCTGTCTCATATGGTTCGCTGAATTTTTCCCCTTCCGATATTCCCCACATGATGCCGCTGTTGCCCCCTTCTGAAATCCGCCATTCCAGGGACAACACAAAATCTTTGTATTCGTTTTCAGTCACCAGATTATAATTGGCCCCTTCAGGTCTTGGATTGGGCGGATGAAGGACCATGGCCCCATCTTCAATTTTCCAGGCCTCCGGGATCCCCTGTCCGTTATAGACTTTCCAGCCGTCAAGGGAGGAGCCGTCAAATAAAACGGTCCATTCCCCCTCCTTATTTGTTTCAACCCCTGTTTCAGGCCTTGACGTTTCCTCTGCCATTTTTTCCGTTTTTTCTTTACAGCCCCAAAAGCAGACCGCAACACTTAATATGAATAACCATTCTTTCATTATCTACTTATTTAAATTCCCAATATTTTCCGAAGTATTTCCTTGTCAGTTGTGCCTCCCGCAAAATCATCAAATGTTTTTTCAGTCGCCTCAATTATATGATCAGCAATAAATTTCGCCCCTTCCCTTGCTCCTTGTTCAGGACTCTTTATACAGCATTCCCATTCCATAACTGCCCATACATCACAGCCATACTGTGTGAGTTTAGAGAAGATGGTTTTAAAATCGATTTGTCCGTCCCCAAGGGAGCGATAGCGCCCTGCCCTGTCTCCCCAGTCGTTGTATCCTCCGAAAGCCCCTTTTTTGCCCGTAGGATTGAATTCGGAATCTTTCACATGAAATGATCTTATAAACTCATGATAATGATCAATATAAGTGATATAGTCCAGTTGTTGGAGGACAAAATGACTGGGGTCATACAAAATATTTACGCGTTTATGATTGCCTGTTGCCTTCAGAAATCTTTCGAAAGTATCCCCGTCGTGTAAATCTTCTCCGGGATGAATTTCATAACAGACATCCACACCTTCTTCATCGAAATGATCAAGGATCGGTTTCCATCTTTTGGCCAATTCCTCAAATCCTGATTCCACCAGTCCGGGAGGGCGTTGTGGCCACGGATGCCAGGTATGCCAGAGGAGCGCTCCTGAAAATGTGGCATGCGCCTTTATTCCAAGGCGTCTGCTTGCAGTAGCGGCTTTTTTCAAAACATCCACCGCCCAGGCTGTCCTGGCTTTCGGGTTGTTTTTCACTTTATCAGGCGCGAAATTATCGAACATCAGGTCATAGGCCGGGTGGACTGCCACCAGTTGCCCCTGGAGATGGGTGGAAAGTTCAGTTATTTCCAACCCATAGGAATTGATCTTCCCTTTAAGTTCGTCACAATAATCCTGGCTGTCCGCAGCTTTGTCCAGGTCTATCAGAAAACCTTCCCAGGTCGGGATCTGTATCCCTTTATAGCCGAGATCTGCGGCCCATTTACACATTCCATCAAGTGAATTGAACGGTGGTTGGCTGTCTACAAATTGTGCCAGGAAAACGGCGGGTCCTTTAATGGTTTTCATCTTTTTATCTCGCTAGATTCACAATGGTATTCTATAAAATTATAAGAATTATACCCTATATTTAGTGCCTAAAGTAGAGGGGTTATCCTAATGTGCAAGGTCATAAATATAGGAATTACCACTAAATAAAATCAAAAATAATACCATGAATCCCAGCGAACAATTTGATGCAATAGTGGTAGGAACCGGAATCAGCGGAGGTTGGGCAGCAAAAGAATTGTGCGAAAAAGGACTGAAGACCCTGGTCCTGGAACGAGGCCGGATGGTAAAGCACATTGAGGATTACAAGACCATGAATGACGATCCCTGGGATTACCCTAATAAAGGAGAATTGTCCAGGGAGGATAAGGCAAAGTATCACAAACAATTGCGTGTCAATTGGGCGCCAAGGGAGGACATAAAACACTTTTTCGTCAATGACCTGGATCATCCGTACGTGGAAACAAAACGATTTGACTGGATCCGTGGTTACCACGTCGGGGGACGTTCCCTGACCTGGGGTCGTCAAAGCTACCGTTGGAGTGATCTTGATTTTGAAGCCAATCTGAAGGAAGACATTGGGGTGGACTGGCCTGTGCGATACAAGGATATTTCGCCCTTTTATGACATGGTGGAAGAATATATCGGTGTCAGCGGGGAACTACTGGGTCTTGGACATCTGCCTGACGGAAAGTTCCAGCCCCCTATGGAGCTTATGTGTCCTGAAGAGGACCTAAAGCAGGCGTTGTCGGAAAAATTTGAAGATGGCCGGTTGCTTACCATCGGGCGTGTGGCGCATATTACTGATAATAAAGCGCAGGTAAACGGAAGAAGTCCGTGTCAATACAGGAACCGGTGCTGGAGAGGATGCCCCTTTGGGGGGTACTTCAGCAGTAATTCGAGCACCCTGCCCGCCGCTGAGAGAACCGGAAATCTGACTCTCAGGCCAAATAGTATCGTTCATGAGATCCTCTTCGATCCCGGGACAGGACGCGCGACCGGGGTGAAGGTTATCGATACGGAAACGCATGAAAAACTGGAATTCAAAGCCAGCGTCATTTTCCTTTGCGCCTCCGCCATGGCTTCCGTTGGGATCCTGCTACAATCCAAATCTGAACGCTTTCCCAATGGAATGGGGAATAACCATGACCAGGTGGGAAGGAATATCATGGACCACCATTATAAACTTGGCGCTTCTGCAAAAGTAGAAGGCCATCTGGAGAAATATTACAAGGGTAGAAGACCCAATGGCTTCTATATTCCCCGTTTTGTTAACCTTGATGATAAAACGCGGAAGAAGGAGTACTTACGCGGATTCGGATATCAGGGTGGAGCGAGCAGGGAAGACTGGACGGCATCCGTGGCGGAAATGCGTTACGGGGCAGAACTTAAGGAAAGTATCCTGAAGCCGGGGGCCTGGCAGATAGGGGTAACAGGATTTGGTGAAATGTTGCCGTACCATGATAATCGGGTCACCCTGAGTGCGACAGAGAAAGATCAGTGGGGTTTGCCGCAACTCGACTTTGATGTGGAATTCAAGGAGAATGAATATAAAATGAGGGAAGATATCATCCGGCAAATAGAGGCGATGTTCGAGGCAGCAGGCTTTCGGGATATATCAACATTCGATCAGACTACAGGTCCGGGACTTGGCATTCATGAGATGGGGGGAGCCCGAATGGGCTGGAACCCAAGGACGTCGGTTGTAAATCAACACAATCAGGTGCATGAAGTGCCCAACGTTTATATAACCGACGGGGCCTTTATGACCTCCGCAAGCTGCGTGAACCCCTCACTGACATATATGGCATTTACTGCCCGGGCGGCCGGACATGCCGCGGACGAATTTAAAAAAGGGAGATTCTCATAAATGAAACGTTCCTCTTTATGAAAAACGGGTCCGCCAGAAATTTATGGGGAGACTACCTTGATACCCATATCAATTACGCTTTTGTTGCAGAGCCCAAAGTCGTTTTCTTTGGTAACAACGAAAATGATGCCAACACAATGCTCGAATTGGTCCTTTCCGGACATAAAAGAGCCCGTTCCTACTCCTTGCTGGGGCTGCAACACCGCAAAGAAAACCTTCCCCAAATTGGCGATTTTACCATTTTAACCGACTGGGAAGGACGTGCCCGCTGTATCCTCAGGACGGTGGCTGTCCGTTTAAAACCCTACTTTGCCATGAGGGAATCCTTTACGAAAATGGAGGGTATTGGAGATGGCACATTAAACACCTGGAAAAAAGTACAATGGGAATATTATTCCAGAGAACTGGAACCCTTCGGCAGGGAACCGCGCGACAGTATGATCGTGGTGTGTGAAGTTTTCGAAAAAGTTTTTCAGCGCTGATTCTCAATAGCGCTCCTATTTTTGGCGTCAGACCACATCCTGAAAACACAGCACGCTTTAGGTCCTGGCTAAGTTTGTGGGGTATTTAATCTAATGCAACCCACTGATTGCCCTCCTTGTGAGAAGCCACAGTAGCCTCGATAAAATTGAGGCCGCGAACCCCGTCAATAATGGTGGGGAATTCCCCATCATTAAATTTTTCTCCGCGGATGGCACGCGCAACTCCCAGATAAATATTGGCCATGGAGTCAAAAATTCCCTCCGGATGGCCGGGAGGCAGTTTGGTACCGGCTAGGGACAAGTCGGAATTGTAAGCGTGTCCGGGTTTGTAGACCTGCGTTGGTTCGGTATCACTCATCTTATACAGAAGATTCGGATTTTCCTGTTCCCATCTCAGACCGGCTTTTTCTCCGTAAATAGCGATAGCAAGTCCATTTTCTTCGCCTGTTGCCACCTGACTGCCGCGTATCACCCCTTTGACATGGTTCCCCATACGTATAAGTACGGTGCCATCCACATCCATCAGGTTGTCATCATATAAATAATTGAAATCACACAAAAGGGATTTTACCTTTAGTCCGGTAGTGTATTCTATGAGATTGAAGGCATGAACCCCAATGTCTCCCATACAGGAACTGATCCCGGCCTTTTTTGGGTCGAGCCGCCATACGGAAGATCGCTTCTCCTTGTCATGTATAATGGGATTGATCCATCCCTGATAATATCTGGCATCTACTTTATGGATTTTTCCAAGCTCCCCTGCCTTAATCATTTCCCGCATCTGTCGCACCATCGGATATCCGGTATAAGTATGCGTTACGGCAAATACCTTCCCCGATTTTTTATGGGTATCCAACAAAATCTTCGCCTCTTCATAGGTAGTGGTCATCGGTTTTTCACAGATGACATTGAATCCGTTCTCCAGTAATTTCCGGGCCATTGGAAAATGGAGGAAATTGGGAGTCAGGATAGAACAAACCTGAATACGTTCCCCCTCAGGTAGTTTCAACTCTTCTTCTACTAACGTATCGAAATCTCTGTAGATGCGGCCGGTAGGCACATCTATCTTACGGGCAAATTCCAGGTTCGCTTCGTAATCCGGGTTAAAAACAGCGGCGGTTATCTCATAATTGTCATTTATGTAGGCAGCAACACGGTGAAGTACACCAATCAGCGAGTCACTCCCGCCTCCGATAATCCCTAATCTTATTTTCCTGGGCATAATAGTCTGTTGTTTATTTTTTATATTCTATGGCAACATTCTTAAAAAATATCGTAAAAAGCAAGAGGACCCCGAAGGCAAATGCAGCCGGGAAGATCCAGATGTGCAGCCAGTCATGTGCGTTTTGGGCCAGCAGGTAAGCGTCGGTAATTTTTCCTGCAACCCAAAAACCTATCAGCATGCCAAAGCCATAAGTGGCAAGGGTGATAAGTCCCTGTGCCGAGCTTTTAAATTTTGTGCCGGCCTTTGAATCCGTGTAGATCTGCCCCGAAACAAAGAAAAAATCATAGCAGATCCCATGCAGTGCGATCCCGATCAATAACATGAATGAGAGATCTCCGGCATTTCCATAAGCGAAAAGTAGGTAGCGGAGGGTCCAGGCCAGCATGCCCGCCATGATGGTTTTTTTAAACCCGTATTTTCTGAAAAAAAAGGGAAGCAGCAGCATGAATAAAACTTCGGATGCCTGCCCTAGGGTCATCTTCCCCGTAGGATTGTCCAGACCTATTTCCGCCAAAAACGGATTGGCATTCTGATAGTAAAAGGCCAGAGGGATGCAAATGAGGATAGAGGAGATAAAGAAAATAAGGAAATTCCGGTCCTTCAGAAGTTTTAATGCATCCAGACCGAGGATCGCATTAAGATCCACTTTTTCATCTTTTTCAATTTTGGGTGGCGTCTTCGGAAGGAGAAAACTAAAGATTCCAAGGATGGCCGAAGCGATGGAGATCATCAGAAATGTATTTTTAAGCATCCCGTCCGCCCTGGCTTCAGGCGAATCCCAAAAAAAGACATAGCTGATCATTAGTCCCGCAACGATCCACCCAATAGTGCCGAAAACCCGAATAGGGGGGAATTCCTTAGTGGGATTCCCCATTTGATTAAAGGAAACGGAGTTGACAAGGGCCAGGGTAGGCATATAAAGGATCATATATAGAAGGACATAGGGATAAAAGGTGGTGAATTCCGTCGCCGTGTACATCTGGTACATCAACACCGCCCCGGCCAGATGTAAGATCCCAAGAATGCGTTCCGCATTAAAATAACGGTCCGCGATCAGCCCAATGACAAACGGCGCGATGATGGCGCCCCAGGACTGGGTGGAAAAAGCCATGGCAATCTCACCTCCGCTTGCCCTGAGATTATCCCCGAGAAAAGTACCCAAGGTGACAAACCAGCCGCCCCAAATAAAAAATTCAAGGAACATCATGAAGGACAGCTGGACTTTTACTTTTGTGGTCATGGGCCCCGGTTTTTTGATTATCGTTTATAAAAAATAAAGTCCAGGGTAACTGGCTCCAGGCCGTTGTTCCGGAAATCCATCAGCATTTGTGACCGGTGGTGGGTGGAGTGATTGATGACATGAAAGAGGATATCCTGCAGGGTATTGGTATAGGATTTTCCCTTAGAACTCTCATAAGCGATCCTCTTCTCAAAATTGGAAGTATTGGTAATGATCTCGAAAGAATTCCGCTGATTTTCATAATGAATCTCTCCCCAATCATCCATTGGAAGGATCTGCCATACCTCATAATCCGGCCTCTTTCCGGTTATCCTCGAATTCCATATATGGTGGGCACTGAGGACATGGCTGAAGAGTGACAAGCTTTTCTCAGGAACCTTTGTCACCTGATTACATGCTTCAATAAGTTTTTTATTACAATAAAAATTGTAATCAAATAGCTGATCAAAAAAAACTTTCATGAAGTCGGAATAGTTAGATTCACTTTAATTCCCCGGATGCTTTCAGCAGCAATTCCCTGGTAGCCAGAATTCCTTCGGGTTCCCCCAGTTCTTCGCCCTCATATTCGACACCGATGAACCCTTGATATCCGGCATCTTTGACGATCTGCAGCATCTTTACATAGTCAATATCACTTTCATTTCCCTGCCCGTCAAAATTATGGCTTTTGGCGCTGACCGCCTTCGCATGGGGCATCAGTTCCGAAACCCCTTTGTAAATATCATACATATCGGCACAGCCGGAAGCATAATCCTCAGGGTCATTTCTTCGAATGCAAAAGTTTCCAAAATCGGGCAGCGTGCCGCAATTGGGCATATTGACCGTCTTCATAACATCGGCCAACATGGCGCCGTTAGAGGATAAGCCCCCGTGATTTTCAACCAGAATATTGATATTCCTGTCCTTCGCATAGGTGGCAAGTTTGGTGAGCCCGTCTACCGAGTTGGCCTTCCAGTTCTCAGGAACGTCACTGCCGGCAAGGTTGACCCGGATGGCATGACATCCCATGGCAGCGGCTGCATCTACCCATATAAAATGCCGTTCTACCGCCACAGTTCGCTCTGCAACATCATCTACGGCAAGGTTCCCCTGCCCGTCAATCATGATCAGAACATTTTCCATCCCGTACTTCCTGGCTTCCTCATTACATTTCTGAACAAATGCGGCCATGGCTTCTTTGGAATAGCCCGCATTTTCCAATTCAGGATTGTAGAGCTGACTGACATATTCCAGGCCGCTGAATCCCCATTCCTTGGCCATTTTGGCAAAGTTGTAGGGATCAGTTCCCTGATCCCATATCATTTTGTGAATGGACCATTGTGCAAGGGATAATTTAAAAAAAGGTGCTGCGGCTTTCATAGCGGGAGGATCAGAAGTGGTACTGGTTTCCGTATGATTTTTCGCATCCTTACAGGAAATCATGAGGGCGAACAGACAGATCAATCCCAGATACCTGTAGATAAGAACATTATTTCTTCTGTACATTAAATTCTTGCTGATTTGAAAATTTAATTATCTAGTTTTACAAGTAGTTTTACAAGACAGATCAATTGCAGATATCACCGGAAGGATAACGTTTAAATGTAGAAAATTAATTTTATATTTAATAAATTTAAAGAATAAACAATTTTTTGATGAGCAAATTTTATTATAATCAGGAGCAGGATTCGTATGACGCGATCGTTGTGGGTACCGGAATCAGTGGTGGCTGGGCTGCAAAGGAATTATGCGAAAAGGGATTGAAGACCCTCGTTCTTGAGCGCGGGCGAATGGTAAAGCACATAGAGGACTATCCCACTGCCAATATGGATACCTGGGATTTCCCGAACGGGGGCCAGGCTACCCGGGAAGATATCAAAAAACAGGAAAAACAGAACAGAACGGGCTACACTACCAATGCGGCAAGCAAGATGTGGTTTGTCAACGATCTGGAGCACCCCTATAACGAGACTAAGAGATTTGACTGGATGCGCGGTTATCATGTGGGTGGACGTTCCCTTCAATGGGGAAGGCACAGCTACCGCTGGAGTGATATTGATTTCGGTGCCAATCAGCGGGACAAGATAGCGGTAGATTGGCCGGTAAGATATAAGGATATCGCCCCCTGGTATGATAAAGTGGAAACTTATATTGGGGTGACTGGGGAAACCCTCGGATTGCCGCAATTACCAGATGGTAAATTCGAACCTATGATGCAGTTGAATTGTGTGGAACAGCGTCTGAGGGAGCAGGTGGCCGAAAATTTTGACGGCAGGGTGATTACCGCGGGCAGGGTAGCACATATTCACAGTGAAAAAAAATATGAAGGGCGAACCAGGTGCCAGTTCCGCAACAGATGTATCAGAGGATGTCCCTTCGGAGCCTACTTCAGCAGCGTGTCCTCTACCCTTCCTGCCGCGGAACGTACCGGAAATATGACCCTCAGACCAGACTCTATTGTACATGAAGTCATCTACGACCCCAATACCAAAAGGGCGACCGGCGTAAAAGTCATAGACCGGGAAACCAAAGAGACATTTGAATTTAAAGCAAAGGTGATCTTCCTTTGCGCTTCTGCCATCGCCACTACTTCCATCCTGATGCAATCAAAATCGGACCGGTTTCCGAATGGCATGGGCAATGAATCGGATCAACTGGGGCGAAATATCATGGATCACCATCTTGGCGTCGGGGCTCAGGGAAAATATGACGGTTATGAGGATAAATACTATAAAGGCCGTAAGCCAAATGGTATTTACATTCCAAGGTTCAGGAACCTTGGAGGAGATTCTGACCGGAAAGAATACAAAAGAGGTTTTGGCTACCAGGGTGGTGCCGGAAGGGACAACTGGGAGAATTCCATAGCGGAACTTTCTCATGGGAAGTCCCTGAAGGAGGCATTACTTAAACCGGGTGGCTGGACCATGGGTATGGGTGGTTTTGGGGAAGTCCTTCCTTATGAGGACAACCGGATGACGCTGGATTATGACAAACTCGACTCATGGGGTCTTCCTACAGTTACCTTTGATGCTGAATTCAAGGAAAATGAGTGGGAAATGCGTAAAGACATGAAGGAATCCGCAGTTGAAATGTTGGAAAAGGCTGGTTTCAGGGAGGTAACTCCTTATGACAGACCTGGAGCACTGGGTCTTGGCATCCATGAAATGGGCACTGCACGGATGGGGCGGGATCGAAAAACTTCGGTCGTTAACGGACACAATCAGGTACACGATGTCCCCAACGTTTATGTAACCGATGGAGCTTTTATGACTTCGGCTTCCTGCGTAAATCCCTCCCTGACCTATATGGCCTTCACAGCAAGGGCAGCAAATCACGCTGCTGAACAACTTAAAAACGGATCGATATGATGGATAGAAGAGTAGCATTGAAAAATATGGGGTTGGCCTTAGGTTACACTGTTGCAGCGCCCACACTGATCAGTATCATGCAAAGTTGCAAGAATGAAACGGTACTGGAATGGACTCCGGATTTTTTCACTAAGGAACAAGGTGCGGTTCTTACGCATCTGGTAGATATTATTCTTCCGAAGACCGATACCCCTTCTGCTTCCGAAGTGCAGGTACACCTCTTCATAGATAAATTTGCCAATGAAGTAATGGAAAAACAACAACAGGATTTTGTAAAGATGAGTATGGACAGCTTTATCAAAAAAGCGCTTGCTGATTCTGGCAATGATAATGCCGCCGACCTGACAGCAGAAGACCTGGAGCCTGTACTTTCCGGGGCCCTTAAAAACACCAAAGAGGATGAGGCCAAAATGTTTGAGACCATCAGTGCCTACCAGGATGCCATCGCCAAAGGCCAGGAAGAGCAACTGGATGAGACAGTCTCAAGATTTGCCTTTGCCAACAACCTGAGAGGGATGGCCATTTGGGGCTATAAGACCTCCGAATATGTAGGGGAGAAAGTGCTTGCGTACCTTCCTGTACCGGGCGAGTATGTGGCCTGCGGTGACCTCAATGAACTCACCGGGGGTAAAAGCTGGTCCCTATAATCCTCCGGGCTTGAAAAGACGAAAATTTATCCAGCGATCCGTTTTAACCGGGAGCGCCCTTGCAGTAGGCACAGCACCCGCCTTTGGTGTTGCCCGGCCGGTGCCACTACCAGCCTTTAATTTACACTATGCTCCTCATGTGGGCATGTTCAGCAAACATGCCGGAGAAGATCCTGTCGCCCAATTGGAATTTATGGCCGCGCAGGGATTTACTGCATTTGAGGACAATGGAATGACTGGCAGGGAGATCTCTGAGCAGGAAAGGATGGCCGCTACGATGAAAGACAAAGGGATAAGGATGGGTGTTTTTGTCGCCCATAAGATCTATTGGACAGAACCTTCCCTTACTTCAGGAGATAAGGAGAAGCGGGCTGAGTTTCTTGAACAAATCCGAGCTGCGGTCGATGTCGCTAAAAGGGTAAACGCGAAATGGATGACCGTTGTTCCCGGATTTGTAGATTTAAGATTGTCAATGGGCTTCCAGACGGCAAATGTTATTGAATCCCTGAAACAAGCCGCAGCCATCCTGGAACCTCACGAGTTGATCATGGTGCTTGAACCCCTCAATTTCCGAGACCATCCGGGGCTGTTCCTTTGCGGCTCCCCACAGGCTTACGAAATCTGCAAGGCAGTGAATTCCCCTTCCTGTAAAATCCTTTTCGATATTTATCATCAACAGATCCAGGAAGGAAATCTGATTCCAAATATTGAGGCCTGCTGGAATGAAATTGCCTATTTCCAGATCGGAGACAATCCAGGCCGCAAAGAACCCACTACCGGAGAAATCAATTACCGCAATGTCTTCAGATTCATTCACGGCAAAGGTTTTACGGGCATTATGGGGATGGAACATGGAAACTCAGTGCCGGACAAGGCAGGCGAAACAGCCGTTATCGCAGCCTATAAAGAGGTAGATGCTTTTCTTTGATGAATTATGTTACGGGATTAGCCGCGTACTGGTCTCTGCGATACTCTTAGCACATAACCACTAACCAGTACGTATTGGTAATTCCCACTCAATAAAGCGGATCCTCAAGGCCCTGGCAGGTGCTCCGTTTCATGCGGTAGCGACCATCAACAAAGCTCCTGAAAATTTAACAAAAAATTAATGTTTTAATAAAGTTTTGGTAATCCAATTTATAAATACAGATGTATATACCAAGCAGCAGACAATATCAAAAGGGGCATTGATATGGACAATTATTTTATACTTCTATTTATTTATATTTTAGTGCTGCTTTTTTCGCACAACGTACTCCGTCCCTACTTTAATAAATAATTTTTGCTTTAGTGTTTGACTGTTCGGTTGGTTGTCTCTAGCCTGTAAATCATCATGTCCTGTTCTGACCGTGGATTTAAAATACGGGCATTTGGCTTTTGCCGCAATTCTGGATTCATCCGAAGCAGCAGCCCTTGATTGGTTTTGGCATGCCAGCCGGAATGAATCCTGCCCTTCCGGCCGGGAAAGGCGTCCTCATTTTCCAGGTCTGCGCAGCCGGCCATTTCTCTTCCCGCTTTTGTCCGCTTAAGGTGGGTAAAATTCAGGAGCCGCACATGAGACAGTCGTCTTCTGCCTGTCCCTCTCTCGATTTTGAGATCAGCGCTTTCATTTCCTCCGCGGTTAAGGGTTCTACCGTAACCTCCTGCTGATTGACCGCTGCACTGGTCATCGGACCCTCAAGCGCGCTTTCAAGTGCAACCGAAGCGACCTCCGCTTCTGCCGCAATGCTTACCGGAACCTCTTTTTTCTTAGTATTGTCGAGGGTGAATTTAATGGCATCCACAGCGGATTTCGTGCGGAGATAATACATTCCTGTTTTCAAGCCGCTTTTCCATCCATAGAAGTGCATGGATGTCAGTTTGGAGTAATTGGCGTTTTCCATAAACAGGTTAAGGGACTGACTCTGATCAATAAAATAACCGCGTTGTCTGGCCATATCAATGATGTCCTTCATGCTCAATTCCCAAACAGTCTTATACAATTCCTTTATTTCCTGTGGGATGATTTCGATGTCCTGTATAGAACCATTGCATCGCATGAGCTGCTGTTTGAGCTCTTCATTCCACAACCCAAGGTTTACCAGATCTTCGAGCAGGTGTTTGTTTACAACGATAAATTCGCCTGAGAGCACCCTCCTGGTATAAATATTGGAGGTATAAGGTTCAAAACACTCGTTATTCCCCAGGATCTGGGAAGTGGAGGCAGTAGGCATAGGGGCAACAAGCAGGGAATTCCGCACTCCATGTTTTATGACAGTTTTCCGAAGTTTATCCCAATCCCAGCGTCCGGACAAGTCGCTGTTTTTAATTCCCCACAGATTGTGCTGAAACTCTCCTTTAGATATGGGGGAGCCTTTAAAGCTGGAATAAGGTCCTTCAGATTTGGCTAGTTCCATCGAGGCAGTGATCGCCGCGAAATATAAAGTTTCAAATATTTCCTGATTGAGCTTTTTGGCCTCATCACAGGTAAATGGTAAACGCAACATGATAAAGGTATCTGCCAGACCTTGGACACCGAGGCCAATGGGTCGATGCCTCATATTGGAATTCTCGGCCTCCTTAACCGGATAATAATTTCGGTCAATGACCATGTTAAGGTTTTTGGTCACCCGCTTTGTCACCCGAAAAAGTTCCTTGTGGTCAAATTCACCGTTCTTGACGAACATAGGCAAGGCGATGGATGCCAGGTTGCATACTGCTACTTCGTCGGAAGAAGTATACTCCAGAATTTCGGTACACAGATTGGACGAGCGAATGGTCCCCAAATTTTTCTGATTGCTCTTTCTGTTGGCAGCATCTTTATATAGCATATAAGGAGTGCCTGTTTCAATCTGAGATTCCAGTATTTTTTCCCAAAGCTCACGTGCCTTGATTGTCTTCCGACCCTTTCCCTCTGCCTCGTAACCGGTATATAACTTTTCGAATTCCCCGCTGTGGCTGGTGAAAAGGCCAGGACATTCATTCGGGCACATCAGGGTCCACTCTTCATTGGATTCTACCCGCTTCATGAAAAGATCCGGGATCCACATGGCATAAAAAAGGTCCCTGGCGCGCATTTCCTCCTTCCCGTGGTTTTTCTTCAATTCAAGGAAATCAAAAATATCGGCGTGCCATGGTTCCACATATATGGCAAAACTGCCTTTTCTTTTTCCACCTCCCTGATCCACGTAACGCGCGGTATCATTAAAAACCTTCAGCATCGGAACGATTCCGTTGGAGGTCCCGTTGGTTCCTGCAATATAGGAACCGGTTGCCCGGATATTATGGATAGACAGGCCTATTCCCCCTGCGGACTGAGAGATCTTTGCTGTATGCTTCAGGGTATCATAGATCCCATCAATACTGTCATCCTTCATAGAAAGCAGAAAGCAGGACGACATCTGGGGTTTGGGAGTGCCTGAATTAAACAGGGTCGGGGTGGCATGCGTGAAATATTTCTTCGACATCAATTCATAAGTTTCAATCACTGCGTCCAGATCCCCCAAATGGATCCCTACTGCAACCCGCATCAGCATATGCTGCGGGCGCTCTGCAATCTTACCGTTTAACTTGAGAAGATAGGATCTTTCCAGGGTCTTAAATCCAAAATAATCATAGCCGAAATCCCTGTTATAAATAATGGTTGAATCGAGCTGATCTGCGTGTTGTTCAATTACCTGGAATACTTCCTCAGACAGAAGCGGAGCGTGTTTCCCAGTTCTTGGATTGACATACTCGTAGAGGTCCTTCATGGCCTCAGAAAAGGATTTTTTGGTATTCTTGTGCAGGTTGGAGACAGAGATGCGCGCAGCGAGCTTAGCATAGTCCGGGTGTGCCGTTGTCATGGTAGCCGCAATTTCCGCCGCCAGGTTATCAAGTTCGGAGGTGGTAACGCCATCATACAAGCCTTCAATAACTCGCATGGCCACCTTTACAGGATCGACCAGCTCATTGAGTCCATAGCACAGCTTTCGGACCCGGGCTGTGATCTTGTCAAACATCATGGGCTCTTTTCTGCCATCTCTTTTTACTACGAACATATGCTGTGATTTACTGTTAAGAAATTAGTTTTGGTTAATCGTGTATTGCGCGGAGTAAGCCATCGTCCGGCAGTCCTTCCCCAATTTACGCAATGGGCGTTAATGGGGAGTATCCCGTCTTTGTTGCTTCTCGAATGGCCGGCCACACAGTGCCTGACCTGTCATATTGTGTATTCAGAATTCGGCGTCAAAGCTGATTTTCTGGGCATCTGTATCCTTTTCCTTGTTCATGATGCCGGCCTTCTGGTACTCGGACACTCTTTTCTCGAAAAAGTTCGTTTTCCCCTGAAGGGAGATCATGTCCATAAAATCAAATGGGTTCGTAGAATTATAAACTCTCTCACATTCCAGTTCCACCAGCAATCTGTCAGTGACGAACTCCAGATACTGGGTCATTAGCTTGGCATTCATGCCGATCAGGCTGATGGGAAGTGACTCCGTGATAAATTCTCTTTCGATATCCAGGGCATTTGTCAGGATGGCGGTGATGCGTTCTTTGGGCACCTTATTGATAAGATGTTTGTTGTGCAAATGCACTGCATAATCGCAATGCATTCCTTCGTCGCGTGAGATCAACTCATTCGAAAAGGTAAGTCCGGGCATCAGGCCTCTTTTTTTCAACCAGAAAATAGAACAGAAGGCGCCGGAAAAGAAAATGCCCTCAACGGCGGCAAAAGCGATCAGCCGCTCAGCAAAACTGGGAGAATCAATCCACTTCAGGGCCCAATCCGCCTTCTTCTTTATGGCAGGGAAATTTTCAATCGCCTTGAACAGGATATTTTTCTCCTTCTCATCTTTAACATAGGTGTCGATAAGCAGGGAATAAGTCTCCGAATGAATATTCTCCATCATGATCTGAAAACCATAGAAAAATTTGGCTTCAGAATACTGCACCTCACTTACGAAATTCTCCGCCAGGTTTTCATTGACTATTCCATCCGATGCAGCAAAGAATGCGAGGATATGCTTTATAAAGTAGCGCTCATCCTCGTTGAGTTTATTCTTCCAATCTGATAGGTCCTGATGCAGGTCAATCTCCTCAGCTGTCCAGAAACACGCCTGGCATTTTTTGTACCACTCCCAAAGATCGTGATGCTTTATTGGGAAGATTACAAATCGGTCTTCGTTTTCCTTTAAAATGGGTTCTTCCTGAATGGACATATGTCGATGCTTTATTGGTTTCTATGAAGTCTGAAAATTAAGAGTGTGCCGGGACTAACAAAGATTCAAAAAGGAAGTCACACTGAAAAGGCATTTTTCAATCAAACGCAACAAAGTTTTTAACACGGGTTGTTGAAATGTGGGTTGGTCGCTTATGTTCATTGCCCTTAGAAATTCGAGGTTTTTGTATAAATGTTGCGGGTTAAGTAATAAACCGAAAAGTATCGCAAATAATACTTCCTGGTCTTAATGAATTGATCCATACCTTGGGACAGGAAGCACTACTGCATTCATGGTCGGGCAGGGGTCAGAGGCCCTCTTAAGAGTCATTGTTTTGATCGGGAGTGTCTGATTTCCAAAGAGACAGATGGCGTAGTGGCAAAAAATGAAACCGTCAAACCGTACGGCCTTCCGGTGCATTAAACTCTACTTACTATTAATTGGTCTGCCGATCTAGGTAGTTCCCCCGAAACCTAAAAATCAGGCATTTACGCTGACCAACAGGTTGGTCTGGTATACATAATAGCAATTACACCGGCCGGGTGCTTTACGCTGTATGTGTTTTGCAACATACCCCTAAAGCCGTACTTATGATTTGACAGTGTCCATTTACTATTACTAAAAGTACACTTTTTATCTCAATTCTGCCTTGATAGCCTTAAAAATTCCTTTGATAATCAACTGCTTACTGTTCGTATTCATAAAAACGACCTCCATATTCCCATCGATTTGATCCCCATAGGCATGTGTGATGTTGATGGTTCCTTCCGAAGCAAAAAACGGAAGTTCTCCCGGCAGCGTACTGATGGCGAACCCAAAGATGCCATCAAAATATGGGAGAAAGCCCTCGCTTCTCACGCCAATTTTATAGGACCCCCGACCGATACCATCAGCATTATGCTGCCGGGATATAAGAAAGTCAAGGGATTTTAAATTTCCTGTCTGGGCATTGATCATTCTCAGGGTAAGGACAGAATAGGTCTTGCCATCTTTCGCATTTTCCAGACTTGTTTCAAATTCCATACTTCCCGTGACATCCCCTCTGAGTCCCATTGCCAGGATGAGATGGCAAGTGCCTTCGGGAAGGTTATTCCCCTGATCTGCAAAATCAGGTGATATGTAGGAGGTAAGCAAAAGGGGTGAAAAAGTGAGCACCCAGAGCAAGAAAGATCTAACCGGTAGACAGGGCTTTTGCATCTTTTCAAAGTGTTTATATCGGGGTATGAATCCTTCCTCAGCCGCCAGCAGATCATACCCGGAAGTATCCCCGGTGACAACGACAGATTGTTTGGGTATTTCAGCATGGCGCTCCGTAATAACCGCGATGATGACGGTAAGTATTAAGAGGGTGAAAAAAATCATGCATCTTCTCATGATATTGGTATTTAAATAATGTACTGTTAAAGTCATTGCGGGAACTTATCACGACTAAAGTAGGCTGCTCCTGTTCATCCAAAATGGCAATTTGTGTGAATGGTATGAAATAATACACAGATGGCAGAAATGAAAATCAAAGAGCTTAACACGGATACGGCCCTGAAATCAGGGGCTTCAGGAGCTTTTATTCAACATCTGTCTCGGTCGATGCGCCATCTGCGGCGAGGCGGCGCTTACCCGCGGATGGTTATAGTTCATTTTTGACCAAACACACGTAAAACAGTTCTATTGACACATCTTTTTATGAGTTGGAACCTGGGTACTCCTATTTTTGACTAAATTACCCTCTAGATGCAAAATGAAATGATAGAAGCTGTAATTGTTGACGATGAGATCAAGGCACTTCAAAGTCTCTCTTGGGAGTTAACCAATTTTAGTAATGAAATAAATGTTGTTGCTTCTTTTACAGATCCGTTTGAAGCCCTGCAATACCTCGAGACGCATACACCAGATTGCCTTTTTTTGGACATTGAAATGCCCACCATGGATGGCTTTCAGTTTATTCAGAAGCTGAAAAACAAGGATTTTCCTGTGGTGATAACCACCGCTTACAACCAGTACGCCATAAAGGCACTTAAGAATGAAGCCATTGATTACCTTTTAAAACCCATTGACACCGATGATCTGAAAGAAACCCTGGTAAAGATTAAAAAACACAACTCAAAAAATTATACCGCAGAACGGCTGGAAAAAATACTTCTGAATTTCAATAGCCGCTCCATACACAAAAAGATCACGTTTAATACCGATGGCAAATTACTTTTCCTGGAAAGTAATGAGATATTGTATGCCGAATCCGATGGAAACTACAGCACTATTTTTTTGGCAGATGGTCAGCGAATTGTATTGACTAAAAAACTCAAAGAAGTGAATGATCTGCTTCCTGCCGATTCCTTTTTCAGAATTCATAATTCTTTTATCATCAATCTCACCAAAATAAAGGAGTTTCTTAAAACGGACGGATATGTGATCCTCCAGTCAAATCATAAAATTCCTGTCTCCCGTCAGAAGAAGTCAGATTTTTTAGACCTGCTATAGGTGTTTTTATGAAGTGGTTACACTTTCAAATGTTCTCCCTCATATTTCTTCTGTCCTGGCCTTTGATGGCATTCCAGGAGATTCCGCCTGCCTATAAGCAGAAAGTTGACAGTCTAATTCGGTCTGCTCCAAAAACCTATCAGGAGATTGACAGTGTACTTCACGAAGAGCGAAGGGATACCACGCTTATGATGTATTTTATTGACCGGGCGAAGCAGAAAACATATCTGGATGGCCAGTCCTATGCCTACAACCAGATGGGAACGAAGTACCGGAATATTTCAAAATTTCACCGGGCGATTGAACTCCATCAGAACGGCCTGGACGCTGCAACAGCAGGTAAAAACAAGGAATTCAGGATATTCAGCCTCAATATGCTTGCAGTGGTCTACCGCCGGCTTGATGCCATAAAAACGGCCCTCGACTATAGTCAGGAAGCCCTGGAACTTGCCGAATCCATCAAAATGCCTTCCGATGGCATTAAAAGAAGCATCAACGTATCTCATAATAGCATCGGCAATATTTACAAAACTCTCAGGCAATACAATCTTGCCGTGGAACAATTTACCCTGTCCATCCGACTGGAAGAGGAATTGGGAAATATCAGGGGACTTGCCGTCAATAATCAGAATATCGGGGAGTGCATGGAAGAGCAAGGGAGGCTGGATGAGGCGCTTAAAAGTTACCGTGCCGCACTTGCCTACGACGAGGAAATAGATTCCGAATCCGGCAAGGTGATCTGTAACAATAGCATTGCACAGATTTATATAAAACAGAACAAGCTCGAAGAAGCACTTGAGCTCCTCGAACCGGCATTGCAAGCCGCGGTTGCCACCGAGGACCGGTCGATTATTACAGGCGTGCTCATCAATCTTGGGTGGGCGTTATCCAAACTCGGCCGATATGCCGAGGCGGAAGTCAAATTAATGGAAGGCCTTCAAACCGCAGAAAAATACCGGTTGCCCATCTATATTACCAATAGTTATATGTTATTGTCAGAACTCGCCTCCTTGAAAGGAAATTACAAGGAGGCGCTCGACTATTTTAAGAAATCCAAAGCATATGAGGCCGAGATTACCAGCAATGTGAATATCAGTTATGTGAATGACGTGATCATCCGTTACGACTCCCAGAAAAAAAGTAATCAGATTGAAGTGCTGGCCAAGGACAACGAAATCGTCACCCTGAAACTTCGGCGTAACCAGAATATCCTCCTGGTGAGCGCTCTGCTCCTCGCCCTTCTGACCCTCATCCTCTATATCCTTTACCGTCAGTACCAGCTGAAAAGTGAGAAGAAGATGCTGACCCTGGAACAGAGTATGCTTCGCAGTCAGATGAACCCTCACTTTTTATTCAACTCCTTGAATTCCATTAAGTTGTATATTATTAACAACGAACAGAAGAACGCAGTTCACTATCTCAATAAATTCTCCAAACTGGTCCGTAAAATACTCGAAGCTTCCTCCCTGAAGGAAATCCCGCTTGCAGAAGAGCTTGAAACTGTCGAGTTATATATGAATATTGAGAACATCCGATTCTCCGAAGAGATCAACTTCACATTGCAGGTTGATGAGGACATTGATATACACCTGGTAAAAATTCCTTCTCTTATCCTGCAACCGTTCCTGGAAAATGCTTTGTGGCACGGGCTTTCTTCGAAAGAAGGCGCTAAAAAAATCACCCTGCATATCAGCAGGGAAAAAAACGGATTTATCAATATTGCCATTATAGATAATGGCGTAGGCAGGGCAGTGGCCGAAAAACGCAAGGAAAATAAAGTACTCAAGAGAAAATCGGTTGGTATCGATATTACCAGGGAGCGGCTTGCCAATTTTTCCAGGGATTACCAGAACTCCTTTAATGTAGAAATTGTGGACCTCTTTGATGATTACGGGCAGGCATCAGGAACTAAGGTAATCCTTCATATCCCTACTATTTAGGCCTTAGTGCTGCCAGCTTTTCCAATCGGTCGTACCACCTTTTTCCAAACTTGCGAATTAAAGCGTCCCTGACAAATTTGTACACAGGAACTTTCAGGGTGGTTCCCAAAGCGCAGGCGGGATCACAAATATGCCATTTGTGGTAATTCACCGCTGTCAGTTGTTCATACTCCGTAACCCTAACCGGGTAGAGATGACAGGATACCGGTTTTTTCCATTTGGTCACTCCTTGGTTATAAGCTTCCTCCAGGCCGCATTTTACAATACCTTCACTGGAATAAACAACATATGCACATTCGTTGTTATCCACAAGAGGCGTTTCCCATTCCCCATCTTCTCCCATTACAAAAGCTCCCTGTTCCTCAATCGCCGCAATCCCTTCCGGCCGGAGAAAGGGTTTAACATCCCTGAAAATGTCCACAAGGATGGCAGTTTCCCTGTCTTCCACCGGGGCACCGGCCTCGCCATCTACGCAACAAACGCCTTTACAGGCTGAGAGATTACAGACAAAATCGGTATCTAAAATTTCTTCCGAAACGATTGTTTTTCCAATCCTGAGCATTTATGAAATATCTACCCTCAAAGATACTTTTTTGCCTGACTACCACTCCCTTCTTTGGTGAGAATATCTTTTCAGATCGATTAAAAATGTACCTTTGCCGACAATTTAAATGCCATGTTTCAGAATCTTAATTTAAGGGAGATTGCCTCTGCCAGTATGGTACTGTTCGCGGTTATTGATATTGTAGGAAGCATTCCGATCATCATCAGTCTGAAAAATAAAGTCGGCCATATAAAATCCGGAAAGGCCACTGTTGTGGCTGCATGTATTATGGTCGCCTTTCTGTTTATCGGCGAGGAAATCCTTAAACTAATCGGGATCGATGTCAATTCATTTGCCGTTGCAGGCTCCTTCGTGCTATTTTTCCTGGCCCTTGAAATGATTCTGGGGATTGTCCTTTACCGGGATGATCAGCCCGAAAGTGCTTCAGTGGTCCCCATTGCTTTTCCTCTGATAGCCGGTGCCGGGACTATGACCTCCCTGCTTTCTCTCAGGGCTGAATACCACGTAGAAAACATCATCATAGCGATAGTGGTAAATGTTATATTTGTCTACCTGGTCCTGAAATCCTCCAGTAAGATTGAAAGGATCCTGGGACAAAGCGGGCTAAGTATCATCCGAAAGGTTTTCGGAGTGATCCTGATGGCTATCGCTGTTAAGTTATTTGCTACCAATATCAATCAGCTCTTCTGACTTTGGAATGACTGAGATGACACCTAAGTTTCAAAGTGTGCCTAATGAATAAAAAAATTAACATCATTTTACTTGTCCTTGCCATAGCCCTCATTGTCTATAATACCACCCTTATCGATTTCAGTGAACCGCTTAAGGGTGACAGCATTATTGCTGTTATAGGTATTGTTGCCTCCCTGTGTGCTATTGTTCTGCTGTTGATTTTTATTACTTCTAAAAAGATCCAGAAAAAAATAGAAGAAAACTAAAATTTCAAGGGTGGATTACCTGAAGTCAGGGTCTCTATTTGCACTTGTATTGAATGGACTATACTGTAAGCCGTCTTGTTCTCTTCCTGGCGCTCTTGATTGTCGTCCGGGGGTACGCCCAGGAAACAAGCCATGAAAAGGTGGTTGATTCGGTGTCTCTTCCCGGGTACGCTCAAGAAACATACGCCCTGTATCAACCCGATAGTGAGACGAAGGATGGTCCCACCCGCCTTCTGTTAATCTTTGATCCTGCCGGCAGAGGGCGCCTCGCGGTTGAAACTTTTATCCCGGTAGCCCGGGCAAACAACTATTTGCTGGTTTGCTCCAACGATATCAAAAATGGTCCTTATGATCAGAACCTCGCGCTTACCGAACGCCTATTAAGTCACCTTATCTCAAAATTTTCCTTAGACGCATCCAAAATCATAACCACAGGCTTCAGCGGGGGTGCACGATTGGCAGTATCTGTGGCTGTCTTATCCGGCAACATCCGTGGCGTGGTGGGATGCGGGGCCGGATTTTCAGGCAATGTAAGCACGCTGCCTGCTCTTAATGATCAGTTTGCCTATGCCGGAGTGGTTGGGGATCTTGATATGAATTTTCGGGAAATGCACAAGGTAAAATCGTGGTTTAACTCCATTAGAACCGCTAACGAATTGTATGTTTTTGAAGGAGGACATCAATGGCCGCCGGCAGACGCACTTGTGCGGGCATTTGATTGGCTCCGGCTTCAGGAAATGAGAAGCGGTATATTGCCCGTCAATGCCACTCTTGCACAGGCCATTTTTTTACGCGGATACCAGGATGCAAAAAAGAAAGAGGAACAAGGGGACCTGCCAGGGGCTGAAGAAGAATACGAGCGGCTTCTCCGTAATTTCCCTGACCAGGCTGGGGTGGACAGCATCAGGAAAATGAGCCAGACGCTCCACAAACTCAAAAAATACGTAAAAGCAATCAAGGACAGGGAAAAGTCCTATGTAATGGAAGATAGCCTGACATCGGGCTACGCCAACAGATTCTACTCAGATATCAGTAAACCTGAACAGGATGTTAATTATCGCTGGTGGCAGCACCAGGTCCATAAGTTAAAAAACACCTATGTCACCCATAAGAACGAATACCTGCAAAAAATGGGTAAAAGATTGTATTCCGTAATGCAGGCCATGACTGTTACGTCTTTTGAAAATCAGGTGGAAGCCCGGGAGAAGAGCAAAGCCATTTACAGCGCCAACATCCTGCTCCTGCTTGACGGACAAGAACCCTATTATGAATATTTTGTGTCTAAGGGGTTTGCAGAATTGTATATGGCAGACCTAAGTCTTGATCATCTGGAACAGGCTTTGATTAAAGGGCTGAAGCATCCCGAGATGGTAAAGCAGGAACCGGTATTTAAAAGGTTTGCCAAAAATCCCAGATTTATCAGTATTCTGGAGTCATTCTAATCTAAAATTTCCTGTATTCCCATTTTTTATAGGTATACTTTCCTCCAACTTTATGGTGGTATTCCGGATGATACACGTCTATATGTTAATAGTTCCCGGCGCTTAATAATTAAAAAAGGTGCCCAAAAGGCACCTTAAAAATTTATTGTACTGGATGTAAAATATATCAATTGAACGTATACCGGAACCCAAGCCCGAACCGCCCGGCCTGAAAGGTATCCCCCCCATTGTTGTCGCCCAGAAATACAGATGGTCGCCAATCAAAGGAAAATGCGAGGGGCACATTATTAATTTTGTAATCAAGGCCTGCTGTGGGTCTTAAAAAGAAATCCGAACCGCCGTCATACAAAGCAATCGATACCCCACCTCCCGCAAACCACTTAAGGCCTGCTGCATTGGGAAATTCCCCATGATACTGATACAGGGCAGTAATGACGGTAAGATCATCACCAAAAGTCACTTCTCCCTGACCAACATGGTTTTCCGTAAAAAAGTGTTTTACACTTGGACCAACCAGGGTAGAGTTATCGCCAAAATCAATTCCCAAACCAAGGGCGGTGGTATAGGTAGACTGGGCATTTGATTGAAACACACCAAAAGCGAGAATGGCAAAAAGTGCAATAAGTATTTTTCTCATTTTAACTTGTTTTATTTAATGAATTATTCTCCGCCAAATTTAGATAAAAGTTTTTAACATATACATCCAAATTCAACGTTTCTGAAAGTTTCAAGACAGGGATGTCCGACAATCTACGTAGCAGGGAAAGAGGGGATTTGATCTCTGTTTCCGGCCTTCTAGCCCAAGATGGATTGGATGAGAGTATAATTTCTGAAAGTGGCGGGTTCTTGCTACGGATAAAACATAATGGGATACACACCTTCTCAGAAAAGCTTTAATGGCGAGTACCCAAATAATTACGAGGTACAGTCATCCGGACCGCCTGTAAGTGACTGAAAGAACCGGCAGATTTAATGGAGGGAGCCTTTCCCATTTTGCATCTCCGGATTTGTTACTCCATTTTCCAATTCCAGTAACCTGATCAACATAGGATCTTCCTTCCCGCTGATCCTTGCTTGCATGTTGGAGGAAAACAATTGTTCCGCGAGTGCCGCTTTGAGGTAGAGTTTCAGTTTGGGCTCAAAGTCATAGAAATTGAGACGTATATTGCTGGAAACGGCATAATCCACAAATTTTTCGAAAAGAATGTGATCCACGTGAAATTCCGCGGCAAACTGTTCACCGGTATAGTGCTGATACCTCGTTCTGTCTTCCTCAAGATGGTCAAAAACAAAGCGCGACAAAAATCCAAAATTTCTAAGACTTTCGATATCTTCCTCTTCATTACTGCCTATAGGAACAAAAATGTCAGGGATAATTCCACCCCCTCCATACACTATTTTACCTTTGGGAGTTCTGAATTTAAGTGAGTCGTTTACCTTGATGCTGTCCACCGAAAGCAATTCCCCATTCGTATAACGTTCAGTAAATTTCTGATAGTAGTCTTTACTGCTGTTCTGGTAATCCTTCTGGATCGATCTTCCTGAGGGGGTGTAATATCTTGACACCGTCAGGCGTACGGCAGATCCGTCGCCAAGTTCCATTTCACGCTGTACCAGACCCTTGCCGAAAGAGCGCCGGCCAATTATAGTTCCTATATCATTGTCCTGTAAAGCCCCAGCGATGATCTCACTTGCCGAGGCTGACCGCTCATTTATGAGCACATATACCTCTTTATCTTCAAAACTTCCCTTTTTGGTGGCAAAGCTCTTATCAATCTTACCCTTTTTATTTTTTATAAACAGGATCAACTTCCCGTCTTTCAGAAATTCGTCAGCCATTTGTTCGGCAATGCCCAGATAGCCCCCGGGATTGTCACGTAAATCCAGGGCCAATTTCTGCGCACCCTGACGCTGCAATGTCTGCAGTGCGGATTGAAATTCATTGAAAGTGGATTCCGCAAACCGATTGACTTTGATATATCCAATATCCGGGGTTAACATGTAATAGGCTTCCACGCTTCTAATAGGAACGTGGTCCCTTTTCACATTTACAGAGAACTTTCTGCTCTGGCTTTTCCTGTATACCGTAAGCGGCACCGACGTCCCTATCTTTCCCTTTAATTTGCCTACTACTTCATCGCTCTTCAGCCTTTTACCATAAAGCGTATCATTGCCGGCAATGAGGATACGATCCCCTGGTTTGATTCCCTTAAGATAACTAGGGCCTTTTTCGACGGTTCTTATAACCGCGATGGAATCTCTGATCATGTAAAAACTGATCCCAATCCCCACAAAATCGCCCCGCATGTTCTCAGAAACCTTTTCCATTTCATTCTTTGGAATATAAACTGAATGCGGATCCAGTTTATCGAGGATGTTATTTACGGTGATGTCAACTATACTGTCTGTATTGATATCATCCACATATTCGTAATCAATGTAATCAATCAGCCTGTTGAGCTTATCCTTCTTTGAATTGGTAGTAAAAAGCTTTTCCGGGCTGTCATTAAAGTGGAGTTTACCCCCAACAAAAATTCCTACGGCGAGGGCCAGTGCGATGATGGTCGGCAGTAAATAGGAATATTTCTTCATATTCATTGAGTCCGGTTCTCTTTAGACATAATTTTCGATCGCAGGAAGATACTCGAGTACCACTCCGGCCTTCTTTAAAAATTGCAGGCCAGAATGATCCTTGTAGGCCACCTGATATACTACACGTTTTATGCCAGATTGGTGAATGAGCTTGCTGCACTCCCGACAAGGGGAGAGTGTGAGGTATAATGTAGCTCCTTCACAGGATTGCGTGGAGGAGGCTACTTTAGAGATGGCGTTGGCCTCTGCATGGAGTACGTACCATTTGGTATATCCTTCCTCGTCTTCACAATCATTTTCAAATCCGGTAGGTGTGCCATTGTAGCCATCGGAAATAATCATCCGGTCCTTTACAATGATAGCCCCTACTTGTTTTCGTTTACAGTAGGATAATTTCCCCCATTCAAAAGCCATCCGCAGATAAGCCCTATCGTATTTTTCCTGCTTACTCACCTTTATCAAGCCACATTAAACGGAACTCATGTTTCGCTCCGGGTACAGCACGAATATACCCGGTTTGAAAACGCCTTACAACCTTAAACGGTTAATTTTCTATTAAATACGTTGAGCGGCAACTAAATCAGAATCCTCCCAAAAAATACCGGGCTATCCGGACCGTGCCGGGGTGGCAACACTTACCAGGGCCAGGCCTCCGCAATCATGGGCAGCGTCAGAAGTGCGATCAGAGAGGAGGCTGACATTATAAAGAGGCGCTTTCCGATTCGTACCCAGCGGACTAAAACAAAAGTGAGGAAGAGCACCGCGCTAATAATCAATAACTGGGAGATTTCTATTCCTCCCGCAAAGCCCAGAAGCGGCAGGGCTTTTTCATCTTCTTCCGCCATCAGCATATTAAAGTAATTGGAAAATCCAAGCCCGTGAATAAGCCCAAAGAATGCGGTCGCTGCCAATTGAAGCCACCACCCTTCCCTGTCGATACCGGAAAGGTTTCTGTAAATGTTTCCAAGAGCTGTCAAAAGAATGGTCAGAGGGATTAAAAATTCGATTAGCGTCGCATTTGCTTCTATCCATCCATAAACCGACATGGCCAGTGAGAGGCAATGAGTTATAGTGAAAGCCGTGGCGAGCAACAATACTTTCTTCCAGGCGCCGGGGGTGTAAGGAATCGCAAGCGCGCTGAGAAATAGTAAGTGATCCAATGCCTGGGGATCTAGCACATGCCGTAGTCCGAGCTTGATGTAAAAAAACAATTCTTCCATGTAAAATAAAGTATTGTTACTTGTGCACGGTATTTATTACCGGTAAATCCGCTCGACAATAAGGGTTGCTGTTTATAAGCCTCTTTCTCCCTGGATTTCTTCGTAGGCCTTCTGAACTTGTTTGAACTTTTCTTCTGCGCCATTCTTTATGGCTTCATTCTCCGTATTAACACGATCCGGATGATATTTTTTTGCCATAGTGCGATAGGCCTTCTTCACCTCCTCGTCAGTGGCAGATTTTTCTATTTCAAGTATTTTATAGGCATTGTTGGCAGATCTGATAAACATGGCCTTGATACTTTCGAAATCATTATGCCCGACACGGAGATAACCTGCGATTTCACTTATTTTATCAATTTCTGCCAGGCGAACCGATCCATCAGCCTGAGCGATGGAGAACAAAAAATGCAGCAACTGAAGGCGTACTTCATAACGGGTACGCTGATTGAGATAGGAGCATATCTCGTGGGCCGAGATCTCCTGCCTTTTTATAACTTCGTTAAATGTTCTGAATATGGCATTCGCCTTTTCCTTGCCATAGGTACTGAGAAAATACTGGCGAACATAGTCGAGCTCCCGCTGACTCGCCTGCCCGTCCGCCTTAATGACAAGAGAACAAAGTGAAAGTAATTTTAGTTCAAAATCGGCAGGTGAGACCTGCTGTCTTGTCAAATCTCCCAAAATGGATCCTGGCCTGTTCCCCCCACTCAGATTATCCAGAAAACTGCCGATCACAAATCCTATAATAGCACCGGGCAACCGAAATAAAAAGTACCCCAGAAACGCTGCAAACCATTTGATCATTGTGGGAAAAAAATTTTTGCAAAGATAAGATTTTAGACCTGAAATAAATGGGAGCTGAGAACTTAAGCTTTTAGGTTGAAGACCAACAAAATGGTTATATTTGTAGATTATTTTAATTTCTTAATACGAAGACTATGTATCCTGAAGAATTAGTTCGACCCATGCGACAAGATCTGGCCTCGGTTGGGTTTGAGGAATTATATACCGCTGAAGCAGTTGAAAAGGCCATCCATCAGGACGGCACAACGTTGGTCGTGGTAAATTCCGTATGCGGTTGTGCAGCTGCGAACGCCAGGCCTGCTGCAAAAATGAGTTTATTAAATGAAAAGAAACCAGATCATCTGATCACTGTGTTTGCGGGAGTCGACACCGAGGCAGTCTCCGCTGCAAGGAATCTTATGATCCCATTTCCACCATCGTCTCCAAGTATGGCGCTGTTCAAGGACGGCGAGTTGGTGCACATGATAGAACGTCATCATATCGAAGGCCGGCCGGCCGAGCTGATTGCAGAGAATCTGACAGAGGCATTCAATGAATTCTGCTGATTTCAAATGAAAATTACAGATGCCCGGTTTCTTTATAAAAGACAATGAAATAGCCGCTCATCCCTGAGCGGTTTTTTTATTTTTGTAGTATGCAAAAAGTACTGGCATATCCACTAAGCTTACTGTATCTTCTTTTATTTGGGATTTGCCTCCTTATATTTCACCCGATTCAGTGGATATGTCTCCGTTTCTTCGGGTACAATGCCCACCGGCGGAGCGTAAGCATACTCAATCTCTTTCTAATGCGAAGCACCCACATCCTGGGTACTAAATATACTTTTGATAATCCCTATAAATTACCCGAAGACCGGCCATTAATTATTGTTGCCAACCACCAGAGTATGAACGATATCCCGCCCATTATCTGGTTTATGAGAAAATACCATCCCAAATTTGTGAGCAAAAAGGAACTGGGCAAGGGAATTCCCAGTGTTTCTTTCAACCTTCGGCATGGCGGATCTGTTTTGATTGACCGCAAAGACAGTAAGCAGGCATTTGCTGAAATCCTGCGTCTCGGAAAATATATTGAGGCTTATAAAAGGAGTGCTGTCATTTTTCCTGAGGGAACCAGAAGCAGAACCGGGCATCCTAAGAAGTTCCAGCAAACGGGGATCAAAATCCTCCTAAAGGCTGCACCCTCGGCATTGGTAATACCTATTAGTATAAATAATTCCTGGAAGATGCTCCGTTATGGGAAATTTCCCTTTGGATTAGGTGCTCATCTCATATTTCAGGTACACAGGCCCATCCAAAATGAGGGGGATGTGGCAGAGATCCTTTCTGCGGTGGAAGCTGAAATTAACAGGGGCATAAAGGTCAACACATGAGCGACGCAGTACTTGTGGAAAGAACAATTTCCTTTGTGAAGGAAAGATTGGAAGGTGCGAAAAGCGGGCATGATTGGTTTCATATACAACGTGTATTCCGGAACAGTCTTTTAATTGCCCGGGAGGAGGCGAAGGAGCTCGATTTGCTGGTGGTTAGCCTTGGGGCGCTTCTCCACGATATTGCGGATTCCAAATTTCACAACGGTGATGAAACGGTTGGTCCAAAGGTGGCGGCTGATTTTTTGAAGACCCTTGGTTTACAGGCAAAAACCATCGCACATATTGAACAAATCGTCGCGAACATCTCATTTAAAAACACATTTACTTCCGGAAAAACCGTAAAAATATTTAATTCCCTGGAACTTCAGGTAGTTCAGGATGCTGACCGGCTGGATGCACTAGGCGCGATAGGGATTGCCAGGGCATTTCATTATGGGGGCTATAAAAACAGGAAAATATACGATCCTGAAATCGCTCCCAATCTGAAGATGACCAGGGAAGGATATAAAAAAAGTCAGGGTCCGACCATCAATCACTTTTACGAAAAACTCCTTTTGCTGAAAGATAAAATGCATACCCCGGCAGGTAAAAGACTGGCCGAGGAAAGACATGCTTTTCTTCTCCACTATCTTGAGGAATTTTACCGGGAATGGAATCCTTTGTAAAACACATTGCCGCCACTTAAATAAAGTATCATTCCTGCGAAGGGCTCATGCGCCGAAAATTACCAATTTGAAGGTCGGCCGGTTAGAAAAGTTTCAGTTGCCCGGATTTATATTGTTCATGCAGGGTAGTATTAAGGCTGGGAAAGGTCCTTCCCTTAAAATACTTATGTCTCGCAAGTGTTACAAGGTCCTGTAGCTGTCGTGCCACGGGCCCTTCTCCGCGGTTTCTGATACCGAATCGGCTGTCATTAAGATTTCCGCCATGGCATTCCTCAATCTGATGCAGCACTTTTTCTGCCTTGTCGGGCATGGCCTTTTTTATCCAGTCGGTAAATATTTTTCCGATGGCCCCATTGAGCCGAACCACAGTAAAGGCAAAAGACAAGGCTCCATTTTCCGAAACAGCTTCTGCCAGCTTAAGAATTTCATGGCTATTGATCCCTGGGATAATAGGCGACAGCATGGCATTCACAGGAATTCCGTGATCTGTAAGTTTTCGGATGGTTTCAAGCCGTTTTCGGATGGTGGCTGTCCTGGGCTCCAACACCCGTCTGGTTTTCTCAGAAAGTGTGGTAACAGAGACATTCACCCCTACCAGTCCATCGCTGTTTAATGCCGATAACAGGTCCAGGTCCCTAAGGATCAGGGCATTTTTGGTAATAATGCCGACAGGATGACGGTATTTTAGAAATACCTCCAGGCAGGCCCTCGTAATTTTATAATGTTTTTCTGCAGGTTGATAACAATCCGTATTCCCCGATAAAACTACGGTGCACGCCTTCCAGTTCTTCTGCCTGATCTTTTCCTCCAGTAGTTTAGGAGCATCATTTTTTATCAGGATGATGCGTTCAAAATCGAGACCTGCCCCGTACCCCCAATATTCATGAGAATTACGTGCGTAACAGTAAATGCATCCGTGCTCGCAACCCTGGTACGGATTCATGGAATACTGCATTCCTACGTCCGGGCTGTCAACCCGGTTGATAATGCTTTTGGGGAAAATGGGAAGATAATGCGTGGTGTCACTCCCGGCCTGCTCGCCCTCCAGCCGACAGAATTCAAGAAAGTCAGCTCGGGTTCGATGATGAAACCTGGAAAAATGATTGTCATGTTGCTGTTGCGCCCCTCTCCCCCTGATCAATTCGTTCTTCATATTTGGATTTATTCCAAATATATGGAATATTTCCAATTACATATGCGATTTGGAGTAATTAAGGTTTTGCGTTTAAATGCATTAACGAATCGAGACCTGAACAAGTTGTTTCTTGCTGCCCCGTTTGGCGTAGAAAAGCAATTCACCTTCCCTGGAATCCATCAGTGGCTTTGAAACCATTAGTGGCAATCTGGCTTCGGCATCATCAATAATCTTTTCATAACTGATCTTGCCCTGTTTGTCCAGGCTGATAACAAAAACATTTCTGTTGCGGCTAAGCCCCTGTTTGAAGATAAGGCGATCATTCCCCAGCAATTGAGGGTTTTCTGCTGCAGTACAAATAAAAAAATAGGTATGGTCTCCTTTTGTATAGGAACTGTAGGACGCATAGGCGTCATCTCCCTGTGTTACCTCTGATTTATTTATGTTGCGCGCCCAGATCATATCGCCTTCCTGATTGAGTTTGACACTGACTATGTCATTGTGATGAAAACGGTCTATACGGACACGTCCTCCGCTGGAGTTTGCCTGGACACTGCTTGTAACAAAATATTCTTCCGCATTAAATAGGATATCATTTTCTGCAGTAAAACTGACATTCTTGAATACCAGATCCTGCACATGATCCGCATCCTCTTTCCCGTATTTATCGCTCATAAACTGTTCGGAAAAAGGGTTGTACTTTCTTTCATTAACAATCAGGGATTGCGGATCAAGGTCAAAGTAACTCAGCCCATTGTACCTGTTATCCTTTCGGTCTGCATAGAAACCCACGCAAATAAGCCTGTCATTGTGCAATACCGGTTTCAGGCTTTCTGAATATTTTCCCTCAATATCGAACGACTGGGTCAGGGCTCCCTGTTTGGATAACCTGATCATCTCATATTGGAATTTTCGTTCCAGGGCACCAAAGCGCTGCTTTTTAAAATAGGCTTTTCCGATGATATACACATTGGCCAGGTCCGGGGAAATTTCAATCTGCTCAAAGGCATAATTTTTATCCTCAGATTCGGCTGAGTAATCATATTCCAGCTGTTTTACCAGGGATGCGCTGTACAGATAGATAATATGTTTGTTCACATCGCCTTTTTTATAATGCGTACTTATAATAAAGGCAGATTTGTCCTCATTGAACAATGCAGTAGTGGTGAAGCCGGTGGTAAAGTTGCGATTATAATAATTTCTATCCAGGGGATCGCTCACCTGTTGCGAAGGCACTGACAGCAATTTTTCGATTGTAAAGGCAAACTGCGAAATAGGGCTTCTGTGCACCACAAACTGGTAGGCTCCTTTCAGCTCATCATATTCGAGGAAGAGCAGGAAGAGTTGGCCACTGCGGACATAGGCTTCCACAAGATCGGCCTCCTGCATCTTATAATTGTATTCAGATGTCAGTTGAAGTTCGTTGTTATAATGTTCTATGAAATAGCCCTTTGGCTTGAGGATCAGCCCTCCGTAATAGGGTCTTACCAACAGATAACCTCCGTTTCCATCATCGGAAATGGACGCAAGGTTAGAATATTTATACCGATCGTCATACTTTTCTCCAAAGGTATATTCTATGGGTAGATTCTGGGCTCTGGCTATCAACAAAGCTCCGGTAAAAAATAAGAATATGCACATGTTTCTCATAAGACGGACCATGATGTTGAGCATATTATGTTCCCGGAAAGTCTGCTTTGCGTTTTTCAAGGAAAGCCGTGGTACCTTCCCTGAAATCGTCGGTTCCAAAACAGGCTCCAAAGGCGTCTATTTCTGTCCTGTAACCTTTTGCATTATTTCTAAAACCTGCATTTACGGTATTTATTGCATGAGCGATGGCAACGGGCGAATTATTCGATATCCTGCCCGCTATCTTTTTACAGTAGTTCAACAACTCTTCCTGAGAAACCATGTGATTGACCAGTCCGTATTCGAGAGCGCGCTCCACGTCAATCATCCCGGCGGTCAGAATCAACTCCAGGGCCCTGCCTTTTCCGATAAGCTGAGGAAGCCTTTGTGTACCACCATAACCCGGTATGAGCCCAAGAGAAACTTCGGGCAATCCCATTCGGGCGTTGTGACTTGCTACCCGGAAGTGACAGGCCAGGGCCAACTCCAGACCACCTCCTAGGGCAAATCCATTGATAGCAGCAATTACTGGTTTCCTTAAATTCTCGATCGTATCAAATAGCAATTCCTGACCGCTGGCTGCCAATTCCTTGCCTTCTTTGACGGAATATCCTGCGAACTCGGAAATATCAGCCCCGGCAACAAAAGCCTTTTCTCCGCTGCCTGTAAGGATGATTGCACGGACCTTCACATCATTATTTAAAGCATTAAATACATGATGCAATTCCCTGATCGTTTCCCTGTTGAGCGCATTTAATTTTTCAGGCCTGTTGACAGTAACGGTGGTGATCCATTTTTCCTGTTCCACCAGGATGTTTGTATATTTCATTGATACATATTTATTAGGTTTAATAATCATCCTGCCGACAGACTTGTATATTTAGACTGAGAACTACCGTCATATCATTGCTTTTATGATGGCTGAGACATAGGTTAAATAAGATTTCATCCTTTAGGCAGCCTCACGGTAAACACGGTACCTTTCCCGGGTTGAGAAACGTATGTGATGGTTCCCTTATAAGTTTCCACGATGGTTTTAACCATGCCCAGCCCAAGTCCCATACCGCTCGACTTGGTTGTGAACTTTGGTTCAAAAATCTTGTCCCTGAATTCATCCGGGATTCCCAAGCCATTATCAGCAACGGAAATTTTAACAAACGCTCCTTCGGAAACGACAGATACGAGGATCCTGGGGGTCTGAACCTGTGGAACGGCCTGAATGGCATTTTTTATCAGGTTCGTGACTACCCGTATCAACTGGGTTCGATCCAGTTTCGCAATGATCTGCTTTTCCTCGGCTATATAATGAATGTAATCCTCATGGAAGATATCTAGTGCCAGTTTGACAATCTTTACAACGTTGAGTGTTTCATTTTGCTGGGCGGGCATTTCTGCAAAGTTGGAGAAGGCCGAAGCAATACTGCTCATTGTATCGATCTGCTGGATAAGGGTTTTGGAGTATTCGGCAACCTTTCTTTTTACATCAGGGTCCTGAGGTTTGAAATTGCGTTCAAAACTCTGCACGCTGAGTCGCATGGGTGTCAGCGGGTTTTTAATTTCGTGCGCCACCTGCTTTGCCATTTCACGCCAGGCTTGCTCCCGTTCACTTCTGGCAAGCTTTGCCGCGCTCTGCTCCAGTTCATCTATCATCCTGTTATAGGCATCCACCAATTTGGCGATTTCCTCACTGGGATCCTCTATTAAGATCTTTTCATTACGGCTGGTCAGATCCGTTTCACTTAGTTTATCAGAAATGGTCTGGAGGGATCGTGTAATGTATTTGGAAATAAAATAAGCCAGGCCTATCGCGATCAGCAGCAGAAATAAGTAAACGCCCCCAAGCCTGAAGAGGAATTCCCTGAGTTCCACATCATTGATTGAATTATCCTCAAAATATGGAATATTCAATATACCTATCGGTTTAAAGTTTCGGTCATTAATGTAGGAGTAGGAGGCCTGAAATTTAAACCCAGCCGCCGAATGGACTTCTACGAACCGTTTACTGAGGCTGACGGACAGGCTGTTGAGCACCTCAGGTGGCAGGCAGGTGGAAATAGAATCATTATTGAATTTAGGTCTCGAATTTTTAATTAATTGTCCTTCAAGGTCATAGATGTTGAAATTTTCATTTTGGGTGACCGCTATCCTATAAATTTCATCCTTGAAGATAAGGGGGAGATACTCGGTGGTTGTGGGGTAAGTTGTTTCCTCCAGCACATAATCAACGCTCTGTTTGATCTGGGCTTCCTTGCGTTCCAATCGCTCCTGATGGTAATCCTTCGCCTGTTCCCTGTACTGATAGATGGTCACTCCCGCAATCAAAACGGAAGCGATGAGCACTAACAGGATCATGGTAATAAAAATACGGGACCGAAGTGACAGTTTCTTGAGCAAGTACCTTGGATTTGCAGGTTAAAGATAGCAATTATCGGTCCAAAATCGCCTCCGAGAGAAGGGCTACAAGTCCTGATTGCCCTGCCTCATTCGTCGGTAAAGGCGAATTCCAAGCATTAAAATCCCCGCCAGGAGCAAGAGTCCCGCCATGCCATATATCCAGTCCACTGCATTCTTGAGGATTGCGAGGAAAATCACAGCAAAGAGAATCAGGGTGGCGCCTTCATTCCAGATTCGCATAAATCGGGAACTGTATGGTACTTCATTGTGCTGTAATTGCTTAAACATCTGGTGTGTTTTCATGTGATATAGTATCAGAATGAAAACAAAGCACAACTTTGCCTGCATCCAGGGTTGATCGAGCAGGGCTGGCGAAAGAATCAATAAACAGCTGCCGAATGCGATCGCAAGTACTGCAGATGGCCAGGTGATAATAAACCAGAGTCTCCTCGCCATCAGTTGCATCTGACGGCTGAGAATCTCCTTCTCCGGACTTGGTCTGGAAGCCGATTCTATCTGATAAATGAATAGCCTCGGTAGATAAAACAACCCGGCGAACCATGTAATAACAAAGATAAGGTGCAGGGCCTTGACATAAGGGTACCATGCACTAATCATGGTTCCAGACGTACGGCCCCGATTCCTGCCTCCCAAAGTTGTTTGTTGAACCGTGGTATTGAATTAGTCATCAGTTGCCCCCCCTTTTCCTTAAGAGTCACCCATTGGGCATCAAGTTCTGTTTTTCTTTCCCTCGAGCCTTTATTGATTTTTGGGATGCCACTGCTGCTTTGAAGCATCAGGTAAAGGTATTCGGCGGTAAATTTATTCGGGAAATTTTCCACGTCATCATACGCCTGCGACTTCCGTTGTATCATCTCATTGTCCCATGCGTCCAATTCTGCTACAAGCTTTTCCCCGTCTATTTTCAATGGCCCGTCATCAAGATCGTTAAGGATCGTCTTCAATTGAAGTTGTGCCTCATACAAACTGTTGACCATATTGTGCATCAGGGTGACTTTAGCTTCCATATCGGTCATCATTGCATCATATTCCTCATACTGTCCCTCATTAGTTTCCCATCCCGGAACTGCCAGGATCTCGCCCGTGGTCTCGGCCTTTTTATCCCCACAGGTCAGGCGGATTTTATAAGTTCCGGGAGAAGCCTTGTGCCCTTTGAAGTTCGCTTCCATATAGACTTTGTCCACCCCCGGCAGGATAGGATGCTGCAAATCCCAAACAAAGCGGTTCAGGCCTTTTGCGGAAGAAAGAAATGGGGTTGGGGGTGGACCTCCTCCATCATTTTTTACATAAGTAGTATCCTTGATAGAGGAAAATTTCCGGAGGAGCTGTCCGTTTTTATGCAAAATCTGCAAAGTCACCTCCGTAGAATCCTTGCGGTCTGGAAGGACGTAATAAACTACCATCCCGTTGGCAGGATTCACCCCCTCTTTCGGATGCGTTCCTTTAAATTTTTCTTCATTGGCATTCAGTGGACTGCCCCAGTTTCCATTATAAGCTGATTCCGGTTGAAACAATTGCATCTCCTCCTTCCCAGGTTGGTATTGCGAAATAACGGCAAGGTCATCCAGGATCCAGAAAGAACGACCTGAAGTTGCCACGATAAGGTCTCCCAGATGCACCTTGAGATCGGTAATGGGGGTAACGGGAAGATTGAGCTGAAAGGGCTCCCAGGAGGTTCCGCCATTCCAGGATATGTAGATGCCCTTCTCGGTTCCAGCATATAAGAGATCTTTCCGGCGGGTATCCTCCCTGACGACCCTTGTAAATGCGCCATAGGGGATATCCTGGTTAATGCTTGTCCAGTGTTCGCCGTAATCTTCAGTCTTATAAAGCCCGGGAGTATAGTCATTGAACTTATAGCGCGTGGTGGCAATGTATGCTGTTCCGGGTTCATGAGGAGATAGTTCGATGGCATTCACCAGGCATTCGTTCAGACCCTTCGGGGTTACATTGTTCCATGTTGCCCCATTGTCTCTCGTAAGGTACACCAGCCCATCATCACTCCCTGTCCACAGAGTGCCTTTTTCCGTAGGTGACTCAGCCATATAAGCGATCGTACCGTAATTTTCGGCCCCAACTGCTTCAATCGTATACGGTTCCCCGCTATGCCCCTGTTTGTCATCCATATTCCTGGTCAGGTCCGGAGAAACTTCTTCCCAGCTGTTACCCCTGTCTCTTGTCCGCAATACCATCTGCGCACAATGATAAAACGTTCCGGGTTCATGATGCGACCAGAGGATTGGGGCATTCCAGTTATAGAGGTACTTCATGTCCCGGGCAGCGCGCCCCAGATACTGTATTGGGGCGGCCATCACATTGATCGTACTTTTTGTTTTGGAATCAAGCAAATCAATGGTTCCAAGGTAGCTCCCACCCATAACATACCTGGGATCATCCGGATCAAATGCGAGAAACGCACTTTCTCCACCAGCCGAATAAGTCCAGTCCTCATGGCTGATTCCGGATCTTTCCAGAGAAAGGCTTGCAATCCTGACCGAGGTGTTATCCTGTTGCCCGGCATAAATATTATAGGGAAAAAGGTGATCAGCATTGATCCTGTAAAACTGAGCCGTCGGCATATTTTCCAAAGTTGACCATGTCTTTCCGTAATCGAATGATATGCCCGCTCCCCCGTCATCGGCCAGAATCATATTTTTCGGATTGTCCGGATTGATCCAAAGATCATGATAATCGCCATGGGACTCGGGCAGGGTCTCCCAGGTCTTGCCGCCATCAGTAGATCTCAACGCCGGAGCACTCAGGACATAAACGGTATGTTCATCTTTGGGATCTGCAAAAACTTCAATATAATACCAGGCCCGCTGTACGAGTCGGTTATCCCCGCTGACCATGTTCCAGGTCTTGCCGCCATCTGCCGAAACGAAGAGCCCGCCTTTGTCCAGATTTGAATCCGATTCAATAAGGGCATAGACTTTTTGTGAATTCGCGGGGCTGACGGCGATGGCCATTTTGCCCTTCTCCGCAGGCAGGCCCTCTTTCAGCTCTGTCCATGATTCCCCAGCATCGACCGATTTAAACAAGCCACTACCAGGTCCGCCACTAATTACTGTATAGGGTTTCCGCTGGTGGTGCCACATGGCCGCGTAAAGAACTCCGGGAGAATTGAGATCCATAGATAGTTCGACCCCTCCGGAGGACTCATTGAGATACAATATTTTCTTCCAGGAAGCACCGCCATCCACAGATTTATAGATGCCCCTGTCTTCATTTGGCGCATAAAGCGCCCCCTGTGCCGCCACATAAAGAATATCCGGATTGGTTGGATGGATCACGATCCGGGCAATATGCTGGGTTTTTTCCAGCCCGGATTTTTTCCATGTCCTGCCGGCGTCCTCAGATTTGTATACACCGTCCCCATAGGAGGTCATTACCCCGCGCACCGCGTGCTCACCCATACCGCAATAGATGACATTTGGATGCGAAGGCGAGACCGCTACAGCTCCTACAGAACCTGTTTCAAAAAAGCCATCAGATATATTTGACCAGATCTGCCCGGCGTCAGTGGTCTTCCAAAGTCCGCCCCCTGTAGTTCCCATATAGTACGTTAACGGGTCTCCAATAACGCCGGAGGCTGTCACAGAGCGTCCTCCCCTGAAGGGCCCGATATTTCTGTACTTTAAAGGATTAAAAAATGATTCGGCCGTTTGGGCCAATGTTACAGTACCAACGCAGCACCCGAAGAGCATCAGTACAATTCTTTGAAAGTAGGGCATATATTTATCTTTGGTCTTTGCTATGGATGGAAATCAAAATTATAGGTTGTGCTGCGAAATATGCCGTGACGTATCAAGGGCCAGCCTGCCTCCCAAACAAGCCTTTACAGATTAGAGTCCTGGTGTTTAAAGGTTCATCGGCAAATATAAGCCTCCTTATACCTGCGCCTAATCCTCAACCAGCAAATATTGCAGCTGCAGTTCATTAAAAGCATTGTTAAATTCCTTGATTTCCCCGGAAACCATCCCGTCAAAAGCCGACAACTGGGCGTTGATCTTATTTGTCAGTTCTTCCTTCACGGCAATGTCCTGATCTGTAGGTGGAAAATCATCCAGGGCCACCAGGCTGTTCAGATGTCCTAGTTTATTGGTGAGCCGGATCGGAAAATTCAAAGGATCCTGACTGCTCTGGTTCTTTGTCTGATAAAGGGCTTTTTCAACTTCTTCAAAGCCCTGCTTCATTTTTTTGGCCTTCTCAACCAATTCTTTGGTTTTAGGATGATCTGCATACTGCCTGGTGAATGCCTCCAGCTGTTGGTTGATCTTTCTGATATTTTTAATAGACTGATGCGCTTTGTCAACGGTGGTGTTTATTTCATTGATAAAATCAAATTGTTTCTGGATCCCGGCCACATCGGTTTCCGCTCTGGGATCAGGGAGTATCCTGAAATTACGCGAAGTGGACGACCCGTTGACATTGAGATGGACCTTATATTCCCCAGGAACAGCGGTCGCGCCCTTCAGATTGGCCCACCAGAGAATCATACCTTCCAATTCCTCCGCACCTTTGCCGCGGGTATCCCAGTTAAAAGTGTTGCCGCCTTTTTTAATTTCCAGCTGCTCTTTCTTTTTCTTCGCGCCTCTCGAAAAACTTGCAAGGGTATCGCCGGCCATGTTCATATAAGTAAGTGCCACACTGTCCTTTTCTGACAGGTTCTTCAGATAAAAATGAGTAACTACCCCGGCAGGATGGTTTTCCCCTTCCGTCTTGGAAGGTTTCTCAGCCGCTGATCCCTTTGTTCTATAGGCATCCTTAGGTGTAAACAGCAAGACTTCTGAATCCTGCGGGAGATCTTTTAGTTGATGAATGACCGTGAGGTCATCTATGATCCAGAGACTTCGGCCCTGGGTGGCAACGATAAGGTTTTCATTTTTGATCACAAGGTCTGTAATGGGCACTATGGGCAGATTCAGCTGAAAGGGCTTCCAGTTGGCTCCGTCATTAAAGGAGATGTACATTCCCGTTTCCGTACCTGCATATAGAAGACCCTTTTGCTTAGGGTCTTCCCTTATAACACGGGTAAAATGCTCTTCTTTAATACCATTGGTTATTTTTGTCCAGGTCTTCCCATAGTCAGCGGTCTTGTAAAGATAGGGCTGAAAGTCGCCCAGTTTGTAGCGCGTGGCTGCCACATAACAGGTGCCTTCATCAAAGGCAGAGGGTTCGATACTGTTGATCATATTCCACTCGGGCATATTTCCAGGCGTCACATTCTCCCAGTTGGTCCCTCCGTCCCGGGAAACATGGATCAGGCCGTCATCACTTCCGACCCATAGCAAACCTTCTTTGAGCGGACTCTCGTTGGCAGCGAATATGGTGCAGTAATATTCAACTCCGGTGTTGTCCTGGGTAATGGGACCCCCACTTGAAACAAGCTTGTCAGGATCATTACGAGTGAGATCTTCGCTCAATAATTGCCAGCTCTGTCCTTCATTGGTGGAGAGATGAACGTGATTGGAAAAGGTATAAAGTTTTTTGGGATCATGTTTACTGAACATGATTGGAAAGTTCCATTGAAACCGGTATTTCATCCCCTCTGCCCCGTATCCCATCGGGTTGTCGGGCCATACGTTGATTCCTCGTACGGTTTTAGCGTCATGATTGACCCTCGTGAGAAAGCCTCCGTAACTTCCCCCGTAGACGATTTCATTATTCAAAGGATCCACAGCTATTGATGCGGACTCCCCGCCGGCGGTTTCTTCCCAATCGGCTTCAGTGATCGAATTCCCATCCCCTCTGTGTGAGATTCTGAGGGTGGAATTGTCCTGTTGCGCAGTATATATCCTGTAAGGAAAAGCATCGTCCGTAGTGAGACGATAAAATTGTGCCGTGGGCTGGTTATAATAGGTACTCCAGGTTTCACCTCCGTCATAGGAGATCTGAGCTCCGCCATCATCACCTATGATCATTCGTTGCGCGTTTTCGGGGGCAATCCACAGATCATGATGATCTCCGTGCGGGGCTTCAAAAGTACTGAAAGTCTTCCCGCCATCGGTGGATTTATGATATTCCACATTCAGCACATAAACGGTTTCTGCGTCTTCCGTATCTGCATAGACCCGGGTATAATACCAGGCGCGTTGGCGAAGTTTACGCTCACTATTGACCTGGGTCCATTTTTTACCCCCGTCATCCGAACGGTACAGGCCTCCTTTTTCCTTATTTTCAACAATGGCCCAGACCCTCTCGGAGTTCTTAGGGGAAACAGTGATCCCCATAATCCCAAGAGTATCTTTTGGAAACCCCTCATTGCTGGAAATTTCCGTCCAGGTCTCACCACTGTCAGTGCTCTTCCACAAAGCTGATCCATCCCCTCCACTGCTCAGACTGTAAGGGGTTCGTTGCGCCCTCCAGGTAGACGCGTAAATGATTCTCGGGTTGTTCGGGTCCATAACCAGATCAACCGCACCAGCCTGATCGTTTACAAAAAGGGTTTTTCTCCAGTTAATTCCACCATCGGTGCTCTTATATACCCCACGATCCTCGCCTGGGGTATAAATATTTCCCAGCACAGCCGCATAGACAATATTATGATCCTTTGGATGTATGCGGATCCTGGGTACGTGTCGGCTGTTTTTTAATCCTGCCGAGACCCAGGTCTTTCCGCCGTCTTCCGTTTTCCAGATACCATACCCGGAGGATACATTTCCTCTTAGCGTTTTTTCACCGCCTCCTACATAGATGACATTGGGATCACTCTGAGCGACCTCCACTGCCCCGATACTCCCTCCAAAATAACCGTCCGAGATATTCCCCCAGCTCCGGCCACCGTCCGTTGTTTTCCAGACCCCACCGCCTGTCGCCCCAAAATAAAAAAGGTTCGGCTTTCCCGGAACCCCTGTCACGGCCGCCGAGCGGCCACCACGGAATGGACCTATAAGCCGGTAATTCAAACTGGAATACCTGGCATCATCGGCAAGTTCCGCAGTGGTGTTTTTCTTTTTCTGAGCTGAGTGCTGATGAGGAATTAACAAAAAGGCCAGCAGAAGCAGGCAGGTGAGGGGGTACAAATTTTTCATGAATGATTCTCTTCGAATTAGTCTGCCTAAATGTACCAAAAAAGTTGGGAATGGGAAACCTCATCCCTTCGATATACAGAGGGGAATTGGTATCAATTTGTGTACTACGGCAGAAGTTCAGTACATTGCATAAAAGTTAAATTACCTTGCCGTCCGGAATTCCGGAACTAGTGTTGAAAAATAATTCAGCCCACATTCGCTTTATGAGAAAAAAGATCCTCCTTGTAATTTTATCAGTGCTGGCATTCGTCAGAACCTCCAGCCAGGACCGTGTAACCGGCGCCGGCTTTGCCACACGATCCGAAGTCCTTGCTCAAAACGGGATGGTGGCTACAAGTCACCCGCTCGCCACACAGATCGGCCTTGACATTCTTAAAGGCGGAGGAAATGCCATCGATGCGGCTATTGCTGCCAATGCGGCACTGGGACTGATGGAGCCGACAGGATCCGGGATTGGGGGCGATCTCTTTGCCATTGTGTGGGATGGAAAAACTAAGAAATTATACGGCTTGAATGCCAGTGGACGTTCTCCACAGTCGCTGACCCTGGACTATTTCGAGAAAAAGGGTCTGAAAAGTATCCCCCCACACGGTCCGCTTCCGGTTAGCGTCCCAGGTGCGGTGGACGGTTGGTTTGAATTGCACAAGAAATTCGGGTCCAAACCAATGTCAGAGCTGCTGGCGCCAACTATTGCATATGCAGAAAAGGGATTTCCGCTTACAGAATTAATTGCCTGGTATATGAGCGGAATTCCTGATATACATAAACAAGGATATGCCAACATTAAAGATACTTATCTGAAGCAAAATGGTAACCGGATGCCCGGAGAGGGTGAAATATATAAAAATCCCTACCTCGCCGAAACCTACAGAAAAATTGCCACAGGCGGGCGGGATGCGTTTTACAAAGGGGAAATTGCCACGGTGATTGACAGGTTCATGAAGGAAGAGGGGGGATTTATCACTAAAAAAGATCTGGCAGACCACCACTCAGAATGGGTTACCCCTGTGTCTGTAAATTACAGGGGATTTGATGTGTGGGAATTGCCCCCAAACGGACAAGGGATCGCAGCTTTGCAAATGCTCCAGATTCTGGAGGGCTATGATTTTTCAAAAATCCCTTTCGGCAGTCCGGAACATCTTCATTTGTTTACTGAAGCGAAAAAACTGGCTTTCGAGGATCGCGCAAAGTATTATGCCGATATGGATTTTACCAAGGTTCCGGTAGAAGGTCTTCTGTCTGATTCCTATTCAGATGAAAGACGCCGGCAAATCGGAACGGAGGCCGGTATCTATAAGGCAGGGGAAATCAGTGCAGGAGAGACCATTTACATGACCGTTGCAGACAAGGAGGGTACCATGGTCTCACTGATTCAGAGCAACTACCGAGGTTTGGGTTCCTATATGGTACCCCCGGGACTGGGATTCATGTTTCAGGATCGCGGGGAGCTTTTTAGTCTGGTCCGGGGCCAGGCCAATACCTATGCCCCGGGGAAACGTCCGTTCCATACGATCATCCCTGCGTTTATTACCAGAAATGGGGAGCCTTATGTCAGTTTTGGGGTGATGGGAGGTGATTTTCAACCACAGGGCCATGTACAGATTGTTATGAACCTCATCGACTTCGGAATGAATCTCCAGGAAGCCGGAGATGCACCCCGATGGGACCATACCGGAAATGCCTCTCCGACCGGCGAACCCACCGAAGGAAAAGGGGAGATCCGTCTGGAATCCGGGATTCCATACGAAACCATCAGAGGGTTGATGGATAGGGGACATTCGGTAAGTTTTGGCCGTGGCATATACGGGGGGTATCAGGCCATTCTTTGGGACATTGAGAACAAAGTTTACCACGGGGCTTCTGAAAGCAGGAAGGACGGCCAGGCAGCCGGCTACTGAACTCCTCTCAAAGAGATAAAAACACGAAAACAGACTTTTCAAAAAAAACAGTACCTTTCTCAGCCCTACAGGAGAGTTGCTTGTTCCTGTAAACAGGATGACATATGCAAAGTTATCGTCTAAATTAATAATGTGATAAGACCATGAAAAATCAAAATCGCAGGGATTTTGTAAAGAAGAGCGGGCTTGGCCTGCTGGGAGCTTCCCTGGCTCCATCCATCCTCAATCATCTCAGCAGTAAGACCAGGCTGCGGACGGCACATATCGGGGTGGGGAATATGGGTGCGGAAGACCTGAAAGCCATTTCTTCTCATAAGTTGGTGGATGTGACTGCATTATGTGACGTTGATGCCGGCAATCTTGCCACGGCTCAAAAATTGCATCCCAAGGCCAAAATTTACTCCGATTACAGGGTGATGTTACGCGAAATGGCCGGCAATATAGACGCTGTCATCGTTTCGACCCCGGACCATACACATGCGCCGGCTTCAATGATGGCCATGCAACTGGATAAGCCTGTATGTTGTCAAAAACCATTATCACATCATGTGGCAGAAGCACGTGCCATGAATAAACTGGCCGCAGAAAAAGGCCTGACCACCCAGATGGGAATACAGGTACATTCGTTTTACGATTATAAACTGGCGACCTTGCTCATTCAGTCAGGCATTATCGGAAAAGTGAGTTGTGTCCGTGCCTGGTCTCCGAAAAACTGGGGTTATGACGGTCCGGTGCCTGAAGGCAAGGATCCTGTACCTGAGAGTCTAGACTGGAATCTCTGGCTGGGTACGTCGGCTGAAAGGCCCTATAAAGAGGGGATCTATCACCCTGCAAATTGGCGCAAACTGATGGATTATGGTTGTGGTACTCTTGGGGATATGGGTGTCCACATCTTTGATACACCTTACAATGCACTGGCACTGGATGTTCCCTATACAATTACCAATGAATGCAGGGAACCTAACGGTTTTAGCTTTCCTCAGAACAATACAGTTACCTATGAATTCCCGGGCACTGAATATACGACCGATAGCCTGAAATGGGTGTGGTATGACGGGGAGGGCGCCCCTGCAACCCACGAGGACCTGCAACTTCCGGATGGAGAAGTACTGCCCGAACAAGGAGCTATGTTTATGGGGGAAAAGGGGAGATTACTCCTCCCCCATTTTATGCAGATCCCAAAACTCATTGTTGATGGGGGTTACCAGGAAATGGATTTTGCCCCCTTCAACCTGGGTGCTCCCGTAAGAGATTATGAAACTGAAGGCAAAAAACACTACCACCAGTTTGTTGACGCCTGCCTGGGTCAGGGCGAATGTACTGCTCCTTTTTCCTATGCGGCACGCCTCACAGAAACCATTCTGTTGGGAGTTATAGCCGGCAGGTTTCCAAATAAAACATTGCACTGGGACAATAAGACCGCACAGTTTTCGGAATCGGAAGCCAACCAATTCCTTGATGCCGCCTACAGGAAGTTTTAATTCCCACATATAGTTCGGAACTTTCAAACTTACATCATGGCCGGCAAGGAATGGTCCCATAGAACCGGAAGCCGATAAGTTATATCGTTAGGTGTTCTCAATGAAATGTTACAGCCTGAGAAGAACAAACATAGTTTAAAGATGATATCTTCCGACGTATTTCGGGTTTTTGTTCCGCTCCTTCCTGTTTACTTGATTCTTGTTAGCCTGGCCGGCTGCAGGGAGAGTGCATCTTCTGATCCGGCACCGCTGTCCGGAACTTTGTATGTTACAAGCCCGGACCGGTCTCGGCTTCTGGAACCCAGGAAGGTGGAAGAAGTGTCCCGTCCGGCTCCTGAAGGAATTCCCATCCGCATCGATCCTCATATCACTTACCAGAAGATGGATGGCTTTGGTTATACCTTAACGGGTGGAAGCGCTTTGCACCTGCAAAAAATGTCTGAACCAGCAAGAGACAGCGTGCTACAGGAGCTTTTTGGGATTGAAAACAACGGTTTGGGCATAAGTTATTTAAGGATAAGCATAGGAGCCTCGGATCTCGATGAATTTCCCTGGTCGTACAACGATCTTCCAACAGGGGAGTCAGATAGGGACCTCAAGCAATTTTCCCTCGCATATGACACCCTTTACCTGATTCCGACACTGCAACAAATTCTTAAGATAGCCCCCCGGCTGAAAATTATGGGATCTCCCTGGTCACCGCCGGTATGGATGAAGGATGTCAATGATACCAGAGGAGGGAGTTTAAAAAAAGAATACTTTCCGGTATATGCCCAATACTTTGTAAAATATATCAGGGGAATGGAAAAAATGGGGATCCCAATTGATGCCATTACCATTCAGAATGAACCTCTGCATCCCGGAAACAATCCAAGTATGCTCATGCTTGCCGATGATCAGGCACTTTTTATTAAGAATGATCTTGGGCCCGCCTTTTTGAAAGAAGGTATCAGCACCCGTATTGTTGTGTATGACCACAATGCAGACAGACCGGACTACCCCATTTCCATACTCAATGACCCGGCTGCGGCCAGGTATATTGATGGGTCCGCTTTTCACCTCTATGGGGGTTCAATTGATGCCTTAGCCAAAGTCAAGGAGGCCCATCCTGAAAAGAATCTCTATTTTACGGAACAATGGATTGGTGCCCCCGGAGATTTTGCCGGAGATCTCAGCTGGCATATCGAAAATCTGATTATAGGGGCTTCCCGAAATTGGTGTAAAATCGTTTTGGAATGGAACCTCGCGGCGGATGATAAGCTGCAACCTCATACGGATCGCGGAGGTTGTGACCGGTGTCTCGGAGCGATTACCATTCAGGGGGATCGCGTTGTAAGAAATCCGGCCTATTATATCATTGCCCATGCTTCCCGTTTTGTGCCGCCCGGATCTGTCAGAATTGCCTCAGAAATGCATGACAGCCTGCCTAATGTAGCGTTCAGGACCCCGCAAAATAAGATCTCGGTTATCTTCCTCAACAAATATAAAAAGAAAGCGCTGGTTCATATGCGCTATGAGGACCGCCAATTGGACTGTACACTTGGGTCCGGGGAAGTGGGTACTCTTGTTTTTGAACCTGAGTTCTGATATACTTTCAAGGGGTAATTTTCCAAAGGGCTGCCCATTCTCAGGTTAGAGGGGGTCTTATGAGCTTCGTCCTGATTTCCCTTCTTAAATAGTAGCCGGTGATCAGGGTCGAAAGTATATCAGCGACGGGGAAGGAAATCCACACCCCTATCTCACCAATAAACGAGGGAAGGATCAGAATCAGGGGAATAAAAATAAAACCTTGTCTGGTAAGGGTCAGCAGCAATGCAGGAACGGCTTTTCCGATAGCCTGAAAATACGCTGCGCCAATGAGTTGAAGCGCAATGATAGGGGTAGCAGAAAATACCCATCGCATGGCCGCCGGAGCGTGTTCAAGGACAAAGGCATTGGTTGACCGATCGAGTTCGGACATTCCGGGATTATCACTTAAAAACAGATCGGCGATCTCGCCTGGAAAAATCATCAATCCTATAAATATGACGGTTGCCACCAATGCAGCGTATCCGATCGCGGTATTAATCGATTCTCGTACCCTTTGGTATTTTTTTGCGCCATAGTTATAACCAGCAACGGGTAAAAAGCCCTGAGTAACTCCGAAAACAGGGAACAGAGCGAACATAAGCGTCCTTCCTATAATGGCGTAAACAGCGACCATAGGCGCCCCTCCAAGATTGAACAAGATGTTATTGAGCAACAGGTAGGTGACACTGACCGCTGCCTGTCTGGCCAGAGTAACGAATCCTAGTGATGCCACTTCCCTAAGGATAGGGAGGTCCAATCCGAAATGTGTCAGGCCGATCTTCAACTCAGAATTTCGGGAGAGAAAGAACCAAAGGATATACCCAAAGCAGAGGAAATAGCTCAGGGTAGTCGCCCAGGCTGCCCCCTCCATGCCCCAGTCAAATACGTTGATAAATAAGTAATCCATTACCAGGTTTCCCACAGAAGGAATGATCATGGCAATCATGGCAAATTTTGGTTTGCCCTCTGCGCGAATCACCGTGTTCCCCATCATACACAGGGCTAAAAAAGGCACCCCATAAAGAACAATGACATAGTACGTTTTAGCGGTCTCAAAGATGGCTCCTTTCCCTCCGAAGGCCGGGATAAGGGTATCGACAAAATAGAGTCCGAGAAGTGCCAGGATTGCTGTTACCAGGAGCGTAAGGGTAATCTGATTGCCAAAAGTCTTTAATGCCTTGGCCGGATCATTCGCTCCCAGAGCCCTGGAAATAATACTGCTTCCACCGATTCCTATCGCCATTCCGAGGGCTGCAATAAAGAAGGAAACAGGAAGGACCACATTGATCGCAGCAATGGCTATGGATCCGATCCAGTTCCCTACGAAAATGGAGTCAACCAGGATGTTAAGACTCATTACCAGGATCCCAATGGAAGCTGGTAGTGCCTGCCTGATGAGCAATTTGCCGATAGGTTCGATTCCGAGCTGATCCGAACGAATCTTTGCCATCAGTCAGGGAGGCTATCGGTTTCTACCCAGGTATTGATCCAATCTGCCATTACCTGCACCCAGGAATCACTGTCATTCAGACAAGGAATGTGATGGTACTTCTGACCGCCTGCACTTTGGAACTGTTTTTTCCCTTCCATGGCAATTTCCTCAAGGGTTTCCAGACAATCGCTTACAAAAGCAGGGGTGATCACCGCAAGGTTTTTCTTGCCTTCGCGGGCCAGGCGTTCAAATTCTAAATCCGTGTAAGGTTTGAGCCAGGGGTCGTTGGGTAGGCGGCTTTGAAAAGAGTTGCTGACCTTAGCTGCCGGGAGACCGAGGTATTTTTTCACCGCTTCCGTCGTATTGAAACATTGATGCCGGTAACAACTGTGGTGGGCTACAGAGTTGGTGAAACAGCAATGAGCATCAATTTTACAGTGATAGTGTGTGGGATCCGACTTTCTGATATGGCGTTCAGGAATACCATGGTAGGAGAAAAGCAAGTGGTCATAGTCGAACCCCTCCAGTTCCGCCCTGATCTTTTCTGATAGCACGCGGATATATTCCTTCTGTTTATAAAAGGCCGGCAAGGTGGTCAGTCTTATCTCCGGATAGTGCAATTTCACCACCTCCATCGTTTTGACAACGACGGTTTCGTAGGAGCTCATGGCATAATGGGGATAAAGGGGAACAAGAAGCACTTCAGAGATGCCCCGGACCTTTAAGTCTTGCAGTGCCCCGTCAATGGTCATGGAGCCATAGCGCATGCCCAGGGTGACAGGGATATCAATTTTGCCGCGGATTTTCTGCTCGAATCTTTGTGAGATCACCACCAGGGGTGAACCTTCTTCCCACCAGATCTTGGCGTAGGCCGCGGCGGACTTTTTCGGACGGGTGCGTAAAATGATCCCCCGCACTATGATATTTCGCAGCCAGCCGGCAACATCGATCACACGCTCATCCATCAAAAACTCATCCAGATAGGGCTTTACATCCTCTTTTGTGGGACTGTCCGGTGATCCCAGGTTGATTAACAGTACGCCTTTCATCTATATATGCTTACATTTCTTTCTTATCCTCCGCAAAAATACTACATGGTCAGCAACTTCGTTTAAGATAAGGGAAAGCTTTTTTATTTGCCTGTTGGAAGAAGCCGTCACCAAAGGTACGTTTCGGGGTACCACTCCCGGGAAACACCCTGACTTTCCTTCTATCCCCCCTATAAAAAATGTGTACTTTTACTATATGATTCAACTGTTTGTAAAATACGGTTTGCCAGCACTTATTTTTCTAAGAGTCATTCCCTCTTTCGCCCAGGAACCTGTATGTTCCCTTATGGACCGTGAGACGTTTCACACTCGGATGGCGCAGCTGATGACTTTGGAAGATGAGAAGAATAACCTTCGGATCGTGGCCATAGGCAAGACCTTCCTTGGATTGCCATATGTGGCCAAAACTCTTGAAGTGGGGGAAAAGGAATCGCTCATAATCAATTTTCAGGGGATGGATTGTACCACTTTTGTGGAAAATGTACTTGCTTTTCAACTGGTTCTTCAAGCTGAAAATAAAGACTTGAAGACCTATGCTGCAGCACTTGAAAAAATAAGGTACAGAGACGGGCATCTGGAGGGTTATGGCTCCAGGCTTCACTATTTTTCGGAATGGATCGCAAATAACGAGCAGAAGGGTATTCTAAGAGATATTACGGCCGAGATCGGAGGTGAAACGAGGAAGAAGAAAATCGATTTTATGAGCAGGAACCGAAATTTATATCCTTTCCTGGAAAGTCCTGAAAACTATGAACTAATCCTTGAGTCCGAAGCTACCCTTAACAACCAGCCGCTATGCATTTTACCTGCAGAGCTGGTTGCCGAAAAGGAGATACTGATCGCTTCAGGAGATATTATTGCCCTGACTACAGCCATTGAAGGACTCGATATCACACACACCGGAATTGCCATCCGGGAGGCGGATGGACGTATCCATTTATTGCATGCGTCTTCTTCCGGCCAGGTAGAGATTTCTAAACTGCCGTTGGCAGACTATCTCAGGAAAATCTCAAAAAATACTGGCATTATGGTGGCCAGACCAACCACTGTACCTTAGGGATGCCCCAGTTGATGCCTTTTTCCCCCTTCTCTCAATTTGCCAGGGACATGAGATATTTCTTCGGGGTGGTTCCGTATTTTTTTTTGAAGGCGGCGATAAAGTGACTGGCAGTACTGTACCCGATCTTAAGACCTACCTCATTTACGTTGTGTTTGCCGGATTCAAGCATCTTACGGGCATAATCCATTTTATAGTCGAATAAAAAACTGTAAACCGAGTCGCCATATACCTGCCGGAATCCTTCCTTCAGCTTCTTTAGCGGCAGGCCAATTTCTTCTGACAGGGCATGCAGGGTGGGGGGTTCCGCCATACGCTCAATGACAATTTCCTTCGCCCGGCGGATGCGTTTCACATTCTCTTCATCTCCGAGGAAGGGACATTGTTCCATGTCTGTATCCTCGGTTCTGTTAAAATAAAGTGAGATCAGTTCATACACTTTTCCTTTTATATACAGCTGTTTTATAGAAGGATGCAGGTTGTAATTCATTATCTGACTAAGGATGACAGCCACCGCCGGGGAAAAAGGCTCCTGGGCATAATATTTTTTATCCTTGTTTTCGGAATTCAGAAAATGAATATAATCAGCCTCCGCTGAAAACAGGGAGTGGAACTTCCTGATAGTCATCACAACAGAAACAATCCATGACTGCGGTGCAAGTTCGAGATGAAGGGGCAGGTCAAGCTGGGTATTGTACAATAGCAGGGAACGCTCCTCCGTCACTTCCAAAGCGTAGCGGCCATCATTAAAAATAAACTTTGCGTTCCCTTTAAGACAGAAATGGATCTGAATATGGGAAGAATCGATATCCCTGGTAATTTTTTGACTGTATTGCCCGTCATTCTGAAGCTTTAACAGAATGAACCCCGCTTCCACCGCGACCTCATAATTAGAACCTTCAGCGATATTTTTTTCCGAAACATTCATAGTCATAACCTCATTTTATTTAGATGCATTCTAAATAGGATCTTTCAAAATGCCTGTAGATTCTATAAAAGTACAGCTATTCGTGCTCACATAAACGAATAAGGCTCAAAAATACTTTCATCGACACAAATTGTTCCTGTGGCGTTATTTTTATTGTAATGATGAAATTATTTTTGTGGACATCTATTTGGATACATGCAGCATTACCACATTTCCAAACACCAATCCTTTTACACGATCGGGCTTAATTACAAGAAAGCCGATGCCGATACCAGAGGCAGGTTCAGCCTTGATGAAGCAGCCGCCCGCAAACTACTTTGTCAGGCCAGGGAAGAGGAAATAGATGGTCTTCTTGTTACATCCACATGCAACCGGACCGAGTTGCACGGATTCGCACAGCATCCTTACCAGTTGATTAAGTTGCTTTGTGAACATTCCAAAGGTACGGTTGAAGAATTCCAGGAGGTAGCCTATATCTATAAAAACCAGGAGGCCATCAACCACCTTTTCAGAGTCGGCACCGGATTAGACAGTCAGATTCTGGGCGATTTTGAAATAATAAGTCAGTTAAAGCGAAGTTTTAGCCTCTCCAAGTCTCTCAATTTGGCCAATCCATTTCTCGAAAGATTGTGCAATGCCGTTATTCAGGCCAGCAAGCGGATAAAAACGGAAACGGAGATTTCTACAGGAGCCACTTCAGTAGCCTTTGCCTCCGTCAGATATATCATCAGGAATATCCCGGAAATTTCTCAAAAGGACATTTTATTGTTCGGCACGGGAAAGATCGGCAGGAATACTTGTGAGAATCTCCTGAAACACACAGGCCATTCACATATTACGCTAATTAACCGGACCAAGCACAAAGCCGAAGCCATTGCCGGGAAATTGAATGTTGTGGTTCGGGATTACGGGGATCTGCAAAGTGAAATCCGAAAAGCGGACGTCCTTGTAGTGGCCACGGGTGCACAATTCCCGACCATTACCAAAGAACTCGTTTACCCCAAAAAACCTTTGTTAATTCTGGACCTTTCCATTCCCAAAAATGTGTCAGATGATGTGGCGGACCTACCGAATGTCACGGTCATTCATTTGGATCAGCTGTCCAGGATGACAGATGAAACCCTGGTGCGCAGAAAGCAATATGTTCCCCAGGCGGAAGCCATTATTGAATCGGTAAAGAAAGATTTTATGGAATGGCTGGAGTCCCGCAGGTTTGCTCCCGTAATCAAGGCGCTGAAAAAGAAGTTGCGTACCATGAAGGAGGAAGAACTGGATTACCATTCCAAAAAAGTGGCTGATTTTAATCCGTTGCTTGCCGATCTAATTTCCGATCGAATCATCCAGAAGATCACCAAACAATTTGCCAACCATTTGAAGGATACCGAGATTGATGCCGAAGAAAGTCTGGAATTTATCCAGAAGGTATTTCAACTTCAAATCGATTCAAAATGAAAGGTGTTATCCGAATCGGGACACGTGAAAGCGAACTTGCACTCTGGCAGGCCAATTTTGTAAAAGATCAGTTGGAGGCAATGGATTACCAGACTGCCCTGGTCCCGATCCTTTCTGAAGGAGATGAGATTCCGGATCTGCCTTTATACGATCTCGGTATCACCGGAATCTTTACCAAAACTCTGGATCTGGCCATGCTGCGCGGCGAAATTGATATCGCTGTTCATTCCCTCAAGGATGTTCCTACTGTATTGCCTCAGGGAATTGTGCAGGCGGCTGTGTTGAAAAGAGGCAATTTTAACGACCTCCTGGTGTATAAAAACAATGAGGAGTTTTTAGCCCAGGAAGCGGCAATTATTGCTACCGGAAGCCTGAGAAGACGCGCACAATGGCTGAACCGCTACCCCACACATACTATAGTCGGTCTTAGGGGGAACGTGAATACCCGGTTGGAGAAACTACGTCAGAATAACTGGAATGGCGCCATATTTGCCGCTGCCGGTCTGGAACGCACTGATCAGAAACCAAGAGAGTCGATAAGCCTTGGCTGGATGCTTCCCGCACCCGGACAGGGAGCCATCATGATCGCAGCACTTGCTAAGAATGAAGCGGTTCTTGAGGCCTGTGCCCTGTTGAATCATGAGGATTCTGCCATCTGTACCGGTATTGAAAGGGAATTCCTCCACCTGTTGGAAGGTGGGTGTTCGGCTCCCATCGGCGCTTTGGCATATGTCAAAAAGAACGAGATTTCCTTTAAGGGTATCCTACTGAATACGGAGGGCACGAAAAAAATAGAAGTGACCGGGACTGCCCCTCTTGGAGCACATACCAACCTCGCCAGAGAATGTGCCGGCAGGGTTCTTAAAAGAGGAGGCTTGAGGCTGATGCACGAATTCAGGAACACTACCCCTCAGCCCACTGCCATCTATTCCACCAAAAAGCTAACCTCCGGTCAGCTTCAGTTATTTCGGTCCTCTATCACAGTTTCGACAGAAGATTTCATAAAGATCAGCCCCAATAGAATACCTCCCGGTATATTTCTGGCCTCCATAGAAAATGTGGTGATTTCAAGCAAAAATGCGGTAAATGCCTTACTCACCCACGCCCCGGCTAAGGAATTCCGCTTTAAGAACATTTATTGTGTCGGAAGAAAAACAAAAAGACTGATTGAGCGCAAAATCGGGCCTGTTCGCCATGTGGAAAATAATGCTTCGGCCCTGGCTGATCATTTAGTGGAATATATGGAAGGAACTGAGCTTACCTATTTTTGCAGCAACATACGAATGGACACCTTGCCTGATGTGCTGTCGGAGAATGGATTAAGCGTCCATGAGGTCGTTGCCTATACCACTAAATTCGCCCCTGTAAAAATTGACCGGAATGCAGAAGGCATCATGTTTTTCAGCCCATCGGGGGTACAAAGTTTTCTATTAAAAAACCAACCGGCGTCCATCGCCTTCTGCATTGGTGAAAGTACTGCTGCAGAAGCCGCCCGGCATTTCCCTGATGTCCGTATTGCAAGAATTCCAACAGTGGAATCGCTCATTGAATTGGTCAATGCCAATTACAGTGAGGGAATCAAAATGTCAAATACTACAAAATAAGTCCATGCCAGAATTGAAGAATGATTTGTTTTTGCGGGCACTAAAAGGGGAAACAGTGACAAGGCCTCCCGTATGGATGATGCGACAGGCCGGGCGTTATCTGCCTGAATTTATGGCCATAAAGGAGAAATTCGACTTTTTCAGCCGTTGCAGAAATCCCGAACTCGCATCGGAGATCACTTTACAACCTATCAGAAGGTTCGGGATGGACGCGGCCATTCTCTTCTCTGATATTCTGGTTGTTCCCCAGGCAATGGATATTGAGGTCCAGATGCGCCCTAATTTCGGACCCTTCCTTCCACATCCTGTCAGGACAGGAAAACAGGTAGATCTGATTCCTCACCCTGATGTACAGGATCGCCTTAGTTATGTGATGGAGGCCATTGTCAGGACCAAAGAAAAACTGGAGAATGAGATTCCCCTTATAGGATTTGCCGGCTCCCCATGGACCATTCTGTGTTATTGCGTTCAGGGAGAGGGAAGTAAAACTTTTGACAAGGCCAGGGAATTTTGTTTCACCCAACCTGAGGCTGCGCATGCGCTTTTACAAAAAATTACTTTAACAACCATTGAATATCTGAAGGCCAAGGTGGCTGTCGGGGCAGATGCCCTGCAAATCTTTGATTCGTGGGGAGGTATGCTATCGCCCACGGACTATGCAGAGTTCTCCGGACCATACATCCAGCAAATAGTGACCTCGCTAAAAGAGGTAGCGCCGGTAATCACTTTCGGTAAGGGCTGCTGGTTTGCCCTTGGGGATATGTCCCGTTCCGGGGCTTCGGCCCTGGGTGTCGACTGGACCTGTTCTCCTCAACATGCCCGGTATCTTTCTGGCGGTAAAATCACCCTGCAGGGAAATCTGGATCCGGCCCGGTTACTGTCACCGCCTTCCAAAATCCGGCAGCTGGTGACCGAGATGATCGATGCCTTTGGGAAGGACCGGTATATAGCTAATCTTGGACATGGCATCCTGCCCAACGTGCCTTTGGAAAACGCCAAAGCCTTTGTGGATGCGGTCAAAGAATATGAACCTTTGTCAGAACGTGTGGGTGTTTCATCCCAGTGACGGGCAGATTGGAAATTAAAGTCAGACCCTTGATACAACTTCTGTAAAAATACACAGCGCTCGGCAACAACCCTCAAAGACGTACAGCATGAAGACTCACTTTTACAACTTCCTTGTAACCTTACAGGAGGACATAACCAGCGAGTTGGAACGACTCGACGGGCGTTCAAAATTCAGGGAAGATCTTTGGAAACGACCCGAAGGTGGCGGTGGCAGGTCCCGAATCATTGAGAATGGGCGCATCTTTGAAAAGGGTGGGGTCAATATTTCTGCGGTAGAGGGTGAACTTCCCCCGAATATGCAGACCTATTTTGGTGTGAAGGAGGCCCGATTTTATGCCTGCGGATTAAGCCTGGTCCTGCATCCTGAAAATCCCATGGCGCCCACGGTGCATGCCAACTGGCGTTATTTTGAATTGTATAATAAAGAGGGGGGGATCGCAGATCAGTGGTTCGGGGGAGGCCAGGACCTGACTCCTTATTACCTTTTTGAAGAGGATGCCTTTCATTTTCATCAGGTCTGCAAACGCGCTTGTGATAAGCATCATCCTGACTTTTATCCGGATTTTAAGGCCAGGTGTGATACTTACTTCTGGAATAGCCACAGAAATGAGGCAAGGGGAGTAGGAGGTTTATTTTATGATTATTGCCGTGCATCAGGCAAAACGAGCCTTCAAAGTTGGTATGATTTCGTGACTTCTGTCGCAGGTGATTTTTTAGAAGCCTATTTGCCTATTGTAAATAAAAGGTGTGATCTCCCCTTTACCAGTGATCAACGGGATTGGCAGGAGATTCGAAGAGGTCGTTATGTGGAGTTTAATCTGGTACATGACAAGGGAACCTTATTCGGGCTAAGTACGAACGGCCGGACAGAAAGCATCCTTATGAGCCTTCCTCCCAGAGTGCAATGGAGATATGACCACCATCCGGCTACCGGCAGTATGGAAGAAGAATTGTTAACGGTCTTGAAAAATCCACGGGAATGGGTACCTTAACAGGAGAATTGCCTGACGGTTACTGATCGTGACCAGGGGGTTTGCAATTGCCGTCAGAAAGTTCGGGTAACTGCAGATTCCAATGACAGTGTGCAATGCAAATTCTTAAGACTGTTTCTCATGGCTCAGAAGAATGATTTATATTCAGAGATCCTCCTGAGCGCTCCACAAGATATTGATAACAGTGCATCAGTTGTAAATTTGTATAAATGTATCCGATAAGAAGAAACAGAAGACTTCGTACCACCGAAGCGATCCGTAGATTGGTACGTGAGACAAACATCGTCCCGGAGGACTTTCTGGTGCCGATGTTCGTTACGGAAGGAAAAGGCGTCCGGGAAGAAATTGCCTCTATGCCCGGATATTACCGGCAGAGCCTGGACTTACTGGAAAAAGATGTGCTCGAACTCCGTGACCTTGGGTTGTTGTCAGTACTGCTCTTTGTAAAAGTGCCTGACAATCTGAAAGATAATAAGGGAACCGAAGCCCTTAATGTCCAGGGACTGATGCAACGGGCCGTAAAGACGGTTAAAAATGCCTGCCCTGAAATGCTGGTTATGACCGATGTGGCGCTGGATCCCTACTCCTCTTATGGCCATGACGGGATCGTACGGGATGGCCAGATCCTGAATGATGAAACCCTGGAGATCCTCGCCGAAATGAGTATCTCTCACGCCCTGGCCGGAGCAGATTTTGTGGCTCCAAGTGATATGATGGACGGAAGAATTGGTGTGATCAGGGAGGCGTTGGAAGACGAGGAACTCGTAAATACTGGCATAATGAGTTACAGTGCCAAATACGCGAGTACCCTTTATGGTCCTTTCCGATCCGCCCTCGATTCAGCTCCGGTGGCCAAAGAAGGGATTCCGGGTCACAAAAAAAGCTATCAAATGGATCCGGCCAACCGCTTTGAAGCGATTAAAGCTGTGCAGATGGATATTGATGAAGGCGCAGATATCGTCATGGTAAAACCAGGGCTGTGTTATCTTGACATTGTTCGTGAAATCAGAAACGAGATAGATATTCCTCTTGCCGTTTACCAGGTTTCCGGAGAATATGCGATGCTAAAGGCGGCAGCGGAACGCGGGTGGCTGGATCACGACGCGGTAATGATGGAGCAATTGCTTGCAATCAAAAGGGCTGGAGCCAACATCATCGCCAGCTATTTTGCCAGAGATGTGGTCAGGCTCCTGGGATAATTTGAAAGACGCATGCCGAATCACTTAAAGGTATTTACTCTCTTATGTTGTTTGCTTACCCTGATGGGAAACGGACAACCTTCTTTTCATAACCGACTTATACCGGGCAATCCGGAGACCTTTGGAATAGATTCCGTTGAAGTGTATTCCAAAGTAGATTCCATAATGAAGGCCGGGATCAGAGCTGATGCCTTTCCTGGAGCCCAGGTCCTGGTAGCTAAAAGCGGACAAATCATCTTTCATCAGGCTTACGGATTCCATACCTATGACAGTCTTCAGAGCGTTCGTCCCGATGATCTTTATGATCTCGCTTCGGTCACCAAAATAATGGGACCTATACCTGCCATTATGAAGTTGGTGGATGAAGGCAAATTGCGTCTGGACCTGCCGTTAAGCACCTATTGGCGTCCCTGGCGGCATAGAAGCGATAAAAAAGACCTGACATTAAGGGAAGTACTCGCCCACCAGGCAGGATTGGTACCTTACATTGTCTTTTTAAACCGTGCCATGAAGGACGGGACACTGAAGCACAGGTTCATCCGCCGGGAAAGGCAGGAAAAATTCCAGCTCCAGGCCTACCAGAACGTGTATGTCAGGGACCGGTTTATAAAAAAGATGTACCGCATCATCAATCGTTCTGAGGTGAAGGAGGAGAAGAAGTATCTGTATTCCGGACTTGCCTTTCTTATCTTCCCGGAAATCATCGCACGGTTTGGAGGTATGCCATATGAAACCTATCTCCAGCAAAATTTTTATATCCCTATGGGCTGTTCTACCCTCGGGTTCAATCCCTCCCTTCGCGAGACAACCAATGTCATTGTGCCGACCGAAATGGATACCGTTTACAGAAGGGCGCTTACCAGCGGATGGGTCCATGACGAAAATGCCTCTTTGATGGGGGGCATCTCAGGGAATGCCGGCTTGTTCGGCACGGCCCTAGATCTTGCAAAAATGATGCAGCTGTACCAAAATTATGGTACCTATGGCAATAAAAGGTACTTTTCAGAAGCCATTGTGCAGGAATTCACCCGAGTCCAATTTCCGGAAAATGATAACCGGCGGGGGCTGGGCTTTGACAAACCGGAGCTTCAAAATGACACGTTTGCCCTCGCAGATGCCTACCCTTCTCCTCTGACGGGCAAAAGCAGCTTTGGACATAGTGGTTTTACAGGAACTTTTGTTTGGGCCGATCCCGAAAACCAATTGGTATTTATTTTTCTTTCCAATCGGGTATTTCCCACCAGGGAAAATAGAAATCTGTACACCCTTAATATCCGGACCTCCTTACAACAGGTATTTTACGAAGCCCTTTTGAAAAAGGAAAGCCTTCGTCCGGACTAAAAATACCACCCTCAACTTTAATCGATGTTTATGGGAAAATAGCAGGGATATGGGCATGCTAAATTTTGAATTTCACCGACCATACAGTATGGACGATTCGAATCTTCTTATATTTTCGGTCTTGCTCCTGCCGTTTGACGGATTTCCAAAAACTTCATCCATAAGAAAGTTCCTAGAATTCATGGTCTGCAAAGTTATAGACCGACCGGGGAGTTGGTCCCTCCTTATCGCAAAATATAAATAGGAACAAACGGAAGGGTCAATCTATCCAGCAGGACACCTTCATCAGATACAACAAGGAGCCCTCCCTGAAAAAGAGGACTGCCTTCTGTAGTAAATCCAATTAAAAACGACCTGCCTTCAGGTTTATATCCAAAGGCGGTCAGGATCAGGGTCGCATTAAGTTCCGATTCCACCTCCTGGACAATGGAAACCATATCGAGGATCCTGTTCTGTCCAGTTGAAAAATCGTAAAGTGCCGGACCAAACGGTATTGGGAAGGGTTGGGCGTAAAAATTTAAATAATAAAGGATATCCCCGATAATATCAGCCTCCACAGGTCCAGGAAGAAAGAACCTGCTCAGGTTGAAATCAGTGGTGGAAAGCAACACCAGGGTATCAATGTCATAAACTCTGTACTCATAAGCGTTTCCTGAACTGCGCAGGAAAATGGCAATATTCCCGTCGTCAATGGAAAGAATACTGGGAATGTTGTTGCCAAAATCCATGGTTTCCAATAATGTTTCAGATTCCGTATCGAGTACTGCAACCATATAGCCTGAACTCACATTTTCATAGGGTACAAAAAGTTTGCCTTTTCTATAGAACGGTTCAAATACGTTCCGGGTTGTCACTTCGAGAGAAACATCTCTGGCTGTACCTGTGCCCGTTTCTATAAATCGCACTCCGAGATCCGAACTTCCTATTGGACTGTAGTATGCCAGAAATAGCTTGTTTTCAGAGTTTGCCCCCCATATAACAGAACGCTCGGGAGAATTTGTATAGAAATTGTCAAGGGCCTGGCTTTCCCCTGTTGTGACATTGGTCTGAACTGCTGAAAAATTATCGTCCGAAAAGCTATAGAAAGTGATCAGATTGTCAACCTGCCGCAGGGTAATAAATTGTCTCGGAACCCGCAATTCGTCGGTAAGGTTGATCATGGTCTTGTTCCCAGTAGAGGCTTCAAACCGGTATTGATAGATATTTGATGTATCCTCTCCCAGCAATGTGAAATCAGGAACCCTGGAAACGGATTCGGCAACAGAACTATCATCATTACCTACACAGGAGATGAGAAACAGTGCCAACAAAACCACGCATACAACCGGGGGATATTTCATGCAGCTTTTCTCTAAAGTTAATCAATTTCCCCCCGCGGCCACGAGAAACCCTGTGAAACCCCACCTCCGGATACCGACAATTATCGGAAGCTCGAAGATTGCAAAAACGTCAAATCCCTAAAATTGCCGGCTCAGGTGCGAGCATCCCATCACTCCAACCGGAACATTTGCGGAATAGGTTCCGACAGACAGACTTTGAAAAAATTGTTTCCTGAAAGGATCATCAGTTATTGAGAACCGGTGCGCCCACCCTGGCACAGGTTGCTATCCGGTTAAAAATGATATATTAATCTCAGACCAGTAAATGGGCATCTGATCCTTTCAGCTGACATATCTTACTTGGATATAAACAGGAAAATGATCACTATACCCGCCAAGGTATTTTCTGCCGCCATAAGTCCTGAATGGATTTCCGGCGTACCTGCCCTTAAATTCACTCAGGAATTTGTCATCAAAGATATTGGCATGCGCAAAACTGTGACTGCCCTTCCTGAGATCCATCAACGGCTCAGAGATCATGATCTGGTCAAAGAGGGCCCATGCCTTTCCGTAGTATGCGCTTTCTCGATCTGGCGTCAATAGCTTCTGCATGGGGTTATACAGGTTTTTCAACCGGAGCAGAAGCTGGATACTTGCCGATTCAGGACCATCGTTAAAGTCTCCCATGACAATATAATTTGGTTTCGCCACCTTCTTTTCTATAGATCCCATAAAATCCTCCAGAGTTTTAACAGCAACAAGTCTTTTATGCTCGGTTTGAACATCCCCGTCCCTCCTTGAGGGCCAGTGATTCACAAAAATATTCATCTCTTCCCCATGCAGTTTTCCATGAACATAAAGAATATCTCTGGTAGTATCTCTTTGTCCGTCAGGATTTTTGACATCCAGCAAGAGCGGCTGAGAAAAAATCACTTCAAAATGTTCGGGATGATAGATGAGCGCCGTGTCAATACCACGTTCGTCGGGTGAGTCGTATTGAACCGATGCATAGGGAACATGCTGTAATGGCTGCATGCCGAGTAGGTATTTTAGTACCGCCGAATTTTCAACCTCAGCCACCCCGATGAGAACAGGTACATCTCCCGCAGACTGTATACCAAGATGTGAAATGGTCCTGGCAAGTTTATTCAGCTTATTTTGTAAGCGGGCATTTGACCAAGACCTCATTCCACCCTCTGTGAAATCATCATCCATTGTCAGGGGGTCATCCCTTAGATCGAAGAGATTTTCCAAATTATAAAATGCAATGGTATACAGGTTTTTCTCCATTATTGCCAGGTATGCCAGCCCTATAGGGATGACAACAGGTTAAAATACAAAGAGCACTTGGCACATATTGATTAGATTTGCACTTTAATTGGATTCATGATAGAAGAGAACAATATAGAACACGAAAAAGTTGTCCTGATCGGGGTAATTACCAAAGAGCAGGATGAATCGAAGGTCAGGGAATACCTGGACGAATTGGAATTTCTAACCTATACCGCAGGGGGCGAGGTGACAAAGCGGTTTGTTCAGCGAATCGAACTTCCCAATCCAAAAACATTTATCGGCAGTGGCAAAATGATAGAGGTGGAGGCTTATGTAAAGGAAAACGAAATTGGTTCTGTTATTTTTGATGATGAGTTATCTCCTGTACAACAACGCAATGTGGAGAAACAATTGAGATGCAAGGTGCTGGACCGCACAGGGCTCATACTTGATATTTTCGCACAACGGGCCAGAACGAGCTACGCGCACACCCAGGTAGAACTTGCACAGTATGAATATTTATTGCCCCGACTTACCGGGTTATGGACCCACCTGGAACGCCAGAGGGGCGGGATCGGCATGCGCGGACCGGGAGAAACCGAAATTGAAACTGACCGTCGGATTGTCCGTGACCGTATAGCGCTGTTAAAAAAGAAACTCACAAAAATTGACCGCCAGATGGAAACCCAGAGAGGCAATCGCGGCGCCCTGGTTCGCGTGGCCCTCATCGGTTATACCAATGTCGGGAAGTCCACACTGATGAATGTCATCAGTAAAAGTGACGTTTTTGCTGAGAACAAGCTATTCGCCACTCTCGATACTACAGTACGGAAGGTGGTCATCGGTAACCTGCCATTTTTATTGAGCGATACGGTCGGATTTATCCGGAAATTACCCACGCAACTAGTGGAGAGCTTTAAAAGCACTTTGGATGAGGTTCGTGAAGCAGATCTGCTGCTTCATGTTGTTGATATTTCCCATCCTCAATTTGAGGATCATATAGCGTCTGTGGATAAGATACTGGATGAAATTCACGCTGCCGACAAACGAACCCTCATGGTTTTCAACAAGATCGATCAGTATCGCCATCAGACTATTGATGGAGATGATCTGATCACGGAAAAAACCTCTGCCCATTTTACCCTTGAAGAATGGAAGAAAACATGGATGAGCAGGATCGGCGACCATGCCTTGTTCATTTCGGCTCTGAACAGGGAAAATCTGGATGAGTTTAAAATTAGGATATACAAGGAAGTCCGGGATATCCATGTAAGCCGCTTTCCATATAACAACTTTCTATATCCCCAAAATCTGGATGAGTATCAGCAAAGTTAAAAGGCATTTCCAACTCTGAAAAAACGCATTTTCATCTATTCACAACATTTTTCTGAACTTTCACAACAAAAATTTAGTGTCGTTAAAGACGCATTTTATATTTACCGCCGGTATCAGAAACCCTATTACCCCCGGCCGGGATTTCCCGGTAAGATATGGCTACTGAAACCCGAATTAAGTGTTTATCCCGGTTTGCCGGGGCCCAATTCGACCAAACTTAACAGGCGAGACCTAACCAAATTTTACGTAACCTGCTTACCAATTAAAAGCCCTGAAAGACTGTTCAGGGCTTTTTTTTATACCCAATTTTCGTTGCCTCACCCCACAATGAGCGTACCTAGTTGGGCGCTATGTTGCCATCCTGGTTATTCATAAAAACATTGTTTGTATTCGTAAGGCTGTTTCCGGATTGCACAAAATCGATTCCCCATCCGCCGCTATCTGAAATGGTGCAATTGTCAACGGTGATCTGGCCTTCGCAATGAATGACCACATTCCCCAATCCCCCTGCATTATACATTTGATTACCTCCCCCTCCGCTGATCTCGCAATACTGTAGCAGGTTTGCCGATGTGTTCGAATTGATGCCAATTCCCCGCCAGGTACCCTGTCCTTCGGTGATGCCTTTGAACTGGATTGGTTCGTCTACGGTACCCTGGGCATGTACACTGCCCGTGAGCGGGGTACAATCAAATCCGGGATTGCCGGTCACAATACCCACAGCTGGTTCAAATTCCAAAATAACTCCGGGTTCGATGGTGAGGGCCATTTCTATATAGGGGTTGGTTCCGAAACGCGACTTACCAATACGATAGGGCACCTCCAGTTTGGATATGGTCAGGTCTGCATCTAAAAGGGACTGACCCATGACCTGGATATAAGCCCTGCCATTCCCTTCGGCATAGGATGAGGTGGCATCCAGTTGATCCAACTGAGGAAGGTGGAGTAAAATGGGCGCCAGTTCGTTATCGGTCAATTGATTGTTTTCAAAATCAAGCAACCTGGTATCTTCATCCAACAGGTAGATGCCAAATCCGCCACTATCGGTAATTGTGCTATTCTGAATTGTCACCCGGCTTTCGCATTGAAGGGTTACATCAGCTGCAAAGGCTGATCCGTTGTACAACTTATCACTACCCCCGCCGGATATATCACAAAAGATGAGCTTGTTATTGGGACTGGTAGAATTAATTCCTATGCCAAGCCAGGCTCCTTTACCGGCAGTGATCCCTTTAAATGTAATATGGGCACTTTCTGTACCGGTAGCATTAAGTGATCCGGTAGTCGTACTGCAGTCCGTCGCCTGCTCCCCAAGACGTAGCCCGGAACCATTGTTGAATTCCAGAATGCTGCCTGCCTCAATGGTCAGGGCGCGTAATATGTTATAACGCCCGCTGTCGTCAAATCGGTAGGGAACATTCAATGCAGGCATGGTCATATCCTCTTCCGAAAGATCGTTTTGGCGTACTTCAATATAACCGTCTCCGTTGCCTGAATAATCGGAACTCTGGTCCAGAGCGCCTGCCTGATTGAAAAATAGCCCGACCGCTGCCTTTTCATTGTCTGTGATGGTATTACCGGAAAATTCATTTAGACTGCCTTCATCGGTTATAAAAACCCCGAATCCGTCATTATTATTAATAGTACAATTAACAATAGACCCTGCGGAGGCGCTTCCTGCACTAATCTGTACGGCACCTTTCTCTTTTGATGCTCCGGATTCACTACGTCCTGCATTACTGACCGTTACATATTCCAGCCGGTTTTCAGGATGGGTAGATGCAAAATAAATCCCTTTCCATACCCCCTTATTTTCACTGGTCCCCACAAATTTTATAGGTTGATCACTGGTTCCTATAGCTTTCAGTCCAGCCCCTTCTACGGTAAAAATACCGCTCAGATCCCCTTCAAAGGCAATGATGACTCCAGGTTCAATGGTAAGTACCGCATTGTTCATAACCGTAATTTCACACGATACGATATAATCAATGGCGTCCCCCTCCTCCACATCTTCCAGCACAGTGTCTTCAGTAATTTCATTATTGCTACAGTCAAAAGCGATTCCTGAAATCACGGTAAAGGAAGGCCCTATAGCTTTTTTACTGTTTACCGTCACGGATACGGCACCACTCGTTGCGTTGGCCGGAACTACGGCTACCAGTTGAGTGGATGAAGCGGATGTTACTGCACTTTCAATGCCGTTGAACGCCACAGTGTTCTCAGTGGCTGTGCCGCTGAAATTGGTTCCTGTAAAGGTCACTTCCGTGCCTTCCAACCCGGAGTTCGGGCTGATCGAAGTTATGGTAGGGGTCTGGACAACCGGGTCAGGGTCCGGGTCCGGATTTCCCGGAGTTTCTCCTTTACTGCAGCCTGTGAAGGCGACTATAAATAATACGATCCCCAAAAGGGTGATTAAAAAGAAGGTCGTCCTGATAAGCCGGTCCAGAATCGCACCGGCCTGGTTCTGTGAATCAATTTTAGTTTCCATATAGATGATTTTTGGTTCTTAAATCCAGCTACCTGCTGTAAAGTGATATCGGTTTAAAATCTTTTGATGCCGACCCGCGATGCAGTGTATTCCTGTTCCCCAAAACTAGGGTCGCAATTGTCCGGAAGCTAACAGTCTGGTTCCATTTCCTGACATCATGGTTTCGGTGCTGAATGCCTTTGAAATATGGCCATTTGGGCAGTTTAGGCTATGGATGGCAGGAAGGGTATTACGGATGGTAATTATGAGCGTTTGGTGGTATCGGTTCGCCAGGAGAAAGATCTTTTTGTCTAATGGCGATAAGCGGAAGGAGACATGCCATAAAGCTCCCTGAAGCATTTGGCAAAATAGGAAAGATTGTTAAAGCCAACCTTGTAGGCCACCTGGGTGACGCTATCTGCTTTTAGGGAAAGTAATTGGGCAGACCTTTTCAGTCGAAAGTGTCTCAGGATCTCACCCGGGGCTTCATTTGTAAGCGACTTTAATTTTCTGTGGAGCTGTGATTTGCTCATGCCCAGCTCTGTCTGCATTTGAGGAACACCAAAATCAGGTTGTGCATAATTGGTTTCCAATATTTCCAAGACCCGTTCCAGGAATTTTTGATCAACGGATGTGACGGTGATTTTTTTGGGGTCGATGTTAATTTCTCTATTTGAAAAAAGTTCTCTTAGTTGTCTCCTCTGGTCTATTAGATTCCTGGTTCGGACTAACAGTTCCATGGGATCAAAGGGTTTGGTAAGATAGTCGTCCGCTCCGGTTTCAAGTCCTTCCAATTTGTTGTCCTTACCGGCTCTGGCCGTAAGCATAATCACCGGGATATGACTGGTGAGTACCTCAGCTTTTAATTTTTTACAGACTTCTAATCCATCCATTTTTGGCATCATCAAATCGGTAATAATCAGGTCCGGTGTTTCTGCCATTGCCTTCCTGAAGCCTTCAGCGCCATTCAGGGCTTCAATTATTTTAAAAGATGCTGTTAACTGGGATCGAATAAAGTTGCGCATATCATCATTGTCCTCTATAAGTAAAACTGTAGGTAATGATCGGTTGTCCGAAGGGGACAAGCTAAATGGTTTTTTTGATCCGTTGGCGGTGGCGCCAGGTATCTGCGGCGAGGTTGCCGGCAACCTGTTCACGATCTCCGGCAGGGGAAGGTTTACAGTAAACAGTGTGCCGGCACCCTCTACACTTGTGACCCCGATAGTACCTCCCATAAGTTGAACCAGGTCTCTTGAAAGGGACAAACCAATCCCGGAACCTTCCTTTTCACGGGTATTGCTGTTATCCGCCTGGTAAAAGCGATCAAAAATCAAAGAGAGTTGGTCTGCCGGAATACCCCTTCCGGTATCTGAAACGAGCATCTCCAGCACGGATTTGTTCCAGGTGGCGGTGCAAGTGATCTTTGCTCCGTCCGAACTGAATTTAAAAGCATTGCCAAGGAGGTTGTAGACTATATTCTCTAATTTTTCACGGTCAAATGAAGCCCAAAATACACGCGTTGGGATCTCAACGCGGAAATCCATCCCCCTTTGTGCTGCATGAGAGATGAACGAGGCGGCAGCTGCCCTTAAACACTGATATACGTCACCTTCAGTGGGTGCCAGTTGCAACCTGCCTTCATCTATCATTGAAAGATCCAATAACTGATTGACCATTTTCAGGAGTCGGTTGGCGTTGCGACGGATCATTTTAATAGATTCAAGACTCAAATTTTCATCCAAATGCTTTTCGAGGTGTTCTACAGGGCCTTTGATAAGGGTAAGTGGCGTCCGGAATTCATGTGAGATATTGGCAAAAAATGCGGATTTTGCCTTATCAAGTTCCAGTAATTTTTGGGCCTGTATCCTGAGCTGATTGGCCTGGTGCTGTACTTCGGAGGTCCTTTGGGCAATGACATCCTCCAGAGCCTCGTTGTGTTGCCTGAGCCGGTGGGAGCGCCATTTGATGATCCCCCACAGGAAACAACCTAAAATGAACACATATAAAACATAGGCCCACCAGGTGCCGTACCAGGGTGGCAATACTATGAACTCAAACGAGTCCGGGTCACTCACCTGTCCATAAATATCCCTACTCCTGACCAAGAACCGATAATCTCCTCCGGTAAGCTTGGTATATTCCTTGCCGGTTTCATGCCCCCATTCGGACCAGGTAGTTTCGAATCCATTTAGCAGGTACTGGTAGTTGTTCCCGTTGAAATTTTCAAAAACCGGAGTAGCGAATTCAAAACGGATCCCTGAATAGGGATACTGAAACTGATACGGCACGTCCGTCGTCCTCATCCCATCGAAAATCAGGGAGTTCTGAGCATTGAATACCTTCCTGATAAAGGCCCTCGACGGCGGGGGAGGCGGTGATTCCTGTCCCAGTGAATATTTGACGAGGGCCTCGGCCCCGAGCCATAAAAAATCAGTTCCATCCCAGAAGACCTTACTGTTCTCTTTAAAACGCCAGTCCTGAAGTACCTCCGCTGAATAATTGGCTGACAAGGTATCCCGGTGGGCGGTAATCCTGTAAGGCTCTCCTCCAATGGGAAGGGCTGCGAAAAGCAAATGGCTCCCATAGTCCTGATATTCAAGTGGATACAAACCGGAGACTTTAATGTTTAATGCGCTATCCAGTTCCGAAGTAGGGATAAACCGGTTTTTTCCCGTTTCATATCTCACTACTGGCTGCCCTTTCTCAATTTCGGAGGTTACAAACAATTGGTGGTTGATATTGAATACTTTGTGCCATCCTTCGGACAAGCCGTCAGTGTTATCATAGCGCTCTATGTTCGCGGGTGTCAGCGGGATTTTTCCCTGTTCAAATTCGACTTTGATAACCCCATCCAATCGCGTTCCCAGCCATAGTGTGCCGTTCTCTGTTTCTGCCATCGAAATAGCCTCTTCATTGCCTTTGTAAGTATTGATCCTTATTGTATCCTGCTTTGAAATCTGGTATGTTCCATCGTCGCTAAGTACCAGCAATGACTTCTCTGTCGGTAACAGCCACGTACAACCCGTGTTGAGCGCTCGTATTCTTTTAAATGGTGCAGGCCTGCCGCTGTTTGTTGCAGCTTGCTTAAACAGGCCATGATAGGTGCCAACATACAAGGTGCCCTCATATCTGCTAATGGCGGAAATGGTCCCGTCCAAACCGTCCTTATCGTCAAAGAATCTATAACTTTTCATTTTTTCCACATAGGAAATACCTCGTTGCATCGCCAGCCAAAGATTATCCTGCTTGTCCAGGCACAGGCCATAGACCTCATCATTTAAGAGGCCGTTGTCTTTCGAGAGGGTATGTGTAAATCTGCCATTTCCGTCCATGAAGATCACCCCCCCGGTCAGGGTTGTAAAGGCAAAGGAGCCATCCGGCATGTTCAGTCCATTGTACAGACGATGCGTTGAAAGGAAGGAGTCTACTTCAGTTTTAAATTTCGTGACGCCCTTACCGTCAAAAATATAAAGCCCCTTCTCACGTGTACCAAGGAGAATGGACTCGCCTTTATACGGCAAGGCCGCATAAACACGCAAATCCTTAAATACTTCTCCGCCCGGGATGAGCTGCAGACTATTATTCTTAAGCTGGAATAACCCCTGGTCATAAATCCTGAATAATATGACTTCCCCTGCCTGGAACCCTGTATGGATGCTTCCCGGGCCGGTTACTATCCGGAAGCGCCCGTTTTCCCAAATATATACGGTATTACCGCCACGAAAAACAATAGCATCCCCGCTGGTGAAGACATTCCAAACACTACCGGTAAGGGGGTAGGCCTCAGGAATACGGTCTTTCAGTGAGTGAAATTGCAAGCCCCCTAGGCTATCTGGTTCCAGGAATCCTAGCTCCCTATCGGCACCAACCCATTTGACATTGTCTTTATCGACAGTTACCATCCTAACTGCATTCAAATCCTCAATGGATATCAACCTCCAGGCCTCACCGTCAAATTCCAGCACCCCATCGCCGTTGCTGACATAAATTAACCCATTGTGATCCATGGTTACTGACCAGTTTTGCATATGGCCCGGGTACTCCCCAGGCTCGTAATTCTTAAGGAACGGATGACCATGTTCCTTCGGTATCGTGTTGGGTTGCGACTGTAAAAGGAAGGAAAGAAGGAATACGCAAGTGAATAGCAGCCGTTTCATCATCAACGGATTAGCTATACAATATACTCTAAATTTGAGTTTTTAGCTTTAATATCTATTTTGTGCCGAGATATTTCCTGCTAATCAGATGTCCATCCCAAATGATTATACGGAGGCCCAAAATGGAGATTTGTAGGAATTTCTAAAAGAATTACACCTCTCCGATCGTGGCACGAAACCCATTCAGCAACCATTTACGCATGCAAATCCGATCTTCTTTAATGGCAAGACAACCCGATTCGTTTCATTGACAACAGAAAAAGAATACCTGACAACATACATTGGGCAATACGGAAGATCCAAGGTACTTTCACTCCGATCATTTGATGGGTTGAACCCCAAGTCCAACACTAACGGATGATCAAACCTACCTTCCCCAAGGTGTACTTAACCTCTAAAGTGATTATCCCGATAAGTTCGGTATTCACTCTGAAAAACCTACTTGATATAAAAATCCGGACTTTGGTCCGGATTTTTTACATGCTCCCCGGATGCTTTTTGAGGATATCTGCCAGGTAATCTTCCCGTACAGATTGTCATACATCTGGGAAACCGATCGATTGGTGGGATACACCACAAACTACATCAGGTTTGCAACAAATATTTCGAGACTCCCGGAACAGGTTGTACATTTACAAAGTATTTAAGAATAAGTGTTTAACCCCAAATTAACCTTGATCTTATTTATGCAACGTCGCCCCAATCGACCGCGTAACCAGCATACGCTTTTCCGGACATAACCGGACCAAATCTTGAAAGACCTACAAAACAAATTAGCCCGGGAAAACATTCCCGGGCTTTTTTTATTGATCCTGCCGAAATTCCAGGCATAAAAAGGATTCAGTCATGAGCGAGTTACCTGCAATTCCACCCGGAATATGGTCAATAATACCTGAAAGGCCCGGAAAGTATTATAGCAAACGATCTGACACCCCCCGGATGATGCTTCGGTTGTGACTTTTTCGCAGAAGTGCCATTCACAATTTCCAATAGCCGGGAAGTGTCTTTGCATTTGCGGAGGTGGATCGCCGGGGCTGTCTGAAGTAATCAAAGACATAAGTGTATGGCCGATATGTGGTCTTCGCCAAGAAAGCCCATTTACAGAAATAGCATTCGGGAAAAAGGGCTGGCATGGAAAGGCTTACGTATCCCCTACAATTCCCTTAACTCCCCCGGACAGTCGCTTCTCACCCGAGATCGGCGTGCAGTTGAACGGGGAAATCTGACGCTTCATATTTTTCACAACATGCCACCCTGAATTCACAACATAAATTTAGGAAAGTGAAAGAAGCGTCATAGATTTACATTGTATTTGAGTTACAGTGTTCGTCCCAAATCTTACCCTGAACTTGATTTAAAGTGCTGCTCCCAAATCGGTACTTACTCTTAAAATGCTATAGTCACCCAATAAATTCAAACCTTTCAATCCTACTTAAAAAAAACCTGGCAATACAGCCAGGTTTTTTTTTGTAAACTCTTGCAGTCAAAAAGAATAACTAAGTCCCAAAGTCCAATAGGTTTGTAATTCATTGTCCACATTGTCAAAGGTGGTATCGGTTTCATTCAGCGTGTTGATGGCGTAGTTCAGTGCTTCCTGCTTATTATTCCGCAACCCGAAATCGAACCCGACTCCGAGAACTTTCCATAAGGTATAACCAAAAGAATTGGTCCAGGTCCAGTTACTCAGATCACTGCTTTTATAACTTTGAAAAAGTGAAAGGTTGGTTTTAAAGTTGACCGCACCCATCTTTTTTGTGTAATCCGCCACGATTTTTGCTCCCAGCGAGGATTCAAAAATGTCATCTTCCTTGCTGAATACAAAATTGTAGTTCAACGGATGGATCACCACCACCAGATCTGTAATAGGTGTCCAGGTGGCGCCAATCCCTAAATCGAGATAGCCAGGATCATTAAAGTTATCCAGGATCGTAGTCCTGTATTCTCCAAGGGCTGAGATAGCAAATTTCTCTGTAATTTTTCTTCCGTAAAGCGATGAGATATTGAACACATCGGTTGAGACCCTGAAATCATCACTATCAGCAGAATCGTCCTTATCGTCCAATTTTACCCAATTCAGATTGATATTTCCCGAATTCCTCCAGAAAAACTTTTCCTGGTTGAGATTGGCAAAGGCATTGACTGTAAATCCAATATTTCCAGCGGAGTTATTGGGGATTCCCTGTGAGTACCAATTGTTAAATGACGAAATGCTTCCACCAATGGTTCCGAAGGCGCCTTTTTTCCAACCCGGTAGGGCATCTATTTGGGCCTGAATGGCATCAGCCCTTTTCTGAATGGCAGTTATTGAATCATTTTTCGCTGCTTTTGCCGCTTTCAATTCATCTTCTGTTTGTCCTAAGAGGCTTGAAGAAAGGACAATCATGAATAAGACGAGGTAATATTTCTTCATAAGGTGTAAGCTATTGATGTTATTAACATTGATTTTGTTGTATTGTTAACAAAGTTATGGGTTTTCAACATTATTTCAACTTGAATAAAGGAACAGAGGAACAGGCCTCGCCATACATAATGCTTGCCGCCACTTTCCTTAGTTCGAAGGCTGCCTTAAGATAGGCACTCAAGGGCACAGGCTTGTTGCTACACCCCTTTATAATTACTGGCTTACCTTCAAATTGGGAGAAGTCTATCCGGTCCAGTATCACCTGGAAGAGTGAAGTCTCCAGGTCTTGCAGGGATCCTGCAACCACTTGCCTGGCAAAGGGTTGTAACCGAGTACTTACTAACATGTACGCCCATGCCGGAACAATAGCATCGGTTGAACAGGAAATTGCAACGAAAGCACCCTGGTAATTCTCCCAGCGATGTTGATCTACATATTTTCTGAACTCCTTTTCACGTAAGACCATCCCTTCATGAAGCCAATCCGTTATATCAAGATGCAGTCGGATCCCTTCAGGATAATACTCTTCCAGATCAAAAGTGATCAACTTACTCTGGGCTACGCGATTAACGATTTCCTCTGTCATGGATTTATTTTATTTCCTATGCCCGGAAAGCGGATAAATCATCAGGCACGGGAATTATTTTGTGAAAGTTCTTCAGAGAAGTCCCAGTTCCAGTTTTGCTTCTTCACTCATAAGATCCTGTGTCCATGGCGGGTCAAAGGTAATCTCCACTTCCGCGGTATGAACCTTGTCAAGTGACTTGACCTTTTCTTCGACTTCTACAGGAAGCGTTTCAGCTACCGGGCAGTTGGGAGAGGTCAGGGTCATCAGGATTTTTACATCGTTGTCCTCATTGACATAAACATCATAAATCAATCCCAATTCATATATGTCCACCGGGATCTCGGGATCATAGATGGTCTTCAGCACTTTTACAATCATTTCCCCTAATTCCTGGGTGTCTGCAATGGATGTATCTTCTTTCATCATCGTATTATTTTATCAGGCGAATTCCACAGTCGGCATTTAAGGTAAAGCCGAGCCTCTGATGGTTCAGCCCAGTTGTGTTTGATAGGCTACGGCATATAATTTTAATTGTTTAATCATATTCACCAGCCCGTTGGCTCTTGTCGGGGACAGGTGTTCCTTAAGTCCGATCTTATCTATAAACCCGGTATTTGACTCTATGATATCTGCGGGTTTCTGATTGCTGAAAACCCTTATGAGGATAGCAATAATGCCTTTGGTAATGATGGCATCGCTATCGGCTGTAAAAACAAGCTTTTCATCCTCCAGTTCCGCATGAACCCAGACCTTGCTCTGGCATCCCTTTATTAAATTATCCTCCGTCTTGTATTTGCCATTGATCAACGGCAATGACTTGCCCAACTCGATCATATACTCATAGCGTTGCATCCAATCTTCAAAAATTGAAAATTCATCAACTATCTCATCCTGGATCTCTTCGATTGTCATAGCCTGCTTTTATGCAAAAATACGACAACTAACAGTGGCATTCAAAATACAATGGAATTTAGCCATGAGATTTGTGCTGATAAATTTGGCCAGGATACTGCCCTGCAGGCAGCAAAGAACCAATTGTCTGTCGCTTCTGTATAGTCCTTCTGTATAGTGCATCCGGATCTGAAACTACGCATTCAGGAGAGCATTTCCTTCGCTTTTCTAACCCCGTCCACCAGGACGTCTACCTCCTGCATCGTATTATAGAAACTAAAACTGGCCCGGACCGTTCCGGGGATTTTAAAATAATCCATCACGGGTTGGGCGCAATGATGACCGGTTCTTACGGCGATCCCCAATTTGTCCAGAATGGTACCAACGTCATAGGGGTGAATATTTTGGAGATTAAAAGAAACGACCGACGTCTTTTGCCGGGCGGTCCCGTATATTCTTAACCCTTCAACAGCCAGTAATTGCCTGGTGGCGTAGGCCAAAAGCTGATTTTCATACTGGGCAATATTTGTAAAACCAATCGAATTCAAATAGTCCAATGCGGCACCGAAAGCAATACCCCCGCAAATATTTGGGGTACCGGCCTCAAATTTATGAGGCAGTTCTGCATAGGTCGTTTTTTCAAAAGTCACCTCTTTGATCATCTCCCCTCCACCCTGATAGGGCGGCAGTATGTTGAGCCATTCTTCTTTACCATAAAGGATCCCCACCCCGGTAGGTCCGCACATTTTATGTGCAGAAACTGTATAGAAATCCACATCCAGCGCCTGCACATCCGCCTTTAAGTGTGGCGCTGCCTGAGCCCCGTCAATAAGGACCGCAGCACCCGCCCGGTGGGCTTCCTCTATGATCTCCCTGATCGGATTGATCGTTCCCAGTGCATTCGATACGTGGTTGCAAAACACCACTTTGGTCCTTGAATTAAGTAAGTCCCGATAGGCGTCCATCCTGAGCTCTCCCTGATCGCTCATAGGGATCACTCTGAGCAATGCGCCTGTGCGTTCACATAACATTTGCCATGGCACAATGTTGGAATGATGTTCCATGGCGGAGACAAGTATCTCTTCGCCCGGTTGGAGGAGCGAGGCAAATCCATTGGCCACGAGATTGATCGCGTGGGTGGTACCGGAAGTAAAGATCATCTCATGTGAATGTGCGGCATTCAAATGCTTCTGGATGGTTTTTCTGGCAGCTTCATAGGCATCCGTAGCTTCCTGGGATAAAGCGTGAACACCCCTGTGGATATTTGCATTATATCGCTGATAATAGTCTACAATAACATCAATTACCTGCCTGGGTGTCTGAGAAGTTGCCGCATTGTCCAGGTAAACGAGCGGATGACCGTTCACCTCCCGGTTTAAAATCGGAAAATCTTTCCGAAGGCCGGCGACATCCAATGTGGTTTCTGGCATCATTTCCGTGAAATTAGTATAAGTGCCTTCCCTTGCAAAGTCATCTTCTTTGTTTCGATTTGTTGGCATTACAATGGATTTCTGCTTGTGAAGAAGTATTATGGAGACAGCGCTTCTAGCTAAAGATCAAATCCCAGATTAACATTCAGTTTATCCGCGACCAATTTGTTAATCCTTGATTTCAATTCCGGAATACGAACACTTTCCAGCACGTTATTTGCAAAAGCATACATCAACAGCGCTGCAGCTTCTTTTTTGGGGATTCCCCTCGACTGTAAATAAAACAGGGCATCCGCATCCAGTTGCCCTATGGTGCATCCGTGTGAACATTTGACGTCATCGGCAAATATTTCGAGCTGTGGCTTGGTATTGATAGTAGCCTGGTCACTTATCAGGATATTGTTATTTTTCTGGAAGGCATTTGTTTTTTGAGCCAGCTTGTCCACCACGATTTTCCCATTAAAGACTCCGGTGGATCGTTCGCCGTAAATACCTTTGTAATCCTGATGGCTTTCGCAGTTAGGCGTGGCATGGTGGACCAGGGTATGATGGTCTACATGCTCCTTTTCGCCCAGGATGGTCACCCCCTTGAGGGTGGAGTCTATATACTCCCCGTCCTGATAAAAATTGAGATTGTTCCTGGTTAATTTTCCGCCAAACGAAAAAGTATGCACCTTGGCAACGCTGTGCCCTTTTTGTGATATATAGGTGTTATCTATCAGCGAGGCGCTTTTAACATTGTTCTGTACCTTGTAATAATCAACAAGGGCATTGTTGGCTGTAAAAATTTCGGTGACAGAATTGGTAAGGACCTCATTTGTGGTGAGACTTTGGTGGCGTTCAATCACCTGGAGTTCCGCATGCTCTTCCACCACAATCAGATTGCGGGGCTGCAGCATGAGACTGGCCTCGTTGCCGGTTGCCAGATGAAGGATTTCTACGGGCTTCTTAGGCATCGCGTGCTTGGGAATGTAGATATAGGCGCCTTCCCTGCTGAATGCGGTATTGAGAGACGTAAGTGAATCTTCTCGGGAGGCAATTTTATTAAAATATACATCAATTACCTGTCTGTACATCGGCTTTGTAAGCGCGGAACTCATAAGGCAAATATCCACTCCGTCATGGGTCGTTTCAGAAAGGTAAGAACTATAGATCCCGTCAATGAACACGATTTTGTAGGTATCTATCTCATGAAGGAAGTATTTCTTAACATCTCTGTATTCCAGGGTATTTTCTTCCTTGGGAAAAATGCTGAAATCTACCTTTAGCAAACTATTCAGAGAAGTGTATTTCCAGGCTTCCTGCTTTTTGCTTGGGAAGCCCTTATTCTCAAAATTCTTAATGGCCTCGGAACGAATATCATGCACCGGATGGTCTACATCGATATTGTTTTCGAAAGCCAGGAAAGAAGAAACCAATTTATCTTTTAAATCCATGATATACTTATTCTGCACCTATTGGCAATGAGCGATCGTCTAACGTGAAACCGTTTCATTCTTGAGCCAGTCATACCCTTTTTCCTCCAGTTCGTGGGCAAGTTCCTTACTGCCCGATTTTACGATCCTGCCCTCATGAAGCACATGGACATAATCCGGAATAATATACTCCAGCAAACGCTGATAATGGGTAATCAGAATGACGGCATTGCTTTTACTTCTGAGTTTATTTACCCCGTGGGCCACTATTCTCAGGGCATCAATGTCCAGGCCGGAGTCGGTTTCGTCAAGAATTGCAAGCTTGGGTTCAAGCATGGCCATTTGAAAAATTTCGTTCCGCTTCTTCTCACCGCCGGAAAACCCTTCATTCAGGGATCTGGATAAAAACTTTCGATCAATATCGAGTAAACTCGATTTTTCACGGATCATTTTTAACATGGTGTTCGCCGGCATATCTTCTTCACCCCTGGCTTTTCTGGATTCATTGATCGCGGTCTTCATAAAATTGGTAACAGATACCCCGGGAATCTCCACAGGGTATTGAAAGGAAAGAAAAATCCCTTTATGAGCCCGGTCTTCCGGGGATACTTCCTCGAGGTCCTCCCCTTCAAAAAATATCTGCCCTTTCGTGATCTCAAATTCTTCCTTACCTGCAATTACCGAGGCCAAGGTGCTTTTACCCGAGCCATTCGGCCCCATGATCGCATGAACCTCCCCGGCGTTAACCTCCAGATTGATGCCATTCAATATAACGTTGCCCTCAACCCCTGCATGCAGGTTTTTAATTTTCAGCATTGTGCTTCATTTTAAAATTAGATACTTCTCTATTTTATTTTCGTCCGGTTATTCATTTCTCAAATCCCCGTGCTTCTGCACTTCCAAGGTATTTGAATGTTCACCAGCCACTGTAAATCGCCTGATAAAGAGGGTATGACTGATGGCTACCTGCTTTTATCCAACGGAACCTTCCAGGCTTATTTCAAGAAGTTTTTGCGCTTCTACGGCAAATTCCATCGGCAATTTGTTCAATACTTCTTTGCTAAAACCATTGACTATCAGGGCTATCGCTTTTTCGGTCGGTATGCCCCGCTGGTTGCAGTAAAATATCTGATCCTCTCCTATTTTACTTGTAGTGGCTTCGTGTTCAATCTGAGCGGATTTGTTTCTGACCTCAATGTATGGAAAGGTATGTGCTCCGCACTCATTACCCATAAGCAGCGAATCGCACTGCGAAAAATTCCTCGCATTTTCGGCCCGACTGTTCACCTGCACCAGACCCCTGTAACTATTTTGGGATTTACCGGCAGAGATGCCTTTGGAAATTATTGTGCTTTTCGTATTCTTACCTAAGTGCACCATCTTGGTCCCCGTGTCTGCCTGCTGGTGGTTATTTGTCACGGCAATGGAGTAGAATTCACCAATTGAATAATCCCCTTTCAGGATACAGGAGGGATATTTCCAGGTAATGGCAGAGCCGGTTTCAACCTGAGTCCAGGAAATCTTGGCATTTTTTTCACAAATACCCCTTTTCGTCACAAAATTGAAGACCCCGCCTTTGCCCTCGCGGTCTCCGGGATACCAGTTCTGGACTGTGGAATATTTAATTTCGGCATTGTCAAGGGAAATCAATTCTACCACGGCGGCGTGTAACTGGTTTTCATCCCTTGAAGGGGCGGTGCAGCCTTCCAGATAACTGACGTAACTTCCTTCGTCTGCGATCACCAGTGTTCTTTCAAACTGACCTGTTCCGGCCTGGTTGATCCTGAAATAGGTAGATAATTCCATCGGACATCGCACCCCTTTAGGGATATAGCAGAAGGAGCCGTCTGAAAAAACAGCTGAGTTAAGGGCAGCATAAAAATTATCCTTTTGAGGAACCACTGTGCCCAGGTATTTCCGCACCAGATCCGGGTGCGACCTGATGGCTTCTGAAATAGAACAGAAAATGATCCCCTTTTCCCCTAATGTTTTTCGGAAAGTTGTTGCCACGGATACGGAATCCATAACAATATCAACCGCCACCCCTGCCAGTTTCTTTTGCTCATCCAGTGAGATGCCCAGCTTTTTAAAGGTGTCCAGTAATTCCGGATCAACTTCGTCAAGACTGGTATATTTAGGTTTTTTACTAGGCGCGGAATAATAGGAAATATTTTGAAAATCGGGCTTTTGATAACGTATGTTGGCCCATTCGGGCTCAGACATTTCCTGCCAGGCCCTGTAGGATTCCAAGCGCCAATCGGTCATCCACTGAGGTTCTTCTTTCTTTTTTGAAATGGCAATAACGATATCCTCATTCAATCCCTTGGGAAAGGTGTCCGATTCAATATCCGTATAGAAGCCGTACTCGTACTCCTTGTTTTCCAGCTCCTTTTTTAATTCTTCTTCTGTATATGCCATGCTCGCGATCTACGCCATCCGGCGAAGTAATTTAATCAGTTAAACATATTCCTTTTCCACACCACTTATACCAGCCGATGCATGTATTTCCGGAGAGGGGCCGTTGCAGCCTATAAGGAGAAACTTTCCCCGCAGCCGCAAGTGCGTTGCGCATTGGGATTGTTAAATACGAATCCCTTCCCGTTAAGTCCGCCTGAGTACTCCAGAATGGTCCCGGCCAGATATAGGAAACTCTTTTTATCTACGATGATTCGAACCGAATTGTCTTCAAAGACCCTGTCCGTTTCCGCCATTTTATTGTCAAATTTAAGCTCGTAAGACAATCCACTGCAACCCCCGCTTTTCACTCCTACCCGGACATAATCCTGGCTGGCATCATACCCTTCCTCGGTCATGAGGCTGATAACGCGTTGCTTCGCTGTTTCCGAAACCTGTATCATTTAGCTTTTCCTATAATTTAAAATACATACAAATATAGTGCATACATAGGGTATAACCTCATTTCCTAACATTTATATAACGCATGCAGCCATAGTCCGTCTCTATGAACAAGAGTTGCAAGCCTGCATCGATTTCAGCTTAAATGTGCCTATCCGGAAAAGAATTCTTGCGGTGTAGAAATAGGGAAGGACGCCCCGGGTGGAAGGGCTATTTCTGGTGGAAATCGCCCGGAAAGTGGATACCTGGGCAGGAACCTCAGTTGATTTTTATAAGAATCAGGTCAGATTTTCCTTTATTTCCTGCCATGGGAAGGTCGCTGCTTCCTGATTCCCCAACGAGCATGATACCCCCATCATGACTTTCAACTGCATCGAAGCCGAAGTCGAGTCCCGTACCTCCAAAGGTTTGTTGCCAGAGTAATTGGCCGTTCGCGTCGGCGAGAACCACCCACATATCATTCTGACCGGCATTTTTTGAAATATCCCCGTCAGAACTTCTGGTGTTGCCGGAAACAATAAAATTCCCTTCCCCGAAAGAGTTCACGCTCTGCGCGGCATCAAATTTCTGTCCGCCATAACCTGCCTGCCACATCAGACGGCCCTCATCATCTATCTTGATGATCCATATATCGGATTCCCCGTTGTTCTCCAGTACATCTGTATCAGAACTGAAGGTATTTCCGCTAATGAGAAAAGCTCCGTCGTCGGTATTGGCAATATCGTAGGATATATCAATTCCGGAGCCGCCGAAGGTGCGTTCCCACACGAGTTCACCCGCAGCATCCAGCCTGATCACCCAGAAATCATAACTGCCTTTGGTCAGGGAGATATCGGCATCATCGCTTTCACTGAATCCGGACAGGACATAGCCGCCATCAGTAGCAAGGGCAACCGCATGTGCCCGGTCATTATTGGTGCCCCCGAAATAACGACGCCATTGCAGATTTCCCTGGGCATCCAGTTTGGTCCCCCAGAATTCCCCGACCCCATGACGGGTCAGTGAATTTCCTTTACTTTCGCCTCCTTCTCCCCGCGATGCAACCACATCGAGAAACCCCACAAAGAAAAACCCACCATCGTCGGTCTGTACTATATCATAGGAGTGATCGTGCCCGGCGAATCCAAAACTCCGTTCCCATTCGATAGTGCCGGCGGAATCGAGTTTTAAGATCCAGTTATCATGGAATCCTTCATTGTTACTGCCGTCTCCGTCACTACTCATGGCATAGCCCACAATAGCATAACCCCCGTCTGAGGTTTGAATAACCGTCTGACCCCGGTCATCTTTGCTTCCCCCGTAAGTCCTGCTCCATTCAATATCTCCGTTATCGGCCAGTTTCAACAACCAGTAGTCATTCACAGGGCTCGATTTATCGGTAATATCTCCTGTCATGCTGTTGGTATATCCCAAAACAGCGTAACCGCCATCAGAGGTCCTGATAACGGACTGACCCGTATCAGAACCCTCCCCGCCATAATTTCTTATCCAACTGACCTTTCCTTCAAATGCTAAGGTATCAAGCAGCACTTCGGGAGCATGCAAACCATCCTCCGAACAGGAAATGACCATTAGGCAGGAAATTAACAAAAGCCGCCGCATTTTCATATCATGGATTTGTTTTGGCCAGAACGAAGAGGCCGGATCCGATATCGCTCACAATGATCTTCCCGCTTTCAAAATATGGGTAGACACTCCATGCCCCTGTAAAAGAGGCTGTATTGTTTTCTGGTTGTGTATCAAAATAAGCCTTTTCAGTAATAGATTGTCCGGAAATCCCTGAAATGTCCATCACCCGCAACCCCGCGCTGTAATTGGCCAGGTAGAATTCATTTCCCAGAACATATCCGTTATGATCAATGGCGGTGGTAGCCCCGATATAGGGTGTCAGGGGCATGGGGTTGGTCAAATCTGTCAGATCAAATACCAAAGTCCTGGAATTAAAACCAAAGTTGATTTCGTCCCCCTCATCGCCCAGAAGGAGGTAGCGATGGTCTTCGGTAACCCATCCCTGATGGGTATAGGATATATTGCCATACTGGAATGAAGAAATCAATACGGGAGCTTCCTTGTCAGTAACATCAACCAGCACTACCTGAGTTTCATTGGATCCGATCAGGATTTCTTTTCCGGTATAGTTCGTATCCGGGCCATTATAGGTTATGACCTGGGCATCATGCGTATAGCCTCTCATTCCGAATCCACCTGCTGCCATTGGATTCAGAGGATCCTGCATGTTGATAAAATGCACTCCGCCGTTAAAAGCGTCATCCCTGGCTGTGCCTACGGCATAAGCGAAATCATTGGCGGGATTGACCACAATATTATGACAGTTTCCGAAGCCGGTATATCTCGCATCGGCGTCAAAGGTCACCGGAGGGCCGGTAACGGACCTTAGTCTTGTAAGATCGAAAATCTGCATTCCATGCCCCGCAGCTTCAGAGACAATGAGGGCAAAATCCTCATACACCTTGATATCCCGCCAGGAACTATTGGTGGTTGCCGTAGGAAGTTTCCCCAAATAGGTAATATTTCCTGTTTCAGTTATATCCACGAAGGCGGTTCCGTTATCCAGACCAATAAGTGCATATTCCCTGTCTGTAACCGGATCCTGCCATCCCCATATGTCATTGGCATAGGTAGCTTTGAGCAAACCCATGGGAAGGTGTCCCAACATATCCAATCCCAGGCAGGGATAGGAAGCAGCCATCCCGTTCTCGCACGGAGTAAAAAGTTCAGGAATAGAATCCCCCGTATCAGGGATTTGTCCACCCTGGTCTATTGGGGAGTTATCCCCTTTTGAGCAGGCAAAAGCAAGCAGGACAGCGAGGGCTAAAAACCCTGTTTTTAGCATAGCAGTTTTTTTAATTCACTATTCTTTTTCAGGCTAAAGATACATTTTAAATCCCATGCTGCTTATTTTTGCAGGATGTTTGAAGACAAGAACCCCGAAGGTACCCCCCTGGAGAATTTAGGGGAATTTGCGCTGATTCAGCACCTTACCAGAAATTTCCCGATAAGTCATGCTTCAACCGTCAGGGCGGTGGGGGACGATGCAGCTGTTCTCAATTTTGGCAATAAGCAGGTGTTGATTTCCACAGACCTTCTGATTGAAGGCGTTCATTTTGACCTGAGTTATATGCCTTTAAAGCATCTTGGTTATAAGGCGGTGGTGGTCAATGTCAGTGACCTATGCGCGATGAATGCCACTGCCTCACAAATCCTGGTATCGCTCGCGGTGTCGAATCGCTTTCCACTGCAGGCCCTGGAAGCCCTGTACGAAGGTATAGTGCTGGCGTGTGAATATTATAAACTTGATCTGGTGGGTGGAGATACAACGTCTTCAACCACAGGGATGCTGCTCAATGTAACGGCTGTTGGCCATGCATTGGAAAAGGACATCGTATATAGAAGCGGGGCAAAAGCAAACGACCTGCTGGTAGTGAGTGGTGACCTGGGCGCGGCATATATGGGGCTTCAGGTACTGGAGCGTGAAAAGGAAGTTTTTAAAGTGAATCCCAATAGCCAGCCCGATCTTTCAAGCTATACCTATCTGGTCGAGCGCCAGTTAAAACCAGAGGCCAGAAAGGACATTGTAGAACTACTCGCAAAAATGGAACTTACGCCAACCTCAATGATCGATATAAGTGATGGCCTTTCTTCTGAAATTCTGCATCTGTGTAAGGCAAGTGGGGTGGGATGCCATTTGTATGAGGAGAAGATCCCTTTAGATCCGACAGTCATTGCAGGCTGTGAAGAATTTCAGCTGGATCACACCACCGTTGCGCTCAGTGGCGGGGAAGAATATGAACTTTTATTCACTATTGACCAAAAAGAATTCCCGAAAATAAAGGGCAATCCAAATCTGACTGTCGTGGGGCACATGACGGAAGAACAGGACGCTTTCTTAATTTCCAGGAATAACTTTAAAATTCCAATTACCGCTCAGGGTTGGAACTCATTTGCCAAGCACAATTAGGCTACCTGCTGAGAGGCACGGTGCCTCTTCTGGTATACGTTTTCCAGGGTCTTGTTGATGTCCTGTAATTCGGGTGTCAATATGGATAAATTTCCGCTGACGTCTGTTGTGACTTGCTTTCCGCAATGAACACATTTGTATTCTTTGATGTGCAAGGTCACTTTCTTTGAGACGGAGTAGTGGTGCCCAAAAATATTACAAAATATTTTTTTCATAAGGTAGGTTTTGTTTGCATTGACAAGGTTTGGGACCGATAAATGCGGGTTAAAATTTGGGGTAAATTATTTCAAGTTGCTTTAAGGAAATACCTTATCATATCAACGGCATTGACCTGTTATTTATTTGATACCTCATCTTTATTCCCGGAAATTTTCGATGAATGACATTTTATTCGATGAAAGGCCAATTTTATCCGATAAAACATAGGTCAATGCCTGGGTTAATTTCACTTATCTTTCCGGCAATTTGCCATCTATGCGAACCAACCGGGCTATTCTAATTACCGCCTTTGGCTTATTTTCCCTTTTTTTCGGCGCAGGCAATCTCATCCTGCCTCCCTATCTGGGTTATATTTCAGAGGGAGACTGGTGGCTGGTGTTGGGTGGATTTTGCTTCTCCGCAGTGGCCATACCCATCATGGGAATTCTGGCCCATGCCCGTTTGCAAGGCACATTATTTCATTTTGCGGAGAAAATATCTCCGATTTTCAGCGCTTGCTATTGTTGCCTGGTGTATGCCATCTCCATAGCCTTACCATCGCCGCGAACGGCTTCCGTAACCCATGAACTGGCCATTGCTCCATTTTTTGAAAGTCCCCCACTGCTCACAAGCACCGTCTATTTCCTGCTAGTACTCATTTGCACATGGTACCGTTCAAAAGTGATTGATCTCTTTGGTAAGATACTTACCCCGGCGCTGATCATCATCCTGATGCTCATCATTGGCATAGCGGTATTCGGTCTGCCGGCCTTGCTTACAGGAAGTCCTGTATCGAGCCCTGTCACGCTGGGCATACTAGAAGGTTATCAGACCTTTGATGCCATTGGTGCCGTAGTCGTAGGCGGGGTGATCATTATCTCGGTCGACCTCAAATTACAGGGAGTCTCCTACGAAGAGAAGCGACGCTTCATCTCCCGCGCCGGGTGGATCGCCGGGATTGGGTTATTCAGCATTTATGCCGGTCTTATCTTTACGGGTACAAAGATGGCCGGCCGGATGGAGGAGCCAGTCAGCAGGACTTCCCTACTAAACGAAATCAGCCAGATTACCCTTGGTTCAACGGCTCACCTTTTACTGAGTATCCTGGTAAGTCTGGCATGTTTTACAACCGCCGTTGGCATTGTCACAGGGACCGCAGATTTTTTCAAATCCCGTTTCTCTGGTTCTCCCGTCGTTTACAAGGCTACAGCCCTCACCGCCTGCCTTCTCGGAATCCTGATAGGCCAATTGAATGTGGAGTATATTCTGGCGATCGCATTGCCTGTACTGATGTTCATTTATCCGGTTACCATTGTGCTCATCCTCCTGAATCTACTCCCCGGGCGGTTTGCGATTCCGGCTATTTTTCGTTCCGTCGTAATAACCGTAATCGTTTTTAGTATCCCGGACTTCCTGGAGACCCTTGGAGTTGAAGTGACGGCAGGCATATTGAAGGATTATCTGCCATTAAGTTCGTTTAGTCTGAGTTGGGTCCTTCCCTCAATAGCCGTTTTTTTTATTTCGGCAATGGTATTTTCAAAGAAAGTGAATAACCCTTAAGCTTTTTAAATCGAAAATTCTTTTTCCCTGACCCTCAAGGGCAATACTTTTCTCTATTTGGGCGATCTTTAGGATTGTTACTCCCTTTTAGGGTTGGGCAACAGAAAAATCAAATTTCATTGGCTTATGCATTATTCTCGTTAAAGAAGGGAAGCCACACCGTATAAATTCCCAGGAAGGTCACTTCCGCATCAATTGCTCTATTTCCTCAGCTTCAATCGGAATATTACGCATCAGGTTGTAGGGTTGATCCTTTTCACGGATCACAACGTTGTCCTCCAGCCGTATGCCCATCCCTTCCTCCGGGATATAGATGCCGGGTTCTACGGTAAAGACCATATTAGCCTTCATCGGAGTTTTCAACGCCCCATAATCATGGGTGTCCAGTCCGATATGATGACTTGTACCGTGCATAAAATACTTTTTATAAGCCGGCCTGTCCTTGTCCTCCTTCTGAATGTCCTCCTTGTCTAACAGGCCCAGATCAAGCAATTCAGAGGTCATGATCTTCCCGACCTCTTTATGGTATTCCGCCCAAAGCACCCCCGGTGCGAGCATCCTGGTGGCCTCTGTCTTCACACGCAGCACAGATTTATACACCGCTCGTTGGCGTTCCGTAAAAACCCCATTGACAGGAACGGTCCTCGTCATATCACTGGAATAATTGGCATATTCCGCGGCTACATCCATAAGGATTAGGTCCCCTGCCATGCACTTGTTATTATTTTCAACATAGTGCAGTACATTGGCATTGTTCCCTGATGCGATGATAGGAGTATAGGCAAAACCCCGGGAGCGGTGGCGAATAAATTCATGAACCCATTCCGCCTCCAGTTCAAACTCCCAAACGCCCGGCCGGATATATTCCAGAACCCTTCTGAAACCCTTTTCTGTAATATCGCAGGCGTGTTGCATGAGTTTCAGTTCCTCCTTTTCCTTCACTCCCCGCAGTTCCTCCAGAATCGGATAACTTTTGGCCACCTTATGGGCAGGAAAATCCCGCCTGCATTGGGCTATGAACCGATCCTCCCGTGTCTGTGTTTCCACAGACTGTCTATAATGCTCATTCGTATTAAAATAAATGGTCTCTGCCTCAGTCATCAGGTCAAAAAATACCTTCTCAAAATCTGTCAGCCAGTGTACTGTTGAAATTCCCGAAATTTGAGTAGCGTCATCGGTTGTAAGCTTCTTTCCCTCCCAGACCGCAATATGGTTGTTCGTTTCCCTTATAAATAATACTTCCCGGTTTTTTTCATTCAGGGCCTCAGGAAATAGCAACAAAATGCTTTCCTCCTGATCTATCCCACTCAGATAAAAAATATCGGTATGCTGGCGAAAAGGCATAGTGCTATCCGCACTTATAGGATAAATATCATTAGAATTGAATGCGGCAATACTTTTAACCTTCATCATCTGCATAAATTTCTTCCTGTTCCTTTTAAAAAGGACATTGCTGATCTTCTCGTATTTCATAGTATCGCGGCGTTTGTTCAAAAATAACCAAATGTCCCTACATTCAGAATATCCCTGTAAAAATCCATGGGAAATGTCCGATGAGGTAAGAGGTTAGTTTATTTTCAGGATATAAATACAATTCATACATTCACTCCTTTGGACAAAATCAGTGATCATGCGACGATACTTTTACCTCCTGCTCACCCTGTATATGCCTCTTTCCGTTTTAGGTCAGTTTCAGGCGACCTCTCCCACCAAAGTATCGGAATCAATCCAGCGAAAGATGGCAATGGAAGATGTCTCGCTACTGAAAAACATACCAGCCGTCAATATTGGTCCCACCGTCATGAGCGGGCGCGTGGTTGACGTTGAAGTCAATCCTTCGGATCCTGCCGATTTTTATGTAGGATATGCTTCCGGTGGCCTGTGGCATACCACCAACAATGGCACTTCCTTTAGTGCCATAATGGACGATGCCCCCACCCAAAATATCGGAGATATCGCGGTAGATTGGACTTCCGGAGTGATCTGGGTGGGTACCGGGGAAAATAATTCGTCACGTTCGTCTTATGCAGGCATCGGCCTTCTCAAGTCCATGGATCAGGGGAAAACCTGGGAAAATATAGGGCTGCCTGATTCACATCATATTGGAGGCATCCTGATCAATCCTGAAAATGGCAATGAGGTGATTGTTGGAGTGCTCGGACATTTATATTCGACGAATGAACAACGTGGGATTTACAAAACAACTGATGGAGGAAAGACCTGGAAGAATTCTTTGTTCGTAGATAACGCGACAGGGGTAATCGATCTCATTGCCGTCCCGGGCAAATTCAACCTGCTCTTTGCAGCCACATGGCAAAAGGAGCGTACGGGTTGGAATTTTAACGGCAGCGGCCCAGGGTCAGCCATTTACAGGAGCAGTGACAGTGGAGATTCCTGGGAGCTCATTACTACTGTCAAAAGTGGCTTTCCGATAGGGGAGGGTACTGGCCGGATTGGTCTTGCCGCATTCGATTCCAACACGGTCTACGCGCTTCTGGATAATCAAAACAGGAGGGACCCGGAAAAGGAAACCGCCATAAAAGGGGAGTTGACTAAAGAAGACTTCCAAACCATGACCGCCGAGGCCTTCCTGGACCTGGATAATGCTGCCCTCAATGATTTTCTAAAGAAGAACGGATTTCAGGAAAAATACAGGGCCGAAAATGTAAAGCAGATGATCCGGAGTAAAACGGTACTCCCCCGCGACCTGGCACTTTATCTTGAGGATGCCAACTCATTACTTTTTGATACCCCTGTCATTGGCGCGGAAGTATACAGGAGTGATGACGGCGGAACCACCTGGGCAAAAATGAATCCCAACTACATAGATGATTTGTACTACAGTTATGGCTATTACTTTGGTGAAATCAGGGTAGATGCTTCCGATAAGAACAAGATTTATATCTGTGGGGTCCCCCTTTTAAAATCGATGGACGGCGGAAAGCAGTTTACTTCGCTTGGCAGTGAGAATGTACATTCCGACCATCAGGCCCTGTGGGTGAATCCTTCGCGGCCTGGTCACCTTATCAACGGTAATGACGGGGGCCTGAACATGACCTATGATGACGGCGAACACTGGACCAAACTCAATTCGGTTTCAGTAGGCCAGTTTTATGCCATTACTGTTGATCAGCTCCAGCCCTATAATGTATATGGCGGTTTACAGGACAATGGCGTATGGATGGGTCCTCACAATGCCGGTCAGGATACGGAATGGCATGCCAGCGGGCATCATCCCTGGAAGTCCATCCTGGGAGGTGATGGGATGCAGGTGCAGGTTGATAGGCGCAACGCTCATATCGTCTACACCGGATTTCAGTTTGGGAACTATTACCGCCTCGATCTGGAGAATGACTCCAGTACATATATCCAGCCGAGGCACGAACTGGGACAATCCCCTTACAGATTTAACTGGCAGACGCCTATACTTTTATCCTCCCACAATCAGGACATCCTCTATATGGGAAGTAATGTGCTTCACCGGTCGCTGAATCAGGGGGGCGACTGGGAAGCGATCTCAGAAGACCTCACCGAAGGCGGGGTCAAAGGGAATGTCGCCTATGGTACCCTTACGACGATTTCAGAATCTCCCTTTAAATTCGGATTGTTATATACCGGAAGTGATGACGGCCTGATACAACTCACCAGGGATGGGGGTGGGCGATGGGAGGAAGTCGGCCGACACCTCCCGCTTCCCGTAGCTGACCAACGGCCTGGCCCGGGCGGTCTCTGGGTAAGCAGGGTCGTAGCCTCCTCCCATAAAAAGGAAAGGGTATACGCCGCGTTGAACGGCTATCGATGGGACGACTTCCATCCGTATATTTTTATGAGTGAGGATTATGGTGCTCACTGGACCGATATAGGTGCCACGCTTCCCGCCTCCTCTGTCAATGTGGTTCTGGAAGATCCTTCAAATGAAAACCTGTTATATGCGGGCACCGACAATGGTCTTTATATCAGTTTGACGCGGGGAAAGTCCTGGGAACTGTTCCAGAATGGAGTACCCAACGTGGCCGTTCATGACCTGGCCATACAAGAAAAAGAGGGCCACCTTGTGATAGGCACTCACGGACGTGGCATTTATACGGCCAACATATCACAGATCCAAGCCCTTACCCCGGAAATCTTAGCGGAAGATTTGCATCTGTTCAAGCCAGATCAAATTGCGTATTCTGCTGCTTGGGGAACGGCTGTTGACAGTTGGGAAAAGCCGGAAACCCCTGGCCTGGATGTGGTATTTTATACAAAGAAGGCTTCCTCCTTAGAGGTGCTTGTCAGAACGGTTGATGGGATTGTAGTAAGTGAAACCGAAGTGGCTGCTGACGCAGGTCTTAATATCGTATCGTATGACCTGGCCTTTTCCAAGGGGGGCAAAATGGCCTATTTAAAAAAGAACAAAAAAGATCTTCCGGCAGCCAAAGACGGGAAAACTTATCTTCCGGCAGGGGCCTATGTCTTCGAAATTTCAGGAAATGGCACTGAAGAAACGGTGGCATTTGATATAAAACCCGCTGCCGATCAGGAATGAGTGTTATTTAGTGAGCAATGAGCCAGTTATACGTTAGCCGCGAATACTGCAGGAGCAGAAAGATGCGGACCGACCACAGAGTCTGTGACTGACAGAATGCTTAATGCGCATTGATCTATTAGTATAGACCAGAAGGGAATAATAACGGCCGGCTACCCAGATGGAGCGCCATAGAAATACATTCCGGGGTGTTACCAACCAGGCAGTCTTTTATTTTTGCGGGTTTTTATAATAGCAACAAATGTTTGGGGCATGTTATGATAAAAATTGAGGTACTGGAAATGTACATTAAAGAGGAATAAATTGGAAATAGATGTTGGACGGGGACAAGGTTGATGGGAAGCATATTTAAACAACTGTAAATGTAGACAGAACCACCATTATAAACAACGTGCATTACCACTGGACATTCATATACCGCGGAAGTATCATAGGTATATGAAGATGACGCAATCAATAAGAAAAAATGGCATTCCTTTCATAACTTCCGGCGAAATTTACGCCATTAGGCAGGCCTGCCAAAAGTTAAATACAAAGGACCTTTCCGATTGTGAACTCTACACCAGTTGCGAGCCTTGTCTGATGTGTCTGGGGTCCTGTTTTTGGGCCGACCTGAAGGTCATTTATTTCGGGGCATCCGCACAGGATGCCAAAGCCCATGGTTACCATTACTCATCTATGTATTATCATTCCGATCCTGAAATGCGTCACAAGGAGTTCAGGATGAAGCAGGTACTGCGGGAAGAAGCGATAAAAGTGTGGGTTCCCACCAATGTATAAATATCCTCCTCCCGGCATCCGGCTGGATTTCTATTTTTTCAAACCTATCCATATCAGGCCGTAACTAAATGCAGCCAAACCTTTCTAAAAAATAGGTCAACTCCCTGATATTAAAGGACATATTGGCGAGCAAAATAAGTTTTTGTACTTAATGGTATATTTATTGCAATCCTTCGCAAATCGCAAATCCAATCATGAAGGTTACGAGAAAATTATCATTATCCCATAGTAGCAGATTGCTGCGAGAAACACAAACAATCCCAGCGCTAAAAACCATAAAGAACGATTGACATACTTAAACTTTTGAGCTGCTATTTTTGATATTATAAAGATTTGCTGTCCCAACTGATCAAATACTTCTTCTTCTTTCAGACTGACGTTATAGAAAGTTCTTGAAAATTCGCGGATGGTGCCATACTTCGAGATAACATCACCAAAAAAGAACATGTTTTTGTCATAGGTGCCTTCTATCCGTGGCATAAAGCAACGGAAGCTAAAATAAATGGATATTACCGTACATATAAACCAGATACCTAAAAGGATGTACAGGAAAATCTGATCCGGTTTCCCCAGAAGGATACGTACGATATTTTGAAAAACGAAATTCAATAAGATCCCGTAAAAAGAAAGAATCAGACCCGCCTTAATTTCGGAAGCCTTTATCAGACCGAATACATAATTGATACTGCCCCAGTAATGATCCACCAGATCTTCCGTATGGGGGCTTCTTTGGAGTTTGCTTTTTGGTCTGGGTTTTTCAGTAGGTTTTTCGGTGGGTTTATCGGGTTCGGTCATATAAAACAGGATTAAGCATTATAAGTTTAAAGTTTTGAAGTGCAACCGCGCCTGCATCGGATGGTAACCTATTCCAATACTTCATAAATCATCAGCGGCTGTTCTTTGTTTTTCATCAGGATGCTGCCCAATTTTTCACATTTGAAGGCCTCTCTTACTTTTTCGTAGCATCCCTCACAAATCACGATCTGGTTTTCCTTGGCTGCATCCTGCAGCCTGGCAGCAGCGTTCACGGTATCACCGATTACGGTATAATCCAATCTTTTTAAAGTTACGGACCCAATATTTCCGGAAATCATTTCACCGCTTTTTATTCCTATGGAGACTTTGGGTCGGAATATTTCCTTCCCTTCCACATAAGGCAGTGCATTGATCTGGTTGCGCACTGCCAAAGCCGCGTCGATGGCCCTGTCCAGGTGAAAATCTCCCCGGAAAACGGCCATAATGGCGTCTCCGATAAATTTATCAATCAACCCATCCTGGCTCATAATGGCCCTGACCATTACATCGAAGTAGGAATTGATCATTATTACAACAGTATCCGGTGCCGAATTTTCGCTGATTTTGGTAAAACCAACGATGTCCACAAACATAACAGAGCCAAAAATGGTTTCACTCGCGGTTATGGCCGACTCATATTCTCTGGTGCCCATGAATTTAAGCACATTCTCATCTACATACATTTTCAGAATATTATTTTCCTTGATGGCCTTCAGAGTGTATTTCATTTGTTCTGCCTGCCTGATGGTCTTTTCCATAGTGATACTGAGATCCTCAAAATTGATAGGTTTGGTAATAAAATCAAAAGCACCCTTATTCATCGCCGTTCTTATATTTTCCATATCGCCATAGGCAGAGACAACGACCGCTTTAATTAACGGTCTCACTTCACGAAGTTCAGAAAGCAATGTCAATCCATCCATTTCCGGCATATTGACATCACTCAAAACGATATCTATATCAGGGGTAGCCATCAGTTTTTCGAGGGCAACCCTCCCGTTTTCGGCAAAATGAAATTCATATTCCTTATCCCGGATTTTTTTTCTGAACTTTTGTTTTATGAGCACTTCGAGATCCGCCTCGTCGTCTACGACCAGTATTTTAGCCATTATGAAAACCCTTTTAATTTAAATTTCAATAAAGCAAAGTCCAATGGTTTGGTTAAAAAATCATCCGCCCCCAGATCTTTAGCCATTTTACGGTTTTCCTTGTCTCCATATGCGCTGATCATCATAACAATGGGCGGGGGTTGCAAATAGCTTTTCTTTATGGTTTTCAGGAGATCAAGTCCTGTCATGCCCGGCATATTAATATCGGATAGGATCATGACTGATTCATGGTCCATGGATTTCATGGCATTCAGCGCCTCCCCTCCTGAAAAGGCGAATACAAATTCCCATTCCTCACTCCTGATCTCCTTCCTGAAGCGCTGCTCAAAAAGCAGTTGCACATCACGTTCATCATCGACAACCAATATTTTCATCCCCTAGCTTATATTGTAATTCCTATTAATTCCACGAATTCATTGAATGAGGTGTCCTTTTTTTTGCAATCAATCATCCGGCCCCGGCCAGTCATAAAGATCACATTCACTTTACTTCCTTACCGGCAGTACAATGGTGAACGTGGTTCCCGCATCCTGTTCAGTTTCCACCTTCAATTCCCCGTCATGGCCTTGGGTAATAATATCGTAACTCATGCTCAAGCCCAATCCTGTGCCTTCACCCGTAGGTTTAGTGGTAAAGAAAGGTTGAAAAATCTTATCTATTATTTCTTTTGGGATCCCGAATCCGTTGTCCTGTACCCCGATGGTAATTTTATCACCAACTTGTTTGGTTTTTACAACTACTAAGGGTTCAAAGGAGGTATCCGTCCCAGTGCCTTTCAAGGATGCCTTTTTCTTCGTAACTACATAAAAAGCATTGGTAATCAGGTTGAGGATCACCCTTCCGATATCCTGGGGCAGGATATTGATCTTACCTATACCTGGATCAAAATCAGTCTTTATGGTAACGTTAAAAGATTTGTCCTTTGCCCGGAAACCGTGATAGGCCAGTCGCAGGTATTCATCTGCCAAGGCGTTGATATCGGTAGGTTCTTTCGTGCCACTGCTACTGCGGCTGTGCTGCAACATGCCTTTGACGATGCCATCCGCCCGCTTTCCATGAAAGATAATCTTCTTTTCATTGGCATCGATATCAGTGGCGATGGCGTTCACTTCCTTGAAGTTTCCATTTTTCAGTTCA
>JBGTKP010000033.1:0-233888 GCA_041744575.1 Muriicola sp.
CAAAACTTCGTTCCATTGGCGTGCAATGGATTTTTGGCCGCTGGCGCCTTCCATGGATAAAAAAAGCAACATAAAAAAAATGGAAAATCTCTTCATGCCTCCAAGCTATTCAAATTGATGATTAGCCCTTATGTTTGTAGGGCGAAAAGCCAAGAACAGTCCTTAACTTCCCGTGACAACTTAAAAAGTCAAAGATATGGGAAGGACGGTCAAGCGATTGGATTATTCAGGGGAAAATTTTTATGTGGGCCTGGACACGCATTTGAAGAATTTGAAGTCTACCGTACTGGTCGGCAACACTTTTTTCAAGACATTCTCAAACGACCCGGATGCGGGGACCCTGTTGAAATACTTAAGGAAGAATTTTCCCGGGGGGAACTATTTTACAGCCTACCAGGCGAGCTTCAGCGGTTTCGGTGCCCACAGGGAACTAACAAAATTGGGAATAACGAATATCGCGGTGAACTCGGCGGACATACCAACAACGGACAAGGAGCGCAAGCAAAAGGAGGATGCCAAGGACAGCCGCAAGATAGAAGAACAACTTGCGGCGTCAAAACTGGAGGGCATACACGTTCCCGGCATCGAACGTGAAGGGGACAGGTCGATGGTAAGATTCCGCAAGACCCTTACCAAGGAAATAGCGAGGAACAAGTGCAGGGCCAAATCCTTTCTGTGCTATCACGGTATCGGGTCCTCGAACGGTTCGCCAACAAGGCCAGGTGGTCGAAACGCTTTACCGTTTGGCTGAAAGAGCTGGACCTGCCCACTGAAAGCTCCCGGGCGACGCATACCTCGATCATCGACCTTGTACTTTTCATAAGGGACAAACAATATGGGACATTGAAAAGTATAAAGGCATTGTCCCGGACCGAACGGTATAGGGAAGACGTGGAGCTGCTGATGAGCATCCCGGGAATAGGACTGATAACGGCAATGGTCCTTTTGACGGAACTGGGCGATATCTCAAGGTTCAAGGACCTGGACGGCCTATGTTCCTATATCGGGCTGGTGCCCATGACCAACTCGCCAGGGGAGTTCGACTCCGTGGGCCATATTACGAAAAGACAGAACAAAGTGCTCAGGAGCATGATAGTGGAAAGTTCCTGGGTCGCTATAAGGAACGACCCCGCCCTGATGCTGGCCTACCAAAAGCTCGTCAGAAGAATGAGACCGACCAAGGCCATTATCAGGATATCGAAAAAAATGGTCAACAGGATACGCTATGTACTGAAAACCCGAACGCCCTATGTCAAAGCAGTCGTCGGATAACAGGATAACTATAAAATTTAATACGGGAAATGTGACCCAATTGCGGTGTTCGTTCATAGAAGGTTGATTTTATAGTTTACTCCGGAAAATTTCTTTCGTGGCATTGTTGAAGTGGAAACAACTTTTTAACGGACTTCGTCCTAAAAGTTGTTTCCAATCCAACAAGCCAACAGCATCATTATGGCATTTTTTTAATGGTCTTAAAATCAATGCGTTTAAAACCAATTATTTAAAAATAAGAGGGAAGAAAAAAAGGAACTAAAACTTGGATAACAACATAGAAGTTTTAAACTTCTCGGGTTCTACCACGAATGTTGTGGAATGGCTAAATTAGCCATTAAAAAATGTTTTCGGAACAGTTCTTTGATTTGTTGCTCAATTGCGGTGACGGCTCGAAGGTCAACTTCCTTTCCGGGGATGTCCACGTGTATGTATCCTTTATCGGCGGCAAGGCCGAATGCCCGGGGAGCCTTGAGATGTGTCCGGTCTACGACCATACGGGTACGCGCAGGTGGCGCCATCTGGATACCATCCAGTTCATAAAACGAACGTTTTTTGTCACTAAGTGCCAAGATACAGAGTGTACTTAATCCCACAATTATCTAGACTTCATAAAATAGGTAAGAGCTTGCATTCGTGTCCTAGCCCCTTAAATGCTTGTACAGATTTTCTAAAACACTTTAGAATATTTAAATTTAAGGAGTATGAGCAAAAGAAGGCAGCTTAAAATTAATCGAAATTTACTCGGTTATTGGAGGCTAATACAGCAAAGGATATATATGTATTGCCTATCTGGTTTTACTTTCACTCTGAAGATATTTTTTTTCATGACTCACAACATTTTATTTTGCTGAATAGTGAACCAAAAAGTATAAGAGTGCGACGCAACGGCAGTTTCATAGTAGTAATTCAGTCCGGTTCTAAAAAAACCACTCACTTTTTTGACGCTTGTGGCAGTTTAACAATTCCTAGTTGAAGAATACTTGCTGCACTTAATAAAACAGTATCTTCTGGTTTGAAAGGCTTCCAACCCAAATCGTTTTTGGCTTTTGAATTATTCATTTTTCGTTCAGTACCAAGGTCAAGCAAAATTGGCTTTAAGGTAACTTCAAAAAGTGAAAGGATATGTACCATAAAGTTGGGTAATTTTTGGGAAGGTATTTTCATTTTTGGATATGCCTTTTTCAAAATCCCTGCAATGTCGGTGAAAGTTATATGACCTGCCGAACCAATATATCGTTGGTTGGCTGCCTGGGGTTGTTCCATAGCAAGAATTAATAAAGACGTAATAGACCTTACATCAACCATATCAAAACTTATTTGAGGCAAAGCGGGCATGCTGCCGTCCAATAGTTTAATAATTACATTAGCTGAGGCATTGAAATCCTCCTCAAGTAATGAGCCTAAAATAAGACCCGGACATACAACTGATAACTCCAAACCGTAATTGTCATTTTTGATAAAATCCCAGGCGGCTTTTTCGGACAGGGTTTTACTTTTAAAATATGGAGTGATATCATTTCCGCGGTTCAAATCCGTCCAATCTGTTTCGTCAAATGTTCTTCTCCGTCTTTCTTTTGGCTGCCCGTATGAAATCGCAGCAGTTGAACTTGTAATTACAACTCTTTTGACCCCGCAGGCTGAAGCCGCCGACAGAATATTTATGTTGCCCTGGCGTGCCGGTATTATTAAGTCATTTTCATCTTTGGGCATTACCTTAGGGAATGGGGAAGCTATGTGTTGCACATAGTCCACTTCAACCATTAGTTTTTCCCATACATTCTCATCCTGGATGTCGGCTTCTGCAAAACTTAAATTGCTTGCTTGCGATGTATGCTGTGCAATAATCTTTTTGATAGAATTTGCCCTTTTCATATCTCTTAACGTACCAATTACCTGATAGCCTTTTTCAAGTAGTTGAATAGCTGTATGTGAACCTACAAAACCTGTAATTCCTGTCAGCAAAACTTTATTATTTGCCATGTCTTTAGATTTTAATTTAAACAGTAAATATCCAAAAAGTAAATTGGGGATGACTTACCAAATGGTGAAAAAAAAAGTCTTTGAAACATCGAGGCAAGTCAAAGACGCCAACACTTTCTTACCACACCTTAAAATAATTGCGCAATGAACACAAAGTATCTGACTTTGCGTTATGAGTGGTTTTATTTTCTGTCAACATCTATAACTTTACCCTTACAGGCCGTCGTCTTCTCTTTACAATGTTCATTTAGCAACCGATAAAAATGTTATTATTCAATTGAATGACTGTCTGAATTCCAAAGGCGAAAGATTGGTCTTTGTTTTAAATAATTTGCTGAACGACTGGGAGTGTTCAAATCCTAATTCGTATGCAATTTCACTTACGGACAAAGTAGTGGTCGATAATCTTTCTTTCGCTCTTTCAATTAATTTATCGTGTATGTGTTGCTGGGTACTTTGCCCTGTTAATACTCTAAGCAATCCACTTAAATAATTGGATGATACGTTTAATGATTCGGCAATGTATTGAACAGTAGGTGATCCTCTTTTTGTCAATAAATCACTATTGAAATAATCTGTAATTATTTCTTCTAAACGATTTAAGATAGTATGGTTAGTTATTTTTCTGGTGATAAATTGACGGTGATAAAACCTGTCCGCATAATTCAGTAATAACTCTAATTGAGCAATGATAATATCCTGGCTGAATATATCAATGTTTGACTGATATTCCTGCTGAATATTTTTTATAATGCCGGCAATGGTTACTTCTTCTTTCTCCGAAAGAAACAATGCTTCGTGTACTGAATAATCAAAATATTCGTAGCTCTTTATTGTTTTTGCTAAAGATGTATTCCATAAAAAATCAGGATGAACGAGTAAGATCCAACCCGATCGTTGTAACAAAGAATTTGCCTCAACCTCAACTCTGAATACTTGCCCGGGTGAAATAAAGAACATGATCCCTTCATCAAAATCATATTCCTGCTGGCCATATTTGATTTTGCCGTTAATATTTCTTTTAACTGCCAGCGAGTAAAAGTCGAATACTAAGCTTACTGCTTCATCATCTAAATGCTTGATAGAGCCATAATCAATCACACTTATTAACGGATGCTCAGGAGGAGGCAACCCCCTGAAACGGTGGAACTCGCTTATCGATTTTAATCTATGCGTTTGTATGTTTGCCATATCACAAGGTAGTATTTGTTAGTTCAAAGCTGCAGCAAATTCCTTTGCAAAATCCTTCAGCTTTACCCTGCCCATGACCGCTGGTCTGTTGCGGAAATAATCTTCTGACAACAAACCGCTTTGAAGGCTTGAATACATTTCAACCAATCCGGAAGCGATTTGTTTATTCATCCCTGCTTGCACCAAGCCATTTAGGGTTTGTTCATTAGTGATAAGTACCCATTTTAGGTCAGGCTTTCCCATAGCTGTACCCAAGATAGTTGCCGTTTCGGCACCTGAAAGTTCTTCGCTTGCTACGTAGCGAATTTTTCTTCCGGTAAAGGGCATCATGATTTCTTCAGCTACCGCATCGGCAATATCAATAGGAGATACCCAGGGTATCTTTGTTATAGTACCATAATTTGCCATGATACATCCCGCATTTTTTATCATATCGGCATAACCATATAAGTTATAGAAGAACGACGTTGGCCGCATGTGCGTAATAAATACATCTGCAGGTAGTTCATTTAATATATTTTGTACATCGTGTGCCCCTCTCAAAATTCCTGAGCCTTTCTCCAGGTGACCGCCAATTGTACTTAGGTTCACAACCCGCTTTACACCCGACTGCTTAATGGCTTGTGCATAGTTGTTTCCAAGTCTTCTGTAATACCCAATGAGGTCAAGGTTTTGGTCGAAATAATTGTTTGGTGGTACCATGCAATAAACCGCATCTGCACCGGTAAAAGTCTTTACCAAAAAAACAACATCTTCAAGAGAACCAATTGCAGCGTTGGCACCCAATACTTCAATGGCTGTTTGTTTTTCGGGATTGCTGCCAATAACTGTGACAGCATGTCTTTGTTGTACCAATTGTTCTGTCAGTGGTTTGCTTATATGTCCTAATGAGCCTGTTATTACTATTTTCATTTTTTCATTTTTATTTCTTAATATTAGTGTGATCTGATGTGTCTGCACCAACTTTTTTAGTTAGCAAAATCGGTTTCAATTTTTTACATATTATAAAAATTGTCCACCGGAAACTTCAATTCTTTGTGCGTTGATCCACCTTGCTTCATCTGTACATAGGAAAGCTACTACACCTCCAATATCATCCGGTAAACCTACCCGCCCAAGGGCAGTATTGGAAGCAATCGTACTATTTAGCTGTTCATTATCTCTAACTACACCTCCACCAAAATCAGTTTCAATAGCGCCGGGTGCTATTATATTTACCCTGAGCCTTCTTACGCCTAATTCTTTTGCCTGATACCTGGTGAGAGTTTCCATTGCACCTTTTAAAGCAGCATAAGCCGAGTAGCCCGGAAACGTCATGCGGGTTAAACCGGTGGATATGTTCACAATGCCGCCGCCATCATTTAAAAATTCTAATAATTTTTGTGTCAGGAAAAACGGACCTTTAAATTGAATATTCACCAATTCATCAAACTCTTTCTCGGTAGTGGTGCTGAAGCCATTGTAAATACCGATGCCCGCATTGTTAATTAAAAAATCAATTTTTTCACTTTGGAATGTTGCTTGAAGTTGAGTTTTGAGGTGGCTGACAAAATCGTTGAAGGTATTGTTTTGCGAGACATCCAGTTGAATGGTAACAGCCTTTTGCCCCAGGCTTTTTATTTCATTTACTACAGCTTCTGCTTCGTCTTTTTTACTGTTGTAAGTAAGAATTACATGCAGACCTTTTTTAGCAAGACTTATTGCCATATTCTTTCCCAGTCCCCGGCTACCACCGGTCACCAGGGCTATTTTATTTTTTGTATTCATTTTTTTCTGTTTATTCAAAGCTCCGGCTAAATAAATAAACAGATGTAGCCTAATCTACTTTTGTTGTAGCCGAAAGGGGTTTATCCTTAGACCGGGGTTATAATATGTGAGGTTATCATTCCCGATTACTTAAGCTACTTTGCTAGGGTGTCCACCTCGAACTCCGGAGTTGATGACGAAAGCCCTTAATTCGACAATCTTACCATCGAGAAATCGCCAGACATCGCAGTATGAGTAATGTGCCTCCTTGCCATCTTCGTCCTTCAATTCTATGTCGCCGAGTGCCGTGACAAAATCACCTTCAGCGATTAAATTAGTGACCGTAAATTTTGGCGGCTCAATGTACGTAGTTGCTAGATACTGGCGAACGGCTTCTTTTCCTTTAAGAATCTTGTCGCCGACAAATGTCCATTCCGTGTCTTCGGAGCAGAATGACAAGAGTCCTTCATTGTTGCCTTTAGCGATAGCCGCGTTGCCCTTTTCTAGGATTGCTTTATTTTTTTCTTCTGCCATGGAATTGTGTTTAAAATTGTTCGGAACAAAATGATGTTATGCAAGCTCAATGTCCATTGTCTTTATCAAACCATCTTCAAAAGTATAAATATGCTTCACCGTCCCATCAAATATTGAATTACCCTGCAAGTCTTTTACTTTTTGATGAACTTCAATTTCTAAACTTCCATTCTGCCTTTCATTAAATCCAATTGGTTCAACATTTGGATTTATCTCTTTCCATTGTCTTGTCCAATATTCTTTTATTTCATCGTGTCCGCTTATGTAGCCACCTTCCCAAGCTTTTGACCATCGCACATTTGGTTGCATTGTTGAAAGTGCTTTGTCAATGTCTCTTATGTTGAAAGCAGAATAAGCTTTTTTAATTAAATCTTTGAATTGCGTTGCCATAAATAACTTTTGTTTAAATGTCGGTTTTAATTAAGGCTAATATAACCTACGATCTTCTAAATCAAAATAATTACATAATTGCCTGTGGAGTATTGAGTAATTGAGGGTGCTGTGGTTTGTTAAACCCAGGCGCAAGTAATTAATCCGATCTTTTTTTTAACTTATCTTCAGAGAGGTAATTGTTATCTACCATTATTTTCTTTTGTCAAGCGAAGCTTTATCAAAGGCTATAAGATTAAAAAGTTGACGCATCCGCGAACGCACCCTGGATCCATACCTGGTTTCTAGTTCATCGGCATTAAGATTGGTGGTAGCATGAGTGGGTATTGTAGTTTCCAGAAAAAAATCATATCGTGAAAGTAATACCTCACCCATAACATTGCAATCCTGGCCATAATGTCTTCCAGGGGGTTCTACCCCCAGATCATCAAAACAAAAAAATCCATTGCATCCAAAGTCCTCTATAGTTTTATATCCTAAGTGACCAAAAGAAAAGACTATATTTCTGCAGGGTATTATTGAGTATGGACGGCGATGTGGGACAATATATTTCAATAATTTCATTAGGCTCGTTTTACCACAGCCCACGGGTCCGGATAATAAAAGACCTTTATAAGGGTCAAGGCCCCATTTTTGACAATTACTTAAATCTTTAATAAAATAGTGGCAAAGCATTATGACAATATCCAGGTCTTCATCATAAATCCGAAAGTTTTTTCCAAATAGCAACTTGCCTTTTATTTGAAGATACATCAGGATTTTTTCAAAATCATATAGGATCTCCTGTCCTCTTAGGGTCCCGAGCTCATACTGTGTGCTACCTTCGACAATGATATGAGGATTTTGCAAAGTCATAGGGGTTCGTTATAGTTCTTATTTGAGGTGGTCTTGAGGTTGTCCCGAAATGAGACAGTGCTATTATTTTTATCATCGTTTTCAAAATTTATCGAATTCAAATTTTTAAAATTTTCATTTTTGTTTTTATTGTTTTTAATAGTTTGTATATGTTTATTAATAGATACCAGCGCTTGTCCACTACTTGTACTAATTTTGGGACGCTTTGATACCATCACTTGTCCATCACTTGTCCCAAAATCGAACATCTTGATCCGGCTTCCTTTAAAGGGATTATGCGAGGGATAATACAAGATGTATTTCCAATGACTTAGCTCTTTAATGCACCGATGGTAGGTAGATTTAGAACCGATTTTAGAATATTGCATTACCTCCTCCCGGTTGATATAGAATTCCTTTAAAAAAAAATTGTTGTTCCAAATATGAAAAAGGGCGAGGTATAGACTAATGTGCGAAGGATTTAACCTGGAATCCTTCGAGAATAGCTCAAGGACCCCAGTTAGGTGTCGGATGTAATTTATATCCTTCAAAGCTCGCTTTAGAATTTGTTGTGAACCCTGTTGTTTTCCAGTACTTGGCAGATTTCCTGGTGATCATAATAGAGCACGCCTCCTATCTTAGTATAAGGTATGGTGCCATTGATTCGTAAATTTTGAAGAGTGCCCGGAGATATTCCCAGGAGCTTGCGCACTTCGTTGGATTTAAGCCATTTTTTGGATGTATGACCATTGTGATTTGATAATAATTCTTTGATTTTTTCGAGCAATTCGATTTTTAGATCCCGTAGATCATCAGTAGTAACAAAGGTAGCTCCCATAATAAATTGGTTTTAAAAAAGCAAAGCCGCCGGGTTTTATTTATTTTTAAAGGCGGCTTTACCTTAGAATTTGACTTTCGTTCTACAAAATTGTGTAGAATTAAATTGCTTTTATCACCAGTTCAACCGGAGTCCGGTCAAATTTTAACATATTGTATTTTGGTATGTTTTAGTTCGAATTAAAGGGTTGAAACGCTATTTTAAACAGGGAAATCCCGAAAATTTCCCTCAATATCCAAAACACCGGAGGTCGACCGTATCCGGTGATTTGTTATATACTTTAAATAGAGTAGGGGGTCGGGCTATTCTTCGGAGCTATTGATCTCAGTTTGAAGACCAGCTGAGAGGTAGTCCAAGAATTTGGTTCTGCTTTTTTTTCGGGATTTTATCTCCGAGAAGGTCTTATAATAATCCCCAAGCTCGAAATTAAATAAATGCTCCATGGCTTTGGCCAGGTCTTTAATTTCTGCGTTTCCATTATTAATTGTACGGTTATAATGCAGGGCATAGATGAGCTCGGTTAAGGCAGATTTAGAGGCGGTCCATTTAAGATGGCGATCTGCTTTAGAGTATGTTTTTTGGTCATCAAACTCCTTTTTTTGAGACAGTCTACTGCTCACATAACACACAAAACTTTTTCTGGCTGTAAACTCTGCCAAAAGAAAATCTCTAGGGGTATTAAATTCCGGATCATGTAAATAACCTTTGGCAAAATAGTCGGTTTCATAATCATTGATTTGCCTGGTATAATAGAATTTGTCCAGATAAGTTGAGCCTAGTTCAAGATATTGTCCGAAATCGATATGGCGCAGGAAATACTGATTTAAAAAGGATAGTTTTTGCTGTATATATTTTTGTTGCGCTTTTCCTTTTATCATTGGAAAATAGATCTCAAAGGATTTAATTTCAGTAAAGTAGATCAATTGAACTAGCGGGACTTGTTTTACAAATTTGAAAAAGTGAATCTCATTTTCTAGAGAGCCAAAGCTGCTTTTAGTAATGTCAGCCTTTAATTCAATTAAAAAGGATTGGCAAACATTGATGGACAACTGAGCCTTTAAAAGTATGTTGGTATGGTCAGATTCAACCTTATCTAAATTGGAGAGGAAGTGATTAAGTTTAACATCGAATTCCATGTCGAATCTGTTATTGTGATATTGGACTTCAAATGTGGAGTTTTAGAGAGCTATAATTATCAATAAAATCTAAATAAGAACATAAATATAGAAAATAATCTATTATATAGAAAATAATCTCAATTTATATTTAAGCCAATTATTGGATGAGATTTCAATAATTGTAGATCTCAATTGACCTACATAATTCTTCACAATGTAATCTTGTTTGGAGATAAAATTTTAAAAATGTGGATTGCACAATAAAAGAAGTTTAAAAAATGAGATTTTATTCATTTCTTAGCTCTATTTTGATTTGATCTCTAGTTTGTAACTAGACTATGAGGAGAATAATCTTATTCAAATATTTTTCTATGAGGCTAGCTTCACAAATTGCCTTTATATTTAGGGCCTTCCCATTTTCTAATGAAAATTCTATTTCTACAAAAAAGGTATCAACAGAATACAGCAAAAAGCTAGACTTTTGTGCAAGGGCTTGATCAACTAGATTTCCCTTAGCCCATAGGAATTCCCATCTTTCAGATTTGAGCATGGAATTATATTGCCGAACTGTCATTTTTGATTTGAAGGTACTCTTGAGTGCTGCATGTTTCAAACAGTCCATCAATTTCAAATCTTAATTTTAATTATGCTATATTTTATAAAGATTGATAGCTCCTTGAAGCAACGAACACCGACTGAAGCATTAAGGACCGATTCTTGATAGAGTACAAGACCTTGACAAACTAAGGGAGGATTTTCTTTAAATTGATTAAGACTATTCTGTCATAACAATATTCAACTTAATTTCATTCTTAATATTTCCATATCATCACTAACTTTTTTTTCGACTACTCGTGCATATAATTGGGTTGTAGCTAACTTTGTATGTCCTAAAAGTTTGGATACAGTCTCAATTGGCACTCCATTACTGAGCGTTACCGTGGTGGCAAATGTATGCCTGGCCATATGAAAAGTAAGATTCTTTTGTAGTCCACAGATGTCCGCAATTTCCTTTAAATAACTATTTAGACGTTGGTTCGATATTGATGGCATTAATCGACCAGAAAATTGAGTTCTTGGATGGCTTTTGTACTTTGATATCAACAGCTTGGCTGCAGGAAGTAATGGTATCTTGAAGTGAGATCCAGTTTTGTTTCTTTTGGCCATTAGCCACTGATATCCATCAATTCCCAGTACTATACTTTTAGAAGTTAACTGCATAATATCCCCATAGGAGATTCCAGTATAGCAACTAAACACAAATAAGTCCCTTACTACGCAAAGCCTTTCAATGGGTGAATCCAGCATTTCAATGTTGCGTAATTCCACTTGGGTCAAATACTCTCTTTCGCGTTTCTCTAACTTTGGCTTAAATTTTACAAATGGATCGCGCTGGATCCATTCAATGTGAAAAGCCAGGGTAACCATTCGTCGAAGTCTCTGAATATGCTTCATGACTGCATTATTACCTATTTTACATTGATAATGCTTTGGCCGAAAAGATCTCAAGAAGTTCTCAAATCCTAGTACAAATGAATAATCCAAATCCTGAAGATGAAGATCTGGTTTTTTATATTCTTCCTTTATATATGCCATCAAATATTTTTGAGTGGTCTTATAATGACAAAGAGTCTTTAAGCATAATTTGGAGGCCTTTTTTTCATTGTGATAAGAAAAAATGTCAAGTAAAGAATGAATTTTTTTGTCTTCACACAAATACCTGGCTTTAATAAGTTGAGGGGTAAGGACTCTTGATTCTATTTTTAACTCCCTATAACATTGAACTAAATCTGATTTTACGTTATCCAAATAAAGATTAATCTCTCTGGATTTAATACCTGTTCCCTTAACCTTTTGCCGTTTTACATCCCAATAGTCAACATCGATTTTTTGTTTGAGGCTGACATTAAGTCTTTTTCCATTTACAGTAATCCGAGCATAAATGTTAGTTTGATTATTTTTGGCACGAGTGGCGTAGATCCAAAAAAGGATTGAGAAAGTTGAAGAAGTGCGCATTGTTTTCGTCTTTTTGTTAAATATTAATTCAGACGAAAGTCAAATCAACTCGCATGATGATGCTTAAAGGTAAGATCAATTTTTAAAAATGTTGACAGTTATGTTGACAGTTTTAAAAAATGTTGACGATCTGTGACCTTTTATAATCATTTAAAATCAAATTAAATGATTTCATTAAAATCATAAAACCTTGCTAATCATAAAATTAGCAAGGTTTTGAATTTGGATGATTTACTATCCAGTGACCTGGCTGGGATTCGAACCCAGGACCCTCTCCTTAAAAGGGAGATGCTCTACCAACTGAGCTACCAGGTCATTAAGTTAATGGAGGGCGAGCCCTCCGAAGCAATGCCGGCAGGCACTGCAAAGGAGGGTGCAAATATAATATCATTAATTTACTTTTCTAACCGAATCGGGGATAAATTTGTGTTTTCTTTGAATTCGCTGATTTTTGATTCATTTTTACCAAAACACAGTCATGAAGATCGTTCTTATAGGATATATGGGAAGCGGGAAGAGCACGATAGGCTTGAAACTGGCAACATGCCTTGGGCTTTCCTTTTACGATCTTGATACCTATATCACGGAAACACTCGGAAAAGAAATCCCTGAGATTTTTAGGGAGAAAGGAGAACTCTTTTTCAGGCTTGAGGAAACAAAACTTCTGCAGCAGCTCCTGATGCGACAAGACGACCTGGTTCTCGCCACCGGCGGTGGGACCCCCTGCTATGGAAGGAATATGGACCTGATGCAGGAACTTGCGGACCGGGTGATCTACCTGAAGGTTGCCCCAGCCGAACTCGTCAAACGCCTTGCCCCGGAAAAGGAAAATCGCCCCCTTTTACAACCTTTGAATCTTTCCGACATGCCTGAGTTTATCGCCAAACATCTTTTTGAGCGAAGTCGCTACTACAGCCGCGCCCAACTCACTGTCGACGGGACTGGAAAAAACCCGGACGCACTTGTCACGGAAATCTGTGCGCTACTCTAGATAGACCGCATCGTTTTTCGCCCCGAAGGCCACCTTTATATGCTCCTGAAGGGAAGTGGAAAGGGATATTCCTTTATAATCGGCTTTCACGGGGAACTTTTTATGATTGCGGTTGACCAGGACCGCTGTTTTCAGCTGTTTTAACGGGGTTCTTAAAAAATGGTGCACCCCATAAATAAGCGTGGTGCCTGAATTAAGGACATCATCTACCAGCACTACAGACCGGTTGGAGTACGCTTCCTCAGGGATGGAGGTACTTACCCCGCTTTTCAGAGGATCCTGTTTATCCATCAGGACCTTACAAAGGATCACCTCGGCATCCATGATCGCACTCAGTGCGGTCCGGATCTTCTTCGCAAATTTCAAACCGCCACCGTTGACTCCCGCGATTACCAGAACTTTCTCGTCCACATTGGCTTCGTAAATCTGGTAAGCAATTCTTCTGACTTTGTGCTGGATTTGCTTGTGTGAAAGAATTTTATGCTGCATGGCCGGATTCCTTTTGCTATCAAAGATAAAGAACTGTTACCTACACCCCGCATTCCCGGGGGTAGAATTAAATATCCTTAGTTGCGAAATGCTCTGGAACGGCATTATTCTGAAGCTTCAGGCCCTTCCTTCATATACTCATCCATTCCCCTGCGGTCCTTTTTTGTGGGCCTGCCCATTCCCTTTTTTCGGTGCGTCTTACGGACAAGTGCCGAAAATTCTTTATGCTCCAGGGCTTCTGCAGGGGTGGTATCCTTCCGATATATGTCGACCAGTTTCGCACTTACCCTGCTATTGGGTACATCCAGGACCGTGAGTTCCAGATAAATCTGGTCCCTGCGGACCCTGATCTTGTCTGACGCATATACCTCCCTTGACGCTTTTGACTTCTGACCATTGATTTCCACCTGTCCTTTCCGGCAAAGGTCGGCGGCCTGGCTTCGCGTTTTAAAATAACGGGTGGCCCACAAGTATTTGTCTATGCGCATCTCCTTAAAAACTTTGTTAAGGTCTTCCGCAAAAATAGGGGAAAATTGTATCTTGCGGGCTCTTAAAAAAAAGCTATGCGAATGAAAAGAGGGCTTCTTTTGGCCGGGTTAATGTTGCTTTCATTAGCATGCAGAAATGATGATGATTCAGATGTGATAAGGGTTCCGCCCCGTCCCCTGAGTGAAGTTGCCGCCGAAAATGATGCCGATATTGTGGCCTTTCTGCAATCCCACTTTTACAATTACGAGGAATTCTTGAGTCCACCAGCCGATTTTGACTACAAGGTCAGGATCGATACCATTGCAGGGGCAAATGCGGATAAAACCCCGATGATCGACCAGGTACGCACTGAAATTTTTACCATCAATTCCTCTTCTTTCGGCAGGGATGACGGGGAAAGGATACAGCATACCCTGTATTATCTTATTGCCCGTCAGGGTGTGGGAACCAACCCGACCATCGGGGATAATACGGTCCTCCGTTATGAAGGTTCCCTGCTTAACGGGAATCTATTCGATGCGGCCAATAGCCCGGTAAATCAATACCTTTCCAGTACCGTCCGCGGATATGGAAATGGAGTAACCCATTTTCGCGGTGGTGAAGGTCCCTTTGAAAATGGGGATGGGACTGTGAGTTTTGATAATTACGGGATCGGCATTTTACTCATTCCTTCCGGACTGGCCTATTTTGATTCGCCGCCCGGCAATCTTCCCAGCTACAGTCCCCTGATTTTTAAGATCGATGTGCTGACCAATGAGGTGGACACCGATTTTGATGAGGATGGCATTCCCTCCATCTTGGAAGACCTCAACGGAGACGGAAATCTGAATAGCGACAATACAGACGGGGATTTTTCTCAGTTCGGGCCCATCTACAATCACCTTGATGAAGACGACGACAATGACGGTATCCCTACCAGGGATGAAATAGAGATTGATGATGAAGGCGTCATCAGTTTTCCCGACAGTGACGGGGACGGAACCGCGGATTATCTGGACAACGATACTACCGGCTAATCCAGCAAGTAAGTAGAAATAGAAATGATTATAAAATGCAACCGCCCCGGAGTTTCCTTCGGGGCGGTTGCATTTCTATTTGATTTTTTCTTATAAACTAAGGGAGAGACTGAGGATCAGCTGATCCGCGCGGGTATCGATTCGGCTGTCACCCACGGTGGTGATATTCGTATTGATAAACTGGGCTTCATTTTCGCTAAAACCGCGTTCGTAACGCAGATCGATCCCAAACTTGCCCAAATTGACCCCGGCACCCAGGTTAAGGCCCACCGAAAAATCGTTCTCAATCCGGTCGATCGATACGCCTTCGAATTCACTGTCCAGAATATACTGGAAAGCGGGACCTCCGAAAACATGCAATGGCCCGATCACCTTGATTCCAACCAGCAAAGGCAGATCGAGTTTGCTCATATCAAATTTATCTCCGTCATAATCGGATTTTGTTTTGGTGTAGACCAGTTCCGGCCTGAAATACAACCGGTTTCCGAGCTTTCCAAATATACCTAGATGGTACCCGACATTCCGGTCAGGATTCTCTGCGGCATCTCCGGCCGATTCAAAATAGTTGCCGTTGGCGCTATAATTTAAACCACCCTTGAGGCCGAATCCGGACCCTGCCTGTGCGAATGCGGCTCCACTTGCCAGTAAGGCAAAAGCCACTAATAAAAGTTTCTGCGTTTTTTTCATAATATTCTCGTTTTAAAAGGACAATAACAGCAATAAATGTACCGTGATTATTTTTTGCGTATTACCTCTAAAACGGCCTTTTTTATCGCATTATTGTCCAGCCCGTATTTCTCCATCAACAACTCCGGGACCCCGCTTTCTCCGAAAGTATCCTGGGTGGCAACAAAGGCTTGTGGGGTCGGATGATGGATTGCGAGGGTCCTCGCAATGCTTTCCCCCAGCCCGCCAAGGAAGTTGTGTTCTTCAGCGGATACAATGCAGCCTGTTTTTTTAACGGACTTCACCAATGCCTTTTCGTCGAGTGGCTTAATCGTATGAATATTAATGACCTCTGCCGAAATTCCTTCTTTCTCAAGACTTTCTGCCGCAAGCAGCGCCTCCCATACCAGATGACCCGTCGCGGCAATCGTAACATCCGTTCCCTCATTGAGCAGTAGGGCTTTCCCGATTTCGAATTTCTGATCCTTTGGAGTGAAATTCGCGACCTTGGGCCGACCAAAACGCAGGTATACCGGACCCTCAAAGTCGGCAATCGCGAGGGTGGCCGCTTTTGTCTGATTGTAATCACAGGGATTGATGACGGTCATTCCCGGAAGCATCTTCATAAGGCCAATATCCTCTAATATCTGGTGGGTCGCTCCGTCCTCTCCCAGGGTGACCCCTGCATGGGAAGCACAGATTTTGACATTTTTGCCGGAGTAGGCAATACTTTGGCGGATCTGGTCATACACCCGGCCTGTTGAGAAGTTGGCGAACGTTCCTGTAAATGGAATATAGCCGCCAATGGTGAGGCCGGCTGCAATCCCCATCATGTTGGCTTCCGCTATACCCACCTGAATGAAACGCTCCGGATGGGCATCAATAAAATCCTGGATTTTTAAAGAGGCGACAAGGTCTGCACATAAAGCTACCACCTTGGGATGGGTCTTCCCCAATTCGGTCATGGCATCCCCATAGCCGCTCCTTGTATCATTTTTACCCTGGTCTGTATACTTTTTCATAAAATGTAATTAGTCACTTTCGGAGCCTTTTTAATAGCTACTGTTATTGTTTCGGTATAATTAAAACTGGGAATATCAGTAATCCCCCAGCGTTTCCTCATTTTGAGCAAGCGCAATTTTTAATTGTTCATCATTGGGCGCTTTTCCATGCCAGGCATGGGTATGCATCATGAAGTCGACACCATGGCCCATTTCCGTGTGCATCACCATACATACCGGCTTGCCCTTCCCGGTTCGGGATTTGGCCTCCTTCAGGCCGGCGATAACCGCTTCCAGGTCATTGCCGTTGGTCAGTTCGAATACGTCCCAGCCAAAAGCCTCAAATTTCCGGCGGACATCACCCAAAGGCAGAACTTCCTCCGTTGCCCCGTCTATTTGTTGGCCGTTCCTGTCAATGGTGGCAATCAGGTTGTCCACTCTGTTTCCTGCGGCAAACATGATGGCCTCCCAATTCTGGCCTTCCTGTAATTCGCCGTCTCCGTGGAGGCTGAAAACCAGATTTGGGTCTTTGTTCAGTTTTTTGGCCAGCGCCGCTCCTATGGCAACGGACATGCCCTGCCCCAGGGAGCCGGACGCAACCCGGATGCCCGGAAGGCCTTCATGGGTGGTTGGATGACCCTGAAGCCTCGAGTTGATCAGCCGGAAGGTGTCCAGTTCTTTAATCGGGAAATAACCCTTCCTGGCCAATACACTGTAGAAAACAGGGGATATATGGCCATTGGAAAGAAAGAAGATATCTTCCCCGATCCCGTCAAGATCAAAGCCCTTTTTCAAATTCATGATTTCAAAATAAAGGGAGACGAAAAACTCGGTACAGCCAAGAGATCCTCCGGGATGTCCTGAATTTACTTTATGAACCATGCGGAGGATGTCCCTCCTGACCTGAAGTACCAGATCATTTAATTCTTGCAATTGCGGCATTTTGTTCTTTTTGATGAAAGTCAAAAATAAGCATTCTTCCGGCTATACCACGTGGGCTGTTTGTTTTTATTGCAATTGAAAATGACCCGTTCCGCATGGCCGGATGATTGCCACATGGCGACAATGAACCGGTGCATTGCGAGGCACTGCCCGAATCTGCCGCGTTTGCTGGTATAGGCCCCGGCTGAACTTTATTGGTTTGTTAAGGAACCAATGCTCATGTGTTACCTATATTTGCCTCGTGAACCGCTGTTTTGAAGTTTAATCTAATACATACGGATCACCGATCCGCTGCCCGCGCAGGACAGATTACCACCGACCACGGACTGATTGAAACCCCCGTCTTTATGCCCGTAGGAACTGTGGCCTCTGTCAAAGGAGTGCATCAAAGGGAACTCAGGGAAGATATCCGTCCCGATGTCATCCTTGGAAATACATACCATCTCTACCTTCGGCCTTCCATAGATATTTTGGAAAGGGCAGGAGGGCTGCACCGTTTCATGGGCTGGAACGGAAATATCCTTACAGACAGCGGAGGGTACCAGGTCTATTCCCTTTCAGCAAACAGGAAGATCCGGGAAGAAGGCGTGAAATTTAAATCCCATATTGACGGTTCCCTGCATACATTTACTCCGGAAAATGTCATGGAAATTCAACGCGCCATAGGAGCCGATATCATCATGGCCTTCGATGAATGCACTCCGTTTCCCTGCACCTTTGACTATGCCAGGGATTCCATGCAGATGACACACAGGTGGCTGGACAGATGCCTGTCGCATCTGGAGCGGCTGCCTTTGCGGTACGGGCACTCACAGGCCTTTTTTCCCATTGTACAGGGGTCAACCTATAAAGAACTGAGAATGCAATCCGCAGAATATATTGCCGGCAGTGGGGCTCAGGGTAACGCCATAGGCGGACTCTCTGTCGGGGAACCTGCAGAAGAGATGTATGCCATGACGGAGGTGGTTTGTGCGATCCTTCCCAAAGACAAACCACGGTATCTGATGGGAGTAGGCACCCCCGCCAATATTCTCGAAAACATCGCCCTGGGCATAGACATGTTTGACTGTGTCATGCCCACCAGGAACGGGCGAAATGGAATGCTCTTTACTTCCAGGGGTACCATCAATATCAGGAATAAAAAATGGGAAACCGATTTTTCTCCTCTGGATGAGAGCGGAATGACCTTTGTGGACAGGGATTATACAAAGGCCTACCTGCGCCATCTTTTTATGGCCAATGAATATCTGGCAAAACAAATCGCCACCATCCATAACCTTGGATTTTATATGTGGTTGGTAAGGGAAGCCAGGAACCGTATTTTAGCGGGAGAATTTGCGGAATGGAAAAATGGCCTCGTAAAACAGATGGATAACAGACTATAAGTGTGACGATCATTGACTGGTACATATTAAAACGCTATCTGGCCACTTTTGGCATGATGTTGCTACTTTTCATTCCCATTGGGATCATGCTCAACCTGGCGGAACAGATAGGGAAGATGATAGACAATGAAGCCCCCCTTGAAGAAATCCTCATATACTATCTGTATTTTACCATCTATATCGGCAGTTTGTTATTTCCCATATTTCTCTTTTTATCCATTATTTTCTTTACCTCCAAGCTGGCCAACAACACGGAGATTGTTGCCATTTTGAGTTCCGGGGTGTCTTTTGGTCGTTTTCTCAGGCCTTATTGGATCGGAGCCGCCATTATTGCGGTCCTCATGTTCTTTATGGGGATGTTTATTGTTCCAAATGCCAGTAAGGGCTATAATGAATTCAACTATAAGTACCTGAAAAAAGGAAGGCAGGACCGTGTGACGAGCAATATCTTCACCCAACTGAATGAAAACGACTTTATATATGTCAGCAGCTTTGATCCTGCCAGGCAAATAGGATACAACTTCACCTTTGAACACTTCAATGCCGATGAGGAACTGGCTTACAAGATCCATGCGTCCAATATCAGGTGGGTTCCCAAGGACAGCATTTACAGGCTGACCTCGTATTCCAAAAGAAAGATCCTGGAAGAAAGCGAGATCATTGAGACCCGCAGGAGGCTGGATACCATTTTTTCCTTTGACATTGATGATCTGACGCCTGTTTCATATATCGCCGAGACCAAAAATTTATTTGAGCTGAATTCCTTCATTGAAGCACAAAAAAAGAAAGGTGCTTCCAACATCAACGCCTATATTTTGACAAAATATAAAAGATGGGCGCTTCCCATAACCGCCTTTATCCTCACAATTATAGGCGTGGCTGTTTCCTCGATCAAAAGGAGGGGAGGCATGGGGATCAACCTGGCTTTCGGGATGGGCGTCGCTTTTATCTTTATCTTTTTTGATAAGGTGTTCGGTACCCTCGCGGAGCAATCCGGTTTTTCACCTTTACTTGCGGTGGTCATGCCCAATATGCTTTTCGGGATACTGGGCATCTATCTGCTTTACCAGGCCCGGCGTTAGTTTCAGGATCTTCCGACTCGCCCTTCCCGATTAAAAGTCAACAGTTTCACAGACGGTCCTGCCTTCTGCGCTGAAAATACCGGATGTTGGGATCGAACTGACGACTATCCTGACAGGGCTTTACCCGCAGATCTGGCTCTTTCAAAACTGACGGTACTGAAAAAACCGGAAAGGTTTGTAATAAAATTTTATCTTTGTCTGTCAAACTAACTCAGGCCATTTTTCGGATGGCCCAAACCTCCCGTGTCATGGAATATTTGGATTTTGAACTGCCGATTAAGGAACTGGCTGAACAACTTGAAAAGTGTCAGATCATCGGGGAAGAAAGTGAAGTGGATGTCACCGAGACCTGTAAGCAGATAGAATCGAAACTGACTGAAATGCGGAAGGAAATCTACAAGAATCTTACCGCCTGGCAACGAGTGCAGCTATCCCGGCATCCGAACAGACCTTACACCCTTGATTATATCCGTGCCATTTGCGGGGAAACTTTTCTGGAATTACATGGTGACCGGAATGTGAAGGATGATAAGGCCATGATTGGAGGCCTTGGAAAATTAGGGGATCAGAGCTATATGTTCATTGGCCAGCAAAAGGGCTACAACACAAAAACACGGCAGTACCGGAATTTTGGTATGGCCAATCCGGAAGGATATCGAAAAGCATTGCGGTTGATGAAGTCGGCCGAAAAATTCAACCTTCCCGTTGTCAGTCTGATCGATACCCCTGGAGCATATCCCGGGATTGAGGCGGAAGAAAGGGGACAGGGTGAGGCAATTGCCCGAAATATTCTGGAAATGACCCGGCTAAAGGTGCCGATTATTGTGGTGATCATTGGGGAAGGCGCCTCAGGCGGCGCTTTGGGGATCGGGGTGGGAGACCGTGTCCTCATGCTTGAGAATACCTGGTATTCCGTGATTTCTCCCGAATCCTGCTCCTCCATTCTCTGGAGAAGCTGGGAATACAAGGAACAGGCCGCTGATGCTTTGAAACTGACAGCGACCGATATGAAAAAACTAAAGCTTATCGATGAAATTGTCAAGGAACCCGTAGGTGGCGCCCACACCCACAGGGAAAAAGCCTTCGATATCGTCAAAAACAGGATTACCAAGAATTACGAAGAACTGAAGAAGCTATCATCAAAACAACTGGTGCAGGTAAGAATGGAAAAGTATGCAGGCATGGGAGTCTTCAATGACTGATATTCTGATCCCAGCCCTTGTTTTCTTAAAATTGAATCAAAAAATCACACCGACATTTCACTTGTGAACACATTTTTGTAACTTATCAACAAACGGATTGTTAATCAACAGTTGATATCGGACAAAACGATTTCCCCCACTACTCAAGCTTAATTGTATACTTTTACCACCATGGAAAATCCCAGCCCTGTCATTGGCCATAAAATCAGCAAATCCGCTATCATCAGCCTGGAAAAAGGTAAAATCCCGCCTCAAGCAATTGATTTAGAGGAAGTTGTATTGGGAGCGATGATGATTGACAAAAAAGGGGTCGATGAGGTAATAGACATCCTGCACCCGGATGTTTTTTACAAGGATGCCCACAGGTATATCTACGAGGCAATTTTTAAGTTGTTCGAAACTTCCGAGCCTATTGATTTATTAACCGTTTCTTCCCAATTAAAGAAAGACGAACGGCTCGATATGGCCGGGGGGGATTTTTACCTGATAAAACTGACTCAAAAAGTGGCTTCATCAGCGCATATTGAGTTCCATGCCCGGATCATCCTCCAAAAATATATCCAACGAAGCCTGATAAAAATCTCCAATGAAATCATAGAAGATGCCTACGATGACAGTACGGATGTTTTTGATCTGCTGGACAACGCAGAGGCCAAATTATATGATGTGACCCAGGGCAATCTGAAACGTTCCGCGGAAACTGCCCTGAACCTGGTGATACAGGCCAAGAAAAAGATCGAGGAAATATCCAATAAGGATGGTCTTAGCGGCATTCCTTCCGGTTTTGACAAGGTCGATAAGTTAACCTCAGGCTGGCAGCCCAGTGATCTTGTCATTATTGCGGCCCGACCCGGGATGGGGAAAACAGCCCTTACTTTATCGATGGCACGAAATATGGCGGTCAACCACAATATCCCGGTCGCTTTTTTTTCTCTTGAAATGTCTTCCGTCCAGTTGATAACCCGTCTCATTTCTTCAGAAACAGGTCTCTCCTCCGAAAAGTTAAGGACGGGCAGGCTCGAAAAACATGAATGGGAGCAATTGAATGTCAAGGTAAAAGCCCTTGAAAAGGCTCCTTTATATATAGATGACACCCCCTCGCTTTCCATCTTTGATCTCAGGGCGAAAGCGAGACGGCTGGCTTCACAACACAAGATCCAACTCATCGTTCTGGATTACCTTCAATTAATGACTGCAGGTGGCAGTCAGAAAGGCGGAAACCGGGAACAGGAAATTTCGACCATTTCCAGAAACCTCAAAGCCCTCGCCAAGGAACTCAGCGTGCCGGTCATTGCCCTTTCCCAGCTGTCACGGGCGGTTGAAACCAGGGGCGGCAGCAAACGCCCTATTCTTTCTGACCTGAGAGAATCAGGAGCCATCGAGCAGGATGCTGATATTGTGTCTTTTATTTACAGGCCGGAATACTACAAAATTGATGAGTGGGACGATGAAGAACGCACCCCAACCCAAGGGCAGGCAGAGTTCATTGTCGCGAAACACAGGAATGGCGGGCTGGATAATATTAGGTTAAAGTTCATTGCCCAACTGGGTAAATTTGATAACTTGGATGACTTTGATTCTCCTTTTGAGTTTCAATCCAAAATGAATGCGGATGGTGATAACCCGTTCCTGACCAAGAAACTGCCGAGCAGCGATGAAGCTTTCGGACGCAGGAGAAATGACCATCCGGACCCAGAGCCGGACGATAACAATGATGTACCCTTCTGACAATTTTGAATTCCTCCCCTTCCGGAAAATTTCTTCCAGTCAGCATTCGATATCATTTAGAGTAAAGAAATTATCTCTGGCTAAAAAAAGCAGTGTTTGGCAGCTCCCTGGCGGTAACCTGATGTTTATCAGGAAATTAAAACTGGTTCTTTTTTTCGTTCTATGCGCTTTCTCCCTTCAGGTTTCAGCCTCCGTGATCCTCATTCCCATGGACGCGGAAGCCCAACAGAATCACCTTAAGGCTTATGGAATTACCTACTGGGTATTGACCAATCAACAAAAAGTACAATGGCTGCTCAACTACAGAGGGGGCTCCTTTTTACTGCCCGACGGCGACCGTATCCGGCAGGAATGTCAGATCCGTGGCGTATCCTTCGAGATACTCTCTGACGGTCAGGCTGAGGAGATCCTCGAAGGTATCGGCAGCCCGGCCATGAATCAGGAAGCGGTTATTCTTGAAAAAGCACCCAGGATAGCAGTTTATTCCCCTAAGGATAACCAACCCTGGGATGACGCGGTGACCATGGTGCTCACCTATGCCGAAATTCCGTATGTTACCCTTTATGATGAGGAGGTTCTGGAAGATAAGCTGGCATTGTATGACTGGTTGCACCTTCACCATGAAGATTTTACCGGGCAATACGGAAAGTTTTACGGAGCTTACAGGGCTGCGCCATGGTATATTGAAGCCAAACAACAGGCAGAAGACCTGGCGGCTCAACTCGGTTACCAGACCGTGGCTGATGAAAAATCGGCCGTGGCTCAGAAGATCAGGAATTATGTTATTGGTGGGGGCTTTATGTTCGCCATGTGCTCCGCCACGGATAGTTTTGATATCGCTCTGGCTGCGGAAGGTGTGGACATCTGCGAACCCATGTTTGACGGTACACCTTCAGATGCCAACTTTCAGAGCAGGATCGATTTCGGCAAGACCTTTGCATTTAAGGATTTTATCCTGGAGCGCAATCCGTTGCGTTATGAATTTTCTTCGATTGACATGACCAATTCAAGAAACAATATTCCAAAGGAAACAGATTATTTTTCGCTGATGGATTTTTCCGCCAAATGGGATCCGGTTCCAACGATGTTATGTCAGAATCATACCGCTCTTGTAAAAGGTTTTATGGGCCAGACCACGGCCTTCGAAAGAGACCAGATAAAACCTACCGTCCTGGTACTCGGTGAGAACAGGATCAACGGTGAAGCACGCTATATACACGGCATCAAGGGGAGGGGATTTTTTACCTTTTATGGAGGTCATGACCCTGAAGATTATCAACATCGGGTGGGCGACCCAAAAACGGAGCTGGAATTACACCCCAACTCGCCTGGGTACCGTCTCATTTTAAACAACGTACTATTTCCCGCGGCGCAGAAGAAAAAACAAAAGACCTGATCTACTCTGCCGTCTCCAGGACTTTTTCCAAAATCCTCTCCACTCCATAATCATCATTGCTTGAAGTGACATAATTGGCAGCCTTAAGTACATTGGGATGGGCATTTGCCATGGCGAAACTGTAATCTGACAAGGCCATCATTTCCAAATCGTTGTTATAATCTCCGAATACAAGTGTTTCGTCACGGCCAATCCGGTATTTTTTTTGAATGAGTTCTAAGGGATAGCCTTTATGGGCATTGTTATGTGAGAGATCTACCCAGTGCTCCCCAGAAACCTTGACTTTAAGCATTCCCTCAAAATGTTTAACGGCGGGGTAGATATATTTCTCCGAACTTTCGAAATGATACACCGCAATCTTCATCACTTCTCCTTCATAATCCCTCAGGTCTTCAAGGATCTGATAACTGCTGTAGTACTCACTCAGTTTCTCCAGAAATGGGGGAGAGGTGTTCTGCACATATGCCGTAGCCTTGGCGCACAGGACAGGCATGACATTGTCTATCTTCCCGAGCGAACTCAGGATCTCATTCTTGACATGGTTTTCCAGTGGGTTGCTAACAATTTCATGACCATTCTTTACTGCGAACCCCCCATTCTCAGCGATGATGATGATGTCATCCTTAATGGTATCAAGTTTGATCGCAATATTGTCATACTGCCTCCCGCTGGCAGCCACAAACATAATATTCCGATGCCTCAGGCGATCGAATAACTCAAAGAATCTAGGACTGACTTCATGATTTGAATTCAATAAAGTGCCGTCCATATCGGTCACTATCAGTTTAATTTTGGATAAATCCATCAGCCTGTGATTTCGGTTGGACAAAGGTATTTTTTATGCTTAAATTACCGGGGTATTCATTGCAATAATATAAGATGTCAGGGATGAATTGTTATCAGAAGGTGATCCTAATACCGCCTCAGGCCCGGGGATACCACCTCATTACAAGGTTTGTACTAAAAGAGTTCCCGGAGATATCCGGAATCTCCGCAGGAATGTTCCATCTTTTCATCCAACATACGTCTGCAAGCCTGACCATCAATGAGAACGCAGATCCAACGGTTAGAAGCGATTTTGAAAGTCACCTGAACCTGCTCGTGCCGGAGAACGAACCCCATTACCTGCACAATTCAGAAGGTCCTGACGATATGCCCGCACATATCAAGGCTTCTCTTATGGGCGCTTCGGTCATGGTTCCTATATCTAAAGGTCGCCTCGCGCTTGGTACCTGGCAGGGCATTTATCTGTGTGAACACCGGGATGATGCCTCCGGCAGGTCTGTGGTAGGTACCATATTAGGAAAGCTGGCCGGACCAGACTAAGGGTCAGGGCTACCGAAACCAAATTACTTTTAAAAAAAGAACCTCCCGGTCTGCTGAGCGGGAGGTTGTTGATCCGGATGGATTTATTTTATTTTATCCGCGATGGCCTTAAAAGCCTCCGGGTGGTTCATAGCGAGATCTGCGAGAACCTTTCGGTTCAGACCAATATTGCCCGCCTTCATGCTGCCCATGAACTGGGAATAGGACATTCCGTGTAATCTTGCTCCTGCATTGATCCGGGTGATCCACAGGGCACGGAAATTGCGTTTTTTGTTCCTTCGGTCCCTGTAGGAGTACACCATCGCTTTTTCTACGGCGTTCTTAGCGACGGTCCAGACATTTTTCCTTCTACCAAAGTACCCTTTGGCCTGTTTTAATACTTTTTTTCTCCTTGCCCTTGAGGCTACGGAATTTACTGATCTTGGCATTTTTCTTCTTTTTTTGTAGCAGGCGACCCGGTTTCGGATACTTCATGAGGGCTGTCAATCGACTATCTTCCCTTGCCTGACTCCATGGTTAATACTACCTGTTGGAATGCATGGCTTATTTAAGGCGCAGCTGTTCCTTGATGTTCGAGACATCGGCCACACTGACCAGGGTCGCGTGGGTAAGTTTAAGCTTCCGCTTTTTCGACTTCTTCGTAAGAATATGACTCTTAAAGGCGTGCTTTCTTTTAATTTTCCCGGTACCGGTAAGCTTGAATCGCTTCTTGGCACTGGATTTGGTTTTCATTTTAGGCATTTTCTTCCTGTTAATTAATACAACTACTTGATGGTCCCGCCGGAGACTATTCTATTTTTTGGTTTTGGGGGCAAGGAACATCGTCATCCGTTTCCCCTCCAACTTCGGCATCTGTTCAACTTTACCAAAATCTTCCAGTTCCTGGGCAAGTTTTAACAGCAATATTTCTCCTTTATCCTTGTAGACAATGGACCGGCCCTTAAAAAAAACATAGGCCTTTAATTTAGCGCCTTCCTTTAAAAACTTTTCGGCGTGTTTCTTTTTAAAGTCGTAATCATGATCGTCCGTATTTGGCCCGAACCTGATTTCCTTAATGATCACTTTAGTGGCCTTGGCCTTCATGACCTTTTCCCGCTTCTTCTGCTCGTAAAGGAATTTCTTGTAATCTATTACCTTACAAACAGGCGGGTCCGCATTGGGTGATATTTCAACCAGATCCAGACCCAATTCCTCCGCCTTGGTCATTGCAGCCTTGATGGGATATACTCCTACTTCAACGTTATCACCCACCAACCTTACTTGAGGAGCGTTGATATTTTCATTGATGTTATGAGGGTTTTTATTTTCCCTCCTGGGTTGGGGCCTAAATCTTCTACGTATTGCTATGACTACTTTCTTTTAATTAAACGTTGATATGTTAAAACGACTTTAAAGTACTATTAATTTCTTTTTCTATTAAACCGGCAAAGTCGTTTACAGAAATCATGCCGAGATCATCTCCTCCGTGTCTTCGAACAGAAATGGTTTCCTGTTCTTCCTCTTGTTCCCCAACGATCAGCATAAATGGAATCTTGGTCAATTCTGCCTCACGTATTTTCCTGCCCACGGTTTCGTTCCGCTTATCAACGAGGGCGCGAATTTCGTGATTTTCCAGGGAATTTAAAACTTTTTCGGCATATTTTTCGTGCTTCTCACTCACAGGGAGCACAATAACCTGGTCCGGGGTGAGCCACAGTGGGAAATTACCCCCTGTATGTTCCAGAAGCAGCGCGATGAACCGCTCCATACTTCCAAAAGGAGCGCGGTGGATCATTACGGGCCTGTGAAGTTCATTGTCACTGCCCTTATAAGTCAGATCAAACCTTTCCGGGAGATTATAATCAACCTGTATCGTCCCAAGCTGCCAGTTTCTTCCAATGGCATCCCTGACCATAAAATCGAGTTTCGGACCATAAAAAGCAGCTTCCCCCTTTTCAATAACAAATTCCAGCCCTTTTTCCTTCGCTGCGGAGATGATCGCATTTTCAGCCATTTCCCAATGGGCAGCCGAACCGATATATTTCTCCGGCTGGTCGGGATCACGGACCGAGACCTGTGCGCTATAATTATCCAGCCCGAGTGAGCTGAGCACGTACAGGGATAGATCTATCACATCCTTGAATTCCTGATCCAACTGTTCAGGCGTGCAGAAAATATGGGCGTCGTCCTGTGTAAACCCCCTAACCCTGGTCAGGCCGTGTAATTCGCCACTCTGTTCATATCTGTAGACTGTCCCGAATTCCGCGTAACGTTTTGGAAGCTCTTTATAACTGAAAGGGCGGGTGTTGTAAATTTCACAGTGATGGGGGCAGTTCATCGGCTTAAGGAAAAACAGTTCGTCCTCCTTTGGCGTATGGATTGGCTGGAAGCTATCCGCACCGTATTTGGCAAAATGTCCGGAAGTCACATAGAGATCTTTCAATCCTATATGGGGGGAGACCACCATTTCATAGCCAGCCTTTTTCTGTGCCTTTTTAAGAAACATTTCCAGACGCTCGCGAAGAGCAGCTCCTTTTGGCAACCATAGGGGAAGGCCCTGACCCACCTTTTTGGAAAATGTAAAAAGCTCCAGTTCTTTACCCAGTTTACGATGGTCCCTTTTTTTCGCTTCTTCGAGAATCTCCAGATAATCGGTAAGGTCTTTCTGTTTGGGAAAGGAGATCCCATAAACCCTGGTAAGCTGAGGTTTATTCTCGTCACCCCGCCAGTAGGCTCCGGCCACGTTCAATATTTTGATGGCTTTGATGATACCTGTATTGGGAATGTGCCCGCCGCGACACAGATCCGTAAATGTATCATGGTCACAAAATGTAATTTCTCCGTCGTTCAGGTTTTCAATCAGTTCTGTCTTGTATTGGTTTCCCTCGGAGCGATAGAAGTTCAGGGCATCAGCCTTGGTCACCTCACGCATTTTAAATTCGTGCTTACCCCTGGCGATCTGGAGCGCTTCAGCTTCGAGGGTGCCGAAATCCTTTTCCGAAACACTGTGTTCTCCGAAATCGACATCATAATAGAATCCGTTTTCAATAGCGGGACCTATGGTGAGTTTAATACCGGGGTAGTGTTCCTGAAGGGTTTGGGCAAGAACGTGGGAAGTGGAGTGCCAGAAGGCCTTTTTTCCTTCTTTGTCATTCCACGTATAAAGGATCAGCTTTCCGTCTTCCTTTAATGGGGTGACCGTCTCAACCACCTTCCCATTGAAAGCGGCCGAGATGATATTTCGCGCAAGACCTTCGCTAATCTCCTTAGCGACCCCTATAGGTGTGGTCCCCATGGGGTATTCCCTGATCTTTCCGTCTGGCAATGTAATTTTGATCATAGCTGCCCTGAAGTATGAGTCCGCAAAGATAACATCTTGCATTGAGGCAGACAATATATAAAAACATGATTTTAAGGGGCATTGCAGGGGCGAACGGCACATTTCCGGCGCTATTTTTTCGGGCCTGCAGATGCTACTTCTTCGTTCCGAAAAAACCGTCCATCAGTATTTTTATACTGTAGAACCCCATGGCTATGGCGGCAATTCCCAGGAGAAGACCGAGGATCAGGACCGGCCAGAAGAAGGGATGTCCCTCATTCTTAAAGGCCTGGTACATCACCACCGGGGCGGTAAACATCAGGCCGGTCGTATAGAGTAAATATTTCAGACCTTTGGCCAGGACATTCTTGTCTGTTCCCATCATTCAAAGTTACTGCAGGGTATAAAAGTAACAATAATAGGATATATTTATCCTTATGATTCCATAACCAAATGCCAAGACCGATGACTTTTCTGCTGGTTCCGGACAAATTCAAAGGCTCACTGAGTGCCGAAGAAGTTATCGTTGCACTTTCCAAAGGATTGCAGGAGGCATTGCCGGAGTTGCAACTACATGTGGTTTTGGCGTCCGATGGGGGCGAGGGGTTTTTAGAATCAGTGACCAGATATTTAACGGTTGAAGAGGTGAAAGTTTCAACAGCAGATCCCCTGGGAAGAGCCATTGAGACTATTTACCTAATGGACTACATAAATGCCGTGGCCTATATTGAACTCGCAAAAGCCTCTGGTCTGGTACTGCTGAAACCGGAGGAAAGGAATCCGGGAATTACCACTACAAAGGGTACCGGAATACAGATGGCGGATGCGATCCAAAAAGGAGCCAAAACCCTCTTTATCGGGCTGGGGGGGAGTGCCAGTAATGACGGTGGGACAGGGATGGCGAGCGCACTTGGTTATGATTTTCTTGATGATCAAGCCTGTCAACTCAAACCAATTGGCAATGATTTATCTAAAATTCACGCTATCCGTCGGTCACCCTGGCTCGGATCGTCGGAAGAGTTAAAAATCTTCGCAGTACATGATGTTACCAATCCCCTCTATGGTATATCCGGGGCCGCGACGGTCTATGGAGGACAAAAAGGAGGCACTCCCGGACAGTTGAGGGATCTTGACAAAGGCCTGAAACATCTGGATAAAATAGTTCAACAGGAATTGGGCCTGTCCTGTGCAATGATTCCTGGTGCGGGGGCTGCCGGGGGTTCCGCTTATGGATTAAAGGTCTTCGCAAATGCCGACCTTATCAGTGGAACGGATTTTCTGTTTAAGATGGCCGGAGTTCATGAATTCCTGGAAAAACAGCCGGTGGACTACATCATCACAGGAGAGGGAAAAATGGATGAACAGACCTTGCAGGGAAAACTGATCCATGGGGTCATCACTCTGGGGGAGCGCTACAATATTCCGGTTATTTCGGTATGCGGTACGCTTGACATTGACCGGAAGTTGCTCCGCGCCTCGGGCTTAAGTGAGGTGGTGGTCATCGGCCTTCCGGATCAGTCGCTGGAATACAACATGAAGAACGCTTCCGGGCTGATAACAGAGGCTATCCGAAATTTTTTCACTTCGCGCCAGTGACTTGGAAAGTGGGCTGAGTTCTTATTGGATCAGAATACTTTTTTTATATTCCTGAACCACGGCAAAATACCCAAGAGCAAACTTATCCGGCCTTCCTACATTGTCTTTAATCTCCTGGTTATCCAGGCCGGTTACATCAAATACATTGCCACGTACGGTGGCGACAGGGGTGGCAAAAGGGCCCATGAGATCTCCTCCCTGCTGGATAAGCTGATTCATATAATTGTAAAAGCCGCGGTCGGCACCAAGGATGCCGATGGTCACTTCATCCCCGGGATTGAGGTTGTTATCATAGAAATAGGAAAAGCTGAAAGGCTGGCCGTTATAGAACGCATCCTCGGTGACCAGGTACTCCCCGAAATCAAAGTCAAAAACATAAAAATCATCGCGATCAGGGGCATCTTCAAAACTTACGATCACTTCCGTCTCGTCCCCTTCAAAAAGAACACCTTCCCCCTGTTCGAGAGTATCTATAGGGACCGTTGGGACGTACCGGGTACGCGCGAAATATAGCCGTTCGTCATGGGTGATCTGCAGGATCAATTCTCCCTCCATGAAAAATTCCTTAGTGACCACAGCTTCGTAAACCCCCGAACCTTCCTGCTCCTCAATGAGGATCAGCAGGCCACCAGATTCCAGGTTGATGATGGTTATTTGTTCGAGATTGGTGACCGGGGTTGTCGAAAAGAAAGAGGCAGTCAGGCCAACCTTTACATTCACCTGAACCAGGGGTTGGGCTTCATTGACCCTAATCAGCGCATCTACCAGGAGTCTTGGGGAAGCGGAAGGTACGTCAACCTCTATCACATCCTCACAGCCGATCAGGAATAGCAGCAGCATGGGGAGCAGGCGTTTTGGCATGACAAAGGTCTTAAAATTCAATTTGAGAGGTGTATTCCTGGACCACCGCAAAATATCCGAGGGCAAAGGCCTCAGGACGATCTACATTGTCAAATATATCGACATTGTCGAGGCCGGTGACATCAAAAACATTACCGCGGACTGTTGCCGCAGGAGTGGCAAAAGGCCCCATAAGTTCTCCGCCCTGCTGAATCAGCTTATTCATATAATTGTAAAAGCCCTCATCCGCTCCCCAAATGCGAATGGTGGCCTCTTTACCGGCCTCCAGGTCCCTGTCATAGAAGTAAGAAAATTCAAATTCCTGCCCCTGGTAAAAGGTATCTTCCGTAACGAGGAATTCGTTAAAATCAAAATCGAAAATATAAAAGTCCTCCCGCTCAGCGACATCGGTAAATCTAACGATAACTTCGGTGTCATCCTCCCCGAAGAGAGAACCATCGCCCTTTTGTATATCATCAATTGGAACGGTAGGGATGTAATGGGTTCTGGCAAAATACTGGCGTCCGTTATGGGATAACTGAAACACGAGTTCACCGGATGTAAAGAAGGAAGTATCCTTGACAGCTTCGTAAATGCCCGGTTGCGTTTCAAGGAGGATGAGGGTATTGGGATTTGCAAAGGTCGATTCCATGTCCACATTGGTAATAGTGACCTGTTCCAGAGAAGTCACGGGTACTTCACCGAAATAAGTGCTCGTCAGGCCTACCCGGACACTTACCAACTGTGAAGGACTTGAAATGTCTATTTTTATAAGTGCATCAACAATGAGTAGTGGTTCTCCGGAGGGTGTGTCCACTTCTATCACATCTTCGCAGGAAAAGAGAAGGAAAGCCATCGGAAGCAGGAGGATTTTTTTTAGCATCGCTCAGAATTTAAAATTGTAGGTGACGGCCGGTATGATTCCAAAAATCGAGGTACGTATGGCTTCATTGACCCCCGTATCCTGGTTCTGACGAAAATTTATGGAAGCTGCGTTCCGACGGCTGTACAGGTTGTAAATGCTGAAAACCCATTCAGACCGCCATTTCCTTCCCTCTTTTTCCTTTGGGGTGAGGGTGGCACCTATATCAAAACGGTGATAATCCGGGAGTCGCTCTTTATTCCGAAGCCCGTAATACGGAACGGTAAGCCCTTGGAATTCAAACTGTCCAATCGGGTAATTGGTTGGCTGTCCGGTCTGAAATATGAAATTTGCATTGAAGTCCCACTTCTTGTTTAATTCAAAACTCCCAAAAAGTGCGATATCATGTGTTTTATCGTATGGTGTAAAATACCATTCCCCAAGATTGATCCCTGTTTCCATATTGGATCTCCCGTTATCCGATTTAGGCGTTCTGCCCGGGGTGCGTTGCTCCGATCGGGACAGGGTATAGGCGAGCCAGCCCTGTAATCGGCCATCGTTTTTCCGAAGGAGTATTTCGAGCCCATACGCCCTGGCATGGCCATTCAAAATAACCTGTTCTATGGCATTGTTGGCGATAAGGTTGGCCCCGTCTATGTAGTCTATCCGGTTTTGAATGTCCTTATAAAATACTTCGGTTTCCAGGGTATAGGCGTCATCGCTGAAGTTACGGAAATAGCCCAGGGCATACTGGTCGAGCAATTGTGGTTTGACAAAAGGTCCGCTGGGTGTCCACACGTCAAGTGGGGTCGGGGAGCTGGTGTTGGAAAGTAAGTGCAGATACTGGGTGAGTCTCGTGTAACTAGCCTTTACAGAGGTATCCGGCCCGAAGGCAAAGGAAGCGGAAATCCTGGGTTCAAGGTTGGTGAAGGTAGCAAGACTTTCGCTGCGACCGGGAGTTACGATACCTATAGGATCCGCCTCCTGATAAATCAACAGAAAAGGATCGAAAAACACCGGCTCGTTATTTTCATAGACATTAATTTCGTCCTGCCCCAACCGTATAAAGTGACTAAGCCTGAGGCCATATTCGACCGACAGGTGATCTGTGACGTTCTGCTGTACATCTATATAAGCTGCCGATTCATTGGCATATTTCTGGATCAGTTGCTCCGCCAGGATGCCCGAATCCGCATCGTTGGGTTCAATCTTCCCGGGATTGAACCTGTAATAAATATTATTGAGCCCGTAATTTATCTGAAGGTCCTCACCGACATAGTGTTTCAGGTCGTATTTTAGGTTGAAATTCTGTATGCCCGAGTTCCATCGGAATCCTACAAAATCCAATTCCAGTCCATAATAATAATCCGAATAGATGAGGGAAAGGTTGGTAAACAACTTATCGGAGAAAAGGTGGTTCCACCTGAAATTAAATACACTGTTGCCATAGGTATTCTGAAAACTTTCTGAAATGGAGAACACATCCCTCCCGAAATACCCGGAAAGGAAAATATTATTTTTTTCGTTGATACGGTAGTTTAGTTTGGTATTAAGATCAAAGAAATAAGCCGAATTGTCATTGTCAAAGAGTGGGAGAAACAAGTGAGCATAGGAGGCCCTTCCCCCGACCAGGAAGGCAGCTCTGTCCTTCACGATCGGGCCCTCTGCCAGAAGACGGCTGGCCACCGCCCCAATACCACCGCTCATTCTGAATTCATTACTGTTCCCTTCTTTCTGAAAGATTTCAAGAACCGATGAAACCCGGCCACCATAACGCGAGGGGATGCCTCCCTTAAACAATTTGATATCTTTTATGGCATCCGGGTTAAAGACAGAAAAAAAACCAAAGAGGTGGGAGGCATTGAAGATGGTGGCCTCGTCGAGCAGGATGAGATTCTGATCCACCGAGCCACCCCGCACATTAAATCCGGAAGCGCCCTCTCCCGCATTGGTAATCCCCGGTAACAAAAGCAGGGCTTTAATCACGTCTGCTTCGCCAAGTACCACAGGAATTTTTTTTATGGTCCTGATGTCCAAAGTACTGACACTCATCTGCGGTTCGCGAATATCAATTCTCTTCAGATCATCGGACACTACAACCTCCTCCAGTTGCTCCACCAATTCTGCTAGCTTAAAGTTGATTTTCTGATCCGAATCAAAAGTAATTGAATTCACCACATCCTGATATCCAAGGTAACTGATGCGTAGCGTGTATTGCCCTTCCGGTAAAGTCAGGGAATAAAATCCGTATTCATTGGTGGTCACCCCTGTCTTCAATTCCGGCACTACTATGGTCACGCCGATCAGGGTTTCATTGCTGGCTGCCTCTGTAACGCTTCCGCTGAGGGTGAATTTTTGTTGGGCAATTGTAGGAGAGGTGAGTAAAAGGCAGAGAATACAGGACAATACTCGAAGGAATGATAACATTCAATAAAAATTTCCTAAAAATAACAAGAATAATTTCAGGCGTCGATAATAAATTAATCCAATCTTGTTTTACCAACAACGATTTTCAGGTAGGATGGCGGCTAAAAGGTGGATGCCAGCCATTCACCATTTCCCGGGTTAATAGGTCAGAACAAATTCAATTTTATATAACTAATGCATTAAAGGGCATCAAGCAGGGCATTGAAAGTCCTGCTCGGCCTCATGGCTGCGGTGACCAGATCCGGATCCGGTTTATAATACCCGCCAATTTCCTGTTTTGTACCCTGGGCCGCGATCAATTCTTCAAGAATCTGTGATTCCTGCTGTCGGATCTGTTCAAAAAACCTGGAGAAAGTTGCTTTCAATTCCGCATCCTTGTCCTGTCCGGCGAGGGCTTTTGCCCAATAATAAGCGAGATAAAAATGGCTACCTCTCGTGTCGATTTCACCCACATTGCGGGAGGGTGATCGATCTTCATCCAGAAATTGTTCCGTAGCTTCATCGAGCATTTCGGCCAGAATCCTGGCCCTGGAATTGTTATTCTTATCCCCGTAAAATGCAAGCGACACGCTGAGGGCGAGAAATTCCCCCAGTGAATCCCATCGCAGGTGCCCTTCCTCCAGAAACTGTTCCACATGTTTGGGCGCAGATCCACCGGCCCCTGTTTCAAAAAGGCCCCCTCCATTCATCAACGGGACAATGGAAAGCATTTTGGCGCTGGTACCCACTTCCAGTATTGGGAATAGGTCCGTAAGATAATCGCGCAACACATTTCCGGATACAGAGATCGTGTCTTTGCCTTCCTTTAGTCTGCCGAGTGTCAATTTCGTTGCTTCCGCGGGGGATAAGGTGCGAATATCCAGTCCTGTGATATCAAGTTGTGGCAGATATGCTTCTACCTTTCGTATGAGTTCCGCATCGTGCGCCCTGTCCCTGTCAAGCCAGAAAACAGTCGGAGTTCCGGTGGCTCTGGCTCTGTCTACAGCAAGCCGGATCCAGTCCTGGATCGCTGCGTCTTTCACCTGGCACATCCGCCAGATATCCCCTGCTTTCACTTTATGGGTGAGAAGAACTTCGGAAGTTTCGGTATTGACAACTTTCACTGCGCCACTGGAAGGGATTTCAAAGGTTTTGTCGTGCGAGCCATATTCCTCTGCTTTCTGCGCCATGAGTCCGACATTCGGCACTGTACCCATAGTGGCAGGATCAAATGCGCCGTGTTTTTTACAAAAATCGATGGTCGCCTCATAAATACCTGCGTAACTGCTGTCTGGGATGATGGCTAACGTATCCTGGGATGTTCCTTCCGCGTTCCACATTTGGCCTGAATTCCGAATCATGGCAGGCATTGAAGCATCGATAATGATATCGCTGGGCACGTGAAGGTTGGTGATACCCTTTTCATGGTTGACCATGGCCAGACCGGGTCCGGCGTCCATAGCCGCCGCAATGTCGATTTCAATTTCCTTTCGTTCTCCCTCCGCGAGCCGGCTCAATTTATCCTGTAGGAGTTCCAAACCATCGTTCGGACTAATGCCAAGCTTTTTGAAAGTGACTTCATGTTTGCTGAATACCTTTCCGAAATATACTTCCATCACATGACCGAAAATTATGGGGTCAGATACCTTCATCATTGTGGCCTTCAGATGAACCGAGAACAAAAGTCCTTTATCCTTTGCTTCCTGGTACTGAGCCTTGAGAAAATCAAGCAGGGCGTTCTTACTCATCACAGAGGCATCAACAATTTCTCCGGCGATAAGGTTCACAGAATTTTTCAGGATCTCTTCTGAGCCATCCGACTTTTCCAGCACTATTTTTACACGCACCGGCGTGTCAATAGTAAGCGATTTTTCATTGGCCTTAAAGTCTCCGTGGGTCATGGTGGCCACGTGTGTTTTGGAATCCGTTTGCCAGACACCCATACTATGAGGATTCTTTTTAGCGAAATTTTTAATGGGTTTTGGGGCACGCCTGTCAGAGTTGCCTTCCCTCAGGACCGGATTGACCGCACTGCCTTTAATTCGGTCATATCGTGATTTTGCCTCTTTTTCTTCGGCTGTGGCAGGATCGTCGGGGTAATCAGGGACCGGGAAACCATGGCCCTGCAATTCTGATATTGCCTCTTTTAGCTGAGGGATCGAAGCGCTTATATTGGGCAACTTGATAATATTGGTATCGGGCAAAGTGGCCATTTTGCCCAGTTCCGACAAGTCATCAGGAAATCTGTTGACTTCCCCTGTTGCATCAGCGAAAACAGCCAGGATGCGTGCGGCCAGCGAAATGTCTTTTGTATCAATTGAAATACCTGCTGACGAGGTGAAGGCTTTAATGATGGGTAGGAAGGAGGAGGTTGCCAAAGCCGGCGCTTCATCGGTAACGGTATAGATAATTCTCGGCATATATGTTGGTTTTATTCAGGCGGACCAAATATACAATTTTATATCTGCCGACAGGAACAGCCTTAACCGAAACTTTGAGGTGAGAAAAAATCGCTGTGGGAGCTTTTGTAAGAGTCTGCTATCCCGGATGAATACCCCTGGATCCTAAATGACAAAAGCCATATCAGCGTAACGAGTACATTGATATGGCTTTCTAGAAACAGTCAGCAGATAATTGTTATACACCTGAGTGTATCCCCGCAATCATTGATTGCATCCGCTTTTCTGAATCAACGTTCGAAATAAGATCTATTCTCAATTATACAACCAAGCAACAGTTACTTATTTCTTCTCGTTGTTTTGGAATATTTATTTTAAACACAGCACCGGAGTGATGAATTTAAAGTAGAACATTCCCATTCCTCAGTTCCGGAAGCAACAGCCTCCTTTACCGATTCATGTTGGCTATTTCCACCTGGCACAAAGTACCCGGTCTCCACAACCTAAAATCAACAATATAAAGAACGTCAACTTTATAATGGTTTCCACATATATCGATTACCGATCTATCCTTTAACCATTCAATAAAACTAGCTTTTTTTGTTTAAAAATCCAAGGAAAACCATGGAATTTAAATCAACACTAAATCAACCGGTGTTATCAACAAATGTTTATAAAGTCGAAACATTCCTGAGACGCTTTTATGCCGGACAATTCCAACGTAAAACGGCCCGTTCACCGGACCGTTTTAACATTCGGGCATCTTTTATTTTATCTTAAGGGGCAGATTCCTGAATTCCTTCCTTCGCCTTTTCCAATTGTTTCTGGATCTTCTTAATCGCTGACTCTATCGATTTTTCGGGTTCAATGATGTTGTACTCTCCCCAGAAATCCGGATCAGAAAAACCAAGGGCTTCATCGGTCAGAATAATATTGGAACGAATCCGGTCTTTAGATTTGGGTAATGCCCCTGTATTACTCTTCCGCCAGTCGGTCACAGCCATTTCGCAGGTCATACTGTATACGGAATTAAACAGCCGCTTGTCCCAGTTGATCGTGAACTCCATAAGGACATTGCTATAACCATAATACCACCGGCCATTTTGTTCTCTGTAATCCACACGGTACGATACCTCGGTCGGGTAGACTTGCGCATTCCGCGGTTTTTTCCGGACGTAGAGATTACTTGCTTTGCCCCGGTCTGTTATATTCAGTGAATATACTGCACTTGTCAGGATCTTCTTTTCTGCGTCTATAAACAGCTTGCCTTTGTAGAGGGGATCCAGAATGCCCTTGCGTTGCGCAAAAGAAACCACGTAAATTAAATTGTCATTGATCCTTGTAGACCTTTCAAAAGCGAAATCGTAATCCAGGATGCTCTCTTCCGTAAAAATATATTCCGGATACTTCATTATGTCAACAAAAAGGGCATTAAAAGGCCCCCCCTGTAGTTTGAGAGTCAAGGTATCCAACTTGTCATAATCCGTACTTTTTCTGGCCTTAAAGAGTTGTACGGCATCCTGCCTTGGAGAAGTGTAGGAAGCCTTATAAATATTCACCACTGCTTCGGAGAGTGACACGTTCTTTCTTCTTTTCTTAATGGTTTCCCGGTAAAAGGCAGTCATAAGCGTAGGATCTTCAATATAGTTTTCACCCTTTCTACTCAAAGTTTCCTGAACCAGGGTTCTGGCATCCTTCGGAATACTGATATCCACTTCTGAAAGTTCGGTAACAGAAACCTGCAGGCCAATTCGGTTGTTCGATTCGCTTAACTGTGACAACGGAATGGCACGGGTTTTATATCCCAGAAAAGATACCAGGATATTCCCCTCAGTGATTGTTTGCGGAATTTTCAGCAGGAATTCTCCCTCGGCGTTAGTGACCGTGCTGATATTTGTCTCCTGGAGCGTAAGGCTGGCAAAAATGAGCGGATTTTTATTTTGATCATCAACCACCTCCCCCTTGTACTGTTTAAAATTCTGCACCTCCTGCGCAGGTCGCTGTTGCATGCCCAGCGCCACCGGCAGGGTGCCAGGCAGCAGTAATAAAATCAGGTAAATAGCTACCGCCGGGAAACACTTCGCGGTGCTGATCTGTTCCTTTTTCATAGCTTAATTCTTTAGTTAATTTTCTGAGGAATTTTCTAAATTCCACTATCTAAGTTAGTGATATTTAGTCTTATAGTAATGTTAATCTTCTGAAATTCTCGGCGTTAGGCAAGGTGGTTCCTGTCGAACCTGAAAATAGCCATTCACGGTTGACGCCTCCGGGGTTCTTAATAGCACGGGTGAACACTGTGGTTCTAACTGAAAGTACTTTTAAGACTGTCAGCTCCAAAAAGGAGCGTTGGCATTCCGTGTTGGAAAGGGCGCGCTCCTACCAATAAATAGGTCCCTTGCCGAGATACTTTTCAGCCAGGGGCTGGTAGTGGTGCCTCAGATCTTCAAGCTGATACAATGCGTCACTTTTAGTATAGAGGTCATATTTATTAAAGTCGCGGATCCATTCCAGGTGTTGCTCGTCCTTTTTACTAAGCAGGGAAGTATAACTACCCCCGGTATGCCATGGGTAAAAGGAATGAAAGCGGATCATAGCCATGCCCGCCTCAGGGATTCTGTTGGTGGGGTGATTTTGCAGGACACGGAACAGATATTCATCATGTCCCCAGGCGAGCGTCAGCTGATCCATGCCGCAACCTTCCTCATAGATCCCGTTCTCCGTATTGTAACGATCGTCCTCCATGTCAGGATTTAATTTGTTGAATTCCGGGAATACACAGGTGTCCGGAAGGGCGCATCCAACAACAAATACATCCCCGACCATGCCCCATTGTTCAGCCTGGCTGGTGCCGTCTTCATCCTTTCCCCATAGGAACATAATCTTCCCGAGGTCGTGAATGAGCCCGACAAGCTGCATCCAATCCTCCCTGCCATCCTTTCGTATGGCCTCGGCACTTTGGATCAGGTGCTGAACATTTGGCAAATCCAGATCCGGATCGCTTACGTCAATTAAATCGTTAAGGTGTCCCATGGCATCCCACAAGGCCATAGGTTTGTCATAGGTCAGATAGTTGTGCTGCATCCTCCGGACATAATCAAATGTCTGGTTTTTCCTCATTTTCCTATAATGTTCACGCACGGCATCATCAACACTCAATTCCTCGTAATTCCTAAAAACTTTCTCCATACCTATACATTTCCAAGGAAAAGGTACAAAATTAAAGTGAAAACTACCAGGAAAATGCTGAAATGCCTGGCATATTTCCATGGTTTCAGGTCAAGGATTCCGGCATCCTGCATGACAAATACTGTCTTTTGAGGACGAAGAAGCGAAACCGAATGCATGACCAGAATATTCAAAACAAACTCGATACCCCACAAATGCACGAAATGCAAATCGACCTCAAAAATAAAATAAGTCAGAATGTAAAAGATCAGGCCAAAGGCAAGCCCGGCCTTGGCACCTGTGGCAGAAACCCTTGGAAAAAGGAATCCGGCTATGATGACGCTCGCTATCGGAATAAAGAAGATGCCATTGAGTTGTTGCAAGAGTTGATAAAGTCCCAGCGGGGCATTGGCGACAAACGGTGCGATCCCGATGGCGAATATGGCCAGAACAGCAGAAGTCCATTTTCCCATAGAGACAAGTTTCTTTTCCGAGGCATTTTTGTTGAAATACCGCTTGAAGATACCCAGGGTAAATACCGTTGCTGCGCTGTTCAGTGCACTGTTAAATGTGGTCAGGATGGCTCCCATCATAACTGCGACAAAGAAGCCGGTAAGCCATGCAGGCAGGATCATCTTTACCAGTTTCGGATACACGCTGTCCGGATTGTCATAGAGGCTTTCCCCGAAATAATAAAAGCCAATAAGCCCTGGCAGGACAATGACCAGAGGAACCAGGATTTTCAGCAGGCCCGTAAATAAAAGCCCCTTTTGGGCCTCCCTGAGATTTACCGCACCCAGCACTCTTTGGATAATGGATTGATGCATGGCCCAGAAATAGACCTGATTGACCATGAGCCCTGTAAACAATACCTCAAAGGGAAGGATGGCCGTACGCGAGCCCGGGCCGATCCCTGTCTCCCTGCTCACTACATTGAACTTTTCCGGACTTTTTTCGAATACCCTGTGCAGCCCTTCCAAAACATTCCCATCGCCAATGCTGACCAACGCGATGATCGGCACCAGCAGACCCGCTACAAGAAGGCCGAAACCATTGAAAGTATCTGTATAGGCTACCATTTTCAAGCCTCCGAAAATGGCATATACCGCCCCAATGACTCCAACGATCAGGATGGTGATCCAAATCCCTTCGGATTCGCTGACTTTCAAAATGTCGGAAATTTCAAATATTGCCTCAATATTCAATGCCCCTGTATACAGTACTATGGGAAGCAGGGTGGCTACGAAGGAGATGATCAGTAACAGGGCAACGAGGGTTCGGGTAAGACCGTCAAAACGACTCTCAAGAAATTGAGGGATGGTGGTTAAACCCATTTTGAGGTAGCGGGGTGCAAAGTAAAGCGCTGCAATGACCAATGCCAGTGCCGAGGTAATTTCCCAGGCTACAATAATGGCTCCATTCCGGTAAGCGGAGCCATTCATGCCCACCAGATGTTCCGTAGAAATATTGGTCAGTAGAAGCGAACCTGCTATGATAATGCCGCTAAGTGATCTCCCACCCAGGAAAAATCCGTCCGGGGTGTTGAGCTTATCCTTGCGCAGCATCCACGTGGCATAAAAAGCCACAAAACCTGTAAATAATATGAATGTGATATAGGTCATCATATATTGTCAGATAGAAAAAAACCCTTCATCCTGAAATGACGAGGGCCTTGTGTTTCAGGCCGGGTGTCCGGATTGGCATTTACTCCATCGGAAAGTCGGCGTTGGCCATGACCTCTTCTATCTGGCGAATATGTCGCTCCGTATGTGCCGAGATGAACATCAGCACCTGGTAGGCATCAACGGTTCCCACTGGCGTTTTTGCATAATGGTTGCGCAGGTCGTCCCCGGTCGTTATAACATAATCAATGTGGGCCTGTCTGGCAGTTTCGAATGCTTCCAGGGTGGCTTCTACAGAACCGAATTTCCCTGAGGGTTCAAAGGCTTCAGGGGTCTTCACTTTATTTGAACGGTCTGCAATCATGGCCAGCACCTGCTCGTCCGACAGTTGTACCTCGACCCTCCTGGCCGGGTCTGCTTTTTCCTTCAGTGCCCCCTGCAGCATTTGATCAAGGTTGGATTCAGAAACAGCGATGTGTTCGATACATTCTGCGACAGACCAGGAATCCGGACTGATCTTATACCCAAGCTGTTCATCGCTGAGGCCATCGGTAATTGAAAGTAAACGGTCCCGGGTCTTGGTAAGTTCTGCGGCCGCGGCCTCGCGTTCTGCCTCGGTAAGCTTCGGTGGATACGGACTGAAACCGGCTAACAACAAAAGAACGATCAAAGAAAGCAATTTTTTCACTTCATTTCATTTTTGGTGATTACTATAGGATAATGTCCCGATCAATACAGCGGAAAATCTTTAAAAATGGGATCGAAAAGATAGTTTAAATTCTTGTAGGTACTGATTTCCAGTTAATTTTTTTCACCTGAATAAAAATCGATTCCTCCGGCAATCGGATTACCGGCAATCCTTCGTAAAATGGCTATTTGTCCACTATGCCAGACAGCGTCTTCCAATGGGCCGTTTAATTGATTCCAGAAAGGGTCGTATCTTTTCTGTCCGGCTGTTACTGCTGCCTTTGGAACGGGGAAATAGGTCTCCATATAAGCTGTCCTTGCTATCATGAGATTGTCAAGGGTTTGCCTGCGGCTTTCTTCAGGTCCGGGTTTTGGCTGCACTGCACCTTCCGATCTGGTGGCAAAATCACGAATAATTTCGCTTAGCTGAAGGATATGTTCCATGATTTCTGATATACTTCGGCCATCCCCGGAACTCCTGAACGCGCGATCTGCATCTGTAAGTCCCTCGGTTGCCCAGAAATACCTGAATCCAAGTCCGTCAATCAACCTGACCATAATTGTCCCGCTGTTTACGGTTTCCGGGTGCCTGGAAATATCGCTGAATGGCAGCCCTTTCCCGCTGCTTTCCTGTGCATTCAACTGATTACATATCAGAATAAACATACTAAAGATCAGGTATTTCATCATTTAAAAGTCCAATTTTACGAAACTGATCATGGCTGCGGGGGGATCCACGGAAGTGCCGTTCCCCAGGGGAGCACCAGTGATCAATGAAATGCCTTCCGCAGGACTGGTATCCTCATCCGGGGAAGTATAGTCCGTTCCACTGTCTGTCCCGGAGTCGTATGAAATAGCATTGATACTCAATTCATCAAGAAAGGCGTTATTGATGTAAAGGTTCACATTTTCTGCAGCGACGAACCAGTCAGGGCTGGGCCCAAACATACTCACCAGGGACACTAAGGGAAAATCTTTTGTCACAGTGATCTCAAAAGTTACCTCAGAGAATCCCGAAGTTAGTCCGGGGCCATCAATGTAGCTCAGTGCAGTCCCGGCACTGACCAGGGCATCCACCTCAGCATTCAGTCCTGCATTTGTACCCTCTTCCGCCATTTCTTCAATTCCATCGCTTGCCAGCTCCCCTTCTTCAAAAAGGGAAATTCCCGAGGTATGCACCATCCCTACGACGGGTGAGAAATGATCTCCTGCCGGGAAATCAACCGGATGGGTAGTGGAACTCCAATTGCCAATAAAAGTGACGTTATAGGTTGCGGTGGTTTCTTCTGGTGGGACCTGTACAGTGATGTAATTGGTTTCTGTAAAGGTGTTATTGCCCTTGCTGTTGACGGCGGTAAGGCTGACCGAAAATGTTCCGGGATTATTATAAATGACGGTGGGATCCTCCTCGGTACTCAGGTTGGGTTCCCCTCCATTGAATACCCACGAATAGCTGGTAGCCTTGAGGGAGGTATTGGTAAATTTGACGCTCGCTCCGGTAAAAACCGTCTTGACTGGGGTGGTGAAACTTGCGATCGGGTTATCACTGTTATCGCCAGGACCATCATCACTGGTGCAGGCACATAACATGACCGCGGTTATAAGGAACATTGCATTTCGCAAAAGGGAATTTCTCTTTTTCATGGCTTTTTTTATCAAAATAAATTAATTCAGCGCTCTCCTGCAACTATATGATCAGTATTGATGGAATGCGTCTGAGACAAAGCTCAGGACTGCGGGGAGCGACTCCCGCCAGTAGGTCCAGCTATGGTTTCCGTCCCGCACCCGGTATTCATGAGGAATTTCCTTTTTTTTCATAGCGATATGTACGAGACTGTTCCCTTCAAAGAGAAAATCGTCATCTCCGCAATCGATAAACCAGCGAACGGAGGCAATATCCTCCTTTTCCATGCTGTTGATCAGATTTACCGCGTTGTGTTCTCCAAAATAGGTGGTGAGCGAGGCGTTCGTATATTTTTCCTTATTGGCGTCCATTCGTTCTTTGAGTTCTTCCATGGTTAGAGGCCCGACATAAGCGCTTAGCGGACATGCAGATGAAAACAGTTCGGGCCGGTGTAAAGCATACATGAAAGTGCCTCCTCCACCCATGGAGAGTCCGGCCACTGCGCGAAACCTTTTTTCGGCCTTGATCCGGTATTTCTTTTCGACATAGGGCATCAATTCATTAAAAAAATAGTCTTCATATGCCCAGGAACCGTCCATATTGTTGAAATACCCGCGTCTTCCCGTGTTGGCATCAGGCATGACAATGATCATTGGCGTGGCGGTTCCTTCACCGATCGCCTTATCTGTGATCCGGAGAACTTCTCCGAACTGTACCCAGCCGGTCTGATCATCACCTGCCCCGTGCAGGAGATAAAGCACCGGATAGCTCCTGTTCGAAGTTTCGTACCCCGGTGGCAGGTATACCGCATATTTCCGTTCTCCTTTTAGCAGGGTACTCGTCATAATTTCTGCATCATGGACCGTCCCCGATTGGGCGTGGATGGAAAAAGGCAGGTAACTAAAAAGGGATAACAAAATTAAAAATGATCTCATTCTAATGATTTTTAGGTTATTTCCTGTTCGAAATAAAGCTTCATCCATCTACCATAAAATTTCGGGAGCCTGGCATATCGACTATTAAATATAGGTGTTTTGGCTGAAATCGCTCACAACCGTACTTTCTGAACTTTCCCGGGTTTCGTCAGAGCCACTTTTCAAAACACAGACTGTTATCAATGTTTGCATACTGTCCATAATTGGGAATTCTTTCATAGCCCCGATATTCATAGAGCCGGATGGCTTCTGGTTGTCTTTTTCCAGTCTCGAGGATACATCTTTTATAATTCAATTCCCTGGCCCAGCTCTCCAGTTCCATGAGTACTGCCGAGGCCAGACCTTGTCCACGCTTCTCCGGTACGACGTACATCCGTTTTACTTCCATAGTCCCCTGGTCATATTCCTTAATAGCCCCGCAGCCACAATTAACTAAGCCATCTGTCAGGACAATGGCATACTTGATGGCGTAAATTTTGTTGAACTGGTCGTAAAAAGCATGATCTCTGCCATCCCTTTCGGCAAGTTCCGCGTCCAGGGAGGCTACCAACTCAATAAATTGTTCATTTCCGGAATCTGTTCGAAGGATGCGGATCATTGGTTGGGAAGTTTAAGGTTGGAGGTGAGGAAAATAGTATCCTTGATGTATTTAGCGATGATTAAATTTCTTCCATTGCCCGAATCACAGGTGGGGCGGAGACCATGTTATTCATTTCCTTCTCTCGCGGCCCTGAACTCGCTTCCTTTGTACCATTTTGGAAAATAGGCTTCTGTGGAAAGTTTAAGACCGATTTCATATAATAGTTGCGCATCCGCCTGCACCCCGCTTATGGACATCTCTTTCGGATCAAACTCATCAGAGGGCTGATGATAGTGGTTCGTCTGATACTCATCACGCTTTTGCTTGATATATCCGGGCCCACGTTCAAAATCTTCGTAGGTACCTGAGGCAAACAAGGCGGGAATGCCAATTTTGGCAAAATTAAAGTGATCCGACCGAAAGAAATACCCTTTTTCAGGTTCCGGATCGGGCAGGATATAACGTCCGTGTTTTCGGGCTATTTCGTCCGCGTAGTCGTCCATTTCCGATTGCCCGAAACCTGTAATGGTAAAATCTTTCATGGGTCCCGGACTTTCAAAGCCATCCATATTGATGGCAGCTACGGTTTTTTCCGGAGGATATATGGGATGGGCCGCATAATAGGCAGAACCCAATAATCCCTGTTCTTCAGCGGTAACCGCGAGGAAGACGACCGAACGCCCGGGTTGTCGGCCATTTTTAAAAGCCTCCGCGATGGCCAGCAGACAGGAAGTGCCTGAAGCATTGTCCACTGCCCCGTTATAAATGGAATCTCCGTCAACTGCTTTTCCGATCCCCAGGTGATCCCAATGTGCAGCATAGATAATGTATTCATCCGGAGTCTGGTCCCCGTCAATTCGGGCAACCACATTTCTTGATACGGCTCTTTTAATTTTATTGGTGACCTGGACCGATGCACTCAGCCCAAGCGGAACAGGGCGGAAGGTACTGTCGAGCGCCATTTCCCTAAAGTCTTTATGTACGATCCCTGCTGCTTCGAATAATTTGATGGCTGCCTCACTTCTTATCCACCCTTGTATATCGACCAATTCGGCATTTCCTTCAAGTCCCAGCTGGGCACCGGTGTTGCTTGCCTGGACAACGTTCCATCCGTAGGAGGCAGGTTCTGTGTCGTGAATAATCAATACTCCGGATGCCCCCTGTCTCGCTGCTTCTTCAAATTTGTAGGTCCATCTGCCGTAATAGGTCATTTCCGACCCTTTGAACATGGTAGAATCTTTTGTTGTAAAACCCGGATCATTTACGAGTACCACGGCTGTTTTTCCTTCCCAGTCCATCCCTTCATAATCATTCCAGCCATATTCCGGAGCCACGATCCCATATCCCGCAAACACCAGAGGGGAATCCTCAAGTTGTGCAACTATCTCAGTCTTGCGGGTGTTTACTACAAAATCCTCATAAAAATTAAGATTAAAACCTCCGCCCGGACCGCTAATTTCCATAAGGTCGGAAGGGGTGCCATCAATTTCTACAAGGGGAACTTCCTGAAAGTAACTGTTACCATTCCCAGGGAGGAGGCCCAGCTTTTCAAATTCTTCTTTCAGATATGCGACGGTGAGTGTTTCACCTTCCGTAAAGGGCATCCTTCCAAAAAAATTGTCGGAGGACAGGCGTTCAAGGTGCCTTGAAATAGTTTCTGCCTGAACTTCCACTATGGCCTTATCGGTCTTTTTTTTCTCCTGGCAGCCTGCAATTAGAAAGAATCCAAGAATGCAAACAAGTTTATTCATAATCAATGCTTAGACTCCCGCGGATGACCCCTTGGAAGTCGTTGAAATCTGACCCTGGATATTGACTTATAAAAGGTTCATATCCAAACTCCTGCCTTCACCACCCGGAAAAGTCAGGTGGAAAAGACGAATCCTGGCAAGTCATAGGTTGCCTCTAACACGATATATTTGCACCTCCGAAATAAGAATTAGGGAGTTGATCATTCAGAGTGGATACCCGTGGCAGAAAAGATCTTCAATACCAGATCAATTTCCTTTTCATGCACCTTACCATCTGCATTGGCCATTTCTTCGAGCATTACAGCCAGTGCTTTCTTTTTATTGGCGGGCATTCCTGCCAGAATAGCAAGTCCTTCCTGGGCATTCACCTTACGGGCTTCCCGGATAAGTTCGCGGTCGCATTTAAGAATATCAGTGATCTGATTTAAGAAAGTCATTTCACCGGATGTTACATGTCCATCCGCGAGTATCACCTCGTCAATGGCTTTTATTATTGCCAGTTTTTCAGCCAGATTAAATTCCATAGGGTTGCATAAAATAATTCAAATTTGTTGCTTACTTATGAACTGAAAGGGGACAGAAGATTCCAGCCTGAAGCCGTTACGTTGATCCTTCCCGGAGAGGAAAAACACATTCCCGGATATCCAGATACAAGGTAAAAAAAAATATTCACCCTCAATCCTTTTTTTTATCGCTATTGCTTACCAGCCAAAAATAGGACGGCGATGCCCACAATTGCTGAGGGGACTAACCCTAACCGGGCTCAGACTATTCTGACAATTTGCCGGACTTCTGTGGGGCCTTCCACTCTTTCAGTATCCCATAGCCGGTTTGCACTATCAACTCCAGGATGTCTTCGATGTCTTGGCGGGAGGTTCTGAAATTTACGATGCAGCCCCGCAGGCAATACTTCTCTCTGATCACTGCATTGGATAAGAAGGCCTTGCCTCCCTTCTGCAAAGCATCAAGAACTGCTTCATTTAATTTGTTGAGATATGGCCTGTTTTTCTCAAGAGAAGGATCCAGCCCTGTTGGGATAAAACGAAGGGTGGTGATGCTTAGGCTCTGACTAACTGCTTCCAGGTGTGGGTGAATGTCAGCCAGATGGAACATAAGCCGTGATAGCTCAATATCTTCCATTATAGATTTTAAATAACCTGCTCTACCCATTTGACGTAGGGTGAGCCAGATTTTTAAGGCCCTGAAACCCCGGGAATTCTGAAGGCCGAATTCGTAATAATTGGTAGAGGGCGCTTCTTCGTCTTTATTAAAGTTATAATACACGGGATGTGAGCTGAACGTGTCTGTCAGATGCTTTGCATTTTTAACGAGGGTACAACCCGCTTCAAGCGGCATGTACAGCCATTTGTGGGGATCGAGGGCGATTGAATCCGCATCTTCCATTCCTTCAAACAATGAGGTAAATTCAGGAATGCCGGCTGCTGGAATGCCGTAGGCTCCATCAATGTGAAACCATAGATCATTTGCCCTTGCTATAGCCGCAATTTTACTGAGATCATCAACGGCACCCGTACTGACGTCCCCTGCGGTCCCGATCACCATAAATGGATTCCATCCGGCACCTCTATCATCGCTCAATGCCTTTTCCAGGAGGACCGTATCCATTTTGTTGTCCTTGTTGACAGGGATCCAGCGGATCGCGTCTGCTTCCATACCTGTTAAACCAACTGCCTTCTCTATCCAGGTGTGGGTGGTCTGTGGACAATATACGCGAGGGCGTCTATGTTCCGCCTCTTTGCCGGCCGTTGTGACTTTGGCATGTCTGGCGGCGAGGAAAGCGGTAATATTGGCCATATTGCCTCCGCTGACCAGAATTCCCCCATATTCCGTTGTCAGACCTATAAACTGAGCGAGCCATCGGATCGTCTGTTTTTCGATCTCAGTTGCCACTGGGCTTAGGATCTGAGCTCCGACATTCGGATTTACAGCGGCCGCCAGCAAGTCGGCCAAAACCCCCATCGGCGCTGCCGACGCCGTAATATATCCCATAAATTTCGGATGACCGTTAAGGAGGGAATGGTTAAATAACAATTCAGTTGTGTCGGACACCAATTGAGAGGCACTGGTACCCAGCTCAGGTAGATCCAACGGCTCAAGAAGCTGTTGCAGGCGTTTTCCTGATTCCCCGGGGGTAACAGGCCGCTCTCGGATGGTGGCATTGAAATCGGCTATGGCATCGATCAGGGCATGGCCGATCTGTCTGAATTCTTCCTTGTTTAGTTCTATGGCATTCTCCCTGGACCTGCTCATGGGTATATCAATTGAAAAATTAAATTGGAAGGAACTTTTACACGTGTCACCTTAGAGGGAAGGTCCTGAAAACAGGATCCTGCTGAAAGGTGCTTATTTCCGGTTATTCAACTTAGATTTAAAGTTTTTCCTAATATGGGCCGTGACATAAAATCTATTCAGCCTCCCGTATTCCGGCTGGATCAGGGATCTCCCCGCTCGTGTCAGGCCAGTAATTCCCGTTCAAAAAAGCTTCAGGAACTGAAGTCCTTTTATTTTGTCATTTCCAAGTAATCAACCGCCAGATTGGCCAGGGCAATCACCCCTGTCAGAAAGCCACTTTCATCCAGATAGAAATCGGGCGTATGATGGGGAGCGGCATCTTTCGGATCTTTGCCCTTGGGCATGCCGCCAAGATAAAAATATAAGCCGGGTACTTCATTCGCAAAAAAGGAAAAATCTTCAGCGCCGGTTTCGGCAGGTACTAGGATCACATTGTCTTCCCCGGCCGATTTTTTCAGCGAGGGAAGCATTTTTTCGGTGAGTTCCACATGATTAAAAGTTACCGGATAATGCGAGGAATAGGGGAGTTCAACCTGAGCAATGGCCCCGTTGGCTTCAGCCGTTTTCACGGCTATTTGGTTGATTCGGTCAAAGATCAGTTGTTCATCGGCCTCACTTAATGTCCTGACGGTTCCCAGCATTTCAACGGTTTCAGGGATGATGTTGGACCGGTTGCCGCCATGAATAGCCCCAATGGTTACCACTGCCGGGTTCTCCGTGATATTGACGGAACGACTGATGATAGATTGAAGGCTGGTGATAATCTGGGCTGCCGTAAGTACCGGATCGACCGAGGACCAGGGTTCCGCCCCGTGAGAGGAGGTTCCCTTTATCGTTATTTTCAGATCGGCCACTCCCGCAAACATGCCTTCAGGGCGGTAGGTGATCTTTCCGGTTTCCACTTTAGAATTGATGTGGAGTCCGAAGATGGCATCTACCTTTGGGTTTTGAAGGACTCCTTCCTTTAACATCAGTTCCGCTCCCCCTTCCTCTCCTTTCGGGGCACCCTCTTCTGCGGGTTGAAAAATAAATTTGACAGTACCCCTGAGTTCTTTTTTCATACCTGCCAGAATTTCCGCCACGCCCATGAGGATGGCCACATGGGAATCATGACCACAGGCATGCATTACCGGCGTGGTCTCCCCGTTGTATTCCATGGTCGCCTTCGAAGCAAACGGGACTTCGGTGCGTTCCAGCACTGGCAGGCCATCCATATCTGCACGTAAACCTACCACCGGCCCCGGCCGGCCACCCGTGAGGATAGCGGTCACGCCTGTCACGCCTACTTCCGTTTGCACCTCCATTCCAAGGGATTTCAAATGCTCCGCAACAAGCGCGGCCGTTCTTATTTCCCTGTTGCCCAATTCAGGATGAGCGTGAATGTCTCTCCGCCAGCTGATCACTTTTGGCTCAATATTTTTAGCCGCAGATGTGAGTTTTTGTCTGAGGTCCTTTGCCTGGGCATGAAGATGGAAGCAAAAAACCGGCAGGGTGAGGTATAGGAAAAACAGTGCGGTCTTTAAAGGTAAGTTGTTGGAATTTTTCATAGGAGTATCCATGTTGGTTTTGATTTCGATGCTGGCGTGGCAGCCGATCGGAATGGTTTCGCTTAAATGTAAACATTTTATTGAAACCCGCTACCTTGGATGAGACAGATCATCGTTGTCTCTGGCCTATTCAAAGGAAGCTGGTTCTGAGGGTAAAAGTGAATGGGATCTTCCCACCTCCTTATTTTTTATTTGCAGCAGAAAATACGTCACTATAAGCCGATAGGAGCGCTTCTCCTACCAATTCTTCCGGCAGCTCTTCCAGGTGAAATGTGGTCCACCCTTGTTTTCCCCAGGCGTTCGGAACCGGCAATATAGCCCCTCCGGGAAAATCACAAAAGGTGGCCTGTTCTACAGGACTAAGTTTCAGGTTGGCGGTCTTTGAAGGGGGATGAAAGGTAGCAAAAATTCTTTTTTTTGTGACCTTAATGGCGATTCTGTCAAAATGAGGAACCTGTTCCGTATGATGAAAAGAAAGTGCCATGCTTATAAATTCTTCACTGTTTCTCATTCGTATGCGAAATTAGGCGTCAGGCGGATATGGGTGGCTGATGAATGCGTGCATGAGGCTGGCCACAGCTTCGGGGATGGCGCTGCCCCAATGGCACCGCTCCTCCAGATAGTCCCCGTGCCCCCCGGGAACGATGAGTAGCTGACATGTAGGAATAAGCCTGTGGAGATGAACGGCATGCTCAGGGACTACAACGTCCTTGTCCGCACTTATAACGAGGGTAGGGGCCCGGATCGCCTGAATCTCTTTCTCCTTCCAGTCGTTGAAAGCAATCATCCGGTCTCTGTCTTTTTCAAACATATGCAATAGTTTTCTCCGGTCAGGATTTACTTTTAGAAACGCCACCTGCAGGTCGGCAGGCATGAATGAAAGCGTGGCATCCTTCATGCTTTCAAAAAATCCGCTTACAAACCCGTTTCTTTTAACCGCAGTAGATGCCACAATGAGTGATTCCACCAGCCCGGGATGGCGCATGGCGATCTGCAGGGCCGTATTGCCCCCGTTGCTAAATCCGAGAAAGCTTGCCTTTTTAATTCCAAGCCCGGACACCAGGGCTGCAACATCATCTGCGTCCTGTTCAAATGTTTCTGGGATATCCCTGCTTCCGGATCGGCCATGATTTTGTAACTCCATGGCAATGAGCCGGTAATCTGCCACCAGCTTCGGGATGATCGCCGAGAAGGTGGACTGTATAGTGGATCCACCCCCGTGAATGAGGACCAGTGCCGGACCTTTGCCGTATAATTCGTAATACATGGAAAGGCCATTTACTATTGCGTGTCCATTGGTCATTGTTGTAGTTTCTGCCATCCCTGCAAATCGATATTTATCAATAGGGCAAACATCTGAATCATAACCGTTGGCATAATGCCGGGGTGCATGTCAGGCTGCAGCCATCCTGTTTCTGTGTTCAATAAATTTAAATCCACAACCTCATTTTAATACCATATTCACCCACATACTTTCCAGGAAGGTCATGAATGGTTCCCGGTGTCATATAGACCGACCAAAGGTCTGGTTCCTGTGCCGGCCCTCCCGCGGCAAGCAGATGAAGCATCGAAATAAAAGAAAAACTGAAAAATTTCAGCATGCGACAAATGTAAAGCAGCCAGGTATCTGACAGGATACTGAAGGTTCATAAAAATAACAATTTTATACCATATTTGGGAGGAGGTTGATGCTGTGATTTAGAGAAATCCGGCACCCGGCCGATTCGGGCGGCAGTGTTTTATTCATGGTAAACCGGCCAAAATAATGGAACATATTCTGGGCGCTTTCGCTTGCAGTTCCCATGTCTGTTCGCGCATTACGGAGTTTACAAATTCAACTCGGGATGCCGAGGGTCAACAGGAAAGGATTCACTGGCGTCCGGATTTTAGTTAGAAATAAATGTGCTGCCAGGGTCAGGGGCCAGGGAGTTGATTTACAAGTTGCAATCTGGCGACAACAGCGCCTTTTTCGAGTATGGTTCCGGGGGACAGGACCGCATTGGCCCCAATTCTGGAATGGTCCCCTACAACCGCCCCAAACTTGGTTACACCCGTGGGGATCACCTGCCTGTTGACAATGACACTAATCTCTTTTTTTGCTCTTTCGTTGTAATGATTGGCAGCCACAGACCCGGCTTCGAAGTTGACATCCCGGCCGATGAGGCTGTTGCCAATGTAATTTAAATGAGCTATAGCTGAATGGGAACAGATAACACTGCTTTTGATCTCACTTCCGGGGCCGATGCGTGAGAAGGCATCCAGAAAAACCCCTTCACGATAGTAGGAATTGGCCCCGAGAAAGCATTGCTGCATAATGATGACCGGCCGCTTAATAGTGATCCCGCTTTCCACTATGACCGACTTATGTATGGCAATACCAGCCTCAATCTGATAGTCCACCCCCAGACGAGGGATGATCTCCTCCAGGACGATTTTCAGCCTTTCAGTGATAACCCAGGGCTTTTCATGTGCAACATGCCTCAGGAGTTCCGGAAACGCGGAAAGATAGTTTGTAAGATCCATAGGTCCGAATTACCTCTTTGTTTATAAGACTGCCCAAAAATTCCCGAATCAGAAAGAGCTTTACTTTCTTATCCGGATAGCGCATTTTTTCCTTCAGCGTATTTCTTAAACTGTGTAAGGACACCCTGGCAAAAAAGGAGTTGTTCTTCCTCCGGCAGTTCCGGTGAAGGTTCAAAATGCTCGGTAATTATGGTTTTGCCATCATTAGAAATAAATTTGATGGTCGACTGCCGGCCATCGTGACCGGTGTACCGGATCAACTTCAGGGGCAGGATCCTGTCATAGATACCGCTATGATCAAAGCCGACACGCCCGTCAACGGTTTCCATACGAAACAAAAAGCGACCTCCTTCCGTCAGGTCTGTTTCCGCCCGTGTTGTGTGCCATTCATCCGAGGGTCGATTCCAGAAAAGAATATCATCCGCGTTGGTCCAGATACGCCACACCTCCTCAATGCCTGATTCAACGCTTATTTCAGCCCTAAGGGTGTTCATTGGATTTCAGTTGAAGTGGAATGGATCGATTTTTCAATAGCCTGAAATGAAAGGGTTTCTTAGCACATGGATCAAAAATAATAAAACTTTTTTGTGATATGTGCAGGTCCCACTGTCATGTTGCCCCGGCGTATGGTAATTGGCTCAGCTAAGGCGGCATTCTTCAATCTTGGCCCGGATCACTTTCCTTTCATTGGCAGTCCTGGCAAGATGAAGCGCCTTCTTATAGTTGGCGATGGCAATATCCGGATCCGAATCCGAATGTAATTCACCCAGGAGCAAAAAATAAAAGTGATTTGACGCTTCAGAATGAAGCAGAACCCCGGAAAGGATCTTTTTTTAAGTGTCAGAGACGCATAATCCCTTACCGAGGTCGCAGGGATATCAGGAGAACATTTTGTCCAGATTTCCAAGCGCCATTTCGAAACCTTCTTTGAACCCCATTGCGATGATCTTTTCGAGATCGTCCAGATTTTTATGCCGGATAGTGATCACCACGGCTGTATCCTCACCGGCCTCATGAAAATTTACATTCCAGTCAGATCTTGGCAAGTCTTTATTTATGGTTCCAGCGGAATCACAAAAGCCGTCCAGGAATTTAAAATTGGTTTTTGGGGAGATCGAAGTATAATCGGCACGCGCCCAGTGTTCCTCTCCTTCAGGACCCACCATGGCATATAATCTGTATCCTCCATCGGAAAAGTCCATGTATTTTGTTTTTGATTTCCATGGGAGAGGTGCCCACCACTGATCCAGAAGTTCCTTCTCGGTCCATGCGGCCCAAACCTGGTTGCCAGGTGCCGCAAATATCCTCTTGACGTTCACGGTACTGGTTTCTTTGTTTACTGTAAATCCTTCATTCATTTCATTTTTCATTTTTATCTGATTTTAAATTGCTCAATACCTGATCCAGTTGGTTCAATCGTGTTTCCCACAGTATCCTGAACTTTTCCAGCCAGGTGTCCACTTCTCTCATCTTTAGAGGTGCCAGGTGGTAATGTATTTCCCTGCCCCCCGGCACCGGACATATTAATTCACATTCTGTAAGGATTTTCAGGTGATTGGAAACTGCCTGCCGACTGGTATTAAAATGAGTCGCCAGGGCAGTGGGAGTCATGGCATGGACGGCAATTAACCCGAGAATAGCCCTTCGGGTCGGATCTGCTATGCCCTGAAATACATCTCTTCTCATAGGACTATCAATAATGCGCAATCAATCATTTGCAAATATATGCGCAAACGATCAATTGCGCAAATAAATACTGGATTAGTTACTAGGAACGATGAAAGTGCCAAACCCTAATTTACTGAAGGAGGCAAGAATGGAAGTACAAAGGTTATAAGTCTTACCGCTGCAGAAAGTATTGTGCGCCGGGAAGGCATGGGCACACTGCGGACCTCATGGTATTCACCCTACTTTCTGAATTCCCCGAAATGCCACAGGATGCCGGACGGATCATGGAGAAAACACTCCCTGCCCCAGTCGTAATTCCTGATAGCCGTAAGTCTAACCCTGTCATATTTTTCAGGTAGTGCCAATTCCGTGAGTTCTTTCCAATAGCGGGACACGTCATCCACCTCCAGGAAGATCATGGTATTGTCCACCCAATCCTTTACGTAAGCATCCTGCAGGTAAAATCCCAATCCCCGGGTTCCGAAATAAGACATATCCGGCGACAGCTCCCGTTCTTCGAATCCCAGATCCTTATAGAATTGCCGGGACACCTGAAAATTTTCAGCCCCGATAAACGGACGGATAGAAATTGCTTTGTGTTCCATGACCGAGCATTTTGACTAAAGTTTCCAATTCGGAAATTTCAATGGTTTTAAATGATTCTATTCAGAGGTAATGATGTCTTTGCCTTCCACCGGAACCCTGATATAGGTTCTCATCTTCCTTTTTTCCATAGCTGCCAGTTGCTCCTCTCTAAAATTGTCGGGATCTCCTTTAAACAAGACGCGCCAAATTTTTCCTTCCCTGGACTCTGAAATATAAAGAGAACCATCCGGACCTTCGGCAAGCCCCATGGGCCTGTAACGGGCATCGGCCATCTGGACTATGGTATCCACCCCGGCAAAACCGTCGGCAAAAACTTCCCAGTTACCTCTAGGTAAACCTTTGTCAAAGGGAATAAATGCAATAATATACCCTGCCTGGGGATAAGGTGCCCGGTTGGTGGATCCATGGAAAGCGATGAAGGCTCCTTTCCGATATCGCTCCGGGAACTGGTCGCCTTTGTAGAAGAGGAGATCGTTGGGTGCCCAATGCGCGGGGAGACCCATTATCGGATCGGCATATCCCTCTGCTTCTTTTAAACCATCGCCTCCATATTCAGGGGCCAGCATTCTTTTTTTCTTAAAGGGATCATAATAGGTATAGGGCCACCCGAAATCATCTCCTTCACTGATTTTCATAAACTCCACAGCCGGAAGTACGGCACTTTCCCAGGGGGTGAAAAACTTTGGTGCATGGTTATTCAGATAATCCCGCCCATGCTGAACGGCATACAGACTGTTATCCTCATCATTCCATGAAATCGCCACCACACTGCGTATCCCCGTGGCGTATCCCTGTCCGTCCTCCTGCGTCTGTTGTGGCTTATTTTCATCGAATTTCCAGATGCTCCCAAGCACATTCAATCCGGGGCAGGGGTAGAGTCCCTTCACAATGTCACCGGGTCCTAGTCGGGTATTATTCATTTCTTCGCAGGCATTGGTGGGTGCACTAAAGGTGACATACATCCCGCCATTATGATCAAACGCCAGGGATTTGGCATTGTGCCAGCGTTTAGGGAAAAGGTCGACAAGGATTACCTCAGGCTTGGCATCGGGAATGAGCTTGCCGGGGGTGAGTTTCTGGCGGTAAACTACCTGTTCCGAACTGAAATACAGATAGTCGTTGTGAATACGCATCTCGGTGGCGAAACTCCCGTCATTCGGATAGTCACCGAAGCGTTCGATGATATCCGCCTTCCCGTCATGGGTTGTATCCTTCAGGGCGACATTCCCGTGGGTCCCTGTTTCTTCACGCAACTTCACATAGATATCCCCGTTGTCTCTCACAGCCAGATGTCTGGAAGGTCCCACGCTGTCTGCCACCACCAGGGCTTCGAATCCATCGGGTAGGAACAAGCCCCCATTGGGGGCTTCAACCGGAAGCTTCCAGGGTTTCACCCTATCATTTTGGCAGGAGGGGGTCATAATAAGAATAGCCGGCAACAGGCACCGGGTCAACAGACCAATGCGATTCATCATAAATTTACGAATGCTTTGAGATAGCTATCAACTCCGCAATATCTTTCACGGCCACCGGGCGTATATTGAAGTGCGAAATGAACCCTGCCAACCATAAGATGGCGCTACGCAGACAGGAGTGTTAAAGGTAGGCATTCCATCCCTATGTTACTGACTTTTTAAGGAAGCCAGGGCATACGGAGGCAGATTCTCAGACGGGCAACCTCATAGGTTAGGGGTGCTTTATTAGGCCCCTGAGCCGGCGGCAGCAACCGCATGATCATTGTCCACAGTACTACCGCTGACGCCTATGGCCCCAATGATCTCTCCTCCTGCATCCTTCAGTGGGATGCCTCCCGGAAAGGTTATGAGTCCGTGGTTGGAATGTTCTATATTGTATAGCGCGCCTCCAGGCTGGGAAAGTTTGCCTATTTCCCCTGTGTTCATATCGAAATAGCGGGCCGTTTTCGCTTTTTTGATCGCGATGTCCAGGGAGCCAAGCCATGCTCCGTCCATCCGTGCAAAGGCCACAAGATTGGCACCGGCGTCCACTACCGCGATATTCATTTTAGTATCCAGTTCCATTGCTTTTGCTTTTGCCGCTGTTATCATTTTTTCGGCCTGTTTCAATGTCATTCCCATCTTCTGTTTTTTATAGGGTTCATAATCTATAAAGATAACAACTCCCGGCTAATGTATAAATGGCAATAAATGACGAAGGTTGATTTGCCTGTGGAGAACATCTTGTTTAAGTGTTCCAAGCCGCCTCCGGATCCGGAAGGTTCAGTAAGAAATCCTAACCTTTTGGTCCAAAGGAAGGGGCGATCCGAAAAAAGGTTGGTCCTCTGACCAGGAAAAGGGCTGTATGTGCACTTGGCGGTTTTCCCAGCCACCCCCTTTGAGCGCATTGCAGTGATAGACCATATAATCTTCTGTCCCTATTTTTAAATAAGAGGCATGACCCGGGCTGATGACCTGCCCGGTGCCGGTAAAGACCGGCTGTTCATTTTTCGACCACGAGGATTCAAGCAGGGGATCATCCCCTTTTAGTTCCAACATTCCCAAACAGTAGTAATCGGACCAGCTGCCACTGGCAGAATAGATGATAAACACCTGTCCCTGACGCCGCAACACCTGTGGTCCTTCATTGATGGTTGGCAAACCATTGCCCGCTCCCTGTTTTTCCCAGCTGAACTCGGGACTGGATATTTTTATTCTCTCAGAAGCTATCCGGGTTGGGCCATCCATTTCTGCGATATAAAGATGTTGTTGTTCGTTTACAGCCCCTTCCCAGCCGGACCATACGAAATACATTTTATCCAGGTGGGTTAAGACCGTTCCGTCAATGGCCCATTTGTCAGACACATCAGACAGTTTACCTTCATATTTAAAAGGTCTGTCAACCGTGGCTTTGTCTGCAGAAATAACGTGCATCCTGTGGTTGGAATTATCTCCGTCATCCGCAGCAAAATAAACATACCAGCTGTCTTTTATTCTGTGTAGTTCAGGGGCCCAGATTTCCTGGGAATACAACGTATTGGAAGGCGGTTCCCAGATCTTATGGGCAGGCGCTGATTCCAGTTGTGAGATTCTTTCAACCGACTTTACATAGATCGCATTGTTCCGGGAATAACAATATCTGATGGTATCCCCATCCATGATCATCCATGGATCGGCACCCCGGCTAACGATTGGATTGGTTACATATTCATCTTTAAGTTGTGCCTCGACGGCAATTTCTTCGCCGCAGCTACCAATGAATATCAGCAAGAAATACCCCAACCCAAGCAGCAAATTTCTGATAATATCCCACTTTCGATTTCCTGCCTTCTGTACTATTTCTTTGGTTAGCCATAGTGAATCAGGTGAAAAGGTATTGGTTTTATAGCGGGATGACATGTTTCTCCAAAGGCTAGTTTTTCCTGATGATGGTATCAATTTCAAGAAACTTTTCCTTTAAGAGACCCAGGGCAAAAGCAGCTGCTGAGGCCGTGTAAACTGAATAATCAAGCGCTGCTTTAAGTCCTACAGAAAAAGTCATGGACAACCCGAATAACAGAAGCAGAAAGCCACTCCATCTTGCAATGAGCTCCGTTTTAAAGCCGAGGAGCAGGCATAAGCCAAAAATAATTTCTGCAGCGGTGGCAATAAATGCAAGAGCAGGGATGGCCCCATCTGGCACCCATGGATTGATCACCTGGGTATACCCGACAAAATTGTCCCAGGTACCCCAAACGGCAACATCTTTGCCCCACCATCCAAACCTGTCTGCCACGGCTGACAGGAAGCCGATAGCCAGGGCCAGTCTGAGAAATAATTTAATAGGTCTGGTACGCATATGGGTATGGTTTGTTCCGAAAGCAAGGTAGCACTTTTTCATCTATGGGGCTTTCCGGTCTGAAAAAGTCCTGAAGTTACCTTTCCTGCGGAGGCTGCCTCCTGGATCGATAATTTGAAAATGCGGCATGTTCGGCCCTGTCTTTCATCCTGATTCTGTCGAACAGGAAAATTGCGCTTTGCTGCAAAATGTAGTAAAGGGCTATTGCATTGTTAAATTTTATGGCTTTCGACTCATATTTCTTATCCTAAATCGACGGGGGATTGTGGGGTAGTGGTTGGAGAATCAGGAGCCCTATATGGCCTGTTCCTCTCCTCCTGCAACCTGTCTCTTTCCCGGAAGCGGTAATAGGTTATTCCATATCCGAGCACCATCAATGTAAAAAGCACCCAATTGGCCCTGACAATTCTGCGATGAAGAAGGTGGTATGTCAGGAAAAAGGAAGTTACAAAAGCGAATGCCCCAAACAGCACCCCCCAGCCCAGAACGATGGCACCGCCTGCCAGTCCCTGGTCCTTTCCGGCATTAATGGCTCCGGCGAAATACATGCCGGCTACAAAGAAAACGGCAAGACTCAGAAAGTTAAATAAAAGACTGGCAGGCTTCCATAGCTTGCTCATAACTTATATGTTACCGTTTTAATAATTTCCACACCTTTCTGAACTTTTAGTTCAAAAATTTGGTTCTGCTCCATCGGCATAGGATAGCAGCTCCGTCATTTGAAAAGGGGTGCCGCGTAGACCGGATCCCTACCTGCGCCCCTGAGGTTCAACTATAATTAATGCAAGCGGCTGATAATACCGGAGTGATCCATCCATAAGGCTAATCGAGCCCATAAGCATTACGTGGATTCTCAGTTAAAAGCTGCTGTACTTCTGCCTCGCTACAGCCACCTGAAATCAAAGCCGGAATCGCATGCGACATGATCGCATCGAAGTCCCGGATTTCTCCTCCATTTGGAAAACCGTTTCCATCGTGAGAAAGCAGGATTTTACCCAATAAATTGTTGCGTTTAAATTTTAAAATTCTCTCTGTAACGGCAGTGTAATTGTCCTTGCTTATCCCATCCAGGGAGATCCACGCACCCTGGGAAGCAAATTCCATCAAGATCTCATCATCCATAAACTGGTCTGCATGCACCCAGATCCAGTCAGAAGGATCCATTTTATATTCCTTCAGCAAATTGAGCTGGGCCTTGGCTGCCGGAAGGTTGTCTCCTGTATGGACTGCCAGGGTAAGGCCTGTTTCCTGGTGAGTAATTATGCCAGCTTTAAAAAGCTTTAAATCTATTTCGGAAGGTACTCCCTTGTCAAATCCGAGTTTTACAAAACCGGGTTTGATACCTGTTCCATCAATACCCGTTTTATATTCCCTGATCCAGATACCGGCTATTGCTTCCGCTTCCATCTGATAGGCGAATTGAGGAATATAGCGATCGTCGGCAGCCCCATATATGCCGGTGTTGGTGACCACCTGTATGCCGGTGGAGTCGGATATGGTCTTTAACAGCTTCACATGCCTTCCAAAGTACGCTGTCGTACAGTCAAATATGGTTCGGACACCGAGAGATTGGAGATATTTTAGATAGGGTATCGTCTGTCCCAGGAGTTTAGGAATATCATAAAGAGCCACTGCTTCCGGCTCCTTTCCGAAATTCGACATAATATGCTCATGGGTAAGTGTCAACCCAATTTCGGATCCTGCAAGCCGACCGTTGACAGACTCCAGGTAAAGTTCTTTTTCACCGGATACTGTTTGCTGACCTGCGAGGGTACAATGGAATAGTAAGACCGCTGTCCACACAGAGATGAATGTAGAAATGCCGGGGCATACCCTTATTAGGGTATAATTGTGCTTCACTCGATCCACTTTGCCTATAGTCGTTCTATTCCAATGATGTCCCATACCCGCTCTTCCTGGGCGCAGTACCCTCCGTAAAGTTAGTCCGTACACCGGCAATTCTTTCATTTATATTAAGGAAATGGGAGATAAAATCATTTTTGTCCGCAGTTATAATTTATGATGGAGACTCAGCTGCAGCTGATTTTTTGACAACAGATCGGTGGTCTGATTCATAAAACCAAGTTGCACCTTCATGGTACTGCTGATCATATATCCCAAACCCACATAAAATCTGTTACGATCAAACAGTTGCACCTCATTGCCATTTCCTATCCTGCGTTTTCCGTTGATAAAGATCTCATCATACAGGGCCAGATAAAGGGCTTTTTCTACCATTTCCGCTTTGCTCAGCGGGATATCCACAAACAGATTGTACCGGTACCGGGTACGGAATTCCTGGTTCTCAACAAAGCGCTGTTCAAAACGAAGCCGGTGATTCAGATACCACCTTTGACCTAAGCGAACAGGATAAAGTGCTTCCTGATATATTCTGCTTTCAGCTGAGGTCGAATTTCCAGGGCCATACATCCCAGAAGTAATATTCCCATATCCCAAAGTAAATTTGATACTGGCTACTTCAGGGCTGTAAGTGATGCCTCCGCGAAGCAGCAATTGTTCGAGATCGCCTATGATATTCCAGTTCCTGTACTGGACGTCTCCCTGAAACCCCCACCGGCTATCCCCGAAGTTTCCATTGAAGAAATACATATACCAGGACCCCAGAGCATCTTCATTGGTCTGAGCATACATTTTTCCGTCTATAGTATTCCCAAGCACTACCAAAATTATAATGAGCAGGTTTTTCATAATCATTTTTATCGTCTGTTGTTGGGATTGCCTAAAATAAAAGAAACAAATTCCGGCCATTCTGTTATACGCCCTTTTCATAACCTGAATTTTAACAAGAGCGCCTTCTGTCTGCAACCGGAGAGATCCTTAGTCATTCCGGCAAGATAAAGAATCTGATAAAAATGTGGAAGTAGATCTTTATTGAAGCCTTCATTTTTAGCAGACAGGAACGGTAGCTGATAAATTGGGACAACCTGATTCTTTACAATCGTTTCACTGAAATAATTTTAAATTGCGAAAAATCCCTTGTGAAAATCAGATAGTTTCCATCCCGGGTAATTACGGGAAAATTTTCCACGCCCGGCGTGTTGATATCGTCGGACAATTTTTCAGGCTGACTCCAGTCTCCGTCTTTTAAATGGGAAATATATAGATCGGGGCTGGAGGTTTTATAGGTCTTATCCTGAATGCTAACAATCACAAAGTCCTCCTCGGGGGAGATACAGAATTCATATACAACCCAGTCCTTATTGGTTCTCCAATTGTTCACAGGTTGGAATATTTCAGGTGCTGCGTATCCCTGCTTTCCGGCTTCCAATTTATAAGAATACGTTCTGCTCCAATCGGGGGAATCGGAGGTAAAATAGATCGTTCCATCCGCGGAGATACACGGCTGTGAATTGTAATTGTAAATCAATTTCGGATGACTGATTTCCAGCGGCTCACTGAATTGCCCGCTGGAAATGGTTGTGGTCCAGAAGTTATAATTGGGATGTTGGGCGGTGTCTGTCTTTACGCGTTTGTTTGACAAAAATACCAGTTCCTGAGTATCAGGCATTTTCAACTGATAAGTATAGGACAAGTTTTTGTCAAAATAATCCGGTATCACAGGTTCCTTCCACTTCCCTTTATCAAAGTAAGATATGTAAGGGATATATTTTTCATCCTCCTGGTTTGCCTTCCTGAAGAAATAAAAAGTCTTAAAATCGTCAGAAAGGGAACCCTTATAGGTATTGTCCGGCACCCACAATTCCGGCATAAAGTCAGAGACGTTACTCAAATTTTCAAATTCGCTCAGGCCATGCGTTTCGACAGCATCTTTACATGACAATCCGATGGAAGGGCCAATCAGCAAGACAATTACGCCATACTTCATTTTATTCAATTTATAAGTCTGAAATCATTGCGATCCCAATGATTGCGGTTGGTTACCAAATCAAATTGTTCCAAAAGAAGTACATTCTTTTTCTTTTCTGTACCATAATACCCGTATCAAAAGAGTTTCTCAGGGGATCATTGACCTGAGCCTTATTATTATGACAGAAAGAATACGATTACCGTCCAGGATAACAAAACAGGGTAAAAATATACAAGGACAATTCAGAACAGAGTAATCCTTATCGGCGTTTCCCTTTTTTATTCCAAAATTATTGGTCAATCTGTTTTTTCAGGCAGGGCCAAATTAAGGCACACATTTAAAGAACAGCATTGACGAAGGGCTGAATGATAATACAGACTTTGCAAATTTGCAGGATTAAGTCGCCCGGCCTTTAACCTTTTGCCGGGTTCTTCCAGCCAGCTTACTAATCATTGCGAATGATGGGAAACTTATTTTTTCTTTTTGGATGACTTTGCCCTTTCGTTGTAGTCAAGGCACAGATCAATCCATCCTTCAAGATCTTTTTTCTTTTCATATCCCGAGGGATCAACAAAACAAAACCCCCGGTATTCCCTGCCTTTCATGATCATAGAAACAAAACCCTGCCTTTCTGCCATTCGATCCTGTAGCACCGGATCAAAACGACACATCAGGCGATCCCCGCTTACTCCTACACACATTTTATCGTTTATCAAAAAACTCAGACCCCCAAACATCCTTTTTTCCTCTACTTTCAGCTCGGGAAAATGAAGAAGATATTCTCTGACCTTATCTGCGAGGATCGTTTTGTAAGCCATATAAGTTGTCCTTCAACGATTTGCAAATGTTTCTGATGTTGGAGATGAATTAAGCCAACTCTACCCCGGGGGGACTACAGGCAACTTGGCTTCACCATAACTTTCCCGACGATTGAAGGTACTAAAAAGATATGGTATACTATGGGTCGATTGTCCTGAACGTCAGGTTGATCCTATGGGTAGTGATCCTTTTGGCAGGAGGCAGGCGGTGCAACCAATGGTGTTGGGTAGGACCTTTCATAATCAGGAGACTTCCGTGTTCCAGGACCAGTTCCACCTTCTGTTTGGAAATTTTATGTTTGAAGGAGAACCTTCGTTCGGCGCCAAAGCTAAGGGAGGCGATAGCACCGTTCTTTTTTAGTTCCTTTTCGCCATCACTATGCCAGGCCATACCTTCATGGCCGTCATGATAGAGATTGAGCAGGCATGAATTGAAGGTTTCACCGGTGGTGCGCTCCACAACCGATTTTAATTTTAACAAATCGCGGTTCCAGGGCAAGGCATATTTGGTGTTTCCGGAGTAGGTATAGGCAAATGGCCTGTCGCCATACCAGGCCACTTTTCTACGGGTAGTGATTTTCTTTCCGAAGATGACCGCCTCATCATTTCTCCATTCAATATTGCTGTACAGATGTCCGGCAAACATCTCGGCTTCCTCCGGGCTGACTATTTTGCCAAAGTAAATTGCCATTCCATCCGTTGGCAGCAGATTGGTGTTTGCAGACATTGCTGATTCAAATAATTTCATTCCTCCAGTTTTTATAAGCTGCCCTCATACAATTGCCGCATGGCCTGTAACCAAATTGTTCGGCCTCCTCGGTAGAATAAAAAAAAACCCTGTTTTCCCGTTTCATTTTTTTCCCTGAACTACATTTCAGTAAGCCGTAAATCTTGAATCGCAAGTGGCCACCGAAGTTGATAGCCCCTACTTTAATCTTAGATTTTAACAAAGACCCTGAAATCTTCGCATGCCGTATCATGATCAACTTAGGGCGTCGTGAAATATGATGCCAAGCGTATGCCGCTCCCCACTGTGCACTTCACTAACGCCGTGTTTCATCCGGGCACGGTAATATCCTCTGGATCCCTGAATCGGTCGAAAATTAGTGGGGAAGATCAGCATATCTCCTTTTTTGGGCCGTAAAACTATCGCTTTGGCCTGGGCTCTTGGGCTGTTTTGAGTAAGTACGAATTCTCCCCCCAGGTAGTCAACATCAGGCTCATTTAAAAAAAATACGGTTTGTAACGGAAAATAGACCTCTCCATACAAATCCTGATGCAGGGTATTAAATCCACCTGCTCCGTACTTTAATAACAAAGGAGTGGGCTTTTGCTGGCCATGTTCCAGACACTCCTGATGCAGACCTCTCAACTCGTCCGGAAAAAAGGCATCCATTTTTAAATCTGAGATCCAGCGATTCGCAATTGGAGCCAACCTGGAATACAATTGTTCCCGAAGCGCCTGTACCACAGGGGGTAACGGATAGTCAAAATACTTGTATTCCCCCAGGCCAAACCTGTACCGTTCCATTACCACAGTTTTTCTGAAACGGCCGGGTGATATATATAGGCCTATCAGTTCCGCGCATATTTTTTCGGAAAGGAGGCCCTGGATCAATACATAGCCTTTTTGTTGCATCCCGGAAGTAATATTGGCCCAATTCAACCCTTCTATTTTTGTTCTGACATCGTTCATGGCGCTATTCATTGATCCTGGCTGCTTCCCATCCGATAATAGCCGTTTTCCTTGCGGTTCCCCACCTGTAGCCCCCGGTATGTCCTGTAGATTGTATCACCCGGTGGCAGGGGATCAGAAACGCCACGGGATTGCTTCCGATGGCTGTGCCAATCGCTCTCGAAGCATTGGGTTGTCGCAGCTCCCTGGCAATTGAGCCATAGGTTGAAAGGTTACCAAGGGGAATTTTTAAAAGTGCCTCCCAAACTTTTAGCTGAAAAGGAGTGCCGTTCAGATGTAATTTTATCTGATCCAGCTTGCTCCAATCGTGTCGGAAGATAAATAAGGCGTTCTGTTGGATCGAATCTACTACCTGATTATAGGTGGCTTTTGGGAATCTTAAACTCAATTTAGTGAAGGCATCCTCTTTGTCCGTCAGGAAAGCCAGATGGCATATTCCTTTCCCGGTGGAAGCTACCAGAATTTCGCCGAAGGGTGATTCAGCATAACTGTAGTTGATTGAAAGATTTTCGCCCCCATTTTTGAATTCGCCCGGAGTCATCCCGTCTATTGAAATAAATAGGTCATGTAGGCGGCTGGTCCCGGAAAGACCTGTTTCAAGTGCCGTATCAAATAATGTGGCCTGTTTTTCCTTCAATAATTGTTTGGCGTATTCAAGGCTAATGAATTGCATAAACTTTTTAGGACTCACCCCGGCCCAATCCGTGAATAACCTTTGGAAATGATATGGACTCAGGTGCACGCTTTCGGCGATGGCATTCAAAGAAGGTTGTTCCTTAAAATGTGTCCTGATATAATCGATGGCATCAGCGATTCGATGATAGTTAATTTGTTCCTGTTCTGTCATGACTTTACTTTGTTTGACACAAAAGTATATGGCAATCATTGGGGATAAAACCCGATTCTTGCTATTATTTTATCAGGGCCGCGACTAAACAATTCCGATGCTGCCTTGCAAGCAATTCGCAATTTTAAGCGCCACCAGAATGAGCTCCGGAAACTCAAGTTACGCACCCCTGATTCCTTTGGATCACAGAATGCGCTCTTTGTCCTTAAGGATCACCGGTTAAGGAAAAGGAATATTTCCTGGCTCAGAATATATTCGTCCTTGTGATCAGTCTGCCCCCGATCCATGCCATTGGAAGGTAGGCAAGCAGAATATCTGTCACAGTAAACCAAATAGGTCCCGGTAACATGAAATTAACTGTAATTCCACCAACTAGAAATAAAAGGCCGATGACCATTGCAAATTTCATTTTATGGCTCGCAGCAATTAACGCTGCTATGACGGCTCCAACCAAGGTACCCAGGGCATGGGCCAAAAAAGGAAAGATGAAATGCCTGAATTCCAAAGTGGGCATTGCCGCTGCGAAGGCTTCCATATCTTTTGGATCGATCCCCTCTATTGGAAATAATGTGTGGCCTATCTGTATAAGGCCAAGATTGATGGCGCTGCCACCCAACCATCCGGCGATGACCGCCAGGATATTTTTAATTGTTGCATTCATACTCTCTGAGCTAGACGATAATAATGATTAGGTATTTTCTGCAAACCATTTTACAATGGCAGGCATATTTTTTTCAAATCCGCCGGGGATATAGAAGTTGAGCATTCCCGCCTTTCTGTCTGTTCTGTTGGCGAAATCGTGCAAGGTCCCGGCCGGTATCCGGACAAACGCTCTCTTCTTAGCTTCTGTCCATTCTTCTCCTACCCTTATGGAAAAGGTGCCTTCCAGAACATAAAATACATCATCATTCGCGTCGTGTTTGTGTGCTCCGGGTCCGTCAGCCCCGGGCTCCAGCCACCATTCAGAAATACTGTATTTTTCTGAAGTTTCATTCTCGTCTGCTTTAAATATGGCTTTCATCCTTCCACAGTTGTAGGCTCTGCCTTCTCCGGAGTTTAGGATCAGGGGATCTCTATTGCTGTGTTTGTGTTTCATGGTGGCTGGACCGGTTTAGTCGTATTGGTGCGGCTGGGAGCACAAACGAATGGCGCCTGTGTTTATCGCTCGTATACTGACCTGCCGATATAAAAATAAGCCACATTTTCTGAAGTTGACATATACCTATTAAAATGTTCTAACCAAACCCCAAAAATACTTAGAAGGACGGCTACCGGGCACTTAAGAGCATAACCTGGTTGCTCACTTCAGAGATCCCTGGTCTTCTCCTAAACCTCTTTTTTTATATTCACACTTCTAATGATCCTCGAAAGCCTCTGACTGCATAATAGGATTGTGCCCCGTTGTGATAGACAAATACCTGTCCGTAACGAAAGTCGGCAAAGAGGGCGCCACCCAGTTTTCTGATCTCCGGAGGGGTTTTCAGCCAGCTTGACGTTTTCATATCAAAGGGTCCGAACTGTTGCAGTTTCCGGTAGTCGGCCTCCGTAAGAAGTTCAATCCCCATTGCCTCAGCCATATCCATGGCATTATTTTTCGGTTGATGTTCCTTTCGTGAATCCAGTCCTTCACGGTCGTAACAAACACTTCTGCGTCCTATCGGACTTTCCTTTGTACAGTCAATAAAGATAATTTCCCCGGGCTTGTCATCCATAACAACCACGTCCGGTTCGCCTCCGGTACTTTCCATTTCACTAAGCACCCACAGTTTTTCAGGCTGATCTTCGAGTCGCTTCTGTACGCTCAGCCATTGAACATCCGGGTGACGGGTTCTGTTTTTATCAAATCGGGCCTGTAGGATCCTGATCTGTTCTGTACTTTGAGTTGCAGTCAGCCTTTTGTTCGCCGGTTTTGTCATAGGATTGATACTTTGATACCTTGAGTTCTGTTCAGTGTCGGCTGAATCACCGCATAAATAATGCAGGTTGTACCTGTTACCTAAAGATAAGAATATTAGAGGATATACCTGTCCTCCACGGATGTCATCAGCAGGAACAATACCTTAGCTGGCCGGAAGTAGCAAAAAACTCAGGCTGGTTTGTTTTGGGGGATGTCTTCGACCAGGATGCTGATTCCTGAAAGGTCATAATACGTACAGGTCATTTCTTTCATGTTGACAGCCCATTTATCAATGCCTGATTTCGCTGCCTTACTACAAAAGGCCATATAATCCGTTTTCCCTTCCTGATGTGCTTTTAAGTCTGTTAGAAATTGGCCGGCATTGGAAATTTGGGAAACGGCTAATGGATGATACTTCCCCTCTGAGGTGATCTCGTAATGATTGTTTCCGGTGTAAGACGTGTGGCCGTCCATGACAAAAGTTTCATAGGAAGTTACCCCCAGACTTTTCAGGTCCTGAATGTATACTGGAAATGCCGCTCCCGAGGTTACCTTTTTATGAGCATCTGCGATCTGATTCAGTGTAAACATGATTTATTGTTTTAAAGTTGAGATACGTTGTGGTGCCTTCAGGTCTGCCAGGGGAACAATTTCTGCATGATGGCTTCCCATCAGGATCATGTCGTGCCTGGCTTACCTGTCAAAGACCCAACAAAAATGCCAAAATTACGATCCCGGGAATTGTAAAAAATCGTCGTTTTTTAAAACCCTTTTAAAGTTTGTAGGAGCATCACCCGTATAGTGTTTGAAGTCTTTAATGAAATGAGCCTGGTCAAAATAATTGTTCTCGTAACAGATTTCTGTAAGGGATTTTGCTATGTTCATGGAACCTAGTACTTTGTTAAAGCGTATAATTGAAGCGAATTTTTTCGGGGTGGTTCCAACTACCTTTTTAAATCTATTTTCCATGGCACTTTGACTGATACAGAGTTTTTCGCATAATTGCTCTATTCGTAAAGCTCCCTGACTTTCATAAATGAGTTTTACCGCCTCCACTATGAGACGGTCCATCTGTTTGTCCTTCAATTGTGTCAAGAGAAATTGATCAATAACCTTTAGTCGCTGATTATCCGCTGTGGATAAAGCCAGACGCTCTTCGACCTCAGCGAGTCTGTCTCGCTCAAAAAAGTTGTCAAGGGAAATATTTAGCTTGAATAATTCGCAGGCTGGGTTTGTGGTAAAGTGGGTGAAGCCGATTTCCGTAAAATAAACAAGGATGGTCCCGGTTTTATCGGAGTTCTTGAAAATCCTGAATCTATCCGGAATACCCGTAACGCCTGCTGATGTGAGTTTTTTTTCAGTTTGATCGTTTATAACAGAAATTTGCCCCCTGTACTGAAATCCAATCACCAAACCAGGGGTTGGAAATACTTTGTATTCCTTCTGTTGGGGTTGTTCCGACACTGCATAATACTTAACGAAGGGTTTCAACCTTTCAGCGGGCAGGTATTTATCAAATTTGATCATCTTCCAAGGAACTCTGACACGGTTAAAGTATAACAGGCATTTTTGCCCCAGTCAGGGGGAAAGTTTTTCTGTCAGGCAGAAGCCACTCCTCTCAAAGATAGGAATTTACAGCTACGGTTACCGGGCTAATGTACAGCCATAGCCTGGGAAAGCCTATTTACCTATGATTCTTTTGGTTCACGTTTGCACCCGCCTCATCTGAAAAAGCTGCTTACGGACTTCGACTTTTATTTTCACCGGCTCACAGGTTAGTCTTAGAAATTTCTTTCCGATAACAGTCTCAAAACCGTGACGGTTGCGGTAAATCCAATAATCCGGTGCATCTGCTTAAATTGATCGGTTATCGGGGGTGATGGTGATGCAAAGGGCCTTATTTGCGTGAGAGGCCGGATCAAAATTATATTTGTCCGTGCCTGTTATCTCTTATTTTGTTGATACGCGGTACTTTCTGTAGGAATTCTTGATGGCAATTTTACCTTCCCTGAAGGTAAATAGGTCGCACCCCGTAACTTCGACCCTGGTCCCATCCGGCCTAGTTCCTGAAAACGTCCACTCCGAAACACCTCTGTCTCCGGAAATGAAATGTCTGGGATTCCCCCATTTTGCATCCGGGAAAGTTTTAAAAACATCTTCAAATGCTTTTTGTACTGACTTTTGTCCGATAAATTTTTCTCCTTCAACTTCCGGCCCCGCCGATGCCTCAAAAATACAATCGGCCGTCATATGGGACATGATGGCTTTTATGTCGTGGTCATTGAAAGCATCAGCAAAAGATTGCAAATACAATACTGTTACCTTGTTGTTGGACTGACCCATAAGTAAAATTGGAAATAATATCAGAAATGTCAAAACCTTTTTTTTCATATACACTTTTTTATGAGAAGCTCCGATAATTTAAATCAATGTCTAAGGACCGGTCATGCAAGGTTGAGGGGCGTTATTTTTTTGACAGTCACTTCTACGGCTCGCATTTTAATACAAACAGGATCTAAATTAAGCAAGTGCCAGCGATGTGTGGCATACAGTTTGTCCGACTTATCCGTTTTATGGTCCCACTCCTTCCTTGTTTGCGATCCGTACAATGGTATTCCAGTTTCGTGTGGTCATCTCCTTTCCATAAAATACTTCCAGATTATCCATGCCTTTAAGAGTACTGGTTTTCGAAAGGTCCAAAACACTAAAAATGGCTTTTCCTTTTTTGCTTATGATCTCGAAGGATTTATCGTCTGTGCTCCACGGGAGGGGTACGGGGTTGGAGACGTTTTTCTTTAAAAAGGAAACATACCAGCGGGTATCCTTGGAAGCCTCTCGATTGTGGAATGGGTTTTTTTGAAGCAGCTCCGCAATCAGAGCGTATTCCCATATCATAACAGGGATAGGAAATCCAAAAACTTTTAGCAGATGCTCTGAAATTTTGTTTTCTGAAACTTTGTTGTTGGCATCAAACAGGATATTTCCAGAATTTAAAATGGTCAGTACATTGCTGAAATCCAGTTCTTCCAGAGCATGGCGTAATTCTCCCATCGGCACTTTATGGTTCCCCCCGACATTGATTCCCCGAAGAAAGGCTACATATGTTTTTTTTGTGACCATTTTTGCTACGTATTTTAATTTGGACCAGGACGCTGCCAGTCGACCACAGTGGCGACATCCGTGAATGGCTTTGTGAATCCCGGGCCCTGGTCAATCCTGTGGCATAAAGTATAAAATTGGCGGGAGATTTTAAGAACTGACCACATCTCCAATAAGCCTGTATTGGCTTTCAACCAAAAGAAAGGTAAATTTACCTGGTATAAGATCATTTCGTCAGATACTTGTTCGGAATGTTGGCGGGCAAAAAATCTACCCCATAACCAGCATTCATCAGGATTTTCACATTTTCGTAAATATCACTCTCTTTGCGTTGAAATTGCCGGAGCAGACCCATAATGGCGTAGCTGATTGGATTTACCGCCGGGATAAAAGTCTCCCATGCATAGCCCTTGCCCCAGATCAAGCCCATTACGGTAAGGTGGGGGTCAGCATCTTCCGAGATAAGAAACTTCAACATATCCAGACTGTTATTGTTGTGTTGGTTGACAGTATGGAAAACCGGCGTTTGTCCGCCAAATCCTTTTTTGTCAAGTCCCGCTTTGCCATTGACATTAAGTCCTTGTTTCACAAGGATCCTTGCGCAATCCAGATGGTTGTATTCGGCACAAATATGAAGCAACGAAGCCTTGTTCAGGGGAGTAAAAGCAGACTTGAGGGTGTATAGACTGAAAATTGAGACAGGCTGATGTTTAATCTGTCTTTCCAATGCATCTGCATCATTCAATAAAACGGCAAGTAACACCTGGTCATCAAAGTCCAGCCCGTAGTCAACAAAGACCTTTATACATTCACTAAATCCTGGAGAACGCAGATATTGACTTGTCAATTCATAAACGAGCGGCTTGTCATTATACCGGTCATTGGGATTTACCCCATTTTCAAAGCATTCTTTTATCCCGCCGGGGGAGTGAATTTCAATATCAGTGAGAATTTTTTGATGAAAATCCATCCCACTAATTTACCACCTTCTAAAGTAATTATAATCAGTGACAATGGTATCCATTGGAATTATCACCTATTTAGTTGTTAAACTGAAAAGAACGACAACCGGGATACCAGCGCATTTCCTTTTGCGGAAAATACGTTCCTTGACCGATGCGACGTGAACCCGGGACATGTCGACTATTGAACAGATACAGGCCCTTATGTCACTGGTTTTAAATTCTTTGTGCAACTTGATATTTTTCTTCGATCATGTAAATAAAGTTACCATGGATGTTGAAGTTACCTGCGGATCAAATTCGTTCCCGATAGCCTATGCTTCTGGTACCAAAACATATGCAAGAAGGGGTAAGAAACGCAAATGCGAAGATCAGGAACTAACATACAAATTTTACCCTTGAAATTTTCATAATGAGAAGTATTTATAAATGAAAGGTACTTTGAAATACAAAGTTCATTGATTCGTATCAGCAGGCCAATTTTAATGGATCCTTTATTGCCGATCTGCAGTTCTTGTTCGGTAGGGGCGGGCCACACCTTAAAATTGAAGCGAAATCTTAATGTATAACGAGCTATTACATTGGAAACGAAGATCTTCCTGCAACGAAAAAGGGGCAAAGCATACCGCTTTTTCGCCATTTGGCCATCAATAAGGAGGGTCTGCCTTCTTAAAGATCATCTGCATCCCAGTACTGTCAATGAATTCCATATCCATTAACTTCAGAGACTTGACCATTTTTAATGTCGATGTCTTATAGTGTTGGAAATGTGGGGTCTGCAAATGGGACTCGTAGGACTGTTGGTCTCTATAGATTTCCAGAATCCTGATTTCTGTAGGGGTGTCTTTCTGAAACATCGGAAAGATAGAAATAACACCCGTCTCGAGTCTGACGGAAGCTTCTGATTCTTCCGTGAGTATTGACAGGTATTCATCCAGATACTCCGGGTCGATCCCGATTTCCGAGATTCTGATAATGTTTGTAGTGCCGGCGTTTTTTTCCCGTTCGGGTTGCCCGTAGGAATTGCTGATTAAAATCAACATAAGAAACAAAAACCCTGTTTTTAAGTACGTCATTTGACTAGCGAAGTTGATGACCATTTCAAGGGGAACAACAAGGCGTTACCCATTCTGTGATCAGGATTATAATCTGTATCTAAGATTAAAAATAGATCAATCTTTCCTTAGTCAGATCTATTCCATGCAGAAAAGAAATTTAGCGAGCCGGTTTTGCAATCAGGTTGATCTTTTTAATGTGATGACCATAAATGGCACCCACCTCTTTTGGGTGTCCGGTTTTTCCCATGTTCCCATAATTTCCTTCCCATCATTGATGAAATGACCTTTAAATTTAAAGGTGTCGCCCAGGATATTTAACTCATCTCCCTCGATCACTCCGGTCATGGTCCCTTGTTCACCCTTGTTATTATAATGGGATAGAACGATCGCCTCTGTACTTTTATCCAATCCAATTAATTCGTAGGTTTTGCTCCTTTCAGTACCCATGCTGACATCCGCCTTGTGAAGGATAAAAAAGCCGTCAAGGATGATTTCGTACGTATCCGTTCCATTTATTCTGATTTCCGGACTTGTGTCGGTTTCTAAGATCCGCCCTTCGGTAGACCATTGTCCGATTAGTTTTTTAAAATGGCTTTCTTCTATTTTTTTGGGTTTCATTCGAACGTGATGTTGTTTAATTATATGGTGTTGAAAATATATTGTCTGCTTCATCAGCCTGAAGCACTTTAACCTTCATCTCCTTTGATTAAATGAATGGTCACCCGCTTAGTTTTCCGTTCAAATTCTTCAAGGATCTCCGTACTTCAATGAGCATCGGAGTGGGTAGCTCGGGTTGCTCCGGAGGTCTTTAAACTGATCATACAAACAAGACAGTGCCCACGCTAATTTCGTAAAATCTTCTGCATGGCCTTGCCCTTTGCCAATTCGTCAATCAGCTTATCCAGGTAGCGAATCTTCTGCATAAGGGGATCTTTAATTTCCTCCACCCTATAGCCGCATATGACTCCGGTAATTTTAGACACATTGGAATTCAGGTGAGGGGCCTTTTCAAAAAAAGTTTCAAAATCGGTTTTATTATCGAGGTGTAGTTGCAGAGATTTTTGATCATATCCCGTCAGCCAATAAATAATCTTATCTACCTCTTCTCTGGTACGACCTTTTTTCTCCGCTTTTTGAAGGTAGTGCGGATAGACACTTGCAAAAGGCATCTTAAATATTCTGGTGTTTTCCATAGATCCTGTAAAATTCATGGAAATGTAGTATTAAGGTCAATCCTTTTCAAATGAAATCTGTCCAAATAATAGCCTTATTTTCCGAGAATATAGGTTTTGAAAACATATCCCCAGGGCGTGAAAATTATGGGAACTATAACCAGCCCGAAAGTTTGCGTCCAGGCTTCAGCTGCTGTTCCTGCGAGTTCTCCATGGGACCATAAAGGATAGGCAACAAAAAACAACCAAAGGCCTTTATAAAATTGCATGAACAGCATAATGGGCAACATTCTCAGGGTGTGAAAAATTCCGAGGCCGGACAGGGTGGTATAAGCAGCTATTGAACACCAGGCAACCGCAACCTCAGGGTTCCAATCTCCCTTATGCGTAAGCAGCACAGTCCATGCCTCCCTGGCTACAAAAATAAACATCAGTATAAAAAAAAGTTTCAGCACATAGATTTTAATTGGCCAAATACCTTGGTGCTTTGCTGAAGGCCTGAAAAGATTGCGAATAAACCGGGCAATTTCCATTTTAAAAAGATTCAGATAGAATTTGGACGCCGCGGGAGCAAAATTGTTACATTATTCAGGGGGGTATTTAATCGCTCATCAGCCATTTATGATGTCATTGTAAGAAAAAATATGCGATTATACCTCCGGTGAAAGGATTGACTTTACCTGCCAAGTGTGGCAATCCTGTAAAATTAGTGATATAATTTTTAGGAGATCGTGTCGCTGGAAGGTGTTGGAGTTATTTTATTACCTTTTAAACCTAAAGTTACATTTGCCAGTTCCTCTTGGTTCGATTTATAAGCTGTTTGTTTCATAATTTTAATATTTAATGAGCGTGGGGTTCGGCAGCACGCCTCCCGTTATGTGCATAATGTAGTAGGTGATGTATTGATATTGCTCCTGTGGTGAGCAGCCCCAAGTGGGATACCGTCTGATGAACCTCGTAGATTTTTAATTTCAGGAAATCAATCCAATTAATTGTAGGTAATATTTGGTTATTCAGGGTAACAAATTGAAAATTGGCAATCGAAAGCGCATCGCAAAAATAGCTGAGACGAAATTCGGTGGACACATCCTTTAAAGGGAATGAAAGACAAGATGCCTTGAGGGAGAAGGGAGGGTAGCATCCACCTGTGAAAACAACCTGTAGCCATGTGATTTCTTTTTGTAATTTTATTCAAACGTTTGATCATGGCACCAACCAATGCCTGCAAAAACTGCGGTTTCACCCTGGAAGCAGATTACGCCTTCTGTCCGGTATGCGGTCAGGAGATTGGCGACCTCACTTTCGGGGTGCTTTTTAGCAACACGATCAGCAATTATTTTTCGGTGGATGCCCGGTTTTTCAGGAGTTTTGTCCCCCTGATGCTGAAACCCGGTGTGCTGGCAAGACGTTTTGTGGATGGCAAACGCCTGTCATACCTTCATCCCGCTCAATTCTATCTTTTTATTTCTGTGGTGTTCTTCTTTCTTTTTTCGTTCAGTGTACGGGAGGCAGACAGTACCATGACCCAGGCCCTGAAGAAAAATTTTGAACAGCGCTACCTTCCTGATTCGCTCAACCTCTCACAGGATTCCTCAGGTATCCATATTACACGGAATGCCTTGAAAGACAATCAGGAAGTGACAGGGATGTCGGACAAGGATCTGCAGGAGATTGATTCCCTGATGATCACCAATAATGATATTCAAGATATTCCATTCTTTAAGGCCAGGGAGGTGCTGGATTCCTTGATTACCGCCGAAGCCCCACTGCCTGAGAAATTAAGGGCCATGGGGATGAAAGAAGATGCCGGGGCCATGACAAGAAGGTTTTACACACAATTTCTTAAACTATATGAATCGCGCGGAGGCGGGTTACTTCAGAGTTTATACGATACTATTCCTATCGCCATGTTCCTGCTGATGCCCTTGTTTGCTGTCCTCTTAAAAATATTTTACTGGAGAAGGGGGAATTTTGCCTTTCATATGGTGTTCAGTTTCTATTTTTTCACTTTTATGTTCACCACTTTTTGCCTGATGATAATTGCCAATTACATGTTTTCCATTCCCGGATGGCTTCAGTTCATTATCTTCTTTTCCTTCCTGTTGTATCTGATCCTAGCGTTGCGTAATTTCTACCGCAGCAGCTGGTTGGGTGCGATTTTGAAAGCCAATATCATTGGGTTTGTCTATATGCTCATCATTGTGCCCATCGCCTTCCTCGGGATTATTTTCACGTCCTTAATGCTTTATTAGCCTTCCGGTCTGCGCCCTGACCTTATTTTAATGAACCTGGAACAGGGCATTGGCGAAAAACAGTTTGCCATTTTCCCAGAACCCGCGGAACAAAGGGTTATCTGCGAGATAAACCACCTGACCTTCCCCAACGCTCTCCGCACCGAACACCAAAGTCCTGCCCATATTTTTCAGAGCGGAATTACCGGCAAATCCGGCCACCGGAAGCGGCGCATCTTCCAGATATGCCACAGTACCCTCTGAGAGATACTCATAGTTTTCTCCACCAAGCTTCAGGCTGTAATAAGTATCGCCATATCCGAAGGCCAGGGGATGTGTCGGATCTACCTTCGTACTGAAAATAGCCCCTGTGATTTCATTCGATATCTGTTCCCTCTGGGTCAGCTCATATGATTTTACTTCTGTTACCACCGTATCTTTGATGCTTTCTCTCACTCTGATCCCAAAACCGTCCTCACCCGCGATACTTTTAATGGCACCACCCATCGCGATCAGGCGGCCTCCGTGGTTCACCCAATCCTTCAGTTTACCTCTTAATGCTTCTGTCATGAATGAGGTGTAACCCCCGCCATCCGGGAGGATGAGCACCTGATATTTAGTGAGATCAAGGCCTTCCATATATTCGGCATCCAGAATGCTAACGGGATAGTGGAGTTGTTGTTCAAAAAAATGCCAAATCTCACCGAAACGCAGGGTAGATGTGGGCCCTCCCGCAAGAACCCCAACCATGACCTTTGGAACCAGTTCCACATATCCGGAACCAAAATCCTTTCCCCCCTCCACGAATCCGGTGGAAGTTGCCCGAATTTCCTGCCTGTTCGCCGCGGCCGCCTTGGCAAGGATATTTTTGAAATCGGAGAGGTGCATGTTGTCCGCATTCGTAATGATCAGAGACCCCCGGTCATATAGTTGTCCTTCCATTCGAAACGGGCGCCGGGCACTTCGCACACGGACCTTATGGCTCAGAAGATCGGCAAGGAACCGCGCATCATCCATGCTGTTCCAGTCGGTGAGATAAGCATAGGGATTGCCCTCCGGCTCCATATCCCGGGCCTCTGCTTTTTCATACGGGTCACCTTTGATCACTGATTCCGAGGCAATGGCGTCCAGTCCATAGGCAAAGGGGAGGGACCAGGCAGTAATATCATAGGTCAGAGAATCACTTAGCCGGGCATTCGGTTCAAAGAGGACCTTGACTAAAGTTCCCCTTGGCTGTTCTGTGGAAACGATCATACTGTGACTACCGGTTTTCAGGCTGCCGGTTTTGCCGCTCTTATAGTCGAATCCCTTTTGGGTACCCGGCCGGACTTTGGAATAGCTGATCTCGTGCTGATCCAGTAACCTGGCCAGAGCATCAAGGTGGTCTCTGTTTCCGCTCATGACATAACTTTTATAGGTAAAAGAGCGGTCTGAATAAAATTTGCTGAACTCGGTATTGAGTTTCTCCACATTGACAGAAGCCACTTCCACAGTGGAAAGCCCCGTGGTCAGGTGATGAGCTATACGATCTTTAAGGGTAAGGGTATCTCCGCCCGACATCAGTATGCCCAGCCCCGCAACTCCGCCACCACCCTGCTCGTACGTCATCCCAATGGCACCGTTGTAAGTGGGATAGGTGTCACCGTAACTTGGATAGAACAGGTCAAACACCTCCTTGGTGAAATAAAACCAACCTTTGGCATCAAAATATTTTGCATGGTTCTTACCTATAAGGACCTGGAAATCCCGTTGAAAATCAGTAATGACTTCATGGAAAGGTTCGGCAGCAGGCGCGAAATAATAGGGATTCTCAACCCCCTGTTCATGAAAATCAACATGGACATGTGGAAGCCATTTATTAAATTCCTTCAACCGTTGCCGGCTTTCTGTCTGGGTAAGCCAGGCCCAGTCCCGGTTCAGATCGAACATATAGTGGTTACTTCGTCCGTTCCACCAGCCTTCGTGATGTTCCTTGCTGTTCGGATCTACATTGCCGGGGGTGTTCTTGAACTGGTTGTACCAGTTGACATAACGGTCTCTTCCGTCCGGATTGATACAGGGATCGATGATCACCACTGTATTCTCAAGATACGACTGTTTTGTAGTGAGGAGTTCATAGATCGTTTGCATGGAAGCCTCTGTGCTGACACTCTCATTCCCGTGCACGTTATATCCCAGCCAAACAATCGCTTTGGAACCTGGTGATCCTCCCTGGGTACTGTTCAAATGCTCCTTACGGATGTCTTCAAGACGGCCCATGTTTTGCGCACTGCTCACATAAGCCACCACCAATGGCCGGTGCTCATTGGTCCTGCCATATTCATGAAATTGTACCCTTTCTGCAGCCGCTTCTGAAATATAGTTGAAATAGGCTACTACTTGATGATGGGGTGTGAACCGGGTTCCGAGATCGTACCCGAGAAATTCCGAGGGAGTTTTCAATTCCTGTGCCTGGCTGATGATGCTCATGGCAAAGGCGATGTAAGGAAGTATAAGCTTCATAAAAGTCGGATCGATTAAAAAAAATCAAAGCTAATGAATGTAATTCAATTCCGGGTGTGTATTCCTTTGCTGGAACCGTAAAGCAGATCAAGGGTCGGGAGATCCCGTTCAAATGCATTAATCTATTATTAATCCGAGTCTTTTTCAGGAGTAAGGACCAGGCTCAGCGGTTTTTTATCTTAACGAATTTTTGGGAATTGAAATAAAGTAGAATTTTATCTTTGACCGGATTTAATGCTTTTCATGGACATTGTTCAAATTCCTTTCAGCAGTACCGGCTATTTTACGGATCTCATTTGCGATTATCTGGATAGAAATGAGCAGCTTAGACCTTTCTACAACCGCTTTCCATCCCTTATGGAATTTAAAGAGCAGATGGATGAAAAGAGGGATAATTTCTCTCAGGGGCATCGAAAGGTATTGCATGAGGTTTTGCTGTCACAGAATGAAGGCGCCAACCTTAGTGGAAAGACCAGGGAACATATGGAACTTTTAAAAAAAGAAGAGGCATTTACAATTGTTACCGGTCATCAACTCAATATTTTTACTGGACCCCTCTATTTCCTTTATAAGATCGTCACAACGCTCAACCTGTGTACGGATCTTAAAAAGACCTATCCTGAGCACCATTTTATCCCGATTTTCTGGATGGCAACCGAAGATCATGACCTGGAGGAGATCAACCATTTTTACTTCAGGGGGAAAAAACTGCAATGGACCAGGGAAGGCGGCGGGGCTGTAGGGCATTTAAACACCACGGGTCTGGCTGATTTGCTCAACCTCCTCGAAATGGAACTCGGGCAGGGGGAAAATGCAGAAACACTGAAAAATACCTTTTCGAACGCCTATTTGCAACATGACAACCTGGCATCGGCCACAAGGTACCTTGTAAATGAGTTGTTCGGGGAGTATGGTTTGGTCATTCTGGATGGGGATGACAAAGCCCTGAAACGGTTGATGCTGCCTTATATGAAAAAGGACATCTTTGACAAAGTGTCCTTTAACGAAGTGGGCCAATCCGCAGAAGCACTGCAGCAACTTCATGCGAATTATAATATACAGGTCCATCCGCGGGAGATCAGTTATTTTTATATCACCAAAGGGCTCAGGGAACGCATTGTCGAGAATGAAGGCAGGTACTTTGTGCTGAATACGGAGAAGGAATTCACACGGCAGGCCTTGCTTGAAGAACTGGAAGCGCATCCGGAACGCTTTAGCCCCAATGTGATTTCCCGTCCGCTCTACCAGGAAGTGATCCTACCTAATCTCGCTTATGTTGGAGGCGGTGGGGAGATTGCTTATTGGCTGGAAACGAAGTCTGCCTTTGACGCCATGGGCGTTTGTTTTCCAATCCTCGTATTGCGGAATTCGGCTTTGCTGATTTCTGGGAAGCAGAAGCGAAAAATGGATCAACTGAATATCTCGGTAACCGACTTGTTTTTACCTCAAAGCAGTTTGATCAATAAAAAGATCCGTGAGATTTCCAATATTGAAATCGATTTTACACCCCAGAAAAAAATGCTGGACGAACAGTTCGAGGAGCTCTATGAACTGGCTACCCGAACGGACGCCTCCTTTCTGGGAGCCGTTAAAGCACAGGAGGTAAAGCAAAAAAAAGGGCTGGACCAGTTGGAAAAAAGGTTATTAAAGGCCCAGCGCAGAAAATTAAAGGATCAGGTCGTTCGTATGGCCACCCTTCAGAATGATCTCTTTCCCGACAAATCGCTTCAGGAGAGAAAGCGCAACTTTTCAGAAATCTACCTCGAACTTGGAGCCTCACTGATTCCCATGTTAATCACTTCACTTCGGCCACTGGAAAGTGAGTTTATGATATTGGAATATTAAGGGACAAGAATTTGAGATTCCCAGCCTTTTTCTCCCCTTGAGAACTGCAGTCGCAAGTGTTTTGGTGATCGCAGTTTCAGGTACTCGATCTTTACAGGGACTATTTTCACCACACAAAAATGGCTGGTTGCTGCATTATGTGTAAACGCCCCTTCTTCGGGGATGCCACTGCCAGGGCCGGGCTGGGAATTGTAGTTGTCCAGCGCATCTTTGTCCAAACTTTTTCGGTAAAGGGTGGTCGTTTCCTCATCCCTTATGATGGAGGCTTTTCCCTCAATCCGCAACTGTAAACGAAGGTCGGGGTGGTAAAAAAGCAACGAGGCCTTGTTATTTTCCTTCAGGTGCCTGATTTTTTTGGAACGATCGTCTGTAAAAAAGATGATTTCCAGGTCATCTATAACCTTGCGCAGCACCACCGTCCTAAGTCGGGCAGTGGCATCCATCCCAACAGTCCCCAAAGTAAAATAATGGAAAGGATGCACATTTTCTTTACTGCCACTCAGCAATTCCTGTTTTAGCTCATCCCAATGATTACGGTGGTTTTCCATGTTCTACGATAAAAAATATAAAAAATTTCAGATTTCTGGTAGGGTATTTCGGGAGTTGGTTGTTTTATATTCAAAGATTGCATTGAATAAGATCATTTATTACTAATAAGTTCATGTGTTTAGGTTGGTTTTTGATTTGAAAGGCCCTGTCGTCCATGTCAGGGCTTTTTTTATTCCTATCCCTGATCCTTTCTCGAATTAAGGTTCTACTTCGTACTCAAGGCGCATGGTAATAGAAGCGTTCTTGTTCTTCGAAGCGGTGTTGTATACGCCGTCCCAGCTAAAGCTTTCTCCGGAATTCTGGCCTGTAATCTGAAAAACCCCCATTTGAGCAGATATGAGTCCCCCCAATTCTCCTCCGGCATTGCTGGCGATCTTTTCGGCCCGCATCCGTGCATCCTCCGTAGCCTTGGATATCATTTCAATTTTCAGATCGGCCAGGCCGGTATAATAGTATCGCGGCGGGGAAGAATTAAGCTGGACGCCCTTGTTCAGTAATTCCGTAATTTCTCTGGAAAGTTGTTCGATCATCGGGACATCGGTAGATTCTATCTGGATGGACTGGAGAAGCTGGTAACCCTTGAAGGTTGTTCCAACGAAATTTCCATTGTCATAGATATTGTCCTGCTTTTCAAGGGTTTGAACCGAACTGAAAATAATGTCTGCCGCCTTGATCCCTTTTGTTATCAGGTAGTCCCGCACCAATTCCTTATCCCTGTTTAATTGTTCAAATGCCAGTTTCATCTCAAAATCAGAGGTGGTAAAGCTTCCTTCCCATACAATAAGATCGGAAGTGAAGTTTTCACTTCCATTACCGGTTACAGAAATAGTGTAAGCAGGTTGGGCCCTTTTGACATAGGCATTTCCTAAGAAAAAGGCCGCGATAATGATGGCCAGGGCAAAAATGATGGCAGTAAGGTATTTCATGAAAGGATCTTTTCTGTTTGTCCTGTAAAAATATCAAAAAGAAGCTTTGTCTGCACAGGTTGTCAGTCGTTGCTTCTTTGATGTAGGGTCAGAAGAATGATCGATGTCAGTTCTTATGATACTTCCAGGTAAGGTGCACCGGAAGTTGCCCTTTTTGTCGGCAATTGCAGGCCATACGACTTTCTGCGAAAGCTTTACTTTATGATATAGGATTTATGATCCGGACCAATTCCTTTGAGAGTCAGTGATTTCCAGGCCTTGGGAAGTATAGGCCGGTGCTGCGTTATTCCCTCACCTGTAATGTCCAGTCCGCCGAATCCAAACAGCACGACTTGTAACATCCCTCCGGCGCCAGTCGCAAAATAAGGATTATTACTGGTAGCTGATTCTGCCAGCGCTCCAAATGGAGGCCTTTTATTGGGTTCATAGCTCCTTTTGTACAGGCGGTACGCTTCGTCGGCATCGCCCAGCCTCGCATAGAGTATCGCAAAAACAGATTGCCCCATCGCCGGACCTTCTTCCGCCAGCTTTGGTTCATAATAGGTCAGATCCTTTCGGATGGTCGCCTCATCGGTGATTACGTGGAGCGGGTAGGATAGGAGGTTTGCATCAGCCTGTTTGATACGGTCTCCATCATAACGGCTGTGCTCCCTGGTGGTTCCATCGGGAAATCGGAGGATCCTTATATTTTTGGCGACCTCCGACCAGCGTATATCCGGAGTGACCGCAACTTCACCGGCTGCCTCGGTGGCAAATTCCAGCGCAGTAATTGCCGCTCCGTTGGTAAACGCATTGTCGTCTACATTAGGGGCAAATTCATTGGCACCGACCACATTTTTTATGCTATAACTGCCATCCGAATTTTCTTTGGCCCGGCTGACCCAATAATCAGCGACTTCCTTAAGCATTGGAAATCCCCGCTCTTTCAGCCATTCCTTATTTTTAGTCACCCTGTAATAATTCCAGAAGGCGATGGCCACATCAGCCGTTATGTGGTGCTCAAAAGTACCGGTCAATGCCCAGGCAGGCGTGGCTTCTTCTCCGGTGTCATCACTCTCCCACGGAAACATTGCCCCGCGATATCCAAAGTTTGTGGCTTTTTGGCGGGCTTTTTCCAGCCGGTCAGAGCGGTAGTTGACCAGGGAACGGGCAATGTCCTGATTGAGCAATAGTAACGGAGGGAACATCCATAGCTCCGTATCCCAGAAAATATGACCATTGTAATTTTGTGAAGACAAACCCATAGGCGCAATGCTCAGATCGGAATCACCCCGCGAAAAGGCATATAAATGGTACAGCGCCAGGCGCACATCGAGCTGATCCTGCAGATTGCCCTCTATAATGATATCCCCTTCCCAAAGCGTTTCCCACAACCGGAAGTGTTCCTCTAAAAGATCCTTTCGGGGAGTTAGCAGGTTGAAGATCACAAAACGTTCTGATTCTGTTTGCGGATCGGCAAAATCCTGGGTGGTACATTCGGCTCCCGTCCATGCAAATTCAAAAGCCTCTCCATTCTTCAGATCCTTTGCAAAGGAAACCCCGTGATCATACTCACTGACTTTTAAATGGTGCAACTCCGGCCTTTGAGCTTTACGGGTAGAATTGATGGCATGCCAAATAAAGGTAGCGGAGGTAGCTACCAGATGTTTTCCCAACCTGCTTTTTGCGACGGTCTGAAGGACTGGCATTGTGGTTTCAAGATCCTCCAGTACACGAAAGGTACTGACTGGTTCCAAATACTCTTCCGGAGTGAGTATTTTACCTGTTACTTTTAAAGATATTGGTTTTGTAGGAATCACTTTAATATCTACATAACCAGTATATTGCACATTTCTAAGTGTATAAATAGTATAACTGATCTTTGCCTTGTCCCGAAAGGTGAAACTGGTCGAGAAAGCGGCCTTTTTCAGGTCCATTTCCTGCTTAAAATCGGTGATGTTTTCTGCACTGATCAGCTCCCCGTCCACACTGATTTCCAGATTTGCGAAATTCATTCCCAGCAGGATTTTGCTTACACCCAGAGGGGATTCTTTATCGTATACGTTGTTGAGGATAACAGACCTTGTTCTGAAAGGCAGGTCCTCGGGCAGGATGCCGATACGTCCGTTGGCCGAAACGATTCCTGTGTATGTATCCGTTTTCCCCGAACTGATCATCCAGCCATCAGTCTGGGCAACAAGAAAGCAAGGCAGGAAGTAAAGAAGTATAAAAGAGTGGTTTTTCATTTGATAACTTTTTGGATGAAGCGTATAATTATCCTTAAAAGTAATTCTTTCGCTCTATCATTTTGCTATTTTTGCGAATGCAAAACAACGTCCTGATTCTAGACTTTGGATCCCAGTATACACAACTGATTGCAAGAAGGGTCCGGGAGCTGAATATCTATTGTGAAATTCACCCGTATCACAAGGCTCCGCAGGACTTGTCCACTTATAAGGCTGTCATTCTTTCCGGTTCGCCGCTTTCTGTCCGGGCTGCCAATGCTGCACATCCGGATCTTTCTGCTATCAAAGGGACCATCCCCTTGTTGGGCATTTGTTACGGCGCCCAGTATCTTGCGCATTTTAATGGCGGGATGGTGGCTGCTGCCAATAGCAGGGAGTACGGCAGGGCGCATTTGTCCTCAATCCGCCAGGGAGATGCATTCTTTATGCAGATTCCCGTGGGAACCCAGGTATGGATGAGCCATGCCGACACGATTCAGGAACTGCCGGAGGGGGCTGAACTTCTTGCCAGTACACAGGATGTGGTGAATGCCGCGTTTAAATTTATAAATGAGCCTACCTATGGCATACAATTTCACCCGGAGGTGTATCACACCACGGAGGGAAAGCAACTATTGCATAATTTTCTAGTGTCAATTGCCGGGGTGGCCCAAACGTGGACGCCCGACGCTTTTGTGGATACTACCGTCGGCGGATTAAAGGAAAAAATCGGAAAGGACAAGGTCGTCCTGGGCTTGTCCGGAGGGGTCGATTCGACAGTAGCGGCCGTCCTCTTGCATAAAGCCATTGGCCCTAACCTGCATTGCATCTTTGTAAATAACGGTTTGCTTCGGAAAAATGAGTATACAGACGTTCTTCTGCAGTATAAAGGCATGGGATTGAACGTAAAAGGAGTGGATGCTTCGGCACGCTTTTTGGAGGCACTCGCAGGGGAACAGGACCCCGAAAAAAAGCGGAAAATTATTGGAAGGGTCTTTATTGAAGTATTTGATGATGAAGCACACCGTATTGAAGAGGTGAAATGGCTCGCCCAGGGCACCATCTACCCGGATGTGATAGAATCGGTGTCTGTAACAGGAGGACCTTCCGAAACCATAAAAAGCCATCACAACGTGGGTGGCCTGCCTGATTTTATGAAGTTAAAGGTGGTGGAACCCCTGAAAATGCTTTTCAAGGATGAAGTACGCCGCGTGGGAGCCAGTATGGGACTGAATGAAGAACGCCTGGGTCGTCATCCTTTTCCCGGACCGGGCCTGGCCATTCGCATTCTTGGGGATATTACCGCGGAAAAGGTGGCCATGCTGCAAGAAGTTGATGCTATTTTTATCAATGGTCTCAGGGAATGGAAATTATATGATAAGGTATGGCAGGCAGGGGCCATGTTGCTCCCCGTCCAAAGCGTTGGGGTCATGGGCGATGAACGCACTTATGAAAAATGCGTAGCTTTGAGGGCGGTCGAAAGTACAGATGGGATGACAGCAGATTGGGTGAATCTGCCCTATGAATTTTTGCAAAAGACATCGAATGACATAATCAACAAAGTGCCGGGCGTGAACAGGGTGGTATATGATATAAGTTCCAAACCTCCGGCCACCATAGAATGGGAATAACTATGAAAAGATTTTTCAGCTATCTGTATATATTTCTTCTGGTCATGAACCTGGGATGTAAGGCAACTGCCCAGGCGTTGACAACACACCAGGTTAAAAGAGGAGAAACCCTGAGCAGTATTGCGCGGATGTACAATACTACCCCCGAGGACATTCTTCGTTACAACCGGGAATTGACCTCCGGAGATACCCTCCGACCCAATTTCATGCTGGTGGTGCCCGCGGCAGGCAAGCCGGCCGAAACGGTGGCCGATACTACTGATAATAAAGGTCGGGAGCCTATAGGTTTCACCTCCCACCGGGTGAGAAACAATGAGACCCTATTTTCAATTGCCAGCAGATACAGTGTTACGGAAGAAGATCTAAAAAGATATAACAGGGACTTATACTCAGAACCTGTAAAGAATAAAATGGTCCTTAGGGTCCCCAGATATAAAAAGTCCCAGGGAGATCCTGTGACAGACTCCGGGGAATTTGAATCTTATTCGGTAAAACCAAAAGAGACCCGATGGAGTATCGCCAACAAATACGGAATTTCCATAGATAGCCTTCTCGCACTGAACCCTGACTTGCCGGAAACTTCGAATTACCTGGGGGTAGGTCAGGAACTGATGCTTCCTAAAATTGCCGGATCCACTGTGCAGGGGCAGCAGGTGCAACTTTATGACTCCTATACGGTACCCCCGAAAAAAACATTATTTAGCCTGAGTCAGGAATATGGAGTTAGCGGGGAAGACATCGTACGCCTGAACCCTGAGATTGCAGAACGCAACGGCTTAAAGGAGGGGATGGTGATTCGTTTACCAAAAAAAGGCATCGAGACAGGAGAAATTAATACGGATAACTACATCTTTTATGAAGTCAAACCCAAACAGACAGAATACTCCATAACCCGTAACCTGGGCATTAGCTGGAGGGAATTGACGCTCTTGAATCCTGAGCTTTCGAGGGGATTGAAGGCAGGAATGGTTATTAAATTACCAAAAGAAAGGGAGGTAGATCTCGAGGTCAAAAATTCTTTAGTTCTCGACAAAATCAACCTGAGGGACAGCCTTCACGTCGATCATAGACCAAAATTGGTTTTTTTACTCCCTTTCCGCCTCGATAAGATCAATCTGGAAGATAAGGAAAGCGCGTTCAATGCCATTGAACGAAGCAATGCCGTGAAATATAGCCTTGGGTTGTATTCAGGAGCGCTGGTCGCTCTTGATTCTATTGCCGACCTTGGCGTTTCCGTAGACGTTAAAACGATTGATACCCAATTGGACCTCGATCATGTAAAGTTGATTCTGAGGCAAGAACGATTTAACGGGGTCAGCGCCATCATCGGACCTCTGGACCAGAAATCCCTGAATGAGGTGGCGGTCCAGGCGGCAAAGTCAAAAATTCCTGTTATTGCGCCCATCAGTTCGGAGAGTGAGATCAGTCTGGCCAATGTATTTTTTTCTATCCCTGCGGACACCGTGTTAAGGGGACACATGCTCCAATATATGGAGAGGGTGGTTGCAGACCAGAATATCATCATCATAGCAGATGAGAACAACCTTGGAGCCTCTAAGCAGATTGCCTCCAAATTTCCGCAGGCAAAAATTATCGAAGTCAAAGAAGAGGAGAAGAATATCTCCATCGACCTCGAAAAGCTGACAGAACTGCTGTCAGAAGAAGTTGAGAACTGGATCTTTGTGGAGAGTGCCAATGTGCAGTTGGTGCCCGGCATTACCTCTATACTTAATTCAGCCAACTCCGAAAAAGTGATAATACGAATGTTTACCACCAATAAGAATAAAGCTTTTGATAATGACGTTATCTCTATAACGCATCTTTCAAATTTAAAATTCACCTATCCCTCCCCGTATCGGGAGGCCGGGAGCGACAGCTTTATAAAGAGGTACCAGGAAAAGTGGGGCAGCGCTCCCGACAGATATGCGGTTCGCGGTTTTGACATTACCTATGACCTTCTCCTGAAGCTTGCCTATAAGGCCAGTCTCTTTGACGCTTCAGAATATGTAGGGGTTACGGAGTATTCCGGTAATAAGTTCGACTATGTCAAAGATCCTTCCTCCGGATATTTTAACACCGCTGCCTATATTATGATTTATGACAAAATGTATATTAAGGAAGTAACACCATAGCCATGACCTCGAGGGTAACTTATACAGGGGAGCTGCGGACTTCCAGTGTTCATCTCGCTTCCGGTAACGAATTTATTACAGATGCCCCGGTGGACAACAATGGCCTCGGGCAGGCATTCTCTCCTACCGACACTGTGGCCACAGCTTTGGGATGTTGTATGCTCACCATCATGGGAATCAAGGCGAGAGGGATGGAGGTTGAACTTAAAAATTCTACGGTGGACGTTACCAAAATCATGGCGGCGGATCCGCGCAGAATCTCCGGCATATCCCTTGTGCTGCAACTTCCCGCGAATGTTTCTGAGAAAAACCGGAAAATACTTGAGCACAGTGCCAATACCTGTCCGGTATTTCAAAGTTTGCATCCGGATATTAACTTTGATATCACTTTTCTTTGGCAGCTATAAAAATTTTGCGCTTCCTTCTAGTCCTGACAATTGTTACCCAATGCGTTGGCCAGGAACAGGAAGCCATCATGTGGAAGCCGGATCTCAAATTGTCGTGGCCGGATTTCAAGGCCAGGCCTGCCTCCCGTTCGGGGATTGCTGCCATTACTGCCAGCGGCATCAGTTACGAATTTTCAACCCGGAATGATAAGGATGGCTTCTCTCTTGATTTTTCTGTGAACACTTATTTTTACCCCGAAAAATCCTGGTACCAGCCGGATGTTTGCGATTTGGTTGTACTGAGCCATGAACAGCTCCACTTTGATATTTCAGAATTGTTCGCCCGTAAATTCCGGGACATATTGAATAAAAAAAAGTTTACCCGGAATGTAAAGTCTGAAGTTCAGGCCATCTTTAAAAAGATCAATAAGGAATTGGCCGAATTTCAGGAAATCTATGATGAAGAAACCAACTACTCCAGGGACCGGGAACAACAAATGCTGTGGAACCGCAAAATTGCCGAAGCTTTGCTCGAATAAAGTATTTCTGCCGGAGCACAGGTCTTCGGGTATTCGAAAAACCAGCGGATTTTTAAATTAATACAGCCATGTGATTCCGGAAGTCAATCCAAAAAATACTATACGTCGCAGATCGTCACCCCTTCCTTCAATGCTTCAATCTTATCCTCCCAGGTAGGAACGAATTCCTGGGCGACATGGCCTTTGAAGCCTGTTGCGAGGATGGCCTTCATAATTGCCGGATAATAGAGCTCCTGTGTTTCGTTGATCTCATGCCGGCCCGGATTGCCGCCGGTGTGATAATGTCCGAAATAGGAATGGTGGTCCTGGATGGTCCTGATCACATCACCTTCCATGATCTGCATGTGGTAGATGTCGTACAGAAGTTTAAAGTTTTCCGAACCTACTTCTTCGCATAGTGCCACCCCCCAAGGAGCATGGTCGCACATATAATCCTTGTGGTCCACTTTTGAATTCAGCAATTCCATTTGTAAAACAACCCCGTGTTCCTTTGCCACCGGCATAATTTCCCTGAGACCGACGGCGCAGTTTTTCAGCCCGGTATTGTCATCCATGCCATTGCGGTTACCGCTGAAACAAATGAGGTTGGTATAGCCGGCTTCGGCCACCTTTGGGATCATTTCCGTATAATTTTTTATCAGGATCTCATGATACTGCGGATCATTGAACCCTTCTGTAAGGCTAATTTGTGCACCCCAGCACATAGAGGCGTGAATTCCATGCTTTTTCAAAGATGGCCAGTCGTCCGGGCCTACAAGGTCGATGGCAGGTACTCCCAGTCCTTTCAGACTCACCAGAAAATCCTCCAGGGGAATGGGATTATAACACCAGAAGCAGGCACTGTGGTTTATATTCCCTTTTAATTTGAGGGGTCTTGTTTGTGCTGCAGGCATCGCATTGGCCGCTGAGATTGACAAAGCCCCAAACGAAGCTGCCGCTGTGGTATTGATAAATGATCTACGTTTCATATGCGGATATATTTGCAGTTTTAAATATAATCGATTTCGGGCGAAGACCAAAGTCCATATTCCATTAATATTTATTCAGATTCTGTGTGTTACAATCGTTACCTGATGGCAGATGGCATCGAAAAGCGCTTTTGCCACCTTACCCTCCGGACGATGCCGTCGTCCCTATTTCTGCACTCATTTCAGGATTCAAAAGTTTTACTTCGGATTGCCTGCGATTTCTTTGGGCAATTCGTATCTTTAACTCCCGTAACATAGTATTCATGTCTGAAACAAAATACATTTTCGTTACGGGAGGTGTCACTTCATCCCTGGGTAAAGGAATCATTGCCGCCTCACTGGCAAAACTTCTCCAGGCCCGTGGGTACAGAACAACTATTCAAAAGCTGGATCCCTATATCAATGTAGATCCCGGAACTCTCAACCCTTATGAACATGGGGAATGTTATGTGACAGATGACGGCGCGGAGACTGATCTGGATCTTGGGCATTACGAACGCTTCTTGAACGTAAGGACCTCACAGGCCAACAACGTCACTACTGGAAGGATCTACCAGAGTGTTATTGAAAAGGAACGCCGTGGCGAATTCCTGGGAAAAACCGTTCAGGTGATTCCCCATATTACCAACGAGATTAAGGAACGTATTCAGATCCTTGGGAACAGAGGAGAGTATGACATTGTTATAACGGAAATCGGAGGGACTGTAGGGGACATTGAATCTTTACCATACATCGAAGCTGTGCGGCAGCTGCTATGGGAACTTGGTGACAACAATGCCATTGTCATTCATCTGACGCTGGTACCTTATCTGTCCGCTGCGGGGGAATTGAAGACAAAGCCCACCCAACATTCGGTGAAGACTCTTATGGAAAGCGGAATAAAAGCGGACATCCTGGTATGTCGTACCGAACACGAGATCTCAGATGAGCTCAAACAAAAAATGGCCCTTTTTTGTAACGTGAAAAAAGAAGCAGTCATCCAATCGATTGATGCATCCACCATTTATGACGTACCCATTTTAATGCAGGAGGAAGGTTTGGATACGGTGGCGTTGAAAAAACTGGCTTTGCCTGAAAATCCTACCCCGGACCTCACTCAATGGAATGAATTTTTAGACCGGCATAAGAATCCCAAGGGAGAGGTGACCATTGGCCTTATCGGCAAGTATGTTGAATTGCAGGATTCCTATAAGTCCATCCTGGAATCGTTTATCCATGCCGGTGCGATCAATGAAGTTAAAGTAAATGTCCGCTCACTGCATTCCGAGCATTTTACCCCAAATAATTTTGAGCAGAAAATGAAAGGTCTTGACGGTGTACTGGTGGCACCTGGCTTTGGAGAGCGGGGTATAGAAGGTAAGATCAAAGCCGTTCAGTACGCCCGCGAGAATGGCATCCCTTTTCTGGGTATCTGCCTCGGGATGCAAATGGCAGTAATAGAATTCTCAAGGAACATCCTGGGGCTGAAAGACGCCAATTCAACAGAAATGGTGGAGAGCACATCGCACCCTGTCATCTGTCTTATGGAAGAACAGAAAGCGATAAAAAATAAAGGGGGCACCATGAGGCTGGGCGCCTGGGATTGCCAGATCGCAGAAAATACACTCGCCTATAAAATGTATCACGGTAAGACGGCTATTTCGGAACGGCACAGGCACAGGTATGAGTTTAACAATCATTACAAACAGCAGATTGAGGATGCCGGCCTTATAGCCTCGGGGATCAACCCGAAAACAGGCCTGGTGGAGATCATAGAGATCCCTTCCCACCCGTGGTTCATTGGAGTTCAGTACCATCCGGAATATAAAAGTACCGTTGCCAGTCCGCATCCGCTCTTTGTTGGTTTTGTAAAAGCAGTACTTCAGTACAAAAAGCAACAAACTAATGCCAGTTTGGCATAAAACTGCACAAATGGGCATATATTTGCAGCCCCGTTAATCATAAAATTTACCGGTTCCGTCAGCGGCAACACTTCGGGCAGGTCTTCAATATTATTTTAGATGGAAGAAAAAAAACTGGATATCAATTCGATCATCGGATTTATGCTGATTTTCGCGATCCTCATTTTTTGGTTTTACACAAATCAACCTAGTCCTGAAGAAGCTGCAGCTCAGAAGAAGGAACAAGTCACCAGTCAGGAAGAGAGTGAAAATCCCGCACCCGCTCCAAAGCTTTCAGAGGAGGAGGCGATAGACCTTAATGATTCAACAGCCGTTGCAGCCTATAACAAATCCGTCGGAGACTTCAGCTTTACGAGAGCTTCCAGCGATCTCACCACGCTTGAAAATGAGGTGCTTTTCCTTAGAATTAATAACAAAGGAGGGCAGATAGTGGAAGCCCGCATGAAGGAATATGTAACCTTTGATTCTATCCCGGTCTACCTGATTCATGAAGGCAATGCCGCTTTTGACCTGCAGTTTACGACAACGGATAACAGGGTGTTGCATACCAAAAACCTGTATTTTGAGCCCTCATTCTCCAATAGTGGGGAGAACCAGATTCTTTCAATGAAAGCCAAGGTCGCCCCGGACAAGTTTCTGGAGTATAGGTACGAGATGAAATCCGGGGAATACCTCCTCGATTTTAAAGTGCGAACAGAAGGCCTGAGTGGGACAATGAATGCTGATCAGCCCATCCAGCTCAACTGGCAGCTCAGGGGCATCCGGCAGAGTAAAAGTGTGGAATATGAAAACCGTTATTCCAGGCTAACCTATAATTATGAGGACGGAAAAATCAGCAAATTGTCTGAAGGCAGTGACGATGAAGAAACGGAGGAGAATGTAAAATGGCTTTCCTACCGACAACATTTCTTCAGCTCTATCCTCGCGAGTGAGCAACCTTTTGATAAGGCGCAACTCAGTTCTAAAAATCTGGTGGAAGATGATGAAGTGGCTAAATTTACTAAAGAATATGCAGCCACCATACCTCTCGCACTGGACAGCGGAGAACTAGACTACGACATGTACTGGTATTTCGGACCAACGGATATCAAGGAACTGGACAGATACAAAGAACTGGGATTAACAGATTCCATTCCTTTTGGCTGGGGCATCTTCGGATGGCTCAACCGCTACATATTTACCAGCTTTTATACCTTTCTCAGCTCCTTTCTGCCTTATGGGATAGCAATCATCGTGATGACGATACTGGTGCGTTTGATTATGTCTCCCGTGACCTACAAATCCTATCTGTCCCAGGCGAAAATGAAAGTGCTGAAGCCGGAAATTACCGAGTTGGGGGAAAAATTCAAGGACAATGCGATGAAAAAACAACAGGAGACCATGAAGTTATACAACAAGGCGGGGGTCAGCCCCATGAGCGGTTGTGTCCCTGCTTTGTTGCAATTGCCGATCTTTTATGCACTTTTCATGTTTTTTCCTACCTCCTTTGCGCTTCGACAGAAACCCTTTCTGTGGGCTGATGACCTTTCTTCTTATGATACCATTGCCCACCTGCCGTTCAACATTCCGTTTTATGGCGACCATGTCAGCCTGTTTCCCATTCTCGCATCGATCGCCATCTTCTTTTACATGATGATGACCACCGGCCAGAGTATGCAGACTCAGCCAGGAATGCCAAATATGAAATTCATCATGTACCTTTCGCCGCTGATGATGCTGTTTTTCTTTAATAATTACGCCAGTGGTCTCAGTTTGTATTACTTCATTTCGAATCTCATCACCATTTTCATTATGCTGGCCATCAAAAAATTTATCCTTGATGAGGAGAAAATACATGCCCAGATACAGGAAAATAAACTGAAACCAAAGAAGGAAAATAAATTCCAGCGCAAAATGCGCGAGTTGATGGAACAGGCCGAAGCCCAAAAAAATACCGGGAAGCGCTAGCTGATTAAAGCAGAACACAAACAGAAAACCCCGGATCTATGGTTGGCAGATCTCAGGGTCTCATCGTTGGCTGGGTTATGTTTGGTAAGATTTGGGACTGCTAAATTGCACATTAAAAGCTTCTCAAAAAAAGAATAGTTGTAAAGCCCCCTCTTATGTATGCCAACCGGATAAATCCTGATGTTATTGGTTTTAAGGGAGGATAGGTGGTGACAACCTCCTGACGATTTTTGTATTTTTGTCATTCATTCTTTCCAATGAAAAAAGTAGTTGTCGGACTTTCCGGGGGTGTTGATAGCAGTGTTGCAGCCTATCTGCTTAAGATGCAGGGGTATGAGGTAATAGGAATGTTCATGAAAAACTGGCATGACGATTCCGTTACTATTTCGGAAGAATGCCCCTGGCTGGAAGACAGCAATGATGCCCTGATCGTTGCGGAAAAGCTTGGGATTCCATTTCAGACCATAAATCTGAGCAAAGAATACCGGGAACGAATCGTAGAATATATGTTCCGGGAATACCAGAGAGGGCGAACGCCAAATCCGGATGTGCTGTGCAACCGAGAGATTAAGTTTGATGTCTTTATGAAACTGGCCCTGAAACTTGGGGCCGACTTTGTGGCCACCGGGCATTATTGCAGGAAAGACGAACAGATCCTGGCGGATGGCACCTTGGTAAACCGATTACTTACAGGTGAAGACGGCAATAAGGACCAATCTTATTTCCTCTGTCAATTGTCCCAGGAACAATTGTCCGGAACACTCTTCCCGATAGGACACCTCACAAAACCCGAAGTGCGGCGCATTGCCGCCGAAAACGGCCTGATCACTGCAGATAAAAAGGATTCACAGGGTCTTTGCTTTATCGGCAAAGTACGACTTCCGGACTTCCTGCAGCAACAACTGGCTCCGAAAAAAGGACCTATAGTTGAGATTCCACCGGACAACATCCGCTACCAGAAAGAGGTACCTGAATTCAGAACCAAAACAGAGGAGCTGGCATTCTTTGCAGAAAAGAAGGGCTATGCCCTGACCGATGGCAAGGTGGTCGGGGAACATCAGGGGGCACATTATTTTACCATAGGGCAGCGAAAAGGGCTTGATGTGGGGGGTAAGAAGGAACCTCTTTTTGTGATTGAAACCGATGTCTCAGATAACATTATTTATACAGGGCAGGGAAAACAACACCCTGGTTTGTTTCGGAGGACCCTCTTTGTAGCAGATCGCGATTTGCACTGGGTCCGTGCTGACCTTGCACTCAGGGAGGACGAATCCATGGTCGTGAAGGCCCGTATCCGATACAGACAGCCCCTCCAGAAGGCCACGCTTTACAAAATAGACGGCGGAATGTATGTTGATTTTCATTCGCCCCAAACCGCTATCGCGGAGGGGCAATTTGTTGCATGGTACAGGGGAGAGGAACTTGTCGGATCAGGCGTCATTGGTTGAGCTGCTAATACATTGATACACTGTCATCGGGGGATGTAGTGCTTCACGAAAAAAAACGATGCAAAACAAAATTACCACCCTTTTTCAAACGAAGTATCCGATAGTTCAGGCAGGAATGGTATGGGCGAGTGGCTGGCGTCTCGCTTCAGCTGTGTCAAATGCTGGTGGTCTGGGATTGATCGGTTCAGGAAGTATGTACCCTGAAGTACTGAGAGAACACATTACCAAATGCCAGGTGGCAACGGATCGGCCCTTTGGCGTAAATGTGCCCCTTTTATATCCGGATACGGAAAAACTAATGGAAATCATTGCTTCTGCCGGGGTGAAGATCGTATTTACTTCAGCAGGGAATCCGGAAACATGGACGCCTTTTCTCAAAAGTCATCAAATAACCGTAGTTCATGTGGTAAGCAGTCTGAAGTTTGCGCTTAAGGCCGAAACAGCCGGTGTGGATGCCGTGGTTGCCGAAGGTTTTGAGGCCGGAGGTCATAATGGGAGGGATGAAACAACCACCATGACCCTTGTGCCGGCGATCAGGGAAAAAACAGGGATTCCTTTACTGGCCGCAGGAGGTATCGCTACCGGACAAGCCATGTTGGCGGCTATGGCCCTGGGAGCGGATGGGGTACAGGTGGGAAGCCGTTTTGTTGCAAGCCATGAAGCCTCATCCCATCACTTGTTCAAGGAACGCGTCGTAGCGGCAGGGGAAGGAGAAACACATCTGACGCTCAAGGAACTCGCTCCTGTAAGGCTGCTAGAGAACAAATTCTACAGGGATATTCAGGCGGCATATGCACGAGGCGCCGGACCCGATGAACTCCGGAAACTATTAGGCAGAGCCCGCGCCAAGAAGGGAATGTTTGAAGGGGATTTGGAGGAAGGAGAACTTGAAATCGGACAGGTCGCTGCCCTCATTCACGATATCAAACCGGCGGCAGAGATTGTATCAGATCTGGTCAGGGAATATGATACCTGCCTCCGGAAGCTACAGCCCATTCAATCCTGAGAACGGACTTCTGAGAGCGCATATCACTCGATGGACGCTTCCATTCCCGTTCGACTTCAATTAACTCAGACCCTGAGGAATAATTTTTGCCTGTACAATATGTAGAGAAAGACCCATTGCACAGCCAGGCTGCACATGACCAAAACCACGGCATTATAGGGGGCGCCCACCAACTGGGAAAGCCATCCAAAAAAAGCTCGCGTAGTATATCCCCAATCGATGAACCCGGATGCCATATAGATAAGGATAGAATTCATGCCGATAACCCTGAAGAAAAATGCCCATTTCCTGTATCCCTGAATGTCTATTATATAATAGAAAAGCGCTATCAGCAACATACTGATCCCTGCGGCTTGCAGTGTAAAGGAGCTGGTCCACAAGTTCTTATTGATTGGCAATACAAGATTCCAAACCTGGGCAACAAGAATCAGCAGGGTGCCAAGAATGACCAGTCGTACGGCACTCCTAACTCGTCGGTCCTGCGGTGTATTTTTCAGAAGATTCCCTGTCAGAATTCCCAGAAGCGCTGTGGCAATGGCGGGAATTGTAGAAATCAGACCTTCGGGGTCATGTATACCCAGATAGAGTTTCCCTGGCAGGATACTCCGATCCAGGTAAGAGACGAAATTACCCTCCATAGAAAGATCGCCCATGGGAAAGCCCGGGGCAGAATTAAACGCGAGTAACATCCAGTATCCCAGAAGCAAGCCTGTGATCCAGAACAACCGGCTCCTCTGCGTGGTATATAGGAAAATGATATTGGCAAACATGTACGCAAGTCCGATGCGGCCCAATACACTTGGAAATCGGATCTCCTCTATGGGTCTGATTTCCAGTCCGTTATTATAAATAATCCCGAGGATAACCAGGATGAGCCCTCGTTTTATGACCCGGACCAGAAGTTCCTTTTTGCTTTTTCCCCGTTCGAGTTGTTTTCCGATGGAAAAGGGGGTGGCTACCCCAGCCAGAAAAAGGAATAGCGGAAAGATCAGATCATATGCGGCAAAACCATGCCAGTCAGGATGAATAAACTGATGGGATAATCCTTCCCAAATGGGGGAGGAGGTTATTTCCGCCATTTGGTGGAAAAGCTCCTCGGCGCCAATGATCCAGAACATGTCAAATCCACGGAGGGCATCCAGGGAATACAACCTTGCTGTAACAAGGTCCTGATTCATATCTGATCCCATATTTGGAGAACATCCATATCCCTTTGTATTATTGTGGAACGCCCTAATGTAATTAATTTAATCAAATAATTCACCTCGTCTGAATTTGTTAAAAACTGAATCTGGACAGGGCCCATTGTCTCGTGACTAAATACACAAGGTCTCATTTCAGGCGCAACTGCAGAACGTAACTGTCAGCGGTGATAAATAAAACCGACTCATCTTCATTGAATGCACAATTTGATGTCGCCTGTCCGGTTTTGATTTTTCCCAGAAGCGTACCCTCCGGGGAAAATAGAAATATCCCTCCGGGTCCCGTGGCAAACACCGTTCCATCCGAATGTACCTTCAGCCCATCAGGCAATCCCTTTTCCTTAGCTACCAGGGAGGTAGCGTCGTACAATAGTTTCCCCTCCCCCAGGGTAGCATCGCCGGAAATCTCAAAAACTTTCCAGATGGCCTTGTCAGGATCTGAATTAGCGATATAAATTTTCTTCTCGTCCGGCGAAAAAGCGATGCCGTTGGGGCGTGAAAATTCTGAAGTGAGCAGAATGACCTTCCCATCAGCCCGCAGTTTATAAACTCCCTGAAAGTCGAGTTCTTTGTTGGGATCGTCCATGCGTTTCGGGAGACCATAGGGAGGATCAGTAAAGAAGAGCTCCCCGTTTTTATTGAACACTGCATCGTTCGGGCTGTTCAGACGCTTGCCATCATACATGTCTGCAAGGGAATGGAAGACTGGATCCGGTGCATCCGTTGAGGCGTCCATCATCGCGATCCGGCGCTCCCCGTGCTGGCAGAGTATCAGTTTGCCGTCCTTATTTAACAGAAGGCCGTTAGACCCAGGCTCCTCGCCCTCAAATTGAGTTCCAAGGAATCCGGAGGGGTGCAGGTATTGTTTTGCCTTTTCGCCACTCTTCCATGAATAGATCGCATTTTTTGGGATATCCGAATATAACAATTGTTGATTTTCTGCTATCCAAAGCGGTCCTTCGGTCCAGTCATGGCCCTCGGCAATTATTTCCAGGTTGCCATCTTCTGGCAGCACATCCCAAAGTCGTTCATCCAATACTTCTATTGTGCCTTCGCTGTATGCTGTCAGCACTTGGTCCTTGGGTCCTGGAACTTCGGACACTTCTGTTTTCTTGCGATCATTGCAGGCCATGCTATTGGCCAGAAAGAGCAACACAAGTACGTATCTGACAATTTTTACTATCATAATTAGGGGTAATTTAAAAAGGACCAGTGGGAGTATCCGCTTCCGAAAGATATTCATTTTTTTTATCAGAGGAGATAAGAGATATCGGCAATTTGGCTGTGAATTTCCAGTGGACTTGTATGATAAAAGTGATAGCAGTTTTTTAGCTGCGCCCGATCCTACCTTTCAGGCATGTTGAAGTATCGAGAGTTGGGGTTGGGAATAGTGGAAACTTTGGATGCTCCTCCGGAACAATTTCCTGAATGCAACCCATACCTGAGCGTCTCCTCTGGCAGATGGTTTGCCATCCCGGTCAATGATGTAATTCCATGAAGAAAATACCGGAAAGTTTCTATCCGCGTAAATGCATCAGCCTTACGGAAGAAACGGCACATTGGGTGCGAAGATTATGCTCCTGAATCATTGAATTCAGCCATTTCTGCCTGGTTCTTCGGTCGATCCCACCATTTATAGCACAGATGTACTGATCTTAATGTCCGCATCTTGCCATGCGGTGTCATATTCCTCCTTAATTTTTTGGGCATCCTGATTTTTTCCCTGCGCACTCAGACTGTTGTATAGACCCATTAAGGACCATCCGTTTTGCCTTAAAACCTGCAGGTCTTCCCTATAGATTTTCTCCGCTTCTTTATAATTTCCGGCCCGGTAGAGCACAGCACCCAGCGTCTGTCTCACAGGAATGTGCCAGGCTGCGGGTTCGCTGTAAGTAAGGGCATCTTCATATACTACGGCTTCTTTTAGTTGCATGATGGCACTGTTCAAGTCACCTTTCGCAGCTGCCAGTTCGCCTGCCAGGACTTTCTCTGCAACCAGCGCGATCTTAGAACTCGGATTGGTATAATTCGCAACAATATTTTCAAGTTCGGGATCTTTTGACAATAGGGCAAGTGCGTTATATTCTTCGGCAGCTTGCGGAAAATTGCCTTTTCTTATAAAGGCTATGCCACGTGCATAGTGCCAGATGAGATTCAGGTGCTTATACTGATCCCCGGGATATGGGATGGTAAGGATGTCATTCCATTTGCCAAAACGGGTATAGGCTAAAATCGGGGTCGATGCGAAATCCTGAAGGAAAGGGAGCGCAACCAGTTCTCCCACAGGAACTTTTTCGGCTGTTTTCTGGGCCGCCCCAATCGCCTTTTCACTATCCCCCAGCAAGCTGGCGGCAGACCACAGGAAATGAAGGTTATGTGGGTAATAAGCAAGCGGATACATCCCCTGGGAATAGCATTGAGAAATATAATCTTCATCGGCGAGGATGGCAAGTTCATTCACTTTGACGGCATCCTGGTACCTGCCTACCCTGATGTAAATATGGGCGGGCATATGCACGATATGGCCGGCAGCCGGCATAAGCGATCCCAGCGTATCGGCACTAGGAACCGCAGCCTCCGGTTGAGGCAATTCCATCAGGTGGATAAAGGCATGGTGAGCTCCCGGATGACCGGCGTCCAGTGAAATGGCCTTTTCCAACGCTGCCTTGGCTGCAAGCGTATTCTCCGCCGGAAGACCCTCGTTATCCCAGTAATTCCAGGGCATGGTATTCATAATGGCATCAGCATACAAGGTAAGTACGGTCGGATCATCAGGGAATTTCGCTGCTGTTTCTGCCATGGCCCGCATAAAATCCTGGTTGAGTTTTGCGATATCGACAGAGAAATCATTATGGTAACGCGAGTTCAGAGCCCTGATAAGGCTTTGTTCTTTCATGCCTGCAGCTCCTGCAAGTTGATTGGCTCTTTCCAGCGTCTCAAGGCATTTCTTTTTCCTTTCATCATCTGGAAAGGGGTCATTAATATTAGGTCCCAGGGCAAAAGCCTGGCCCCAATAGGCCATTGCCGACCCGGGTTCCAGGCGTGCCACCTCCATAAAAGACCGGTGTGCCTCAGCGTGGTTAAATGCAAAGATGAGGCGCAGGCCCTGGTCAAAGAATTGTTGAGCTACGGGATCTTTAACGCTGATAGAAAAACTGAGATTCCCCAGGTTTTCAAATAGTGGGGATATTTGGCGGGTCGTATCAACTCCTTTCAACAGGAATTTGGCCGCAGTGCATTTAATGGAATAGAAGGAGGCATTTTGTTGTTTGACAATCTGTTTCTGTTGGGTATCCGGAAACAGGAAGACGAATGTAGCTGCCAAAACTACCGTCGTACCCAAGAGCACCTTTGTTTTCATTGGAGTAGGATTAAAATTAAACGTAAAAGTTGGGGGAACACCGGTTACATTGAACACAATCAAACAGATATGCCGGTGTTCAAATATAAGTTGTAAGTTACAAATGACCTATAGGTCGTACCTGTTTTCTTTAACGACTACATAAATTTGGTTTCACAGGCTTTCACCGGTCTTCTGGTCTGTTTTAAGGGAAGCGAGAAACTCAATAAGATTCCGGATCTCGCGCTTGCTCAATACCTGCCCCATGGCCGGCATGGCTGAAGGCATGTTCTCCCTTTTTTGAATTCTGCCAACAGGAATTTCCATGGGTTCTGCATCTGAAGTCCTTACAATTATTTCCACGGCTGATTCTTCTTCCAATATCCCACGAACCGTTTGCCCGTCCTTGAGGGTAATGGCCACAGCGCCGAATCCCGGTGCAAGACGCTCTCCGGGGACGATCAGTGACTGCAGTAGCTGCTCTCTGGTCAGGAGGTTGCCTATATTATCCAATGGCGGTCCAACCTTGCCGCCCGCTCCATCAAGGGAATGGCATCGGACACATTGGGCTGCCGGGTGATTCTTGAAAACGGTAGCCCCCGGCCACGACTGTCCTCCGTACAGGGTCTCTGCAAAGTCATCTGTGTTTTCGCCTGGCGGTCTATTGGCTTCCAAAGCAGTGATCAGATCCTGCGAATGGGTAGCCTTAACTGCTTCCGCCAGGTCCAGCAACACCCCCTGCGGCAGCTGGCCTGTAGAGGCTTGTTTTATCAACTGCATTAAAACAGGCTGGCTTTTATCCAATGGCAGTTCCCCTAGCACATCGAGCATGCGCTGTTGCTCCCGAAGAGATCCATTCCTGAATATGGGACCCACGATCAGCGGTAATTCTTCGTTGGAGATATCCAGCTCGGGAATAAGGCCCACCGCAGCAGTCCGGACTTCCTGGTCGTTGTCACGCATGCCACGTTGCATAGAAGCCCCTATATTTTCATAGTTAAGGGAAGCCAAAGTTTCCAGCATGGCCGCCCGGACAGGAGCTGAGGGATGCCTTAAAAAAAGGTCATTCAATTCCTTGTTATATTGTGCAATCCCCAGTGATTTCAGAACCTTGGATACTCCGATAAGTAAATTATTATCAGAATCCTTAAGAAATTCCGGGATATCCCCTTCAATTTTGCGTTTGACGATCGTTGAGTCGCGCTTTATAACCCCTCTGAACCTGCCGTCGACACGATCCAGGACGGAAGGGGAGGACCAGCTGCCAATAGTGGCCAGGGCTTCCCCTCTGAGATTGCCGGGGAGGTCCTTTCGTTTTGCAAAGGCAATAAGCCCGTCCAGTTCCTGTTCCCCTCCAACCCGGAGAGCAGCATTAATACTCCTTCTTATCAGCGGTTCTGAAGTAAAACGTGTTTGTGTAAGCAATGCGGCAAGGGCAGGGAGTGCGTCTTCAATGGAACGGTCATCATTGATCGCCCTGGCTGCCTCGGTTACGATATAGATATCCTCGTCATTCAGAAATTGCGAAACTTCGGCGTTACCGAGTTGCCGTAGGATCAGCACCGCTGCAATCCTCAGGCTCCGTTCCGGGCTAGATGCCAGGTTGACAATCGGAGCGACCTCTCCGATCCTTGCCAAGGCAAGAACTGCTGCGTGTCGCAGGTATATATCTTTATCGGCATTTTCGGAAATCATATTGAGTAGTGGCGAAACGGCATTCTTATAAGCGATTCTACCCAACGCCTGAGCTGCGAAAAACCTGACGCGGTCGTTGGCGTGTTTAAGTAGTGGTATGAGCTCAGGACCTGCATCCGTATATCTGACATCTCCCAGAACTTTGACCGACTGGGCCACAATTTCAGGATCGGAATCCTGAAGGAGTTCCAGCAATGGGGAGGCATTTTTTAATTCCTTTGCCGCCAATTGACCGATTCCCCAAATACCATGAATCCGGGCCAGTTGGTCCTTTTCTTCCTTTATAACTTTTTTAAGGGTACGGAAACCCCAAAAGGTACGACGGGCCAATTCAAATTGCGCTTTTTGCCGCACCCGCATATCGGCATTCTTCAGAAGTGCTGCAAGGTCGGCGGTGGATTCATTGTCATATTCAATATTTAGTAATCGCTGGGTTTCCAGACGTTCCTTTTCCAAATCGTTCCTTCCTTCCGCCACATCAACTTTCCATACCCGGCCATAGTTTTTTGTATTCCAGCCATTGATCCAGTCTGCAACATACAGCGCGCCGTCCGGTCCGAACCTTATCCCAGTCGGGAGTACGCCACTTAGGAAATCGGTTTCCGTATCGAGTTCAAAAGAGGCTCCTTTTGGTTTCAGGTCGAAAGCCCAGATGTGAGAAAGGCTCGGATCACCCACAAACTCCACAAGGAAAAATTTATTGAGCCAGTCCCTGCCCAAAGCAGTTCCAGGATTATAAACCATCCCGGTAGGGCCGTTGTGGAAATTACGGATCGGAGGAATGATATAAGCCGCCTGACCTTCCCAGCGGGGAACATATAACCGCTCATCCATCCACACCTTATACCCGTTATTTTTAGGATCGTTATATTTTCCGTACTGCCAGTTGGACCGCCATCCTGCATCGGACCCTTCAACAATATGAACAAGCCGTTCGCTTTCCCCGCTGTGATCCCCATCATTATCTGAAGAAATAATGTTTCCATAGGGGTCAAATACGAACTCGTGGGTGTTCCGGAGACCACGGGCATATACCTCAAAATCACTCCCGTCAGGATTACATCTTACAATGATTCCCTGGTTGGGGTAGGCATGTTTGGAACCATCTGCCGCAGTAAGGTTGGCTCCGATATCCCCAATTCCCCAATATATTTTACCATCAGGACCCTGAATGGCTCCTGACATCCCGTGACCGCCAAATCCTATATGGACTGCAAAGCCATGGGCAAGGCTCTTTTTGGTATCCAGGACCCCATCTTCATTGGAATCAGTGACTCGCCACATGTCCGGACCGACGCCTATATAGGTCGCGTCATCCCTCACCAGCAGGGCACCTGCAACATCCGTGATTTCTTCATTGAAGTCATTTAAGATCCGGGTTGACCGGTCCGCGATCCCATTGCCGTCCAGATCTTCCAGTTTCCAAACCTCTTCCTTTTCTACTGCCAGGTCCTTCCAGTCGTGGATGCTGTCCTTGTTCAGGTCCTCGAGCCAGGAGTTATCCTCGCTTTTATCCTCAGAAAATTCCTTTTTAAGGAATTCCCGTCGGTCTTCAACGGTTTGAAAGGAAATAGAAGGAATCATCCAGTCCTGATGCCCGCGAATATCAAATTCCGAATTCTTCTGGCGATTGGTTCTTGTTAGATATACAGCTCCCTTATCATCAATATCCATGGCAATGGGGTCAGGCGCCAGGGAATCCGAAGCCCAGAGCGTTAGCCGAAGGCCCTCGGCAAGTTTGGCGGAGATATTCTCACGACTCTCCTTTGCGCTTCTTACAGCAGTGGCCGAATCCATATGAATGGCAAGTGGCGATTCTTTGGGAACATTCGATTTTTCCCCGCAGGAAATACTGCAGTTCAGGAGGGCGGCACAGGCCAAATACATCAAGGATTTTCGATATTTCATAGGTGTGGCTTGTAAAGGTTGTGAGGTTGATAGTTTAACCTACTTCTGATGTAACAGCTTCTATTTTAGGTACTTTTCATGTCATGGAGTTCCGTAATCCTGGTATTGAAGGCTTCCAGGGTCTTTGCAAGTTTGCCGATTTCCTCTGCAGCCTCCTTCCAATTCTTTTGTTCGATGGCCTCCCGTACGCCGGGCAATGTTTTGACTCCGTAGCCCGTATAAAATCCTGGCGCATAGATCCTGTGCTTGAACCAGGATCGTCTGGGAAGTCCGCTTTCATCTGTCAGTGCCTGTTCCATTTTCATGAGTTTTCCATTCAACGTCCGTAATTTCTCTTCAGACAACTTTGTAAAATCCTCCTTTTTAAGAATTTCAATATTGTTCTTCAGTGCAGCCAGCGCATTCTGAACCGGTGAAAAATCGAGGAAAGGTACTATCTCTTTTCTGGATGGATTTGTAAAGGGTTTGGTCGGATCGGCAGCCAGTTTAAAGGCGTTTTTATCAAGCATCATGTTATGCTTCTCCACCGCCTTACGCATATCTCCGCTAGCCGTCATGATTTCATCGAGGTAACCAGATACCGTACTGTGCCATTGTCCAAATTCAAATGGCAGGACATCCGCGTTGGCGATCCTGAGTACGATCCTGCCGGCAGTATTTGCCAGTGCCACTCCGTAGGCGAGTTCAGGGTCCTTGAATCTTTTAAAATGAGTGTAGGTGTCATAGATGGTATGGTATTCCCCGCCATCATCCTCTCCGCCAAAACCAAGGTTGAGGGAGGGGATGCCGGCATGCTGGATAAATGGGGTATAGTCTGAGCCGGAACCCAGTGCACTCAATTCAAAGGTTCCTTCTTTTCCGTTCAAAAGGTCCTGCGCTGTTTTTCGCTCCTTTACGCTCACTCCGGTCTGGGGGTCCTTTACTTCGCCGGCTACCTCACTCACCATTGCCTGGAGTGTATGCGAACCCCCGGCATACAGAAACCCCCTTCCGTTACCATCGGTGTTGACATAGGCCACGGCTTTTTCCTGCAGTTCTTTCTTATGATCCTCGACCCACTCTGTTGACCCGATAAGGCCCGGTTCTTCCGCATCCCAGGCGCAATACACCAGGGTACGTCTGTTGCCCATGCCTTTTTTAGCCAATTCCCCTATAACCCTGGCTTCTTCAAGCAGGGCGACCATCCCGCTTACAGGATCAGAAGCACCATGTACCCATGCATCGTGGTGATTGCCCCGGATGACCCACTGATCCGGAAAATCGGTACCCTTCAATTGGGCGATCACATTATAAGCCGGTTTCAGTTCCCATTTAAAAGTCAGCTTAAGGTGAACTTTTGCGGGTCCGGGGCCAATCTGGTAACTGATCGGTAAACCTCCCCTCCAGCTGTCGGGGGCCATCGGACCTTCGAGGGCCTCCAGCAAGGGCTGTGCATCTTCATACGAAATAGGCAGTACCGGGATTTTGGTGATGGTCGGAGCATTCGCCCGATCCAGGCGTTTCGCATCTTTAGTGGCCGCGTATCCCGGGGTAAGTACATCGCCAGGGTATAAAGGCATATCCATGACCGAGCCGCGTTGCACCCCGGTCTTATTTTTAAAAGCGCCCTTTGGATATACATTTCCCTGCACATAGCCGTCATCTTTGGGGTCGGAATAGATAATGCACCCGATGGCTCCTTTTTCTGCCGCAAGTTTGGGCTTGATCCCCCTCCAGGAACCATAATATTTGGCGATTACGATTTTTCCCTTTACATCAATGCCCATTTTTTCAAGCTCTTCATAGTCGGACGGGATTCCGTAATTAACGAAGACAAGTTCCGCTTCCACGTCCCCGTCGGTGGAGAAGGCATTATAGCTTGGCAGCAACGCGTCACCCTGCTCCGTATACACATCCCCTTCAACCGGGACCGCAGTCAACCTGGCTTTATAGGTGGTGGGGGCAGTTAGTTCCAATACCCTCTCAGTAGGGTAAGGGAAAAGCACATCATAGGTGTCTATCCGGGCATCATAGCCCCAGGATTTGAACTGCGCCAGCATCCATTCGGCATTTTTGCGGCCATACGCTGTCCCCACCCAATGTGGTTCCGCTGCCATTTGTTTCATCCATCGATCCATATTCGCGGCCGACAGCTGGTCTTGAAAAGCCTTTTCCTTCGCCTGTTCCCTGGCGACATTTTCCTTTTTAAATCCTATAATGGTCTGGCTGTTCAGAACCAGTGTGCATAACAATGTAAATAAGAGCGTCGTAATTAGCTTCATTGAAGATGAGTTTTGCGTAGGAAGATACTTTATTTTTTTAAATTTAGGAAGCCGCTTACTATTCTATGGGTACTCCCGGCGCAGTGAAGGCCTTGCCGGCGTCATCAACTACAAGAACCCAGTCCTGGCCCTGCCCGGCAGTAGGCGGCCTAATTTTTAAAATAGCCCCTGTTTCGAGGGGTGTGGGGTAGGAATTTCCGGTCCTTGGGTCATACCAGTATCCCTTAAGAGTGTTTCCGGTCAATTCGGAAAAGTCGATCCGGGTTTCTTTTCCACTAGGAAAATAAATCATGGCATAACTCCCATTTTCATCCCTTGTCGCGAGCACCTGATCTTCCCAGTCCTGATGCTTTTCGGTGACCATTGACTGATCCGGGATCCTGGATAAAAACGGCCTTGATAACATGAGATTCTTTAAATGCCTGAGTTGCCGGGCCATAGGTAGATGAAGTGCTTCTTTCCATGGACGCAACGGACCATTTACAGGTTCGCGATCCACAGAGTACATTTGCCATACATCATGGCAACCGTAGGTTTGCCCGAACGCCCCGGCAAATACATTCCAGTACATGATGCGCCTTATATTTTCGGGAATACTGTAACCCAGATCTTTGGCATTAAAGCAATTCGGATGGTCTTCATAGAGCGGTTCTCCATCCATTACAGGCTTCACTGGTAAAAGGTTGTAATCATGAGTGATATGGGTGTGGGTCCCCCTGTTGGGGCAATGCCCTGTCTGATGCATATTAAAATCGAGCCATGGCTCCTGGTGGAACCAGGTAGAAGACCCTCCATTGTCAGCAGGCTGAGGATGAAAGCTCATCAGCGATGACTCATAACCCCCGGCAGCTTTGGCAATGGCTTCGGCCATTGTATTCCAGGTTTCAACATCGGCGGATCCCTCCCTGGGATTGCGGTCACCTCCTATGATCCAGATGATGTTATCATATTGCCTGTATCTCTCTCCTATCCATTTCCCAAATTCAGAAGCGGTTTCAGGGGTAAATATTTCGGGGCCTTTCCCCCAGGTACTTTTATTGACCTTATCGCCCCAGGTGGGTAGCAGGGCGATATACATTCCAAGGGAATCGGCCATTTTTATGATTTGGTCCACATGTTCAAAATACAATTCGTTGGGACGCCCGGGATCATTTTCGAGAAGTGGCCTGACCCCGTAAGAATTCGGCTCATTGAGGCCGTCCATCTCGGCCAGAGCCACTGCCTGTATAACATTAAAACCCTGACGGGCTCTCTCTGTCAGATAATACAGGGCGTCTTCCGTGGTACACCGGTGAAACAATTCCCAGGCAGTATCCCCCGCCCAGAAAAAGGGGGCGCCATCTTCCTGAATCAGGTAGCGGTTATTGTCGCTTACCTTCAGCTTCTGCGCCTGCAAGGCGCCCGTTATCAATACAAGGCCAAGGAGGATAAATAATCGAATCATTTTAATTAAAGAGTTGGTTAATATCATAATCTATGGTCCGTAACGCTTCCCTGCGATACCCTTCCAAACTTATTTCAAGGTCCTGTCCAGGAGCAAAATGGTATGTAAAAGTACATTGGCTCCGTTGGCCATATCCTCCGGGCTTGTATATTCTTTCGGGGAGTGGCTGATGCCGGCTTTGCTCGGTACAAAAATCATTCCGGCAGGGGCGATCAAAGCCATATCCTGGGCATCATGACCGGCCCCGCTTTGCATCTGCCTAAATGAGAGTCCGAGCTTTGTCGCAACTTCTGCAATGGCGGCCTGAATATTTTTATCCGTAAGGGCAGGTTCTGAATTCGCATCGATGGGGGTGAAGCGGATTTGAGTGTCCGAAGCAGAAGCGATCTTCTCTGCTTCTTCGCGGACGGAAGCAAAGAGCATTTTTATTTTTTCAGAAGAAAGGTCCCTGATTTCCAGACTTAATTTCACGTTTCCGGGGATGACATTCGGAGCGCCCGGAGATGCCGAGATCCTTCCCACGGTACCCACCTGCTTGCCTTCGACACCGGTAATTACCTTATTTACGGCAAGAATGAATTGTGCCGCAGCCAGTAAGGCATCCTGCCTTGCATCCATAGGCGTCGTTCCTGCATGGTTTGCAAAGCCGGTAACTTCCACATCCCACCATTTAATACCGACAATCCCTACAACGATGCCAATGTCGACCATTTCCTTATCCAGAATCCCGCCTTGCTCGATGTGTAGTTCTATAAAGGCCGCAATGCTTCCTGAGGGCAATGCCATCTCTCCGATTTTAGCCGGATCTCCCCCGATACGCTTCAGGCCTTCCACCATGCTGTGGCCGGTACTGTTGACCACTGAAAGTGCCTCCTTTCCGAGAACCCCCGAAATGGCCCTGCTTCCGAGCAGGCCCCCTTCTTCATTGGAAAATATGATAACCTCGAGGGGGTGGTCAGTCACCAGATTATTTTCTCCGAGGGTCTTAATGACCTCAATGGCTCCCATGGAACCTACGCAACCATCATAATTACCTCCCTGGGGTACCATGTCTATATGTGATCCAAAAAAGATCGGTTTTTTGGTGGCAGACTTGCCTTTCCTTTTCCCGCGGATATTACCGGCATAGTCTATGGTGACCTCAAGCCCTGCGTCTTTCATCAGCGAAATAACAAATTCTCTTCCCTTTATATCCCCGTCACTGAAGGCCACCCTGTTGGGATTGCCCGACGCATCCTTTCCGAAGGCGGCCAATTGTGTAACTGAGGCCTGCAGCCTTTCCTGGTTAACAGCTGGCTGGGATAAAAGCAGATTGGAAAGCAGGGCTGTCAGAATAAGCAGAAGAGACCGTTTCATAGGCGTTTCATTTGAGGTAAGGAAGATACTCAATTTTCAAATTAATAAAATAGCATCCCTGTCTTCATGTGCACACATATGGAGTTTGATGTCAGAGCAGTCCGGATAAGCGTCAGGGAAAGAAAAGAATGATGAATCGTCCCTTAGGCAACGATTTGAAGAAGGTGGTCAAAATGCCGGTCTAAGAAAATTTTTCGCTTATCAGGGCAGTTGTAAGCGGTTTATGAAGATACCCTGTTATTTCCAGGTAAGTGGCGGATCTGGCGAGATCGGGCTGTGTCAGGGGGGTGGTGAGCATAAGGTAGAGAGAAGTGTTAGGGGAGCTCAGATTTTGCTGCCTGTAGTTTTCCAGAAATTCCCAGCCGTTCATCACCGGCATATTGATATCCAATAAAATAAGCTCCGGCAAAGGTGTTCGCTTGTGGATAAGTGCTACGAGATAGTCAAGTCCCCTGGCTCCATTTTCGGCAGTCACCACCTTTGCCGAAGGACATACCTTTGAAAAGACGGAGGTATGCAGGAAGTTGGCGACCGGATCGTCGTCAATCAATAAGATCAGTTGTACGAATGTTTTCATTGATGCTCGGGCAAATTCTTTTTACCCCTCTGCAACCCCTGTACATGAATCAGGCGGTCAGAGGAGCCGTCCTTATTTAAGGACTTCAGCCTTCTGGATATAAATATTTTCCATCGGCCAATCTCCGTCATCTACAGGTTGAGAATTGATTTTGTCAACCACTTCCATACCCTCAATAACCTTTCCAAAAGGAGTATAGTCCCCGTCCAGGTGGTAAGCTCCAGGATCTGTGACCACTATAAAAAACTCAAAAGGAGAAGCCAGCATATGGGGATTGTCAATTTCACTGCTTGGCATGGAAAGGGTACCTCGATCATGCCTGTGACCCTTTCGGGTATCCGGCGGCAGCAGATACCGGCCAATGACGCTGCGTTTGTCGGATGTCTCCTTGTTATCAGCATTTCCACCCTGTATGATAAAATCCTTAACCACCCGATGAAACATAGTATTATTGAAATATCCTTTGCGGGTAAGATAGATGAAGTTGGCCTTGTGATAGGGAACATTATCATATAGTTGAATGGTAAAGTTACCCAGGTTTGTGGTTATTCGCACTTTGTTTTCCTTCAGCCCCTTCTGATAATCAAAAAAGAAATCAATCGCATTCTCCTCAGTCAGTTCAAATTCATTTTCACTGTTGTCAGTAGGAGCATCGGAAATCTTCGTAGCCGGAATTGTATCCTGCAGTGGGCTCTGCGCTTTTTCAGGATCGGGCTTTCCTTTACAGGCAGCTATAAAAAATAATAGTATTATTGTATTACGGGTGATTCGATAATGCAACATGGATTTTGAACGTTTTTCTGAACTGGCAGTAAAAATAAAAAATCTGCCACTACCGGGCACGCCCTCCCACTATAAAATGGCCCCGGAATCCAGGATCAGGGAATTGAAATCAGGGACAACCATCGGCCTGACTCCTAAGATAGCGGGCGTCATGGTCCTTTTCTATCCAAAAAAAGGAGAAACCTGCCTCTTACTGATCCACAGAAAGACCTACGAGGGAGTTCATTCCGGACAGATCGGATTTCCGGGAGGAAGGGCCGAACCTTCGGACAAGGATATCCTCGCTACCGCCCTTCGGGAAACCTGGGAAGAGGTGGGCGTGCTTCCGGACAGGATTGAGGTTGTCAGATCTATGACCAGCCTCTACATCCCCCCGAGCAACTTCCAGGTACATCCTTATATCGGATTATATTCACAGGGCACACCCTTTGTCCTTCAGGATTCGGAGATTGAAGGGCTGGTTGAAACTTCCTTTGAGGAAGTGATGGATGAAAGCAATCTTGTATCGCGGGAATTGTCAACATCATATGCCAGAAGTATAGAAGTACCTGCCTTTTATCTGGGGGGCCACTATGTATGGGGAGCTACGGGGATGGTTCTTAACGAGATGAGGGAATTGTTTAAACAGGTGTTATGAGGCATATTTCGTAGATTTGCAGACTATGGCTTTATTTAAGGAAAATCCCTTCGGACATATTCTGTTTTTGAAAAAATGGCTGATCCGCATTTTGGGAATCATTACCCATCAGCGTTATAAGGGATTCAACACACTTGAAATCGAAGGGTCTCAGGTGATACGTGCGTTACCGGAGAACAATGTCCTCTTCGTAAGCAACCACCAGACCTATTTTGCTGATGTGGTGGCCATGTTCCATGTCTTTAATGCCAGTCTGAAAGGTCGTGATAACAATATTAAGAACATTGGTTACCTGTGGCAGCCCAAATTGAATGTCTATTATATAGCTGCGGCTGAGACGATGAAGAAGAGCATCCTGACAAAAGTTCTCGCCTACGTCGGATCTATAAGTATTGAAAGGACCTGGCGCGCTGAAGGGCGGGATGTTAACAGGCAGGTGAAAATGAGCGATATTTCAAATATCGGGACAGCGCTCACGGATGGCTGGGTAATTACTTTTCCTCAGGGTACCACCACGCCATGGAAACCTTTGCGTAAAGGAACTGCACATATCATCCGGAAATACAGGCCGGTCGTGGTTCCTGTTGTGATTGACGGTTTCAGACGTTCTTTCGATAAGAAGGGATTGCGTGTGAAAAAGAAAGGCATCCTTCAGCATATGATTATCAAAGAGCCATTGCAGATAGACTATGAGAATGAATCTGTGGATTCTATCATTGAAAAACTTGAATATGCCATTGAACAGCATCCATCCTTTTTGAAAGTCATCCCCAAAGAGGATCTTCTTGCGCTGGAAGAGGAGAATAAACTCAGAAAATGGAGGAACAAACAGGAAAAGTTATCCTAAGTCCTAATTTTTCCAAACACAGATTACACCTCCAGCTGCTTCAATTCATTGTAATTGTTGCGTAACCTACGAAGAAAGATTCCATAGATCAGCCTGTAAAATAACCAAATAAGGGTAAGGACAGCTGAGATCACTACAAGGCAGATTCCTGAAAATAGTATCCAGAACAGCGTCTCATTCCCAGCCTCTGAGGCGGCGTCAAGTATTTTTCTGCCTTCTTCTCCATTTTTAAGAAAAGCGAACAGAAGCAAGAGGAAAGAGATGGTGAAAATAGCAATATTGAACCATACATACTGGGTCACGGTCCGTTTCACATCTAAAATAGCTTTCATCAGTTTTGCTGAGGATTCGGTATAGGAAATACGCCTGTAGTTCCGATAGAAGAGATAAATAAAAAAAATGAGTACCCCGTAATTTACCACAGTAAGGACCGTGGTTATTTGTGATATACCCAAGGTGTCTTCCAAATGCGTGGTCTCCCTGCTATAGGAAATCAGATTAATTGCAGCCCAGAAAATAAATTCGAGGATACTGATATAAAAAATCCACTTGACAATGGTAGAAGATCTTTTCCAGATCATGTTATATATTTCCTGGTAAGTAAGTTTAGGGATGTTCCCTTCTTTCTTCTTCCAGTCTCTCTTAAGCAATTCCAATTCATCTGTCATACCTTACGGATTAAGGATGGTTCTGAGTTTGTTCTTGATACGATTCATTTTTACCCGCGCATTTACCTCAGTGATTCCCAGGGTCTCGGCAATCTCATTATAATCTTTGTCTTCCAGATAGAGGAAAACCAGGGCTTTGTCAATATCCCCCAGTCCTCTCACTGCCTCATAGAGCAACTTTAATTGCCGTTCCTCAGTTTCATCATACGGATCTGCCTGGATTTTAAAAATAACAGAATCATAATCCTGCGTCGACACTTTCTTTTTCGACTTTCTGTAAAGGGTGATGGCAGTGTTCAGTGCTACCCTGTACATCCAGGTGCTGAATTTGGATTCTCCCCGGAACCTCGGATAGGCCTTCCACAGCTGTATTGTTATTTCCTGAAAAAGATCTTTATGGTCCTGCCTGTTGTTAGTATATAAGGTGCATACTTTGTGAACAATATTCTGGTTGCTCTCGAGTTCGGTCACAAATTTGTGCTCCAATTCTTTGTTCACTTCTGCAGCAAGTAGTTTTTCATGTATTAGTAGTAATTCCAGTCATTTTGTTACAAGAGTTCCCTGAAGGTCCGGAAGATTTTGCAACATACTTTGGATGATCAGTGCCTGTAGTCAAGTGCCGGGGCTCTGTCTCCGAGGAGTGGGATATATTTAAAATCGCTCCCCCGCCTTTTTTCAAATTCCGCCCTGGCATTCTCAATAAGGTCCGGATCCTTTAACAGGTCGATGGCGGTCATGGTGATCGTTTTCGCGGCAACCATCATTGCCTTGTTTCCTATGGATGTTCCTCCGGCAGCCACGGCCTGCCAGCTATGGGCAGGCGTACCAGGAACCCATGTGGCGCTACTCATTCCAACAGTCGGCACCGCAAAGCTTACATCGCCAACATCCGTTGAACCACTGGCCGGGGCATCGGCGGTATATGGCTGGATGTTTTTAGCCACATCCGTATCGGCTTTGGTATAACCAAGCGTTTTCGCAATTTTATCCGCAAACTCTTTCTCTTCCGCAGTATAAGTGATACCCCCCACCTTGCTTAAGTTCTTAAACATTGCTTGTTGCAGTACGGTGTTGGGCAATAGTTCATGAGTCCCACCGATCATCTCATACTTCATGGTAGTTCCTGTCCCGAGTGCGGCACCTTCTGCGGCCTTTACCATCCGGTCAAAGATGGCGATCACCTCATCTCTTTGACCATGCCGTGCATAATAATAGACTTCCGCAAAATCCGGAACTACATTGGGTGCCTTGCCTCCGGAAGTAATCACATAATGTATTCTTGCCTCCTGAGGGATGTGCTCCCGCATCATATTTACCATAACGTTCATAGCCTCCACCCCGTCAAGGGCCGATCGCCCCTTTTCCGGCGCCCCTGCGGCATGTGCCGATACGCCGTGAAACCGGAACTTTGCCGATTTGTTGGCAAGGGCTGCTCCCTCACTCGCTTCATTTTCTGCTCCCGGATGCCAGTGCAATGCAACATCCACATCATCAAAAAGCCCCTCACGAACCATGTAGACTTTGCCGGAACCACCTTCTTCTGCAGGACAGCCATAGAACCGAATCGTCCCCTTTGCCTTATTTGCCTGCATCCAATCTTTGACCGCAATGGCTGCAGCTGCGGAAGCGGTTCCGAAGAGATGGTGACCGCAGGCATGACCTGCCGCTTTTCCCGCATCGGTTTTTTCCGGAACCGCCTTTTGAGACAATCCCGGCAGGGCATCGTATTCTCCCAGTACCGCAAGCACGGGAGCCCCGCTGCCATATTCAGCAATAAAGGCGGTGGGAATACCAGCTACCCCTTCCTTGATGGTAAAGCCCTGTGCGCTCAATGTTTGCTGCAATAAAGCGGAGCTCTTTTCCTCAAGGTAACCCATTTCAGCAAAACCCCATATTTCCTGGGCGATGGTTCCATATGCCGACGCCTGGCCATCCATTTTCCCGAGGACATCCTCCATTTTTTTTTGAGCTGTTACTGTCATAGTGCAAAAAACTGCAAGCAGGAAAGGGAGTATTCTTATCATTAGAATTTTATTTTGGTTACCAGGTAAATATAAACAATGAAAACTGGGGATACAATTCCGGTCGGCCAGTTTGTGCCGACATTCCTTTAGGGTTAACGGTGCCCGCGATTTAGTGCAATTCATAAACGTAGGCATGGTAAGGACCCAATCTGAAAAGGCGGTTACTCTTACGACGGGTGGGGCCTTTGATATTATTTGTAAGGAGGAGCCTTGCCTCCCTGAACCGGCAGGAGAGCCGAACCTGCGCCACCCGTTCTGAGAAGCTCAGCAGTACCAGCAGCCTTTTCTTTCCGTAAGTTCTCAGATAAGTATATACTTCTTCATTTTCCGGAAGCAGGACCCGGTATTGCCCATAGACAAGTACGGGGTGCGATTTTCGCAGGGCGACCAACCGCCTGAAATAATTTAATACGGAATGGGGAAGTGTTTCCTGCTGTGCAACATTGATCCCCCGGCCATAATTGGGATTCACCGGAATCCAGGGGATGCCACTGGTGAAGCCGGCATTTTCGCTGGTATCCCATTGCATGGGGGTTCGCGCATTATCCCTTGAAGTTCGCATTTCCAACTGAAGCCTGGCCGATACATCTCCGCCTGTATCCCTTACTGCCCGTAGGTTTTTTAAGGTATTGATATCCCGGTAATCGTCAAGGGATTCAAAATAGGCGTTTGTCATTCCTATTTCGCCGCCATAGTATATGTAAGGGGTACCGCGCATGGTAAGTAACAAGGTTTGCAGCATGGTAGCCGAATGTCGCCAGTGTTTTTCAGAATCATTCCCCCACCGGCTTACGGCCCGTGGAAAATCATGGTTGTCAAGGTAGAGACTTCCCCATCCTTTTTTGGAAAAAACAGCATCCCATTTGCTGAAAATGTTTTTAAAATCAGTTAGTTTCCAATCGTCCCTGGGTGTGATAAATAAATCATTCTCCTCTCTGTCCAGCGCCATCAGATCAAATTGAAAGAACATGTTAAGTTCTCTCCGTTCTTCGTCTACAAACTCCAGGGCTCCTTCTAAAGTTACTCCAGGCGCTTCTCCTACCGACATTACTTCGTACCGGGAGAGCACTTTTCTGTTCATTTCCTGCAAATACTCATGCAGTCTGGGACCGCTGGCATAGAAAGGAAGAAAATTGCCATTATATCGCTCTGGGAGTTCAGGGTACCCGGGATCCTTCGAAATAAAGGAAATCACATCCATTCGAAATCCATCCACCCCCTTCTCAAACCAGAAGGCCATCATCTTATAAATTTCATTCCGCATTTCAGTACTTTCCCAGTTGAGATCCGGTTGTTTTTCGGAAAAATAATGAAGATAATAGGCATCTGTGGGGGCGTCATATTTCCAGGCGTTGCCCTCAGGATCAAAATAGCTAAAACGTTTCGGAGGGTGTCCTTTCTCCGCCCCCCACCAGTGATAGAATTCCCGGAAAGGATACGCCCTGGATGCCCGGGAAGCAAGAAACCAAGGGTGTTCGTCACTAGTGTGGTTCACAACAAGATCCATGATCAACCGCAGGTTCCTGGACTTCATTTCGCTGAGTAATTCATCAAAATCAGCCATGGTGCCAAACTCCTTCATAATGTTGCGATAATCACTGATGTCATATCCGTTGTCATCATTGGGGGAAGTATAGATGGGATTCAGCCAAATGATATCCACTCCCAGACCTTGAATATAGTCGAGTCGTCTTGTGATACCCGCCAGGTCTCCTATGCCGTCACCATTGGTATCCTGGAAGCTTCTCGGATAGATCTGGTAAACGACCCCTTCCTTCCACCATTTCCTGTTCTTTATCATTGTATTTCCGGATGATTATCCATTATAGATGTTTGTGAAATGGTTGCGCGGGTTAAATAAAACCCAAACGGCTTTCATGACAGACTCCTGGGATGGTATTTGTTCACCACTTCGGCAAGGTGCGTTCTGTCTACGTGCATGTACACCTCTGTGGTGGTAATACTTTCATGACCGAGCATCTGTTGTATCGCCCGCAGGTCAGCTCCATTTTCCAGGAGGTGGGTGGCAAAGGAATGCCGGAAGGTGTGCGGGCTGATCGTCTTAGAAAGATTTGTTTTGTCGGCCAGGTCCCTTACTATGGTAAATATCATTGCCCGTGTCAGTTGCCGGCCCCTGCGGTTGAGAAAAAGGACATCCTCGCATCCTCTTTTAACTAACTGATGTATCCGTACCTGGTCCAGATAGATGCCAATGTACTTTTTATTGATTTGGGCGATGGGTATCAGACGTTGTTTGTTACCCTTGCCCGTTACCTTTATGAAATCTTCCTCAAAAAAAAGATCGGAAATTTTCAAATTTGTCAATTCGGAAACCCTGAGTCCACAGCCGTATAAAGTTTCCATGATCGCCCTGTTCCTTTCTCCCTCCGGCCGCGACAGATCAATAGCAGCAATCAGGGAGTTTATTTCTGCGAGGGAGAGGGTATCAGGTAGTTTACGCCCCGTTTTGGGTGAAACTACCAGGTCCATCGGATTATCCTGCCTGTAGGCTTCAAAGACCATAAAATTAAAAAAACTTTTAAGTCCTGATATGGTCCGTGCCTGGGACCTGGGATTCAACTTTCCTGCAATTTCATGAATAAATAACTGAATGGTCTCACGGTCAATGTTCCCCGGTGTCTCCCGCATGGCCCTGTGATCGAGGAAGTGGATAAGTTTTGAAACATCCCTGCCGTAGTTCTGAATGGAATTGGAGGATAATCCCCTTTCTATGCGAAGATGGTGTTTGTAATCCTGAAGTCCCTGAGCCCAGTTCATGTGATAAATATAAAAAGATCCTGTGGGAAAAGAATTGCGAAAGCCAGGGAGAAATCCGAAATATTTTGGGAATGTGCGTCCGGGTTGACCCGAAGTCAAGGCATCTTTTATATATTTGATTCTTATAAGGATACCTGCCGCTCGCTTACGCCGGCAACAGGTTTCGACAATTAATAACCAAAAATCATTCGTATGAAGAAAGTAATTATCATTGCGGCTCTTACCATATGCGCCATGCATATGAAGGCGCAGGAGGGTTTCAGGGCAGGTCTTAACCTGGCAATTCCGGTAGGGGACGCCTCGGAAGTTTCCAGTTTTAGCATTGGGGTTGATGCCCTTTACCATTGGGCAGTAACTGAAGAAGTCACTGCGGGCTTTGCTGCGGGGCTTACCAATGCTTTTGGAAAGAATATCGACACAGGCATAGGCAGTATTGAGATCAGTGATGTGCAGTTCCTGCCCATTGCCGCCTCTGGCAGATATCTTGCCTCAGACCAGTTCAGAGCGGGCCTCGACCTTGGATATGCCATTGGAGTGAGTGAAGGAAATGACGGAGGATTTTATTACCGCCCTGTGGTCGGCTATCTTGTTACCGACCTAATAGAAGTAAACCTTTCCTATACCGGGATCAGCCTTGATGGCGGTACCTGGTCTACGATAGGGGCGGGCGTTTTATTCGCATTATAGAAGATTCCTGATGCGGTTCTGAGCGAAAGCAGTGATGCTTTCGCTTTTTTTATTACTCGGTCCTTAGGATGCCTTTCCGAAAGGCCATATGGTCCTACAAATGACCCCTGAGGAACTTGGGGAATGACACAACAATAATGCTTGATTGTAAGAAAAAAGCGCCAATTATACGAGGGGGTTCTCGGTTTGCATGGCGATAATCCTCCTGAAGAAAATGAAGTCGACTTACGGTATTCTTTTTGATCAGAATGGACCTTATTTTTCAGACGCCGGAAATTCATCCGAAAATCTTTTAGGTAACTTTTTAAACGGTGGTTGAAGTGGCAGGAGATGACTGATGGAATATCTTGAAATTAGCTGCATTTCAAAAGATTACAGAGTACTTGGACGATTTACTGCGACCTGAGGCAGCGAAAAAGTTATTTTCGGGAGCAGATGGCAGATGTGTTTTTTTTTAATAGATTTAGGCTCCGTAATTTCTCATTCGGGAAATGGCAGGACCATGAATGGGCAACAGCGGGAAGTGCCTGAAAAGTGGTCAATTTTCATTTCCTGAGATCTAGATACAGTAGCAGGCTTTTTTGATGGTCTGACCCGGGCTGATCTTTTAACCGGGAGGACAAAATGCGAAAAAAACACAGGAATCAGACATTCCGGTATATGGGTGAAATCCCCTACCGGCGACCAACTTTGAACAAGCAACTTTCAGACCACCAATAATGTTACAGAACCACCACCCGGGTACAACCGCCATTAATGTCTGGTTACCGGGCAATGCCTTAGTCCTTATTCTGAGTTTTTTATTCCTGTTTTTTTCAACCGTCGGGAATGCCCAGGGGAAGAAAGGCCATTACAAAGAAGATACCAAAAAAGATAATGCCATTATCCTTTCGAGTTGCAGGGAAGACCTGAGCGATGGGAGTTTCCGTATTTCTTTTAGCTATACGAACCCCAATCCATACGTCGTCAGCTTACATAAAGAGTCGAGTTACGTACTGCTCAAAACGGCCAAACCGCGTCCCAGACAGTGGGGAAGCGTGGAGCGTATCAAGGTGCTGAACACCTTTCAGCCAGGTACGGTCGAGAATGCCTTCTCCTTCGTTATTTATAAAAACGGATTTGCCAAATGGACCGTGATCAATAAGAATTGGAAGGTATCAAAAACAACCGGCACTATAAAGTCCAGTCGCTGTAAGATCCCTGATCCGGGTATTATTTTCCCTGTCTACGGTCAGGGCAACGGCAAGTCCGAAACTCCTTTGGGGCTAGAGCTGACCGCCTTATCAGAAGGCACCGCGGGAGGACAGCCATCGGAACTTATCTACCAGATAAGAGGAAATGATGAGGTCCTTGTAGAAATCATCCCCTCCAATGGCAATCTGCAACAGGTGATCCAATTACTGACCACCAACTTCGGGCTGCAATACAGCCCGAATTCGGCAAATTCGGATTTCGTGGTAGATCCGGCGATCATGCTGGCGGAAGAGTTCGCCGCAATAGATGTGTTTATTCCTATTCCGCGCTTGCTGGAATTAAATGCTTATCCTGATATCATAAATTTTGTTAGACCCTTGTTGCCACCTATCCGTAACGGAGGCATCGCGATTACTGAAGGAGATGCGGCACAGGTTTCCGATGTGGTCCGGGCGTCCTTCCGGACCGAAGTGGATGGCGAGATTACAGAAGTAAACGGAGCGGGTGTCACTGTTGGCGTCATCTCTGACAGCTATGACAAGCAACCCTTTACAGGTAAATCAAGGGCGACCATTGATGTAGAAAACGGAGATCTTCCGGGATTGTTAAATCCTGAGGGCTTCTTGACTCCGGTCAGGGTCATTAAGGACTACCCCTTCGGCGTAGCTTCCGATGAAGGCCGTGCCATGCTTCAGATCATACATGATGTTGCCCCAGGGGCCTCACTGGCCTTTTCTACCGGAATCCTGTCTCCCAGGGATATGGCAATAGCAATTAACGATCTTGATGCCGCGGGCTGCATAGTTATAACTGACGATATCACCTATCCCCTTGAACCCTTTTTCGGAACAGGGAAAATCTCCGAGGCTATTGATGCCTTTACCAGCAAGCCGGGCAGGAGTTATTTTACATCTGCGGGTAATTTTGCCAATAACGGATACCAAAACCGGTTTCTTCCAACGTCTTTGGCCCCGGTTACGAATTTCCTGGATGCGGCGAGCCCTGCCAGGGCCCATGTCTTCAATACCCAGAATCAGGACTACCTTCAACGGATCCGTGTTGTTCCCGGTACTTACATGATCGTTCTGCAATGGGAGGAAGGAGTAGCCTCCCAGGAAAACAGCCAGGGCGCAGATACCGACCTGGACATCTACCTGGTGGATGATAACGGCAATCTGATCGTTGGAAATAACAGGGATAATGAGGCCGGGGATCCTGCGGAAGTGCTTGTTTTTCAAGCGACTGGTACAGGGGAAGCAAATATTATAATCACAAGCGCGAACGGCCCCCCGCCACCTGGCCTCGCCTTCAGGTATATTGCCTTCAGGTCGGATGGGCTTCAGTTTTTGGAGTACCAGGCTGGGGCACCCACCCTCAGCGGTCATGCCATGACTCCGGCGGCCATTACAGTTGCCGCAGTCGATTACAGGACTGCACAATCCCCGGTGGTGGAAAATTTTTCTTCATACGCGGGGGTACTGTCAAACAATGAAGTGACAGCGATTGACCTCTCTGCCCCGGATGGCGGGAATACAAATGTCGGCTCGATCGGCCAGGACATTGATGGTGACGGTTTTCCTAACTTTTTTGGTACTTCGGCCTCTGCTCCACATGCAGCCGGAGCCTTTGCGCTGTTATTTTCAGCCCTGCCATCATGGTATCCGTCGGGACTGTCAGATATTGTCCCCGGAGCTACAACCACCAATACCGCTTCTGATGAGGTTCTAAGATTGTTTCAGGCCACTGCCGTCCCGGCCGGTCCGGCTGTCCGCGGAGGCGCCGGTCTGATCAACACGGCTGCCGCGTTTAACAGGATTGCAGGGCAGACCGCCCGGCTGACAGGCCTTGAGATCGAGGAAGGTAAAACTCCCGGAGCAGAACCCTTTGAAGTGACCATCCTGGGAGAGTTTCTCCCGGAAGATCCGACGGTCTTACTTGATGACAAGGAATTGGTGATTGCTTCCCGTACAGCCTCACAAATTAAAGCCCTCGTGGGTACTTTTACAGGGAAACCTGCACTCTATGTGGCTTCACCGTCCATTACCCCCGGGGGGACCGATGGCGGTTTGTCCAATGCACTTTATTTCTTTGACGGTGATACGCGTGTACTCAATATCATAGCTGATGACCAAACGGTGGAATTTGGCCAGGAAGTCACGTTTTCATATTCGGTGGAAGGACTCCCTGAAGGAACTACTTTTGAATCCCTCGGATTGCCTGAAATCGTCTTCCAGACACCTGCGGTTTTTCCTTATCCCGACGCTAACAATTACGTGATCACCCCCGGGCTTGGTGATGTGGAACTCACTGAGGAACAGATGGAAGCCTTTCAAATTAATTTTGAAACCGGCCAGCTCACGGTTACGAAAAAGGACCTGCTGATCCGTCCTCTCGATGCAGCGTATCAGTATGGGGAAGCAGTTGAGATCCCGTTGCAGTACATTTATGATGCAGAAGGGATCGCGGATAATGACGATTTTTTGGAGGCGATTACCACCGCGCATCAGGCAGACTTCTATCCTGAGAATACCCTGCTTATCATCAATAAACTACGGGCCGTGGTGAATGAGCAACTCATATTGGACCTGCTGGGTAACGGCAGCTGGATGAGCAGCGAACGGCTTATCCAGAATAAACTCAGACCCATAGTGAATGGCCTGAATGTCATCGACCTGGAAACGCAGAATTTTGAAGACTATCTGAATATTGTAACCGATCCGGCCACCAACAAATTGAGGGCAGTGGTCAACAAACTGCGGGCCGTTGTAAATGGGAGTGAGCTGCTCCGTAATAATATCGACCTCGTGATCGAGAATAAATTGCGGCCGGTAATTAACGACACCGGCCTGGGGGACCTGAATGACAGCAATGATTACAGCGCTATTTTTGCTGTGGTTGACGCGGAAGATGCCACTACGGATACTGAACAGAACATGATCAGCAAACTCTACGCCATGAACCTTATCACAGGCCTGGAAGTGGGCATCGGGCCGCAAAACGGATGGCGCAGCTTTCCCGGGGCTTTCCTTTCGCCGCTGGCCTCCAATTTCAACCTCACTTACGGATCCGGGGCACTCAATATTACTCCGGGAATTCTTGAAGTACGTACCGGTGACCTGACCATCGGTCGCGGAGATCCCATAGATCCGAACCTGATTGAAACTGATATCAGCGGTTTTGTATATGAGGATACTTTTGAGACTGTATTTCCTGAAGGCGTTGTCTTTCGTTTTGAAGATGAGGAAGGAAATCTTTATACAGAGGGTGATATAGGGGAATTCTTCATTAAAATTGAAGCGCCGCTGAATTATATCATTTTAAATCCTCAATATGGAAAATTGATGGTGAACAGTGAACCATTTGAATGTGACAGGATTCCCACCCTCGATTTCAGCCGGATACCAGTGCTCCAATCCGGGCAATCCCTTAAGAAGGGTGCCGTATATCGTTTTCCACAGGTAACCCCTGATTGGGATGCGCTCATCACCATTGTAAACATGGTAAACTCGGTGATAAAAACCCTGGATCAGAACAGCTCGGATGCCGGTTACTTTAAACCGGAGATCCGATATAGTACCACTAAGTCTGTACGTAATCCCGGGGTCGATTTTAAAATGACCCTTGTACAGAAGGGTACCGATCTGCCTGTTGAAGCCGCAGAACTGGTCGCGTCCTTTGTCGATATTGATGGTAATAACAACTACAGGGAACAGAACAGGGTTGATCTTCCTGCAAGGTATACGGTAGAAGAGCTCAAGGAAATTACGGTTACAAAAGATAGCGGACGGCTGGTCATTCTTGGCGGAAACTCTGAATACGATGGAATTTCAAATGCCAATACGAGTGTAAATATTAGTACGGGTTTTGCCAATACTTCCGGGATTAGTTTCAGATTTGGAATAACTGCCACCGGGTCTCAAAACACACAAACCCAGGCAAGGCAGTCAGGGATCCAGTTTTCCTGCCTCGACAATTTTGAAGTGCCCGTAACGACTATCCATGGAGATGAAAATGTTCTTCCAGGTAACGTTGCTGACACAGGAGTTGTATTTCCCATCCCTGTAACGAATCTATTAAATATTCAACCCGAGGTTCAGGGATCGTTTAAAATTGATATATTCGATATTTACGGACTCTTGATCTATACCAAACAATACAGAAGCGATACCTCCCGACCGGTCCAGGTGCCCATGTCCTCCTATCCGGAGGGGATCTACTTTATCAGGATTTCTGCCGGGACATCTGTACAGGTATATACGGTACTACGGGATAACTAGGAGAATAAAATGACACGAAGGAAGTACGCCATACCTCTCAGACTGCCTTACATGGTGCTGCTGCTGGTGTGGGGAACCGGGTTTTGTCAGGACAAGGAAATTGACAGCCTGGCACAGATCATCACCCGGGGAAAAAAGGATACGAGCCTTGTGGTGGCCATGAATGCCCTGAGTGTACGGCTCCTTCAAAATGAACGGTTGGCAGAAGCGGTGGCCTACGCCGATAAGGCACAAGCCGTATCGGCAGAACTCAAATATCCGAGGGGTCAGGCCTATGCGCTGAAGAACAGGGGGATGGCCGAATATTACCGGGGCAATTATAAGGCGGTACTCAATGACTGGACCGAATCCCTTCAAATCTTTGAAACCATCGGAGACACGCTTGGGATTGCCAACATCGCAAACAATTTAGGGGCTGTTTTTTACGCCCAGGGAAGTCATGACAAAGCCCTGGGATATTATTTTAAATCCCTCAGAATTTCTGAAAAACTAAAAGACCCCGTGCGGATCACATCAGCCCTGGTAAACATCGGAGGAGTGTATGCACAAATGCAGGATTTTGATAAGGCATTAAATTTCTACACCCAGGTGGAGGATTATCTTCAGAAGCTGAAGGATCCGCTGATACAATCCACCTATCTTATGGGGATTGGGGAAGTATACAGTCAGAAAGGCGATCCTGTAAATGCCATTAAATACTACAAAGAAGCCCTTGCCATTAATAAAACTACACAGGATTATGCTCATAACCTGACCATGATCGGCCGGGAAGAATTTAAATTGGGAAACAGGACGGAGGCGATCGGATACCTGGATAGTGCCTACGCGACGGCCAGGAATTCCGATATTTCGCTGGATCAGGTACAGACCCTTTTGGCCATGGGGGATGTATACAGGGACAACAATGCAAAGATGGCACTGAATTCCTACCGGCAGGCAGAATCCCTGGCAGTCAGAATGGAAACCAATGAAGAATTGCGCGATATCTATGATGGCATGTCAAAGGTCTATATGTCGCAGGGCGATTTTAAGAGTGCCTATGAATACCAGCAGCGCTATATTGACCTTAACAACAAAATATTCAATATCCAGAAAGATGATAAGATCAGGGGCCTTCAGTTTTCTTTTGACCTGGAGAAAAAAGAGGATCAGATCGGACTTCTGGAAAAAGAAGCGGAAATTACCCGGTTGCAGGGTAAAAGGCAGCAGAGCGCTATTTATCTTTCGGGGCTTATATCCATGGTGGTTTTGTTGCTGGCGATCGGTTTTTTCTACCGCTACCGATATGCCAAGCGGAGCAATGAACTACTGAGCGCTGAAAAGAACCGCTCCGACAGCCTGTTGCGAAATATCCTTCCCGAAGCCACGGCACAGGAATTGAGGCAAAATGGACGGGTGAAGGCAAAAAGATTTGATTCGGTGACGGTACTGTTTGCAGATTTCAAGGGTTTTACGGAATTCTCGGCGGCCCTCTCTCCCGAGGATCTTGTCAAGAGTGTCGATCATTATTTTTCTGCCTTCGATGAGATCCTGGACAAGTACGACCTGGAAAAAATTAAAACAATAGGGGATGCCTATATGTGTGCAGGGGGACTGCCTTATCCTTCGGAGGACCACGCGGTCAGGATGGTGAAAGCGGCTTTTGACATGGCGGAATTCATGAAAAGCGAGGCGGAGAGCAATCAGGATATCATGCATTTTGAGATACGGATAGGCATTAATACCGGGCCGGTGGTGGCCGGGGTGGTGGGGGTGAAGAAATTCGCCTATGATATATGGGGCGACACAGTAAATGTCGCGGCGAGGATGGAATCCATGTCCAGGCCTGGGAGTATCAACGTTTCGGAATCAACTTACAAGCTGATCAGGGATCACTTTGAATGTGAAAAAAGGGGCGAAATTTTTGTGAAGAATAAGGGGATGATGAATATGTATTTTGTGAACGGGATAGCCAATACCTACAGACCATCATCAATGGATACCTCCAGTATGAAGTTGTAAGAATGTAAAATTGTTTTTGGTTGTAAGAAAATAATTCATAAAAAGCATTGTTTAAGAATTTGTATATTTCATTGAGTTCCCGGATGGGGCTGGGTCGCCCTGACCGCTGCCCTGAAAGGACAGGTCGCACGCTTTGTTATACAGCAGCGACAATGCACGGGTACAAAGTATTTGGAAAAGTTGGAATCAGATCGCATTATTTGGCCTAACGGATGACAGGATATAATAAACTTCGGGAGAAAGCCCTACACATGCTGAGGACCCAACTCCCTGATAATTTATATTACCACGGAATTCATCACACCCTGGAGGTGATGAAGATTTGCGATGACTATCTCCGCAGGGAAAAAATAACGGGCCGGGATGCAAAACTGCTGCGCCTTGGGGCCCTGCTTCATGATATAGGATTCACGGTATCGAACAAAAACCACGAAGATCACGGGGTGGAGATCGCCCGCAGGCTTATGGAGGAGTTCGGATTTGAAAAAAAGGATTTCAAAGTGGTCCGGGGATTGATTCTTGCCACAAAAATCCCCCAGCAGCCTAAGACCAAATGCGAGCGGATCCTTTGTGATGCTGATCTCGACTACCTGGGGAAGAATAATTTTGATGCGATAAGCGACACCCTTCTCAGGGAATTGAAATCTCTGGGGATCATCCGCGATAAAACGGAATGGGACGTGGTGCAGGTGAAATTTCTGGAAGCCCATCAGTATCATACACGGTATGCCTGCAAGCACCTGCAGCCCTCCAAGCAGGATCATCTGCAAGCTCTTAAAGAAAAAGTAGAATCCAGGGCGCTGGGCTAGGAAATATTCTTAAACTCCTGAAATCCTCGAGCAGGCGACAGGGTACATCAGCTTAACTGAAATGGCGATATGAAGATCATTATTATCAACGGACCCAACCTGAACCTTTTGGGGAAGAGGGAGCCCGATATTTATGGAAACACCAGCTTCGAAAATTATTTTTCGGGTTTACGGCAGCGCTTCGGCAAGGTGCAGCTCGACTATTATCAGTCCAATATTGAAGGGGAGATCATAGATAAACTTCAGGAAGTTGGTTTCGGACACCACGGGATCATTCTGAATGCCGCCGCTTATACGCACACTTCCGTGGGAATCGGCGACGCGGTGAAGGCCATTGATACACCGGTGGTTGAAGTACATATATCCAATATTCATCAGCGGGAGGAATTCAGGCAGCACTCCTATATTTCGCCCAATGCCGCCGGAGTGATTGTAGGATTTGGTCTTATGGGATATGATCTCGCTATCAGCAGTTTTCTAGGCCGGTAAATTCCTCAGGTATTTTTGTTCGATATAGAAGGTCCCGAAAGGTAGCAGGGAAGCCACGCTAAGGATGAAAAACCGCCTGAAATTCCATTTTTTTTCCATGCAAAACACCACCACCAGGATGATGTAGGCAATGAACAAAAAACCATGGGCATACCCTACATAAAGGTTGGGTTCCGGGATGCTGGCCCAGTACTTCAACGGCATGGTTAAACCAAATAACAATAAATAAGTAATTCCCTCTCCGATCGCGATAGTCCTGAAGATCTTTAACATGTTATATTCCTTTATCTCATTTCCCCGGGTAAGGATGTTGTCCTGCTTGTCGGGCGGTATGACATGGTCAGCCTATAGGTGTATCACTTCGCCATAGGCCTCTGCGACTGCCTCCATAACCGCTTCGCTCATGGTAGGGTGGGGGTGGACGGATTTGAGCACCTCATGACCGGTCGTCTCCAGTTTTCTTGCCACCACTGCTTCGGCGATCATATCAGTCACTCCGGCGCCGATCATATGGCAACCCAGCCATTCCCCGTATCTGGCATCGAATATGACCTTTACGAAACCCTCCGGGGTGCCGGCGGCTTTTGCCTTTCCGCTTGCCGAAAAGGGAAACTTGCCAACTTTAATTTCATATCCCTTTTCGCGGGCCATTTTTTCAGTCAAGCCTACGGAGGCCACCTCCGGGATACAATAGGTGCAGCCTGGGATATTTCCGTAATCTAGAGGTTCTACATGCATGCCTGCGATCTTTTCGACACACAGGATTCCCTCTGCGGAGGCGACATGCGCAAGGGCAGGGCCAGGGGTTACATCCCCTATGGCGTAGTAGCCCTTTACGTTTGTTTCATAAAATGCGTTCACCTGGATTTTGTCCTTTTCTGTGGTGATCCCAACCTCTTCCAGCCCGATCTTTTCAATATTGGTCTTGATCCCAACGGCTGACAGCACGACATCGGCCTCCAGCACCTCTTCTCCCTTCGCGGTTTTTACGGTTGCCTTAACCTGCTCCCCTGAGGTATCTACCCTGGTAACCTCGGAAGAGGTCATGACGCGAATGCCCGATTTCTTAAAACTTCTTTCCAGCTGTTTGGAGATGTCCTCATCTTCCACGGGAACCACATTGGGCAGGAATTCCACCACAGTGACCTCCGTCCCCAGCGCATTGTAGAAATAGGCGAATTCCATTCCAATGGCACCGCTACCGACCACGATCATTTTGGCAGGTTGCGATTCCAGGCTCATGGCCTCCCGGTATCCGATGATCTTTTTGCCATCCTGAGGAAGACTTGGAAGTTCCCTGCTCCGTGCACCCGTGGCGATGATGATATGATTGGCGCTGAATTCCTTCTCCTGGCCGTCCTCTCCTTTGACCCCGACCTTTTTCCCCGGTTTTAATTTACCAAAGCCGGAGATCACTTCAATCTTATTTTTTTTCATGAGAAACTGGACTCCTTTGCTCATGCCGTCGGCAACGTCTCTGCTTCTTTTGATTACGGCGCCAAAATCCTTGTCCACTCCGCCCACCTGCAACCCGTAATCCTCGGCGTGATTCAGGTATTCAAACACCTGGGCCGATTTTAAGAGGGCTTTGGTGGGAATACACCCCCAGTTCAGGCAGACGCCCCCGAGGCTTTCTTTTTCAATGATGGCTGTTTTAAATCCCAGTTGTGACGACCGGATGGCCGTAACATATCCTCCGGGTCCGCTCCCTAATACGATAACATCAAAAGTGCTCATATATTCATTTTAATGGTGGTGAGTTGTGAAGAGGCAAAGTTACAAAACCTAACCCAAAGGTGAATATAAATTCCGGCAGCCTCTTGTGAATGGAGGGAACAACCCCGGCGGTATAGGATAAAGTTGACTATCCCATAACCGGAAGCTTGTCCCGCCATGAAGGCGACAAGACGAAAAGGCTGAACGGACTGGTGGGGTACGGGGGTGGCGATCCATCTTCCCTCGGTTCTTTCCGAAAATTCATTATTGGCTGAGCAACCCCATATAGGCACTATCTCTGAGAACTGTTGGTCCGGTTCCTATCTTGATGAAGTGCCGCATAGCCGGTGGGAATAACATTAAAACCAGCTTTTCCCAACTGCACAATACGGCCAATGGCATTAATGAAAATTTTAGAGTGCAAATTGGGAATGACAGCCAGAATAGTGGCTAAAAAGCGATCCATCCTATACCATTTGGAATGAATTAAACGAAACAACCGTAAATTGGGCCTAACCAATCCAGAAACAACGTTGTTGCCACGAGTACCAGATTTTATGAAAACATGTTTTATTATTATTTTGAGTTTCTTCAATGCCATCTCCTGCTGCAAAAGCAAAAATGAGGAGATCATGCTGGGATTTGAAAAAGACCTGATTCCTGAAGGAATAGCTATCGATGGCGGTGCAAAAGTCGTTTACCTGAGTAGCCTCAAAAAAAATAAAATAGTTAGATCCAACCTTGACGGCAGTAGTCCAATAAATTTTATCGAAAGTAATCAGTTCGGCTATTTGCCAGGTTTTGGAATGACAATTAAGGGAGACACATTATATGCACTTGGCAATAGCAATACCCCAGAGGAAAATAATCAGTCCATTTTATTATTATTGGATGTGAAGACAGCCCATCTGATTAAGTCTTACATCATTGACAAGCCCGGATTCCGGTACTTAAATGATATGACGATAAGTTCGGACAACAACATATTTATTACGGATTCCGAGAGCAACAAAGTTTATCGGATTATAAGGCCAAATAAAAGGATAGAAGTTTTTATGGAAACGGATGAAATAATTCACCCCAATGGGATTGCCATTTCGACTGATGATCAACATCTTTATGTGGCTTCCCAAAAAGGCATTCGAATCATTGCCATCATGTCAAAGAAAATATTGAATGACCCTGATCTGAATTTAAGTGGCATTGATGGCCTAAAATTTTATAAGAATAGCCTGATTGGCATTGTGAACGCCCGGAAAGATGCCGTGAAGAATGGCATATTCAGATATTACTTAAATGAACAGGGAACTTCAATAATAAGAAGTGAGAAATTGGTTGAGGCCAGTCAGACCCATATATCAACCACTTTTGATATCCTGGACAACTATATGTACTATGTCAGTAACACTCAATTGGACCAACTTAATAGCTTAACAAATCAAATCATTGATCCTGAAAAACTGGAACCCTACGTTTTAATGAAAAGGAAATTGAGCGAGTGAATTTTTCACTTTACGGGAGGGTAGAATAGTTCCAAATCCCGGACCCAAACTTACCTTATTCCCGTTAGGTATCCGGATGGTTCGATTCTGTAGCGTTCGGGCAGATAAGCGTCAATTGTAATCGAAATAGGGCACGGCCTGATTTTTGCATTTGCCACTAATCGACCAAAATATAATTTTGTATGGTTATAACCTGATATCTTCAACTTTATTGTCAGGTTATAGCCTCACATTTCTTTCCACCTCCCAACTTCGCTTATGACCTTTATTTCGATTTTATAGTGATCGGGCAGATAAACCTTTGGGGCTCAAACAGCCAAAAAGGTAATGGGCTATTCTGAAATGTAAAATGAGCTGTGTGGTAAAAAGATAGAGTAAAAGGATAGGGCCAGAGGACTACAGACATCTGCCCGTTGGGGCATTATCAAATTTTGATATTCATAATATTCTCAATGTAGCGTCATTGCATCTAAGTCTATTATTGCTAAAAATGCCGGGAAGCCCCATGTTGATATTTTTTACTATAAATTAAAACTACATTCCCAATGCGCCTGGCAAGCAGGGTAGTTTGGTACGCTTTGGATTTTCAGCGTGCAACTCCGTTTCACTTACTTCATTAAAATTTTAATCAATCTGAAAAATCGGTAAGGCAGTAGTATCATATTAACTTTTGACGGACATCCTTGCCTGGTAGTACTAAAGATTCGTGTTATGAGTGCAATGACAGATGGATGAACCTACGATGTTATGGCAGGTCTCAGGCAGACAAAGTTGATTTTCGAAGGGCCCATTGTTTTGGAAATTCATTCAAGAAGGCGGTCAACTGCTAACTTTAAATAAAGGCTTGTTATTCACTTCCTATAAAAACCGGTAGCCCAGAATAAAAGAATAACTACCATCATATTTGGAGGTCCAGTTTTGATCCGAGGCTAGTAAATCCCTTCCAGTATTATATCTTCCTTCCAGGGATACTCGTTTATGAAACCTGTAACCTATACCAAGAGAGAAATAATCCTCAGTTCCTTCTATGGTGAGGTCATTAATTTCAAAAGGTGACTGGGTTTCAAAATTTATATTGGAATTTGAATTAAAGACGAGGGCAAATGAAATGTTCATAAAAAGTTGTGACGCTTCATTTAGAAAAAAATAATGACGAACGCCGAACGGGACTTCGATAGTTTTGTAAGTAAGAGTCGATTGGGTTTCAATGTCATTCCCATTGAGCCTGCGCACAAACCTGGCATCCGACATGTATTGCTGGTAAGACGGATCAAGGAACACACTCCACTTATCGCCTCCAAAGGGCATTACCAATTCGATTTCCATTCCAAAGCGGGGATAATACTTACCTTCAAAATCAACATCTACTTCCCGCGCCCCAGGGAAGGGTTCCGAAGGATCCTGGGCAATGGAGGCCATGGCATGACTCAACCCAACTCTGGCTGCTACGTGGATCCCACCTTTTTTCAAAGGATTTTCAAAAGTGATCTGATTGCCTTTAGCGCAACTGTTATAGCCAGAAAAGTATCGTATCAGCGGGTCGGGTTTATACTCCATCCTGGCTGTAGTACTAGCAGATAGTTTCTGGCATTTGAGGTCGTTGAGCAACTGTTGCCTGAATTGGTTATTGGCGCCAACGGAGGTATTCGATACTTTATAGCGTTTATATATCAAAGGCTTCACTTCCGGATCAGCATCCCCGACACGGTAATAAAAACGCCTTACATTCCCTGCCTCAAATTGATAGAGTGTGGCCGGCCCTTCCAGCAATACTTTCAGGAAAAGCCTTGCCTCTGTCAACTGTGGTACCCGTTCATGGGAAAGTTCCGAAAGACGGTCGCTGGACCAGTCTATCATGACGGTATGCCGCTCAAATTTGACGGCGTCACCTATTCCGAACTCCTGGATCTTTTCTATGCCAATGGATTGGGTCTCTGCAACTTCTGACGTTTTTATCCGAATCTCCTTCGGATTATTTCTCCAGTCAGCATTCATGATAAGACACTCGGTTTTAAGTCCGGTATCCCCGATAAAATACCCTTTTTCGAAATTAATTTGTGCCGTAGCGGACCATGCCAATAATAGGGGTATTAACGTGAGTTGAAAGTGTTTCAATGTATCATTTTTTTAGATGAAGGACGGAAAGTACAATTCTCTGCCGCGTAAATAAAAAAAAGCCGGTGAATGTGGGCTTAATATGTTTAGAGGGATATCTGAAGGGTTAGATAATTTATAATCTTTGTGAAAATGTATATTGTGCAGTTCCGATGGTGTTGTGCGGTACCGGGTAGAAGGTATTCTTCCTTCCGTTGCTGCTGAGACGGCTGACTCCCGAAGAAAGCTGCCTCATCAAAATAGGTTATAGTTTCCAATAACCCCTACAAATTCAGGCTTCTTTATACTTAAGATTCATTTACTAATACTAACCAACAAAATCAGCCCTATGAAAAAGGCACTTAATTATAGGTAACGTGCGTGGATCCAAAATCCACCTCGTCCCAAAGTTGCCTGAGGTCAGGTCCGAAATTTATTTTTGTTCTTTAACACTCCCTATCAGGTAGGGCAGTTTTCTGAAACTACGTTAAAAAATTGGACGCCAGCTGTCAATATATTTAACAACTCCGCTGGAGGGATTGGGAGATCAATTTATGTAGTATCTTGCTAAACAATGGTTTGGCTTTTTGGCATAGATGTAGCTATCATCTGGTATGCCGCATCAATTAATTTCAAATATCATTTGTATACCTGCCGGACCACAGGCAGGCAACAGCACCAGACGTCATGTTTAAGAGTATTTTTAAAATAGCGCTAAGAAACATCTGGAATAACAAGGTTTTTTCCTTGATAAATATAATAGGGCTGTCTATTGGTCTGAGCGCATCATTTGTCATCGGGATGATGATCTTCTACGATGTAACTTTTGACGATTTCCACCCGGATGGCGACAGGATTTATCGGGTAACTAGCACTTTCGCCTCCAATGATGGTACTTTCGCATCAACGGGCACTGCCATTCCGCTCGGGTTAAAAATCCGGGAAGGCATGGCTGGTATCGAAAAGGCCACCACTTTCTATTCCGCAAATTTCAGGAAAGTAACCCCGGCATCCGAAACGCCTTTATTTAAATATGTGAATGACGTCATCTATACCGACGCCTCCTATTTCGATCTTTTTAAATATAAATGGATGGCCGGCAATCCTGTCGGAATCCTTGAAAACCCAAATGAGGTGGTGCTGACCCGTTCCAGGGCAGTCAGATATTTCCCGGGGAAAACCCCATACCAGGCATTGGGAGAAATGCTGGTATACAATGATTCCGTTCAGGTGAAGGTAGTTGGGGTGGTTGACAATTTCGAGGGGCGGACCGACTTCGATTTCCAGGAATTCCTTTCCTTCAAAACCACCAACAGCACAGGTTTAAATCGCCAGGTTCTGGAAGGCACCTGGAACAGTACCAACTCGGCCTCCCAGCTTTTTGTAATGCTTCACGACCATAGTGTCCTTCCCCGCATGAAGCAGGAACTGGATAAAATGGCAAAAGAGCATGCAGATCCGGAAATGGTGAGCAAGGGCTATCATCGGCACTTCAACATGCAGCCGCTGCACGACATCCATTTTAACCAGGACCTTGGGACCTTTAACCACATTAACAGGACTGCCAATAGCAATGTCCTGACAGGCCTGGCCTGCGTCGCTCTTTTCCTTCTGTTGCTGGGCTGCTTCAATTTTATTAACCTAAATACCGCCCAGGCGACAAGACGGGCAAAAGAGATTGGCATCCGGAAAACTTTGGGGAGTTCCAAAAAGCAATTGATCTGCCAATTCGTTTTGGAAACGACCCTGTTAACGCTGGGGGCGGCCATCCTCTCCCTGTTTCTGTGCCCGGCATTGTTGGGTGTCTTTTCCGGTTTCCTCCCGGAAGGCGTTACGATGGATCTGATGTTGAATGCCCCTGTTATTATAGCTACGTTGCTGCTATTGGTTGCAGTCTCCCTGATTTCCAGCGTGTATCCCGCATTTGTCCTGGCTGGTTTCAGGCCTATACAGGTGTTGCGGAACCAGATTTTGCTTAGCGACAGTAAACCCGTGGTCCGGAAATACCTGACCGTATTCCAGTTCGCCATCGCGCAGGTCCTGATCATCGCAACGCTTCTGGTGGGAAAACAACTGAATTATATGCAGGAAAAAGACATGGGGTTCCAAACTAATGCCATCGCCTATGTCCGTACATGGGATGACGAGGATTACCAGAAGCGATTGCATTTTGTAAACCGTTTAAAAGCCATCCCGCAAATTTCGGGGATCAGCCTGGGTGGCGATCCCCCTGCTTCGGGTAATTCCAATTCGGACGTAGCTACTTTTTTTAAGGACGGAAGGGAAATCAATACGGAACTCCAGTTTCTCTTCGGCGATACCAATTACCGGAAATTATACGGGATTGATCTGCTGGCCGGGAGGGACCGGCTGAATGACAGCATTGAAGAATATATAGTCAATGAAACCTATGCGAAAATATTGGGTTTTACCAACCTGGACGAAGCCGTAGGCCAGATGATTAGGAGAGGCGACTCCCTGCGCCGGATCGTGGGGGTGATGCCTGATTTCCACCAGCGTGCACTGACCTCGGATATTACCCCCATGGCATTGACCGGGGACTTCAACCCGGGCTTTTACCGGCAGTTCAATACGGTACATTTTTTACTTGACAGCCGTACTTCATCCGACTGGCCAGCTGTTATGGATAAGGTAAAGGATGCCTACATTAATGTGTATATCGATTCGGATTTTGAAGTAAGCTTCGTGGACGATACCATCGCGCATTTTTACGAGCAGGAGCGAAAAACCGCCATTCTCCTGAACTGGTCGGCCGGGCTCGCGATCCTCATCAGCTGCCTGGGTCTTTTAGGTTTGGTGATATATACCACCGAGAGGCGTGTCAAGGAAATTGGTATCCGCAAGGTTTTGGGCGCTTCCGTCCTACAGTTGAACGTACTGCTTTGCCGTGAATTCCTCGTCTTGGTTGGGATCGCCTTTATTCTCGCGGCCCCGGTAGCCTGGTGGGGCCTGCATCGCTGGCTGGAAGGCTATGCTTTCAGGACCGACCTGAGTTGGTGGGACTTCGTCATAGGCGCCATTATTATGCTGCTTACATCCCTGCTGATTATGTGCGCCAGAACACTTCATGCGGCCAATGCCAACCCCGTAAATAGTTTGCGGGCAGAATAGGCAGGGGAAGCACCAGTCAAACCTTCCAACAATTCATTGAAATTTAGAAGCCGACAGGTTCTGCAATGGTGATCACTTCTGCAGCCTCTTTTTTATGAGCGCTATCTGGCCCATATGATTCGACGGATGCTTTAAGTATGCATCCATGCCCAATGGTTGTTCATTTGCTTATCAATGAGCTCTGCAAACCAAGCAGCATTCTTTGTTTTAAGATTGGCCAGTGTCTTTTCCCGAACCTGATCCCAGAGGTCCAGATAATAGGTTATAGGTTTTCCTTTGAACTTGATTGTTGATGCTTCTCCCAACCCGCCGGCAACTTCCATAAGCGCTATTTCTTCATCAGTCCAGTAGAAGGAAGATATTTGTAAAAAATAAGTTCAACCAAAATTCCTTATGGAGCCACCCAAATCCTAAGCCCATCGGAAGCAAAAAAAAAGCAGGCATTTTACCATTCCAATCCAAAGTCTCTTCTTCCGCCAAAGCCGCGGGCAGGATTCCCGGGAGGATGGCCCGCTTCGCATTTAAATCCCAAAGTTTTATTTCGCGACGAATTCCAGGGCGGCCCCGTTGATGCAATGCCGTTTTCCGGTAGTGTCCGCCGGGCCGTCATCAAAGACGTGCCCCAGGTGTCCCCCACAGGTAGCGCAGTGTTCCTCCGTCCGTGTATAGCCCACATTATTGTCTGTGTCATAGGCGACATTGCCCTTAATAGCCCTGTCAAAACTGGGCCAGCCGGTGCCGGAATCAAATTTATGCTCACTTTCAAACAGCGGGGTCTGGCAGGCGGCACATACATAAGTACCTTTTGCTTTATTGTCCAGTAATTCACTGGAACCCGGGTTTTCCGTTCCGGCCTTCCTGAGGATGTAAAATTGCATGTCCGTCAATTCCGATTTCCACTCCGCTTCTGTTTTACTCACTTTAAAGGAAGTCTCTTTTCCCGAAGCCTCATCAGCCATCATTTCCTTTTCCTGCGACACTCCCTTACAGCCCATGATCAGGAGAACGGATGCGCATACTATCTGCTTTATCATATTCTTAGTTTTTCTCTTAGACGTTGTCCGGCTTCCATCCTTTCAGAATTTGGTGAGAAACCCCGGGATTTAACCTGCATGCTGTCTCTATTATCATCTTTAACGCTAATCCACGGACATGTGCTGTACCTCCTGCTCACTGATATTCAGCGAACCCATTACCTGTGAAAGGTTGGCGGTATCAATGTTGGCCGCATCGGCAAAATCCGCTGGCATCACCGCAATCCGGAACACCTGGTTCTCCGTGTCCCCGGGTTGTAAAGTGGCCAGATCAAAATCGGCTTCCAGAAAGATGTTCACATCCAGAAAGGTATGATCGTAGTTATATTGCAGTATGCCCTGATCGATCAACCTGGTTTGCGGCAGCAGTCTCCAGATATCCACAGGATCCCCGTTGCCATCCTCGGTCTGATCCCATAAAAGAAAGACCAGCACGACATCGGATTCAAAAACCTCGATGGTCTGGGGAAAGGTACTCAACAGTGAATAGTTGTTGGAGGAATTAAAATCCCCCTCCACTTCGTAGACCTGTCCAAGGATGTTCAACCCGTCCAGGCCGTCAAGCCCGTCCCGGCCGTCAAGTCCCGGAGGGCCTGCCGGACCTTCACAGGAAAACAGGAGGGCCAACAGGAAAATGCCTGCAATTTGTACTGTACTTTTCATATTTTTTGATTTAGATGTTTCTCCCGGACGATCCAAATTGCCCGGCCATGACATCGGTATTTCAAAAAGCGTTCCAAAAATGCAACAGCAGGAACTAGTGCGGTTCCCAACTGCTAAAAAACGAAGGGATTCAATTCATGTTTTAAGAGAATTCCCTACTTTTAACAAATTCCAAGGGAAGCAACTTGAATGAAACAGGAAAGGGTAATTATTGAAAACTTACAACCGCAATTACAATGCGGGACTTATTTTATAAAGAGGGTTATCGGCGAAAAGGTAGAAGTCAAAGCCGATGTGGTCCCCGATGGGCATGACGTTATTCAGGCGGAGGTCCTCTTTCGCCACGAAAAGGAAAAGAAATTCAGGACAACCCGGATGCAGCACCTGGGACAGGATGAGTTTTCGGCTGCCTTTAAGGTCGAAAAACAGGGCTTTTATTATTATAAGGTAGAAGCCTGGGTGGACCAGGCCCTGAACTGGCAACACGGTATTTCCGCCAAATTAAAAGACAGTCAGCACGTCCGGAGCGAATTGCTTGATGGGGTGCAGTATCTGAACTACATCGCCGGGTTTGTACCGCAAAAGGAAAGGGAAAACGTAGCCCAGTGGACCAAAGAGTTTGAGGATGAGGCGCATTATGACGCGGCGGTTCTGGTGGCCACCTCCGAAAAACTACATCAATTTTTCACCGAATATCCCCAGCGACTCCTTCGCAATACAAGCCTGGAACTAAAAGTATATGTAGACCGTAAGAAGGCCAATTTCAGCACCTGGTATGAATTTTTCCCACGGTCATCCTCTCCTCATCCCGGCAATCATGGCACTTTCGAGGATTGCATGCGCCTGCTTCCAAAAATCGCCCAAATGGGTTTTGATACCCTGTACTTTCCACCCATTCACCCAATAGGTCAGGTTTTCAGGAAGGGGAAGAACAATGCCACCCATGCCGGCGAAGGTGATTTCGGGGTTCCCTGGGCCATTGGCTCCTCCTTCGGAGGCCATACGTCCATCCACCCGGAACTGGGATCGGAAGCATCTTTCTCGGCGCTGATAAAAATGGCGGGCAGCCTTGGCCTGGAGATTGCCATGGACCTGGCTTTTCAGGCTGCCCCGGATCATCCCTATGTTACCGACCATCCCGAGTGGTTCAGGAAACGACCGGACGGCACCATTCAATATGCCGAAAATCCCCCTAAGAAATATCAGGATATTGTCAATTTCAATTTTGAAACGAAAGCCTATAAGTCCCTGTGGTCAGAATTGCTCGATGTCACCATGCATTGGGTAAAGATGGGGATCCGGATTTTCCGGGTGGATAATCCGCATACCAAACCCTATTATTTCTGGAACTGGCTGATAGAGGAAGTAAAATCGAAATATCCGGATGTGCTCTTCCTCGCCGAAGCTTTCTCAAGGCCGAAAGTCATGCAACAACTGGCCAAACAAGGCTTTTCGCAATCCTATACCTATTTTACCTGGAGAGAACAGAAGCATGAATTTGAGGCGTATCTTACCGAGTTGACACAGGGAGAGATGAAGGAATACTTTCGTCCCAACTTCTGGCCCAATACCCCGGACATCAATCCCTACCACCTTCAGGGAGCGAATGAAGCGATGCATCTGATCAGGTATGCCCTGGCCGCCGGGCTTTGTGGAAATATCGGCATTTACGGACCCGTTTTTGAATATATGGTCTCCGATGCGATGCCCGGCAAGGAAGAATATCTCAATTGCGAAAAATACGAGATCAGACACTGGGACTGGGCCCTGGAAAATAAGATCACCTATGTTATTACAAAAATAAATAAGATCCGGAGAGCCCATGAAGCACTTCAGCAAACGAACAATCTCCGTTTTATTTTTATAGAGAACCCCAACATTGTTGCCTGTTACAAATGGAATGACGACAAGTCCGATGAAATACTGATTGTCATCAGCCTGGATCCGCATTATGCACAAAGGGGTTATCTCCAACTACCCCTGCAGGAACTGGGTATTTCCCATGGGCAGGCGCTTGGTATCCATGACCTGATTACCGACAATGACTATTTCTGGAACACGGAGTGGAATTTTGTGGAACTTCATCCGGCCCTGCCTTTCCATTTTTTCCACATTAAAAAATAAACATGGCAAAGAAACAGCAGCAGCCCATCTTACAGCCACCTTATGTCTTTGATATCCGTTGGGAAGAACTCCTTGAGGACAAAGAATTCGTGAAGGTTTTTCTTTCCGATGTCCTGCAGGAATATGTAATCCACCAACGCTGGTACGGGGGAAAATCCAGTAAACTGAAATATATTGAACTTCAGGAATATTTCAGGATACAGCAAAAGGAAGAGGTGTATTACGGGCTGCTGCTGGAAGTCAATTTTGAGGAAGCGTTTTATCAGCACTACTTTCTTCCGATTGCCTTTGTTTCCGATGAGTCCTTTGCGGAAAAAGACCGGATTCTGCCGGTGACCATTAAGGGTCAAAAGGGCTTTATCATAGACGCGCTGAACCTGGAGGCGTTCAGAAAGCTCGTTTTTGAAAGGATCCGCAGCGCAGAACCCAATGATACGACCAAGGTTCAATATCACAAAAGCACTAATTTTACTGACACGGAATATCAGTCTTCCAGACTCATGGGACTGGAACAAAGCAACACCTCCGTTGTCATAAACGATGCCTTTGTGATCAAGTTTTTCCGGCGGATCTTTGCAGATAAGAACCCGGATTATGAAATGAGCCGCTTCCTCTCCGAGCGAAAGGGATTTGCCAATACCCCTGCTTACCAGGGCAGCCTGAATATCATGGACGCGAACAATGTGAACATTACCATTGCGCTGATGCAGGAACTGGTGCCCAATCAGGGCGATGCCTGGGATTATTTGCTAAAGGAGGTTCATAAAATCTTTTGTAACCTGGAATACAAGCATATCGAGGTAGAAAAGCTTCCCCTGGTTCCTATGTTCGACCGCCTAAAGATCCAGGACGTTCCCCCGGAAATCATTGATTGGGCGGGCTTGAGTATTTTCCTAAGACTTCAGGTTCTGGCCACCAGAACAGCGGAGATGCACATCGCGCTGGGTTCCGAATTCGAGGATACAGGATTTACACCTACCCATTTTAACGGAGATTATGAGGTATGGCTAAAAAACAGGTTACTGTACCAGTTCCAGAACCGTCTCAATACAGTGGAAAATCAGTTGCACAGGTTAGAAGGTCGCGCCCTGGAACTCGCCCAGGAATTCCTAGAGCGGAAAAATGAGATCAGGAAGCGTTTCATGACCTTTGACTGGACCAAATTAAAGGGAGAAAGGATCCGGGTGCACGGCGACTATCATCTGGGACAGGTCCTTGTAAAGGACAACGACTTTTACCTCCTTGATTTTGAAGGGGAACCGGAAAGTACCATTCGTGACCGCAAGGTAAAACAACCCCCGCTCAAGGATATTGCCGGAATTTTCCGTTCCTTCCATTATGTCGTGTATGCCACAATTTTTAATAAGGGAGAGAAATACCCATACGAGCAGGATCAACTCTTTAAAGCCGGGGAAGTGCTCTACAGATATTTTATTGGGGTCTTCCTGGAGGTATACACCTCTCTGATCCAGAAGCACAATCTGAACATAGGATACAGCCAGGAACGCATCTTCATACTTAAATACTGCATGCTTGAGAAAGCGGTATATGAGTTGGGTTATGAAATGAACTCCAGGCCACGATGGGCCGTCATACCCCTGGAAGGTATTATGGGTATAATTAATGACAAAAGCTAAAAATCACCCTTTATGAATAAAGTTGTAGTGCACAGTTTACTCACAGAATTTGACATTAACTTATTTAAGGCAGGAAAGCACTATCGACTTTATGAAAAACTCGGGGCGCATCCGATGGAAGTAGCCGGCGTTAAAGGCACATATTTTGCCGTATGGGCTCCATCGGCAAAGTCGGTTTCGGTCGTGGGCGACTTTAATTACTGGCTGCAAGGTAACCACAAACTGAATGTCAGATGGGATGCCAGCGGTATCTGGGAAGGATTTATACCCGGAATCGAGATAGGTGCCCGGTACAAATATAAGATCGTCTCAAACAACAATGACATTGTCACCGAGAAGGCCGATCCTTTCGCAAGGTATTGTGAACACCCCCCTAATACCGCTTCTGTCGTCTGGCATAATCAGTACAAATGGAAGGACAAACAATGGATGGGTTACCGCAGTGAAAAAAACAATCTGGACCGGCCCTACTCCGTTTATGAAGTTCATTTGGGATCATGGAAGCGAAAAAATGATAACAACTTTCTAAGTTATACTGAGCTTGCTGAGGAATTGGTGGCGTATGTAAAGGAAATGGGGTTCACCCACGTAGAATTCATGCCCATAATGGAATATCCCTATGATCCCTCATGGGGGTACCAGCTTACCGGATATTTTGCGCCTACCTCCCGGTTCGGAAAACCGGAGGACTTTAAGCTTTTGGTAGATAAACTCCACCAGAATGACATAGGGGTCATCCTGGACTGGGTACCTTCCCATTTTCCGGAGGATGCCCATGGACTGGGATTTTTTGACGGTTCCCAGTTGTACGAAAATCCGGATCGCAGAAGAGGCTATCATCCGGATTGGAAAAGCCTGATATTTAATTACGGCCGAAATGAGGTGAGGGCCTTCCTTATAAGCAATGCGCTCTTCTGGCTCGATCAGTATCATGCGGACGGGTTACGTGTAGATGCGGTGGCCTCCATGCTCTACCTCGATTATTCGCGGGAGTCAGGGGAATGGGAGCCCAACATCTATGGAAATAATGAAAATCTTGAGGCCATTTCATTGATCAGGGAACTCAATGAGGCGGTTTACAAGAATTTTGAGGGGGTGCAGACCATCGCGGAGGAATCAACCGCTTTTACCGGGGTATCACGACCGGTCCATTACGGCGGGCTTGGCTTTGGCATGAAATGGATGATGGGTTGGATGCATGATACCCTGGAGTACTTTAAGAAGGAACCCATCTACAGGAGGCACCATCAGAATGATATTACTTTCAGCATGACTTACGCGTTCACAGAAAATTTTATGCTTCCGTTTTCTCATGATGAAGTGGTCTACGGCAAGCAGTCCCTCCTCTACAAAATGCCCGGGGATGAATGGCAGCGGTTTGCCAACTTAAGACTCATGCTCGGATATATGTTTACCCACCCAGGAGCCAAACTCATATTCATGGGGGCCGAATTCGGGCAGTCTTCTGAATGGAATTATAACCAGAGTCTGGATTGGCACCTTACAGAATACGATTTTCACAGGGGCATCCAGGAATGGGTGAAAGACCTTAACAGGCTCTATAAAAATTACCCGGCCTTATACGAAAAGCAATTCAGTGCCGAAGGGTTTCAATGGATTGACTACGGCGACCATGAAAATTCCGTACTCACGTTTGTCAGGAAAGGGCATGATGCCAAGAATGACCTTATTGTTGCCTGTAACTTCACCCCTGTGCTTCGCGAGAATTACAGGATGGGGGTTTCTAAGCCAGGCAGGTTGAAAGAAATATTTAACAGCGATGACGAAAAATACGGGGGCAGCGGCAGGCTCAATCTAAAAATAAAGGTGGAGAATACCCCCTGGCACGGCCGCAAGAAATCCGTCGAAATCACGATTCCACCGCTGGGTGTATGTATTCTTTTCTAAAAAAGGATACTACAACGTTGTAGTTGGCAAATGCTGATAATATCTCTTCCTTATTCGGGGTGAATGTCTTTTTTTTGCTAGGCTGAACCCATCTTCGTACCCTGCATTTCAGAAGTATACCAAGATATAAATAACCATCAGAGATGATTACCAATACCGAATTAGAATATAAAGGCAATCTGTACCCTAATCATATTGTTCACTTTAAGAAGGAGACGGATAAATTATACTTCACGACCGAAAATGGCGTCATTCTTGAAATTACGGTGCTCAGGAACAGCGCTTTCCGGTTTCGTTATGCCACGGAACACGTGTTTGAGGAAGACTTTTCTTATGCGATAAGTGAGAATGCCAGCAGGGGATACAACCTATTGGAGACCACGGAAACCAAGACGGAATACTGGATAGAAACTTCCAAGGTCAAAGTCCTGGTAGATAAAAAAACCTTACGTGTGCAGATATCAGACCTGCAGGGTCATATCATCAATGAGGATGAACTCGGATTTCACTGGGAAGAGAATTACACCTTTGGTGGAAACACTGTTAAAATGAGTAAGATTGCCCAGAATATGGAGAGTTTCTATGGGATGGGGGATAAGGCGACCCATTTTAATCTCAAGGGAAAAAGGGTGAGCAACTGGGTTACAGACCAATACGCCTTTGGAAAAGACCAGGATCCATTATACAAGGCTATCCCATTCTTTATAGGGCTTCATAAGAACATCGCCTATGGCATCTTTTTCGACAATTCCTTCAGGACAAACTTTGACTTTGCCCATGAAAGGCGAAATGTCACCAGTTTCTGGGCGGAAGGTGGCGAAATGAACTATTATTTTTTCTACGGGCCTGAAATATCCAAGGTGGTAAGGGATTATACGGATTTAACGGGAACCCCAGAACTTCCCCCCTTGTGGGCGCTGGGCTACCATCAATCCAAATGGAGTTATTACCCGGAAAAGATGGTCCGGGACATAGCGGCAAAATTCCGGAAGTTGCGGATCCCCTGCGATGCGATCTACCTGGATATCGATTATATGGATGGATTCAGGTGCTTCACCTGGGATAAGGAACGATTCCCTGACCCCAAGAAGATGATTGCCGATCTATATAAAGACGGCTTTAAGACGGTGGTGATGATCGACCCTGGAATTAAAATAGACCGGGACTACTGGGTCTATAAGGAAGCCAAAGAGAATGATTACTTCTGCAAAAGAGGCGACGGACCACTGATGCGCGGTAAAGTATGGCCCGGGGAGTGCAGCTTTCCAGACTTTACAAATCCCAAGGTCCGGGAATGGTGGGCCGGCCTGTACAAGGAACTGATTGCCGACACAGGCGTACATGCGGTTTGGAATGATATGAACGAACCTGCGGTCATGGAGGTCCCCACGAAAACGGCCCCCCTGGATACCAGACACAACTACGACGGACACCCGTGCAGTCATAGGAAGGCACACAACGTCTACGGAACGCAGATGGTCAGGGCAACTTATGAAGGAATTAAAAAGTATGTCTATCCCAAACGGCCTTTTGTCATAACCAGGGCTGCTTATGCGGGCGCACAAAGATATACCTCTACCTGGACGGGCGATAATGTCGCAACCTGGGAGCATCTCTGGATCGCCAATGTTCAGGTCCAGCGCATGTGTATGAGTGGGATGTCCTTTGTCGGCTCTGATATAGGCGGATTTGCCGAACAACCAAACGGGGAGTTATTTGCGCGATGGATACAGATGGGGGTTTTTCATCCTTTTTGCAGGGTCCATTCAAGCGGGGATCATGGTGACCAGGAACCCTGGTCCTTTGACGATGAGGTCACTGACATTGTGAGGAAGTACCTGGAGTTGCGATACCAGCTCCTGCCTTATCTCTATACCATGTTCTGGAAATACACCAACGAAAAACTCCCGATGATTAAATCACTGGTATATTATGATCAGGAGGATATTCAAACCCATTTCCGTACGGATGAATTCCTTTTCGGGGAACATATTCTGGTCTGCCCCGTCCAGGAGCCCAACGCTTTGGGCAGGCGAATGTATCTCCCGAAGGGAAAGTGGCACAACTTTTGGACTGGAGAGATTGTAGAAGGGGGAATGGAGAAATGGGTGGAGGCAGAAATTGACAGGATCCCGATGTTTGTCAAGGAAGGCGCAATGATTCCAAAGTACCCGGTGCAGCAATATGTAGGGGAGCTGAAAATTAAGCAACTCACCCTGGAAGTATACTATAAATTGGGAATAGAGAACAGCATGGTTTATGAGGATGCGGAAAATGGATATGATTATAAAAAGGGCAATTACAGCCTTAGAAAATTTAAATTGAACGGGAAGGCGAACGAGTTGATCATCCAGCAGTTCAAGGATGGCATATTCAATACCTCCTATGACAAATTGATTCTGAATCTGAAGGGATTGCCTTTTAAAATTGCTTCCATTGAAGTGGATAACGTTAAAGTGCCATTAAAGGAACTGAAATTAAACGGGGACAATAGCATTGAAGTAAAAAAGGATTTTACAGAACTCCATATCGCAGGAAAATAATCCTACTTTAGTGATAGCATAGTTAGCGATGTTTTGTATCAGTAGTAACACAAATTCAGAAAGATGAAAAAAATAATTACCATCATGGCTGTATGTCTTTCGCTTATGGCCTGCAAAACAAATCCGTTCACGGGTAAAAAAACCCTGAACTTTTATCCAAACAGTCAGATTTTTCCAATGGCCTTTGCGGAATATGACCAGTTCCTGGAAACCAATAAGGTGGTTGACAACAGCGCGGATGCGAAAATGATCACCAAGGTCGGGCAGCGGATATCGTCTGCCGCGGAGCGTTGGCTGACCGCAAACGGATATCCCGGATATCTCAAGGACTATCAGTGGGAGTATAATCTGGTACAGGATGAAGCGGTCAATGCCTGGTGTATGCCGGGAGGGAAGATTGTTTTTTATACCGGCATCTTGCCCATCACGCGGGGTGAAACCGGGGTAGCGGTAGTCATGGGACATGAAGTGGCGCACGCCCTGGCCGATCACGGAGCCCAGAGGATGAGTGCCGGTACCTTGCAACAGATTGGGGCGGTGGCAGGAAATGTGGCCATTCAGGATCCTCAGAAACGCAGTGTATTTAATCAGGCGTATGGCTTAAGTTCAACCGTTGGCGTCATGTTGCCCTTCAGCAGGGGTCATGAAACCGAAGCAGACAGGATTGGCCTTCAGATTATGGCCATAGCAGGGTATGATCCGGCTGAAGCCGCGGAACTGTGGAAAAGAATGAAGGAAAAGTCAGGAGGAGCAGCTCCTCCAGAATTCCTGAGCACCCACCCGTCTAATGACACCAGGATCAACAATCTTACCCAGTGGGCCCCGCTTGCCAAGGAGGAAGCCGCTAAGTTCGGGGTGACCAAATTTGAATAGGCAGTAGGAATGTTAATCCATTAATAATTGTATCTTCAAAGCTGTTCCTTCCGGGAGCAGCTTTCATTTTGAGGCATGGGTAGAGCAGTAGCAATCAAAGGCAGCAGGAAGCTCCTGAATGCCTGGGCGTTTTATGACTGGGCGAATTCCGTGTACAGCCTGGTCATTGTCTCGGCCATCTTCCCCATTTTTTACGGCGCTCTGTTCCGGATGTCCGGGGTGGAGCAAGTAAGTATCTTTGGAGGCGAAATTGCCAGGGCTCCCCTGATCAGTTATATTTCCTCGGCCGCTTTTCTGTTTATTGCTATCATCACCCCGGTCATTTCCGGCATTGCGGACTACATAGGGAGTAAGAAAATATTCATGCAGTTTTTTTGTTACCTGGGAGGCCTTTCATGTATCGGATTGTATTGGTTTTCCCTGGAGCATATCTATATGGGACTGACCTGTTATTTTTTCGGACTTGTGGGATTTTGGGTGAGCTTTGCCGTAAACAACTCTTACCTCCCGGATATAGCCTACCCGGAGCAACAAGATGGTGTCAGCGCACGTGGCTTTTCGCTTGGCTATGCAGGCAGCGTAATCCTACTGCTCATCAACCTCGCCATGGTTATGAAACCTGCTTTCTTTTCCATTGAATCGGACGGAGGAGAGGTGGCGGAGATCAAAGCCATGAAATATTCTTTTGTTTCTGTGGGAATCTGGTGGATTCTGTTCAGTCAGTATACCTTTTACCACTTGCCAAAGGGTTTTAAAAAAACGGGAGCCCGGTCAAGCATTATCCTGAATGGTTTCCGGGAATTGAGAAGGGTATGGCTTGAACTGGGGGATCAGGAGCGCCTCAAGAGGTACCTTGGGGCCTTTTTCGTATACAGTATGGCGGTACAGACCGTGATGCTGATTGCCACTTATTTTGGGGAGGAAGAGATTGCCTGGGGCTCAGACAGTGAACGTACTACCGGATTGATAATAAGTATCCTGCTCATTCAGGTGGTCGCAATATTCGGGGCAGGTGCCACTGCCCGGGCCTCCGGAAGATTCGGGAACATCCCCACCCTGATCGTGGTGAACGTCCTCTGGGTCTTTATTTGCATATATGCCTATTTCCTGAGGACACCGATAGATTTTTACCTGGCAGCCGGTTGTGTCGGGGTCGTTATGGGCGGCATTCAGGCACTTTCACGGTCTACGTACTCCAAATTCCTGCCGGAGACCAGAGATACCACTTCCTTCTTCAGCTTTTATGATGTGGCAGAAAAAGTGGGGATTGTAATAGGTACCTTCCTTTACGGTTTCGTAGCACAGTTTACCGGTAGTATGCGGAATGCCACCATTTTTCTGGGGTTGTTTTTCATTGTCGGCGTTTTCCTGCTGGCACGGATAAAAAAGATGCCCTGAAACCTGATATACGGGATCCAGGGCCATCTGAAAATAATGTTTTCGAAGCGTCCGGAAAATTTTCAGCCTTTCGATATATCACCGGATCCACTCGACTTGCTATCCACTTTCTTGGGATCCCCCTTGTAACGGATATCGCCTGAACCCGAAACCCGGGCTATTAAGGTGTCATGGACGGTGACCTCAATGTCGGCAGAGCCCGAAACGGTGGCTTCTACCTCCTCGGCCTCCAGTCCAAACGCCTGAACATCGCCCGATCCGGATATTCTGACATCAAAACGACTCGCCTTTCCGCGCAGGTCTATATCGCCTGAGCCGGACATGGAGGTTTCGAGGGAGTTGGTTTCCACTTCCAGGGTGATGTTCCCGGATCCGGACATACTTGTCGAGAATCTTTCGGCCTTCAATATTTTTTTGGAGGTGATATCCCCGGAACCTGATAAGGCTACTCCCTCGATCTCCTCTACCGGGACGGTGATGAATATCCCGCCATCCTTCTTCCAGGAGGAGGGTTGTAACTGGACGCCCTTTTCAACTTTAATTTCGAGTGTCCCGTCCTTCACTTCGGTGATGATATGTTCTAACAGGTTTTCCTCACCATGGATCTTAATTTCTCCTTCGGATCCTTCAATCAGTTCAATGTCAAACCATCCTGATACGGCAACAGACTCGTAATCCCCTGTCGATCTTTCAATTGTGACCATTTCCCCATTGCCCTTGATTTTCTTTCCCCATTGCGCACTAAGGCCGGTTACAATGAAAGTGGCCATAAGGAGTGTAGCTGATTTTTTCATAATAGTAAACTTTTGAGTTTTATTTATTGGTTGAATGAAATGCTTCCGTAATCGCTGGTGATAGAAATCATATTTCCACTGTTTGAATTCCCGTAAAAGCCCTTGTAATATTTTTGATTTGATTTTTCCTTGCTGATACTCACATCAAAATTATCGATTCCTTCTACCCCGGCATATTCGGTAGTGATTTCAAAATTAAAATGATATCCCGGATCATACCCGATTTTGATGCCGGTGTAATCTGTGTTGATATCAATATTTCCGGCATCAGCGGCCATCCGGTCAATTTTGATGGAACCATAGTCTGCCGATACAGAGACATCCCCGTGTAAAGTGCCCAGTTTAACATTGATATAGTCTCCCTGGCCACCAACATTCCCGGCCTCTCTGACTTCCAGATTCCCATAATCACTGGAATACTTGAGGTTCTCCATTTGCAGAATGGTGGCATCCGTGTAATCCGCACTGATATCCAGGTCACCGGCTTTGTTTATGGTAAAGCCGGAATAATCGGCGGAGATCTGACCGCTGTTGATATAGCCGATAGTCGATTTAGAGGTATAATCAAAACTAAGCTGATTATTGCGGCCACGCAATTCCCCTATTTCAAGCCTGCCGTAATCACAGTTTATTTTAGCATAACCATCAATACGGTCAAGATTGATATTTCCATAGTCGTTGCTGAGATGTACACTGTTCTTAACAGGCACTCTGATCGTATAGTTCACCTGCATATTGACATTATTATTATTCCAGTTCCATCCCCAGCTTCCGCTATCCTTGTTAAAGTTCGTCTTAGCGCCTACAGAAGTGTTACTGGCTTCGAAGTCTACAGTAATATCGTCCAGTTTCCGTTGTACCTTTTCTTCGTTGTTACCGGTGGTCTTTATGTTTACTTCAATCACGATCCGGTTTTCATTCCAGGAAGTGAGCGTGAGATTCCCGTAACTGTTGTCAACTTTCAGAACGGCATCGGGACTTACGGAAAATTCCTTTTTAATGGTCTTTTCCTTGGTGTATTTCCCTTTAATACCCCCGTCGTGTGCGAGGAGAAACATAGGGATAAGCATAAGGCATAGACATGTGCTTTTAAATAGTGATATTTTCATCTGTATAGGATTTATAGTTTTTTATCGTATCTATTTTGTTCATTACCTCCCGGAGCAAGTCCATTCTGGTTTGAAAATTGGTAATCATTGCGCTGAGGATGAGTTTACTGTTCCCACCATGGAACAGTTCCTGTTCGAGGGATTGGTAATTGTTCTCCAGTTTTTTCATCTGTAACATAGTATCTGCTATCAATTGCTCTGTTTCCGGAGTATTTTCAAGCTGCAATTCCTTTACCTGTTCCTCGATAAGGCTGGCAAAATACAGTTGTGATTCGGAAATTTCAGGCGAAAACCTGGCAAGTTGCTGCTCCATGGAGGGAGGGCGTTGCAAAATCCCGATCCCAACGGCCAAAAGGAGGGCAAGGGAGGCGGCAATGGCCATTATTTTCCATCGTCTGTCCGATTTTGGTGCGGCCTTCGAAAGCCCTGCCCCAGGATTTAATCTGGCAATGAAACGTTCCCTGTGACCTGCTTCCGGCTCTGCGTGATCAAAACAGTCCCTCAGTTCCTCAAATAGTCCATCTAAATTTTCTTCGTGCATATTTCAGACATTTATCATTTTTTTCCTCAGGCTGTCCTTCGCTCGCGAAATGGTCGTCCTGCAATTGGCGTAACTTATGTCCATGATCGAACTGACTTCTTCATAGTCATATCCCTCTATTAAATGTAAGGTCAAAGAAATTCTGTAATTGTCCTTTAGCCCGTTCATGGCAACCAGTACTTTTTGAGCCTTTCGTTCTGTTTCCCCATGATCGGTAACAACTGCATCCTTATCTTCGACCTTGTACATTACATCCTCCAGGCGGGTTTCCTGATTCCTTTGCCGCTTCCTGTAGTGATATATACTGTTGTTGACGACAATTCTTTTTAACCAGGCACCGAAAGCGACATCCCCTCTGTACATAGAAATTTTGGTAAAGGCGTTCAGGAATGATTCCTGCATGACATCTTCCGCTTCCGCGCTGTCTTTTACAATCCGAAGCGCCGTATTGAACATCGCCTTGTAATATCGGTTGTAAATTTCCAGTTGGGCCCGTTGACTTCCTTCCAAACATCCCTTAATAAGGGCTTCAGTATTTTCTAAATATTGGCTCAAAAAGTAATTTGTTTGTTGTAGAGATGACCGAAATTAGTGATTGTTACAGTTTTTTTAATAATCTTATGTTTCTTGGCATAAGAATTGACCCGGAAGTTTGTACTTCTCAGGTGAGACAGGTCTGCAAACAATGAATAACAGGGCCTTACACTCGAGTAGACCAATGTGGTACCCGCGGAGATGCTGTCGGATTATGACAGAATGACTGAATATATATATATGGGAGAGACGAATTTTACAAATTTTGACAATATGTCGTTACAGGGAATTGATGATGAATCGGATCTTATTCCCCTGCTGACGGCCGAGGATGAGGAAGAAATGAACAATGAGGGGCTTCCCGAGACATTGCCTATTCTGCCTTTACGCAATACCGTATTGTTTCCAGGGGTGGTCATTCCCATTACAGCCGGAAGGGACAAATCCATCAACCTGATCAAGGACGCCAATAACGGGTCAAAGGTGATCGGGGTGGTGTCCCAGAAGGACGAGGTAGTGGAAAATCCCGGGATTAACGATATCAACACACTTGGTACCGTAGCCAGGATACTGCGGGTACTTCAAATGCCGGACGGGAATACCACGGTGATCATTCAGGGTAAAAAGCGTTTTGAAATTGCAGAGGTGCTTACCGAAAAACCCTATATGAATGCAACCATACGGGAGGCCAAGGAAGTACGACCGGAAACCCATAGTGAGGAATTCAGGGCGATCATTGAATCTATTAAAGAGCTTGCGTTGCGAATTATCAGAGATAATCCCAACATCCCCAGTGAAGCAGCATTTGCCATCAAAAATATCCAAAGCAATTCATTCCTCATCAATTTTGTCTCTTCCAACCTTAACCTTTCGGTACAGGAAAAACAACAATTACTGGAGATCAGCGATTTACAGGAGAGGGCACTCGCCACATTAAAATATATGAACGTGGAGATGCAAAAACTGGAATTGAAAAATGATATCCAGTCGAAAGTCAGAAATGACATGGACCAGCAACAACGCGAGTATTTTCTGCATCAGCAGATGAAGACCATTCAGGAAGAATTGGGTGGGGTTTCCTATGATGAGGAGCTACAGGAAATGCAATTGTTGGCCAAGAAGAAAAAATGGAATAAAAAAGTGAGCGAGCATTTCGATCGGGAACTGGCCAAGATGCAGCGAATGAATCCTCAGGTAGCGGAATATTCCATCCAGCGAAACTATCTGGATCTGCTCCTCGAACTCCCCTGGGATGTCTACAGCAAAGACAAATTTGACTTGAAAAGGGCACAGAAAATTCTGGACAGGGATCACTATGGCCTGGAAGATGTCAAACGACGGATCATTGAATATCTGGCTGTACTCAAGTTACGAAATGATATGAAATCACCTATCCTGTGCCTTTACGGGCCTCCCGGGGTGGGGAAGACCTCCCTCGGCAAATCAGTGGCTGAAGCTTTGGGCAGGGAGTATGTTCGCATGTCTTTGGGAGGGCTCAGGGATGAAGGGGAGATCCGTGGCCACCGCAAAACCTATATAGGTGCCATGCCTGGTCGTATCGTGCAGAATATCAAAAAAGCCAAAACCTCAAATCCGGTCTTTATCCTTGATGAGATGGATAAACTTTCCAACAGCCATCAGGGGGATCCTTCGTCTGCCATGCTTGAAGTTCTGGATCCTGAACAGAACAGTGATTTTCATGACAATTTCCTTGAAATGGGTTATGATTTATCCAAAGTGATGTTTATTGCCACGGCCAATAATCTTTCCAATATTCAGCCGGCACTTCTTGATCGCATGGAAGTGATCAATGTCACGGGATATACCATCGAGGAAAAAGTAGAAATTGCGAAGCGTCACCTGTTGCCCAAGCAACTTTCCGAACATGGCTTATCATCCAGGGACCTCAAAATTGGCAAAAAACAACTGGAAAGAATTGTGGAAGGTTACACCCGTGAGTCCGGGGTTCGGGGACTTGAAAAGCAAGTGGCCAAAATGGTAAGGTATGCCGCCAAATCCATAGCCATAGAAGAAGCGTACGATTTGCGGGTATCCAATGAAGATATTATCAAAGTCCTCGGTCCTCCAAGAATGGATCGGGACAAATATGAGAATAACGAGGTGGCAGGGGTAGTTACCGGGCTTGCGTGGACAAGTGTTGGAGGCGATATCCTCTTTATAGAATCCATATTATCCAAGGGGAAGGGGAATCTCAATATCACAGGGAACCTCGGGAAAGTGATGAAGGAATCGGCTACCATTGCCATGGAGTATCTGAAATCCAATGCGGAACGTTTCGGATTGGATCCTGCAATTTTTGATCAGTACAACGTACATATTCATGTCCCCGAAGGCGCTACGCCAAAAGATGGCCCCAGTGCCGGGATCACAATGCTTACCTCTCTGGCATCCCTCTTTACACAGAAAAAAGTGAAAAAGAGTATTGCCATGACGGGCGAGATTACCCTTAGGGGAAAGGTACTTCCGGTGGGAGGTATCAAGGAGAAAATCCTTGCGGCCAAAAGGGCGAGGATCCGCGAGATCATTCTTTCCGAAGACAACAGAAGGGATATTGCAGAAATTAAAGAATCCTATCTGAAAGGGCTGGAATTCCATTATGTGACTGAAATGAGTGAAGTCATAGCCATTGCCCTGACCGATCAGGCGGTAAAGAATGCCAAGAAACTCTGATTTCTTTATTTAAATACCATCTGAATTTTCCTGCTGGGTTATTCCAAATCGACGTATTAGCGAGTTGCCATCATTGGGAACTACCCTGTAAATTCGATCTCCGATGAAGCGCTTTCCATCTTTTCTCTCTATTTTTAGAAAATGGGAAAAATAACCATAGCCATTGACGGTTACTCCTCTACCGGCAAGAGTACCCTTGCAAAACAACTTGCCAAAGCCCTTGGATATATCTATATTGATACCGGTGCCATGTACAGGGCGGTCACCCTTTTTGCACTCCGTAATCATTTTATAGGAAAGGAAAGGGAGAATATCAGCGCTTTAATCCATCTGCTTCCCAAAATCGACCTTCAATTCAGGTATAATGACGAGCTTGGATATTCCGAAATGTACCTCAATGGGGAGAATGTGGAAAAAGAAATCAGGACTTTGGAGGTTTCGCGCTATGTAAGTAAGGTGGCTGCGGTTGAACAGGTACGTTACAAATTGGTGGAAATGCAAAAAAACATGGGTCAGGGACAAGGAATTGTGATGGATGGAAGGGATATTGGGACCGTTGTGTTTCCTGAGGCAGAACTGAAAATATTTATGACTGCTTCGGCCGATATACGGGCGCTTAGGCGATATAAGGAATTGCACGACAAAGGTGAAATAGTAGATTTCAATGAAGTGAAGGCAAACGTGGAAGAGCGGGACTACATTGATTCCAACAGGGAATTTTCCCCCCTGAGGAGGGCTCCGGACGCTATTGAATTTGATAATGGTGATATGAGTCACACCGAACAGTTCGAAAGGATCTATAATTTCGCCCTACGGGTGATAGATGGAAAGAATTGATACCTGTCCGGGAGAATTCCCGGACAGGAAATAATTTTATGGATTAGGAATGACAAGGACCTGGTCCGGATGAATAACGTCAGGATTTTTCAGGATCCCGCTGTTGGCAGAAAAGATCTGTTTGTATTTCATCGGATCACCATAATACTTTTTTGCAATTTTACTGAGAGATTCTCCACTCTTCACCGTGTGTCGATGATATACGGAACTATCTGCTACGGTGATGTTGGCTTTCAGATCACTCGGATCCTGACCCCCGATCTCCTTGATTTTATCCCATAAGAGGTTTTTCTCATATTGGGTTTTGGCCTGTCCTTTTATTTTAAGGACACCATTTTCTTCGGTGACATCGCCATTCTGGACACCCAGTTTTTTTCCGAGGTCAAGGACAGGCTGATACTTAGATTTTACACTCATATTTTCTAATTTACAATGATTACAAAGCACCGGAAAGATACAAAATCCCCTGCGAATTAAAATCAAAAACCCGGATTTTGAATAAAATGCGGAGCGTCTCCATCCATGGGTTGGTAAAACGATTATTTAATTGTATTTTTGCAAACCTTTTTTAACGAATAATCAAGAGGAAAAGGGAATAGAAATCGGATAAGAACAACTTCCGCAGGACGCGTTTAACTCTTGGATACCCTGTGGAATACAAAAAACCATCAGCATATGGCTGAAGAAAAAGCAATTACCGAGGTGGAAGAAACCGCCGAAGTACAAAAAGAGTCAAAAGTAGCTGCCAAAAAAGATGACCCCAGGGAATTCCTGGAAAATTTCGATTGGGACAAGTATGAAGAGGGCATTGAGCGTGTGGATGAGTCCAAATTGGAGGAGTTTGAAAAACTGGTAACGGAAAACTTTGTGGACACTGCGGATGCCGAAGTCGTCGAAGGAACTATTACGCATTTGACGGATCGCGAAGCGATTATCGATATTAACGCCAAATCAGAAGGTGTGATTTCGCTGAATGAGTTTCGGTACAACCAGAACCTGAAGGTAGGTGACAAAGTAGAGGTACTCATTGATATCCGTGAGGATAAAAGTGGCCAGCTGGTTCTGTCACATCGCAAGGCCAGAACCATTATGGCATGGGATAGGGTGAATGCGGCTCATGACAAGGAAGAAGTAGTGACCGGGTTCGTAAAATGCAGAACGAAAGGCGGGATGATCGTCGATGTCTTCGGCATTGAAGCTTTCCTTCCCGGGTCACAGATTGATGTGAAACCCATCAGGGATTACGATCAGTATGTCGGAAAGAACATGGAATTCAAGGTGGTTAAGATCAATCACGAGTTTAAGAATGTGGTCGTTTCACATAAAGCGCTGATAGAAGCGGATATCGAAGAACAGAAGAAAGAGATCATCAGCCAGCTCGAAAAAGGACAGGTCCTTGAAGGAGTGGTTAAGAATATTACTTCTTACGGGGTATTTATTGATCTTGGAGGCGTTGACGGCCTGGTGCACATCACCGATTTATCATGGAGCAGGATCAACCATCCTAATGAAGTGGTCGAACTGGATCAGAAACTCAATGTGGTGATTCTTGATTTTGATGATAATAAGTCAAGAATTCAACTGGGACTGAAGCAATTGGAAAAACATCCGTGGGATGCCCTGGGAGATGAAATTAAAATTGGCGACAAGGTGAAAGGAAAGGTCGTAGTCATTGCCGACTATGGAGCTTTCCTGGAAGTGGCCGAAGGTGTGGAAGGATTGATCCACGTTTCGGAAATGTCCTGGTCTACCCACCTGCGATCAGCGCAGGACTTTGTAAAGGTCGGGGATGAGCTGGAAGCAGTCGTTCTTACCCTTGACAGGGAGGACCGGAAAATGTCCCTTGGCATGAAGCAACTTGCTCCTGACCCATGGACAGATATTACACAGAAGTATCCTGTAGGATCCAAACAGAAGGGAATTGTACGGAACTTTACCAATTTCGGAGTATTTCTGGAACTGGAGGAAGGGATCGACGGCCTGATTTATATTTCTGACCTTTCATGGACCAGAAAGATCAAACATCCGTCCGAATTTGTGGCGGTGGGCGATACCCTCGAAGTGGAAGTGCTTGAACTGGATGTAGAAGGCCGGAAATTGAGCCTGGGTCACAAACAGACAACGGCAAATCCCTGGGACAAGTATGAAAAGGAATTTGCACTGGGATCTGTCCATAAAGCCTCCATTACAGAGGTGGTTGATAAAGGAGCTGTGATCGAATTTAATGAGGATATCACTGCCTTTGTTCCACAGCGACACATGGAGAAGGAAGATGGAAAAAAGCTCCACAAGGGAGAAGAAGCCGAATTTAAGATCATTGAATTCAATAAGGAATTCAAACGGGTTGTGGCGAGTCATACGGCCATTTTCAGGGAAGAAGAGCAGCGTAATGTCCGGGCGGCCTCTAAAAAGGCAGCAGAATCTGCGGAAGAATCGAAGCCTACCCTGGGAGATGCCAATGAACAGTTGCAGGCCCTAAAGGATAAAATGGAAGCCAACAAGAAAAAGTAAGTTTCCGTTCTGATATTTATAAAAACCCCCGGTCCTGGACCGGGGGTTTTTAATTGGGATCCTTTAAGAAGGGATATCAATGCATGTTTGGACAATCAGCGGATCGCGGTTGTCCCCCGGATCAGCATATAAGCTTTGCCTAGGCTCAGGAGGCTTCGGGTTTTAATACTCCTGATCATCATCACCGTCCTGTCGCTGTTGCCTGCTTTTTTCTTTATTTTGATTGAGCCTGTAGATGAACGTCATCGTAAACTGACGTTCCCTCCATTGAAATTCGTTGTCCGATGTAAAAAATGGTGTTCGTGTAAAAGTTTGCCTTTTCCTGGAGTTCAAAAGGTCGTTGACATTCAAAGAAATAGTCCCCTTATCACCCAAAACGTCCTTGGCAAAAGCCAGATCCAGAGAAAATATACCTTTGCTCCTGGATTGAGCGTTTTGTCTCGGACCACTGAAAAAACCATTTGTTTGCCAGTCTACTTTTCCGGGAAGCGTTATCTTGGAACTGAATCGGGTGAACCAGCTGTTATTCTTTGTACCGTATTCAACACCGCCGAATTGACCCTCCGAGGCGAACTGAAAAAAGTTAAAGCTGCTGTTGATCCGCCACCATTTGGTTGGATTGTACAATATCCCTGCCTCGGCACCAATCCGTTCATTGGTGGAAAGGTTGATCGGGATAGAACGTATGATCCGGATGCCGTCCGAAGTGACCTCCCCTGTTTCTTCCTGTACCACTTCGAAGGAATTTGATTCACGCTGGTAATATACAGAAGAGGTGAGGGTGAGCTTCGGCCATCGTTTTAAGTATCCCAGATCGAATGCATTCGCAAAGGAAGGGTCCAGATCCGGGTTTCCCTGAAAGACATTCGTCCGACTTGATCTTGATGGAAAGGGATTTATAAAAAACCCCCTTGGCCTGTTGATACGCCTGTTGTATCCAAGGCTGATATTTTCTGCCTCGTCCATTTCGAAAATAAGATTGATCGTTGGAAACAACCCCAGGTAATTCTTATTAAAATTTAAGTCTACTTCAGCTCCCAGTAATTCCTGCAATGCAGCAAGGTCAAAATCTGAAGCAACCGCACCTTTCAATTGGGTGTTTTCCAGTCTCAGGCCGAGCAGGTAGGAAAATTTTCCAAATTTATCCCCATACTGGGAATACAAAGCGCTGACATTCTCATCATAGGTAAATTCATTGGTAAGTTCTTCGTTGATTACAAACTCACCTGTGTTCTGATTGAGCGTATCAAGTCGATAGTCATTCACTTCCTGTTCAAAATTTCCACGGAACCCTGCCTCAAACTGGGTGTCACCCAGGGGGAGTACATAATCAGCCTGGATCAGGAATTCATTCTGTATTTCTGCCTGAATGACATCCTCCCTGGCCAGCAATGCATTATTAGGAAATATGTTCTCTTCCCGGATGGTGGTTAAGGCATCTTCATGATCATAGGAATATTGGAAGTCGGCCGTAAGTTTATGGCCGTCGTCGTCTATATTATTCGTGTAATTCAGCGAAAACTGGTAAGACTGATCATCTTCATTCTGAGCTTCATTCCTAAAGGTCCGGCTGTTGAGTGTGGGTCCAACAAAGCGTTGACTGATGTTTTCTGTATTGTCCAGTTCGTCCGAAATGCGTGTAAACCCACTTCCGGTAATTGATGATCGTTCCGTGAGAAAATACTCCAGTCCCAGATTGAGATTATACCCCTGATCCCTTCTCAGGATATCCCTATCTTCAATGATCCTGCTGAAATCGCCACCTGTATATCGGTTATCAAAGAACGCATTTCCGGGAGGTTCCCGGTAGGAATAGCCCAAAGTGGTGAACACGTTGTAATTGTCCGTCCTCAAATTTAAATTCGCATTGATCTGGCTGGCAATGGGGTAGCCGACACTTGTGGTGACCGATCCATTGAGTCCCAACGTCTTTTCCTTTTTGAGGATGATATTCAGAATTCCGGCCGTACCTTCCGCGTCGTAGCGGGCAGAAGGACTTGTTATCACTTCCACCCGTTCAATAGCATCGGCCGGGAGTTGTCTCAGGGCGTCGGTAGAGCCGAAACCGGCAAGGGCCGAAGGTTTGCCGTTGATAAGGATGCGGACGTTTTCATTACCTCGGAGGCTGATAGCCCCTTCCACATCTACGGTAACGGAAGGAATATTATTTAAAGCGTCACTGATATTTCCGCCACTGGTAGTGATGTCCTTCCCGATATTGTAAATCTTTTTGTCGAGGCGGACTTCCACGGTTGTTTTTTCTCCTACCACTTCAACGCCTTCCAGTTGTGCGACATCCAGCTGCAGGGTGATGGTTCCGAGGTCCCTTGATTCAGTCAGATTCTGATCTTTCAGCGTATAGCTGATATATGAGATATATTCTACACTGACATTGTACCTGCCGGCCTGGGTCTCAACGCTAAATTTTCCCGAAGCATCAGTGATACCGCCTGTAACCTTGTCCGGGTTGTCAACACTCTGTAATACCAGGGTCGCATATTCCAGCGGCAGGTCATTGTCCTGATCCAGCACGGTGCCCGTGACGGTTATGTTTGCATTGGCCTCCCTGGTTGAATTTTGGGCGCTTAGAGGAAGAAATAAGCACATTAGTATAAAGGAAATTATAAGCTTCATGGGTATTGTGTATTTTTAGGTGGACGTGGTAGGGTGACCTCTTACCAGATGCCTTTGATAGGAAACAGAAGGAAGGGTTTAATCCCTTTTGGTTAATTCTTTGTTAAGACTTCCAGCCAAGGTTGGTCTGTGGGCTTTCATTGGGCCCGGAAAGGACGTGCTGTAGTTGTCTGCAAAATTATTGTCTCAATTTGTGACAATGACACAAAATAATAGCTATCTTGACCCTTTCAAAAGTTCCATGAGAGTGGCTTCCATGAATAAAAAAATCCTTCCATCCCTGACTGATCACCTGCCACATGTGGCCTATGATGCTGTGATTTTTGGATTTAGCGGATCGCAGCTAAAGATCCTTTTATTGGAATATCACAATACCGGACTCTTTGCCCTGCCGGGAGGATTTGTATCCCGGGGGGAAGATTTGGATCTTTCCGTAAGTAGGGGAGTTCAGGCCCGGACAGGTCTTGACAAGCTATTCCTGGAGCAATTTTATACTTTTGGAGATGTCGGAAGGGCATCGCCCGGGCATATGAAAAGAATTCTCGAGGCCAATGGCTATGTCGTAGAGCAGGGACACTGGCTTCTTGACCGTTTTATTTCGATTGCCTACTATGCACTTATCAATTATGACGATGTAAAGCCTGAGCCGGACAGCCTGTCAGATTCTATTAACTGGTATGCCGTGGGAGAACTGCCGCAACTTATGATGGACCATACAAAGATCGTAGACGTAGCGCTCCGCAGCCTGAGGCTCCATCTTGACACTCATCTAGCCGGCAGGAATCTCCTGCCCCGTAAATTTACCATGAGACAATTGCAGCAGGTATATGAGGTCATCTTAGGAGAAAAATTAAGAAGGACCACCTTCCAGCGAAAGATACTTGGATTAGACATTCTGGAGCGTCATGAAAAGCAATTCACAGGTAAGCCCCATAAAGCACCTTATCTCTATAGTTTTAAATCGCACGCAACAGATTACTTATCCATATGACTAGATAATTTCTAAGATTTTGCATGATAAATAACTATAAAATAAATAAATACATTAACTCAATTAAAGTTTAAATATAATATGATGACATCTGCCTTAAGAAACAATCTCAATGCCGTTTTATTCCTTATTACCGGACTTTCCATTGGAATGGTTTCGGCCCAGTCTGAAGTTATAACAGGAGAGCATGTCGCAGTTGCGACCACGGAATCCGGAAAGGTACGCGGCTTTATTCATGATGGTACCTTTATTTACAAAGGTATCCCTTATGCCCGTGCGGACAGGTTTATGGCCCCGGAAAAACCTGAAAAATGGGAGGGAATAAGAAGTTCGACCATGTATGGTCCTGTCGCCCCTTTAATGGAGCCAACCACCAGTGTGCAGGATGAGCCCGAGTTTGTTTTTGACCATGACTGGGGTTATACGAATGAAGATTGCCTGCGGATAAATATCTGGACTCCAAGTATTTCCGAGGGGGAGAAGCGCCCTGTTCTATTCTGGATTCACGGAGGCGGATTTACCTCAGGCTCCAGCCAGGAATTGCCCTCAACTGACGGAGAAAATCTCAGTAAACAGGGAAATGTGGTAGTGGTTTCGATCAATCACCGACTGAACGTCCTCGGTTTTCTGGATCTTTCTGCCTATGGTGAAAAATACAAACATTCGGCGAATACCAGCATGCTGGATATTATTGCTGCCCTTGAATGGGTTAAAACCAATATCTCAGAATTTGGAGGGGATGCAGGTAACGTTACCGTTTTCGGGCAATCCGGAGGAGGTGCCAAGGTGAATACCCTTATGGCCATGCCGGCTGCGAAAGGACTTTTTCACAAAGCGGTGAATCAGAGCGGCGCTTTTCGGGCCGCCGTTCTCGATCGTGAAACAACAGGTCAGATTGCCGCCGAAACGCTTGCGAATCTGGGTCTTGATCCGGCACAGGTCGATTCACTCGCCAATATCCCTTTCCCCATACTTAGCAAAGCGAGTTCAGCAGCACTTAAAACCATAGAGAAGAAGCGGACGGAAGCAGGAAAACCGACCATTGGCTTCGGCCTTAACTGGGGCCCCAGCCTGGACGGCAATGATCTTCCTCATCAGGTATCCTCACCGGAGGCCTATGAATTGTCGCGGGACATCCCACTACTCATAGGCACAGTAAAGAATGAGTTTGCTCCCTTTGCGAATGCAGCTATGAGCAATGCATCAGAGGAAGAGATCTTGAAATTTATACGGGAGCGATACAAATCGAAAGCAGATGCGTACCTCACAGCAGTAAAAAAGGCGTATCCTAACGATACCCTCCCTTCCGACCTGATCGATATTGATATGATGTTCCGCCCGGGCGCAGTCGCACAGGCTGATATGAAATCAAGTCTGAAGGAAGGAGCCCCGGTTTACATGTACCTGTTTACCTGGCAATCTCCGGTTTTTGATGGCAAATACAAATCCCTTCATTGTATGGAACTTCCATTTGTTTTCAACACCATTGACCGGGGCATCCAGATGACAGGCGGCGGCACAGAGGCCCGGGCGCTGGCGGCCAAGGTAAGTGCGGCCTGGATACAATTTGCAAAGACCGGAAACCCGGGACATGAAGGTTTGCCGCAATGGCCGGCCTATAATAGTCAAAATACTGCAACCATGCATTTAGATATCCGTTGTAAGGTAGAACCCCAACTGGATAAAGACCTGTTTAATTTATTACCAGGCTTGTAAACTATGTAGTTAAGTACCGCACTTTAATTATCTATTAAACAGAACCTTTCTCCCGAATAAAAACAACGGGAGGAAGGTTTTTGATACTTTGGATCTCCGCTGTTCAAATACCGTTTGTGCTTCCGGAACCAATAACCGGCCTATCCACCTTTTTTACTTCCTCCTTCTTACTTTAGGACAGAAATCCTTATTTTAGCCCCATCAAAGTGTTGGTTCCCGAACCTATGAGTCAAAAAGTGCTCCTTTCTTCCAAAGAGATTCACATCATCCTGCACCGACTTGCCTGTCAACTTTTAGAGAATCACCTGGATTTTAAGGATACTGTGCTTATAGGGCTCCAACCCAGAGGCACTTTTCTTGCTCAAAGACTCACCTCCCTCCTACAAACCGATTACGGAGTGAAGCAGATAGCTCTGGGTTTACTCGATATCACTTTTTACCGTGACGACTTCAGAAGGGGCGATAAGACCCTTAAGGCCAGCAGTACCAGCATTGACTTCCTCATTGAGGGAAAAAACGTCGTTCTCATTGATGATGTTTTATATACGGGCAGAAGCATACGGGCTGCATTAACAGCCCTCCAATCATTTGGGAGACCCAGGGATATAGAATTACTGACCCTGATTGATCGCCGCTTTAGCCGGCATTTACCTATACAACCTAATTACAGGGGACGGCAGGTGGATGCGATCAATGATGAAAAAGTAAAGGTGTTATGGGCTGAAAATGACGGGGAGGATGTTATTTATCTCATCAATAAGTGAAGGAGGTAGCCGCCAGGATGCAGGAAGGGGTTGGCAAACCTTGGACAATAAAAGGAAAGTGCATTAATAGTCATCATTCTGTCAATAGAAATAAGCGGCCATCCAGATGAGCGAGTTGAGCGTTAACCACTTATTGGGGATAAAGTATCTGAATGAAAAGGACATGGCGCTTATATTCAAAACAGCGGATCACTTCAAAGAGGTGATTAACAGGTCCATCAAAAAGGTTCCTTCACTCCGCGATATCACCATAGCCAATGTTTTCTTCGAAAACAGTACCAGGACCAGGCTTTCGTTTGAGCTTGCAGAGAAACGTCTGTCAGCAGACGTCCTGAATTTTTCTGCCTCTCAATCTTCCGTTAAAAAAGGTGAAACCCTTATCGATACGGTAAACAATATCTTATCCATGAAAGTGGATATGGTGGTTATGAGGCATCCCAATCCCGGAGCCGGGATTTTTTTATCCAGGTATGTCAACGCGGCCATCATCAATGCAGGTGACGGAACACATGAACATCCCACGCAGGCACTCCTCGACACGTATTCGATTCGGGAAAAACTGGGGGAAGTGGCAGGGAAAAAAGTAGTGATTGTCGGAGACATTCTGCATTCCAGGGTGGCGCTTTCAAACATTTTTGCGCTCAGGTTACTTGGAGCAAAGGTAAAGGTCTGCGGCCCCCTGACCCTGATCCCAAAACATATTGAATCGCTCGGTGTTGAAGTGGAAACAGATCTCAGAAAGGCACTGAACTGGTGTGATGTTGCCAACATGCTCAGGATACAAAATGAACGGATGGATATCAGTTATTTCCCAACCACCCGGGAATATACAAGGCAGTACGGTATCAATAAGGTCCTTCTGGACAATCTGAAAAAAGAAATTGTGATCATGCACCCGGGACCAATTAATCGTGGGGTTGAAATAACCAGCGATGTGGCCGATTCCAGACAGTCGATTATCCTGAATCAGGTGGAGAACGGAGTGGCCATTCGCATGGCGGTGATTTATTTACTTGCTGCAAAAATTAAATAGGAAGTGATGATAATTGACAAAGAGGGCAATACCACAGTGGTTTTTCAGGAAAATGCCTCCCTGAAAACCTTCGTGAAAAATTTAACGGAATCCTTTCCCCTGATCAGGAAAGACCATATAATCGTCAATCTTTTTTCATTTTCACAGCTTAAGGCAGCCGACCTTCTGGAATTCCTGCAAATGTCACTTGCCCACCGGAAGTCCGGTAAATCTTTTGTCCTGGTCACCGATTCAGTTCACTACGCCGATTTGCCCGACAATCTTTGTGTGGCACCAACACTTCAGGAGGCCAGGGATATTATTGAGATGGAAGAAATTGAAAGGGACCTCGACCTGTAATGTACCCTCGGATATCATGAATTTTATGAAGTGGTGTGATGAAGCTCAACAGCTGATACGATCGTCCGCAGGCCTATCCTATATCCCTGTCAACGATGCCGGGCAAATATGTGAAAAATATGATCGTATCCATCGATCCTCTAATAGATAAGGAATGACCTTTCATCTCGCACAAATAAATATTGCCCGGATGCTTGAACCTCTCCATCACCAAGTCATGGCAGATTTCGTAGCGAGTATGGACCGGATCAATGCCCTGGCCGAAAAAAGTCCGGGATTTATTTGGCGGTTGGTGGAGGGTGATGGCAGTAACCTTTCGATATCTATTTTTGACGATGAATTTCTCGTGGTAAATATGTCGGTGTGGGCATCTGTCCATGCGCTTGCGGCATTTACTTATCATTCCCCACATAAAGAAGTGTTGCAAAGACGGAAAGAATGGTTTAGCCGGATGCATTCAATGCATATGGTTTGCTGGTATATTCCCGAAAATACAATTCCCGGACCTCAGGAAGGGAGAAGGCGGTTGATCTATCTGAGTGAACATGGAGAGACTCCTTACGCCTTTACATTTAAAAGCAACTTTGGCGTTCCTCAAATGTTGGAGGATATGAGATCTAGAAACAACTCATAAATATGCGGTTACACATACTTGGCTGTTATGCAGCTACACCGAGGGCATTTTCAAACCCTACCGCACAGATATTGAACATCAGTAACCATTTGTTCCTGATTGATTGCGGGGAAGGAACGCAGGTGCAATTAAGGTTACAGAAAATTAAATTTTCCAGGATCAGTCATATTTTTATTTCTCACCTTCACGGAGATCATTTTTTCGGACTTCCTGGTCTCATCTCCAGTTTCCGGCTGTTGGGCAGAGATAAAGAACTTCATGTCTATGGCCCTGAAGGCATCCGTGAGGCAATTACCTTGTTGCTGAAGCTAGGAAATTCCTGGACCAATTACCCTTTGATTTTTCACGAGCTGAGCTCAAGGGAACCTCAGGTTATTTTTGAAGATGAGAAGGTAAAAGTGCAGACCCTGCCTCTCGATCACAGAGTATATACGAATGGTTTTCTTTTTCGGGAACAAACGGGCCAGCGAACTTTAAATATCAGGGAAGTGGCCAAGTACCAAATCCCTAAAAGCTGGTTTCCCAGGATCAAACTTGGTGAAGATGTATTGATGGATGATGGCCGGATTATTCGCAATGAAATTCTTACTCTTGATCCGCCCGCCCCTCAAAGCTATGCCTACTGCAGTGATACGGCCTATATGCCAGAGCTGATTCCGCTTATTGAGGGTGTTGATGTTCTATACCATGAAGCCACATTTCTGGAGAATGAAAAACAGTTGGCCGGTACTACAAAGCATGCTACGGCCATTGAAGCGGCATCCCTGGCACGGGCCGCCGGAGTGGGAAAATTGATCCTTGGGCATTTTTCCACCAGATACAAGAGCCTTGAGCCATTCAGGACAGAAGCAATGTCCGTTTTTGAGCCGGTGGAACTGGCAGAGGATGGTAAAATCTTCGAATGGTAATCGTCTCCCTGCCTGTTCCCTTATGATCATTAAAGATGGATTGGCGGCCTGGATTTGAGGGTTAGAAAAAGTACGCCATACCGATATTTATTACAACATGCTTCTCCAAACTTTGCTTATCTTGTTTTATTATTCATATCATGAGGAAGGATTTAGGAAATTATAGGAAATCATATGAAAAGGATGCCCTCTCAAAAAATAGGGTCCCTGATAGTCCGCTGGAACTTTTTGCCATTTGGTTTAAAGAAGCAGAGGCGGATGGTGGTGAGGAGGAACCCAATGCTATGACAGTGGCCACGGTAGGCCTGGATGGTTATCCCAAAACTCGGATCGTCTTACTCAAGGAATTCAGCAATGATGGGTTTGTATTCTATACAAATTATCAAAGCGAAAAGGGCATGGCTATAAAGTCGAATCCCAGGGTCTGCCTATCTTTTTTTTGGCCAGCGATGGAGCGGCAGGTGATCATTAAAGGAACCGCGGAACGGGTTTCTTCCGGGAAGTCAGATACGTATTTTGATTCCAGACCGCAAGACAGTAAATTTGGCGCTGTCATTTCTGATCAAAGCTCCGTAATTGCATCCCGTGAGGTCCTGGATACTGCTCTAAATGAATTGAAGGATAGGATGAAGACTGGGGCCATCCGGCGTCCGGATCATTGGGGGGGTTATTGTGTCAGCCCCGTTTCAGTAGAATTCTGGCAGGGAAGGCAAAATCGTCTGCACGACAGAATAAGATACGTTGTGGACAAGCACCTGAAATGGACGAAGGAGCGGTTGGCACCCTGACTGCCGTATCTCAAAAGCTTGAAAACGAACATCACCTATTTTACAGGGAATAAGGCCGGGATCGTAGGAGAGCCGATCAGGTCAAACTAAAAGATAAAAATGAAAAATTTAATTCTTGTCAGGCACGGAAAGTCGTCCTGGGACCATCCTGTCGATGACAGGCAGCGGCCACTCATTGACAGGGGGATAAACGATACAGGTTTAATCGCCAACAAATTTAAAAGCAATATGCCGCCAATTGACAGGGCTTTTTCCAGTCCTGCTACCAGGGCATTGCATACCTGCAGGATATTTCTGAAAGCGATTGATTTTCCACTTGAGAAACTTCAGGTTACCGAAGAGTTATATGATTTTTCCGGGAACAGTGTCATGGCATTTATCCGGTCGTTGGAAGATGCACTTGAAACAGTCATCATTTTCGGGCATAATCACGCCTTTACAGAGGTTGCCAATGAATGGGGAAGTGAAGGGATCGACAATGTGCCAACCGCCGGACTTGTCCACCTGCGTTTCGATAGTTCAGGATGGCACGATATCCGTAATGGGACTACCGTGCGAACCCTGTTTCCTAAAGAAATAAGCAAATGATCAAAACAAAAAATAAATATATTAACCGCGAAATCAGCTGGCTTCGCTTTAATGAACGTGTACTTCAGGAAAGTGCGGATCACAATGTCCCGCTCATTGAACGTTTGCGCTTTCTGGGAATTTTTTCTAACAACCTGGATGAATTTTTTAAGGTGCGGTACGCAACCGTAAAGCGTATTGTAGAATCCGGGAAATCAGGGAAAAGTGTCCTTGGCGGTGAAAATGCCAAAGTATTGCTTGAGCAGATCACTCAGATTGTCATCAAGCAACAGTCGGACAGCCAGAATTTGCTTCGTGAAATCGAAACAGAACTCAAAGCGAAGAATATCTTCATGGTCAACGAAACCGGCCTGAATGAAAAGCAGGAAGAATTTGTAAAAGTCTACTTTCTTCAAAAGGTAAGTCCGATCCTTACCACTATCATCCTGAATGACCTGGCAGAGTTTCCCATGCTTAAGGACACCGCAGCCTATCTGGCTGTCAAAATGGTGGTCCGGGAGCAAGTTTCAGAAAAGCAGGTAAAAGGCACGGATACCCGCTATGCGCTCATAGAAATTCCGAAAGGGATTGACCGTTTCATTGAGCTGCCCAAGGAGGGGAAGAAGAGTTACATCATGTTACTGGATGACCTGATCCGTTACTCCCTCAAAAGTATTTTCAATATGTTCTCGCATGAATCCATATCGGCGCATATGATCAAGATTACCCGTGACGCAGAGCTGGACATTGACAATGACTTGAGTAAAAGCTTTATCGAAAAGATTTCTTCCAGTGTCGAGCACAGAAAAATTAGTGATCCGGTCCGATTTGTCTATGACCAGTCAATAGAAATGGATACCCTTAAATTCCTTAAGGAGAAAATGCACATTGAGGGCACAGACAGTGTGATCCCAGGAGGGAGGTATCACAACAGGAGAGATTATATGGGCTTTCCCAGTCTGGGCAGGAATGATTTGCTCTATAAACGCATTACGCCATTACCCGTGAAGGACCTGAGCCAGGAAGGTAATTTGCTGAAGGCCATTGCCCAACGCGATTACCTGCTATACGCTCCCTATCATACCTTTTCTTATATTATTAAATGCCTGCGGGATGCGGCACTGGATCCCAAGGTCCGCAGCATAAAAATTACCCTGTACCGTCTTGCAAACGATTCGCAGGTCACATCCTGCCTGATCAACGCCGTAAAAAACGGAAAGCATGTAACAGTACAGATAGAATTACAGGCCCGGTTTGATGAGAGGGCCAACATCCAGTATGCTGAGCAGTTACAGGCAGAAGGAGTCAAGTTGATTTTTGGTGTTAGAGGATTGAAAGTCCATAGTAAGATCTGTGTCATAGACCGTGAGGAGGCCCAGGGTATAAAACGCTATGGCTTCATCAGTACCGGTAATTTTAATGAGGACACGGCCAAGATCTATACCGATTATACTTTGTTTACGGCCCATGATGCCATCCTCAAGGAATTGAATAAGGTCTTCGACTTTTTCGAAACTACGTATAAGATCAATAAGTACAAACATCTGATAATGTCGCCGCATTATACCATGAATATTTTCAAAAATCTGATAGATAAGGAAATTGCGGCGGCCAGGGCAGGCCGTGAGGCGTACATAAAAATAAAAATGAACAGCCTGACCTCCTATAAAATGGTTGACAAACTTTATGAAGCCAGCAATGCAGGCGTAAAGATACAGATGATTGTTCGCGGTATTTGCTGCCTTATTCCTGGCCAGAAAGGCATGAGCGAGAACATAGAAGCCATCAGTGTTGTTGACAAGTTCCTGGAGCATCCCCGGATTTTTATCTTCGGAAACGGAGGTGATCCTAAAGTATATATATCCTCTGCAGACTGGATGACAAGGAACCTTGAGAACAGGGTGGAGGTCGGCTGTCCGATCTATGACGAATCGATCAGGCAGGAAGTGATCGATACCTTTGAAATATCCTGGGCGGACAATGTGAAAGCACGTGTATTTAACGCCACACAGGACAACGAATATCGAAAAAATAAGAAGGTCAAGGTCCGCTCCCAGTTTGACATGTACGACTATTATCTCAGGAAGCTCCAATCCTGACCCATGGCGGCTTTCCCGGGGGTGACCCATTTTAAGGATCTGCCTGTTTTGTGCTCAGGGTATAAAAAGTCACCGGGAACAGTTGCTTCGGTCAGCCATGGATGCTTTCATGCCTGCCCAGGTCTTTGATGATTTCTGCCTCAAACTCCAGCAAAGCCTTCCACTTGGCATTGACGACATTTATTTCCCCATAGGTCCGTGCCAGGGTGAGAAACAAGGTATAATGCCCGGCTTCGCTGATCATTAAACTATGGTAAAAGGCAGCAAGTTCCTGATCCTGAAGTTGTTCCGACAACAACCGAAAACGCTCACAACTCCTCGCTTCGATAAGAGCTGCGTAGAGCAACCTGTGGATCAATTGTTCTGAGCGCGGACCGCCTTTGGGAAAGAAGCCCGTCAATGCATGGACATAACCATCTTTCCGGTCACGGCCCATGGTATATCCTCTTGCGAGGATTTTATCATACACCATTTTAAAATGTCCCATTTCCTCTCTTGCCAGTGCGACCATCTCCAGAACGAGTTCCGGGTATTCCGGAAAGGACACAATCAGGGAGATAGCCGTACTTGCAGCCTTTTGCTCACAAAAGGCATGATCCGTTAGAATTTCTTCCATGTTTTTTTCAACAATGTTCACCCAGCGAGGGTCTGTGGGTAATTTAAGTCCCAGCATCTTTTTTTTTGCAAAACTATAAAATGCCGGCTCAGCGAACCAGCTATAGGTGTATTAAATCCCAATAATGCGGGAAGTTTCTACTTATCTTAATATATTTGATCCAGCTTAAGACAAAGAAATGGCAAGCCCATATCAGGCATAAAATATCAGGGTTTCATGCAATTTTCCGATACCTCAGAAGAATTACACAGCATTGTGGCCCGGAATGTAACTCCGGACAATCTCAGCTGGTTACGGGAAAAACTGGAAATGATTCTCTCAGAGCAGTTAGGAAAGGAGTTATATAAAGTTTATAGCCTCCTCTCGGGTAAAATACCTGCCACGGAACCCGTTCAGTATGCAATGGAGTCTACACAGCTTAGCAGGTATCTGGAAAAGCAGAATACAGATATTTTGCAATTGGTAAGGATAAGTCTGCTGGTAAGCTTACTGCAGGAAAATCCAGCCACTTTTGGTCCCAAGGTTGCCAACCTGATCCAGGTGGCAGATACAGGCGAACTCATCACCTTTTTAAAATTTCTGGTCCTCCTGCCTGAACCCTCGAAATATAAAACAGCTGCCGTGGAAGCATTAAGAACCAATATTGCTACGGTTTTCGATGCAATTGCCTTGGGAAACCCCTATCCTGCCACATATTTTACTGAACAACAGTGGAACCAGATGTATTTGAAGGCCGCATTCATGCAAAGGGATCTGTCAAGAATTGAGCAGGTGGATGAGCGTGCGAACGAAGATCTGGCGCGAATTATCTCTGATTATGCCCATGAGCGATGGGCCGCCTCCAGAGAAGTGGATCCTCTTTTCTGGCGTCCTGTTACAGGATTTATAGGAGCGGCCCTCCTAAAGGATATGGAAAGACTTCTGGAAAGTAAATCGAAAGCCGAAAACAATGCCGGAGCCTTATGTTGCTTTCAATCAGAAAATACCCAGGCCAGGGCATTGCTCAGGAAATACCCGGCGCTTGAAAAGCGTGTAGCTGAGCAGACTATTGGCTGGAATAAATTAAATGAATGAGTTATGGAAGATAATTTGATATTTATAGATCCCCATGTCCATATGACATCCCGAACGACGGATGACTATGAAGCCATGGCTGCAGCAGGTATTGTCGCGATCATTGAGCCCTCATTTTGGCTTGGACAGCCGAGAACCCAGGTCGGTTCATTTCAGGATTATTTCAGCAGCATTGTCGGCTGGGAACCCTTCAGGGCCTCGCAGTTTGGGATCCGACATTACTGCACAATCGGATTGAATTCAAAGGAAGCCAACAATGAAGCCCTTGCAGAACAGGTAATTGAATTGCTGCCATTGTACCTGCATAAGGAAAACGTGGTGGCTATCGGTGAAATCGGATACGATGACCAGACGCCCGCCGAGGATAAGTATTTCCGGATGCAATTAGAGCTGGCAAAGGAAGTGGACATGACGGTACAGATTCATACCCCGCACAGGGATAAAAGATCCGGCACTGTAAGGAGTATGGAAGTTTGTCTGGAACATGGGCTCGATCCATCCGATATAATCATAGACCACAACAACGAAGAAACGGTTAAAGACGTTTTAGACCGTGGTTTTATTGCGGCCTTTACCATTTATCCCAATACCAAAATGGGCAATGAGAGAATGGTGGAAATTGTCAGGAAGTATGGAAGTGAGCGCATCCTGATCGACAGTTCTGCAGATTGGGGGGTCAGTGATCCCCTGGCCGTTCCTAAGACCGCATCTCTTATGCTCAAAAAAGGAATTTTGAAGGCCGATGTAATAAAGACCTGTTATTCAAATGCCCTGCAGGCATACGGGAGAAATGGGAAAATGAAGGAAGCAGACTGGATAGGGTCCAAAGGAATAAATCAGGCCCAATTGTATAAAGACAACAGTGTTTTGCGCGGGCAGCAACCTAGGGTTGATGCAGACCAAATAAAATAGCATGAATGGTGTCCTAAGGGGTTATCTACGCCTGACAAGACCGGCCAATCTGCCAACCGCCGCCGCTGATATACTGGCAGGTGCTGCAATCGCCGGATTGATGCCGCTTCTTTCGGCGACCATTGAGGATGATCCGGTCTATTTCCTGAAACTTTGCACGCTGGTGGCTTCTTCTGTTTTTTTATATGCAGGGGGGGTGGTCTTGAATGATGTCTTTGACCTTCCTACAGATCTCTTGGAAAGACCCGAACGGCCTATTCCTAGCGGGTTAATCAGCCAGCCCTCTGCGGCCTTGTTCGGAGGGTTTCTCCTTATGATGGGGATTATTTCTGCTTCCTGGGTATCAGGCCTGAGCGGACTGACAGCGGGGATCCTCGCTCTCATGATACTATTGTATAATGCCCTGTCAAAAAAAAGTGTGGTATTGGGCCCTCTTAATATGGGAATTTGCCGGGGGCTCAACCTGATTCTGGGGATGTCTGTAATCGGAGAAATAGCCAACCCATGGTATGCTGTTATTCCTCTCGTGTATATCTTTGCAATAACGTTGATCAGCAGGGGAGAAGTACATGGCAACAATAAGCAACATCTGCTTTGGGCCGGAATCTTATACTCAGGGGTCATTTTAAGCGTTTATAGGATCATGCTCCGCACAGACAGATTATTGGAAGTATTGCCATTCCTGGCTCTTTTCACATTGATGATAGGCATCCCACTTTGGCGCGCCTACCGGGATAATTCTCCTGAAAATATTAAAAAAGCTGTAATTTCGGGGGTCCTTTCACTAATACTTCTTGATGCCTGCCTTGCCACAGGTTTCAGTGGCTGGATGTATGGAGTGGGTGTACTTTTACTTTTCCCGTTGTCTCTGGCACTCTCTAAAATGTTTGCCGTTACCTAATTTGCTCTCATGAAAATTAAAACCATAGAACAGTCATTCACCGTCAATTACAGCTATCAGCTTCTTTTTACAGAAGGGGTATTCTCCAATGATAACCTGGTGTTACTGGATATCATCTCTGCATTTAAATCGGGTTCACCGGTAAAGCTCCTTTTCGTATTGGATCAGGGGCTCCTTGATCACCATCCTGGTCTGGAGAATTCAATTGCCGCATATTGCCATGAACACGCCTCCACTTTGGAATATTCCGGTTGTCTCGTGGTTCCGGGGGGGGAAGCGGCCAAAAACGATAGCACCAGTGTCAATCGGGTGCTCGAAGCGATCAATTCCAACGGGATTTGCCGGCACTCTTTTGTAGTCGTTGTTGGGGGAGGTGCTGTGATAGACATGGCAGGATACGCAGCAGCCATCGCACACAGGGGCGTCAAATTGATAAGGGTTCCAACCACCGTCCTTTCTCAGAATGATGCGGCCGTTGGTGTAAAGAACAGTATCAATACTTTCGGTAAAAAGAACTTTCTCGGAACCTTTGCCCCTCCCTATGCCATCATTAATGATGCTGCTTTTCTGAAGACACTTGAGCAACGGGACTGGATTGCAGGAGTGGCTGAGGCCATCAAGGTAGCGCTCATACAGGACGCTGATTTTTTCGGATATATCCGGGAACATACCCGACAACTGAGGTATCGGGATCTTGAGACCATGCAGTATGTCATATACCGGTGTGCTGAGATGCATATGAAGCATATTGCCAAAGGAGGTGATCCCTTTGAAAGTGGTTCTTCCAGGCCACTCGATTTCGGACACTGGGCTGCCCATAAGATGGAATATATGACGGGCTACCAGATGCGTCACGGGGAGGCAGTGGCCAGGGGGATCGCCCTGGATCTGATGTACTCGAAGCTCACCAAATTGATTTCGGATGAAGAGTTTGAAGAAATCATCGGAGTGTTGGAGCAACTGGGATTCCAATTGCAGATCCCGGTAAAGGGTAAAAAGGAAAAGGCGCAACTCCTTGAAGGCATCCGCGAATTCAGGGAACATCTGGGCGGGGAACTGACGATCACCCTAATCAATGGAATCGGCAAGAAACATGATGTACACGAAATTGACCATACCCTGATGCTGGAAGCCATTCACGTCCTAAATGACAGGGTGAAACTAAACGTGACTTAACTTATGTTGATTTGTGACCAGTTCCATCTGACCTATTGTACAAATATCCATCCGGGCCAGGACTGGGAAACGACTTTCGATCACATTAAACAATATGTTCCCGGAATCAAAAGACAGGTATCTCCGAAAGTCCCTTTTGGCCTCGGTCTTCGCCTTTCCAATACAGCGAGCGAAGAACTCGGTAATGGTCAGCGGTTGAAGCGCTTCCGGGATTGGCTCGATGTGGAGGGAATCTATGTGTTTACAATGAATGGCTTCCCCTACGGAAATTTTCATAATGAGAAGGTAAAGGATAAGGTGCATTCTCCGGACTGGACCAGCAGAGCCAGGGTTTCCTATACCAAAAGGCTTTTTGACCAACTGGCTTTCCTGATACCCGAAGGCATGACAGGAGGAATCTCAACCTCGCCTGTTAGCTATAAGCACTGGCATGCGCCCGGGAGAACAACCGTTGCGGTTTTGAATAAGGCCGCAGCGCACCTGGCCGAGGTAGCACTTCACCTTCTGACTCTGGAAGAACAAACGGGCAAATACCTGCATCTTGATATAGAACCTGAACCTGACGGGCTACTTGAGAATACTGACGATACACTGCTTTTTTTTGAAGGGGTTTTACTGCCCGTGGCCACAGGGATCATTATGGACACGTTGGTGACCGACAGAGGCACTGCCAGGGATATCGTGCTGAAGTATATCACCATTTGTTATGATATCTGCCATTTTTCTCTCGCTTACGAAGATCCGGCAACTACTTTTGACAAGCTTGAACATGCCGGCATCAGGGTAGGCAAAATCCAGGTTAGCGCCGCCCTGAAGATCCTTAGTCAGGACGGAAACAATGATGCTGTCTGGGAGTCACTTGCCCGTTTTGATGAGCCTGTATATCTTCATCAGGTGACAGAACATATTGGGTCGGAGGTCCGGACCTACGGAGATCTTCCTGAGGTCCTGACCGCGCGTAAGGACTTTTCGGAGCTCAGAGCCCATTTTCATGTCCCTGTCTTCCTCAGAACCTTTGGCGCCCTCTTCTCCACTCAGGATCATATCCTCAAGGTTTTTGACATTTTAAGGCAACGCAAGATATCAGATCATCTGGAGATTGAGACTTATACCTGGGAGGTTCTGCCGGTTGCTCTGAAAAAAGAACTTTCCACTTCTATCGTTCGCGAGATTAAATGGGTTGTAAAACAACTAGAGGGATGAGGAAAACTGTGGTTTTGAATGTTGTGGGACTGACAAGACGGCTTATCGGTGAGCACACCCCGTTTCTCCAGTCTTTTCTGAGCAGGGGACAGGCTGCCTTCATTACCCCGGTGATCCCCGCCGTCACCTGTACAGCCCAATCCACCTACCTCACCGGAAAATGGCCTTCCGAACACGGAATCGTAGGCAATGGCTGGTACTTTCGGGATGAATGCGAGATTCATTTCTGGCGGCAAAGCAATAAATTGGTTGAAGGTGAAAAAATTTGGGACCGGATGAAATCGCTTGATGATACATTTACCTGTGCCAATATGTTCTGGTGGTACAACATGTATTCCACTGCCGATTATAGTGTTACCCCGCGTCCGAACTATCTGGCTGACGGACGTAAAATGCCTGACGCTTACTCCCATCCTCCGGAATTAAGAGATGTCCTTCAGCATGAACTCGGCACTTTTCCCTTGTTTCATTTCTGGGGCCCCAAAACTTCCATCAAATCCAGCCAGTGGATTGCAGATGCCACGATAATAACGGATGAACAGTACCTGCCTACCCTTACGCTGGTTTACCTGCCACATCTGGATTATAATATTCAAAAATACGGTCTTAACTTTCCAAAGATCAGCAAAGACCTCCGGGAGATAGACAGGGTGGTCCAACAACTAGTGACTTATTATGAGCGTCAGGACGCTCAAATCATTATACTTTCGGAATATGGCATTACAGATGTTCACCGTCCTGTACATATTAATCGTATTTTAAGGGTGGAGGGCTTACTTGCAATCAGGGAAGAGAGAGGTCTGGAATTACTTGATCCCGGAGCGAGCGCGGTATTTGCCGTGGCAGACCATCAGCTGGCCCATGTCTATATCAATGACATGACCAAGAAAGCCGCTGTTATAAAACTATTGCAGGAGACGGCAGGAATTGAAAAGGTGTGGTCCCAAGGTGACAGGGAATATGAGAAAGTAGCCCATAACCGATGCGGTGATCTGGTAGTTCTGGCCGATCGCGACTCCTGGTTTACCTATTATTTCTGGGAATCCGATTCAAAAGCTCCGGACTATGCCCGCATGGTCGACATCCATAAAAAACCAGGGTATGATCCTGTTGAATTATTTACAGATCCCGCAGACCCGTTTGTTATGGCAAAAGTTCTTGGGAAACTTGCTGGAAAAAAAATGGGGTTCCGTACGGTCATGGATATCATTCCGCTGAAACCAGAACTCATCAAAGGATCCCACGGCAGATTGCCGGAGGATGAAGAAGATTACCCGATTCTTATTACCAACGGGATCAACTACCTGGATTCAGAAAAAATAGACGCTACCGATGTTTTTGGTATCATAGAGGCCCATTTACTTAAAAGCTAAAACTGCTGATCATGAACGCATTTTTCCGAATTTTTTCACTTGTATTTACCCTGCTGTTTACACTGGCAGCCGCAGTGCAGTACAATGACCCGGATGCCCTCCTGTGGTGCTTCCTGTATGGTGTAGCAGCGGTGGCCTCCCTGCTGTTCTTTTTGGGAAAGCTCAGATACTACCTGGCGGCAGTTTTATGTACGGGCTATCTGGTGGGATCCTTTGTTGTCTGGCCCGGGGTATTTGAAGGAATAACGATTGGCGAGGGTGATATAGTAAATATTGAAAGGGGCAGAGAGGCGCTTGGCCTGCTGCTGATCTCGGTTGTGATGCTCATATATGCACTTCGGCTTCGTTTCAGGAGCAACTCATAAATCGAGATCAAATTCCTTTCTCAGCAGATCGATAGCTGGATTTTTTTCCCGTAATTTCTGGTATTTCTCCTCCGGAGTGAAGGCGTATTTTTTGGCATTTTCTTCATTGACGACAATATTTATCGAAAGACTGTGATTATTCAGCTTATTTCTCAGGTATCCCAATAGTTCCCCTTGTTCCTTTTCTATTTCTTTCTTCATGCTTTGGTTGGGAAGTTCCAGGCGAATTACAGAATTTTCCAGCAATCTGGGCAGGTCTGTGCTTAAATTGGAGGCCAGTATTTTCCGCCCTTCCGATTCCAGTTTCTTGACATAGTCCGCCCAATGCCGTTGCAGGTCGATATCTTTGAAAATTTCATTCGGTAGAAGGGAATCGTCTGTAGCCTCATCAGTACGGGCCTCCTGGTGTTCCTTTTTTGCCCTTAAACTCGATATGGAAAGCCCTGAGACCCTTTTAACGCCTTCGCGCAGCCTTACTTTTCCGGGAAGTTCGGATTCCATTACTTCCTGTGGTGCTTGCGACTGCCCTTTGAAGACATTTTGATTATCTATGGGGGGATCTGCGGCACCCACTTCCGGGAGGGAATTGCCTGAATCCGGATCGTCAGCCTGTGTCGTGGATTCCGGCCTGAGTACTTTTGGAACTTCTTCCGGAACTTTGTGATTCTTTCTGAAACGGGCCGCAGGAAGGATTGAATACGCCGGAAGGCTCAGCGGAGCACTATTTTTTTTTTCGGATTCCTGTAGGGAAGCCAGTTTCATGAGGGTCAATTCTACAAGGAGCCGGTGATTCCGGCTGGTTTTGTATTTAAGCTCACAGTCATTGGCCAGATCAAGCGCCCTTAATAAAAAGGATTCCTCCGCCTTTTGGGATTGTTCCAGGTACTGGACCTTGGCTTTTTCGCCTGTTTCAATCAGGATCTGGGTAGATTTATGGCGGGAAACGAGCAAGTCCCTGAAATGGCTTGCAAGTCCTGCAATAAAGTGGTGTCCTTCAAATCCCTGGGCGAGGATGTCGTTGAACAGGATTAAAAGATCGGGGATGTTGTTGGAGAGGATCAGTTCAGTGGCCGCAAAATAGGTGTCATTATCAAGGACGTTAAGGTTTTCTGTGACCGCTTTCCTGGTCAGCTCTTTTCCGCTGTAACTCACTACCCTGTCAAAGATGGACAGGGCATCCCTCATGGCACCGTCGGCCTTTCGGGCTATGATATGCAGGGCGTCCTCTTCTGCATGCACTCCCTGCTCTTCCGCAATATGTTTCAAATAAGCGGCGGCATCCTTGATGGTGATCCGTTTAAAATCGAATATCTGACATCTGGATAAAATGGTAGGGATGATCTTGTGCTTTTCCGTAGTGGCCAGTATGAATATGGCATGCCTGGGAGGCTCTTCAAGAGTTTTTAGAAAGGCATTGAATGCCGCCTGAGATAACATGTGCACTTCATCAATGATATATACCTTGTATTTACCCACCTGTGGGGGAATGCGTACCTGGTCAATCAGATTCCTGATATCATCCACTGAATTATTAGAAGCTGCATCCAGTTCAAAGATATTAAAGGCAAAATCCTCATCTTCTCTGATGGAATCATCCATGTTGATCTGTTTGGCCAAAATTCGAGCGCAGGTGGTCTTACCTACCCCCCTGGGACCGCAGAAAAGAAGTGCCTGTGCTAAATGATTGCTTTTAATAGCGTTGGTCAGTGTATTGGTAATGGAACTCTGCCCCACAACATCCTCAAAAGACTGCGGTCTGTATTTTCTGGCTGAGACAATAAATGGTTCCAAAGAAACTGATTTAGTACTTTACTATAGGATAATAAGGTGCTGATCGCGGGTCCGGTAATGGATCCGCTGATCCGCCATACGGTCTTCTGCAAATATAAAGATAGCCCGATATTATGACCTCAATTTAAAGGTCATATCCCCGGTTTTTATCAACAATTGCTTTAAATTTGCAGGTAGCAGGCCACCTTATCGCTGTAAGCCGGTAACCCCGGTATTATGGAGGAAAGTCCGGACACCAGAGTGCGGCATAGCGGGTAACGCCCGTCGTCCCATGCTATTATGGGATGGGACAGGACCAGTGCAACAGAAAGCAAGTACAGGTAATGCTGTAGTGAAATCAGGTAAACTCTATGCGGTGAAACGCCATGTAAATCAGTGCACGAGGGCTGCACGCCCGAGCTGAAGGGTAGGCGGATAGAACTTACGGGTAACCGTAAGTCCAGATAAATGATAAGGGTCACGCCAACGGCGTGTTACAGAATCCGGCTTATGGCCTGCTTTTATTAATTACCTGGCCTGCTATGTTCAATTGTTCTCCGTGTATTCAATGATTCTGGTCTGACTGCTCAAAAAAACTAAAAACACTCCCTCCGTACTTCCGTTGCCAGGAGAAACCGGGCAAGCCAGAAAGATCCGTATGCCTGGAGTGTTCTATGATGAGGACGCCGTCATCTATAACCATCCCAGAATTGAAGCTCAATTCAGAAATTCTGGAGAAATCTGCGTCAGAGAGCCCATAGGGCGGATCTGCAAAAATGATGTCGAAAGACCTTCGGGCAGTAGTCAGGTAATTGAACACTTCTTTTTTGATAACCTGGATGGGAAAATCAAAGGCCTTGGTTACCTCAGAAATAAACCGCACACAGCGCAGCTCCTCATCAACGGCAACAATTTCTGGCACGCCCCTGGAGGCAAATTCAAAGCTGATATTGCCTGTACCGGCAAAAAGATCCAGTACGCTAATCTCTTCAAAAAAATACCTGTTGTGTAATATGTTGAAAAGAGCCTCCTTTGCCATGTCCGTTGTAGGCCTTACGGGCAAGCCTTTGGGCGGATTAATCCTCCTGCCCTTGTATGTGCCTGAAATAATCCGCATTACAGGGTGTTCATCACGGTAAAGTCGATGGAGTCAGTGATACTTCCCGCTACGGGATAACCGGGTACGCTCGGGATAAAAACGGAAAGGTGCCGGATGTATTCCTGACAGACCTCATAGATCTCATCTCCTTCTTCCACGGTCCCGAATAGCCGGAGCCTGAGGGTTGCGGCATCCATTTTTAACTGTTCGAGGGTGAAGAGCAGGTAATAGATAAAATCTTCCCTGGAATTGAACCTGAAGCTGTTATAATAACGCAAATCCTTTTGGCCGAGAATGGCAATATCCATTTGTTGCTCTGACACATGAACATAACATACAGGTTCCTTACCATTCTGGTGCGATTTCAACAACGCCTCGACCAGGACGGTTGCGGTATGCTTATAAATGAAGGGGCCGAAAAGCTCGTAAATATAATTGTTGATATTGATAAAAGGGACGTACACGTTCACAATGTCATAAGTTGCCATTTCATCGTAGACAACCAGATCATTCGCCAGTATCTTCGCGTTGAACTTGAGATAATTGGCGATTTCTTCCTTGACAAACAGGGCCTTTGGTACCAGGGTAAAAAGGCTGTTCCTGTGAATAACCACCACCTCCTGGAATTCGTATTTCAGTACACGCTCTTCTTTAAGAAGTTCCTTTAATTTTTTTTGTAATTCGTAGGGAGAAAGCTCCTTGCCAAAACTCACAGTTCTGCTCTGGGTGATCGTATTGGCTATCGTATCAAAAATGCAAAAAGAAAGTCCATTCAGACTGACCTGAATGGACAATTTATGATACTTTTCAGAGAGGGATTCCCCGCTAATTTGATTGTCCTCTTTTATCATAGACCGGGGGCCAGTTACCACTGGTGCTAACTTCAGTCAGAGAACCGACTCTAATTTCGGATCCATTCACCTGTTCCACACCAATCTGTGCATTTTCTCGGGATAAAAGGTCTTTTGGTTGATCATAAAGAACAACGGCCTTGGCCACCTTAGCTTCGAAGACCGGGACTTTGTAACCTGTCTTATCCAAAACGGCTGATTTCATTTCAAATTTTTCCCCATTCTGGGCATAGGGAACATTCATCATTGATTTATATCGATCATCATTCTTAAACAGCGAATCCTTCACTGCCACGAAGCCGAGCGTATCTACGATCTTAACCTCTTTCAAAAGATCAATCTGATACGTTTTGTCAAATTCCATAAATGACGAATCCCTTTGCTGGGTAATGGTATATTTACCTGTATCGACAAATTTTATAAGGCTGTTAAAGTCATTCGCATATTTTCCATTAACCGTCTTATAAGCTTCCTGCGAGTTGCGAATATCCCTGAGTTTGGATATGACCTGGGTAAACCGTTCCCCTTTTACCTCATTGAATTGTATGGGACCGGTGACCGATTGATAGATGAGATAGCCCAGAAAAATACACACGATCCAAAGTACAATTTGAAATACGTTTCTCATTAGGAAATGGCTTTAATTATAATTAGTGGTTCTCACAAATCTACAATTTTTTTTTAATCGTAAAAGGTTTTGCCCCAAAATTCCTCTTTATCTTTGAAAGCCTATGACTACGCTTACAACCCCTGTTTTTTTTAGCATTCTCAAAGAAAATTTCCCTCACATCCCCACCGTGAAACAGGCCATTGCACTGGAGCGGCTGGCCGCTTTCGTTTTATCAGAAAAAAGTGGTGAGATTTTTCTGTTAAGGGGGTATGCCGGAACGGGTAAGACCACCATTATAGGAGATTTGGTCAACCAGTTGTGGAAAACAAGGATGAAAGCCGTCCTTATGGCGCCCACGGGCAGGGCAGCCAAAGTGATGTCGGGCTATGCCGGCTGTCAGGCCTTTACCATCCACAGGAAGATTTACTTTCCTAAAAAGGAAAAGGGAGGGGGTATCCGGTTTGTTCTTGCCCCGAACAAGCATAAGAACACGCTGTTTATTGTGGATGAGGCCTCGATGATCCCGGATTCCCCCGCTGATTCCAGGCTCTTCGATAACGGCGCGTTACTGGATGACCTTATTCAGTATGTTTACTCAGGACATCATTGTAAATTGGTGCTGCTTGGTGATACTGCGCAGTTACCTCCCGTTCGGTTGGAACTTAGTCCTGCCCTGGATGCGCGTCATCTAGCCTCCGTATATGGCAGGGAAGTCCGGGATATGGAGCTGGATGAAGTGGTCCGACAGGCAGAGGATTCAGGGATCCTGATGAATGCCACCCTGCTCCGCGAGCAGCTTAGATCCGGTTTTCACGAGAGCTTCCGGTTCCAGCTCGCTTCTTTTCCTGACATTGAAAGACTGGTGGAAGGCTTTGACATCCAGGAGGCAATTGAGACTTCCTACCGGCAAAATGGAAAGGAAGAAACGGCTCTTATCGTCAGATCCAATAAGCGAGCCAACCTCTACAATCAGAATATCAGGGAAAGGATATTGTTCCTGGACCATGACCTGGCCGTTGGCGACTATATGATGGTTGTTAAGAATAATTATTTTTGGCTCGATACCGGCTCGGACGCAGGTTTTATAGCTAACGGAGATATTGTTGAGGTGCTGGAAATGTTTTCGATCAGGGAACTCTATGGTTTCAGGTTTGCCGAAGTTACAGTGAAAATGGTGGACTATCCAAAACAAAAACCTTTTCAGACGGTGATCATGCTGGATACCATCCAGTCAGAAACCCCTTCCCTTTCCTATGAAGACAGTAACAGGCTCTATCAGGAGGTGATGCAGGACTATGCGGACGAAAAATCGAAGTACAAACGCTTCCTGGCAGTTAAAAACAACAAGTATTTTAATGCGCTTCAAGTCAAATTTTCCTATGCCATCACCTGTCATAAATCCCAGGGAGGTCAATGGAATACGGTCTTTGTAGAACAACCCTACCTTCCCGCAGGGGTGGATAAAGAATACCTTCGCTGGCTTTACACCGCCATCACCAGAGCGAAAAATCGATTGTTCCTCATCGGCTTTAAAAACGATTTTTTTGTTGAAGCGGAATAGCTTACTTTAGGGAGTAATCTACTTGTTCATGACTTTGGAAACCTTGACCAGTGTTTTTTTGGGGATCGGCTTGGCCGCTTCTGTAGGTTTCAGGATTTTTTTACCATTGTTCGCATTAAGCCTTGCTTCCTTTTTTGATATTTTGTCGCTGAATCCCCATTGGGAATGGATGGGTCATACCGCAGCGGTTATCACCTTTGGAGTGGCCATGACAGCAGAAATTCTGGCCTACTTCATTCCCTGGTTCGATCATCTCCTTGACACCCTTGCCATACCTCTGGCGGCCATTGCCGGGACCGCTGTTATGGTTTCAACCCTTGCCGATATGTCCCCTCTCCTAACCTGGACACTGGCCATAATTGCCGGAGGAGGGACAGCAACAGTCATTAAAGGCAGTGCCGCCTCAGGAAGGGTAGCCTCAACAGTGAGCACCGGAGGAATCGGTAATCCACTGGTGACCCTTATTGAAACCGGGACAGCATCTGTTGTCGCTGTAGCGGCAGTTTTTGTTCCCGTCCTGGCTATAATTTTGGTGGTAATCATTTTGATCCTCATCTTTGCGGTCTATAAGAAGGTTAGAAGAGGATTTCGTTCAGGATGAGCAGTGTGTCTCTCAGGATCTGAGGGGGTACAAAGCGCATTGTGAACCTATAAAGGATACCGACATCTTTATTTCAGGTGGGGGGATCGAAGGCCCATTGTCAGATTTTACTGAATGGGTGCCCTAATGAGGAGTGTCAAATTAAAGTGAAAGTTTGAAAATTATTGCCATGATTCCGGCCCGATATGCGGCCTCCCGGTTTCCTGCAAAACTGATGCAGGATCTTGGGGGGATGCCGGTGATTGTCAGGACCTATGAAGCGGCGCTGAGGACAGGACTTTTTGATGCCGTTTTTGTTGTGACAGATAGTGACCTCATTTATGAGGCTGTAGAAAACGCAGGCGGCAAAGTCATCATGAGCAGTGAGACACATGAATGCGGCAGCGACCGGATTGCCGAGGCTGTTGAACCAATGGAGACAGATATCATCGTCAATGTGCAGGGTGATGAGCCATTTACCGACAAAGAAAGCCTTGCCGGCCTTCTTGAGGTATTTCATAATGACCCTGAAGAGGAAATCGATCTTGCGTCGCTTATGACAAGGATCACCCAAGAAGCGGAAATTAATAACCCAAATACCGTAAAGGTGATTGTAGATTCCAGACATTTCGCCCTTTACTTTTCAAGGTCACCGATTCCTTTTCACAGAAATAAGGAAATGGACGCAATATATTACAAGCACAAGGGGATTTATGCCTTTAGGAAACGTGCCCTGATGGATTTCCGCAGACTTCCCATGATGCCTCTGGAAATGATGGAAAAGATCGAAGCCATCAGGTATCTTGAATACGGCAAAAAAATTAAAATGGTGGAAACTAGTGTCAGTGGTATAGAAATCGATACCCCGGAAGATTTGGAAAGAGCCAAAAAGGCATGGACATAGACTACAGCAAGGTATCGGTGATTGGTTTTGACGCAGATGACACCCTCTGGGTAAATGAAACCTATTTCAGGGAGGCAGAAATAAAATTCTCAGAATTGCTGGAACACTTTGAAACAAAAAACAAGGTGGATCAGGAATTATTCAGGATAGAAATGGAGAATCTGAGCCTTTATGGCTATGGTATCAAGGGTTTTATGTTGTCAATGATTGAATGCGCCCTGGAACTCTCTAATAATCATCTGAAACAGACAACCATCCTTGAAATATTGAATCTAGGTAAAGAAATGATACAAAGGCCTGTGGAACTATTGGAAGGTGTGGAGGAAGTGCTGGAGCATCTGGGCAAGAAGTACAGGCTCATTGTTCTCACCAAAGGGGATCTTCTGGATCAGGAAAGAAAACTGGAACGATCCGGACTGTCAAGATATTTTCACCATGTGGAGGTACTCAGTGATAAAAAAGAGGAGAACTATCGCAATTTACTGGAGCACCTGGAAATTCCTATAACGGAATTTCTCATGATTGGAAACTCCCTGAAATCGGACATCCTGCCAATTGTCAGGCTTGGAGCACAAGCCGTTCATGTGCCCTTCCACACAACCTGGGCGCACGAAGAAGTAGCGCCGGAAGATATCATCGGCACCCACCTTACGGTAAACAACATTAAAGAGATACTAAAATATCTTAATTAAGCTCATGGAAATCAAAAAAGAATTGGAATCAGTAGCGGCTATCGGGATCCAATCAAAATGTTACCGGAACTTCCCAATGGTGCCCAGAGTGATATTTGGAGCCGGATGCCTCGATCAGCTTGGGGATATTCTGATGCCTTTCAGAAAAAGCATCGAAGCCCCCATGGTTTTTCTCATAGACGATGTCTTTGAGGGTACTGCCCTTCCTGGCAGGATGCCGGTCATCTTCAACGATCAGGTTCTTTTTATTTCCGCAGATGAAGAGCCCAAGACGGAACAAGTGGATGCCCTGGTGTCGCGGCTCAGACAAACACATTCTGAAACTCCTTCCGGGATCATTGGAGTAGGGGGTGGCACCCTGCTGGACCTTGCGAAGGCTGTGGCCCTGATGCTGACAAATAAAGGTAGCGCTGAGAACTATCAGGGCTGGGATCTGGTGCATAAACCCTCAGTGTATCACGTTGGTATCCCGACCCTTAGCGGAACGGGAGCGGAAGTTTCACGGACCGCGGTCCTCATGGGACCGACTAAAAAATTGGGAATCAACTCAGACTTTACGGTCTTTGATCAGGTTATCCTGGATCCGGACCTTATGGTTGGTGTGCCGAAAGATCAATGGTTCTATACTGGAATGGATTGTTATATACATTGCATAGAATCCTTAAATGGGACTTATCTGAATGCCTTCAGCCAAAGTTATGGAGAGAAGGCCCTCGAACTTTGTAAAGAGGTGTTTCTCGGAAATCTGGATCCGGCCGAATGCCGTGAAAAATTGGTGATGGCTTCCTGGCACGGCGGTATGAGCATTGCGTATTCGCAGGTCGGAATTGCCCATGCCATGAGCTATGGGCTTTCCTATGTATTGGGTATAAAGCATGGCCTGGGAAATTGCCTTGTTTTTCAACATCTCCATGAATATTATCCTGAAGGGGTGGCACTTTTCCATACCATGATGGATAAAAATGATATCCGGTTGCCACAGGATGTATGTAGCAGGCTGTCGGAAAAACAAATGGATACAATGATCACTGTGGCCCTTAAGATGGTCCCGCTTTGGGAAAATGCCCTTGGAGCGCACTGGAGGGATCAGATCAGCCGGGAAAAATTAAGGTTGCTGTATAGCTTTATTTAATAGCCGGGCAGGTCCCCGTATTCCAGTTAGCGTCTGGTTAACCTAGTGAACTCCATTAATCCGAAGACATTTCTCGGAAGCTCCTGGCGTTTTCTATTCCCAACGCCAAATGCACACTTTATTTTTCCCAAATTAGCCCTTCTGAATTTACTTACAACAAGTTGTTTCACAATACCCCGCCCAAAATAATTGCGGAAATAGTCCTACAAACTAAATCGTAGAAAAAATAAGAATATATAACATAATTAGTAAGTTAAAACCTATGCTTTGTCTCCCTTTAAACCCTGTAAATTACCTTTTGACGAAAAATTTAATTTTCTGAATGAATATTCTCAATTAGTACTATTATTGAAAAGATAATAAAGTTTAAGATGGTAGGAGACTTTAGTATTAGATCCTACTTTATATCTGTTTTGAATTGAAAGATGTAAAGCTTCCTCCCCACCCAATTCTTTTGCTGGACGGGTGAGTGGGGCGGCTGGACAGAAATATTCCCCTGTCGCCTGCGGCAGGATACACCCCAAAAATGAATTGAATCTGGCATTGCTATGGTTACCGGGTAACCAATCTTTGCATGAAACAAAATTATTTTTGTAAGATTTTATTTACTTCTTTTCTCGCTTGGCCTCTGCTTCCTATCAAGGGGTGCCTTCGAGGCTTTACTTTCAGTCGTTTTTTACCTTTTCTTCTTTACAAGGTGATCCATTGGCCTATTGCCGCCATTCTATTAGAACCATATTTAAATTTTTTCTGCTATGAAAAACAGTACTATGTTTCCCTATCACACCGGCCTCAGGCCGGAAGTTTCCGAAAACGGATGTAATCGCATAGCAATAAACCGGCTTCGTGCTTTTTGGGCATTTTTATTATGTGTGGCTGCTGTGCTACCCGTAATAGGGCAGACGGCTGATTTTGTCATTAACCCTTCCAGTGTTACCGTGAACACCGGGGAGACCTTTACACTTACCATACAGGTACAGACTACTGATGTGGTCAGTGGCGGGGAAGTTCATATGAATTTTGATCCTGCTGTAGTGCAGGTTTCTGATGGGGGTGTGGCAGCCGCAGGCCCTCTGGGGATACCAATTATCGCCCCCGCTTATAACAATGTCAGCGGATCTATCGACTATGCCGCCGGTACCTTTAGCGATCCTCCAAGCGCCGATTTTGATTTTCTTACAATAACTATGCTGGCATTGGCTCCTGGTACGACCGATCTGGTATTCACTGATCCCCCCGGGGCGGCAGCTACAAAGCTCACAAATACCTCTGGAAATATCGTGGATCAGTCGACCTGGACGAGCATAACTGTGACGGGTGAAGATACTACGCCGCCGGTCATCACCCTACTCGGATTCACAACACAGGAAGTTACGGTGGGAGACGTTTACACTGAATCCGGGGCCACTGTCATAGACGATGTGGATGGGGATATTTCCGAATTTGTAACCATCAACAGTACAGCCGTTGATACCAATACCCCTGGCGATTATTTCGTCACCTATAATGCAGAAGATTTCTCCGGCAATCCGGCCCTCGAAGTAATCAGGACCGTTCGGGTAGTTCCCATTGTTGTTACCACTTATACCATTACAGCCACCCCGGGACCAAACGGGACCATAGACCCCCTGTCAGCGGTGGTCAGCGCTGGCGGCAGTACCACTTTTAATATCCTTCCGGATCCGGGTTACGAGATTGCGGATGTCATTGTAAATACGGTTTCCCAAGGTCCGGTCGCCTCCTATACTTTTACCGATGTGCAGGCCGACGACGCCATTAGTGCGACCTTCAGCCTAGATCAGGCCTTTCAGCTGTGTATTGCCAGTGGAAATACAGATTTAACTGCTTTTGGCAGAAATTTTGTCGGAGACCCGAATACCATCCCCCCCACAGGCACCGGCTTCTCCCGTTCAAATGGTAAGTTATATTCGGGCTACAGCGGGCCGATCGCCGGCACGGCTGCCGGCAGTCCTGAAGAACTGTTCTTCCAAAAGGAAATCTATGGAGGCCAGACAGGAACGGCAGGTGAAAATCCCTCCTATGTATATGCTATTCCAGTTGATAATGGATTTTATCAGGTGGACCTGTATTTCTCGGAAGTTTTTCATCCCTCTGCGGGAGGACGCGTATTTGATGTTCTTCTCGAAGGCAATGTAATCCTGGACGAATATGACCTGGTAAGTCCGATAAAAGACGGACTCTCCACTAACCAGACGGCAATCACCAGAACCTATACTGTAGAGGTCACAGACGGCACTCTGAACGTACAGATTGGTCCGGCAAGCATTGACAACGGAAAACTGGCGGGCTTATGTATCACTGCCTCCGGTTCAAATAATGTACATCCTGTCTCCAGTATCGGAGATCTCAGCCTGGACGCCCTTACAGCAGCCGCTCTGACCCTTGATATCACTGATTCCGACCCTCTGAGCATTGTTTTTAACGGAATGCCCGCTTCCCTCAGTTATGACCCGGCGACCAACCAACTCCAGGGAACACCTTTGGTTACTGACGCCGGTACCCACATTATAAATGCCATTATTTCTGATGGCCTTAATTCCCCGGTCACAGAGCAGTTCGTACTTACCATAACAGATCCCAACCAGAATTACCCGCCTGTGGTGGCTGCTGTCAGTGATATTGAGGTGGCTGAAGGTGGCACCGCGACCACATCGGTTGTGGTGACCGATGACAATGATGTCTTCAACACTACTTTGGTGCTTTATGACAAAAGCGCCGGAGGCACTAATTCTCCCATTACTCCGGCCATTATTGTTCCAGCCACCGACTACAGCTTTACAGGTGATGGCTCAGGGAATTTTTCTTTTGAATGGTTGACCGGCCCCGATGACGGCCGTTCCTACCTGGCGCGCGTTACCACCAATGACGGCGTAAATCCTGCGGTTTCCATCGATTTTAATGTCCATGTGGCACTTCCTGTTATAGGGAACACCCAGGCAAGAATGTTCAGCAAACCGCTCCCATGGTATGGTGGAGGCCCGGTCGCTCCTTTCACAGTGGCAATAGAAACCTCTCCCTCAAAAAATATAGGATATATAGAAAGCGGAGAATTCGTCGAATATGTTATCAATGTCCCGAGTCCCGGATCCTATGAGGTAGAATTTTTTGCTGGGAAGGGCAACGGCGGTGTTGTCACAGTCACCCTGTCCGAGGAAAATGGCGGCGCATTCTCTCCTATTGGTTCCTTTGGTGCTATACAGACCGATTGGCAGGTCTATGCCCCCTATACTTTCGACGTCGAATTTGCCAATACGGGAATCCAAACACTCCGACTCGACTTTTCAGGTTCCGGGGGAGTGAATATCCGGGACTTCAATTTTGTACCCTCAGCAGATAATCCCCCGGCCATCACCAGCATAGATGATATTGAGGTGGATGAAGGAGAAATTGTAAGTGTTGACATTCAGGTCACCGATGATTTTAACCCGGCGGCTACTATTGTGCTATATGACAAAAGTGCGACCGGAGGTACAAATTCCCCCTTTATCCCGGCTACAGCAATATCCGGTTATAGTTTTACTGACAACGGCAGTGGTAGCTACACGCTGCTATGGAATACTGCCATTGGAGATGGACGGTCCTATGAAGCGCGTGTAACAGCCAATGACGGTACCAACCCTCCCGTCACGGAGACTTTTACGATCAATGTGGCCCAGGACATCCCGGACGCAATTTTTGCCAGAACCTTTAGCAACCCGCTGCCCTGGTATGGCGCCAGTCCGGTCAGCCCTTTTACAGTTTCCATCGAAAATGCCGGAAACATCGGTTATATCGATCCGAATGATTTTACCGAATACCTGATCGACGTTCCTGCAGCAGGCCTTTATACCCTACGTGTAAATGCCTCCAACGGTAGTGGTGGTGCAAACGTGCTCACTATTTCCGAAGAAAATGGCGGCGGCTTTACACCCCTTGAAACCGTTACCGTGAATAATAACGGCTGGGGAAGCTATGCCGATTATACCGGTGAGATCACTTTCTCCAATCCAGGTCTTCAGACGCTCCGTTTCGATTATTCGGGCGGTATGAATATTACGGAATTCGAACTCATCCCTTCCTCGGAGAATGCCACTCCTGTAGTAACCATTACTTCTCCTGCCGGAGGAACCGGCATTGAGGAGGGAATAGCTGCTTTCATTACAGCTACCGCCATCGATAATGAAGAGGGCGATATATCCGCAGCTCTTGTCTGGAATTCCAGCCTTGACGGAAATTTTGGTACCGGGGGATCAGTAAGTACGGCAGGGCTCTCCGTTGGGACCCATGTGATTACTGCCTCTGTTACAGATAATGACCCCACGGAACCCAAGACGGCTTCCGCTTCAATCACCATTTATATTGGAACTCCCGCGCCAGATTGTGATATGGTTTTCCGCGTCAATGCCGGAGGGACATACTACCTGTCTGCCACCGGGAATTTTGAAGGTGATCAATCTGCCGCCAATGCCGGCGGAGAGGCTCAAAACGGAACACCATCCTCCTACGTGAACACGTCACTTCCCGCAAATGATACCACTTTTGGTTCTACTGCCCCTCTCATTTCCAATACCACCGGTTATCCGGATTATCTGTTTCAAACAGAACGCTGGAGCAGTGCTGTCGTCCCGGATAATATGCAATGGGCATTTCCCACCGGAAATGGCACCTTCACAGTAGACGTCCTTTTTAACGAGAACTGGACGGGCGAATCTGCCAATCCAAGGGTGTTCGATATGAACATAGAAGGCAATACAGAACTCGACAATTACCGACCCAGTGTCAATGGTTCCGAGATCAATATCGCCAAAGTGGAATCTTTTACAATCACGGTCACTGATGGTGTCATGAACATTGATTTTATAGCTGTTTCACAGAATCCGGCAGTAAAAGGATTTAGTATCTGTGCTGTTCCTGTGAATGCACCCCCGATGGTGAGTATCCTTACACCGTCTGAGGACGATGTGGTTACCCGTGGTGCCGCAGTTACTATTTCGGGAACTGCTTCAGACCCTGAGGACGGGGATATCTCTGCTTCTATCAACTGGACCTCTTCTGATCCACTTTTTATCCCGACTCCTGTATCCGGAACAGGTGCGGCGATCACAGCACAATTTTATACCCCCGGCCCCCAGACTTTAATGGCCACTGTGACCGACTCAGGTTTGCTTAGCGGTTCTAGCACCATTACGGTCAATGTCTCCGGCCCGGCAATCAGCTTTACCGCCCCTTCTGAGGCTCAGGTTTTGAATAGCACCACCGTTGATGTTACTGTAAGTCCCACGGATGTCTTTTTCAGCAATGATGAGCGTTTCCATTTTTATATCAACCCACCCGATCCTGATAATCCGGATTTTGAAAAACGTATTTCTACGGCTAGCACCACTGTTACTTTTGATGAATTAAGTGGTCTACTTGCCAGTGACAATGCCGGGAACGGCATCGTCACGGGACAGAATACCCTGGTGGTTGTCGTCGCGGATCAAAGTGCTACTGAGTTTACCAATCCAGAAGCCAGGGCCGTTGTGAACTTTACAGTTGATTTACCCGATAATGAGCCTCCGACAGTCATTTGTCCAGCCGATATTGCGCTAAATAATGACGCTGGAAATTGTAACGCGGAGGTTAGCATAACAGATCCAACCGCGACAGACAATGTTTCCACTACCTTTATTTACAGCGGTATTCGTATGGATGGCCTGCTACTCTCAGACCCATACCCGGTGGGAGAAACAACTATTGTGTGGACAGCGGAGGACGAGGCCGGCAATGTCTCTCTGAGTTGTGACCAGTTGGTAACCATCGCGGATACCGAGGCTCCTTTGGCCGCGTGCCAGGATTTCACGCTCGAGCTCAACTCGGATGGCCTTGCTACACTCAGTCCTTCAGACATTAATGGGGGATCTACTGACAATTGTGAAATAGACACGTATTCAGCAGACAAGACTTCTTTCGGTATTGCCGATATTGGCTTAAATACAGTGACCCTGACGGTCACTGATATTCATGGGATTAGCAGTACTTGTACTGCCACCGTGAATGTTACTGATGGGGTTGCGCCAGAGGCGGTTTGTACGGATATTGAGGTCGCACTTGATGAAAATGGTGTAGCCACAATTGTGGCCGGCGATCTTGATGGCGGTTCTTCAGATGCTTCCGGGATTGCTGAATTTTCTGCAAGTCAGACCAGTTTTAGCTGCGCTGACCTGGGAGAAAATAGTGTTATGCTCACTGTGACAGATTCCAATGGAAACAGCAGTTCGTGTTCGGCAACGGTTACTGTGGTAGATACATTGGGTCCGGTAATTACCTGCAATCCGGATATTTCGGTAACCAGCAGTAATGGAAATCCTGTAGTGATAACAATTGACTTCCCAACCGCGACAGACAATTGTGACCCCTCTCCAACAGTTACCGCCATCAGGAGCGATAACGCCTCCCTCACTCTCAGCGAACCCTTTGAAGTAGGAACGACACAGATTCAGTGGACTGCGTTAGACTCACAAGGAAACCCATCTGTCTGCGTGCAGGACATTACCGTAAACTATACCCCGTCAACAGGGAATGACATCGTATCTTTTGACGTCCCCGGACAGATAGGGAACGAAACCATCGATACAACCGAAAAGACAGTTGTATTGCTAGTTGCTGCAGGGACCGATGTAACCACTCTTATTCCGACTATCGGAATTTCGCCCGATGCCACAATCAATCCGATATCTGGTACACCAAGAGATTTTAGCACCTCCTTACCCTATACCGTCACTGCTCAGAATAATGCCGAGCAGGTGTGGACCGTAACGGTCAATATCGAATTGGATACCGAACCACCCACCGTGACTTGTCCGGATCCTGTCACCGTTGGCAACGATGCCGGGCAATGTGGTGCGCTGGTAAGCTTTACACTTAGTTTTGAAGATAATCTTGAAGGGGGTATGGTCACTTCCAGTCCCGCTTCAGGAACGGTATTCGCCGTGGGAGTTACCACGGTAAACGTGACTGCAACGGACGCCGCCGGCAACGAGGCATTCTGTAGTTTTGACGTCACTGTCAATGACACTGAAGCACCGGTGATAACCTGTCCTGCAGATCAGGAACTTCAGGGGGACATTGCCGGAAGTGCGAGCCTGGCAGATTATACCTCACTTGCCGGGCTGACTGACAACTGTGATACTGGAATGACCGTCGTTCAAACTCCGGTCCCAGGAACCGAAGTTTCAGGTATTGTTCCTGTACAATTAGCTACAATGGATACTGCCGGGAACAGTCACAGTTGCGTCTTTGAAGTAACTGTCGTTCCGCAACCGCCAACCCCTTCATTGACAATTACACCTTCGCTGTTTTCTGTTAGCTTACCACAGGGAGGAACGAGCTCGGTAAATTATGTGGTAGACTCGGATGATGCAAGTTCATTGCCTACTCCTGCAGCAATGACCCTCACTGATAACGATACGGGATTGGCGCCTCTTTGGGTGACAACTACCAGCGCTGCCAATCAGGGTACCCCCTATGAACTGGATTTCAACACTGGCGGACTAGCACCCGGAACATACAGTGGAACCCTTACTGCGGGACCTGTTACAGGCTACAATGACGTCACTGTTCCTATTACACTTGAAATTACTCCGGTGGTAAGTTCGTTTGCAGTGACCAGTTTTACCCTGGTCAATGCCATCAACGATGAGGATATTCTCACTTTGTTGGATGGAGATGTCATTGATATTACGTCATTGCCAACCACCAACCTGAACATCAGGGCCAATACCACCTCCGATGTCCGAAGCGTCGGGATGCAGCTCAGCGGAAGCCTGACCAAATCAGCGACAGAAAATGTCGCGCCTTTCGCCCTCTACGGGGACAGCAATGGTAATTATGCCGGCACCACTTTTATCATTGGTGGTTATAACCTCGGCGCAACCGCTTATTCCGGTGCGAACCTTGGAGGCACGGCCGGCACCGCGTTGAATATAAGTTTTCAGTTAACAGATCAGGATCCGGCATGCCTTGGTTTTGCTGTAAGTATAACGGCTTCGAACAACCCGACCACATGCAACGGAGCCAACGGAAGCGCCTCTGCGGTGATCCAGGGAGGTAATGCCCCTTACAGTTATCTGTGGGATAATGGCAATACGAATGCAACGGTAACCAATCTGAATGCCGGCAGTCATTCAGTTACTGTTACGGATGGCAATGGTTGTTCCTCAACAGCCTCCGTTTCCCTTACCAATCCACCTCTGCCCCTGGTTACCCTTGGTACCTTTGGCAGTGTCCTGACCACGGATGCACCGGTCACTCTGAGCGGCGGTTCTCCTGCCGGCGGCACGTACAGCGGAAGCGGGGTCAGCGGGGGATCTTTCAATCCCGCTGTGGCCGGACCCGGAACACATCCAATAACCTATTCTTATACGAATCCTTCAACAGCCTGCACAAATACTGCAGTAAGTAATATAACTGTAAACAGCCCGACCTCTAATGCCGCATTGGTCATAGTCAACGCAAACACCGATCAACCTTGGTTTGCATTGACAAATGGCCTTCAGATAGATAAGAACACCATTGGAAACACGCCCTTGGGGGTCATTTTTAATGTGAACCTCAATCCGGGCGGGGTCGTATTTCAACTTAACGGTCCCATTAACAAGCGGCAGGCAGAGGGTGCATCCCCACCATACTCCCTATTCGGAGATATAGGGAATAATATACTGGGGCAGGCGTTTCCTGTTGGAAACTATACCCTTAGTGCGAATCCGCGGAATGGTCCGACCATTGTAGTTAATTTTTCTGTGATCAGCGGACCTCCGGTCAACCAGGCTCCAAATGTCGTGGCTACTGGCAATGCTGATCCGTCAATACCCTTCAGAATTCAATTCTCGAGTGCCGGGTCTACTGACAATGACGGAGTCATAACTGCTTACAACTGGAATTTTGGTGATGGGTCATCATCTACGGATCCCAATCCGGTGCATACGTATGCAACCGGAGGGTCCAAGACTGTGAGCCTAACCCTGACAGATGATGACGGAGAATCAGGCAGTACGACAATCAATGTGATTGCCGCCGATCCGAATGACGTGGACCGGGTGGTGAGTTTTGTGCTTATCAATGCCGTTAATGACACTGATATCAGCGAACTGCACAATAATGATTTTATCTCCGGAACCGGAATAAATATCAGAGCCAATACCGCGCCAGGCATCGTAGGAAGTGTGCGTATGGTTTTATCAGGTCAGGTGAATAAAACCATCATTGAGTCGGTTGCTCCCTATGCACTTTATGGGGACGAACCTGGTCCGCCACCTAATTATAATACCAAAAATTTGCCTAATGGCAATTATAGTCTGACTGCCACACCATATGCTCTGGCTGGGGCGCAGGGGGCTGCCGGGCAAGCGCTGACCATCAACTTTACGATCGGACCCAATACGGCGTTTGCGAGAGTGGCACCAAGTCCCTTGAAAATAAGCCCCAACCCTGCAGACAGGGAGGTCACTATGGACTTTATTTCTCCTGTGGCAATGGTGGAAATCGTTATCTATGATGTCAGCGGCAGGTTGGTGAAAACCATTAAACCGGATGCCGGGGCACATGTGTCGACTTACCTTATGGAGGTTCAGGACCTGGCCCCTGCTACCTATTTTGTAAGGGTCCTTGATAATAGTGGCGGTGAGTTTCAACAACCCATGGTTATCAAGCGGAATTGACTTCTTTCACCTGGCTTAAAAAAATGAAAATGAAAAAGATATTTTTAAAGGAAATTTGGAATTTGATCACGGCCTTTAGGACGTTTAGTTCGACGAGCAGGCTGCTCATTTTTCCGTTGGCCTTCCTGGTCTTATATGGGATGCGTCTCGAGGCCCAATCGTTTAGCCAAAGCAGCCTGGATTTAGGGGCCGGCGGGATCGGGCCGGCAACATCCCTCATGTTCGGACCTGACGGCAGATTATATGTCCTTCAATTGAACGGAACCATTAATATTTATACCGTTCAGCGGGACGGGATCAATGATTATACAAGCATTGCCAGTGAAGTATTACTTCTGGTAAAAAACATTCCAAACCACAATGACGACGGAACTTCCAATGGAGGCAATAATCGTGAAGCCACAGGGATCACCCTGGCAGGAACGGCAGCTAATCCTGTAATGTATGTAACATCAAGTGATTCCCGTGTCGGAGGCCCAGGGGGCGATCTCAACCTGGACACCAATTCCGGTGTTATTACCAGAATCACCTGGAACGGTTCTGCCTGGATTGCAGTGGACATCGTTCGCGGACTTCCCAGGTCAGAAGAAAACCATGCGACCAACGGACTCGAATTTGTTGTGATCAATGGCACCGATTTCCTCATCGTATCTGAAGGGGGTCATACCAATGCCGGATCACCCTCTGATAACTTTGCCTGGACCACGGAATACGCCCTCTCGGCTGCCATGCTCTCCATTAACCTGACCATGCTGGAGGCTATGCCTATTCTGAATGACGGCGTTCGGGATTTTATCTATGATATTCCCACGCTGGATGATCCCACCCGCGAAAATGTTTCAGGTTCCGGATCTCCGGCATCTGAAGATCCAGACGATGCCGGTTATTCTTCAATCGACGTCGGCGATCCATGGGGCGGCAATGACGGCCTGAACCAGGCGATGCTTATCATCGATGGCCCTGTTCAGATTTTCTCTCCCGGATACAGGAATACTTATGATCTGGTGATAACACAGGATGGAAAGGTTTATAACACAGATAACGGAGCGAATGGTGGATGGGGCGGACTTCCGGTTAATGAAGGGGTGGATGGAACAGTGACCAATGGTTACATAAGTAGCGAACCTGGAAGTACAAGTGCCGTTGGAGGAGAACAAGTCAATAATGTGGATCACCTGACCCTTATTACCACCAATATTCAGACCTATGAATTTGGTAGTTTTTATGGGGGGCATCCCGCGCCTATCAGAGCCAATCCTGCCGGGGCCGGTTTATTTACTAATCCTACGGCAAATGCCATAAATGGAAACGAAGTCTTTCGAACCCTGATGTACGACCCCAATGGGTCCAGACCTGGATCTACCAATAATGCTGCTATCGCCTTGCCGGCAAACTGGCCGGCTGTGCCCCTCAGCCTTGCCAATCCTGTTGAAGGGGATTGGAGGGGTCCGGGCATCAGTAATCCGGATGGTCCGAATGACGTGCTCACCACCGTATGGGGAACCAATACAAATGGTATCGATGAGTATACAGCCTCCAATTTCGCGGGTGCCATGCAAGGGGATCTTATTGCGGGGTTCAGCAGTGAAGCGCTCAGAAGGGTGCAATTGAATCCTGACGGCAGCCTTGAAACCCTCACAAACGTTTTTCTTTCAAACCTGGGTGGAAATCCATTGGGTATTACCTGTAACAGCGATTCGGATCCCTTTCCCGGTACCATTTGGGTAGCTACCCAAAGCGGGGCGGTAAAGGTGTTCGAACCACAGGATTTTGTAATCTGCATTTTACCGGGAGAAGCCGGTTATGATCCTAATGGGGACAATGACAGTGATGGTTATACGAACCAGGATGAGATAGACAACATGCTCCCCGATCAAACCGTAGAGGAGGTGATTTGCAACGGGGGCAACCAGCCCAATGATTTTGATAAGGAAGTTTCGGGTATCAGAGTTTCGGATCTAAATGATCCGGATGATGACGCAGACGGTATTCCAGATGCCAATGATCCGTTTCAGATCGGTGACCCCCTTGATAATGGCAGTGATGCTTTCAGTTTACCGGTTCTGAATGAGTTATTTTCAGGAAATCCAGCACTTAAAGGATATTTGGGGCTGGGCTTTACGGGCTTAATGAATAATGGGGCCGCAAATCCCAACTGGCTTCTATGGCTTGACAGGCGAGATGATCCCTCCGATCCTAATACCAATGATATTCTTGGAGGGGCTGTCGGGGCCATGACCATGCAGATGACCGCCGGCACCGCCCTGGGGGCTGAAAATACACAGGAAAAGGGTTTTCAATACGGGGTGAATGTTGATCAAACCACTGGCGGTTTTACCGTCGAAAGCCGGCTAATCAGTCTTTCAGACGCTTTACAACTCTATCATCCGGCTTCCCCTGCCAATGGGGAGCTGGGTATTTTTATGGGGGATGGCTCCCAGGCCAACTATATTAAAATGGTCATCAGCAAAACCGGGATCACCGCAGTCCAGGAGATCAACAACGTCGCGCAAACCCCGCTAAGTACGGCCATTCCATCAGGGAACCGGCCTCAGGATCAGGTGCTTTTATACTTCATAGTCAATCCGGTGACCGGCATTATCACGCTGCAATATCAGTTTGATGAACAGCCGGCCGTAATCCTTGGAACAATTACAGCCGAAGGGTCCATCCTGAATGCCATTCAGAACAGCGGAACTTCCCTGGCGGTAGGACTCACAGGATCCTCAAATGCCGCCGGAGAGGAGGTAGAAGGTACCTGGGATTATTTATTTGTACAGGGAAGCCAACCCACTATCGAACAGGAGATTCCCGATCTCAGCCAGCTTTCCGGGGCCTCTCCCACTTCCTTTAACCTAGATGAGTATTTTAGTGATGACGGGGGAGATTCAGGTCTCACCTATTCCATTGTAACCAATTCAAATCCGGCCATCAGCGCGATTGTAGAAGAAAATTTCCTGAATCTGCAATTCCCTGCAAGTCCGGCCAGCAGTAACATTACTGTGAGGGCGACCGATGAGGTGTCATTGTTCATCGAGCAGACATTTAACGTATCCGTCAGCGATGAGGCTGTACCACTTATTCGTATCCGGGCGAATGGAGCAACCATTTCTGCCACAGATGCGCCTAATCCGGACTGGATAGGAATCACCGGAGCCAATGCCCAGAGTGGCTCCTTTAACGGAATTGATTATGCTGTGAATACCGGAACTCTGTCTACACAGAATACCGCTAACAGACATAGTTCATTACCTGTCTATGTGCCTCAGGCCATTTTTGCCAATGAGAGATATGATGTCACAACCGCTCCCGAAATGGCATGGACATTTGAGCTTCCTAATGGCCCTTATGTGGTCCGGCTCTATATGGGCAATGGCTTTGCTGGCACTTCCAGCCCGGGACAAAGGGTATTTGACATTTCTATAGAAGGAGCCATAGTTGAAAACGACCTGGATCTTGTGAGCACCTTTGGCCATCAGTTTGGAGGAATGCTGGAGTATCCTGTCAACCTGACGGATAATGTCCTTAATATCCTGTTCAGCCATGTAGTGGAAAATCCACTTATCAACGGGATTGAAATCTTAGGTAACGGCAGTACCATTCATCCTCCGATCAGTGTAGCCCCAATTGCCAGTCAATCGCATCAGGAGGGTGACCTCGTCAACCTCACCGTAAATGCCTCCGGCGGAGATCCGAATGAAAATTTCAGTTTTAGTGCCTCCGGGCTGCCAAACGGTTTACAGATTGAACCCACAACCGGGCTCATCTTCGGTACCCTTGCGTCCGGCAGTTCAGGGGCCAGTCCTTACAATACATCCGTAACAGTAAGCAAGCCATCAGACGCCCCTGTGATCCTCAATTTTAACTGGAATGTTCTGGACCCGGCTGTTTCGGGGGGAATTCTTTATAGAGTGAATGCGGGCGGGCAACTCACGGCATCCAATGACAGTGCTCCCATCTCCTGGTCTGAAGACCAGGCGAGCAGTGGTGCCAATGGAACCGCCGGCAATGGAACACCTTCACTTTATGTAAACAGTGGAACCGAAGATGCGACCTTTGGAGCAGCACTACCGGGCAGTTTTACGAACAACACAGGTTATCCAAACAGTTTGTTCGCAACCGAACGCTACAATACCCTGGCCGTTCCGAACAATATGCAATGGAATTTTCCTGTCAGTAACGGTACCTATACAGTGAACCTTATTTTCGCGGAAATCTGGACCGGAGCACAGACCGCGGGAATCCGTGTCTTTGATGTCATGATTGAAGGTCAGGAGCTACTTACGGATTTTGATCAAACGGCGGCCTATGGATGGGCTACGGCAGGTGTTGAGAGTTTTGATATTATAGTTACGGATGGGAATTTGGACATTGATTTTATACAGGGTGTTCAAAATCCCAGTATCAAAGCGATAGAAATTCGTTCGGCGACGCCCACGGTCGCCGACCAGTGGACAAATATCACGAATGTTACCGAGCATATTCCCCGGCATGAGAATTCCTTTGTTCAGGCCGGAAATAAATTTTACCTCTTCGGTGGGAGGGAGAGCGCCGATGTGACAGAGATATACGATTACAATAGCAACACATGGACAGCCGCTGCTTCTACGGCGCCATTTGAATTCAACCACTTTCAGGCGGTGCAATATCAGGGACTGATCTGGGTCATCGGTGCATTTAAGGATAATGATTCCCCAGAAAATCCTGCCGATAACATCTATGTATACAACCCGGCCACGGATGTTTGGATACAAGGACCTGCAGTACCAGTGCTACGGAAAAGAGGTTCCGCGGGGCTGGTGGTTTACAATAATAAGTTTTACGTCATTGCCGGAAATACAACAGGACATGCCGGAGGATATATTCCCTGGTTTGATGAGTTTGATCCGGCAACAGGAACATGGACTCCACTTACGGATGCCCCCAGGGCCAGGGATCACTTCCATGCCGCCGTGGTAGGCAATAAACTTTATGTATTAGGGGGAAGATTGTCCGGAGGCCCTGGAGGCACATTCGCTCCTCTGATCCCTCAGGTGGATGTTTACGATTTCGGAACAAATTCCTGGTCTACCCTTCCCGCAGGAAGTAACCTTCCCACCCCGAGGGCCGCATCGTCTACGGTTACTTTTCAGGGTAAAGTGGTCGTTATTGGAGGAGAAGGGAATGGGCAGGCATACACCAATACAGATGCCCTTGATGTATCAACCGGATCATGGACATCACTGGATCCCCTGAATAATCCAAGGCATGGAACTCAGGGCATCGTGTCCGGGAATGGCATCTGGACCACCTCAGGTTCGCCCAATCAGGGGGGAGGCAATCAAAATAAAATGGAAGTTTATGGAATGGATAATCCCGGGGGAAGTACCCTGGTAGCAGGTACGCTTTCTATTCCGGGACCGCTGAGTATTCCGGCTGGTTCCACTGAGCAGCTCACCATCAGCAATTCAGGAGGAAACCAGGGAATTTTTGTTTCAGATATTGCCATTAATGGCAGCGGTGCCTCTAATTTTACAGTGGTCAGTGCAACGAGTTTTCTCATTCCTTCAGGAGGCAGCAGTATTGTGCAGATTCAGCATACAGGCTCCTCAGAGGGAGATGTAGCATCCCTTGTTTTTGAATCCGGAAGTGGAGGCGTTGGCAGCCTTAATGTTACTAGCGGACCTGAGTCATCTGACGTTCTATACAGGGTAAATGCCGGTGGACCACTCGTCGCAGCGACGGAAGCTGAAACTCCGGACTGGGATACGGATCAGGGTTCCTTCGGTACCGCCGGAAATTCTCCATACCTCATCAATTCTACGAGCGACGGTGGAGTTTTTGATCAGAGCTCGGCATCTGCCTATCAGGGTGCGATCAATATGAGCCATCCATCCTTACCTCCCGGAACTCCGGCAAGTATTTTTACTACCGAACGATTTGATGCCGTGGAAGCGCCAGAAATGCTATGGCAATTCCCGGTGCCGGTAAATACAGCAGTTGAAATCAGATTATATTTCGCAGAATTATTTAATGAGATAGATGCAGCCGGCCAACGTGTATTTGATGTTTCTCTTGAAGGTACGGTTCCAGTAGGCTTCAATGATATCGATCCCTTTGGTACAGCCGGCGCGCTAGGGGCCTTTATGGTATCTCACCGTGCAACCATCACCGACGGTACCCTCGACCTGCAATTTATTCACGGGACGGAAAACCCTGCCCTGAAAGCCATAGAAATAGTGGATGTTTCTGAAACTTCATCCGGTATCGCCCCGGTGGTTACTAATCCCGGAGTGCAGGTAAGTGTGGACGGAGATGCGGTAAATTTACAAATCCTAGCAAGTGATACAAATTCCGACCCATGTGGTCCGCTCACCTACGAAGCACTCAATCTACCGCCCAATCTGAGTATCAATCCGGCAACAGGCATGATTAGCGGAACACTTACGGCAGGCTCAGGGACAGGTGGTTCCGGCGCCTTTATAGAAGATGATGGCCTGGTTGTTATGCAGGCCGAAACCGATTTTGCCGATTTATCCGGGGGTTGGAATTTCACAACTGTCGGGGGGGATAATTTTCTGTCTGCCACAGGGGATCATTTTAGTGTTCCCGACGGACAGACGGTCGTAAAAAATATTCAGATCTCTACGCCAGGTGTTTACCGGTTCCATATTAAATCCGATATCACCGGTACGGTGACAACAGATGAGAATGATACCTGGTTTAAAATAGAGAATACGCCAGACGTGCATTTCTTTACGGTTCAGGGAGGGGCACTGGAAAATACCCAGCAGTTCCTGAATGAATTGGGCAATCCTGCAAGTACTACAAGAATTTTGCATTATCCTGCCGGAAATGCACAGGGGAGATCTAATTTTGGAAGTGAAAACCCTGGTTCACAAGGCTATTTCAAGGTATATAGAAGTGGTGCCGGGGGTAACAAGTGGTCTACATTTACGATTGACAACAGAAGTTATCCTATATACGCCTATTTCCCTAATCCAGGCACTTTCGCGCTGTCTATGTCCGAAAGATCCGCGGGGCATAAGATAGATAAGATGGCACTTGTTCACATTGATGAAAGATTTACAGGAGTGAACCAGGCCCTGCTCAATGGTTATAGTGAATCGACCCAGGGCGCAGGCAACAGTCCGGGTGCGTCGGCAAACAGTCCTTATAACATTACTGTAAGTGTGACGAATGCCTGCGAACCCCCTTTGACCACTGATGTGGCATTTAGCTGGAATGTAACAGCAACGCAGGCGGGAATCGCACCGTTGGTTACCAATCCCGGGGCTCAGTCGGGAGTTGACGGGGAATCGGTCTCACTGCAGGTTATTGCCAGCGATGGCAATCCTGATCCCTGTGGTCCCCTTACCTATGAAGCGCTGGATCTTCCTCCTAGTCTGAGCATCAACCCGGGGACGGGTCTGATAAGCGGTACCCTGTTGTCAGGCACGGGCGGCGGAACAGCCGGCGCCTTCATTGAAGAGGACGGGCTTGTTCTTATGGAGGCCGAGACGGATTTTACAGAAAGCCCCGGTGGATGGAACAGTACCATTGAGGGAGGTGTGAATTTTCTTTCTGCATCGAGTAATCATTTCAGTACACCGAACGGACAAACGGTACTAAAAAGCGTTCAGATCTCCACCCCAGGTGTTTATCGTTTTCACATTAAATCCAATATCACTGGCACCGTTACTACGGATGAAAATGATAGCTGGTTCAAAATCGACAATACCCCCGATGTCCATTTCTTTGCTGTACAGGGCGGAGCCCTTACCGGCACCCAGCAGTTCCTGAATGAACTGGGCAATCCGGCTAGTACCACAAAGATCCTCCACTATCCGGCAGGTAATGCCCAGGGGCGATCTAATTTCGGTAGTGAGAACCCGGGTAGTCAGGGATATTTTAAGGTCTTCCGAACAGGCGGCGGGGGTAATAAATGGTCAACTTTTACAATTGACAACAACAGTTTCCCTATCTATGCTTATTTTCCAAATGCAGGGACTTTTACCCTGTCTATGACAGAACGTTCCGCGGGACATAAGGTTGATAAGATTGCGCTTGTCCACATTGATGAGCGCTTTATTGATGTCAATCAGACGCTCCTGAACGGATATAGTGAATCGACTCAGGCTGGTGGAAATACCCCCGGAGCCTCATCCGGCAGTCCTTACAACATTACAGTTAATGTAACAGATGCCTGCGCCCCGGCACTTACCAGCCAGGTTTCATTTACATGGAATGTTACTTCCAGCCCGGTTGGTAACCCGTCTGCTTCTATACAGATCACTCCCGGTGAAACCCTGACCGCTTCAACATTTGGGAATAATTCGTTCATTATTACCAATACAGGGGACGATAATATCGTCAATGTTACTCTCAATACGATTACCGGTCATATGATGGATGTGGTTTTTGATCCAGTTGGTACTGCGGGTGATTCGGTTGCCAAATGTCTGACAAACGGCAATGGAAATTCGCCGGCCCAGGTAGGTCTTACGGTAACTGCAAACGGCTCAGGTACAGCCAATTGTGCTACCGTTTTTGAATTGCCTCACAATGGTCTTAACAATCAGGAAGGTTATGATGCCTTATCACTGGATTTTACAGATTTCAACCCTGCAGAATCTTTTGTTTTCGGTGTGGATATGGACCCCACCTCTATCAAAGGGGACCTAACTTCCGGAGATGCCGGATCCATATCAGGGTTTGAACTGATTGGTTCCACGATTTCAGTAACCTTTGCCAGTGGTGCTATCTATACAACAAGTCTTTATGACGAAGGATCATTGGGAGGATCAGATGCGATTATTAGTAGCGCAAGCAACGCATTGGTTAGCCCGACGATTACTGTTGACGGATCTGCGGCTTCGAGGTTGGTAACTGTAGCCAACCAGACAGTTCAGATCAATGGACAGCCAAATGCTTCGGTGAGCTTGTTACGCGTGGATGGCCGGCTCTTCATAGATCCGGGAAATCCTTCTGTAGGATTTGATGTTGATGCTTTTGAGGCCAATGAAGCAATGGCAAAACAGCTGTATACCATTACACTTAATGGCAGTGGTGTTGGAACCATTCCGGTAGTCCTTACCCAGACATCCGGAGCGTCAGGAACTCCAAATGGCGGATTAAATCAATTTATAGCGGTGACTACAGGACCAGGCGGCATCAACAGTTTGGGGTCTAATGTTCTGGTTCTCGAATTTGATCCGAATGTAGTAATTGCACCTTCCGCTCTTGTGGAGATTACCCCAGGGAGCGCATTGGACGCCAGCACTTTCAGTGGCAATAGCTTTCAGGTCACCAATACCTCTACCGGCAATGTACAGATAACAGGGATCTCATTCGATTTAAGTACGGCCATTTATCCTGATATGGTATTTGATCCGACAGGTGCCGGGGGTGATGAGACCGCGAGCTGCTTTACCCCAAATAGCGGAACAACCGCTGTTGGACTGGTGGCGCCGGCGAATCCTTGTACCACGCCCTTTAGTCAGCCCAGGAATGGCGGATTTGATGTGTTGAGTATTGCCTTTACGAATTTTGATCCTCTGGAACAATTCGATTTCACAACAGATGTAGACCCGAACAGTATTCAGGGCGTTCCCGGGGCAGGTAATGCCGGCGCAGTTTCAGGTGCAGAACTCATAGGAGCCACCATAACAATCACCTTCAGTGACGGTAGTATCCTCTTAGGAAGCCTGTATGAAGACGGAAGTCTGGGTGGCGGACAGGTAGTAATCGCAGCAAATCCACCGGCAGCACCAGCCATATTGATCAGCGGAATCGGAGCAGGTCCGGCGACGGTCAGCGACCTCAACCAGACCGTTACGGTCACAGGGACACCGGGGGATGCAGTTTCCCTGCTTCAAATGGATTCCAGGCTATATATCGCGTCAGGAGGTGATCCGTTCAATGTACCTGATGTCACTTACTATGCCAATGAGGCAATGTCCGGCAAAACACTGTATACGGGTATTATAGGCGCAGGGGGTACGCTTGACATCCCTGTGACCCTCCTTGTAACGACGGGAGCATCAGGGACGCCGGACGGCGGTCTTAATCAGTTCCTGGCTGTAACTTCGGCGGCAGCCTACTCGGTGGACCAGCAGGTGAGCAGTATTTCCAATCCGGTAACCCTGCTCTATGACCCTGACGCAGATGCTACCCTAACCATATCATATACATTGCAGGGAAGGACCGATCATTCAACAGCACTAACGGTTGACTTTTTTGAGGAAGGCTCCACTATTGCGGTATATGAATTCACACCCTCGGGATCACCGACAGGGGAGGTGAATGTTACCGGGGTATCCCCCGGCACGTATCTCGTGGCTGTAAAATCCGGTAATTATTTACAAAAAGTGGCTACGTTAAATGTCGCAGCCGGCGGGAATTCAGTGAGTGTCGGGCAACTGCTTGCGGGAGATGCAAACAATGACAATGCGGTGACATTGGAAGACTTCTCATTGCTGTCCGATTCTTTTAATCTTGGGCTCGGAGAGACCTCCTATAATCCAGCCGCTGATTTTAATGGGGACGGGGCAGTAACATTAGAAGATTTTTCTCTCCTTGCTTCTAACTTTAATGTGGAAGGGGAAGCACCGTAAAATGCTGCGAAGTATTTTAATTCTTGAAAAGGCCGGGATATTCCCCGGCCTTTTCTGCGTACAGACCCTCTGAGCAAATACATCCTGGACTACAATGTTTGACAATAATGTGGCGTAATCCAGACCAGGTTAGGTAGCACGGGGCCAATCCTGATTTACCGGTAAACCAGCCGCCTGAAGATGGCGGCCTGAGAAAATGACTGACTTCATTGGCCTGAAAGCAGACGGGAATCAGGCGAGATTAAAAGGTAGTCGTCAATCATTGCTGACAAAGTTGTGACCGTTTATTAACTATTTATCAAGGAAGTAGTCGAATAAAGGTAAGAATATTCTTATATGATGAAATTTGAGGCTTAAGCACTTGGTAATGCGATGCTTATTTCAGCATTCGGGACTAACATTTTATCTGATAAAACCAAACCTTTTTATTAAATCCTCGTAAGTATGCATTAGAACTTTAAACTCTTGAACTATTAGATTATGAAAAAATTCTATTTAAACTGCATAGGACTGGCGGTACTGTTGGTTCTGGGCTTTACTTCCTGCGACAACGAAGATGTGCGATTGGCCGATGATCCAACTGAATTACCCGGGGAAGAAGAGGATGGCCGAAGGGCGGAACTCTACGTAACCAACAATACAGACGGAAATATTACGAAATACGACCTTACGGCCGGAACTTCGATCACCCTGGAAACAGCTTCAACTGCCGCCGAGGGTATTTATTATGACCCGACAGCCGATGTGGTTTATCAGGCCTCCAGGACTGCGCTGAGGATTGATGCGTATTCCGATGTTAGTACATTTATGGAGAATGCCAGTGCCGGCGAGTCATTCAGCAGTTCGGCTGATTTGGCAAGTCCAAGGGAAATGGCAGTCAGTGGGGACTACTTCGTAGTTTCGGACAATGGCTCCAATACCTTCTTCGTATATCAGAAGAGTGGTGACAGCTTTTCGCTAGCCAATACTTTTACCTTACCCTTTCCATTGTGGGGTATCACTTTCCGGGGAAAAGACCTCTATGCCGTGGTCGATACCACCTCAGATATGGTTATTTTTTATGATTTCTTTTCAAATACCACAGACGGTCCTTTAACTCCTTCCAAAAGAATTACAGTTGAAGGCCTAATCAGGACCCATGGGATCACCTACGATAGTGCGGATGATGTTCTTGTACTAACAGATATCGGGGATGCTGCCAATGCTACTGATGATGGTGCGTTTCTGGTTGTTAATGATTTCGCAGGTAAAATCGACCTTCTTTCCGATGGGGATATTCTGACCAAAAGTCACCAGATACGAATTGAAGGGTCCAATACTTTAATGGGTAATCCGATTGACGTGGCTTATGATTCTGAAACCAATGCAGTCTATATTTCAGAGATCGGAAATGGAAAAGTTCTTGGATTTACAGGATTTAGCGCAGGGGGCAATATTGCTCCGTCGTTTCAGGCCGATTTGTCGATGGCTTCTTCCCTTTACTTTTCCAGTGATGAAACCGATGGCAATACGGGTGTAGAAACATTGGCATTCAGATCTGAACTCTATGCGAACACCACCGCCAGCGGGGATGTATTTATATACGACGCCCTTAACGGTACGCAAAAAGTTATTACCGCAGAATCAGCTTCCTCTGAAGGAATTTATTACAGTGGGCTGAATGACGCGCTCATCCACGCTTCCAGGTCTGATTTATTGCTGGAGTATTATTCCGATATCAGCATGACTTCCGACGGAGATATGGTAACTCCTGCTTTTGAAAGCAGCGCCGATCTGGTCAGCCCAAGGGAGATAGCGGTTTCAGGGCAGAAAGTGGTTGTTTCCGACAATGGATCGAGCAAGTTCTATGTATACACTTATACCAATGCCGCTTTTAACCTGGAAAACACCTTTACGATCAATTGCAACCTCTGGGGGATCACCTTTATGGGCGATGACCTGGTTGCCGTAGTAGATTTATCCGGTGATATTGTAGTATTCAATGATTTCCTTTCCAATACCACGGATGGTGTGCTGAACGCCGACAAGCAGGTAACGGTAGAAGGTATCGTCAGGACACATGGAATCACGTATAGCGCTTCTGATGATGTACTTTTACTTACTGATATTGGAGATGCGGCTAATACCGCAGATGACGGTGGATTCCAGATTATCCCTAATTTCTTCAGTCTGATTGCAGCTACTGAAAATATGGGAACTATTGCGCTCAGCGCTCAGATCCGGGTAAGCGGCTCTGAATCACAAATGGGCAACCCTATTGATATCGCCTATGACAATAGATCAAAATCAATATTTATTGCAGAAATAGGCAACAGTAAGATTCTGGAGTTCAAAAATATCCCTGAAGGTGGTGGTAATATAGCCCCAAGTGAATCGATCGATTTCCCTTCTGCAGCTTCTGTATACATGTACAGTAACTGAAAGACATTTAATCTGGGGATTAAATCAGTGATTCGGGCTGTCAGTTTATCTGATGGCCCGTTTCCTATTAATGCCCGACTGCAGAGTAGCTTTCAGGAAGCAGGTTGATGCGAATTAATCCGACATAATTTAAAACCGCCACGATTTTTTTACGTAAATACAAGTAAGAAAGGGGAGAAGTAGTTCCGTTCTTCCTTCAAACAGAAATGTTCAAGTTGTTAGTTGATAGTTGGTTATTTGACGAGAAACCCTGTGTAATCCACAGGGTTTTTTATTCCGGCATACCGGGCCTATCATGAGTCTTCATATTCTTTTGGATGAAGTAGAGAACCTTTGGACCTTTCTTTTATTTGCGAACCCTGGAGGTCTGATGCTTCAGGCTGATCACATCCTGCGTAAAGATATTGTGAGATGAATCAATAATCACAAAACAGAGCGCCACATGTAATCCACAATTAAACACACGGCAGAATTCCTCCTATAGCCGATTGATAGTTATTGCCGTGGTTAAATTTGGAGTACTTTTCCCTCCCAATCACTGCTCAGTGCCACCATGAAAATATATAGGAATATACCTACCTACAGAGGCAATAAAAAGTTACAAAAATAGCCGCAAATACTTAAGTTATATCATTGAACTACACCTTAATAGGCGCCCTGTACTCCCTATTTTGTTCTCCGGAAAATATACCTCCTATTTCTTGACAATTATTTGGGTAGTTGGACGGTATTTGCAGCTTTTAATCGAATTATCTCAAATTATCAGAGAATATCTATCATTAATAGTAATCTTTATACTACCAAAGTTGCTATAAAAGAAGCGTTTAATAGTCTGAAAGGCTAAATTTATTTGGTTGTTGACGGCTATATATACTAACTCTCTTACGAACCTGTGGTTCCCTCAAAATGATTTTTGCTTTGCCCTAAATTCCGGAGGACTTCCTGCTCTATGGCTTATTGTAAACCAGCCATGTGGACGTATTACTTTTCAATATTTATTAAGCGGGTGGATTTGTTACGCCCGGAGTTGCCGATTAGGCCGGGTGTTACAGGTTTGTCTGGACCGCGAATCGCAGGCAAGTCCGTTACTGCCATTTTCCCGCATATTTTTATCGGGAAGGCGCAATGGCGGTCAGTAAGATGGCTGGGTCCTATCCTTCTTTTATTTATCCTTGTAGTCCCCTGTTCCCAAACGCTTATGTCGCAGGTTGACCTTGCATTATCCCCGGGGGAAAATACCGTGCAGGTTTCAGAGTCTTTTGAGGTAAGTGTGCGACTAAGTACGCAGAAGGCTCAAAAAGTAGATCTGGCAGAGGTCTACCTTCTTTTTGATCCCGTTTTATTGAAGGTTGAGGCTATTGTGCCCTTAGGTTCTGATCTCGGACAATCAATTTTTACTCCTACTTATGACAATGTCAAAGGGATGATAGGCTTTATAGGATCAACCGTTACTGGCTTTCCTGTAGGAAATCTGGAGTTGATACGAATTGTATTTAAAGTAAAGGCCGCCGGGCAAAGTGCAATTTCCTTTTACGACCCCGCCGGCCCCGCCTCGACGATTGTAACTTTTAAAGGACTGAATGTCATCAATGCCACCTCAGGAGCTGCAGTTTCCACGCAAACCACACCTTCCGGGTACTTCATGATGGTAGACGCCAACTCCGATACCCCGCTTTTCCCGATTTCTTCAGGCCTTCAGATCAGCAATAGCACCATTGGATCCTCACCGATGGGGATTGTATTTTATCCTGCCACACCACCCGGAAGCGTAAAGCTCACGCTTGGCGGTCCGGTCAGCAGGAGCCGGAATGAGGGGGTGGCACCCTATTCACTATTCGGCGACATCAATGGCAATATTTCAGGAATTCCCTTTCCTGCCGGAAATTATACCCTGAATGCCGATCCAGTTACCGGACCCTCGGTGACAGTGCATTTTGAGATTGTTGACGGGGGCTCATTGAATCTCGCGCCGACAGCAATTGCCTCCGGAAATCCGGACCCGTCACTTGCTTTCAGGATCCATTTCTCCAGTGATGGCTCAGTGGATTCTGATGGTTCCATAGTACACTATGATTGGGACTTTGGGGACGGCCAGACGTCTTCCCAACCAAATCCTTCCCACACCTACGCGACTGGGGGTTCCAAATCTTGCATTCTGACCGTGACGGATAATGACGGTGCTATGACCAATGCCACCATCACCGTCAATGCAGCAGATCCCAATTCACTGAAAGTAAGTGGTTTTGATTTGATTGATGCCCTTACCGATGAGGATCTATCGCAGATTCAAACCAACGAGGTGATCAGCGGAAACAAGATTAATATCCGGGCAAATACGCACCCGGGGCAGGCAGGCAGTGTCCGAATGGTATTATCAGGCCCGGTAAAAAGGACAACCATTGAGTCCGTTGCTCCATATACCCTTTTTGGGGATAGCCCTGGCCCGCCTCCGGATTATTATTCCAGGGATCTTCCGGATGGCCTATACAACCTTATTGCCACCCCCTATGAACTGTCCGGTGGGAAAGGTGCAGCGGGTCAGCCCTTAAGCCTCCAATTTACGGTAGGAAACCAGCAGAGCTCATTGAAACAAGGGGTACACGAGCTAAAAATGCATCCCAATCCTGCCGTTGAGGTGGTAAGCATAGATTTTACCTATCCCGTGCCATTGGAGTACATTTCGATCTATGATACGGCGGGGCGACTTATTGAACATATCAGCGTGGGAAAAGGGTATAAGGAGGAATCTTACCTGCTCCGGTTGGAGGACCTGCCGGATGCGACCTATTTTGTCCGTATTCGGGATGCGGAAGGTATGGAAATACAACGGAGACTGATTGTTAAACGCGATTGATTACGCTCCCACATGTTCTCTGTGTACCGGCGACGAATCAGGGTTGCTCCTGACTTTCGACTCTCAAAGGTCATCGTATTTCATTGCCTGATTTGCATGCCAGGGCTCAGGATTCCGACTTAACGGCATACGACATTTTGCTGGAGGAATATTGGAAGTGAAAGTTTAAGGATAAAAGTAATTTAAATGAAAGTCATCAGAAGGAGATACTGCATATATCGGAAGCACATCCAAAGCCTGTTGCTGCTTTTGTCGTTCATTTCCTTGCCATGTCAGGTTGTGGCCCAGCTTCCCGTCAATTTTCAGCAGGAAACGGTGGTTGCCGGACTCAATCAGCCCATAGCCTTGGCATTTTTACCTGACGGACGCCTGATGATCGGGCAAAGGAACGGGCTTATTCTGGTCTCGTCCAATCCCCAGCCCGAATCCCCACCTGTGGCATTTCAACCTGTAATTTCTTTGCCAAATGTGAATATTGGTGGTGAACGCGGGGTAACCAACCTGCTGCTGGATCCCCACTTTTCCACCAACGGTTATTTCTATATATTTTACACTCAGGATATTGTTGACCAGAGCCGCGTTTCACGCTTTACTTACGACCCCCTTACCAAAACCGCTTCAAGCGTCACTGAGATGATCCTTTGGGAGGATACGACGGGCTTTCCGGGATGTTGTCACTATGGGGGCGCTATGGGTTTTCTGGAAGACGGCAGCCTACTGATCGCAATTGGAGATCAGTTTGATGCCTCCCGAGCCCAGGACCTTACCAGTCCTGCCGGCAAGATACATAGGGTGAATCCATCTGTACCCTGGTACAACGGGAGCCAGCCGGGAAATAACCTCCCATCCGATAATCCCTTATTTGATGGCAGTCCGGGGCAATTTAATTCTGATGGTACCCTCCAGTCCTTGTTCGGTATTGGTTTGCGAAATCCTTTTACAGGTTATAATGACAGGTCCGGAAGCAGCTGGAAACTGTATATTGCTGAAGTTGGGGGAAATGATCATGCCAGGGCCTTTGAAGATGTCCATCTGGCACAACTTTCAGATATTGTAGGTGGGCAGGTTATTAATTTTGGATGGCCGGCCTGCGGGGACGGCGCCGGTGGGGCTTCCGGAGGCACAAGTGGTACCGGCCGCGATCCTGCAACAGGGGAATGTATTAATGATGGGGGCCTGTATTCTGATCCCATCTTTGCCTATCCGCATTCCGGTGGGCAGGCAATTATCATGGGCATTGTGAATCACGGGAATCAATGGCCCCAGGAATATGACAATGTCCTTTTTTTCAGCGACTATACGAAGGATTTTATCAGGTACGTTAAACTTGATGAAAATGGTCTGGTTGCCGATTACCCTGCCAGCACCCCGCCCGGTAAGCCGTCAGCATTTGCGCAGGGCACGGACGAAATAGTAAAAATTGTTCAGGGCCCGGATGGATCTTTATATTGGGCCAGTTTACAACGAAATACCAGCAATGGCTACATAAAAAGAATAAAATATACAGGCGGCCTGTCGCCGGTTATAGAAAATTTTGTGGCGGACCCGGTCGCCTCCTCTTCTCCGCCCCAGGAGGTCGCTTTTCATTTTTCTGCGCTTGATGCTGACAGTTCCCAGGGACAACTGTCCTATACCCTCTTATTCGGGGATGGATCACAAAATACAGGGACAATGAATAATGTGCAGATGCCGGTAAACCATACCTATGTTTCCAGAGGTATCTTTACGGCAACGCTGCGTGTCAGTGATGGTAATTATACCACTTCAGAAGAAATTATCATCCGTGTCGGCACTCCGCCGGATGTCCGGATACTCAGCCCGCAGCAGGGTGATTTGTTTGCTGCCAATCAGCGTATCACCTATTCAGGCACCACATCTGCCTCCGGGGGGGCAGAGGAGTGGTTTATTGAGCTGAGCAATCAGGGGACCCTTCAGCCAAGATTTACCGGCAGTGGCAGTAACGGAAGTTTTACCACGGTAAGCTCTGCTGATAATCACGTGGACTTTTCCTTTGAAAAGTGGTACCGAATTACCTACAGGGTAACGGATGCCAACGGCCTCAGTACGGAAAAGTTTGTAGAAATATTCCCCGACGAGGTTCATACCACTTTCACTTCCAATGTGCCTGATATTGTCATCAGCATTGATGGCGAACCAAGACCGTCTCCCTACACCTTTGATGATGTAAAAGGACTGGAGCACGAGATTTCGGCTCCTGCCAATGCATGTATTAACGGTGTACAATACAACTTTGTGAACTGGTCTGATGGGGGGTCTATTACCCACCTTATCAATATTCCTGAAACGGATCAGACCTTTACGGCAAATTACGTTGCCTCCGGCTCCTGTGACTTTCCCGAAATCCCCGGAATGGTCCTAAGGTATAAAGGCGATAACGGGGTCACAGCCTCACAAGGGAAGGTAACCCTCTGGGCCAATCAGGCAACGGCCCTCAATGACCTTGTCGCAGTATCCGGGTCACCTGCACTTATTCCGGGCATACTGAATGGCCACGATGTCATCAGGTTTGACGGAATCGACGATGCGCTTGGGAATAATTCCTTTTCAGGCCTTCCACTCGGATCCGGCCCCAGATCAGTATTCATGATGGTAAAATATACCAGTGCCAGGTTTGGTGGATTTACGTACGGAACTACTTCTGTGAATCGTGTATTTGGCCTGGTGGCATCTGCAGGAGGCTGTAATTCGATCCGTGGCACCCTTGCCGTGGAAGGCTGGGGATGTTCCAATATTTCCTTTTCTCAGGAACAGGCTTTGGGACAGGGATGGTTAAGCCATTCTGCTGTCTTTGATGGGAGCACGGTACGTCACTACCGGGATGGACAGAGCATAGGAAATAAAGAGCAAGTCTATAATACGACCGAGGGTAAAATGCGTATTGCAGTGCAACATGATGATTCCAAGTATACCGGAATGGAGATCGCGGAACTTGTGTTTTTTAACAGGGAAGTGAGTGAGTCCGAAAGGCAGCAGATCGAAAGCTATTTCCAGGAGGAATATTTTGTTCAGACTTCCGGCCCGAATGCGGATCTCTCCCTAAACGTGACCTTGCAGGGTAGAATCAATCCGGCGGGTATATATACCGTGGAACTTTATCCTTCAGGAAGTACAACTCCAAAGTACCGGTTTGATGTTCCCGTCAATTCAGGAGGTCTGCTCGAAGTTAAAGGAATCCAGCCCGGGGGCTATACCCTTGCACTCAAGCATCCACAATTTTTGCAGCACAGTGAGTTGAGGCAGTTGAACGCAGGTAAAAATGATTTTCTGATGAGTGCGCTACAGGCAGGGGATGCTAATAATGATAACCGCGTGACTGCCCTGGATTTTTCCGTTCTGGCCGCCTCCTTTAATTTATCTGCCGGTCAGGCCGGCTTTGATGCAAGGGCCGATTTTAACGGGGATGGGTCGGTCACAGAAGTCGACTATTCTCTGTTAACTGCCAATTTTAATAATGCAGGAGCTGATCCGGGCGGACTCTAATAACTGGATATTCTGACGGGCGGGGAATCACTCCTGCATGGTGTGATAGACGTTCTGCACATCATCATCCTCTTCAATTTTTTCAAGAAGCTTTTCAACATCCTGAACCTGTTCGGGAAGCAATGCCTTAGTGATCTGAGGGATGCGCTCAAAGCCGGAAGATAAGATTTCAATTTCACGGGATTCCAGTACTTTCTGAATGGCCCCATAACTTTCAAACGGTGCGTAAATAAGGATCCCGTCTTCATCCACAAATACTTCCTCCGCACCAAAATCGATCATTTCAAGTTCCAGTTCCTCAGGATCTATCCCCTCCGCCGCTATCCTGAAATTGCAACTGTGGTCGAACATAAATTCCACGGACCCCGATGTGCCAAGGCTCCCGTCACATTTGTTGAAGTAGCTTCGGATATTGGCTACCGTGCGGGTATTGTTATCCGTTGCAGTTTCTATGAGTACTGCGATTCCATGTGGGGCATATCCTTCAAACAAAACTTCCTTAAAATCGCCCTGAGATTTGTCCGATGCCCTTTTAATGGCTCTTTCGATATTGTCCTTGGGCATATTGACCGACTTGGCATTCTGAATGACTGCACGCAGCCTTGAATTGGTATCAGGATCCGGCCCGCCATCTTTTACAGCCATCACAATATCCTTGCCGATCCTTGTAAAAGCCCTGGACATAGCCGACCAGCGCTTCATCTTACGCGCTTTCCTGAACTCAAATGCTCTACCCATAATTCTGATCTATGAACCGACGAGGTACAAAATTAATAAAGTCTGTGAAAAGAGTGGTGGGAAGATCCTTAAGCCGTCCCCTGTGTGAAGGCCAGGTTGAAGCAGTCATACCACTTACAGGACCTGTGAATTACCTCAATATACTGTCAATACTATGGGCAAGCGTGAAATCCTTCTCCGTCACGCCTCCGGCATCATGGGTGTTGAGGCGAATTTTCAGGGTATTGTAAATGTTGGTCCAGTCCGGATGGTGATTCTGCGATTCGCATTCAAAGGCCACGGTGGTCATCGCGGCGAAGGCTTCCCTGAAGTTCTTGAATTTGAAGGTCGATTCAATAGCCCCATCTTTATAATCCCATCCTTCGAGTTTATCAAGTCGTTCTTCGATTGTTCTGTCTGATAATTTTTCCATGCGCACTAATTTTATTAAGGTCAAAAGGTTTTGGCAAATGAGCTGTAAATATACAGATAAACCCTCTATCCCATCACATGATGATCTATGATTTCCTGATAGCTGATCAGAAGATTTCTGGGTAATTTATTCACTTTTGGCAATACGGCAAGATAGCGTTCGTCATTGGTAGTAAAGACGCGTTTGTAAATCGGATTAAAACTTCCAATGCGGTCTACCACTTCCCTGACAAAATCCTCATGGTGAACCAGATCCTGGCTACCAAGGTGGAAAATTCCGCTTTTGTTATGGTTGATCAGATAGTGAACTTGCTGAGTAAGTCGGTCATCATTGGTCACATTGATAATAAGATTTGGAAATACCTCTACCGGTTCATTGTTCCAGATGGCCTGCTTGATTTCCTTGATCCTGGGGGAAGTATTCCCGAAAACCATGGGTACCCGAAGAATGCCCATTTGGGCTTTTGGCAACCTGAGAAGCATATTCTCAATACGTATCTTCAGCTTTCCATAAACACTTTCGGACAAGGTCTTGTCATTTTCATAGGAGGGGTATTTACTATAGCCATCGAAAACATTCGCTGAGGATAGGAAATAAATTCTGCAGTTGTTTTTAACTACATATTCCATTAAATGCAGGTGGGCCTGGATCTGTGCGGAAAAATTCCCGCGGAGCGCTGAAATTATCAGTTGGGGTTGAACTTTTTCCAGGACTTGAAAGATATCGTCTTCTTCCATATCGTATCGGAAAAACCGCTGGTTCCCCTCAAATGCTTTACGGGCCGAAAAATAAGTGCCATAGCTGTCATAGTAGTTGCACAATTCCTTGTAAAGAGCATTTCCGATAAAGCCGCTCCCTCCCAGGATAAGAATTTTTTTAATATTGTCCTCTGGTTCCTTTTTTCCTTTAGCCATAGGCACGCTTATCCTTTGAAGAATGGTGGTTTGACAATGGTGGCAGGGATGAGGTTCTTCCGGATGCGAATGTAAATGGTGGCACCTTCTGCAGCATTTTTTGAGGAGACATATCCCAATCCAATTCCTTTTCCAAGGGAAGGGGACATGGTGCCTGAAGTTACCTGACCCATGACGGCCCCGTCTTTATCCACTATTTCATATTCCTGTCTCGGGATTCCCCTTTCCTCGAGTTCAAAGCCAATGAGCTTCATATCCGGACCTGCTTCCTTTTCCATCTTCAGGGCCTGGCTGTTGACAAAGGATTTGCTGAACTTTGTAATCCATCCCAGGCCGGCAGCGATAGGAGAGGTGCTGTCCGAAATATCATTGCCATAGAGGCAATATCCCATTTCGAGTCGCAGGGTATCCCTGGCGGCAAGACCTACGGGTTGGATATCGTAAGCAGCTCCGGCCTCAAAAATCCGGTCCCACACCTGTTGTACCTCGGTGTTCCTGCAATAGATTTCGAAGCCTCCCGAACCTGTATATCCTGTTGCGGAAATGATCACATGTTCTATGCCCGCGAAATCTCCGACCACAAAATGATAAAAGTCGATTCCCGCCAGATCAACGGATGTAAGCGCCTGCATGGCCTCCACGGCCTTAGGGCCCTGGATGGCAAGGAGAGAATACGTGTCGGATAAATCTCGCATCTCTGCATTGTACTCCTTATTGTACTTTAAAAGATGATTCCAGTCCTTTTGGATGTTTGATGCATTTACTACGAGCAGGTAGGTATCCGTCTTTATCCTATACACGATAAGATCGTCAACGATACCCCCGCTCTCATTCGGGAAACAGCTGTACTGTGCACGCCCGATCGTAAGTTTTGACGCGTCATTCGAGGTTACCTGCTGAATTAGTTCGAGGGCTTTGGGACCCTCAATGAGGAATTCTCCCATATGGGAAACATCAAAAACCCCGACCCCTGTGCGGACAACTTCGTGTTCCGCGTTCACGCCTTCATAGGAGACCGGCATGTTGTATCCCGCAAAGGGAACCATTTTGGCTCCTAATTTCTTATGTGTTTCACTCAGTGCCGTATCCTTCATGGTCCTATTTACAAATGCGCAAATTTACCGAAAATAAATCGATGCGACCGGAAAGATGACTTAGTTTGTGTTTGTTCAGCAAAAGCACATGGATCGTTCAGGGATGCATCAAATGCTCCTTTAACTGTTGATATCCGGTGATGGGTATAGAAGATTTGGTACGATGCAGCAATTCCTCCAGTTGGGCGGGCACTGTCAGACGCATTCCCAAAATAGGCTCTATTACATCCAGGAATTTGTATGGATGTGCCGTTTCAAGGAAGATCCCCATACCCCCCGGATGTGATTTCCTGTACTTTTTCAGACCCAAATACGCCACCGCACCATGCGGATCCGCTACATAACCCGTGGTCCTGAAAATCTCCAGAATGGCCTTTTTGGTCTGTTCATCAGTAAATGAGTAGGAGGAAAGTTGCTGGGAAAGGGCCTGAAGATCATTGTTGAACAGGTGGCGGATTCTGATAAAATTACTGGGATCACCAACATCCATGGCACTGGAAATAGTGGCTCTGGAGGGCCGTGGATGGTACTGACCCGTACGCAGAAATTCCGGGACTGTATCATTGACGTTCGTGGAGGCGATAAAATGTACGGAAGGCATTCCAAGTTTTTGTGCGACCAGGCCCGCACAGAGATTTCCGAAGTTTCCGCTGGGAACAGAAAAGGTTATTTTTTCATACCGGGTTTTTACTTCTTTGAAGGCGAAAAGAAAGTAAAATAGTTGCGGAAGCCAGCGGGCGACATTGATCGAATTAGCGGAGGTAAATTGTCTGACAGAGCGCAGATCCTTATCCAGAAAGGCCTTTTTGACCATTTGTTGACAATCATCAAAAGTGCCCTGGACTTCGAGGGCGGTAATATTCTGACCCAGGGTTGTCAATTGCCGTTCCTGCACATCACTCACTTTCCCGGAGGGATAAAGGATGACCACCTGAACACCTTCTACGCCCAAAAAGCCATGGGCTACCGCCCCGCCTGTATCTCCGGAAGTTGCGACCAGCACGGTAACTGCTTCCGCATTACCCTCGGAGAAGTATCCGAGGCAACTGGCCATAAACCTGGCGCCCACATCCTTGAAGGCCATGGTGGGCCCGTGATATAACTCAAGAGACGCAATATCCTGCTCAATCTCCACCAAGGGAAAGTCGAATCCCAGGGTATACTGGAGTATTTTTTTCAAAACTGCATCAGGAATCTCTGAACCCACAAACTGCCGGATAGCCTGCATGGCAATTTCGGTGTGCGATAAAGATTCGATCTGATTAAAAAAAGAGGCTGGCAGCGGATGGATGCTTTGCGGGTAATATAGACCACTGTCAGGAGCGATTCCATTGATCACTGCCTCTTTAAATCCCACTTTGGGTGCCAGCTTATTCAGACTGTAAAACTTCATGAATTTCTTTATTTACCCAGCTTTTATAAACCCTTTAAATGACCCTTATACCTTCCCTGTTAACTTTGGATACGTGAATATCAAAGTCGATGCCAATGGTTTTATACATTTCCCTGATAGCTTCGGCTACCTTTTTCGCTTTTTCAGCCCCTTTGGATAGTGCAAAGACAGAAGGACCGGAACCCGAAATCCCGCATCCAAGAGCGCCTGCCTTTAAGGCCGACTCCCTGATTTGATCAAATCCCGGGATAAGCATAGATCTTATGGGTTCTATAACATGATCAACCAGTGATCTTCCGATCAGGTCGTAATCTTCCTTATACAACCCGGCTATCAGACCTCCGACATTTCCCCATTGCTTGATCCCATTCTCCAGGGTAATGGAGGTCTTAAGAATTTTACGCGAATCTGAGGTTCTCACTTCTATTTGAGGGTGTATGATAGTGGCATATAATTCTTCAGGTGTATGAATGCTTACAATGTCAAGGGGATCATAACTGCGCACCAGAGTGAAGCCTCCGAAAATAGCAGGAGCCACATTGTCCGCATGGGCAACACCGCTTGCGAGACGCTCCCCCTCCATGGCAAAACGAACCAGGTCCAGGTCGGGAAATGGGCTGCCGAGTAGCCGGTTGATCCCCCATACGGCCCCGGCCGCACTGGCAGCACTGCTTCCTATACCACTGCCTGCCTTGATATTTTTATGGATCTCCATTTCAATTCCCCCGGAAAATTCAATTTCCCGGAGCAGGGCCAAAGCGGCAACACCTGCTACATTTCTTTTCGTTTCAAGGGGTAATTGCTGCCCGTGTATGGCCGTGATAAAGACCCCTGAGATGGCTGTTTTCTTAAGTATCATGATATCGCCAACCCCATCAAGGGCTACCCCCAACACGTCAAAGCCACAGGATACGTTGGCAATAGTGGCAGGACAAAAAATCTTCAGTGTGTCCATCTCCCCTAAAAATTTCCAATTCTGATGATATCCGCAAAGATTCCGGAAGCGGTGACCTCAGCACCAGCGCCGGCCCCTTTGATGATCATCGGCCGGTCCGGATAGCGTTCCGTGAAAAACAAAACAATATTGTCACTTCCTTCCAAAGTATAAAAGTCATGACCTTCAGGAATGATTTGAAGACCGACATTTGCCTTACCATTTTCAAATTGGGCAACATACTTTAATTTACTTTTTGCTTTCAAAGCTTTCTTATAAAGATTTTGGAAGTGCGGCTCATGGTTTTTGAGGGATTCAAAAAATGCCTCCTTGCTTTCTGTGACCATACTTTCTTCCGGCAGAAAAGTATCGTTGATAATGTCTTTCATATCCAGCCTGTATCCACTTTCTCTGGCAAGGATAAGTATCTTGCGCATGACATCTGTGCCACTGAGGTCTATTTTTGGGTCCGGCTCCGTATATCCTTCCTCCATGGCCCTTAAAACCACCTCGTGGAATGAGGTGTTTTCTGAAAAGGTATTAAATACAAAATTCAGACTCCCGGAGAGCACCGCCTGTATTTTGAGGATCCTGTCGCCTGATGCGATAAGGTTTTTGAGAGTGTCTATAATGGGCAGTCCTGCCCCTACATTGGTTTCAAAAAGGAACGGAGCATTGTACTCCCTGGAGAGGTCTTTCAGGTTCCGGTAATTCCCGTAGTCGGAGGAACAGGCTATTTTATTACAGGTCACAACGGCAATGCTTTGTTTCAGGTATTTTTCGTAAACACCGGCAATATCCCGGCTTGCCGTATTGTCAACCAGGATGCTATTCCTGTAATTAAGGATCTTCACCTCCCGAAAAAAGGCATCCTTATCTGCCACAATACCATTGGCCAACGCTGTCTCCCAATTTTGAAGGGAAATACCGCCTTCCTCAAAAACCATGTTTCTCGAATTGGAGATCCCTATCAGCCGGATGTTCAGTTTAAGCTGCTCTCTCAGGTATTTCTTTTGACCCGCCAGTTGCCGTAAAAATTTCGATCCTACGTTGCCGACACCAAGTACAAAAAGGTTCAATTGTTTCACCTGTTCTTCAAAGAATTCCTCATGCAGGGTGTTAAGGGCTTTTTTAACATCACTTTCATTGATTACCGCAGAAATATTCCTTTCCGATGCCCCCTGTGCAATGGCCCTTATATTCACATTATTTTTACCAAGGGCGCTGAACATCTTGCCACTAAGGCCCTGATGACTTTTCATATTATCGCCTACCAGGGCTATGATAGCGAGGTTCCTTTCAGCGGTAACAGGCCGGATATGGCCCAAGGCCATTTCATTGGCAAAGGCCTTATTGATCTTTAATTCGGCCCGGGTAGCATCATGGTCAGAAATTCCGATGCAGATAGAATGTTCTGAAGAAGCCTGGGTGATCAGGACCACACTGATGGCTTCTCCTGACATCACCTCAAAAAAGCGTTTGGAAATGCCGGGAATGCCAATCATCCCCGGCCCCTCGAGCGACAATAGCGCAATACCAGGAATATTGCTGATTCCGCGAACGGTTTTGCTATTTCCGCTATCATTTTTGGTGATCCAGGTGCCTTCTGCAGCAGGATCAAAGGTATTCTTAATGCGGATAGGGATACCCTTTGAGAACACTGGTTGAATGGTTGGAGGATATAATACCTTTGCCCCAAAATGCGATAATTCCATGGCCTCCTCATAGGAAATATCCCGAATGGCTCTTGCTTGTTTAACCACTCTTGGATTTGCCGTATACATGCCACTGACGTCCGTCCAGATCTGTAATTCTTCCGCGTTCAGCGCGGCGGCAAAGACGGCGGCAGAATAATCAGAACCGCCCCGCCCCAGGGTCGTAACATTTCCTGAGGGCGTAGAACCAACAAACCCGGGCAACACAGTGATTCGATGTTGATTCTGATTAAAAAAACCGGTACATGCCTTATTGGAAGCGTTAAAATCTACCATGGCTTTTCCATAGTTGTCATCAGTTATTATCAGTTCCCTGCTATCTTTAAAGATGGCGTCCATCCCTTTCACCTTAAAATACTCTCCTATGATAAATGAGGACAACAATTCGCCGAAACTTACTATTTTGTCCGATAGCCTTGCAGTAGTTTCGCCTATCAGATATGCCCCTTCCAACAAGGTATCCAGAATGTTCAGGTCGCTCTTTACCTTACTTAATATAGGGCTTTGCGAGGCGATGGGGATCAGTTCCTTTACGGTCTGCAGGTGCTGCCGCTCAATGTCCTTAACCACATCACTGTATGCCGGATCCTGCCGGGAAGCCAGGTGGGCGGCCCGAAGCAGCAGATCTGTGATCCCTCCAAAAGCAGAAACTACCACAACGACACGATGATCAGAAGCGCCGGCAACGATCTGCTGTACCAAACCTATGTTTTTCGCATTGGCTACAGAGGTTCCGCCAAATTTGAGAACTTTCATTGAGCTGATGAATTACATTTAGAAAAGAAAAGCGCTAAGCTATGAAAAAACGGAGGGATATGCTGCATTTACCCCAAAGGGGTGAGGAAAAGAAAAGAGGGGCAAAGCAAACGACTTGTTTTCATTTTATTTCAGGTAAGGGTAACGACGTCCTTTCCAAAAATTGCAGGGGTAGTGCACATAGGAAAACAAAAATAGGACTTTGGCCTCATGTATCATATAATCCTTGGCATTTTTCTTCCCTGGCCTTCCTTTCTATTCACCTTAAATGCAAAGAACAAAGGGGAACCGGCCGTAGGGGTGAAATGCTGATATTCCCTTCTGTGGAAGCTTCCACTTTTAAAAGGCCTATGTATCCTTTGTCAAATTCAATGTGGTGAATTTTTAAACTGGTATAAATCGATGATGAGACGAGCGGAAGCAGGACGCCATCTTCTCCTGAAAGACAGTGGAACTGAATTAATTCTTACCTTTAAATGGGATAAAACCCGCACCTCGGATAATGATGAAGGGAAGTATACGATATAGGAGATGCAAAAAAAAGGAGCACACAGGCATTTACACTAACCCATGAAAATATTCAGTGCCAGGCAGATATACGAAGCGGACAAGCTGACTATAAAAAATCAGCAAATTACCAGCGATGCCCTGATGGAAAGAGCGGCCTTGCAGTTGTTCAACTGGATCGACCATCGACTTGCAGGGGCCCAAACCAAAATACATCTTTTCTGTGGTATAGGAAATAACGGTGGGGATGGCATCGCCCTGGCCCGGCACCTGAAAGATCATGGCTATCATTTAGAAGTTCATGTAGTCAATTACAGTGACAAACGATCTTCCGATTTTCTAATCAATCTTGACCGGCTGAAAGCGCGAAAGGTATGGCCCAATTTCTTAAATGCCTCGTCCTCTTTTCCCGAAGTTGGCGCAGATGATATCCTGGTGGATGCCATCTTCGGAATCGGTCTTAACAGGCCACCCGACCCCTGGGTCATAAACCTGATCAGAAAAATAAACGACTCTGGAGCTTTCATACTTTCTGTTGATGTGCCCTCCGGACTCTATTCAGATAATGTTCCAAATGATCCCGGAGCAGCAATCCAGGCAGATTATGTACTCACTTTTCAGGCACCGAAACTCGTTTTCTTTTTGCCCGAAACAGGGCACTACATCGGAGAATGGGAAGTTCTCGACATAGGATTGGATCCGGAATACCTTCGCGATACGAAAACCATGTATTCCTTGACGGGCAAAAATGAAGTCCTGGAGGGATACCTGCCCAGAAGCAAGTTCAGCCATAAGGGGACCTACGGCCATGTACTGGTCATTGGCGGAAGCTACGGAAAGATTGGTGCGGTCATCTTATCTTCCAGAGCGGCACTTCATACAGGTTGCGGCCTGGTCACGGCTTATATCCCGGCCTGCGGCTACGGCCCTTTACAAGCGGCATTGCCTGAGGCCATGGTACTCACTGACAGGGATGATGACAGCATCTCCGACATCAGGGTGGAAATGGATCCCAGTGTCATTGCCATTGGAATGGGAATGGGTCAGGGAGCCAAAACGCTGAAAGCCTTTGCAGAATTTTTGGAAACCTGCAAAAGTCCTCTTGTAATTGATGCTGATGGCTTGAATATGCTGGCAGGCAGGAAGGGCCTGATGAAAAAACTTCCGGCTCAAACCGTTCTCACTCCACATCCCAAAGAATTGGAAAGGCTGATAGGCCCTTGGAAGAACGACTTCCAAAAGCTGGAAAAGACCAGAAAATTCTCAAAGAAGTATGACTGCATCGTGGTGGTCAAGGGAGCCCATACCATCACGATATATAATGACAAAGGTTACGTGAATACTACCGGAAATCCGGGAATGGCTACCGGCGGTAGCGGCGATGTGCTTGCGGGGATGATTGCCGGACTAATAGCAGCGGGGTATGCAGCACTTCAGGCGGCCATTTTTGGGGTCTACCTGCATGGCAGGGCGGGGGACCTCGCCGCTGACTATTCTGGGTTAGAGGCACTGACTGCGTCCTCTCTCATCGAAGCAATTGGAGGCGCTTTTAAGGATTTGTATACGCCGCTGACCCAAGGCAGGGACGACGCTGAAATGATGGACTGACCAGGAATTCTATTTTGACAGCACCCGTCTTTTAATCCATGCCAGGGCGTTATCATAATTGATAAAGAACTTCATTGCCTTTTTATAAAAGAGCTTTTCGATCTTAAAATTATGCATATCAATTTCTTTGATAGACACTACCGCGAAAGCACACAGGTTGGTCAGTTCCCTGAGGTAATTATAAGTTGTTGGATCAATTGCGAAAGAATTTTTGCGCAGGCTGATGATTCCAAATTTTCGATCCCTGAAATGGATTTCGGAAATCCCGATTATTTGATACACCCGCTCCAAAGTTAGCGTAGCTCCCTCATCAAAAATGCAAACCATGTGATTTTCAAAAACCTGAACAATTCCATTGTCCAGATGATATTCCCGTACAATGACAATTTTTTTAGTCGGTTCGACCTTCATTTCCTTTTAATTATAGTGTCCGGAACGAAAGTAGCCGTATGTACTGCCATCGAGAAAAATATTAGATGAAAGGCGTAAATATCGTTTATATGGTTTGTGGGAAACCTCTTTCAACTCAATTAATAAAAAAAGGGCTCTGAAAACAGAGCCCTCCAACATTGAATTTTATAATGAATTACGCTTTTGAAGGCTTTTTTGGCTTATTTATTTTGATAAATAATTCCCCTTTACCCTCATCGAGGTCCATGTCAATACTATCTCCTTCCTCGAGTTTTGAATTTACAATTTCCTCGGCAAGGGTATCTTCGATATATTTCTGGATGGCGCGCTTAAGCGGCCTTGCTCCATACTCTTTATCAAATCCCTTTTCAGCTATGTAATCCTTTGCCTTGTCCGACAGGTTGAGTTCATATCCGATGTCCTTGATCCTGAGAAACAATTTATTGAGTTCAATATCTATAATGCTGTGGATGTGGGTACGATCCAGCGGATTAAATACCACCACATCATCAATCCTGTTCAGGAATTCAGGGGCGAAAGCCTTTTTCAAAGCGTTTTCAATCACACCTTTCTGATAGCCGTCTGCCTGCGATTTTTTCGCTGCTGTACCAAACCCAACGCCTTGTCCGAAATCCTTTATCTGTCGTGCTCCGATATTGGAGGTCATGATGATGATGGTATTCCTGAAATCAATTTTTCTGCCGAGACTGTCAGTCAGAAAACCGTCATCGAGGACTTGCAGCAGCATATTGAATACGTCAGGATGTGCTTTTTCAACTTCGTCCAGTAAAATTACCGAATAGGGTTTTCTTCGAACTTTCTCTGTGAGTTGTCCGCCTTCTTCATATCCAACATATCCCGGAGGCGCACCTACGAGTCTTGAAATGGCGAATTTCTCCATATATTCACTCATATCAATCCGGATCAGGGCATCTTCCGAATCGAAAAGTTCCTTGGCCAGAATTTTGGCAAGTTGGGTCTTTCCGACACCTGTCTGCCCCAAAAAGATAAAGGAACCAATGGGTTTATTCGGGTCCTTCAAACCCGCCCTGTTACGCTGTATGGCTTTTGCCACCTTGGCAACGGCTTCATCCTGCCCGATGACATTGTTCTTTATCAGCTGAGGCAGTTCCGCCAGCTTATTACTTTCCGTCTGAGCAATTCGGTTTACCGGGATGCCGCTCATCATGGAAACCACATCGGCGACATTGTCTTCCGTTACAGTTTCACGGTGTAACTTACTATCCTCTTCCCATTTTTCCTGTGCAATGCCGAGGTCCTTCTCGAGGCGTTTTTCGTCATCCCGCAATTTGGCGGCCTCTTCGTAGCGTTGTTTTTTGACAACACTGTTCTTGAGTTCCCTTACGTCGTCCAGCTGCTTTTCAAGTTCCAGGATCTGTTTGGGAACATCCATATTCACGATATGAACCCTTGACCCGGATTCGTCCATTGCATCGATGGCCTTATCGGGCAGAAACCGGTCCGTCATGTAACGGTTGGTCAGTTTGACACAGGCCAGGATGGCTTCGTTTGTATAATTTACATTATGGTGATCCTCGTATTTGCCTCTTATATTCATCAGGATCTCAATGGTTTCCTCCACTGTGGTGGGTTCTACCATCACCTTCTGAAACCTTCGTTCTAGGGCGCCGTCCTTTTCAATATACTGCCGGTATTCATCCAGTGTGGTGGCTCCGATACATTGGATCTCCCCCCTGGCAAGAGCAGGTTTAAACATATTGGATGCATCCAGGCTGCCAGTGGCACCTCCTGCCCCGACAATAGTATGAATTTCATCTATAAAAAGGATGACATCTTCATTTTTTTCAAGCTCGTTCATCACCGCTTTCATCCGCTCTTCGAATTGTCCACGGTATTTTGTGCCGGCAACGAGTGAAGCGAGATCCAGGGTGACCACCCTTTTGTTATAGAGGATCCGGGACACCTTTTTATTTATAATCCTTAGGGCAAGACCTTCGGCAATGGCACTTTTTCCAACGCCGGGTTCCCCAATCAATAACGGGTTATTCTTTTTACGCCGGCTGAGGATCTGTGACACCCTTTCAATTTCCTTTTCCCGGCCTACCACAGGGTCGAGTTTATTTTCCTCGGCCAGCTGGGTGAGATCCCTTCCAAAATTATCGAGTACCGGGGTCTTGGACTTCTTGCTGCCTTTCTGTCCCTGTCCGGAGCCAAATGCCCCTTCCTTACCCTCGGTGGGTTCATCAGAATCACTGGGAAATGATTCGGACGTAGGCGAGTCTATATAATCGTCATCGCTGGTGATCATAGACTTGAATTGGTCTTTAACGCCGTCATAATCCACCTTCAGCTTATGAAGTAGTTTTGTTGTCGGATCATTCTCATTCCTGAGAATGCACAATAACAAATGCGCTGTATTGATAGACGAACTCTGGAACAGCTTAGCCTCCAGGAATGTAGTCTTCAGTGCGCGTTCGGCCTGTCGTGTTAAATGCAGGTTCTTTTTATCTTTTTGGGAGTTGCCGGAATTAGGGTTCGCAGGGCTTAAAATCTCCACTTTTCGTCTCAAATGATCCAGGTCCACATCCAGGGCATCCAGTATACTGATTGCCTTCCCGTTCCCATCTCGCAATAATCCAAGCATCAGATGCTCCGTACCGATAAAGTCATGACCGAGTCTTAATGCCTCTTCCTTGCTGTAGGCAATGACGTCCTTAACTCTCGGGGAAAAATTATCATCCATAAATTATCCTTTCAGCATTAAAATTAATAAATCTAATTAGAAGAACGTCAAATAGTGTACCTATATTCGATAAACTAGGACTAAATGACGAAAAAAACCCCGATTTACAAAATAATTAACATGTGAATTATCAACTGATTAACCCCTTTTCCGTGTTGATAAATTGTATAATAATGTGGCTTGTAGATGCTATGTTAGCTATGTTTTTGCGTATATTGCCCCATTGATTTAATTACAAATTAAACCACAAAAAAGCAGAGGTTTTTACTATGGCTGAAGGTGAAAAATTAATACCCATAAATATTGAGGATGAAATGAAATCCGCCTACATTGACTACTCGATGTCGGTCATTGTGTCACGTGCCCTTCCCGATGTCAGGGATGGACTGAAACCGGTACACAGGCGGGTGTTATATGGAATGCATGAATTGGGGGTAAGATCAACCAGTGCCCATAAGAAATCTGCCCGTATAGTCGGGGAAGTTCTGGGTAAATACCATCCGCACGGGGATACCTCCGTTTATGACTCCATGGTGCGGATGGCCCAGGAATGGAGCCTGCGTTACATGCTCATTGACGGCCAGGGAAATTTTGGTTCGGTGGATGGCGACAGTCCCGCCGCCATGCGATATACTGAGGCCAGGATGCGCCGGATTGCGGATGACATGCTGGCGGATATTGATAAGGATACGGTAGACCATCAGCTGAATTTTGACGATTCCCTCACAGAACCCACTGTGTTGCCTACCAGGGTACCTAACCTTCTGATCAACGGTGCTTCCGGCATTGCCGTAGGAATGGCAACCAATATGCCACCTCACAATCTGGCGGAGGTGGTGGATGGCACTATCGCCTACATAGATAACAATGCCATTGAAATCGATGAAATCATCAGTCATATCAAAGCCCCCGACTTTCCAACCGGGGGTATCATATACGGATATGACGGCGTAAAGGAAGCTTTCCATACCGGCAGGGGCCGTATCGTTATGCGAGGGAGGGCTTCTTTTGAAGAAGTACAGGGGAAAGAATGCATCATAGTGACCGAAATTCCCTATCAGGTCAACAAGGCGGATATGATCAAGAAGACCGCCGATCTGGTCAATGATAAAAAAATTGAAGGTATTTCCACCATCCGCGATGAGTCTGACCGGAAAGGAATGCGCATTGTATATATCCTTAAAAGGGATGCCATTCCAAACATTGTTCTGAATACCTTGTATAAATATACAGCGCTGCAGTCTTCCTTCAGCGTTAACAATATTGCGCTGGTCCAGGGGAGGCCGCGGTTGTTGAATATCAAGGAGATCATTCATTACTTTGTCGAACACCGGCACGAAGTAGTGGTCCGACGATCTGTCTTTGAACTGAAGAAGGCAGAGGATCGCGCACATATCCTCGAAGGGTTGATCATCGCCTCTGACAACATAGACGAGGTCATTGCCATCATAAGGGCATCGGGCAACGCGGACGAAGCCAGGGAGAACCTGATGGAAAGGTTCAGTCTGAGCGAACTGCAGTCGAAGGCCATCGTCGAAATGCGGCTGAGGCAACTTACAGGTCTTGAACAGGACAAACTCCGATCGGAATACGAGGAAGTGCAGAAGACCATAGCTGATCTGAAAGACATACTGGCAAGCCGTGACAGAAGGATGCAGATTATCAAGGATGAGTTGCAGGAGGTTAAGGACAAGTACGGGGACAAGAGGCGATCGGAAATCAATTTTGCTGGCGGGGATCTCAGTATTGAGGATATGATCCCGGATGAGCAGGTGGTCATCACCATTTCCCATGCCGGATATATCAAGAGAACACCGCTAAGTGAATATAAGACCCAGAACAGGGGAGGGGTCGGACAAAAGGCATCTTCCACCAGGAATGAAGATTTCCTGGAACACCTCTTTGTCGGGACCAACCACCAGTACATGCTGTTCTTTACTCAAAAAGGACAGTGCTACTGGATGCGGGTGTATGAAATTCCCGAAGGAAGCCGGACCTCCAAGGGCCGGGCCATACAGAATCTCATCAATATTTCGCAGGATGACAAGGTAAAGGCATTTATTTGTACTCAGGATCTCAAGGATGAGGAATATGTGAACAGTCATTATGTCATAATGGCAACCAAAAAAGGCGTCGTCAAAAAAACCTCCCTTGAACAATATTCCCGCCCGCGACAGAACGGGATTATTGCGATCAGTGTAAGGGAAGATGACGAACTGCTTGAGGCTAAATTAACCACGGGTACCAGCCAGATTTTCCTGGGCCTGAAATTTGGTAAGGCGATCCGGTTTGAGGAGAGCAAAACAAGACCCATGGGAAGAAATGCCTCAGGGGTGAGAGGAATCACACTCTCCAATGATAAAGATGAAGTCATCGGAATGCTTTCTGTACACAATATGGATGATGAAATCCTTGTCGTTTCAGAAAATGGTTTCGGAAAACGTTCCAGTATCGAAGATTACCGGATTACCAATCGTGGTGGAAAAGGGGTTAAGACCATTTCCATTACCCAGAAAACAGGAGAACTGGTCGCTATAAAAAATGTATCAGATTCTGATGACCTCATGATCATCAACAAATCAGGCATTGCCATCCGTATGGGCGTGGTTGATCTTCGCACCATGGGTAGGGCAACGCAAGGGGTTAAATTGATACAGTTAAGAGAGAACGATTCCATAGCCGCAGTGGCCAAGGTGATGAAGGATGAGGAAGAATTGGAAGAAATCGATATCAGGGATATAGAGGTCAGGACCGAAGATGGCACGGCTATTGATAAGACTAGCGCATTGGAAGAAGAATAGCATTAAACACTAAAACTCAAATATTTTTAAAATGAAAACAACATTTTTAATAGGAGCGGCAATGATTTTCAGCCTTGCCGGTTTTTCCCAAAAGTCGGAGATAAAGACCGCTGAAAATGCACTTAAAGAAGGCGACGCGATGGCTGCCAAAACAGCACTGGAAAGCGTTTCAGGTACCATAGGCGGGGCAGACGAAAAAGTACAGGCCCAATATTATTTTCTAAGTGGACAAGCCTATGCGGAACTGGCGAAAAAAGGAGATGCCACAGCCTTTGACAAGGCAGTGACCTCCTTTAATAAGGTGCTGACCCTTGAAGAACAAAGCGGGAAGGCCAAATACTCTGAAGAGACACAGCAACGGATGGGCGCCATCACAGCGGATCTTGTAAATGCGGCCGTGGAGGATAACAACAATAAGCGTTTCAAGGAAGCCGCCGAAAAACTGTATACGGGGTACAAACTGAGTCCCAAGGATACTTCTTATTTGTACTATGCAGCGAGCAGCGCTGTGAACGGGGGTCACTTCGAAGAGGCTATGACTTATTACAATGAACTAAAGGAAATTGGTTATGACGGAAGCGGAATGGTTTATAAAGCGACCAACATAAGTACCGGTGAGGTAGAGGAAATGGATAAGATGCAACGGGATCTCATGGTGAAGTCCGGAACCTTTAAAGATCCTAAGGATGAGAAATCACCATCCAAGAAAGCGGAGATTGTAAAGAATATGGCATTGATATATACCCAGTTGGGAGAAAATGACAAAGCGATTCAGGCATACAAGGATGCCAGGGAGAGTAATCCGGAGGATGTCAACCTTATCCTGAATGAAGCCAACCTGTATTACAAGATGGGGGACAAGGATACTTTTAAAACTTTGATGGCGGAGGCTGCCGCAATGGAGCCTGATAATGCCGACCTGCATTATAACATCGGGGTGATCAACATGGAACAGGGGAATATAGAAGAAGCAAGGGCATCCTATATGAAGGCTCTGGAAGTCAACCCGGGGTATGTCAATGCGCAACTGAATCTTTCGACAACCTATGTCAACGAGGGTAACGCCCTTATCGATGACATGAACGACCTTGGGAATACGAAGGCCGATATTGCCAAATATGATGAACTTAAAGAGAAGAAGGATGCCTTGTTTATGGAAGGGGCAAAGATCCTGGAGGACGCACTCAAAACCAATCCGGATAATCAGGGCGTGCTCAGCCAATTAAAAAATATATACGGGGCAATGGGTGACAATGAGAACTTTATGAGGATTAAAAAATTAATGGGAGAATAGGTCAAAGAATACCATTAACAGAATAGAAGCTGTCTCATTAATTTGAGGCAGCTTCTTTAGTTTATAGCAGTTTTGGCTTGTATTTTTATATTGATTTTCGTAAGTTTAAGTACTGATAATCAGATATATGAGCCACAAATTTAAGGATTACAACCAGCAACAAAA
>JBGTKP010000034.1:0-19295 GCA_041744575.1 Muriicola sp.
TTATACCTTATCAGACTAATCGAGAATAAAAAAATACCTGAAACAGTAAATATTGTAGGGACATCATATTTCTTTAACAATCGGACATTACAAAAAATGGGGTTTGAGGTTATAAATCCATCACTGTTTTATAGACTAAATCTATTTATAAACTTTATAGACTTAATTTGGATGTATTCTCTATCAAAAGGAAAGTTCACAATTCCAAAAATTTGGAATGCTAAAAAAGCAAGTATAACGGGAGTAAAACTTGTTGAAAGTAAAAAGCGTATAGAACAGCTTTATAACAAAATGAAAAGAAAAACGACCGCATAACACGGGTTTTGCTTCAGGCGGGGTGATGTACAAACTTGGAGCTTTGTGCTTCTATTTAAGGTCAGTGCTGGTTGACAGTTTAGTGCTTCTAAGCCGGCCCGAACACAAAGTCCGAAACCGTTGTAAAACAATATGAAAAAAACGCTGTTATTAATAGTAATAATTCTGACTTCCCATTTTTCGGAAGCACAATTTATAAAGGAAAAGTCGATAAATGTCCAGATTGGATTCGGACTGAGTGCCCCGTTTAACAGTGTCGACGAAATCGTTGATAGTGGTTTTTTTGCTCAGGGGGAGTTAGTGCTTAAAGTTGCATCCTGGTTTGAATTAAGACCATATGCAGGTGTGATTTTGACAAGTTCAGACGGGAAAGACATCAATGACAATCCAACTGATGAAAGAGCCGAATCAAAAGCCTTTTTATTAGGTGGAAAAGCAAGAGTAAGAGCGCCTATACCCTGGGTCGCACCTTATATCGAAATAGGCATAGGCACTTCGATTGGAAAATTCGAAACATTTACAGCGTTCGATAATATTGAGAAAGGTGGCATAATTTACCATATACCTTTCTCTTTCGGATTGGAATTGGGGCGAAATAACAATGTTGATTTGGGAATTAGTAATTACTTTCAGCCATCTGTTGAACAGTTCGTTGGTGCCTTTGCTGTTGGAATAACATTTTAAAAAAACGCGTACATTTTTGCTCCATTGCGGATGTTCCAGTTTTAACTATTCCCGGATTGATAGTTATCTTCCATGGTTTGCCCGTTTAAAGAACATCAGATTGCGAAGTGAAGAATTGCAGAAAAAATACCGACATAGTTTTTCCTTTCCATAAGGTTCTATTTGTTAGAGAAAACGATATACTCCCAGGGATTCAATTCTTTGGACATATCCAGGGCCAAATCGGTTTTCTCGCCTGAGAATACATCCGTAAAACTTCCAACGAACGAATCGCCCTCTAAAGTAATTTTCTGTTTGGCGTTCGAAAGATTGATTATCGCTACGAGCTTGTCCCCCTCCTTTTCACGAGTAAAAGCATACACATTTTTATCGTTCCCGGTCGGGATTTTTACCAATTCTCCACCGTGTTCCCCGTTCCAGAGTGCTTTGTTACGGTGCTTTAGATCGAAAAGTGTTTTGTAGAAATCGGCATATTTATAATCGCCCCATTCAATTTCATCCTTTTTAAAGAATTCATATTGCTTACCCACGGCAGATTCCATGCCCGTGTATAGCAATGGCATCCCGTCGAAGGTCGCAGCCAGAACGGCAAAGGCCAAATGGCCGGCGCCAAAACGCTGAAACTCGGTTCCGGCCCAGGCGTTTTCGTCATGGTTGGAGGTAAACTGCATTTGGTAACCTTTGGTGTAGAGCGAATCACGAAGCGCCAGGGCGCCATCGATATCCAAGGCGGTCTTTTTCTCCTCCCCTGCTCCTTTTCCTTCTACCACATTTCCCTTTTCCAACGCCGCTTCCACCTGATTGACACCTTGAGTCGCTGCAATCTTATTGAACAACGAATGCATGGTCCATGCATAGTCCATAACAAATGCCCCGTTGTTGACAATGGCCGGAACTTCTCCCTCCGACAACATAAAAACAGGTTCAATGGCATACAGAGCAGCCGAGCATTCTTCCCAAAAATCTACAGGAACACCATGGGCCACATCTACCCTGAAGCCATCTATACCAAAATCTTTTATCCAAAATGACATCGCATCAATCATACCCTTGCGCATTTCGGGATTATCGTAATTTAAATCGGCTACATCAGTCCAGCCCCAAGGTTCACCCGATTCGGGATTAATGGGATCCGTAATGTTTCCGTCCTTGTCCTTGGTATACCAATCGGGGTGTTCGGTGATCCATTTGTGGTCCCATCCCGTGTGGTTGGGTACCCAGTCGATAATTACATACATGCCCGCATCGTGGACGGCTTTCATCATATGCCTGAAATCATCCAGGGTCCCAAAATCGGGATTCGTATCATAATAATCCGCCGCGGCATAGGGACTGCCCAATTCACCTTTCCGATTCTTTTCGCTTACCGGATGTATGGGCATCATCCATAAAATATCAATGCCCATTTCCTTTAAACGTGGAATATGCGCCTCAAAAGCCCTGAATGTGCCTTCCGGGGTAAAATGTCTAAGATTGACCTCATAAATGGTGGCGCTTTTATGCCAACCGGGTACATTGGGTTTTTCGTTGGATGTCATTTGGCTTCCCGATTCTTCGGAAGCCATTTCTTTTGGCTTTTCTTTACAGGAAACAAATATTATCAGGAGTGTAAAAATTAAGGATGTTGTCAGGTTTTTCATTTTGTAGTTTTTTAATGGTTCGCAGTCCAGGTTTTATTATCCGACCTCTTTTACCTCAATGGTCGCTTTATCGTCCACCAATATGGTCAGTAGCCCGGAAATGATCATGGCAATGCCCCCTGCGATCAGCGCATAAATAGTATTCCCGTCAAAAAGCCCGCTGACCATAAAACCCAGTATAGTGGCAGCGACCATTTGAGGGATCACGATGAAAAAATTGAAGACGCCCATGTAGTAGCCCATTTTCCTGGCAGGCAGGGCACCAGCCAACATTGCATATGGTATTGATAGGATACTCGCCCACGCAATTCCTACCCCGATCATGGACACTATAAGGAGTTCCGGGGATTTGATAAAATAGATGGAAATCAGACCCAGACCACCCAAAACCAGGGCAATCAGGTGGGTAATCTTCCGACTGGTCTTTTTGGCCAAAACTGGAAGCAGAAAAGCGACCAGAGCAGCCACCCCATTATAGACCGCAAAAAGAACGGTAACCCAATCGGCCGCATCATTGTACATTTGGGAGGTCGTTTCAGTGGTACCATACACATGGCTAGTGACTGCCTGAGTGGCATAGATCCACATGGAAAATAAGGCGAACCATGAAAAAAATTGCACGTAGGCCAATTGTTTCATTGTTTTGGGCATGTATAGCAAATCGGTCATGATGACTACAAAACCGGTTGTTCCTTTTGCCTTCCGTACCCAGGATGCACCCATGAACAAAAGACCAACAATTAAAATACCTATTGAGAGCACATACAATTCTTTGTGCAACTGCGCATAGAATAATCCCAAGGTGCCTAATGAACCTACCATTACCATAGGAATACCAAAGGCATATAGCTTTTTGATACGTTTTAGATTTTCTTCTTCCGTCATCGGGGGTGCGACCACGGCCTTGTTTTCCTCAAAAGCCTCCAGTTCTTCCGGGCTATATTCCCTGGATTTAAATACCGTCCAGAGCACGGCCGTCAGAAAAACAAAGGCCCCTACATAGAAGGACCATTTTACCGAGTCGGGAATAACGCCTTCAGGAGCCGTATTACTGATGCCCATCCAATTCGTAAATACGTAAGGAAGCATGGATCCAACAACTGCCCCGGTGCCTATAAAGAAACTCTGCATGGCAAAGCCCAGGGTGCGTTGGTCAGATGGCAGATTGTCTCCGACAAAGGCGCGAAAGGGTTCCATGCAAATATTAATGGAGGCGTCCATTATCCATAGCATACCTGCAGCGACCCAAAGTGCAGGGGAATTGGGCATGATACATAAGGCCAGGGAAGCCAGAATTGCCCCCACCAAAAAATAGGGCCTTCTACGGCCGAGTTTGGTCCAGGTACGGTCACTAAAATAACCGACCACGGGTTGAATCACCAAACCTGTAACGGGTGCGGCTATCCACAAGATAGGGATATCGTCCACATTTGCGCCCAAGGTCTCAAAAATTCGTGAGGTGTTCGCGTTTTGCAGGGCAAAACCGAATTGTATACCGAGAAAACCGAAACTCATGTTCCAGATTTCCCAAAAACTCAGCTTGCGTTTTTTCATCAATAGCATACTTGATTAATACTATTTTGACAAGCAAGACTTGTCAAAACTTAAGGTAGGGAGATAAAAAATAAGGTTTTGACAGCAAATTAAGTTAATTGTTCAAAACGTATGGAGTTTGTCAAGTTTAATTTTTTGAATCAAAGTAACCCGCTTTGCCTTTGAGCAGAGTATGCTATTTTTTTGAATAAACAGTGGATTTCATCTTACTTCAATTTTTAATTTTCCAGCTTAACATTCTTGGTTTTTGCCGTACCTTTTGTTAGAGACTATTATATACTAAAGAATATGCAATTGCAAATATTTGGAGCGTCATCCAATCAACCAAAACCGTTGGAGCAGTTATATGTTTATTATGATGAGTGACTGGAAAATATCAAGACCATGTACTCGGTAACCAGACTTACACTAAATGTCATGACTTGACAGGATTCGGATCTAAAAACGATTAAAATATATTAATTGTTAAGGCTGTTTGCAAATGAAAAAGAGCCTCAGAAGTCAAAAACTCCGGAGACCCTTTATCCATTGATGTGGGCCCTACTGGGTTCGAACCAGTGACCCCCTGCTTGTAAGGCAGGTGCTCTGAACCAGCTGAGCTAAGAGCCCCACTAAATATATTTATTACTATTTCTGCGCTGTCCCTCTCCAACCAAAAACATTCTCCAGCGCAATAAAAGTTGAGGGCGGCGCCCTCCGAAGCTGCAAGAGCAGCGAAGGAGGGTGCAAATATAGGATAGTTTTTTATTTCCCTGAATAAAAAAATGAAAAATTGCAGCTTGATCAGACCACTTCTGCAACTGTAAAGGTGCTGCCCCCCACAAAGATTAGATCCTCCGGAGAGGATGCTTTAAGTGCGGCTTCAAGTGCTTCCTGTACCCCTGAATAGGATGCTCCCCGCAGGCCGTATTCCTCTGCCCGGTTCCTCAATTGCAAGGCATCAAGCCCTCTGGGGATATCGGGCCGGCAGAAATAGTAATCTGCTCCTTTCGGGAACAGGGGCAGGATGGCGTCGAGTTTCTTTTCTTTCACAAATCCCAGCACACATCTGAGTCTCTCAAATTTCAGTTGTTGCAATTGCTCAAGTACCAGCGAAAGGCCTTCCCTGTTATGAGCCGTGTCACAGATCACTCGCGGGGCATCCCGCAGTTGCTCCCACCTCCCGCGCAGACCTGTATTGGCCACTACGTTCTTCAGTCCTTCCCTGATATGCTCCTCAGAAATAACAAAACCTTTTAAGCATCGTATGGCCGCCACTACGCCCTTTACATTCCGAAGCTGGTAGTTTCCTGGTAAGGAAGTAACATATCCCGTGGCTACCTCCTGATCGGCAAAGTGGATTACGGCTTTATTTTTAGCTGCAATAGAATTAAAGACGTCAGCTATTTCCTCCTGATATTCACTGATGACTACCGGGACACCGGGTTTTATAATTCCGGCCTTCTCGCCTGCAATGATTTTTAATGTATTCCCAAGGATGTCTGTGTGATCCATTCCAATGTTGGTGATAACCGAAAGCTCCGGGACAATGATATTCGTAGAATCCAAACGTCCCCCCAGACCTACCTCTACAACGGCGATATCCACTTTTTGCAAAGCAAAATAGCTGAACGCCATCCCCACGGTCATTTCAAAAAAGGACAGCTGACGGGTTTCAAGAAACCCTTTGTTGTCTGATATAAAATCGACTACGAAGTTTTCAGGAACCATTTCCCCGTTCCTTCGGATGCGTTCCCTGAAATCCTTTAGGTGCGGCGAGGTATACAAACCCACATCATAGCCCGCCTCCTGGAGAATGGAGGCCAGCATATGGCTGGTCGAACCCTTGCCATTGGTTCCGGCAACATGGATACTCTTAAATTTTTGATGGGGATTCCCGAGGTGGGCAGAAAAGGCCAGAATGTTATCGAGTTTAGCAATCAGAGCGCTTTGACCTATGGCCTGATACATTGGAAGTTGGGCAAACATCCATTCCAGGGTCTGCTTATAGGTCATGTACTACTCGCCAAGTTTAAAGTTGACCACCACAAATCCAACCTGCTCGCTCGGAGCCTTGCTGTCCAGATTCCATTTGTGCAGGAAAGCTGTTTTCCTTGCAGGATCAAGAAGGCAAGGATCATTATTTGTAGTTCCTTTTACCCCGGGAGTGGCACTCACCACTTTCCCGTTCCGGTCTACGACGATCTTTACGACCACGCGGCCCTCCTGATTGCATTCCTGCTGGACCTTCCCCTGGCTGACCAGAGAACGACCCCTGAGTCCGTAACCCCCTGTACCGCTGCCGGCTCCTGGAGTACCGTAATAACTTGTGGCATAGGGATCTCCTCCCTCATCTCCTTTATCGCCGGCCTGAGCGTCATCGCCCTCGCTTCCTTTATCGGTTCCGTCAGAGGTGTTGAGCCCGCCCATCATTTCATCCAGTTCCTTCTTTTTGGCCTCCTGCACCTGCCGGGCCTTTTCTTCTGCCGCTTTTTTTTCAGCGGCCTCCCTTTCGATCCTGGCTTTGGCGATCCGGGCTGCTTCCTCTGCCTTCTGCTTTTCGGCCTTTTGCTGGCGTATCTTCACGGCTTCCGGATCTTCCCGGGTGAGCACTTCCTCCACAGGTTTCGCTGCCGCCACTTCCTCGGCTACCTCTTCCGGTGGTGCCGTGGCTTCTTCTGCCTCTACAGGTTCCTCGACTTCCTCTTCCGGCTCTGCTTGCTGCGACTTTATTTTTTCTTTTGGCTGTTCATTCCCCATGCCGAAATCCATAGTTCCGAAATTGACGGTAATGCCATTCTCTTCAGGGGGATCCAGATAGGTCAGCCCGATATAAAAAAGCAAAAGCAGGAGCACACTTAGCAGCACTGTGGTAAGTGTAAACGATTTCTTCTTATGGCTTGTATCTAAAAGTGCCATTAATTGGGTCGCACTGCCAGGATGACTTTATAACTATTCCGGTTGGCAATGTCCATTACGTGTACCGCTTCCTTGATGGCTACGGATTCCTCTGCCCTCAGAATAATGGTCGGATTGTCCATTCCCTCCAGTGCTTTTTTTAGTTCTATTTCTACGTATTCTCCGTTGATTCGCTCGCTGTTCACGAAATACTCCAGATTTTTATTGATGCTCACCGATACATTCTGGGTATTGGTCGATTTTCCCTTTGCCCTGGGTAAAAGCATGTCGAGTGCATTTGGAGAATTTGCGGTAAGCATAAAGAAGATCAGCAGCAAAAAGACAATGTCAGTCATGGATGACATACTGAAATCCGGGCTCACCTTATTTCTTCCTTTCAGTTTCATTCTCGTGATTTAAACCGGTTCGTTAAGCAGGTCAAGGAATTCTACGGCATTGGCCTCCATTTTGTGGATCACCTTGTCCGTACGGTTCACAATATGGTTGTATCCCATATACGCGATGATACCCACGACCAGACCTGCCACCGTGGTGGTCATGGCTGTATAGATCCCTGATGCCAGATCCCCCATTTCTGCCTGCCCTCCGCTACTGGCCATCTGGTGAAAGGCCAGGATCATCCCGATAACCGTACCAAGGAAGCCAATCATTGGAGCGGCTCCTGCCACTGTTGCCAGAACACTGACATTCTTTTCCAGCTTGTATACCTCGAGGGTTCCAGCATTTTCGATGGCCGTATTGATATCATCAAGGGGCTTCCCTATCCGCGAAACTCCTTTCTCTATCAATCTGGCCACAGGGGAATCTGTCTGCGCACATAATATTTTCGCCGGCTCAAGTTTGCCGTTCATTACATGGTCGCGGATCTGATTCATAAAATTCTTATCAATCTGAGAGGCTGCCTTAATGGCAAGCAATCTCTCAAAATAAATATAAAGCGCGACGGCTAGCATGGCAAAAAGCACCGAAATAATAATGATGCTCCCGGCACCACCGTTAAAAATCAAATCGATAACAGATAGGGTTTTTTCCTCTGAGGCGATGTCGCCAATAGCGGCATCTTCAGCAAGATCCTGAAACAAAATCATAGGTGTTCTCTTATTAAAGTTGCCTTAATAACGGTATTTTATCGATTTAATTATACGTTTAACACTAAATTTCGGATAAGTACAAAACCGACTGCTCCCCCGATGAATCCTACAAATGCCAGCCATGCAATGTTTTTGAAATACCAGAAAAAGTCTATTTTTTCCATCCCCATGGCAACCACCCCGGCGGCCGAACCGATGATCAGGATACTGCCCCCCGTACCTGCTGAGTAGGCGATAAAATGCCAGACCGGATCATCAATGGGTACAGAGAACATCCCCATACTCGCCGCCACAAGCGGCACGTTATCGATCACCGCAGATCCCAGTCCAAGGATGAGGACCACCAGATCCGACACATGTTCGCCCATGGATTCAGTGCCGAGCATCGGCATATTGCGATCCAGAGATTCCGCGAAATGAAACAACATGCCTAAAGATTCCATAGCGGCTACTGCGAGCAGAATCCCCAGGAAGAAAAGAATGCTGGGCAATTCAATCTTCGACAGGGAATGATGCACCGGACTGTGATGCCCTACCGAATCACTGCTGCCTTCCAAATCTGTGGCATTGGTCATGGAAAATTTAAATTTACTATAGATCTCCGCAAAGGTTGCGACTACTGCCAGGGAAAGCATCATCCCAACGTAAGGAGGTAAATGGGTGATCGTCTTGAAAAAAGGAACGAAGACGATGGCTCCCAACCCAAGATATAACATCACAGGCCCGTATTTTGATTTCGGGGCTTCGTCGTCTGTAGCGTAACCTTCTATTTTTCCTGCAAAGGACTTGTACCTGCTTGCGACAAGAACAGGAAGGACAAAACACAAAAGTGATGGGATCAGTACATGTTCAATAAGCTGGAGAGCGCTTACTTTTTTACCAATCCACAACATGGTGGTCGTAACATCGCCTATAGGGGACCATGCACCTCCTGCATTGGCTGAAATGATAATCATTCCCGCAAACCAAAGTCGCGTCTCCCGCTCCTTAATCACTTTTTGCAGGATGGTGACCAGCACAATTGTAGCGGTCAGGTTGTCAATGATGGCAGACAGAATGAACGCAAGAATGGAGAAGAGCCAGAGAAGCTTCCGTTTGCTTTTCGTTTTAATGAAGCCCTTGATGGTCGCAAAGCCATCGAAGTAATCTATGATCTCCACTATGGTCATCGCGCCTAAAAGAAACACAAGGATTTCCGCGGTCTTTCCCAGGTGATGCAGCAGAATGTCATCGAGGAGACCGGGTTCCAATTCTTTTAAGTCGGTATTGACCTCAAAAACCGGCATATGCGCCATGGCAATGATCGCCCATAAAATGGCCATCATTGCAAGAGCAGGGATGAGTTTGTCTACTTTAAGATTGTGCTCCAGGGTGATGGCAAGATACCCCACAACGAATATGAGGATGATAATGGTCTCCATAGTCTGATCGATTTATTAAATAAGTTGATTTATTGCAATTTCAAACGCCGTTCTGCTAATATTAGTTTTGGATGGATTGTGATTAAAGATATTGAAAATTGCCTTTCTAATGGTATCCGAGGTATCATTAAATATCAAGACATCATCCATGCCCACACGACGTTCCATAAAATAAGCGAAAACCCTGGCCATTCCGCAATTGGATATAAAATCAGGGATAAGGCTCACACGTTCATCCGTATATTCCATAATGGGTCCGAAAAAGATTTCTTTGTCGGCAAAAGGCACGTTCGCTCCGCAGGAAATAACTTCCAGGCCTGTTTGGATCATCCTTGCGATCTGATCCCGGGTAACAAGCCGCGATGCCGCACAGGGTACGAATATTTCAGTAGGCACTTCCCATATCTGCCGGTTGATTTCCTCGAAGGGGATCAATTTATCAGCCATCAGGGAATTCCCTTTCTTATTTTTAAAGAACTCCTTTATTTCGTCATAACTGAATCCATCGTCATTAAGCACGCCTCCCGCCCTGTCTATGATCCCCACCACCTTTGCGCCCATCCCCGCAAGGTAAAAGGCGGCGGCAGCACCGACATTGCCAAAGCCCTGAATCACAGCCCTTTTTCCTACTATGCTCGTGTCATAGATATCATAATAATGTTTTAAGGCCTCTGCCACTCCGAATCCGGTGATCATGTCGGCCACAGTATACTTCCGGAAGAGATCGGGAGAATAGACCCGACTTTCAAGAACTTTGATGACCCCTAACCGCAGTTGTCCGATCCTGTTGATCTTATCAGCCTCGGATGGTTTAAAATGCCCGTTGAACACCCCTTCCTGCGGATGCCAGACGCCTGCATCTTCGGTAATGGGAATGACTTCATGAATTTCATCCACATTGAGGTCGCCGCCTGTACCATAGTAACTTTTAAGGAGAGGTGACACGGCGGCATACCATCTTTCCAGGACCCCCTTTTTCCTCGGATCCCCCGGATCAAAATTGATTCCCGATTTTGCGCCTCCTATTGGTGGTCCGGACACCGTAAACTTTACCTCCATGGTCTTGGCCAGAGAAAGTACTTCGTTATAATCCAGACCCAGCCTCATACGGGTACCTCCTCCCGCCGCACCCCCGCGAAGTGAATTGATCACGGTCCATCCTTCGGCTTCAGACTCCGGATCCTTCCAGTTAAAAACGATTTCCGGAGGTTTATTTTCGTAAATTTTAAGCAGTTCTTTCATTCTGTAACCTGAAATTTTGTGACTTCCTTTACCGGCTGTCAGGAAATGAAACAGCGGCTTGCGGAGGTCATACCACGGCGTTTTACGGACCCATTTCCAGGGACTGGTTCAAACGAACCGGTCCAATGTGGGCAAATATATACATATTGCCCATTATCACAGGAACTATTAATGGTTCCTGTTTTTAAGACATTCGCAAATCACAAGCCCAAATATTGAAAAGTAGCTATCAGAATCCTATATTTGTACCTTCATTTTAAGGATTTCAAAATTGATGGACTTTACCCTTTCAGAGGAGCATTTGATGATCAGGGACGCCGCAAGGAGTTTTGCACAAACAGAATTATTGCCTGGGGTGATAGAAAGGGACGATGCTCAGAGATTTCCCAAAGAGCAGGTCGAGAAAATGGGCCAACTCGGATTTTTGGGCATGATGGTGGGGCCCGAGTATGGGGGCAGCGGGCTCGATACGCTTTCCTATGTACTCACAATGGAAGAATTATCAAAGATCGATGCCTCTGCTTCCGTAATAGTTTCCGTGAATAATTCGCTTGTATGCTGGGGAATTGAAACTTTTGGTTCTGAAGAACAAAAAGAAAAATACCTTCGTAACCTGGCGACAGGTTCCACCCTGGGCGCCTTTTGCCTCTCGGAACCCGAAGCCGGCAGTGATGCCACCTCACAAAAAACAACCGCCACGGACCAGGGGGACCACTATCTTTTAAACGGAACCAAGAACTGGATCACCAATGGTAATTCTGCCGGGACCTACCTGGTCATTGCCCAGACAGACAGGGACAAAGCCCACAAAGGGATCAATGCGCTGATCGTTGAGAAGGGAATGAAAGGTTTCGAAATCGGGCCAAAGGAAAATAAGCTGGGCATCAGGGGCAGCGATACCCACTCCCTCCTTTTTAACGATGTGAAGGTGCCAAAAGAAAACAGGATCGGAGATGATGGTTTCGGATTTAAATTCGCGATGAAAACGCTTGCAGGGGGTCGGATAGGAATTGCCGCCCAGGCGCTCGGAATAGCCGGAGGTGCGTTTGAAATCGCCAGAAAGTATGCTACCCAAAGAAAGGCTTTCGGCACAGAAATAGGCAACCATCAGGCCATTGCTTTTAAACTGGCCGAAATGCACACCAATATCGAGGCTGCTCGCTACCTGGTCTATAAAGCGGCATGGGACAAGGATACCGGAAAAGACTATGATATTTCCGGGGCCACAGCCAAATTATATGCCTCTAAAGTTGCCATGGATACTGCCGTTGAAGCCGTTCAGATTCTCGGGGGTAATGGTTTTGTGAAAGACTACCATGTGGAACGCATGATGCGCGATGCAAAGATCACCCAGATCTATGAGGGAACTTCAGAAATTCAGAAGATTGTGATCTCCCGCCATCTCCTGAACAAATAGCCATTAGTTCATCACCCCTAAACCAATGCTCTTACCCAGGAATTGGCCCCGGCGATATTCCCGCCCACCTTCTCTTCGCCATATCTCAGCCGGTAGTCTGAAACTGACGGGTTGGTCCGTGAAATTCTGATCAGACATTAGGGATACCATAATAAAAGGCGATATAATCTTAGTAATTGCACAAATTTTAACGTTTTATTCATTTTCTTCCATTTTTTATGGGTAATTGGGAATCTCACTACTTAAAATCTATCAATTTTGGTATTTTTGAAGAAATATGACAATATATGGGGTTGATAAAACAGGGCCTGTATCTTCCTGAATTTGAACATGATAACTGCGGAGCGGGATTCATCTGCAGTCTAAAGGGGATTACCTCCAATGACATCATTCACAAAGCATTGGAAATACTGGATAAACTGGAGCACAGGGGTGCTGTGAGTGCCGACGGCAAGACCGGGGATGGTGCGGGCATTCTTATTGATATTCCCCATGATTTCTTTGTAAAAAATTGTGCTTTTGAACTGCCCGAACCCGGGGCCTATGCCGTTGGGAATATCTTCCTTCCGCAAAAGGAAAACCAGAGGAAATATTGCATTTCCGTATTTGAAAAAAATATTGAAAAACAGGGATTGCAACTGCTGGGCTGGAGAAATGTTCCGGTAAACAGAGCCATTGCCGGAAGGATTGCGATGGAAACCGAGCCTTTCGTAAAACAACTCTTCATCGGCAAGTCAAATCCGGAACAGACAGATTTCGACTTTAACTTAAAACTCTATATCGCCAGAAAGGTAACTGAACATACGATAATAAATTCCAAACTTTCAACAAGGAAATTCTTTTATGTCAGCAGTCTTTCCATCAAGATCATCATTTTCAAGGGCCTGCTGATGCCGAATGATATCAAGCTCTACTACAAGGACCTGATGGATCCCGGGGTGGTGACGAGACTTGCCCTGGTGCACCAGCGGTTTTCAACAAACACGTTCCCCACCTGGGATTTGGCCCAACCTTTCCGGTATATGTGCCACAACGGGGAAATCAATACCCTCAGGGGCAATGTTTCCAGGATGAGATCACGGGAGGAATTGTTGCAGAGCGACTTATTCGGGGAAGAGATAAAAAATATTCTGCCGATCCTCCTTCCGGAAAAATCGGATTCCGCCACTATGGACATGCTTGTGGAATTGCTTTTGATGACCGGGCGTTCCCTGCCTGAGGTCATGATGATCCTCGTGCCTGAAGCCTGGGAAAAAAATGCGGAAATGTCTGTGGCTAAAAAGGCATTTTATGAATATCATTCCTGTATGATGGAGCCCTGGGACGGGCCTGCTTCCATTCCGTTTACGGATGGGAATTACATAGGAGCTGTTCTTGATCGCAATGGTCTGCGGCCTTCAAGGTATTCTGTTACCAAGGATGGTTACGTGATCATGTCCTCAGAAACAGGGGTGGTATCACTAGCCCCTGAAAACATTGAATTCCATGGCCGGCTGGAGCCGGGGAAAATGTTCCTGGTCAACATGCAGGAGGGTCGTATTGTCAATGATGAGGAGATCAAGGAAGAGATCGCGCAACGCTTTCCCTACAAACAGTGGCTCGATAAGAACCTGGTTCATCTACGGGATATTCCCTATAATGACTGTCCGTTGTTTTTGAACGAGGCCTCACTTGAAAAGAGAAAGGCCATCTTTGGGTTCACTCTGGAAGATATCAATACCATCATTCTGCCAATGGCCCAGGATGCCAAAGAACCGATAGGGTCTATGGGTTCAGATACGCCGATCGCCGTCCTTTCCGAACGTCCGCAACTCCTCTATAACTACTTCAAGCAGCTATTTGCGCAGGTGACCAACCCACCCCTTGACGGGATACGGGAAGAGTTAATCACCGATATCAGTCTTACCCTGGGCAGTGACCATAATATCTTTGATTTTACGGAACTGCACTGCCGAAAATTGAAGATCCAGAACCCGGTAATTTCAAAGGAGGATTTGGACAAGATTAAAAATTACGACAGAAGCCCGGATTATAAAGTGGTTGCCATCCCCATGCTGTATCCCATCCAAAGGGGTCTCAATGCTCTGGAAGATTCCCTGGAATCCATTCTGCAGCAAGCGGTTAGCGCTATTGATGAAGGGGCGAATATCATCATCCTGTCGGACAGGAACGTCAGTGAGACCCTGGCCCCCATTCCTGCCCTGCTCGGCTGTGCCTATGTAAACAGTGGCCTTCAGGGATTGGGTAAGAGATCCAAATTGAGCATCATCATAGAATCTGCAGAACCGAGGGAGGTACACCACTTTGCGCTGCTTTTTGGTTTCGGGGCCAGTGCCATCAATCCATACCTGGTGAATGAGATCATTGCTGAACAGATTGAAGAGCATGACATCACCGAATTCAGTTTTGAGGAGGCCATTAAAAATTATAACAAGGCCATTGGGAAAGGGGTGCTCAAAGTGATGAATAAGATCGGGATATCCACCCTTAATTCCTACCGTGGTTCGCAATTGTTTGAATGTATCGGCATCAGGAAAAAGGTGGTCGAAAAATATTTTCCGCATACACCCACCCGGATAGAGGGGATAGGGTTGTATGAGATTGAAAAGGAGGTTGCAAAACGTCATGAAAAAGCTTATAACAAACAGCAGGTAGCCGCCAATCTGGATCTTGAGATTGGGGGGGAATACCGATGGCGGCGTGACGGGGAAAAACATATGTTCAACCCCTTATCCATAGCCACCCTGCAAAAGGCCGTCAGAGCCAATGAGCCTGAAACCTATAAGGAATTTGCGGAGATGGTAAATGAGCAATCCAGAAACCTGATGACCATCAGGGGGTTGTTTGATTTTTCAAACTATGACCCCATCCCGCTGGAAGAAGTGGAGCCCTGGACGGAAATCGTGAAGCGTTTTAAAACGGGGGCAATGTCCTACGGGTCCATCAGCAAGGAAGCCCATGAGAATCTCGCCATTGCCATGAACCGCATCGGGGGAAAAAGCAATTCTGGCGAAGGCGGCGAAGACGCCGACCGTTTTTACAAGAATCAATCTGGGGACTGGCGTAATAGCGCCATTAAACAGGTGGCTTCGGGGCGGTTTGGAGTTACTTCCAATTACCTGACCAATGCCCAGGAGATACAGATTAAAATGGCTCAGGGCGCCAAACCCGGGGAGGGAGGGCAACTTCCGGGAGCAAAAGTCAATCCGGCCATTGCAAAGACCAGAAATTCTACGCCCTATGTCGGCTTGATTTCCCCCCCGCCCCATCATGATATTTATTCCATAGAAGATCTTTCCCAGCTCATTTATGACCTGAAATCGGCCAATCGCGAGGCCCGTATCAATGTCAAACTTGTTTCGGAAGTGGGCGTAGGTACCGTGGCCGCCGGAGTGGCCAAGGCAAAATCAGACGTCATTCTCATTTCAGGGAGTGATGGAGGAACCGGCGCATCACCGCTGACCTCGCTGAAGCATGCCGGCCTGCCTTGGGAACTTGGCATTGCGGAAGCACAGCAGACCCTGGTGATGAATGATCTCAGGAACAGGATCGTACTGGAATGTGACGGACAGCTCAAAACCGGGCGTGATGTAGCGATTGCGTGTCTGTTGGGGGCTGAAGAGTTCGGATTTGCCACTGCACCCCTGGTCGCGTCAGGGTGTATCATGATGCGCGTTTGCCATCTTAACACCTGTCCTGTGGGGATTGCCACCCAAAATCCGGAACTCAGAAAAAAGTTTGAAGGAAAACCGGAACACGTGGTAAATTACATGTATTTCGTCGCACAGGAATTAAGGGAAATCATGGCGCTCCTTGGTTTCCGTACACTAAACGAGATGGTGGGGCAGGTACATAAACTGGACAGAAATAAAGCGATTGAACATTATAAAGCCCATGGCATAGATCTGACCCCGATCCTGCACAAGGTGGCCGTGCCAATCGGCACAAAACTTTACAATACCCAGTCCCAGCAACATCACATTGAGGACTCCATAGAATTTGCGATCCTCAATAAAGCGCATCCCGCATTGTTCCGGAAAGAACGTATCTCCCTTGATTTTCCTATTTATAACACCAACCGGGCTGTGGGGGCGATTATTAGTAATGAGATCTCCAAAATTTACGGAGCTGAGGGCTTGCCCGATAACACGCTCAGGCTCAATTTTACAGGAGCTGCCGGGCAAAGCTTCGGCGCATTTGCCACAAAAGGCCTGACCATGATCGTCAATGGAAATACGAATGACTACCTGGGGAAAGGACTATCCGGGGCCAAACTGGTCATCAAGGTGCCTGACGGATCGACCCTGCAACCGGAAAATAATGTCATTACCGGGAATGTATGTCTTTACGGAGCTACATCCGGTGAGGCGTATATCAATGGCAAGGCAGGGGAACGTTTTTGTGTTCGTAACTCCGGTGCTTCGGCGGTAGTCGAAGGCATTGGTGACCACGGGTGCGAGTACATGACCGGCGGGGTGGCAGTGATCCTTGGTGAGGTAGGCCGGAATTTCGGTGCCGGGATGAGCGGCGGGATTGCCTACATTTTTGATGAAAAGGAAACTTTCCGAAGGAAATGCAATTCCGAATCGCTGAACCTGCTGGCAGTGGAAGAAGACAATGATATAGCACAACTCCGTTTGTTTGTGGAGAACCACTACAATGCGACCCTGAGTCCCATTGCACAACGCATATTAGAAAATTGGGAAGAGTGTCTTCCAAAATTTATTAAGGTATTCCCCGAAGAATATAAACAGGCGCTGCTACGTCTGGAAAGGGAAAAATCAGAATCATTATAATCGGAAAATGGGAAAGATTACGGGTTTTTTGGAATTCGACAGGAAAGTTGAGCCTTATGCTCCCGTGGAGAAAAGGGTAAAAAACTTCAAGGAATTTACCATGCCCCTGGAGGAAGGTGTGCTGAGAGAACAGGGGGCACGCTGTATGGATTGTGGAATTCCCTTTTGTCATAGCGGGTGTCCGCTCGGCAATCTGATCCCTGATTTTAATGATGCCGTCTACCGTGGAAAGTGGGAAAAAGCGGCCGGCATCCTTCATGCGACCAATAATTTCCCGGAATTTACCGGACGGCTCTGCCCTGCGCCTTGTGAAGAGGCCTGTGTTTTGGGGATCAACGAAGATCCTGTATCTATTGAAAATATTGAAAAGAATATAGCTGAAACGGCATTTAAAAAAGGGTGGGTCGTAGCGGTTCCCCCAAAGACAAGAACCGGAAAAAAGGTTGCCGTAATTGGCTCCGGTCCTGCCGGTCTGGCAGCCGCCCAGCAACTGAACCGGGCCGGGCATCTGGTTACCGTTTTTGAAAGGGATGAAAAACCGGGGGGCCTGCTTCGTTATGGCATCCCCGATTTTAAAATGGAAAAGCACATAATAGACCGGAGGGTGGCCATCCTGGCGGAGGAAGGGATCACATTCAAATGTGGCGTGCACATCGGGGTTGACAGGGATGCGAAAACACTTACCTCAGATTATGATGCCATCGTGTTATGCGGAGGGGCTACGGTCAAGAGGGGCCTTAATATCGATGGGGCAGATCTGAAAGGAGTGGAGCAGGCCATGGATTTTCTCGCACAGAATAACCGGCGCGTCGCCGGAAGCAAAGAGTTGGGCAGGGAGATCCTTGCCGACGGTAAACAGGTGATCGTCATTGGCGGTGGAGATACCGGATCCGATTGTATCGGAACGTCTTTTCGTCAGGGGGCAGCCTCGGTCACAAATTTTGAGATCATGGTCAGGGCCACCGAAGAGCGCCCGCAAAATCAGCCCTGGCCTTATTGGCCCATGCGTCTTCGAACGAGTTCTTCCCATAAGGAGGGTGCTGAGCGTTTTTTCAGCATTACAACCAAGGAATTTGTGGGGGACGGGCAGGGAAATCTGAAGGGATTGATCACCGCCGAAGTGGAGTGGGTACGTCATCCGGGAAAGGCGCCCGTACTTCGGGAAATCCCAGGGACGGAAAAAGAATGGCCTTGTGAACTTGTGCTGCTTGCACTTGGATTTACGGGTTCGGAAATGACGATGGCAGAACAACTGGGGGTAGCTGCCGATCCCAGGACGAATATCCATGCCACTGAAAAAAACTACGCTACCAATATCCCGGGTGTCTTTGTTGCAGGGGATCAGAGAAGGGGGCAGTCCCTGATAGTTTGGGCCATCTCCGAAGGCCGGCAGGCAGCCCATCATGTGGATGTTTATCTTATGGGCAGTTCCTGCCTCCCGCTTAAAGGGGAAGGAGATCTTCCCAGGGTCTGAAGCCCTTTTTATCTTAAATATTACACGTGAATAATGTTTATTCCGCCCACATAGACAACTGGTTCTCTTCGAATTCACTCAGAGCAATAACTGGAAATTAATGTCAGGCTGAGCGGAGTCGAAGCCTGGCGGAGTCGAAGCTTTATTGAGTTTACTTCTGCGGTTGTCCAATCTGGACTTTGAACCTGAATTTTGTACTTGAACTTGAACTTTTATATCTCTGGTTGTCCTCTTCGACTCCGCTCAGAGTGACAACCTGGTTCTCTTCGAATTCGCTCAGAGCAATAACCGGAAATTAATGTCAGGCTGAGCGTAGTCGAAGCTTTATTGAGACTACTTCTGCGGTTGTCCAATCTGGACTTTGAACCTGAATTTTGTACTTGCACTTGAACTTTTATATCTCTGGTTGTCCTCTTCGAATTCGCTCAGAGTGATAACTGGAAATTAAAATACCCTGAATATTGGTTGTATACCAACTGTGACATAGGCAGGCACGATCGGTAAACAGTCTGTGTCTTGTACTTTGTTATGGAGAAGCAAATCCCCCGGCAGATGGGGGTGATTCTGTACTGATGGATGTAAACGACACGGCTGGTTTTTCCTGAATATCACAGAGGGGTAAAAAAAAAGTCCCTCACATTGCTGTGAAGGACTTTCGAAGAAGGCGGCGGCCTACTCTCCCACTTGATGTAGCAGTACCATCGGCGCAGACGGGCTTAACTTCCCTGTTCGGAATGGAAAGGGGTGGGCCCCGTCGCCATGG
>JBGTKP010000035.1:0-5959 GCA_041744575.1 Muriicola sp.
AGTATTTTTTGCCAACCATAAACACGTAAGATACCATGGGAATTTTTAATAGTCCGATTTCTGATATCTCGATCTTTCGATAATCTATTACTATTATCGCTCCCCAGGAAGCGTTCCGGGATACCTTAAATTTAAATTTTCTAAATTGCCTTAAAATTTGTTTATATAATTGAGGCTAATATAGGTTAGAAGAATTCAAAGAGTTCCTCTTCATCTTCCTTTGAAACCGGCCATAGCTAACACTGTTCGGGTCCCTGTATAGAATTAGAAAAGCTTTCACGGCGACATTTTAAATATAAATTGAGTTTGAAAAAAAGCAAAGTTTTTTGGCCTAGTAAATATCTTTTGATACTCTTGGCGGGCACTCTATTTTCGGCCTATCTCTTCTATTCTATTAATGACAAATATATTGTCAGGGATAACTCTATTGTGGAATCGGCAATTGCCAAGGTAGAGGTGAAATTGCTTAACGAACTAGACAAAATCTATCTTGCTATGGAATCGATGGAGGTTTTTATAAAGAATAGTGAAAGTGTTAATTATCCCAATTTTAAGGAATTAACCAATCCATTCCTGGAAGACCTGAACGGTTTACTTCTACTTGGTTGGAGACCACAAACTGCGGACACAGGCATCCAGGATTATTTAACTAATCAAAACCAACCCCCCGATAGCATCACATCCCAAGAATATGAATTTTTGAATAAGGTAATTCAACCCTTAGCCGAAGCAGCCTTGCAATCACGAAAAACAATTATTTCTGAGCCAGTTGATCAATGGAATGAGGCGCAGAGTATACCTGGTTTCCTTTCGATTATTTCCGTTTATGACTCGACCGAATTATCGGTTCAGGGAGTTTGTTTCGGTGTTTTCGATATGGAGCGACTTGCCAGGGAAACCTTGCGATATGAATTGCCGATACTTGATATATCCGTCAGCGATAATGCGAAACCAGAGGTCTCTTTATTTAATGAAAACCTAGGGGGCCAAACTAAAGACGACCATACTCAGGTAGTAAATTTAAACGCCGGTAGCCGGAGTTGGGCACTGGTGCTTAACCCTAAGCCCATATATCGTGGCTACCCCCATTCGACGGAGTCCTATTTTGTGCTTTTGCTGGGTATCTTTTCCACGATTTTATTGGTTCTGGTACTAAAGCAGCGAGACGAATATCTCAGTCGGCTTTCACAAGAAGTGTGGAGAAGGACAAAGGATTTGGAAGAATCCAATAAGTTAAAGGAGAATCTGCTACGGGAGATTCATCACAGGGTAAAGAACAACCTACAAATAGCATCAAGCTTAATAAATCTTCAAAAAAGAAGGCTGACGGACCCAGAAATGATAGAGGCGTTTTCAAATAGCCAAGGCCGCATTTTGGCTATTGCGATGATCCATGAAAAAATCTATGAACATAAGGAGACTAAGGCAGTAGACTTGAAAAGCTACCTGGAGGTCCTGATGAAATATCACCAAAAAATGTCACCGCAGGTGACTTATGATATTGAATGTCCGGAAATTGCCATTGACCTGGATACAGCAGTACCTATTGCGCTTATTTCCTCTGAGCTTGTGGTAAATGCCCTAAAGCATGCTTTTCCGGAGGACATGAGGGATAATCATATCACATTAAATGTTTTGGCAAATTCGGGTGTGATTGCTTTGTCAATAATTGATAATGGCTTAGGACTTCCGAAGCAATTTGATATTAATAATACAGAAGGCATTGGATTTGAAATTGTAAAGAAACTATGCAGACAGATTGATGCTACATTTTCTTTCCGTTCAACCGAAACAGGAACCAATTTTAATATTCTTTTTAAACAAAAAGGGTAGTCCCGCTAAATTTTTCAAACTGATACTCATAGATTTACACACTTCCCGTAATAAAAGATACACTTTGATATGGCTATCAATTGCATGTGATTTTCCAGCTTTTCAGGGCAGGATAAAAAGATGGCCAGAGCATTTTCAGTTATAGGTCTTTTTCTGGGCATTTTTTAATATGTAATTGCCCTATTAAGAATTCGCTGACCTTTTAAACACATAAGTATTAAGCTTATAAGAATGTGAAATACTGCATATTCAGGAAGGCAAAAATGAAGTCTGAACACTGGTATCAAAAGAATTATTAAAAGTGGCTTTTGAGCTTAGCCCTGATAACAATTTGCCTTACTATTGACATACCGGCTTAGTGTGATTTGTAAAACAAAATAGATATAGCGATTGTCCGTAATAAGCATGAATATTTTCTGGTTCAAACGTGATCTGAGGCTCATAGACAATGACGGGTTGCGGGCTGCTATAGATTCGGGACGTCCCTTGCTATTGATTTACCTCTATGAAAAAACAATTTGGCAGGATCCGCATTACACTTCCCGGCACCTGAATTTTATAAAAGAGTCGCTTCGGGATCTGAAGGCGCGCTGCGTCGGATATAGTTTAAAACTCCACTGCATTGAGGCCGAAACCCTCTCGTTTTTCCAGCAGCTTTTTGACAAGTTTGACATTGATAGTGTATTCAGCACCCGCGAAACAGGCCTGGATGTTACCTATCAGAGGGATATCGCCTTTGGGAAAATGTGCTGTTCCCGCAACATTTCCTGGAAAGAATACCAGAACAACGGAGTACTTCGGGCCATAAAAAACCGAGATGACTGGAGAAACTCCTGGTATGAGTACATGGAAACCCCTCTGGCTGACTTACCGGATGGGATACAAACGCAGCCCCCTGTGGAAACCCTGGAATTCCTTAAAACACAGTTTACAAAGTTCAAACTCGAAACTCCGGAACATGCCTTCCAAAAAGGAGGCAGGGCGAATTACGAGATATGGCGGGACAGCTTCTTTAACGAGCGGTTGGCCTATTACAGCGATTTTATCTCAAAGCCGGAATCCAGTCAATATGGTTGCAGCAGGTTGTCTCCTTACATTGCCTGGGGGGTCTGTTCCGTTCGGGAACTCTACCAGAAAGCACGCGCGGACCAACAAAAATCGCCCTACAAACGACAGCTTTCAGCGTTTATTTCCAGATTGAGATGGCAGAGTCATTTTATTCAAAAGTTTGAATCAGAACCGCGAATGGAATTCCAAGCCGTCAATAAAGGTTTCCTGCATTTATCCCAGCCATTGAACGAGTACTTCGTAAAAGCCTGGAAAACAGGCAAGACAGGCTATCCCCTTGTGGATGCCTCCATGCGATGCGTGGCTGCGAGCGGGTACCTGAATTTCAGGATGCGCGCTATGGTCACTTCATTTTTAACACATCACCTGTTTCAACACTTTACAACGGGCAGTGTATGGCTGGCAGGGCAATTTCTGGATTTTGAGCCCGGGATCCATTATGGGCAGTTTCAGATGCAGGCAGGTTTGACCGGAACCAACACCGTAAGGGTTTACAATCCCGTTAAAAATGCCCTTGACCATGATCCAGAGGCGATATTTATTAAAAAATGGGTCCCGGAGCTTCGTGAACTTCCGATACCCCTGGCCATTGAGCCCTGGAAAATGACCATGATGGAAGCACAGTTATACCATGTTGAACTCGGCACAGACTACCCGCACCGCATCGTGGACCTAAAAGAAAGTCGCGCAAACGCCCTTGAAAAACTGTATGGTTTCAGAAAAAACAGCGTGGCAAAATCAGAACGGTTGCGTATCCTTAAAAAACATACCATCAGATCCGCTTCAGAAAAAGATGATGCCAAACAAATCTAAGACTTCCCTGCTCTGGTTTAAAAATGACCTGCGACTCCTGGATAATGAATCGCTGTGTAAAGCAATAAATCAAAGTGAAAATATCCTTCCGGTCTATATTTTTGATCCGCGCCATTACGCCAGGACGGATCTCGCTTTCCCGAAAGCCGGCCATATCAGATTCCAATTCCTGGTGCAGACGCTGAATGATCTCAGAGCCAACCTTAGGGCAAAAAATGGTAACCTGATGATATTGACAGGCAAGTCCGAAGAGAACATTCCGGAATTGGCAAAAACCTACAAGATATCACATGTTTTTGCAGAGCAGGAGTATGCCCCGGAAGAATGCAATGTAGTACAATCGGTAATTGACAACCTGCCGAAATCCTGTGAGTACCTTGGCAGCTGGGGTAAGACGCTGTATCATATTGATGATATTCCTTATGAAATTGAAAACATCCCCCTTACCAGCAAGGCCTATCGAATCAATACGGAAAAACAGGCCCGGGTCCGCAACCTATTTCCCGAACCGAAAAAATTAAAAGTGCCGCCTTTGGAAAATTGGGGAAATCTGCCGGAAGCTTTGGAATTAGGGTTGCTTTCCGACTCCAAATTTCTAGAAACTACCTATCTCCCTGGGGGAGAGACGGAAGCACTAAAGCGTCTGGCGTATTATACCCATGAGAGCGAATTGCTGACCTCCTATAAATGGACGCGGAACAGGTCGCTGGGGCTGGATTATAGCAGTAAACTTTCACCTTATCTGGCCTTGGGCGCCATGTCGCCCCGAAAAATATATAGGGAGGTAAAAGCCTATGAGCAAACCATCAAAAAAAACATAAGTACCTGGTGGCTTATTTTTGAGGTGGTCTGGCGGGACTATTTTACGTTTAAGGGTATGAGAATGGGCAGTCAGATCTTTCATACGACCGGTTTTAAAAAAAAGTTCATTGATTTTGAGAATGATCCCGATAAGTTCGGGCGCTGGTGCGCCGGAACTACAGGCATCCCCTTTATCGACGCCCACATGCGGCAGCTGAACAGGACCGGCTATATGAGTAACCGGGGGCGTGTGAACTGCGCCAGCTACATGGTTCATGACCTTAAGATAGACTGGACCTGGGGCGCGGCTTATTTCGAAAGCAAACTGATAGATTATGATGTTTCCTCCAACTGGATGAATTGGCACATGCAGGCCTATGAGATCTGGTACACAAACCCCGTTCACCAATCCTTGAAGTATAAGGCCATCGACTTTATTAAAGAATGGGTTCCGGAACTGGCAAGTCTGAACAATGCCTTTATTTATGCCCCCTGGGAAATGCAGGATCCTCCGGACGCCTACCCGGAACCTATTGACATTTATCCCAAGTGGTCCAGATCGATACAAACTATTCTGAAGGCAATTGAATAGAAAAAAAAGGTCTCACTAAAGGCGCTTGTAAAACTTCGAGTCAGTGACTATCTGAAGCATGGGTTTTAATTTAAAAGTGTCAGGGATCACTTATGCCGAAATACATTCGGTGCTGAGTTTCATAAAAATTTGATTCTGGAGGTCTTTTAAATTGAATGTTTAAAAGTTAAGCTTTTTCTATTTGAATGACCTCTCTAAATTTATGGCCTGGTCAACACATTAACGTGCCGCATGGGTTTATAACAATGCCCATCCATTGGATCTGAAATTCATGAAAACATGTACAAACGGAGGTAGAAGGGTCTGGTCAAATTGCCTACATTTATTTCTTTTATTATGAATCATAAGAACCCGGGATATGGAGCCCATTAACAAAACCTTAAAAGAATACGGCCGTGGGCTTGGAGGAGGGCTGCTGTTCAGCCTCCCGATGCTGTTCACTATGGAGCTATTGTCAACCGGATTTCCTGCAGAACCCGCCCGTCTTGCCATATATTTGATAGTTGGGAATGGCCTGTTGATAGCTTATAATCATTTTGTAGGACTTCGTGAGGACCCCAGTTTTTCTGAAACCCTGTTCGAGGCGGTGGAGGAAATGGGTTTAGCATTTATTATTACGGCGTTCATCCTGTGGCTCATTGGTCTCCTGAAACCCGGGATGTCCGGACAGGAAATTCTGGGGAAGTTAGTGGTTGAATCGATGACCGTTGCCATTGGTATTTCCATTGGAAAATCACAATTAGGAAGCAATCGGGGTGGCGCGGGCAACAAATCTGACCTTGAGGGAGACGGCGGGCATATAAATTATCAGGCTCAAATGGCCCTTGCTTTTTGCGGAGCAATTCTAATCGC
>JBGTKP010000036.1:0-17097 GCA_041744575.1 Muriicola sp.
TTCAATCACCACATTTTCCGGATGGTAGAAATTCAATAGTGAACTATTAGTTTTAGGAAATGCGCCCTTTTTAGCCCTTACAATAACACCTGGCTCAAAAATAATCGTCTTATTTTTTATATTCCAGAATTTGGATGGGCCCACAATCCAATCACTGCTTTGCTTGTCAATGACAATTATCTGAGCAGAGGAATTCATGGCCATATTTAAGGCTTCAGAGGCATCATTAGCTTTAAATCCAAAGGAGGATGCTTTTACTGCACCCGAAGGATAGTTGCCTGATGAGGTGCCAGATCCAGAACCTGAACCTGAACCTGAACTTCCCCCACTAACATCACCTGCTCCCTCAACTGTTATAATCACTGTTTCAGAATTTGTGAGTCCCTTATCATCGGTCACGGTTAGTTCGGCGTTGTATACACCTGGGGTGTTAAAAGATCTTGTAGGATTTTTTGCAGAAGCCACCCGACCATCCCCAAATTCCCACTTATAACTAGTAATAATTGAATCATCGGTAGAACTTCCTGCGTTAAATGCCACAGAAAGTGGTGCAAGACCCTGAGCGGGGTTGGCTTTTGCTACGGCTTTTGGCGCCTGATTAGTATTGTCAATATTTACTGTAATATTTATAAAAGCGACGTTTTGAAGGCCTTGTTGATCCTTAACTCGTAATTTTACCCTATAGATTCCGGCTTTTGTAAATGTATGCTGCGGATTGGCTTGGGTTGAAGTACTACCATCCATAAAGTTCCAAAAGTAACTGGTAATGGCTGAGTCATCTATACTACCGCTTCCGGTGAATTTAACATTAAGGGGAGCGTTTCCTTTGAGGAGTGTTGAACTAGCCACTGCTTTAGGATTTTGGTTAATAGTGTTCGTGACAGTTACAAATAATTTATCCACATCAGTCAATCCAGAAGCATCCTTTACTAGTAGGGTTACACCATAAGTACCGGTTTTTGTGAAGGTATGTTGTGGATTAGCAATAAAGGACTTTACGGAACCATCCTTAAAATCCCAAACATAACGAACGACTCCTTTATCATCTCTGGAATTGCTCCCATTGAATTTAACAGTCAGAGGAGCACTTCCCTTCGAAATATTTACGTCTGCAATGGACAATGGCCTTTTATTTGAAGGAGCCGCCGGTTCACCATTTCCATCACTAGCTAGCAGCATTGCTTCCTCATTCATTAATAAGGTTTTTGCGCCACTTGGGGCGTTATAAGTTATTACCAACTTAGCTCCAATCCGGGCAGGATTTTCTTTGGAAGCAATCGCAATGTCATCACCGCCGGACTGCTGCATTATAAGGGTGGTAGGAGTAGCGGAAATGTCAGAACTTCTTAATCCGATTTCTTCAACAGTACCCATCTTATATTCCTTGACAACAGATCCAAGTAAAAGGTCAAATTCCGGCAAAGCCTTGGCGCTATGTTCTGACCAGTCACTGGTAGCCCCTTTATAAACACTGACCGTGCCGTTCCCCTCATCCCCGTCTATGGTGAATTGGAGTTTAGCGTCAGTTATATTCCCGCCGATCGAATCAATAGGGCTCAGATCAAATAACATGTAGCTCATCCTTTCAGATTCCGAGATACGGATGATTTCCCTGTCCTGGATGAGGCCTTCCTCGCTGTAGCCGTCCTCAGTAGGATAAAAAATAGTTGTCCGTTTTTCAAATCCATCTTCGATATTAAGGCTGTCAGGGACCACCTCAGAAGATCCGTCATCCTCCGATGTGGAATTTTTATTAGGTTTTTGATTCTCTATGGGCGAAATCGGGTCTTTAAGTACTGCATCGGTAAGAATATCGAGATCTTTTGTGCAGGACACGATCAAAATAAGTAAAACAAGGACAAATCCGAGGATCGGGGTTTTTTTGGGGTGGGGCATCATGGAGTAAGTTGTTTAGAGAATGAGTATGATCTAAGGGCTGTTAGGTATTCCTAACTACTTATGTTGGTTAAAAATTGTCTATTATTCGATGAACGGCATTCTATTGGTAATTTTCCTCATATTTTTCGATGAAATGCCTGTAATTTCGTAATCGGAGATAAGATACCTAGCTGCCAATTAATATCGATTTCATGAATTTGGAAATATCGGGTAAGTGCATACTAGGTCAAATGTTAAAAGAGATTTAATTCGTTCATTTCGACAAGAGTACGTGGAATTGCACTTTTATACGCTAAGTGGTAGGCCATTTAACAATAAATTAAGAAAAAAAACGTTGAATTGCGTTTATGCCGATTAAATATCTATATATAAGAAAAAGGAAAAAACACTATAATTTGTGAAACTTTTTATCTCAATACGCTTTTCATAATTGTTAAAATGGGCGAGAAGCTCTGTTTTCTCCGAGCGAGGAGTTCAGACAAGTCACCGCTTCTATGCCCAAGTGAAGGCGTGGTTTAACCGGAGTATTAAGTAGAATTTCAATTGAGATCAATACGAGGAATTGCATAATAAAGGTATAAACCTTAGAGGTGTTGACCTCCTCCAGATAAACTGTCCTATTTTTTGGGAAGCTACACCACCTTGGACTTTAATTTCGACATGTTTTAACGACATGCCATAAATCAGGAAATATTGATTAATAATTGAACTTAAATTACTGTCCTAAAATCAAGGGGAATTATTGAAAAGTAATTAAAAGTCAGATCCTTTAAAATTGTAAACAAAGAAATAATTAGTAAGGACTTCATTTGAATGAGACCGAAATATCTTGCATTAAATTAGTTCCTGTAAAAGTTTAGTAAAAACGGGACCATTATGCATCTGATGAGAATTTAATCCCTGTCCACATATATTATACTCTATTAAAATAACCTCATCCTGAGGATTCAGTGTTAAGTCCCAGGAAATAATTCTAAAATGAGGGGCATTTTTATGTAGCATTACTGCTGTTTCTTTTAATTTATCAATAAAGTAAAAGGATATATCCGAAAATTTCCAACCTCCATCCGTTTCGGTCACTTTTGTACCAAAGGCGTCATAACCAACCTCATTTAATTTTCCGTCTGCTTTAACCCCGCATGCCAACCCACCAGTTGACATATTATCATTAATGGATCCTTTCCTGCCCATCCTCACAAACATTGATAATATTTGTGGTTCCATACCTGTAAGATAAGTAACAATTCTAAAGGTATTTACTGAAGATTGATTGAGGGATGCGAGTATTGGATGTTGTAATATAGATACCTGTATTATAAAGTTGTTTTTATAATCAGTTAAAACCTTTTCCAAAGGGGCCTCCAAAAGGTCAGTAATTCCGTTACTGCATTGAAAACGCCTGACATCTTTTCCTCCAAAACCGCCTATGGAAGGCTTAATAATCATTTTGCCAGCTTGATTGCAAAGATCAGTCACCGTTTCGAAGTCAATTATTTCATCATTATGAAAATAAATTCCGTTAATATTTTTTACAATGGTTTCAGGCTGCTTTACATTGGGAAAGAGTCGGTTAAGTAAATTTTTATCGCTCAGAGCGGGGGCAAAATCATAACGATTTAACTTTGGTTCTAAAATCAAATAAAAAATATTTTCAGGAATATATTCTACTGAATAAATACCATTACAAGCGGCGTAAAATCGATGCCATTCGCAATTCAAATTTTTGAAACCATAGTCGCTGTAAAAGTTTCTGATCCCTGAAATTTGTTGTTTATTTAATTGCTTGCTCCGCTTGTGCTTATTAAGATGATTTATTTTTTTTCTTAATTTAAAGTGGTCATATTCTGTCCTTATAGATTTGTGAATATCTATATAATACGTTAATAATTTTTTTAATAGTGTTTTCATTGTTATGACTTAATAATACAGCATTACTTCAATAGACCATAGCAGAAGTTTTTGCTCGAAGTCTTTTCATTTTATAATATTTGGGTATAGATAAATTCCTAAAACAGGATATTCCTATATAAATATAAACATCTTTTATTATTAGGCCTAAGTATGGAAGATGTTATGCATTGAATAATTATTGAGCTGATATGGTCCAAATACTTGAAAGTTTACTTTGCCGTTCTGTCTCTGTTTAATTTTTTATTTTGCAATTTTTTGTAGATTTCTTTTGCCTTTTGCTGTATCTCTACATCACAACAAATGTCACGGTACTTATCCGGGCTATGACTATCATCCTTATATATGCCACATTCACAATGAAGAAAGTTTTCAAGTTGTTCATTTACATACCCCTGATCTTTAATCAGATCCTCGAAAGATAATAATAAATAAGACGGATTGTAATGGTCGAGAAGGTATGTGTAATAATTGATCCAGATGAGTGTCCAATATTCAATGGTATTCCCTTGATATGGAATTTTTTGGGCATCGGCTGCCAGAACGAATGGCTTATGTCCAAGTCCGAATTCATGATGGCCCAGGTAATTGAAGTACTCCAGGACAAAGGGTTCTTCTTTTTGGGTCTCAGTAAAACTCAGATGCAATTTTCGCAGCGAGGCAGCATGGGATAAGGGTTCACGATAAAGCACGATTATTTTACTACCTGGGAGCTTTTGTAATGAAGAAAGGCGTAAAATGTTGTTGTTATTTTTTGAGATATACCTTGTTTTCTTCTTGGACAGACATACCAGGGATATATACTGTAGGTATTTCTCCATGATTTCCGGAGGTACTTCATGGGGAAGTAAGCCCTCCGTTATATAACTATCCTTAAGGAAAACCTTCCAGAAATATTCGTCAAACTCCTCAGGGGAGTTGCCATCCACCAGGATGCCATCCTTATGAGCCCTCTCATGTTTTTCAATGCTTACCTCCTTATTCCAGAGATTCGGACATAATAGAAGCGGCATATTCGAATACTGAAGGGAGGCATAATCCCCGGTTTGAAAAATCTTCCGCATCAGGGCGGTGGTACCGGACCGTGCCAAACCCGTAATAAAGACATATTCTGTAATTTCAATTTTTTCCGCTTGGATTCCATACATGATCTGGTCCATTTCCATGGAAGCCCTCGATATGAAATAATTGGAAAGATAGAGCTTGTGGAATAGCTTTTCAGCTTTTGAATAACCGGACATAGGCTTTTTTAAGAAGGACATAGACCACCACTGCTACCAGAGATAGCAGGATACCCGGTACACTGTATAAGGAATCCATTTGGAACCAGTCCATCTGCTCTGCAAGGAGAATTAAAATAAGGAATGGGAAAATAAACAGCAGAATACTTCCTACGAGTTTTGCCAAATATTTTAACTGCACCGGGGTTTGTCGGAGCATCGCTTTCTGTCGGTCTTCATCCGTCAGTGCCTTGTCTTTCATCGTCTCCAGTTGCAATTTATAGGAATTGGTGAGCTTCCGTACGGTAGTCCCGATACCCAAACATTCAAATATAAGGCAACACAGCAGTGTTAACAGAAATATGGCCAGATAGCTCACTTAATTCTTACTTATTTTGCCCCTGATAAAATTAATAAACCGCTTGAGCGGAAGCCAGAAGATGGCCACCAGAAATGCAAAAAATGTTAAAAATATCCCAGTGATCACCGCGATAATTCCTCCTCCCAACCCGGGTCCTAGGTATAAAAACATAAGATTAAATTTTAATTAATAAATCAATCGGCTCCAGAATAAACTGGAAATATAATTATCATCTATACGTTTAACGTATTCCATTTTCTTATTTATAGAATCACCAAAAACTAGTCTACCATTGTTGGTGTCCTCCACAAAGATATCACCGTTAGGCAAAATATCACATCTCCCGGATGTAAGGGTTCTGATTTTTTCGGTTTCCATTAACCTGCTGTATGGTGTAGTAACGGTATTCATTGCAAAATCATATACGTAGATTTCGTTGTTTTTGGTCTTCTCGCTAAAATACAGTGGTTTTAAAGTAATTTTGTTACCTTGGGAGCTTTCTTCCCGGATTACATCATTACCAAATACTACAACTTTTTCTTTCCCATAGAAATCCACATCGTGTTGATTGATCCAGGGCCCTGTTTTTAACCAAAGTATTTTATTGATTGATGGCCTATAAAGGAATACCGTGCTTAGATTACGGCATGAGATCAGCAGATCTCCCTTTAACCAATGTTTTGAATTATAAAGTGCAGGCTGGATATCGTTTAAATGGGTCATGTCGCTTATGACTTGCCCCTTATACAGTAAAAGGTTTTCATATCCGTTGTCCAATAGAATTTGGATGACGGATTTGCTACTCAGGATCTCCCCCGTTTCAGGGTTGATTTTGCTGATGGCATCATCAACCAGGATATCTTTGTAGGAATTATAATCTTCAGGAAAGATGTCATATTGCCCTGAAACAAAGGGACGCGTGCAAGAATATATATTCCCCTCATGATCCAACTCTGTGGTGTGGTGGTACCTGCGATCATTATTATACCACATAATATGGTTGTCCTTATTTATTCGGGCTAATAAACTGGTCAACTGAGAATTAACAATTATGGAGCTATCTGACATAAGGAGTGGGTGAAAGAAATATAGGTCGCTTCCTTTCTCAGGATTTTCAGGGTTTTTCGGATTAAACCCCTTATTATATAATTCCGCATTATCAGGCTCCCATTGTTTTAATGTTTTGCCGCTAGGAAGATCTATTAACTCGAATTTTTGGCCAAATTCTTTATCCTTGTAGGAAACCAATAATTTTGGGTAATGTTCGGCTCCTTTAATATTAAATTTATCGAGGCCGTCTTTCGAGGTATTGTTGTACGCATAAAATTCAGGTTTCTCCAATGCCCTCTTGATCAGAGAAGGTATTTCTGCCATAAATTTAACAGGGCTGGCAAGTATACCCCATTTGCCGCCTACATCTGTGGATAGGTAAATATTCCTTACAAAGGACGATAAAAATATGGTATAGAAAAAAATGGCAGCGATTATTATGAAGAAGCGTCTTAGATTTTTCATTGCTCAAAGAAAGAAATTTATTTTAATATCTCCTCATCAAAAGTTCTCATGTATTATCTTAAGGATGAAGCTATTTATCTTTTTGGAATTGACTGTTTGAGTTCAACACACTTTAAACCTAATACATTGATTTCATTTTTAGGTATCAAGTACCATAGCTCTTTCATATTTGCTTTACTCCCCTCCAGAAGAAAAGTTAGTACAGGAACCTTGATATTGCTGAAACGGTCCTTTCTAATAAGTCTTCATCGTGACCATTCCATTTACATGTACACATAAATAATTTTATTTAACCATGAAGTTTTGGACTAGCTGGCGACTATATTTTTGTTGTTTCATCCACCAAATAGGCATATTCAGATAGTTTTAAATGCTTTTCAAGCTCGGCAAAGTTAGAAACCAAGTCCTGGATCCTTTCGGGATTTTGCCTATTGAGCCTGCTTTTCAATTTAACATTAATTCGCTTCAAACCTAAAAAATCCATAACATAATTCATTTGACTCTGCGTATCGTTTGTGAGCTGTTCATAGGTGAGTTCTAAATATGGATGTGCAGGGAATCTTTTTATTCCAAAGTCATCTTCCCATTTTTTTGTATCCCTGAATACCTGGAGGCATTGTGCAATATCAACTTCTACACGTTTATCTTCAGGTCCAAAAGTATTCTCTTCTTGTCGACTGTTCCAGGCACCCGTCTTCTCAGCTATAAGTTTCGAAACATGTGTCCTCAATAAATTGTGCCGCTTTATGTGTATGAGGCGTATATCCTTATCGCCCTCAATCATCTTCCATACTTCCTTGTCATCACTATCTTCCGGATGGTAATAAAATATTTTAAAACCGGTATATTTTATCCAAGGCAATTTTTTCCCGAAATTACGGTTCCAAACTTCCCGGCAGCTCGAGCCTTTTAACAATCTGAAGGCCTCTCCTTCAAGATCAATATGTGGGTGGGAACCTAATAACCAAACCAGTAGACTAGACCCAGTACGCTGCCGACCAATTATTACAACTTTTTTATATTTCCTGTTACCGCTTAAATAAATTAGTGTGCCCTTCAATAATCTTTTCAAAGGGAGATAATAATTTTGTCGAAATTTTTTCATCTGATTATATTTTTTCAATTTTTTTAGATTTTTTCAAATCATAGTAGAATACTACAAAAAACCTATGTGGATATCAGCCATTTTCTCAGGCTAACTGCCAAGGGCTCTCTTTTTTATTAATCAACGTGATTTCTATAAATATAATTAGGACTTTGCATAAGCTTTCACAAAGTTGAACTACTTCCGGGAAGAATCTTATATCCTTAGCTTTGCGAACTGCACTTTGATAAATTTCTGAAAAGATCGTCCCTTTCGGAGATTTAGCGCCAATAAAGGCGTATAACCTTCTTTTGGTTTTTTGGGAGGATAGGACCATCTCATCATAGTTGCTCATATGCACATTGTCATTTTCATCCAGATTTCTTTGGCAGGATAGCATATTCGGGGAATACAAGAAAAGTGTGGCTACATCCTTAGCGGGCACGATTTCAGAAAAACATTTACAGATAATATTTACGGTTGATTCTGATACCCTCTCTGATCTCCAATTGTTCAAAAATTGACGGCCTGACGTGGCCACATCTTTATAATTCCTAAAGGCCCAGATAGGCTTTGAATTGAGAAAGTAATAAAATAATTCATGGACTTTTCTGATTTGCACCAACTGTTTTAGAAACATCGTCCGGCCATGGTCCCTTTTAAATTCCTTTGCAATTGTTGACAGCGGATTCAAACCTAATTTGATGTGGTGTTTTGTCCTTAATTCGGTGAATTCGCCATAAATGTGGATAAAATAGTACTTTTCAAAAATTTTCGTGATCATGGTTATTCCGGATCGCTCGCATCCTACTATAAAGGCTACAATTTTATCTTCCAGATTTGGGAAGAGGACAAATTGAAAAATACCTTTCAATTGCTTAAAAATCCGGTTTCTAACCTTGGTGATGAAGTCTGGCATATTCAGCTGTGAATTTACGGAGGATCGTTGACCGATCCGTATTCAAGATATACAGGTCGCCTGGGTGAGCATCCCTTCCGGCATCTAAGAATAATTTACGGGGACAAAAGTAGTAAAATTACAGGCCCCTTCTTTCAAAAATCGTTGGACTGCGCAAATCTGACTTTTATTGGTATTAAAGCTGATTAAGGCAAATTCCCCTCCTATTACAAATGGTGTCTAACATGGTATTACTATGAATTTGGGGCTATTATTTATATGTACTTGCCCATTAACACTAAATCGAATATTTGACCGTTCTTGATTTAAAATAAACATCAATGAATCAATCTGGAAAGTTCGTCATCTCCCTTGACTTTGAACTTTTATGGGGCGTCCGTGACAACCAATCCCTGGAATCCTACGGCCCGAATATCTTAGGGGTATGGCAGGCCATTCCGGGGATGCTGGAACTCTTTGACCGTTACGGGGTCCGGGCCACGTTTGCCACTGTAGGGATGCTGTTCGCGGCTTCTAAAAAAGAAATGGAGGCTTATGTCCCGGAAAATAAACCCGCCTATGCACGCCCTGTACTCTCCCCTTATAACGGGCATATCGAACAGGTAGGAGAAACAGAGAGCGAGGATAAATACCATTTTGCCTCAGAATTGATCTCCCTGATCCAAAAATATCCGGAACAGGAGATTTCCTCCCATACCTTTTCACACTATTACTGCCTGGAGGAGGGTCAGGATCTGGAGGATTTTCGTGCCGATATGGAAGCGGCAGTCGCCATTGCAGCAGCCAGGGACATCAGCCTGAAAAGCCTCGTTTTTCCAAGGAACCAATGTAATGCGGCATATCTCAGGGTTTGCAGCGAGTTGGGCATTGAGTCTTACCGTGGTAATGAGGAAGTATGGTTTCATAAGGCGGTTTCCAGTAAGGGCGAGAATTATTACCGGAGGGCTTTTCGTCTCGCCGATGCCTACCTCAACTTATCGGGTTACCGCTGTCACGAAATTGAGCAGATGGCAAAATCCTTTCCTTTTAATATCCCTTCCAGCAGGTTCTTACGGCCCTATTCTCCGAAAGCCCGCCTTCTGGAGGGCCTTCGTCTCCGCCGCATTTGCCGGAGTATGACCCATGCGGCCAGACACAGAAAAGTGTTTCATTTGTGGTGGCACCCGCATAATTTTGGCTCCCATCTTGGTGAAAACCTGGCTTTTCTTGAAAAGATCCTGCGACACTACCGGAAGCTGCACGATCAATACGGATATGAGAGCATGACGATGAGGGATGTGGGAGATCTGCTAAAAGCGCGCAGACATGGATAAAAAGATTGTGATGCTAGCAGGCGGGGGGGAAAGTACCGCCTTTATGTACCATGGCCTTGCCGCTTATTTTACGATCCATACCGTGATCATAGAAGAGGGAACGGACCTGAAAACATTCCTGAAACGCAGGATCAAAAAGCTGGGGTGGTGGCAGGTAATCGGACAGGTACTATTCACCAAGCTTTGCGTGCCGCTGATCCGCAGCGGGTCGCAGGCACGTATACAACAAATCAAGGATGACTATCAGCTGAACGATTCGCCGGTTGATCCGGCAAAAGTATTCAGGGTGCCTTCCGTCAATTCAGAGGCCTGTCTCAGGAAATTGAAAGAGATCAACCCGGATGTCATCGTGGTGAATGGCACCCGGATCATCACTAAAAAAATACTCAACGCCGTTGCTGCGCCTTTTATCAATACCCATGTGGGAATCACTCCTGCTTACCGGGGGGTTCATGGAGCCTATTGGGCCCTGGCCCAGGATGACAGGGCGCATTGCGGGGTGACCGTCCACCTGGTGGATGCCGGGATCGATACCGGGAATATTTTGTACCAGGCAGTGATTCATCCTATTAAAAAGGACAATTTCCTCACCTATACCCATATGCAACTTGGAGAAGGGATCCGCCTGATGAAGAAGGCGGTGGGGGATGCGCTTGCAGGAGAATTGAAACCACTGCCGTCGGGCGGTTCGGAGGGCAAAATCTGGTACCATCCGACCTTATGGTACTACCTTTACAAACGTATTACCAAAGGGGTCCGTTAGGATTGAATATACGGTTATCATTAGGCTGACTTACAGCCTGCCCTCCGTCCTGCAGCCCAGAATTCCTTTCACATCATACAGAATACCTTCCGGCTGTAATCTTGACCGGAGATCGAGCTCCAGGAATTTCCTGTGTGCCACGGCAAGGATGATGGCCCCGAAACTACCTGCAGGCATTTTCTGTTCAACGGCGAGACCCAGTTCCTTTTCTACCTCCTCAGGGGAAGCCCAGGGATCAAATATTTGTACCTCACACCCATATTCTCGCAGGTTCCGGATAATATCCACTACTTTGGTATTCCTGAAATCCGGACAATTTTCCTTAAAGGTGATGCCCATCACCAATATCCGTGACCCGCGTATCGGCATATCCCTGTGGACCATCAGTTTGATCACCTCCCCGGCAATATAGCCCCCCATACTGTCGTTCATGCGCCTGCCGGACAAGATGATCTCCGGATGATAACCATGCTGCTGTGCTTTTTGTGCCAGATAATACGGGTCCACCCCTATGCAATGACCTCCTACTAGCCCAGGGGTGAATGGGAGGAAATTCCATTTCGTACCGGCTGCTTTCAAAACTTCGTGGGTATCTATCCCCATCAGGTTGAATATTTTGGCCAGTTCATTCACAAAGGCGATGTTGATGTCCCGCTGTGAATTCTCAATCACCTTGGCCGCCTCCGCGACCCTGATGGAGGGTGCCATATAGGTGCCCGCGGTGATGACCGAATTGTATAAAGCGTCAATTTTCAGGGCGATTTCAGGCGTGGAACCTGCAGTTACTTTCAGGATTTTGTCCACCGTATGTTCCTTATCTCCAGGGTTGACCCTTTCCGGGGAATAACCTGCAAAAAAATCGGTATTACAGGTAAGTCCGCTCACCATTTCAAGGATAGGGACGCATTCTTCTTCGGTGACCCCTGGATAAACTGTCGATTCATAAATAACCACATCGCCTGGGCTGAGGAATCGGCCGGCGGTTTTCGTCGCCTTGAAAACAGGATCCAGGTTGGGCCTGTTGGTACCATCTACAGGTGTGGGCACCGTAATGATGTAATAATTACAATCTGCCAGATCGCCTTCGGCCTGTGTACAGAATAATCCGGACGCCATGTTAGTTGAAGTTCGTAATACCGAAGTAAGTTGTGCCTCACTTATTTCCAGGGTCTTATCTTTCCCGGCCGTTAGCTCGGCCACCCGATCTCCGTTGATGTCAAAGCCAATGACTGGATACCGGGTGGCAAAGAGCCGCGCCAGAGGCAGTCCTACGTATCCAAGGCCGATGATTCCTATCTTTACAATTTCCCCGGAACTATTTTGCTTCATGATTTCAGATAGCATATTCAGTGGTATACCAGTCTATAAAGGCCTTTACGCCCGTATCTATATCCGTTGAAGGCTGGTAGCCATAGTCGGCTATCAGGTCATCCACATTCGCCCAGGTCCTTTCCACATCGCCCGGTTGCATAGGCAGTAACTCCTTTTTTGCCTCCATCTTGAGGTGTTTCTCGATAGCCGTGATAAAATCCATAAGTTTTACGGAATTATTATTGCCGATATTATAAAGTTTGTAGAACTCGTTCGCGACCTGCCGGTCCTTTGTATCCTTTTCAAGGATCCGGACAACGCCCTCCACGATATCATCAATATAGGTAAAGTCCCTTTCCATTTTGCCGTAATTAAAGACCTTTATGGGCTGTTTATTGACAATCGCATCCGTAAACAGGAAGAGGGCCATGTCCGGTCTTCCCCAAGGGCCGTATACCGTAAAGAACCGCAGGCCGGTAGTTGGAATCCTGTACAGATGGCTGTAGGTATGGGCCATCAGTTCATTGCTCTTCTTGGTAGCCGCGTAAAGGCTGATGGGATGATCTACGTTGTCGCTTACCTTAAAGGGAATTTCCCTGTTCAATCCATAGACACTGGAACTGCTGGCATATACCAGATGTTTTACAGGGTAGTGCCGGCAACATTCCAGCAGATTGATAAACCCAAGAATATTACTGTCAATATAGGCGTTCGGATTTTCGATACTATAACGAACGCCGGCCTGGGCTGCCAGGTTACAGACCAGGTCAAATTTTTCTTCCCTGAACAGTTCCGGAAGGGCTTCCCGGTCTTCAAGATGGATGCGTAAAAAAGTGAACTTCCCTCCGGTGTCTTTAGCTGTAGTAGTACAGCGGGCGCTGAACATTTCCGCCTCTTCCCTGAGGATGCCCAACGCTTCAAGCCTTGAGAATTTGAGGCTTGTTGCATAGTAGTCGTTGATATTGTCAAGACCCACCACCTCGTGACCTTTGACAAGCATTTGTTTGGCCAGATGGAAGCCTATAAATCCTGCCACACCTGTAATGAGGACCTTCATAATATTGTATTATAAAGCATAATTTTTAAATTCAATGACTTGTCCAACCTCCTGTTAAAGACCAGTATCCCCTATTGGGAGGACGGTCCTAATAGCGTTTTATTAAATTATTCCTGCTTTCAATGGGCCAAAAATAGCTATAAATGGGAAAGAGGCTGAATAAAATGGCAAATAGTTCGGTCATTGGAGAATTCTCCGGCATCAGCCGCACTATAATGAAATTCCAGTCTTCCTAAATAGGATCGGAAGTGTCGGTCAGCAGTTCTTTTCCCTGTTAAAGTGCACAGGTATATGGGAAAAATCTCACCTTAAAATTGACAAAACAGGGTAGGTGCTCATACAGGCAGGTTCTTGTAGACGTTTATACCAGTCTTTTTAGCGAATTGTTGACATTAATTTATAATGCATACCTTATTAAATGTACATTTACACCTTAGATTTGTGCAGGAAATACAGCGTCAAAAGAACCGATTTTTTAATTCTATCGTATATTCATTTGATTTGTGTATTTGGTTGAGGTATTGGAGGATTGCATGACAGAAATTCGTAAAGAATATTTAATAAATTACTGATTCATTGATAACTGCAACAAAAATCTGGCTGTCTTCCCCTCATATGGGGGGCGGAGAACAAGCCTATGTAAAGGAAGCCTTTGATACCAACTGGGTAGCCCCTTTGGGCCCCAATGTCACCTTCTTTGAACAGTCCCTGGCGGCATACCTTGGGCAGGGGAGTGAAGTCGCTGCCCTGAGTTCAGGCACAGCGGCCATACACCTGGCGCTGGAATTGCTCGGGGTGACGCGGGGAGATGAAGTCATCTGCCAGAGTTTTACATTTTCCGCATCGGCCAACCCAATTTTATACCTGGGGGCCACCCCGGTCTTTGTAGACAGCGAACGGAGTACCTGGAACCTATCTCCGGAATTACTGGAGGCGGCCATCACAGACCGCATGGCACGGGGGAAAAAGCCAAAGGCGATCGTAGCGGTCCACCTGTACGGCATGCCCTATAAGGTGGATGACATCAGGAAGATCTCTGAAAAATATGACATCCCGGTGGTGGAAGACAGTGCTGAAGCACTGGGCAGTTCTTATGACGGGGTGAGGTGTGGTAATTTTGGTGCCATCGGCATTTTATCATTTAACGGGAATAAGATTATTACTACTTCCGGGGGGGGTGCCCTCATCACTAAAAAGCCCGAAGTAAAAAAAAGGGCTGTATTCCTCGCTACCCAGGCAAGGGACGAGGCGCCGCACTACCAGCATTCCGCCATAGGATATAATTACAGGATGAGCAATGTGCTGGCCGGAATAGGCCGGGGGCAGATGGAAGTGCTCGAAGACAGAATAGAAGCCCGAAGGGCCAATTTTAATTACTATAAATCACAGTTGGCGGATCGGGCGGAAATCACATTCCTTCAGGAGCCTGAAACATTTTATTCCAACCGCTGGCTGACTTGTATCCTGACCCCTTCCTACGAGATCCGGGAACGCATCAGGCAGAACCAGATGGAGGAGGATATCGAGTGCAGGCCCTTGTGGAAGCCCATGCACCTTCAGCCTTTATTTAAAAAATACCCGCACTACACAGATGGTACTTCCGAGGATTTGTTCCGTCGGGGGTTATGTCTCCCCAGCGGTTCCAACCTCAACCCGGAAGATTTGGACAGGGTAGTTGCTTTAACCTTAAAATCACTGACCAATGATTAAGAATTATCTGGTGAACAATGCCCACAGGTATGCCTCCAAATGGCTTGTTCTGGGGATTGATGTCCTGTTGATAAGCATTTCGTTTGTGCTCTCCTATATTATCAGGTTCAACCTGACGCTGAATTTTGATACGGAACGCTTTTTTCTTCAGCTGCCCTTTGTGGCCCTTATCGCCTTGCTGGCATTTATTCTTACAGGTTCCTATAAAGGAGTAGTCCGTCATACGGGCGTACGGGATGTATACAATATATTTAACGCGATCTGCCTTTCGAGCATTATCACCATCTTCCTGGTCATTGTCAACAGGCAGACCGATTTTATGAAGGGCTTTACAATCCCCCTTTCTATTATCATCATCCATAGCCTTATAGGCTTTATCGTCCTCACCGCTTCCCGTTATGTATTCAAGTCCCTGTATTACAATCTGGTAAAAAAGTTCAACATCACTAAAAATGTGCTGATCTACGGTGCCGGCGAATCGGGGATCCTGACGTACAACGCCCTGACCAGCCACACGGCCAGCAATTCCAGGGTGGTGGGTTATATTGATGATGACAATAAAAAAGTAGGAAAGAACATCAATGGAGTAAAAGTATACTCCAAATTGGAAATTTCCGATCATTTCATGACCAAGCACGGGGTGGAAGAGATCATCGTCTCCATCAACAATATAGATAACAATAGCCTGAGGGAGATCGTGGAGAGCCTTGTGGATTATGGCGTTCAGGTAAAAATCGTCCCTCCGGTGGAAGACTGGATCAACGGGGAGCTGAAACTTTCCCAGATCAAACAGGTACAGATCGAGGATCTTCTCAACCGGGTGCCGATCAATATCAAGAAATCCAAAGTGGCCGACGAACTGAAAGGACAGGTGATCATGGTTACCGGCGGGGCAGGGTCCATAGGAAGTGAGATCGTCCGGCAGATCGCCAATTATGAGTATAAGACCCTGATCATTATTGACCAGGCCGAGTCGCCCCTCTATGACTTGCAGCAGGAACTCAAACAGGATGGTTTTCATAATTTTATCCCTATCGTAGGGGACATCAGGGATAAGAACCGGATGAACACCTTTTTTCAGGAGTTTAAACCTACCATGGTATTTCACGCTGCAGCTTATAAGCACGTGCCGCTCATGGAATACAATGCCTATGAGGCCATTAAGATCAATATCGCGGGGACCAAGATGCTTGTCGACCTTTCGCTCCGTTATAATGTGGACAAATTTGTATTTGTCTCTACGGACAAGGCGGTGAATCCCACCAATGTCATGGGCGCCACCAAGCGCATCGCAGAAATGTATATCAGCTGCATGCACCAGGAGAACAAGACCAAATTCATCACCACCCGCTTCGGGAACGTGCTGGGATCCAACGGTTCCGTCATTCCCTTATTTAAAAAGCAAATAGAAAACGGGGGGCCGCTCACCGTCACCCACAAGGACATCACCCGTTACTTTATGACCATCCCCGAGGCCTCCCAACTGGTGCTGGAAGCGGCTGCCATGGGGCAGGGGGGGGAGATCTTTATTTTTGACATGGGCCAGTCCGTCAAGATCTTTGATCTGGCCAAGAACATGATCAAATTATCAGGGTTGCGTTATCCTGAAGACATTGATATCAAAATCACCGGGTTGCGGCCAGGGGAAAAATTGTTCGAGGAATTACTGGCCAACGGGGAGAATACACTGCCTACCTACCATCAGAAGATCATGATCAGCAAGGTAAGGGAACTTAATTATTCGGAAGTTCGGTCAAAGGTGGATGAATTATGCGTGTCCAACATGTTTTTCAATGGGGACACTGTCAGTCTCATGAAGGAGATTGTGCCCGAATTTATCTCCAATAACTCAGAATTCTGTAAATTGGACGGCTTAAAAGAAGAGGTAACGGGACGGGAGATGATCAAGAACATCCTTCAGTCCTGAAAAAAAGACCTTAGCAACAACACTATTAAAGATGAAAAAATTTCAGAAGTCCCCGTTTTTCTATGCCTTCACATTTCTTATTACGCTCCTGTTACTGGCTTCCTGTGCTT
>JBGTKP010000037.1:0-75489 GCA_041744575.1 Muriicola sp.
TACCTCATTGGGATTTGGTATTCCGACAGGATATGAGCCCAACGGGATCCTGTCTCTTGGAACAGGAGCTTTCACCACGGATCTCCACCTGGGGGGCCACTTGCAGCTTGAAGGCGGGTTTTTTACCACACTTGCTGCCGGCTACAGTCTGAGAGGGAAGGCAGATAATAATTTCGGAGGTGATGATTTTGATGTTCCCAATGCTTTTCTGGCCATAGGTAAGATCGGCTATGCCGCCTCTAAATTTTACGCTGCTGCCTGGGTTGATCACCAGGGCACCTCATCGGATGGAGTCGATATCGGCACCCCTGCCTTTACGGGTAATTTCCCGGAAACCCGTGTGAATTATACAAGGCTGGGACTTACCGGATTTGTTCCCCTTCGTCCGGCCTTCGGACTCAGTGCCACTTATGGCACTGTGGTCGATGGAAGAAATGTAGGCAACACCCAATATGTTAATGTCGGGATTACCTTCACCATTGACACGCTTTCCAATCCGAACACCCCCTAAAGACCCCTTCCTTAACTTTTTAAAGCATCCCTTGTTCTTTTCTGCGCAGGACCGCGCTTGATCGATGTCGTGCTTTGCCCACAAAACATTTTCGACAAATAATTTCTGTGAAATACGCCAAATCACGGAGATAATGCTTCCCCGTAGTATTTGGTCAGAATTATTCCCTTGTTGATCTAATAATCTGAACAGATCACAGGCTTAGTGCGATTTTTGTACTGTTAATAGCATTTAATTTAAAGATTTGAGCGTATGGAAACAGTATTACTTTTTAAAGAGATCTATTTGGAAGCTTTCAGGAATTTGGGAAATTATATTCTTAAAAACTATCTTAAGATCTACGCCTGGTTCAGTTTTTCGCTGTTCTTTTTGGCATTGTATGCACTTATATTCAGGATAACTACTGGTTTCGCCTTCGATTAAGGGCGATGTAGAAGGAATGTGATACAAATCACTTTAGATGAAATGAACACGCTGGTTAGAAACCTTAAATGGTTACGAAGTGAGATGGCCATACAGTATGGCAGAATTCTCCTGGGAGTATATGTGCTGGCAACCCTTGTATTTCTTTACACACACCTGGCATAACCCCTTTTTTCCTATACCCCCGGTCAAACCCCGGGGGTTTTTCATATTCTTTTATATGGAAATAATCCATAAAAATGGAAATAATCCATATATTAGCTTCTTTAAAAAGAGATGCAAAAGACGATACTTCACCTGGACCTGGATACTTTTTTTGTATCCGTAGAGCGGCTTATCAACAGGGAACTGCGCAACAAGCCTTTGCTGGTAGGCGGCACCAGTGACAGGGGGGTGGTGGCTGCCTGCAGTTATGAAACGCGTGGCTTTGGGGTGCATTCCGGCATGCCGATGAAAATGGCGAAGGAATTGTGTCCGGAGGCAATTGTTATAAAAGGCAATGCCGGGACCTACAGCAAACACTCCGATACGGTTACCGATATCATCCGCGAAAAAGTACCGCTGTTTGAAAAATCCAGCATTGATGAATTCTACGCGGATCTTTCGGGCATGGATCGCTTTTTCGGGTGTTATCAGTATGCTTCCGAACTTCGGAAAACCATTATCCGCGAAACGGGCCTCCCTATTTCCTTTGGGCTTTCTGTTAATAAAGTTGTTTCCAAAGTGGCTACCAACGAAGCCAAGCCAAACAACCAGTTGAAAGTGGACTCCGGCTATGAAAAGCCTTTTCTGGCTCCCCTGTCCATTAAGAAGATTCCAATGGTAGGGGATAAAACCTATCAGACCCTCAGGAACCTCGGATTGCGAAAAGTACAAACCGTGCAGGAGATGCCGATGGATCTGATGCAACGTGTGCTTGGCAGCAACGGGGCGGTTATATGGAAAAGAGCAAATGGTGTGGACGATACGCCGGTGATCCCTTTTTGTGACCGGAAATCTATTTCTACCGAACGCACCTTTGATAAGGATACGATAGATGTTATGAAATTAAGAGGGATTCTCATCGCCATGACAGAGAACCTGGCCTACCAGTTGCGAAGGGGCGAAAAATTGACGGCCTGTATTGCCGTAAAAATCCGGTATTCCGATTTTAATACCTATTCCAGGCAGTTGCGGATCCCGTATACGAGCGCGGACCACATTCTGATCCCCACGATCCTTGACTTGTTCCGGGCCTTGTATAACAAGCGTTTGCTCGTTCGCCTGGTGGGGGTCAGGTTCAGCCACCTGGTACCGGGGAGTTATCAGATCAATCTTTTTGAAGATACGGAAGAAGCGCTGAACCTCTATATGGCCATGGACCGTATCCGGGAACGCTACGGAGACAAAAGCGTATTGCGGGCTTCCGGTCTGGGCGCAAAAACCATTGGAAGGATGTATAATCCTTTTAACGGGCAACCCCCGGTATTGCTGGCACACCGGAAACAGTAACCCTATGGAATTATACCGATGTATCTCAACTGTCACACCTATTACAGCCTTCGTTACGGCACTTTTTCGGAACTTGAACTCCTGCAACTGGCTCAGGAGAACCATCTCAGCTGCCTGGCCCTTACTGACATCAATAATACCTCTGCAGGCCTCAATTTTGTTCGGAAAGCTTCTGAATATGGGATAAGACCCCTTTTGGGAATTGATTTCCGGAACGGGGTGAATCCCTGCTTTGTGGGGATCGCCAAAAGCAATGAGGGATATCGCGAATTGAATGCATTTTTATCGGATCACCTGCACCATGAAAGAAAACTCCCCCTGAACGCCCCACCCTTTGCCGGGGCCTATGTCATATACCCCTTTGAGAAAGTGGTCCTTAATGATCAGATCACTTTTTCAGAAAACGAGTTTATCGGCATTTCCATTTCGGATTTGAAGCGATTGCCCTTTTCCCGCCTGAAAGAGCGCAAGGACAAACTCGTCGTGCTGCAGCCGGTAACATTCAGGAACAGGCGCGACTTTAATGCCCACCGGTTATTGAGGGCAATTGATAATAATTTGTTGTTGAGCAAGCTCTCTTCCGAGGAGGAAGCAGGGCAGGATGAAAAGATGTTCCCCGTGCAAAACCTTGCGGCTGCCTTTTCCGAATACCCCTTTATTCTTGAGAATACGGAAAGACTGATGAATTCCTGTAAGATCCATTTCGATTTTTCAGAGGACAGGATACCTCAGAACCAGCAGACCTACCTGACTTCGAAAAAAGCGGATGAGGAGTTGCTGGAAGATTTGTGCCTCAAAGGCCTGCCCTACAGATATCCGGAGGGCGGAGACCATATTCACGCCCGGCTTCAAAAGGAACTCTTTCTTATTAAGGAAAAGAATTTCGTATCCTATTTCCTGATCAACTGGGATATTGTCTCCTATGCCCGGAGTCAGGGTTTTTTTTATGTGGGTCGGGGCAGCGGGGCCAACAGTATCGTTGCTTACCTCCTCAGAATTACCGATGTTGACCCGATAGAACTTGATTTGTATTTTGAGAGGTTCATCAATCTGTACAGGACCAATCCACCCGATTTTGATATCGATTTCTCCTGGAAGGACAGGGAGGAAATGACCCGGTATATATTTGACCGCTTTGCGCATGTAGCACTTCTCGGCACCTACGTAACATTTAAAGAGCGTGGCATTATCAGGGAACTGGGAAAGGTGTTCGGACTTCCAAAAGCAGAGATCGATTTTTTATGTGAAGGACATTACCAGCCTGCAAAGCTGGATGAGGTTTCCCTGCTGGTGCTGAAATACGGGAAACTGATCATACATATGCCCAATTACCTCAGCATCCACGCAGGAGGTATCCTGATCAGTGAGAAACCGTTGCATTATTTTTCAGCGACCCACTTCCCGCCAAAAGGATTCCCTACCACCCAGTTTGATATGATCATCGCGGAAGATGTGGGCCTTTATAAATTTGATATTCTCGCCCAGCGGGGCCTTGCAAAAATAAAAGAGACACTGGAAATCCTGCAATATAACCGGCCCGATGTATTTTCAGAAATAGATATTCACAATGTCAAGCAATTCAAGAAAGATCCGCAGATCAATGAAATGATAAGAACAGCACAGTGCATGGGATGTTTTTATGTGGAATCGCCGGCGATGCGGATGTTGCTTAAAAAATTGGAAGTGGATACCTACCTGGGACTGGTAGCCGCCAGTTCCATTATCCGCCCGGGGGTAGCAAAAAGCGGGATGATGCGGGAGTATATTCTCAGGCACCGGGACAAAGAACGTGCCGTCCGGGAAGCGCACCCGGTCATGATGGATATCATGCCGGAAACCTACGGGGTCATGGTGTACCAGGAGGATGTGATCAAGGTGGCCCACTACTTTGCCGGGTTGAGCCTTGGGGAAGCCGATGTACTGCGGCGGGGGATGAGCGGAAAATTCCGCTCCAGGGATGAATTCCGGAAGGTAAGAGATACCTTCCTGGGAAACTGTGCAAAAAAAGGATATGATGAACACCTTGTATCAGAAATCTGGAATCAGATTGCCAGTTTCGCGGGTTTTGCCTTTGCCAAAGGCCACTCCGCATCCTATGCGGTGGAAAGCTACCAAAGCCTTTTTTTAAAGACCTATTATCCCCTGGAGTATATGGTGGCGGTACTCAATAATGGAGGCGGGTTTTACCGAACTGAATTCTATGTACATGAGGCCCGAATGCAGGGGGCGGCTATTCACCCGCCCTGTATTAACAGGAGCACTGCGGTTAATTGCATCTGTGGGACCGATATTTACCTCGGATACCTGTACCTGAGAGAGCTGGAGACGAGGGTGGTGGACCGGATCCTCAGGGAACGGCAGTTACATGGAGATTTCTCTTCCCTGGAGGATTTTCTTGACCGGGTGCCTGTCTCCATTGAACAGGTAAGCATTCTGATCCGTATGGATGCCTTCCGGTTCACCGGGATCAATAAGCATGAATTACTCTGGCAGGCGCACCTGTTTCTTTCCAGTGGGAATACCGTGGATCATCCCAAATTATTTCCCCCTGTGCACCAGGATTTTGAAATCCCGAAACTATATACCACGGATATGGAAACCGCATATACCCAATTGGAATTACTCGGATTTTGCCTCTGCAATCCTTTTGAATTACTGGCAAACCCTCCCGCCAACATAAATGGCAGCAGACACCTGCAAGATTACCTGAACAGGCATATCGATATCTATGGCTACCTGGTCACAGTGAAGAATACAAGTACCCACACGGGGAAAAGAATGTATTTCGCCACCCTGGTAGACCGGTATGGAGAAGTCTTTGATACCGTGCTCTTTCCTCCGGTAGCTGCCAAATATTATTTCCGGGGAAAAGGGATTTACCGGGTTTATGGAAAAGTGGTCAGTGAATTCGGATTTCTGAGCATTGAAGTGATCAAGATGCAAAAACAGGATTATATCCCGGATCCGAGGTACGCTGAAATGAAAACAAGTACAAAACTGCTCAGGCAACGTGAGGATGCCCAGACAGATAACAAAAAAGAATAAAAGAACGCAGGTATTCAAAAGGGAAGTTCAAAACTAAAAAGGGCCCTGTCTTAGCAACAGGACCCTTTTACGAGAACACTATATGAAAATGAAAAAATTAACTTTCTGAAGATTACATGATAAATGTATGGCAAGTGATCCGGTCCGGAAAACAAATGATGTGTAAGACCCGGAAGTTGTGGTATAGGGCCGGAAACCCTCTGAATAGACAATCATAAGGCCCGGATGGTCGTCCCCGCAGCGGGCCGGCCTTCGAAGGAAGTCAGTGTAATTCCGAAAATTTCCTGATATGCTTTGGAGACCGCCTCTGTATATGCCTCTATGGCATCTTCCTGAATCAGATGCAGAACACATCCGCCAAAGCCACCGCCCATTTGCCTGGCTCCGAGCACCTCGGGATATTTTCCGGAAAAAGTGACCAGAAAGTCCGATTCAGGACAGCTTATTTCATATAGGGTGCTCAACCCTTCATGACCTTCATATAACAACTTTCCCACACGGGGCATATCATTGGTACGCAATGCTTCGACCATATCCAATACCCTTTGATTTTCTTCGATAATAAATTTGCACCGATGAAATACCAGGGTATTCATCTCATCGGAAGAGGCCATCAGCATCTCAATGGAAACATCCCTTAAAGCCTGAACCTCCGGATGGCTCTTTTGTAAAATAACCACACCCTGCTCGCATTCCTTTCGTCGGGTAGCATACTCACTACCGGTAAGCGTATGGGTCACATGGGTATTTAATAAAAGGATCGTATATGGTCGGATGTTGATCGGGATATGGGTATGGGTAAGTGACCGGCAATCGAGCAACATGACGTGGTCTGCCCTGCTCATAACGGATGCAAACTGGTCCATGATCCCACAGGGCATCCCTACATAATTATGTTCTGCATTCCGGGCCAAAACCACCAGTTCCTTCCGAGGCAGGCCCAATCTGAACAATTCATTCAGACCGAACGCAAGACCACACTCCAGGGCAGCGCTGGAACTTACCCCGGAGCCCTCTGGTATGGTACTGTAAAGATGACAATCGAATCCCCGGAGCCTGTCACTCCTCATGGTCAGTTCCTCTAATACCCCAAGAATATAATTTTCCCAGGGAACGGCACTCCTGCGAAGGCTATGGAGATCTGCTTCCATGGATTGCTGGAAATTGGCGCTGTGGATCCGGCAAAGATGATCCGATTCATTCTTTCGGAATTTGAAGGTGATTTTTTTATCGATGGCCGCGGGCAGAACATACCCCATATTGTAATCCGTATGTTCCCCGATCAGGTTGATTCTTCCGGGAGATTCAATGATCAGTTCTGGGATGAAAGGTTCCATGTGCTTCTTTGTGGTGGATTTTATTGCGCCTGGCGGCGATGGTAACTATGCCGAAAATTTTCATGAAAATAGCAATCCTTTTGCACTCTTCCGGTATCCTTTCATTTTTTTGAAGAGGAGCAGGCTTTTAAATGAATGTTCAACGAAGTTCAGGGAACCCGTAGAAAGTCTCTCAAAAGGTAAAAGCCAGGCACATACCTGGCTTTTTGGGGAACTAACTTGGAAAAACTCAATTCATCTCTCTAACGCACCCCGGTAGTTTTATTTAAAGAACCCGGAAAGTGCAACTTAAATAGCATACTATGATATACTATGCTATTTATGCGAAAATAGCGCAATTTACTTTTCCGGAAAAGAAAAATTACATGATTCACTAATTCCTGTATGTTTTAAAGGGAATTTCTTTTGATAAGGTTCATGGGCATGATCACCTGAACCGTTTGTCCGCCTTTTATCTGATCTGCGGCCAACTTGGCCATATGATTAAAATCTGTGGAGATCGTTGTGATTCCTCCGAAAATAATTTCCTTCACCACATGATCGTCGTGCGAGAGAATGCCTATATCACGACCAAGCTTATAATCCATATTCCGACAATCCTTTAATACATCCCACAGATAGGTATCACTTATAAAAAAATAGAGATTCCCTTCTATGAGAGAACCCGGTTTGTATTTTTTTACCACCTCACCATTCAACCCGAATTCAGAAACAAATCGGTTAAAAGTGTTCTTTATTTCTACAGGCGAATCAAAGGAAGAGTCCACAAAAATGAATTTTTTATACTTCCTGATATCTTCCAGTAGTTCAACAAGTTTAAGATAGGTGTTGCTTTCGAATTCCTGTGAAATGTAGGAGTAGGCCGGAGAGAGTTCCAGGAAGCGATCTACAATGAGCAGTTTGTCCGGCGACAGGGTATGTAAGAGTGGAATGATCCCGGGCTCGGGAATGGGTGCAATTACATATTTGCCATATTTTCCGCGGATGTTGGAAAAAATAGTCTCAAAAATGGCCGGGTTATTATGGTGAAAGAAAACATCAATATGAAAACGTTTCCCAAGCTCCTTTCGAAAAGTATTATAAAATTCTTCCTGAAAACGCTGGAAGGCAAAAAGCAACAGCGCGACCCTCAGGGTGATTTTTGTTTCATCACTTATAATGAAATAACCCTTTAATTTTATAGACTCCACCAGGCCCCGCGCCTTAAGTTCCTCATAGGCATTGACTATAGTTTTTCTGGCATAGCCAATTTCCCGGACCATCTGATTGATAGAAGGGAGCTGGTCGCCCCTTTTCAAAATCCCCTCGTCAATGGCGGCAATTACCCCCTGAACAAGATGCTCATGCTTTAAAAGCGCATGGTCCTGTTTAAATCTTAATAGAATCTCTAACAATCCCATTGAAGACGTGCTAAGGTCGATAGATGGTTTCGAAGAGATAAGTGAATCCGGGATTCCCACAATTGTTTTTTGCAACGTTGGATATTATCGGTAGATTCCTTTATTTTCATGAGCAAATAAATATGAAACTTGACTCCCTTAGGAACAGGCTGGCTGCACTGAAAGCCGATACGATTGCCAACGCAATTCATTGCTATTTTTAACAACCATGAATTGGCATCTATTCGGGAAAAGTAACGAAATTTTGATAATGAAATATATTTTCTCGGCGTATACTTTAATATACTAACTTTAGTATTACATTTGATTGGGGTAGCATAGTGTATCATAGTACATTTTTAACTGGCTTTAATAAATGGGGAACTGATCTCACTTTTTTCTGCTTCTGAATTGCCTTAAAATAACTAACTCTAAACCTCTTAAATTATGAATCAGCGCATTTCTAGGCCCGGCGGACGCCCCTGGTTTTGGCCGTTACTTCTGCTCGTGACCTCTTTGGGGGTTCAATTCAGTTTTGCACAAACCGTTATCACTGGAGTCGTTTCAGATCCCTCCGGTGTGCTCCCCGGCGCCAGTGTTGTAGTCGAGGGTACCACGATCGGGACGGTATCGGATTTTGATGGGAATTACTCCATCAATGCCCCGGCAGGATCGACTACCCTGGTGTTCTCATTTATAGGATATTCAACTCAGGAAGTGCCAATTGACGGGCAGACTACCATTAATGTAACCATGTCCGAAGATGCCCAATACCTCAGTGAAGTTGTCGTGGTGGGATATGGTACGCAGCGAAAAGCAGACCTTACCGGGGCGGTAGCTTCCATCGGGAGCGCCGAAATCGTTACCAAACCTATCACCAGTCCGGATCAGGCACTGGCCGGTACCCTGGCAGGTGTAAACATTACCAACAGAAGCGGCGATCCAGGAGCTCCAATCAGCGTGAATATCCGAGGAATCGGAACTCCGGGTGTCAATGATCCCCTCTGGGTTATTGACGGGGTGCCCATTGTACAGACCACGAATATTACGGTGAATACCTCTTCCACAACAGATTCGAATCCCTTGGCCGGACTAAATGCCAACGACATTGAGTCCATTGATGTACTGAAGGATGCAGCCTCTACGGCAATTTACGGGGCACGGGCAGCCAACGGGGTAATCATTGTGACCACAAAGCGCGGTAAATCAGGAGCGGGTCAGGTTACTTATGACGGCTATGTTTCAGCGGCCGAGGTCCGTGAAAATATAGATGTGCTGAATGTTGCGCAGTATATTGATCTTCAGGGCCAGTTGGGTAGAGATGTATCCCAGTTCAGCGGCCTGCCTTTTGTAAACTGGCAGGATCTGATCTTCCAGACCGGACTGGTGCAGAACCACAACCTTTCTGTGAGTGGAGGAAACGAAAATGCAACCTACTTTATTTCCGGGGCCTATTTGGATCAGGAAGGGATAGAAAGACAGCAGTCCTTTGAACGGTTTTCTTTTAAAGCGAATGCCGACATCAAGGTCGGAAAATATATGAAGTTTGGAGAATCCCTGCTCATCAGCCAAACCGACAGGCAGGTACAGAGTGAACAGGGCATCTATGCCGGATTCAATTCGGCCCTGAATGCTCCTTATTACCAACCCTATGGCGACGGTGCCTTTGGTTACAACATCATCGATCCCACTACCGTGGGGAATGGCTCCGCCAGTAACTATTTGTTCAACACGGATGACAGGGCTACGGTAACAACCGTTCAGAACCGGAAAGTGCTTGGCAACTTTTATGGGGAACTGGAATTGATTGAGGGCTTGAAGCTTCGTCCTTCCCTGGGCCTGGATTACAATGTGGGCGTTGGGGATTACCTCACAACGGCCGCTACCCTGAATAATTCCACCGGCACCTCATTACTTGTCTCCGAACGCCCGATAGAACTGACCCTGACATCGGCCGCCACCTTGTCCTATGATACGTCTTTCGGGGACGGGGACCACAGCGTTTCGGCCCTCTTCGGGTTTGAACAGACCAAATTCCGTTTTGATAAGTTGCGCCTGCAGGGCCGGGACCTATTCAATATCAATTTTGCAGCCACCGGAACCACGGTTGCCGGTGCAAATGAAGCAGATCTCTGGACGATTCAGGGCTGGCTGGGGCGTCTGAATTACAATTACAAAGGCAAATACCTGGCTACGTTCAATATGAGAAGGGATGCCACTTCCCGTTTTTCTGAGGAAAACAGGGATCAGATCTTTCCTTCCATTTCCGTTGGATGGAGGTTGTCTGATGAGGAATTTTTCAATAAAGGGGAGTTTGTGGAAGACCTGAAAATACGTGCTGGCTGGGGTCAGTCCGGGAACCAGTTCACCGGTCTTAACTTCGCTTTCTTAAGTGCTATTGACAACAACATACGTTATGTGATCGGGGACGGTCAGGGTACCGTTGTAGCGCCTGCGCCGACCACTTTTGCCAACCAGGATCTGAAATGGGAAACCAGCACCCAGCTGGATATCGGTGTAGATGCCAGATTCCTGGAGGGCCGGCTAACTATGACTGCGGATTACTATGATAAGAAAACCGAAGATGTATTAATAGGTTTTCCGATTCCTTATGTATCCGGCTTCTTTCTGCCGGCGGATGCCAATATCGGGGAAATCAAGAACTCAGGAATCGAATTCGCCTTCAATTACGGAGATGAGATTGGGGACATAAAATACAATTTTGGGGCGAACCTGACCACCATTCATAATGAAGTGACTGACCTGGGAGAGATCACACAGATAATTACAGGTACCGGGGGCGGCTCCACCCACAGAACGATAGTAGGTGAAAGCCTTGGACATTATTTCGGGTATAAAACGGACGGCCTGTATCAGAATGATGCAGAAGTAGCTGCTGCCCTTCCGGACTCCGAGGGTACTCCGTCTCCAGGGGATATCCGGTTTGTAGATGTCAATGGTGATGGGCAGGTAAACTCAGAAGACCGGACGATTATCGGTTCTCCCTTCCCCAAGTTTTTTTATGGGATGGTCCTGAATGCTGAATATTTGGGGGTCGACTTTTCGATCAACTTCAGGGGGGTCGGAAACAAACAGGTATATAATCAGGCTCGCACCAGTCTTGAAAGCCTTTTGGGCAGTAATAATTTCAGTACCCAGGTACTCGATCGATGGACCGGGGAGGGGACTGCAACCTCCAGTACCAATCCCAGGCTGGCCGACGGGGATCCGAATGGAAATAACCGCTATTCAGACAGATGGATAGAAGACGCCGGTTATCTGAGGATCCAGAACATTCAGCTGGGCTACAGCCTGCCTCCTGATCAGCTGAGGACATGGACCAATGATTTTGTTTCTAGAATGCGTTTTTATGTGGGCGTTCAGAACCTGGCTACCTTTACCAAATATTCCGGATATGACCCTGAAGTGGGACGTACCCAGAGTTTTCAAAAAGGGGATTTCACCCTGGCATCAGGGGTTGACGGCGGTGCCTCGCCACTGCCGAGGATCATCCAACTGGGATGGTCTGTAACTTTTAACTAACACAGGATTTGAATATCTTTATAACATCAGCAATATGAAAAACATATATCTATTTTTCGCAGGTTTTTGTTTTCTGGTCCTGTTTTCGTGTAATAACGAACTGGACCTGCAACCGCTAGACCGCTTGACCACTGATACCTTCTATAAAACCAGGGCCGACTTTGACGGGGCGGTATTTGCGTCCTACTCGTCTATCCAGGATTTTTGGGGTACCAGTACGGAAACTCTCGGGGAATTCGGGGAATTCTGGAAAATCACCCTGACCATCACCGATGATGTGGCTGCGGACGAAATTAATTCGGATCAGATTTCGCAAGATCTGGATGCCCTGTTGATTCGCTCAAGTGATAAACCATATGCCGCTGTCTACACCCAGATCTATGAAGGGATTTACCGGGCCAACCTGGTCATTCAAAACCTGGATGGTGAAAATGAACTGACTGAAGCAGATAAAACTGAATTGGGTGCCGAAGCCAGGTTTCTGAGAGGCTGGTTTCATTTTCAGGCACTCAAATTGTTTGGCACGCCTCCCCTGGCCATGGAAATTGTTACGGGTTTAAATAATCAGACGAAGCCAAATGCTACCCAGGAAGAACTTTTTGCGGCCATTCTGTCTGACTTTGCCGCTGCCGCTGCCGGATTACCTGATTCATGGGATAGCTCCAACACAGGACGGGTAACCTCGTGGGCTGCGAAATCGTATGTGGGCAAGGTCAATGTGTGGAAACAGGACTGGGCCGCGGCCATTACAGCCTTTGCAGATGTGGTCAGCAACGGACCTTACGAACTGGTTGCAGACTATGAGCAGGTATTTGCCTATAACAATGAGAATAATTCGGAATCAATCTTTGAGATCCAATACGGAGGCCCGTTTTCAGATGATAATATCTGGGTTTTTGATGATACCCATTCTGAAGACTTTAAAGCTTCTCAGGGAACAGGTCGTGGCTGGTTCTGGGACGCCAGCAATGGTGCTCCGGGAGGTAAACTGGGGTATTGGGCACCTACTCAGAATCTGGTAGATGCATTTGAACCAGGAGATCTGCGGGCGCAGTCCATATTTTATCAGGGTGGAGATACCTATTTTTCTTTTGACGGTACCAGATATGAACTGCCTTACGATGAAGCCTGGTCCTCCACTAGTTTCACCTTGAAAAAATACAGGGGATCCATCAATACCGTTTCAGGGAACAGTTCCCCGAACGGTCAGGCGGATTTTAACAACGAACGCTGGTTCCGTTTCGCCGAGTTAAAGTTGCTCTATGCTGAAGCACTGATCGAGGGAGGCGGCGATTTGGGGATAGCCAAACAACAAATCGATGATATCCGACTTCGAGCCGGCCTTCCAGCACTGGATGTTTCTGCAGATCTTACGGCAGCGATGCGACAGGAAAAACGTATTGAACTTGCCCTGGAACCACATCGCTGGTTCGATATCACCCGTTGGGGAATAGGGGCCGAAATTTTTGGAAGTGCGTGGAATGAGAGGTACACTGTATTTCCATTTCCGCTGTCCGAAATTGATCGGTCCAAAGGATTATTGGTTCAGAATCCGGGGTACTGATGCTACGTCACAGTTGATCTGAGTTTTCACGAATATCAGAAATCCGGACAACCCGGGGCAGGGAGAATCCAATCTGTTTTTGGGAGATTGGATTCTTTCTGTTTATGGGTTTGTTACTATCTTCGTCTGTGCCCCTATGAAAAGAATAAGAGCCATATATCTTCTGCCAATAACCGCATTTTTAATAGTTCTGTCCTGCGGTAAACGAGATACTGTTCATTTCGAAGAATTGCATCCAAGGCGGACCGGGGTGACATTTAGCAATGCTCTGAAATACACGGATTCCCTCACCGTACTCGAGTTTGAATATATGTATAACGGTGCGGGGGTGGCGGTGGCCGACTTTGATCAGGATGGATGGCAGGATATCTACTTCACCGGAAATATGGTCAGTAACCGGCTCTATCGAAATTTGGGGGAATGGAAATTTGAGGATGTAACAGAAGCTTCAGGTGCAGGCTCCACCCATTGGTCAAATGGCGTGGCAGTAACAGACATCAATCAGGATGGTTATCCCGATATATATGTTTCCAGGGGAGGTCCCCGTGGTTCCGCCGCTGCAGACCGATCCAATCTGCTGTACGTTAATACAGGGATGAAGGATGGAAAATTATCCTTTCGTGAAGAGGCTGCCAGGTGGGGACTCGCCGATGAAAGCTATTCCGTTCAGGCTGCTTTTTTTGACTATGACCGCGACGGGGACCTGGATATGTACCTGCTAAGCAATGCCCTGGTCGATTTTAACCGCAATACTTCCAGACCCAAAGACAGAACCGGAAAAGCCCCCTCTGCGGATAAACTGTTTCGGAATAATGGCGATCAGACCTTTACTGACATTTCCGCGGATGCAGGTATTCTTATAGAAGGTTTCGGGCTGGGCGTTCAGGTCTGTGATCTCAATAAAGATGGCTGGCCGGATATTTATGTCTCCAATGATTTCCTTACAGATGACCTTCTCTACATAAATCAGAAGGACGGGACTTTCGCCAATGAGATCACCCGCTATTTCAGGCACCTGACCTTCAACGGCATGGGCAATGATATTGCGGATATTAACAATGATGGGCTTGAAGAGGTCATCGTACTGGACATGCTTCCTGAAGATAACAGCCGATGGAAACTGACCATGATGGGGAACAATTACGATGAATTTATGACGAGTCTTTCACATGGATATCATCCGCAGTATATCCGCAATACCCTGCAACTCAATAACGGCAACGGTTCCTTCAGCGAGGTAGGTCAGATTGCCGGTATATCGGCTACAGAGTGGAGCTGGAGTGCTTTATTCGCCGATTTTGATCATGACGGGCTGCGCGATTTATGTATCACCAATGGCTATCGTCAGGATATAACCAATCTTGATTTTATGGTCTATGGGAATCAGATTCTGACCATGGGTACCGAGGAAGCCAATAGGAAACAACGTCTTGAAGAACTGAATAAACTCCCCGGGATCAAGTTGCATAATTACTTTTTCAGAAACGAGGGGGACCTCCGGTTCAAAGATCTTTCAAAGGAGGCAGGCTTTACCAAACCGACCTATTCCAACGGAATGGCATATGCGGATTTTGACAAAGACGGCGATCTGGATCTCGTTATGAACAATATCGACGACCCTGCGCTCCTTTATGAAAATACCCTCGATCCCGGACCTGAGAGACATTATATTCAGGTTAAATTTAAAGGTCCCCACCCTAACATTGCCGGAATAGGCTGCAGGGTACAACTGAACTACCAGGGCCGGATACAGGAGGAATATTTCACGCCTTACCGTGGCTATCTTTCCTCCATGCAGCCTGTCATGCATTTTGGCCTGGGTGCTGTTGCGATGATTGACAGCCTGAAAGTAACATGGCCCGACGGAAGGGAGGAAGTGCAGACAGAAGTGCCCGCAGATAATCAAATAACCTTGGATTATAAGGATGCCACTGTCCCTAAACCAGGATCCGAAAAAAAGGAGCCGGAATTATTTTTCCAACAGGATAGTACGCGGATCGTGTTTAGTCATAAAGAGGACGATTTTGTGGACTATAAAATCCAGCCGTTATTGCCACACATGCATTCGAGGAACGGCCCTGGTTTGGCCGTGGCTGATGTCAATGGGGATGGCCTTGAAGATTGTTATATCGGAGGAGCGGCCGGGGAACCGGGAATGCTCTTCAGACAACAACCCGACGGGAGTTTTATCAAAACTCCATTCGCAGACGGAGCCGGAGAGGATATGGGGGTCCTCTTCTTTGACGGGGATAATGACGGAGACCAGGACCTCTACCTGGTAAGTGGCGGCTCCTCTTTCCCCAAGGGTGATTCAAGGTACCGGGACAGGATCTATGTAAATGACGGATCAGGAGATTTCAGTGATTCCGGAGGGCTTCCGGAACTTGCGTCCAGTGGGTCCGTCGTCACGGCAGCCGATTATGACAAGGACGGATATTTGGATCTTTTTGTGGGAGGTCGCGTGAGCCCGGGGGAATATCCACTTCCGCCTCGCAGTAGTCTACTGCATAATAAAAGTAAGGGTGGACAACTTCAATTTGAGGAGGTCACAAAAGACCTCCCCGCTTCCTTTACTCATATGGGCATGGTTACCTCAGCCCTTTGGACAGACTATAACAATGACACCTGGCCGGACCTCATTGTGGCAGGAGAGTTCATGCCCGTACAAATCTTTCAGAATAAGCAGGGCACCTTGGTGGATATTTCGGAGACGACCGGGCTTTCCAATTCACATGGATGGTGGAACAGTATCGCAGCAGGCGATTTTGATCAGGATGGAGATATGGATTATGTCCTGGGCAACCTGGGTCTTAACAGCAGATACAGGGCCAGCAAGGAGGAACCTCTTTGTATTTATGCCAAGGACTACGACAAGAACGGGCAGGTAGATCCAGTGATGTGCTATTACATCCTTGGGAAAAATTATGTGGCTCATTCCCGCAATGACCTGATCGAGCAGATCAATGTGATGCGAGGCAGATTCCGAACGTATTCGGATTATGCCAAAGTGACTTTTGAAGAATCCTTTTTAAAGGAAGAACTGACCGACGCCCTTGTAGTAAAAAGCGAAACATTTGCCAACAGCTACATGGAGAACCTGGGGAACGGAAAATTCTCCCTGACCTCATTGCCAAGAAGTGCCCAAATTGCACCAATGTACGGGATGCTTGTGCAGGATTATACGGGTGACGGATTACCTGACCTGCTTTCTGTTGGAAATTTTTATAGTGGGGAAGTATTCTCGGGAAGATATGATGCTTCCATCGGATGGTTGCTTGCAGGTGATGGAAATGGAAATTTCAGCGCGGTCGATGTTAGAGATAGCGGCTTCTACGTTCCCGGGGATGCCAAAAGTCTGGTCAGCCTGCACTCAGGCAATGAGGAGGTAATCATCGCAACAATAAATAACGGCCCGATAGTTTGCCACCGCTTCCCGGGTTCCGGAGAGACCGTATATGCCGCCAGGGCGGGCGATATAGCTGCACTAATTACAAAAGGTGACGGACGTATACAGAAAACGGAATTTCAATACGGCTCGGGATATCTTTCACAGAGCAGCCGTTCAGTTCGCATTCCAGGGGATGCCACTTCCGTCATTATTGTTGATACTGCGGGTAAGCGCACGGAAATACTGCCAGGGCTATGATGCGTTTGAGGATCATAATGCTCATAGGTACTACCCTGGGTCTTTTGCTGGCCTGCGGGAAAAAGGACACCTCCGGATTCCGTTTATTGGGCGCTTCCGAGACTGGGATTGATTTTGAAAATACCATTAAGGAAAATGACAGTATCAATGTCTTTGAATTCATGAATATTTATACCGGTGCCGGCGTCGCGGTGGGGGATATCAACAATGATGGCATGCCCGATGTCTATTTCAGCGGCAATATGGTATCTGGGAGAATGTACCTGAACAAAGGGGATCTTCAATTTGAAGACGTCACCGAATCTGCCGGCTTGTTGGACTTCAGATGGGGCACAGGAGTTACCATGGTGGATATCAACAGCGACGGATGGCTGGACCTCTATGTCTGTGTTTCCGGCAGTGCCGCAGAGTCGGAACGGGCCAACCTTCTGTATATCAATAATGGGGATATGACGTTTACCGAAAAAGCAAAGGAGTTTGGTTTGGCCGATACACGGCAGTCCATGCAGGCTGCATTTTTTGACTACGATAATGATCAGGATCTGGATATGTATCTACTGGTGAATCAGGCCGCATACGAATACCGGGTTAATAGCAGTACCCCAAGACAGCTTAAAGGGCAGTCGGTCAGCAATGACCGCCTGTACCGAAACGATGGCAACAACCACTTTACAGACGTTACCTTGCAGGCCGGGATTCTTGTAGAAGGTTATGGACTGGGCGTAGGCATTTCAGACATTGATGAAGATGGCTGGCCGGATATATATGTTTCCAACGACTTTATCGGGAATGACATCCTCTATATAAATCAGGGGAATGGCACTTTCAAAGACCGGATCATGGACTATCTCAACCACACCTCCTATGCAGGAATGGGGAATGACATTGCCGATTTTGACAACAATGGCAAACCGGATATCATGGTCCTGGATATGCGGCCTGAAGACAATGAACGCCAAAAGCTGATCATCTCCTCTACCGGGTATGACCGTTTCAATATGATGCTGGATGCGGGTTATCAACCCCAGTACAGCCGGAATACCCTTCAGTTAAACAAGGGTGGTGGGGAGTTCAGTGAAATTGGATTCCTTGCCGGAGTGAGCAGTACAGACTGGAGCTGGAGTCCGCTATTGGCAGATTTTGATAATGACGGATACAGGGATATGTTCGTATCGAATGGATTCTTAAGAGATCTTGGCAATCTGGATTATATCCATTATCAGAATATTTATGACAATCCGCTGGGAGACGCTGATGCCAAAATCAAAAAAAAGCTGGAGTCCATTGCAGATTTGCCCAGTGCCAGGTTGCAGAATTATCTCTATAAAAACAAGGGAGATACGACTTTTAAAAATGTCACGGAGGAGTGGGGAATGGAAGTGCCCAGTTGTTCCAATGGCGCAGCTTATGCCGATCTGGACAATGACGGAGATTTGGATTTGGTGGTGAACAATGTGAACCAGTCCGCCTTTCTCTATGAAAACCTGAGTGAAAGGGATTCTGCGGCAAATTATGTAAGCCTGGTTTTTAAAGGAGATGCTGCCAACACTTTTGGAATTGGCAGCAAAATCAAAATTACCACCGGTTCCAAGAGCCAGGTGTCAGAACAATTTTTAAGTCGTGGCTATGAAAGTAGCATAGACCCTGTAATGCATTTTGGATTGGGGATGCATAAGAAGATCGATAGCCTGGAAGTGCGCTGGCCGGATGGCCGATACCAGCTACTAACCGAAGTTCCTTCCAACCGGCAGATAACCCTGGTACAGGCTAATGCCAAAAAGATAGCGGCGCCACCGAAACCTCAGCCCGGGACTACCTGGCTTCAGGATATTACCGACAGCCTCGGCGTCAGTTTCAGGCATACCGAAGACGCAGTGGCCGACTTTAAATTACAGCCCATTTTACCCCATATGCATTCCCGGTTGGGCCCTGGAATCGCCGTTGCTGACGTCGATGGAGACCATAGGGAAGATTTTTATGTGGGAGGGGCGGCACGTCAAAACGGGCAGCTTTATATCCAACAGCAAAACGGAACTTTTGAAATACGGGAATGGCCCTTAGACGCTGAATTTGAAGATATGGGTACGCTGTTCTTCGATGCGGACAAGGACGGAGATCAGGATCTGTATGTGGTCAGTGGAGGCGTTTTTCTTAATGCCGATCTTTCAGCCTACCAGGACCGCCTCTATCTGAATGACGGTAAAGGAAATTTTGAACAGGCCGAAGGCCTCCCTGACCTTTCTGCAAGCGGTTCGGTCGTCACAGCCACCGACTTTGACCGCGATGGGGATCTGGACCTGTTTATCGGTGGCCGGGTAAGCCCGGGAGCCTATCCGATGGCAGCAAAAAGCCGGTTATTGGAAAATCACGGTCTTCCGGGTGCAAAACCGGAATTCAGAGATATCAGTGACACTGTTCTGGGATGGGACCAACTCAGGATGGTAACCTCTGCCCTGTGGACGGACTATGATAATGACGGTTGGACAGACCTAATCGCATGTGGGGAATTTATGCCTATAGTTCTGTTTCATAATAACAAGGGGAAGTTAGAAGTAGTCCCACCTGAAATATCCGGGCTGATAAAGTCGGAAGGATGGTGGAACAGCATCAACGGGGGTGATCTGGACAATGACGGGGACACGGATTACATTCTTGGGAATCTGGGTTGGAACAGCAAATATGTCGCTTCCCCTGAAGAACCATTATGTATTTACGCCAGTGACTATGATAAGAACGGGCGTGTGGATCCCGTAATGTGTTATTTTATTCAAGGCCGGAATTATATGGCCCATTCACGGGATGAACTGATCGGTCAGATCAATGCCATGCGCTCGCGATTTAAAACCTACCAATCCTTTGCCGAAACAACTTTTGAGAAGTCGTTCCGACCGGAGGAGCTCAGGGATGCCTATGTGGTTAAAAGCTATAACTTTGCAAGCAGTTACCTTCAGAATTTGGGGGATGGCCGCTTCCACCTGCAGGACCTCCCGGCGGAATGCCAGGTCGGTCCGTTGGAAGGCATTGTGATGGAGGACATGGATCAGGATGGAAATCTGGACGTATTCATAACCGGCAATTCCTATGCAACAGAGGTTACATCAGGGCGTTACGATGCAGTGAAAGGAATCGTACTGAAAGGTGATGGGCGGGGAGGCCTGACACCTCTTTCATTGGAAAAAACCGGCTTCCTGAATGATCTTGACGGCAGCGGTCTGGCATTGCTTAGAAACCCGCTTGGATCTTCCTACCTGATAGCTGCAAGTAATGACGGGCCGCTTCGCATCTTTGGGGATGGTAATCAATACCGGACGGTAACGCCAGGATTGGAATGCCAGAGTTTGGAAATCCTACTTAAGGATAACCGAAGTTATAAAAAGGAGTGCTATTTAGGATCGGGCTACTTGTCACAAGGGACACGTAGCATTGTGATCCATGACGGAATCAAGGAAGTAAGAACAACAGATACTGATGGCAGTACAAAAACAATATATCTTGCTAATTAGGAATGCCCTGCTGATTTTCGTTGCGTTATTGTCCCTGGCATCTTGCGCGGAAAGAAATGATCAGGTAGGGCAGGAGCGCTATTTCAAGGGGGGTATTGCCAAGTACAATCGTTTGTTGACGGATGTGATCGTTGCTGATATTTTTACGCCCCCGGTGGCAAGCAGGATCTACGCCTATAGCAACGTTGCAGCCTATGAGTGTGCCCGGTATATGGATCAGGAGCGTCCAAGCCTTGCAGGGCAGGTCAATGGCCTTGATTCCCTGCCACAGCCTGAATCTACAATGGCCTATTCCTATCCTCTGGCATCCCTGGTAGCATTTACAAGGGTTGCCGAGAACCTGGTATTTGATCGGGAACGGATAGAAAAACTAAGGACATCCCTGCTAAAGGAGGTGGAGGATGTTGGCATGGAAAGCGAAACCTACAGAAATTCTGTAGATTTTGGGCAGGCAATGGGGGACCGTATCCTGGAATGGGCAAAGAAGGATGGCTACAACCAAAGGACATCCCTCCCGCGATACAGCGTTTCTGAAGATCCGGGCCGGTGGCGGCCTACGCCTCCCGACTATCTTGAGGCCATCGAACCCCATTGGAGTACCATGAGGCCATTTGTAATGGATTCGGCTTCCCAATTTGACCCGGGATTTCCAACCTCCTTTGATTCGGCGGAAGGTTCGCCTTTTTATAAAGAGGCTATGGAGGTATACGGAACTGTGCTTCAGCTTACCCCCGAACAATTGGATATCGCGAAGTTCTGGGATTGTAACCCGAATATTTCCCATACCAAGGGTCATGTCATGTTCTTCCAGCAACAAATTTCGCCAGGAGGCCACTGGATACATATTACCGCGCAGATTCTGGATGAAAAAGCCCTGGATTTTGCAGCCGAGACAGCAGTTATGACCAGGGTAACAATGACACTTGCGGATGCCTTCATCAGTTGTTGGGATCAAAAGTTCAAAAGTGGCCTGACCCGGCCTGAAACCTATATCAATAAATATATAGATCCTGACTGGAAACCGATCCTGCAAACCCCCGCTTTTCCTGAGCACACCTCAGGGCATAGTGTTGCCTCGACCAGTGCTGCGACTATCCTGACCCATTTATTCGGGGAGAACCACACCTTTATAGATTCAACCGAAATTCCCTACGGCTTGCCTGCAAGAAAATTTCCGGGATTTTTGGCGGCTTCCAGGGAGGCGGCCATAAGCAGGCTTTACGGGGGCATTCATTATCGGCCGGCCATAGAAAAAGGAAAAATCCAGGGAGAGGCTGTAGCCAACTTTGTGATTAAAAAGATTGATATGGGAGACGAATTAAACTGATTTCACCGGGAATTATATTTCATTAAAAAATGCATGGATACCCTTTAAAATTTAACTGTTCAATTAGTATTAACCACCAACTTTATAATCATGGCACAATTAGCAGCACACGTTTCTAAACGCCTTTTCTCCCTCGATGTATTCCGGGGCCTGACGATGTTCCTCCTGGTTGCCGAAGCAGCCGGATTTCATCACAATTTCTCTGAAATGGTCCGGGGAAACGGTTTCCTCACGGCGATCGCTGATCAATTGCATCATCATCCATGGCACGGTTTGCGGTTCTGGGATCTCATCCAACCCTTCTTTATGTTTATTGTGGGGGTGGCGATGCCCTTTTCGCTCAGGAAGCGCCTGGATACTGAATCAAAGTCTTCGGTGACCAGACACATTCTGCGCCGCTGCCTGCTGCTTTTTTGTTTTGGGGTACTGCTCCACTGTGTTTATAGCCATGCCCTGGTCTGGGAACTGTGGAATGTGCTTGTTCAGCTCGCCTTTACCATCCTGATCGCCTATGCCATTATGAATCTTTCCCATAAGTCTCAGGTGGCCATTTCCATTGGCCTGCTTATCCTGACCGAAATCCTTTACAGGGTTTATAATCCCTCCGACCCATACAATAATGGTCAAAGTTTCGGATCTTTTATGGACATGATATTTATGGGAAAATTGAATGGTGATGGCTGGGTGACGATTAACTTTCTGCCCACGGCCGCACATACCATTTGGGGCGTAGTCTGCGGGCAGATATTGCTCTCCGCGAAAAAACCCTCCGAAAAGTTACGCCCCTTTATTGTATGGGGGATTGTGCTGCTTATTTTAGGGTTTGGCCTTGATTGGCTGAACATTACCCCGATCATTAAAAGACTTGCAACCACCTCTTTCACATTGGCCTCAGGAGGTTTTACGATTCTCACACTGGCCCTGTTCTATTGGTGGATTGATATAAGAGACCATCACAGTAAATGGATGCGGATCTTTTCAGTGGTGGGGACCAATTCCATATTTATTTATCTTTTTGCAGAAACGGTCGGGGCTCAATGGTTTCGAGGATTCGGACAGATATTTACCGAAGGCCTTCTTGCCCCCCTCGGGGTACAGGAAACGGTCATTCTCGTGATCAACTCCCTCTTTGTTCTTTTCATTTTTTGGTACATCACCTATTTCCTGGATCAAAGAAAGGTCTACTTCAAAGTGTGAATCACATTTTCAAGTTGAGAAATAGCAGTGGTATACCAAATTTAAAAACCGACGCCGGAGAGACATCGGTTTATAAACTAAACTAATTCAAATGAAGATTTCTTAGCAAATCTCAAAGTAAAGATCAGAAAGCGAAATATCCTTTCAGTTAAGTTAGTGTGATTTTAATATTATGATCCGGGGACCAGTCGTCGCCCGAACGTCCACTGATCAGTTGTCAGGGTTTTTTCTTTCGGTTAATTCCCTGCGACCGATGAATGCCAAAGGCAAACCGATCGCAACGATCAGCACCAGCATGGCAATGAGCGCCCTCCCGAAGTTGAAAGGAGATTCGGGAATATTGGAGAGCGGAAGCACTACCAGATTCATCACCACCCATATAAATATACCGTAGGCCACTGCAATGAAAAGCGGATGTTTCAGATAACTTTTCATTGCGGGATACAATGTAAAAAACAACACAGTCCACCCCGTGGCGATGATGTAGTGAAAAAACACTCCTGCAACCGCCATCGGAGTACCTCCCTGAAACGCGTCATCTCCAAAAACCCCGCTTGCGATATACTGAGACAATTTTAAGAAGGTTCCTCCGCGAAGAAGGGTCAGAAGTAATGCTGAAATCAGATCGAGGGTACCCACCAGCAATGCCGCACTTGCTATTGTTTTCAAGCCCGTACCGGGCTTTGGTACCGGATATCTCCCCGAATTTTGTACTTCATCCATCAGCCAACAATAAATGTCACAAATTGGCCATTACAAGTGTCTGGTGATAAAGGTACGATCTTTCCGCTGTCAAAATTCACAACTCAGACAACACCCTATGGCTGTTGCCTGTCCAAAGACATTCCTGAATCTTTTGATGTCAGTAATATATTTTTTCATCATCCTGAAACCTTGGTCCCGGGCTATTTTATTTATAGCTCTTCACAGGTAAATCCTTGTCGTTGGAGAATGGATGCGATGACACGTGGAGGCAGGACCCTGGTTTCGACCCGGAGGATATGATCACAATCCTCCAGGTCAAAATTCCAGCGCCCATTGTCCCTTACGACCTGATTTAATAGAGGGCTCAGCTGAATGATCTCCCGCTTTTTTTCGACTGATGTCCTGAATACGTGCACTTTGATCATTGCCATAACTGATTACCGGTCCCAGAAAGCAGGGGGTTCAACTCCCAGAGAACGCAGGTACACATATCCCTGACCCCGGTGATGGATTTCATTGTCAATGAAATAAAAAATAGAAGACTGAACCGTTCCCTCATATTGCCCGAATAATTTTACGCGATCGTGAAATCGTTCTGCGGGGATATCGGCCCAAAGGATGTTGAGGTCCTCTGTGGTTTTATCCCATAATTTCAGCAATTCGGATTTCTGGTTCTTGTGGTCCTGACTTTCATTCAAAGGGACGGATTCGCCGGTGGCAATCTCGCGAAGTCCGGGCCCGGCAATTCCCAGAAGTTCCATTGTCATTTCCGCAAATGTCCGCATCCCCCCAATAGAAAATTCAAAAAATTCCTTTTCGGGAAAGGCCTCAATGACCCGCCTTGTCAAACCCCTGTGACCTTGCCAGTGGGCCAAAAATTCTTCTGGCGATAGTACTTGTGTAAGTTTTCCGTTTTTTTCAATTGTTCCAGTCATCATAGTTTTATTTAAAGGTTAAACTTCTGAAATCAAAATTAGAGGTGTCAGGTGACAGCCCTGTGTCAGCAGGTATTTTTTATTCTGCATTTTTTTATAATCGCATGATTTCTACGATGTTCCGGGGCTTATTTCTTTCTCCTGTTGACAATACACTGTCACTTAGGTGTATTTCTTTTGTGCGATTATCTTCAATTTGTTTCGGAGAAACAGCTGGCTTTTAAAGTTGGGCTCCCGGCAGTAATATTTAACGGTTATCATGAAATGAAAGCTCTCCGCCGTGCCTTCCTGCGTGTCAAGTCCTATCTTTGGAGAATATATTCCTATGTCATGGGATTGGATACCATAAAACGTTTTGACCGGATTGTAGCGATCCTGATCCAGCTGCAATCCAGGCGAATAGTCAGGGCCCAGGACCTGGCCGACCGTTTTGAAGTCAGCCTCCGGACTGTTTACCGTGATATTCGTACCCTGGAAGCCTCCGGGGTGCCCATTGCGAGTGAAGCCGGTGTCGGGTATTCCATTATGGAGGGCTATCGGTTGCCTCCTGTCATGTTTACCAGGGAGGAGGCCGGGAGTTTCGTAGCGGCAGAGAAACTGATGCAAAAATTTACGGATCGCACCCTGGGCTCCTACCATGAGTCGGCGATGTACAAAGTGAAGTCATTGCTGCGAGGCAGTGAAAAGGACTGGATCAACGCTCTGGAATCGCAGGTGATTATCACGCCAGGGGAAGTTCTTTTTAATAAAAATATTCCCAATGCGCTTCAAATACTGTTTGAAAGTATTGCGACTAAGAAACAAGTCTTCCTGAAATACCGATCCCCTGAATCTGTGAATCCTTCGGAACGGCACATAGAAACTGTGGGTCTGTTTAACGAGAATCAATATTGGTATGTTCTGGCCTATTGTCATTACCGGAATGATTACAGGCAATTCCGTACGGATCGCATTCAGGATATCAGATCTACGGACAAGGACTACCTGCTGCAGCACGGACCGCTTGAAGATTACTTGTTAAAAAAGGAAACGGCTGCCAAAACCCGGGTCAGGATCGCTGTGGATAAAGCAATTGCCAGGCATATGCGTACCGGGAACCCTTATTTTGGATATGTTTCCGAAGAAAAGCGCAAGGATGACGTAGTAATGACCTTTATGACCACCGACCTCCATCAGGGATTTGCCCGATGGTACCTCATGTTTGCGGATTACGCCACCATCCTTGAACCGCCCGATCTTAAAGCGAGGGTGCGGGAATTACTGGATAAGGCCAGTCGCCGGCTCTGAGCTCCCGCCGGGAACTTAGCAGACTAGGTTGCCGTACCCTGTATCATAAATTGTCACTGGACCCTGCATTCTCCGGGCTCCCAGGAGACAAGACTGGCACCGCCTGCCTGGCAGGGATTGCCGTAGGTTTTTCCATCGCATCCACAAACAGGATGATATTCCATGGTGCAGGGACCTTCACTGACGCGGGACGGATCTATACAATTGGATGTTTTGGCTGCTCCGCAGGAGGCAATGCTGAGAATACAGGCATTAATAAACAAGAACCACAGCGCTTTACCAGACTTGCAAGAAGGGCAGCCGGTTTTCCATCTTCCGGTTTCCATCAGAATATGTTTTAGGATTTGGAGGTAATTGAGATCTGCAAAACGGAAAGGATGTTCCCGGAGGGATCCTTGAACCATGCAATTTCCGGTCCGCTGCCGATTCTGGAAATCCCTTTTTCATCGGTTTTCAACCAGGGATAATGCTCCATTTTTACCTCTTTGGAAAGGAGCCGTTCTACTGCTTCTGTCACATTTTCTACCGGAAAATTTAGGACCGTGAAATTCGCGGCTTCATGGTCGGGTTTTGGGTAAATGAGGACCGGAGGTCCTTCCGGGATGTGGAGTTCTAATAGTCCCATAGAATTATCATTTACCTGAAGTTCCAGGATATCCCTGTAAAAATCCCGGGCCTTATCGAGATCTTTTACAGCGAAACTGCTGAATGCCTTAGATTTTGAAAAACTCATAAGCAAATAGATTTACTGAGGTTTAAAGGTAGTGTTTTGCATTTACAACATTTTGGCCTGTAATGCATAAATGAGCACTTCCTGCTGTTTCCCTCTAAGACGGATGCTCCCGAGCATTTTACTGGTAATATTCTCCGGAATCCGGAGCCTGCTGATTACTGCATCGCTTATAATGACTTCCTCTTGCAATTCGCTGCATTTGCCCAGAATGCGTGACGTGGTATTTAGTACATCACCTGAATAGGTAATATCTCTTTTTACAATTCCAACCTCACCGGCGACCACTTTTCCCGCATGGATCCCGGCCTTAAAGGAAGGCAACAGGCCATAACGCTTAAGGTAATACGTCCTTCTTTTTTGAATGCCCTCCTTAATATCAAAAAAGCATCGGATGCAATGAGCGCTGTCCAGCCCATCCGCATCGTCCCATGCAATGACCACTTCATCGCCTACATATTGATAAATATTTCCCTTGTTTTCCAGGATCGGATCTGTAATGTCCGAAAAAAAATCTTTTAGGAGGGCATGATAAGTAGCATCTCCTAATCGTTCTGCCATCCCGGTCGAACCATTGAGGTCAAGGAACATAAAAATCCGGTTCTCCTGTCTTGGCGTCTGGTATTTCCCGCGCAGGATATTCCAAAAGGTACGATGCCCGAACTTGCTGTTGACCTGCAATAATAATTGGGTAAATACCACAATAAAGAACCAGACAAGGCCATTTTTTAAAGGGAAACTGTCAGTAACAAAGCTGATGAACGCCGCTTTTGTTTCAGGATCAGAAAGGGGTTTTCCTGTTTTTGATGGCACCATGGTTAACCCTAGAACAAGGGTGATGAATATCACAATCAAAATAAAGGATATACTCACAATGAGAATCTTATAGCCATAAGGTTTATCCCTGTACTTCTCGTTTACAAAAAATACCAGCAGGCTTCCGCCAATCAAAGCCCCGATGAGTGCGGGTAACATATTTCGGATGAGCGATGCGGCAAAGGAATAATCCGGGACAGGTCCCAGAGAGTTCATTGTGTGCAGAAGCAAATGGTCATACACTGCAATTATGCAACCCATAAACAACCATCCCAGGGTAATTACCCAAAGGCGTCTGAATTGGAGTCGTGTTCCGGTTTTCATGAGCTTAAGTTATGGACTTTATAACGGATTCCCTAAGTGATGAAGAGAATCGATTGAAACGACATCAGCCCCGGATCGACATTTGTGAGATGGGACCGGGCATCCCTTTCAATCCAGTTAAAAATATCCTGTTGCGGGAAGGTGGTTTGGGCAGGATGTGTGAAATTTGCAAGGAATTCCCAATACTTTCCGGGGAAGTGCGGGTAAATTTTCATAATAATGATTTTGCGGATACCCTTCGGACAATACGATGGTATCAGGATGGGGAGTGGTTGATTTTTATTATTTTAACAGGGATCATAAGGAAGATGCAATTATGGAATTTATAGATTATTACAAGGTGCTTGGGATCGATAAAAAGGCAGGTACGGCGGAGATTAAAAAGGCCTATCGCAAACTTGCCCGCACCTATCACCCGGACCTTAATCCAAATGACAGCGAGGCAGAAAGAAAATTCAAGCAGATCAACGAGGCGAATGAGGTATTGGGAGATTCTGAGAAGCGCAAGAAATATGACACCTACGGAAAGGATTGGCAACATGCCGATACCTTTGAGAAGCAGCGGGGGGCCGGAAAACAAGCGGGCGGATCCGGGGGGTATACGTACTCAGGTGGAGAAGGAACGGATTTTTCGGATTTTTTTGAATCGATGTTTGGCGGTGCCGGCTTCAGGTCGGGACGACAGCAGGTAAGGTACCGTGGGCAGGATTATAATGCAACACTTCAACTGCCTTTACGGGAGATCCTGAAAACGGATAAAAGGACGCTGACGATAAATGGAAAAAACATCCGGATCACCATTCCGGCGGGGATCGAGGATGGCCAGACCATAGTAATCAAAGGGCACGGAGGCGAAGGCTTACAGGGAGGTCCGAAGGGAGATTTGTATATCACCTTCTCCATTGAAAACTCGACTGGATTTGAACGGGAAAAGGCCAATTTATACACTTCGGTCCAGGTCCCTCTAACCACGGCTGTCCTCGGGGGCGAGATTTTGCTGGAGACGCTCAATGGGAAAGTGAAATTGACTTTAAAACCTGAAACCCAAAATGGCACCAGGGTAAAACTTAAAGGCAAGGGTCTGCCTGTGTATAAAAAGGAAGGGCAGTTTGGAGACCTCTATATTACCTATCAGATCAGCATACCAAGTGGACTCACGGAAAAGCAGAAGTCACTCTTCAGAGAACTTGAACAAACCAACCTCAAATAATGAAGCGATATGGGACGGTATATCAGGATAAAAGAATTTTGCAAGAGTCATGAGATCGAGGAATCATTCGTTTATTGCTTGCAGGAATTTGAAGTGATCAGGATTCAGATCAGGAACGACGAAGCCCTATTTGACGAAGCGGAGTTACCAGGCCTTGAGAAATTGTTGCGCCTGCACCGCGAATTAGATATCAATCCAGAAGGATTGCATGCCGTGAACCATCTGTTATCAAAATTGGAACAGTTGCAGGAAGAGGTCCGTATGCTGAAAGTTAAAATAAACAGATTGAAGCAGGGCTGATATATCTTAACAAAATCCCTCATTTTGGGGGATAGGTCAGATCAGGAAGTGTCGTAAGTTTAAAGGAAGACCTGTAATGCTGCAGGTGAACTGAGGCAACGCTCAGATCTATTTTAAAGATATGATAAAAGTATTCTTGGTTTCATTATTGCTGGTGACTTCCTGTGTCCCTGCACAACCTCTCTTTCAAAAGATTTTGCCCGGAGACTACCCGGTAACGTTTGATACCTACCACGCCTACGATTCGTCCCGCCCTGCGGTTACCGAACAACAGCATAAGGGTAAGGGGCGACTGCTTCAGATCAATGTCTGGTATCCTGCAATACTGGATAATAATACCAAATTAAATTTCAATGATTACGTTCGTTTAATTGCCAGTGAAAAAAATCCCGGTCCCGGGGATGTAAAAGGCGCGCTCTCGACATTTTATGACTGGACGCTGGAAAATAAGGAAGCAGCGCCAAGCGTAGTTGATTTTAAAAAGCAGGGAACGGAAACCATGGCATCTTTTCGCCAGCAGCGCGCCCCCGGAACCTTTCCTGTGGTTTTGGCCATGCATGGGGGTGCTGCGGATGTAGCGCTGATGGCTGAGTTCCTTGCCAGCCATGGTTACATAGTCGTAAATACACCGGGTAAAGGATACCTTCGGGATGACATCGATGTGAATATCCTGGGTATGAAAACCCAGATGCGCGACTATGAATTTGCCTTAGATTGGCTTCAAAAAAGAAAGTATATTGATGCTGTTGGCAAGGTGGCGGTAGTTGGGGTAAGTTTCGGAGGGCAGTCGGCTTTGTCTTATAGTTTCAACCATGATGTTTCAGCAGTTATCAGCCTGGATGGGGGGATAGGATCTGTTTTCGGGGCCGGCCTGGTCCGGGCTTATTCTAAAGAAGGCAGAAGTAAAGAGGCAGCACCTCTTCTGCATATGTACAATCCCGGCGACCTCTATACGGATCTTAGCTTTCTCCGCAATTACAAGGATTGTCAGCGCACATTGATAGGCATGAAAAATATGGAACATGTCCACTTCTGGTCCTGGGGCCTCCTGGACCGGTATATGCCCGGTGTGATCGGAAACATCCGTCCCGGCAATAGCTACGAGGCCGTGCTGCAGCAAACCCTGGATTTTATTTCAATGAATTCAGGAAGGGAAGTAAAGGAATGTGACTGGTGTAAAGAATATCGATCCGAACCGGAACATCTGGCCGCAGGCTAGAACCTCCTTATTCGTCAGAACAGAAGGCGCTTCCTGATATTATTTTGGAAAAGTATTTTCAGATGCTTATCGGTACCCGTTATGAATCCATTCGGCCATGTCTGTAAAATAAGATGCCGGTTCTCTTGGAAAATCCCAAACTTCCGACGAAGGTACATTCATGATGGAATGGTCCACCCCGGCAACCCATTTTGCCGTTACCATGAGATTGCCCGATCTTTTTAAAGTTTCAACGATGCTACTGCCTTTGTTCACCGGTACAACCTGGTCCTGATCACCCCATACCAGATATACAGGCACCGCTACCTCTTTCCAGATTTGCAAAGGATCTTTGAATAGCAGTTCCATGACACTGCTTTCAGGACAGCTGACAGACAAACTGTCGAGAAAGGCGGCACTTTCAAACCAATTTTCTTTTTTATAGGTTCGCAATTCAGCGGCCAATCCCTGCAATGCCTTCTCAGCTGCGGCCGGATCATTATAACAGAGGAAGGTCGCCTGATTTAACTTTTTCCTGATGGCAGCGGCTTTTTCAATAGTTGGAAGATCGTATCCTTCCTGTCGCATTATATTCCTGCGGTGATAGATACTTTGATCTGTGGCGTTCATCGCAGAAGCTGCACTGGCGATTACAAAGCGTACGTCCTTTGACAGGACGGCGGCCATTGGGGCGATCCATCCTCCCTGGCTATGTCCAAATATCCCGATCCTTGAAGAATCTACATCCTTTGAGTTTTTAAGCAAACGGATACCGGCGAGGGCGTCCCTCGCAAGCCCGGAAATTCCCGCTGTGCGGTAATCTCCTCCGATGGATTCTCCTACGCCCCTTTTGTCATATATTAAAGCAGCTATTCCGCTTCTGACAAAATGCATCGCGCTGCCATAGTAGACATTTCTTGTATCCGGATGACTTCCATGGGTAAAAATAATGGCGGGAAAAGGTCCCAATCCGGGCGGTAACAGCAAAGTACCGGCAAGTCGGATCGTATCATTGTAAAATGTTACTGATTCCTCCCGATATTTAAATTTGATAGCTGGCTTCAGTGTGAATCTGCCCTTTTGGATCCCCAAACCCTCGAAATCCCCATAAATGGAATCCTGAACTTCTGATCCCCGGAATAAAATCCTGGGCCGGCCCTCAGGCTGTAACCTTTCAAATGAGATCCCTGATGCATCCTGCAATAGACGGAATGCTTTTTGATAGGCCGAGATTTCCGGAAAATCAACCATGGCAATTGGATTCCCGTCTTCCCCTTTTAAAAATTCAACCGCGAACGCCCAGTTTTTTTGCAAATGCCGGATGTGTCCTTCATAGTAGCCTGTGGGTTGTGAAGATATAATAGACGGTATCACAAAGAAAACAAGAAACTGTAACCCTTTCCGTAAGTTCCGGTAGTTCGTGCTTTCGGAACTGAATAGGCTGATTGTAAAATAGCACATCATCTAAAAGTTTAACAGGGTATGAACAACAAGTTAAATGGAAGTGCGGCGCTATCGAGAAGGTTGCCGAGGGCCCTTGGACCTTGCCACCTGCCCGCTTTCAGTACTCCCTCCGATACTCTTTGTCCATGGTTATTCAGATAAACTTATTCTGCCGGGCGATCCGCAACGCTTCATCCTTCGAATTTACATCGAGCTTAAGATAGATGCTTTTGATATGTGTTTTTACTGTCTCGAGGTCAATAAACAGGTCCCTGGCGATTTTCGTTCTGCTCTTGCCCTGGGCCACATTTTCCAGAACTTCTGTTTCCCTTTTTGTCAGTGGCGTTTCCGGATTTTTCTGGAAGGACTGAATCACCATTTTAGCAATCCCGGGACTCATGGGTGCACCACCTGTAATCACCTCTCGCATGGCATCTGTGATTTTTGACGTAGACATGTTTTTGGTAAGATATCCGGAAGCTCCGTTGCGTAAGGCTTTAAAGATAGTCTGCTCATTTTCATAGACCGTCAGGATGATAATATGGGCCGAGGGCACTTTTTTGAGCAGATCAGGAATCGCGTCCAGACCGTTCATTCCCGGAAGTTCGATATCCAGAAGGATAATATCCGGCATAAGATCTGTGATTGTTTTGGCTGCGGCATCATAGGAACCATATTGCCCGACCACCTTAAATTCACTGGTGTTGTTTATCAGAAAGGTGATCCCGTCCCTGATAGTTGCATCGTCCTCTATGAGCACTACATGAATTCCCATGCTCCTTTTCTTTAATCCCATGTCTTACAAATGTGTTATAATATTCAAACGACACTATCCCCCGTTCAGGGGGATTTTGATACAGAAAACCAGTTCTGTTCCTCCCGTGGCCTTTTGTATGATGTTCAAACTACCACCTATCCGTTCCATCCTTTTATACATATTTGTTAAGCCATTCCCTTCATTTTCAGGGGTCGGATGCATGCCTATGCCATTGTCGCCCACAATTATATAAAGATCTCCTTTCAGATGGTAATCTACCTTCATCGTTGCGGAGCCTGCAATCGAATGCTTCAGGATGTTCGAAAAAGATTCCTTGATCACCATGTTCAGGTTCCTGCTGATGGCCAAAGGAACCCGGACCTCCCGCAATGCGTCGGGGATGACGGATACTTCGAAATCTATACTTGTGTCTTCAAATAATTGTACGCCCAACAACCTGCAATTTTCAAGGGTATCAAACAGGTTGTCATTCCCTGGGGTGAGCGACCAGATGATGTCCTTGGTACCCAGGTAGAGCGCCTGGGCATTTTCCCTTATCTGATGTACCAGCTTTGATTTTTCTGTATCTGCGGGGTCGATTTTTTGTTGCAAGACATCTGTAAGCACCGTAATCCGGGTAATTTTATTGCCCAGATCGTCATGGAGATCTTCGGAAGTGCGCTCCATGATCTTCCGCTGTTCCTCCAGACGAATCTTCCTGCTGATCATGACTTGTCTTCCCCTGTAGAAAATCCGTAGGTATTGTAATAGAAAGCCGGTGAGGATGAGTAAGACGGCAATAAGGATCTGGAACCACCCTCGCTGATAATAGGCCTTTTCTATGGTAAATGGAAAGTTAATTTCATTACGGGAAACGACCTGGTCATCTGTGATGGCTTTCGCTTTAAAGCGATAACTTCCAGGCCGGAGGTTCGGATAGATAATTTTAGAGTCCGGAACCGGGGCTGAATAGGCACTGTCGGCCCCCACCAATTGGTATTGATATTTTAAACCGGCCGGATGGGATAAATAGACCGCTGTAAAATCAAAGGTGAGATGATTTTTTTTATGCGGCAGGACCAAATTTTTAGGGATGACGGACCATGCATTTAGTTTTTTTTGAACGGATTCGTCCGTGATGTTCCGGGAAAACAGGGAAACCGACTGAAGGTAAATAAGGGGTTCGGCCAAGGGATCCGGGATATCCCCCGGGGTGTACACAAATATACCTCTGGTAGTGCCAAACCACAGTTTATGATCTTCCGTTTGGAGTACGGCGTTTAAATTACATTCCGGTCCATAAAGGTTGACAGAGGGGTTCAGGTTCCTAACCTGAAAAGTCCTTCTCTCTTTATTAAAGCGAATCTTGTTGATTCCCCTGCCTGTTCCTGCCAGAATGGTGTTGGCATCTTCTTTGTACAAACTGAAAATAAAATTAGATGATAGTCCATTGTCAATAGTGCAGAGGTTGCTTTCATTCTTTTTAGGGTCATAAAACAGAATGCCATTCTCCGCGGTACCTAGGAGGATAAGGTCACCAAAGTAAATCATGGAATTTACGGTCCCCGGTGCGATTCCGCCCAGTGTAATTCTGGTCACCTTTTTTTGAGGACTTATTTCCCAGATACCTGTCGAAGTGCCTACCCATAAAGTTTCATTTAATTTTTCAAGGATGCTGAAGCACGGCCCCGGAATGGTATTGACCTTTTTCATCCACCCGTTTTCCAGATAATAGATTCCGTCAGGGGTGGTCACCCACAGGACACCGGATCCGGTTTGCGTAACAGAGATAATTTCTTCTACAGGAGCCCCCCCGGAAACGGGTATATGAGAAAATTGCCCATTCCGGAAATTCCAGAGCCCGCTCCCCAGTGTGCCGATCCAAAGGACTCCTTCGGAATCGTGATAGAGGGCATTGATTTTTTGTAGATTCAAGTTATTCACTGACAGGGGATATTCCTCGAACCTACCCTCCGAATACCTGGCCAGGCCCCCATCCCTGCTTCCCACCCAAATCTGGCCATCATGACCAGACATGGCCATGATCACATTTCCCGGTAATCCATTCGAGCGGTCAAACCTCCCAAGTTCCGGCGAGGATAGTTTATAGATTCCGTCTGCATCGGTTGCAAACCAAAGGTTGTTTTCACGGTCTGTGATGATTTCATTGACTGTATTGTCCGTTAGACCGGCTGCCGCTCCTATATAGCGCACAGGGAGCTCCGGCTGGATCAAATAGGCACCACTGGTACTCCCAGCCCAGATACGACCTTTCCCATCCTCGACCAGGCAGGTCAAATCGGCATTGATTGAATCCGAAGAGATCACCTGTCGAAAGGACGTTTCATATCTTTTATACAGACCGGTGTTGGCTATGAGCCATAAACCATTCCCGGAGTCAAAGTAGATTTTTTTAATCTGAACCTCCTTACCAAAGTCGCTGGTCGATACAATGGGAACAGCGTTTTCCAGCGTGTAGACTTCTGTTTCGGACACCGCATAGGGAATTCCATTTCTGTCGGAGGCCAGGTCCCGAAGCTTGTGATTTTTAAAAGGAACTGATTCCTGCAGGCTATCAGACTTTGTCAGGAATAATTTTCCCTGCCCGTTGAGAACATATATCTCTTCAGAACCATGGGGGAGGATGTCCACAATACTATTATTTCCGGTGGCAACCGGAGGATCATAAGCGATGAATTTACGACCGTCAAATAATTCAAGTCCCTCATGACCACCTATCCAGAGCCGGTTATCTCCCTGAGGAAATATTTTAAAGATAAATTGGGAGCGCATGCCATCGCGCTGGTCATAGGTAGTAAATTGGTTGCCATCAAATCTGCTGATTCCCCCAAGCGTAGCGACCCATATCATTCCATACGGATCCTGTGCAATGCAGGCGGCCTGGGATTGCGAAAGTCCCTGCTCTACTGAGTAGTTTATGAAATTCAATTGTTGTGCCCATCCTGGAGACACTGAAAGAAACAGGCACAGGGCTGCTGTCGTAACGCTTATGTGCCGACGGGAGCCGGAGTGAGGGGCTACCTTCATTTTGATAGTATTGAATTTCAGGCCACTAAAATAAGGCAGATTTACTCAGTTTCTTTCCCTTACCGTTTCCCGCTGAGGATGGCAAATTCATGAAAAGCCAATCCAGTACAGCGGACCATCGAATCATGGCATTTACACATTGCAGATAGCCGTTTTCATTTTATATGGTAAGATTTTACACTGTAAGCATATGGCACTATTGAATGGCTTTTCCTTCCTTTAGCAACGTGATCATTTCATTTATTGCTCTTTTATTGCCTTCATCGGGAGCCTTTTCCAGTGCCTTGGTGGCATATTTGAGGGCTTTCGAATAGTTTGCAAAAGTCGATTCAATCCGCATCATGCCTACTTCCGTTGGCCAGGCCCCGTTGTGTATTTTGTGGTTCTTCTCAAAAATGGCCCTGGCTTCTTCTTTTTTTCCTGCTGCCAGCAATTGTCTGCCGTATTGATGCATCTCCAGGATGCTTGCATTTTCCAGGGCTTCGCTTCTTATCTTTTTAGCCTCCTCCTGCCTTCCCATTTTATCCAGGAGGCCTGCTTTAATATTTAAAGCGCCAAAGGTGTTCTGACCCCCAAGCGCGGGGGAAGTAGCCGAGTTGATCCATTGCAGCGCCTGGGGGTAATTTACTTCATTGTTAAGGCACCAGTAGGCTCCGGCAATCAGACTGGGAGGATCGAATCCAATGGCTCCGCTTAATTGTTCCTGGATATCGGCAAGCAGTGTAGACCTGGTATCTATTGAAATCGTAAATGGGATGCGCCAGTTTTCCCACTCCAGGGCGAGGACAACCGAATCTTCCGTCTGATCATAAAAACGATATTGCAGGCGCTCCTTTAACGGTTCAATGTTTTTTTCCTGTGTGGTGGTTACCCGGAGGATATCAAGATCCTCATTGTAGAAATAGGATCCCCAGCCTTTCGAATTCCTGTTAAATATCAGCGTACAGGAGTCCTGGTAAACCGCAATAAAGAATCCATAAGTTCCCGCCGGCAGGTTTTCGCCATTGATTTGCACATCGGTGGAAAAGGTTATCCGGGTGCTTTCATCTGCCCCTGCCCGCCAAGGGGAAGCTACCTCTGAGCCATATCCGAGCACCGTAAAGTCAAAAGGCACTATATCGGTATTCCAGATGTTGCCCTCTCTCCCCCTGAGGGCAGGTGCATTATAGGCTACCTCAATTTGCGTGGCTCCCAGCTTACGTCCCACCAAATTGGAAATATTGGTGGTATCAGGGATCCTCAGTGCCTGCGAATTCACTCCGGCAGGGACCAGGGCCATAAGGATCAGAAATGTCCGAAAAATCGCTTTCATCTTTTTTGATAAATGTAGTAGAATTTTATCAGCTTTTCCTCCCCCGGAAGAGGTGATTTTGATGGAACTATTTTTGTGAACATACCTTATTTATCTGATTTCTTGAACGATATGAGAAAAGTGCCCGAATTATTGTGGGAGGGGTTATTGGCAGGCTTGATTTGGAGCGTTGATCGGATTATGGGGCATATGGTCTAAATAATTTAGTAAAAACCGGATTTATTCTTTACTTCAATGGATATAATTCACGCATGGCCTGATTTAAAGGGTAAAACCTTCTGAACTGTTCACCCAAGGCAATTCAGAATTAACCTACTTTCGTATGCTAATTAGAAATGGAATCTCTCCGGCTCTTGGCCTCTTCATTTTTCTTATTGTAACGCCTCATTTTTCTGCCCGGACCCAACTTGTAATCCATAGCCCGGACCAGCCATCAGTTTCCCTCAGACCCTATGCTCAGATCCTACAGGGTGCACCTGGGAATCCTGCCTATTTTTCAGGTGAATCCGGGGATGCATTCATGGACCTTAAGGAGATGGATGAGAATATCGGGTTCTCCGATGAGGATTTTTGGGTTCGATGCACTATAACCAATGAGACAAATCGCTACCTCAATTACTACCTGGAAATTGCCAGGCCAATAACAGACTATGCGACATTGTATGTAAAGGACCAAGAGAATTTGGTAAGCACACAGAAAAGCGGTGATGCCATTGCCTTTGCTGACAAGAGTATTGCTCACAGGAAATCCCTTTTTCATCTGGGCATTAAAGCGAATGAAACCATACAATTGCTTATACATTTAAAAAGTGACGGAGAGGTACTGAAAATACCCATGAAACTGATTACCCCAGGGGATTTTCTTTATCAAACCTACAGAGAACAACTCTTTTACGGGTTTTTCTATGGTATCCTGATCCTTGCTTGCGTTATCTACCTCTTTTTCTATTCGGCGATGCGTGACACCGCCTTTATATACTATGGCCTTTACGTATTTTTTATAGCCATGCTTGAATTTTCACTCGATGGCCTCTTCCATCAATATATCCTGGCGGATGGCGGATGGATCTCAAACCGCGCTGTACTGGGTTTTGCCCTTGTTTCCTTATTCTGTTTCGGGCGATATGGGCGTAGCTACCTGGAACTTCGCACACACCATCAGAAGTTGGATACTTCTTTCAGGATCATCTCCTGGATCATCCTTATGAGTCTCGGATGCTTGTTTTTTATTCCGGCATTTCTCAAATTTTGTTACCCTCTGGCCAATATCATAGGGTTAGTGGTATTGCTTCAAATGATCGGAGCCATTGTGATGCTGAAGCGGAAAAATATTCCCGTTGATAATTACTTTATGGCGGGGATCACTTTTTTAGTAATGGGATTCGCAATTTTCATTCTGAACAATCTTGAGGCAGTTCCAAATTCATTCTTTACGGACAATGGAGCCAAATTCGGAATTGGACTGGAAATCATATGTCTTTCGCTTTCCATGAGCAACCGGATCCGACTTCTGAGGAAGCAAAATGAAGATAATCAGTTGCTGGCGTTGCAGCGGTCCGAGGATATGAACGAGATAAAATCCTCCTTTATTTCCAACATCAGTCATGAACTGAGAACGCCGCTCAACCTTAATATGGGGGTTGCCGGTTCCTTGTGTGATGATAAAAGTGATCAGGATCTGCGTGACAAATGCAAACTGATTTTAGGTTCGTCCGAGAATTTGCTGGGTAATATAGAGGATATCCTTGATTTTACAGTGATTGAAAAAGGCAATCTGGAATTACAGGAGATACCTTTCGATCTGGACTGTGTGCTCAATAAGGTGACCCGGACCAACCAGGAAAAGGCCACGAATAAAAAGTTGCACTTCGACTTTAGCTGTGAACCAGGAATCCCAAAGAAGATCATAGGAGACAAATTGAAATTACTGCAGATACTGAACAACCTGATGGACAACGCGGTGAAGTTTACCACCAGCGGAAGTATCGCGTTTCATGTGGGATACAAATTAATGAAGGAAGGCCAGGTGTGCTATACCTTCAACATCAGGGATACAGGTATCGGCATCACCCGCGAAAAGGCGGCTACCATTTTTGAATCGTTTACCAAAAAATCCTTTATGGATAAGCGCGAATTTTATGGGCTGGGTCTCGGACTTTTTATCGTAAAGAACTATGTTGAGCTTCAGGGAGGTAGGATTTCATTTAAAGATAATCAGTTACAGGGGACGGTTTGTTGTGTTGAACTCGAATATCACCTGGACCCTGAAGAAGTATACGAGACAACCTTCCCGGCTGTCACCGGAACCTTACAACCTATGCAACCTTGTGACATTCTGCTGGTCGAGGATAACAAAATGAACCAAAAGGTCATCGCGCTTCTCGTAAAGAAGTGGAACACAGTTACCCTTACCATAGCGAATAACGGACAGGAAGCATTGGACCTGATAAGACAAAGGACATTCGATCTCGTGCTTATGGACCTGCAGATGCCGGTAATGGACGGCTTTGAAGCGACGGCCGCCATTAAGAGCGGTAAATTGGGAGTGGCCGCAGCATCAACGCCCATTATTGTTTTAACGGCAGACAGCACTCACAGAACCAAAAAGGAAGTGATGCGCCTGGGAGCCAATGACTACCTGACCAAACCGCTGAAGGGCGATCTTCTCTATGCCAGGATCCAAAAACAACTGATACCTGTCCAAAAGGCATCACCGGCCACTTCTTTGTTTTCCGCTGGTAGCATGTTGCGCGGCCCCTGGTTATTCTGAGGCTTGACGTCTATCTTTTCTGCGGACCAAACTGTAGGGCTTATAAAATGACCTGAGGAAACAACCTGAACGGACATATATCCTTTTTGAGCAATCCCTGAATTGGATCTCACTGGATATCCTCAAAAATGAAAACGGCTTTCTGGAAACGGGAAGAGATCTCATTAAATATGAAACCTTTAAAAAGATCTGGAAAAAGGAGCGGGAAACTTTTTTGCTGGAAACCTGCAGTCCGGGTATCTTCGCTTCCGGCGATGTGAGGGCAGGGGCGATGAGCAGGGTGGCATCGGCTGTGAGAGAGGGGTCCATGGCCATTAAATTCGTCCACGAGTATCTGGTGGAGGTGTAGGTTGGACTCTCATCCTTTCATCATAAAAGGACGCCTGCCGGAAGGTGAGATTTTATAAAACCTGGATGCGCGTTTTCTGCATGGGGGATATCCACATTTATTTGTTTTGATCCGGCCAGTAAATCTTAAATCCAAGACAGGCATCAGGATCTCCAATCGCCGTAAACGTTTTGAATTAACCACGGAAAATCATGTCGCATTCAGCCCGTTGGATTTTCGCAATCACCCCTTGTATTTACTTTATTCCCTATTATATTTGAAGGAGGATGCTTATTTTAATATCCTGAGGTTCCTATTTTATAATTCAGGGAAACGGGGGATCTATAACGGAGCGGCCTGCTTGTTTTTCCGGCAACGCTGGGCAAGTAATCCTCCCCGCTGGAAATTGCGAAGGGACGAACCAGATTCTTTAACCTTAATATGATATCTTATGAAAGATCCAAAAGGTGCAGACACACCAAAATCCACAAAACTGGAAATCATCATTCCGGCTTATAGAATGCATTCCCAGAATTTTTTCAATGCCCTGGATGGTATTAGCGGGGGAGCAGCGCTTGAAAGAAACAACCGAAAAACCAATCATGTGCTTTGGATGGCCGGTAATTTGGTGAATTGCCGCTATTGGTTGGCGGATTTAATGGGAATGCCGGATAAAGATCCAAATGAAGAACTCTTCAGGCAGGGAAGGGCCCTGGATGAAAATCTGCCGTATCCTTCTTTGGACGAGTGCAGGAAGAATTTTGAAGATATTTCGCCGAAGGTCTATCAGAAATTGTTGAATGCCACCGATGAGCAACTCTCTAAAGCCTATCCTTTTGGTATGAATGTTCCGTACATTCCTGAGAATGCACTTAACATGATAGGCTTGTGCATAGGCCGGGAGGATTATCTCCTGGGACAGATAGGACTGATGCGAAAATTGCTTGGATTAAAGGGGATGAGTTATGAAATGAAAAAGGACATCAATTACTGAAGAATCTATTTTTTAGTTCATTTTTTTTGATTTTAATAAGGCCTTGCGCTGAGAAGTTATGCTCGGAAAAGCGGTTTCCGGCGGTGCCTGAGAGTTCGAAATCCGGCACAGAAGTTACCGCATTTTGAACCGGGCGGCTCCTTATGGTAATATTTTGCCCGGCAACCGAAACAGGGATTGGTAAAGTCTTCTTCCCGGGCGATTTTATTTCCGGCTTATTGTTTTAAGGCAGGTGAGATGGTTTCCTGGATCTGACTTTCAATTTTGGATTTATCACCGACCACAATGAGGGTCATATTTTCCGGCTTTATATATTTTTTGGTCATTTCCTGAACTTTGGCGGGGGTTACCGCATGCATGTTCTTTACCTTATTGGTCAGGTAGGATTCATCGAGATCGTGGATATCCATAAATACCAATTGTCCTATAATTCCATTAGGGGTGGAATTTTGCAACACGTATATCCCCGATTCATAATTAATGATCCCGTCCATTTCCTGCTGGCTTGGCGGTTCATTTTGCAAGAGTGCTATTTCCTTTTGGATTTCCTTCAGGGAAGCCCCTGTATGTTCCGTAGTGACATCCGCTACCTCATACCAGACGCCTGACTTGTAATTGGCTTGTACGTCACTATTAGGAGAATAGGTATATCCCTTGTCCTCGCGGATATTACTGGTGATCCTGGAGGCAAAGGAGCCACCGAGAACGGAATTTGTAACATCCAGTGCGGTAAAATCTTCACTGGAAGGATCTGCAACGGGCAACCCGTAATAAATTGTGGATTGCGGTGCTCCCGGTCTGTCAATGATCTTCACGGTTCCGGTTGAAACAGGTTCTGCGATGGGATATGCTGTTTCTTTGCCTTTTCTCCAGTCAGCCATCGATTGTTCAACTGCATTTTTTACTTCTGCACTGTCAAAGTTCCCTGCAACGTAGACGGTAGTTCTCACCGCGCCGAAATTGTCATCATAGAACTTTTTTATGTCTTCTAGGGTATATGAATCAATCATTTCGTCAGTAGGAAAGATTCTCCCGAAGGCGTGATTGGGATATATTTCCGCCGAGAAATCCCTGTACGCCTGAGATTGTGGCTGAGATAGTTGTACCGCCAGATCACGTTTCATGTCGTCCTTTAGCCTTGCCAGTTCCCCGGCAGGCCATTTAGGACTTTTAAGAACTTCCGCCATCAGGGCAATTGCCTCGGGCGCAAATTCGTAGAGTACGGAAACAGTGATGGCCGAAGTATGTGTCCCCACCCCTATATTCAGGTTACCACCCATTCCGGCAATTTCATCCGCCACCTGTTTGGCTGTTTTGGCGGCAGTTCCTTCCTCAAGCAAATCTACCATCAGATCTGAAAGCCATACCTGGTTTTCATTTTCATTGATATTACCCGTTTTTATCACGAATTGAATGGTGGCCTTCGGAATGGATCCATACGGGATAAGCGCCAGCGTCAGTCCATTGTCATAAGTGACCATTTCTTTTTCTGGCAAAGTAAAATTCTTTGGTTCCCCTCCTTTGGGAGGTTGCTCCTTTTCCTGGGCACTCAAAGGCGCAGCTGAAAATAGGAGGGCTACTAATAATAGGATTGTTGTACGCAAGTTATTGTGATTTTTCGTTTTCTGTTAAAAGAGGGATTACCTTTAATATGGTACGATTTTCCTTTATCAGGAATTGATCGATCGTATTCCTGATCGTCTCTGGGGTTACTTTTTTGAATTCTTCTTCCAGAGAGTTGATCCTTGCGGGATCATCGTCAAAAAGTGCAAAACTACAGAGAAGGTCCGCCCTGCCCAGGCCGAAGGTACCACCAATATCATCATACAATTGGGAGCGGATTTTTACGATCGCCTGATCGAGCATTTGCTGGTTAACCCCCGACTTTAAACCGGTCATTACCGAATCTATTGAAACCAGGATGTCCTTATCGGAAGTTTCCTTATCGTAGGTCAGGTTATACATCCAGAGCATGGGTCCTTTGTAATTGAACATATTCCCAAGGTAATTGATTCCGCCACTCACATCAGAAGTATACCCCCTGTCCCTTTCCAGTTTTTGAGCCAGCAGGCTATTGTCACCCTGGACAAGGATTTGATCCAACAGGCCCATCGCATAATATTCCGGGGTATTTCGATCCGGCATGTGATAAGCGATGGCGATGGCCGGCTTATTTGCCAGCGAGTCATTCTTTTCGAATATTTTTTCCTTCTGCTGTTTTGGTTCTTTCAGGTCAGGCTCCGCAGGCAGCTCAGATGACGGGATATCCTTAAAATACTTCTGGATCCATTGTTTGGCCATCTCGATATCAAAATCCCCAACCACCGCCAGGGCCGCGTTGTTGGGAGCATAGTACGTTTTAAAGAAGGAGGAAACATCCTCAAGACTGGCAGCATCCAAATCTTCCAGGTCGCCATAAAAATTGTGGGCGTTGTACCAGTTTTCATTCGCATACTGAGGCATATCCAACCAGGGGAAACCGCCGTAGGGCTGATTGAGGACATTCACTTTGACTTCATTTTTTACCACCCCCTGCTGGTTGGTCAGATTGTCCTGGGTGATGGCCAACCCGCGCATTCTGTCTCCTTCGGCCCACAACATCGTCTCCAGTTTGTGTGATGGCACTATTTCGAAGTAGTTTGTGTAATCAAAACGGGTGGAGCCATTCAGGATGCCTCCGTTCTGCTGGACCAGTTTTACAAACTCCATTTTACCCAGGTTTTGCGAACCCTGGAACATCATGTGCTCAAACAAATGGGCGAAACCAGTCTTGTCCTTAGGTTCAATCCTAAACCCAATATTGTAATATACCGCAATGATGGCCGTGGGAGAGGTATTGTCCTGAGACAGGATCACTTTTAACCCGTTGTCGAGTTGATAATATTCCACAGGAACTTTGAATTCTGCAACCGTCTTTTCTTTTTCCTTGTCGGACTTACATCCTGTTATTGCGAGTAAAGGAAGGCATAAAAAGAGATTTTTTAGTAGTAATTTCATTCGTGCTAATACTAGTTTAGATGCCTGCTGGCTTTGAATTTATCAGGAAATTATAAAGATTGGAATGACCTTATAATGATAGTGGTTGAAAAGCTACTAAGTTAATAATAATGGTCTAAAATTAGGAATCAATAATAAAATATTAGAAGCCGTCTCATTTACCAAAATGGGGCGATTTTTTATTCATACAGTTTCTGATGTATAATGTAGGCGATTTTACTCCGGGAAAAATTAAGTCAGGGGTTTTTACGCACTTTTCTTTCTAATATTGTGTGCCAGGGCGTGTAATCCGAACTCCAATTCCACTTTATCAAGTCCGCGATGGGTAAATCTTTTAAAATTCCGGTTGTGTTTTATATGGGCAAAGACGGGTTCTACATCAGCAGTCCGTTTTTTGCGCTTTATTTCTCCGATTTCAGATAACAGAGCCTCCCGGGCTTTCTCTTTATAATGCTCAAGAGTATGATTGCGTTCCACAACGCGATTGCCACTGCCTGTAAAGCAGGCACCTCTTATTGGGCATCCCATACAGTTTTGCGCCCTGTACTTGCTATAGGTCTGTTTGTAACCGGATTTTGTTGTTTTGGTATTCTCCGATATCTTTTCCATCCGCTGTCCCATCGGGCATACATAATGGTCTTGTTGCTCATTATAATGCAGGGTGTCCCTTTCAAAGGGAGTGTTCTTTCTTTTCTTCCCCGTAGCATTCTGTTCTTTATCGAAGGTGCCGAACTTTACATATGCCTGGATTCCTTTATTGCTTAGTAATTCAAAATTTTCCTGGCTTCCATAACCAGCATCGGCAGTAAGGGATTCTGGTACATTTTGGTATAGATATTCATAACTCTCCAGGTGGGGTTTCAAGGTATGGATGTCATTGGTATGCTGATGCAAAGTGTAGTTGACAATAAACTGGTTTTCAGAGCTGATCTGTACATTATAGCCCGGTTTAAGTTGCCCATTGTTCATATGATCCTCTTTCATACGCATAAAAGTTGCATCAGGATCTGTTTTGCTGTAACTGTTTCGCTTGCCAAGAACTTCTTGCTGATGTTCATACCTGTGAAGATTAGCAGCAAAGTTCTTTACAATGTACCTGGCTTTGGCTTTTGCTTTGGAACTGGCCTTATCATTGCCTTTGAGGATTTTATTGATCTTTTGGGCCGTTTGCTCCACTTTCTCTTTATCGACTTTTTTAAAATCCGGAGGGGTAGGATCCCGGTCTTCTTCATCAGCTATGCTTTGCGCATATTGCCACATCTGTTCAAGTTGCTGCATCATTTTCTCCTTGTGGGTCTTTATAGCATTACCCCAGATAAAAGTATATCGTCCGGCTACCGACTCAATCTTGGTCCCATCGGTGTACACTTGCTTTAAAGTAACCAAACCTTCCTGGGCAAGTAACAACACTACTTGTTTAAAGATGTCTTTAAAAACACCTTTAAGTTTTTTACTTCTAAAGCGGGCAATGGTATTATGGTCGGCCACTTGTTTATTGGAGAGCCACATGAAATTAATGTTCTCTCCCATAGCCTTCTCAATTTTACGACTGGAGTAGGTATTGTCCATATAAGCATAGACCATCACCTTGAGCATCATCTTAGGATGATAACTGGGTTGGCCTTCTTTACTATAGACTTCTATCAATGGCTGGATATCCAAGTGCTCGATCACTCCGTTTACAATCCTAACGGGATGCTCCGGGGGTATCATTTCTTCAATGGAAGGTGGTAATAGCCAATTTTGTTGCTGGTTGTAATCCTTAAATTTGTGGCTCATATATCTGATTATCAGTACTTAAACTTACGAAAATCAATATAAAAATACAAGCCAAAACTGCTATAAACTAAAGAAGCTGCCTCAAATTAATGAGACAGCTTCATTATAATTTATGATTTGCTAAACAAACAACAAGATCCGCTTCATAGGATGCATTTGCTAATAGATGATTGCTGTTGAGCCGATAAATTCGATATTGAAAACAGCCGGGGGGCCGGTATCTGCAATATCATGATATTCCCATTCATCACACATTTGAGAGAAAGGGACATTGTCTTATATAGGTTGTTTCCGATAGCTGTGCCATCAGAAATTCAGCCAGATCTGTACTACTGATGTTTTCACCTGTACAATTTTCCAGATTTACAACAATGAGTGACCGTTTATTGGTAAGGACAATCAGTGGCAGGCGCACCAGAGTCCAATCAAGGCCACTTTTCGCAAGACATTCATATTCCACCTGTCTGTCTTCTGTAATCTCAGGATAATTTTCATACATCCATTTAGTGGCGAAAAGCACTTTTTCATCCTTCCGGTCCATAGGGCAATTTACATTGACACCTGTGACAACGATGTACCTGCCAAAACCATTTTCCCTGGCAGCTCTGAGCACATGGCCAGTGGCTTCACTGAAAATAGCGGGCTCACCTTTCGGTTGCCCCAGGGTACTGATTACAGCCTGACAGCCTTTTGTCAGCGCCGCAACATCAGCGTAGTTTCTGGCATCACCCTGCAAACAGGCAATAAGTGGGCTGTGGATGGCAAGTGCGGAAGGATCTCTAAGAAGTAGTTGAAGTCTGAATCCTCTGTTCAGAAGGCGGTTAACGAGATAGGTACCTGACTTTCCGGTACCGCCAATTACGGCTATCTTATCGATTTTCATTGATCTTAATTATAAAATTTGACAAAACAATTTTCTGTCCTTTTTGAAGGACAAGGGGTTCAAAACCAATCGGATTTGAATGTCGCTATTTTATAATGAGATCCTGATGGTATAAAGATAGTGTTTTGGATGAGAGCGGATAAGTCCCGGAATTGAATTATTGATTCACAAAACATATCCGGTGCGGGTGCCCGGCCGCTTTCGACCAGTAAGGCTTTTGAAAAAATAATTCAGTCATCCCTATTCAGTCTTTAGGACTTCCGCCGGATTGGTATTCGCCGCCTTCATGGTCTGAGACCCGATCATAATGACTGCGATCAATAATACCCCCAGCAATCCCACAAATAATTCGGTTACCTGGATGGGGGTGTGATACGGGAAGCGGGTGAGCAGGTAGTTTTCAAAAACCAAATACGTTACCGGCAGGGCTATGAGGGCCGATATCGATAACAGTGCGACAAAACCATGGCTTAATAAGTACAGGATTTTGCCGGAACTGGCACCCATCACCTTGCGGATACCAATCTCTTTCAATCTGGTTTCTGTGGTGAAGGCCACCATTCCGAACAACCCCATCGAGGCGATAGTAATAGCGAGGAATGAAAGGAAGCCAATGATCTTGATCATGGCGGATAGTTCGGTGTAAGCCTCCTCAATTTCTTCCTCATAGAATTTGGCCTGAAAGGGATGAACAGGATCCATCTTTTTCCATACGGATTCGATTCTGGCCAGGGTCGCGGGCTTGTCAGTGCTTTTTATTCTGACATTAAGGATTGCCCTGTCTCCCGGCGTCCAGAACATGAAAGCTGAGGGCCCGATAAGATTGTCAATTTTTCCATAGTGAAAGTCTTGCATAACGCCTACAATGGTCATCCTGCGACCGCTGGTTTTGAAATTGCTGAAAGAAACTTCCTTCCCAATGGCTTTCGCAGGGTCGCTATTCCCAATGTTGAACCTTCGTAAGAATTGCTCGTTAACGATCACCTCACTGATGGCTTCATAAGATGTCGGCCTGGCAACAAAATTCCCTCCTGCGAGGAGTTTATGTCCGTGCAAGGGCAGGTAGTTTTCGTCGATGTGGTTGGTCAAGACCAGCACAGAGTCGTTCATGTCTTTGTACTTCATAAAGCCGCCCCATGCATTCCCAATGCCTGTCACGATCATTGACCGGGATTGCGCCGTTACTTCCGGCATCCCATTCAGTTCGTTGAGAAGCGTAGCAGGTTCATTTCCCTGCATATTGATGTTCAGGATGTTTTCCGTACTGAATCCCAAATCGAATGCAAGTATATTTTTATACTGCACATAGCCAATGGCAGTTGATGTAATAAAAATCAGCGTAAGCGTAAATTGGATCACCACAAGGGAGCGTCTGAGCGAAACGTGTTTAAATACCTTCACGACCGACTCGTTCCTGATCGCCTGGAGCGCGCTGACTTTCGAAAAGGATAGGGCAGGTACAAAGCCGGCAATAACACCCACGACAAGTGAAAACATGATAAACGCCACGACCATTGCAGGGGTGAGCTCGAGTTTCACCATATGCTGCATCTCTGGAGCCATGTTGATCAGCTGGGGTCGCAGGAAGAGAAATAAGACGAAGGAAAAAAGCAGGGCTATAAGGGAAATCATGATTGCCTCCACCAGGAACTGTTGTCTTATCTGGTTTTTTACGGCACCAATGGCTTTGCGCAGTCCTACTTCCTTAAAGCGGCGCATGGCCCGGGCTATGGTTAAAATTGAATAGTTGAAACACGCAGATAATATCACAACAATGGCAAGTCCGCCCAATAACCAAAGGACAAGTGGAGGTATATGCGGTCCCAGACGGGACATAGAGAAGAGATTTTCTCCGACCACTATTTCACTTAAAGGAAGTAGCTCCAGTTGGATTTTAGTAGTTTCTTCCGCGAGATTTTCGTTTTGTGAAACAGCGTTCAGCTGAGACTGTATGGAAGTCAGGTCGGCATTGTCCTGTTTCAGAAGGTAGACCAGGTTGGACGACATGTTGGTCCACGACTCAAAATCAGGATCATTTTTATTTATCTGTTCAGCTGTGGAGAACGATACCAGGGCTTCGAAGGTGATATGAGAAAAGAAGGGAACGTCTTTCATCACCCCGGTCACCTGATAGTTTAGGGTATCGAATCTGATGGCCTTGCCGATCGCAGGTTCCTTGCCGAACAACTTTTTCGCTGTAGTCTCCGTGAGAACGATCGAATATGGATCTTTCAGCGCGGTATCGGGATTGCCGGCCAGCATCGAAAAGGTAAATATCCTGAAGAATGATGGCTCCGCCCAGAAGCCTTTGATCGGAAGAATATGGTCGCCTACTTTTGCATCCTGCGAAAAGTCGTTTCGCATAATAGCCACTTCTTCAATGCCGGAGACTTTTTCCCGGATAAGCCTGCCGGCCTTGATTGAAGTTGATGCGTACTTGCTGTTTTCCTCCCCATTGGAAGTTGTGATGTTGGTGATGCGATAGATCCGCTCCCAGTTCTTGTGGAACCGGTCGTAGGATTGCAGGTCCAGCATGAAGGCGATCAGGAGCAGTCCGACGGACATACTGATGGCAAGGCCGGTGATATTGATGGACGAGAAGAGCTTGTTGCGTATTAAATTACGTCCGGATGTTTTGAGATAGCTTCCGATCATGATGAGGTTGATAATAAAGTTATAAGGTGCCTTTCAGCTGTTTAAAGCCACTATAGAAACAATTGTAAAAAGTTACCCATTTTTAAATTGGTGTTTTGGCGAATTTAAGTCAGTGTGCAAGTGCTGATTTATCACAAACATCTGACTATCTCACCTAATTTTATACCAAATATGCAAATTACAGGCTATCAAATTATTAGGGGTAAATTCTTTGGAAAAGTAATTACAAAGTGTAAAATTAATTTACGTAAGATGTCCAATTTTTGTGCATTTTTTTAAGGATTAAAATGGGCAGTTGTATCAGGTAATTTATAGGCACTTTCAAAAAGGAATTCCAATAAAAATTGGCTGCCACAGCCTCCATATGGCATTATCCAAATAATTACCTAAATTATGGATATGCCATTTACGGGCCGTAGTGGACAGGGCAATGTCCGGTAGTGGTCTGTTGAACACAATGGCCATTCATCATAAAAATGAGTACGATGCTTTTGCGCTTGCCAATGACATAATGGAAACTTACCGACCTTTAAGAGACGAAGAGTACCATTTTAATTTGGCTTAAGCTTTGGAGGCTCATTGTTTGTGGCGTTGTCTATCAAAAACAATTTTTTCAACTCCTCCAAAGATGCCTGTCTGCCGTATTGACAAAGTTCAAATACTTCGGCATATTCTATTGTGTTACCTCTGTCCTGACCATACAGTTCTACAAGTCGCTCACGGTATTTGTCCGCCCTTACAGCATTATTTTTTTTATGGACTCCAACAATATACTGCTGTCGCTGTTGCTCATTTTCTGGCACATCGGGCAAATACCTCCCTTGCCAGGAATCGGCATCCGCCATTTGTGAGGGCATGGCCCTGAGGCAGTTCCATTTTTTTTCAGCAACTTCATCAATACCTACTGCTATAGTCGGAACTGTAGGATATGGATATTCGAAACTATCGGAGTAATACATAAATATGGGATTCTGCTGAGTAGAAGGGGTGAGAGGTAAGAAAAAAGGCGCGACCACCACTACTGATGCATCCTGCACTAAAACTCCTGTATATCTGTGATCAGGATGATAGTCATAAGGTCGGTGAAACAGCACGATATCTGCCTGCCATTCTCTAATAAGTCGAGCCACAGTCTTGCGGTTCTCCAAGGTAGGCATGAGCTCCCCATCATGAATATCCAAAACCTCCGTTTCTATACCCAATAATTTCGCGCACTCCTGTGCTTCAGCCGATCTCCGAATAGCTAACGGCCCTCCAGCTTCTTTAAAGTGGCCGACATCACCATTTGTCATGGCGACAAATTTAACCTTATGTCCTTTTGCGGCCCAGCTGGCAGCCACGCCACCTGCTTTCAATTCAGCATCATCCGGGTGAGCCCCAAAGGCAATAATACGCAGAGGGGCCGTCATATTTTGTGCTGACAAGTCATTAAATGGTAAAGCGAAAAGAATTGCGCCAAGAATAAACAAAGTTTTCATTGAGTATAAATTTTGGATTAAAATAATATTTTGATTTACAGGGATTTTAACTAGCTCATAAGGTCGGCCATTGCCTTGAATTGCGCACGGAACCGGCCCGTCCTCTTGCGGGTTTTCTTGTGGATCGTTTCCTAGGTCTGTTGCATTGAAGATAGTAATTCTTGACTTAACCTATGGTTCAAGTTTCAGGAGGGTATTACAGATATCAGCCCCTGTTGCAAACTACCTGGATTTTTTTGGATGTAACGCTTCCGAAGAAAACTTCCATGCCTTAGAACTAACCCCCCGGCTTTTGCACGAGGGGCTTTGATATACAGCTTTCCGGACGCGACTCGAATATTTGCTCAATATATTCATGCTTTAAAGGCTCAATATGGAGACTTAAATGGTAACTTACCGCATTGCCCACCCATTTTATATTTCACATATTTTATCGGTTGTTGGCTGGGACTTGGCCCGTGCAATTAAATGTGATAATTTGAAGTTAAATTGGAAAAGGATGAAAAGAAATTTCCTGATTACCATCTTTTTATTAGGTACATCTATGAATTCTTTTGCGCTCCGAAATCAAGTTCACGACACAGACCAGCACCAGAACATCAAACAGTAATTAGCCAATTTCCACAATTTACATGTCCCGGAAAAAACGTATTTAGTCACAGATGAGGAATACGATCTCCCCGTTGAAACAATTTGGTTTAAAACGTTTCTCGGTGATTGCCTTACGCATAAGGAAGGTGGAAGAAGTAAGGTGGTATAGAAAGACCTTACAGATTCAAAATATAGTGTATCGGAGAGACGAATACTTTAAATTGATAAAATGAGCGCGATGGGTTACATTACATTACCAAATAACCTAAATAATACAATTTTCAGTCTGAGAGCCAATATCTTAAATGTGCTGAAAGATAGCTGGAATTCATATTTTATAACTTTTTTTGTTGCCATGGCAGGAGGTCAATATCAGTTATGCCTTGATTTACTCCAGTCCTAAATAAGAAAGAAATCGAATAAATTCGCTAACCCACCTAAGGGTATTTAAAATGGTTTATGTTATTCAATTCTGAGCAATTTTTAATTTTCTTTCCAATTGTTACCTTTTTATTTTTCCTCTGTCCACAAAGATTTAAATGGCTGTGGTTACTACTTGTAAGTTATTATTTCTATATGAGTTGGAATCCGTCCTATGCGATATTGATTCTAATCTCAACAATAATCACTTATTACAGCGGGATTTTCATTGGACGAATGAACGAAAGTTCATATCCGACCAAACTGAGAGAAAGATGGAAAAGGATTTTTGTAGCCATTAGTTTTATTTCTAATCTGTCCATATTATTTTTCTTTAAGTACTTTCATTTTATTGACGATAGCATTAAGGAATTTACAGCACTGATCGGATTCGAATGGCATAAGAGCGAGTTCAATATATTATTGCCTGTAGGAATCTCGTTTTACACGTTCCAGGCCCTAAGTTATACCATGGATATTTATAGGGATAAACTCAAACCGGAAAAGCATTTCGGTATTTATGCGCTATTCGTATCCTTCTTTCCCCAACTTGTAGCAGGCCCTATTGAAAGATCTAGCAATCTGTTGCCTCAATTCAGGGAAATCAAAAAGTTTGATTATGAAAGAATTAAATCGGGATTGCTGTTGATGCTTTGGGGATTTTTTCAAAAAGTCGTGATTGCAGATCGCCTGGCAGTTTTGGTGAATACAGTTTATAATAATCCATCGGAGTATGAAGGGGTGCAATTTATCGTCGCTACTATTTTCTTTTCTTTTCAAATATTATGCGATTTTTCAGGATATTCCGATATAGCTATTGGAGCAGCGAAAGTGCTTGGCTATGACCTTATGAAGAATTTCGACAGGCCTTACTTCTCCAAATCCCTGCGGGAGTTTTGGAGAAGATGGCACATTTCCTTGTCTACCTGGTTTAGAGATTACTTATACATCCCGTTGGGTGGCAGTAGGGTAGGCACCCTAAAGATGTATAGAAATCTTGCCATAGTTTTCGTAGTTAGCGGTTTATGGCATGGCGCGAATTGGACTTTTGTGATATGGGGTGCCCTGCACGGAGCTTATTTGATTTTTGAAGAAATTACTAAACCTGCCGCGGACAAAGTATATCGACTAATGAATATTGAACCATTAGGGTTTTCCTATAGATTGATACATGGCCTGAAAACTTTTGCACTGGTATGTTTTGCCTGGATATTTTTTAGGGCAAATACGGTGAATGATGCGTTTTATATCATTGATCACCTTTTTGTCCAAAATTGGAGTAAATTATTTAATAAACAATTGTTTTCCCTAGGATTGGACGAAATGGATTTTCAAATGGCGATCCTGTCCATTTTAATATTGTTAACTGTTCATTGGATACAAAGGAAAAGAAATATACGGGAATGGCTGCAAGGCCAATGGTTACCTGTCAGATGGGTTTTTTATTTGGGTTTGGTACTTTTTGTATTGATCTTTGGTTATTATGGAGGCAATGAGAAAGCTGAGTTTATATATTTTCAGTTCTAAAATTTTATCGGTAGGCGGGTTTTGTCTTCTTTTTTTTATTTGTTTAAATGGATATCAGCTGCTCTCATACAAGTACGATAATATCCAAAAAAGATGGGATTACTTCTATGAACTTCCCCCTAAAAGCCTTGATATTCTGATTCTTGGTAATTCTCATGCATATTCTTCTTATAGCCCGGACATTATTGATGCCATTTGTGGCACAAACAGCTTTGTGCTAGCCAGTAATTCACAGTTAATAGAACAGACGTATTTTAATTTAATAGAAGCCCTAAAATCTCAGAATCCAAAAATTGTTATCATACAATTGTCTAGTTTGACAGGAAATAGTTGGAAAAATCGTGAAGGTGATTTTCGTGTATATTCCAATTTGGATGGCATGAATTATTCCTTAAATAAGCTAAATGCCATTTTAGGGCAAAGGGATAGAAAAGACTATGTAAATAGCATGTTCTCAATTTTTAGAAATCATGACAACTGGAAAAACTCAGAACTCCTGGCCTCCAATTTAAGTAGAGCTGAAGAGGTCGACAAAGAGGACTATAGGGGTTTTTCGGTCAGGAAAAGTGAAATGGGAAAGAAGGTCGCCGAACAATATGAACTTGAAAATAAAGACGACTTATCCGGTTTTGATATCAGTAAAAGCGATGAGAATTATTTGAAAAAATTACACCTACTATCAGAGAATAAGGATTTTAAGATTGTATATGTCATGAGTCCTAAATACAGTGATTTATTGAATAAGACCTATCAAAATAAATATGAAACAATTAAAAAAGTTGCTTCCAGGTATGGCGAAGAATATCTTGACTTTAATGTGTTGTCTAATGAGGTTGGACTTAAGAACAGAAGTTTTGAAAATGGCTATATACATAATCAGCATACCAGTTATTACGGTGCTGTTCAAATAAGTTCCTTTTTAGCAAGGCATTTAGAAAATAAATATATTCAAAGAAAATTCCTGAATCAAACAAGTTACTGGAATACCAGGATGTCTAAAAAGAAGGAACTATACCTATATGGATCAAATACGATTGTTAAGCCTAATCCTGTCATTAAACTGGGAACAAATCTTAACCTATCCAAAAACATCGCAGCCCAAAATGTTTTTTTGATTAAGGAAAAAGACTCTGTTTATCGTTTAATTTTAAAATTTGGCCCACGTGTCGACGTAGATTCCATTTCAGACTATAAGTGTTATGTCCACTTGTTCCCCAAAGATTCTGACAAGAATATTAGTGAGAAGAGAAAAAAATATGGCTTTGAAAATTTTGACTTTAAGCTACGTACCTTCCCAACGGAGGATGGGGGGTTTTATGTTGATCGCACAATTAAAACACACATTAAAGCAGTCGAAAAGCTGAATTTAGGTCTCATAAAATCTAAAATTGATAGAAGTAGTCAAATAACCATAACGGACTTTAGCCTGCAATGACTTCCGTCCAAGTCATGTACCTGACAAAAGCATTGGACCCGGCAAAAGTTGGCATAGGAAGCTTTGCTGCAATTTCCTTAGTTAATTGAATAGTCTGATTTGCTATCTGGAAACTGATATACCACACATTGTAATGCCTTCCCTAATATTTTGTAACTGCAATTTTAACGATTTAGTTTGCCCTCGTTCTCCTCCTGTAGTTTATTTATCGTTTCTGGCCGTCTCCCATAGAAGCGGAGGGTTTTGTGTAACTCCCATAATTTGGCAATAACCAGTATCTTAGACAATATCCAAAAATTATAATATGCATACTGGTAGTCACTACAAAATAAAGGAGTTCCTAATCTGGACACGACGCTCAATTTATTGGCTTTTGTTCATCGCAATCGTACCGACGGTTTTATACGGAGTTTTGGGATTTACATGGTTGGGGATCCCATGGGTGCCGGTCGCACTCGTGGGCACCGCGGCCGCTTTTATCGTCGGGTTTAAGAACACCCAGACCTATAACAGACTGTGGGAGGCGCGAATGATATGGGGATCTATAGTAAATGATAGCCGCACCTGGGGCGTAATGGCGAAAGATTTTGTTTCCACTCCAAATGCTGAAACCATAACGCGGGACGATCTGAAAACGATCCACCAAAGATTGATCTATCGTCACATAGCCTGGTTAACGGCCCTGCGTTTTCAGTTACGGCAACCGAAGGAATGGGAAAATATGAACAAGGCCTACGCTAAGGAATATCGCGGACATTACAGCGTACCGGAATGGGAGACAGTGTTGGAGGACGAAATGAAACCATTTCTTTCGGAAGCCGATTTTGGGTATGTGCTGAAAAAGAAAAATAGGGCAACCCACTTATTGAGCCTACAATCAAGTGATTTGAGCAACTTGCGGAAAGAAGGCCTCATAGATGCTTTCCCCTATGTGGAAATGGAAGGTCTCATTAAGGAATTTTATACGCACCAGGGCAAGGCCGAGCGCATCAAAAATTTTCCATATCCCCGGCAATTTGCCAGCATCAATTTATTTTTCATCAATCTGTTGGTCATCCTCTTGCCCTTTGGCATGTTGAACGAATTTGCCAGGCTGGGCGATTACGGTATATGGTTGACCATTCCTTTCAGCGTAATCGTTGGCTGGGTCTTTACTTCTTTAGAGCAAGTAGGCGAGAGTACCGAAAACCCTTTCGAAGGGGGGGCAAACGATATTCCTATGGCAGCACTTTCCAGGACTATCGAGATTGATCTCAGGGAAATGCTGGAAGAGACCGATTTGCCAAAACCCATAGAACCGGTGAACAAAATTCTAATGTAGGATGGACGCTCCAGGATAAAGGACAGTGTTACTTCGTTTGATGCTTCATTGCAATTGATCATCGAACCAGGTTTGGAAAGGACACCGATGACAATGATTGCTGACAAAGAGGAAGGGGGAATGGGAACTTTTTATAGATATTTTAAGGATTAGTAGGATACTATCACCCTTATCTATTTCAAAATAATGGAAGATCGACTACTTTTTGAAAAACCACCTACGTTTTAGTATTATCTCTTCAGAAGCAGGCTTCCAAGCGCTTCAACTAAAAAACCCCCGCAGTTACGTGCGAGGGCTTGCTATGTTGCGGTCCGGACGGGACTCGAACCCGCGACCCCCTGCGTGACAGGCAGGTATTCTAACCAACTGAACTACCGAACCAATATGTAATGAACTTTTAAGTTATTAACCTCTTGCATGACAGGCAGGTATTCTAACCCTGCCCGAACGGTCAGCCTTTGCATGCGGGCGGGCAACTGAACTACCGAACCAATATTCCATGTATTCCCAAGAAAAAAATCTCAGGCGCACCTACCCCGCCTACGAGGCGGCATTGGCGGTTGCAAATATACGCTGCTAAATGAATTCCACAAACTATTTATTTTAAAAAAGCGGAGGCCCTACAGAAACTTCTGCCGCTCTACCATAAAAGTATTAAAGACCCTGGTAAAGGGCTGGCGGATATCTATCTCCACATACTTGATCTTATAACGCGCACAATTCATTTTGAGACTGGCAAGAAAGATGCCGAGTTCCTTTTCATAGGCTGCACGGATGGAATCTGCATACAAGTCGATGTGCTTCCCGCTTTCCACATCCAGAAAGCGTTTAGGGCTGTTCTCAAAATTGAAGTGCATCTCAGTATCCCTGTCCAGTAAATGAAAAAGCACCACCTCATGTTTATTGTACTTCAGATGACGCAAAGCCTCGAAGAGGCGTCCATCTGAAATATCCGTCTGAAACATATCCGTAAAGAGGAAAATAAGGCTGCGGCGTTTTATTTTTTCCGCAATCTGATGTAAATAGAGGTAAGTTTCAGTGCCCGCCCCGGAGTGTTGTACCGCAGAAATCTCATTCAACCTGGCCAACAGCATCTGATAATGCCTTTCACTGCCTTTTTCAGGGGCGTAATACGCATACTGATCGGAATATACACTTAATCCCACCGCATCGCGCTGTTTCTTTAACAGGGCCATCAATGCCGCTATAGCTAAAACTCCAAAGCCTATTTTATTCAAATGGTTCAGGGATAGTTCCTTAATATCAGGGTAGTACATAGAGGCCGAGTTGTCAAGGATCATATGACACCTCAGATTGGTTTCTTCCTCATATCGTTTTGTGTACAGTTTATCCGTTTTAGCGAATAGTTTCCAGTCGATATGCTTTGTGCTCTCCCCGGTATTGTAAATCTTGTGTTCTGCGAATTCGGCTGAAAATCCGTGGAAAGGACTTTTATGGATGCCACTGATAAAACCCTCCACCACCTGGTTCGCCAGGAGTTCCAGGTTTTGAAAGAGCGGGGCCTTATGAAGTTCAGATTGCAGGTCCATGATACGAAGATAAGGAAGATACGACAAGCAGTTGTCCCCGACTTCACCGGTACCATTTAAGTCCGGACCGTATTTCAACTTCGAGCAGGGACAAAAAAAGGCCCGGAGTTAGCATCCGGGCCTTTTTTATAATTGTAATAAAGGGATTACAACGCCGCGTCTATAGCATCCGTATATACCTTTTTAGGGGAAACACCTACCTGACGGTTGATGATCTCTCCATTTTTAAAAACCAGAACCGTTGGAATGTTGCGCACCCCGTATTTGGCAGCGTATTCCTGATTGGCATCGACATCTACCTTGCCAACTATGGCTTTCCCTTCATACTCGCTACTTACTTCATCAATGATAGGTCCTACCATCCTGCAAGGTCCGCACCAGGCTGCCCAAAAATCAACCACTACCGGTTTATTACTCTTCAATACCACTTCATCAAAAGTAGCATCAGTTATTTCTAGTGCCATTTCTTTATAATTTAATAGTTTACAAAGTTAGACATTAATTTGCCTTTTCCTTACCCGATCCGTATTCATTTTGACTATAAGAGCATTACCAAAACTTATCTGACCCCGGCATAGACGTTTGCAGGGGATAGTTGTGCATTCAGTTCAGCTTGTAATGCACGTCTTTCCGGTCCAGGGTCGCCAGCAGGTCACTGGTGATATGGACTTTTTGTTTTCTGCTGGACAAGGTCACTTTTATCTCCTCCTTCATTTCGTACACTACAAAATGCAAAGGATTGCTTCCTTTATGAGAGACCAGTGTTTCTTTGAGATCCCGGATGCCTTGTTCTTTCAGGTTAGCAATGTCCAGTTTTATAGTCAGTTTTTTTGCAAATGATTCCATTACTTCCTGTAACAGGATAAAGTTATTGTACTGCATCCTGGCCTCGCCCTTTTTACCGGTATCCCGTTGCACCCAGCCTTCCTTCACAAAAACCCTGAGAAAAACAAAGGAATTGATCATCAGGAAGTGGCGGTATTTAAGATATTCTTCGCCGAAGATTTTAAATTCAAAACTATCCGAATAGTCCTCCATGCAGAAAGTGGCCCAACCCTTTCCGTTTTTCGAAACCTTGTGCTGCACATCGGTTATCACACCTGCGACGCTCAACTCCCTGTTCACATAATCCTCCAGTTTGTTAAAACAGGACACTTCCGCATTGCAAAAGGCATTGATTTCTGCTTTGAAATCATCCAGGGGATGTCCTGAAATATAGATGCCCACAACTTCCTTTTCCCGGCGCAATTTTTCCATTGTGCCCCAAGAATCTGCCGGAGGAACTACCGGTTCCGGAATCTGTACCTCACTGGCGTCTCCGAACAGGTTGACCTGCGCAGAATTCTCACTCTCCTGATGCCGTGCCCCGTATCGCATGACTTTCTCAAGAAAAGTAATGCCATCCCCCTCATGATGGAAATACTGGGCCCTGTGGGTTTCGGAAAATGAATCAAATCCTCCTGCAAGTGCCAGGTTCTCAAAGGACTTTTTATTGGCTGACCTTAGATCGATGCGTTTCGAAAGATCGAACACGGATTTATAGGACCCCTCTTTCTTCCGGTTTTCAACGATAGTCTCCACAGCAGACCTTCCGACCCCTTTGATGGCTCCCATGCCGAAACGAATGGCATTTTCCTTATTTACCGCAAACTTGTAATAGGATTCATTGATGTCCGGCCCCAGTACCTGTAATCCCATCCGTTTGCATTCTTCCATAAAGAAGGTCACCTGCTTGATATCACTCATATTATTTGACAGAACGGCGGCCATATATTCAGCCGGATAATGGGTTTTAAGATAGGCCGTCTGGTAAGCGATATAGGCATAACAGGTGGAGTGACTTTTATTGAATGCGTAGGAGGCGAAAGCTTCCCAGTCCTTCCATATCTTTTCCAGCACCTCTCTGGGATGGCCGTTCCTTTCGCCACCGTCAAGGAACTGTGGCTGCAGTTTCTGAAGAAGGGAAAAGATCTTCTTGCCCATGGCTTTTCGCAATACGTCGGCATCCCCTTTGGAAAACCCGGCCAGCTTCTGGGATAACAACATCACCTGTTCCTGATACACCGTGATCCCATAAGTTTCCTTCAGGTATTCCTCCATCTCGGGAAGGTCATAACTGATCTCGTTAAAACCATTCTTCCTGTTGATGAAGGTCGGGATGTATTCCATGGGCCCCGGCCTGTACAGGGCATTCATGGCGATCAGGTCATCAAAGACCGTGGGTTTTAACTCTTTCAGATGTTTCTGCATCCCTACGGATTCGTACTGAAAAATTCCGATGGTGTCGCCCCGCTGAAAAAGTTCATAGGTTTTTTGATCATCCAGGGGGAAATCATCCGGATCGAGCTGGATGCCTTGTCTTGCCTTAACGATCTTCACGGTATCCTTGATCAGGGTCAGGGTTTTCAGGCCCAGGAAATCCATTTTGAGCAGACCCGCATTCTCCACTACGGAATTGTCAAATTGCGTAACATACAATTCAGAATCCCTGGCAGTCGCCACCGGGACAAAGTTGGTGATGTCATCCGGGGTGATAATAACCCCGCAGGCGTGAATACCCGTATTCCTAAGGGAACCCTCCAGAACCCGCGCCATTTTAACGGTCTGTGCTTCCAGATCATTCCCTTCGGCTATTCTCAGCAACTCCTGTACTTTTTCCAGATCGTCATTCCTGAATTTTCTTTTCAGATCCTCCTCAGGCAGCCCGAAGATGCGGCTCAGTTTTGACATGGCCGGGATGAGCTTGGCAATTCTGTCCGCGTCATTCAGAGGCAGGTCAAGCACCCGGGCAGTATCACGAATGGCAGATTTGGCGGCCATGGTACCATAGGTAATGATCTGGGCTACCTGCCTGGTCCCGTATTTTTTGATAACATAATCCATCACCCTGCCCCGACCTTCGTCATCAAAATCGATGTCGATATCGGGCATTGAAACCCGGTCCGGATTCAGGAAGCGTTCAAACAGCAGGTCGTATTTAAGCGGATCAATATTGGTGATCCCAAGGCTGTAGGCAACTACAGAACCTGCGGCCGAACCCCTTCCGGGACCTACGGAAACATCCATTTTACGGGCCTCGCGGATAAAATCCTCCACAATGAGGAAGTAACCTGGATATCCGGAATTCTCAATGGTCTGCAATTCAAAATCGATTCGCTCTTCAATGGCAGGGGTTATCTCGGCATAACGCTTCGCGGCGCCCTGGTAGGTAATGTGTCTAAGGTAGGCATTCTCCCCACGCCGGCCATGGTCCTCCACATCCTTTTGCACCCTGAATTCGGCGGGAATTTCAAATCCTGGCAACAATACTTCCCTTGCGAGATCGAAGGGGGTGATCTTGTCGACGATATCCTGGATATTATGTATACTTTCCGGGACATCCTTAAAAAGGGCCTTCATCTCGGCAGGCGATTTAAAATAGTATTCCTGGTTCGGAAGGCCGTACCGGTAACCCCGGCCACGACCGATAGGAGTGGATTGTTTCTCCCCTTCCTTGACACACAAAAGGATGTCATGGGCCTCCGCATCTTCCCGGGCACAATAATAGGTATTGTTTGTTGCCACCAGATTGATATTGTGTTTGTTGGCAAGACTGATCAGCACCTGGTTCGCCCTATCCTCATCCTCCTGACCATGCCGCAGCAGTTCTACGTACAGGTCAGGTCCGAAGATGGACTTCCACCAAAGTAATGCCTCTTCCGCCTGCTTTTCACCCACATTCAGGATTTTGGCAGGTACCTCCCCATAGAGGTTCCCTGTAAGAACGATCAGGTCGTCCCTGTACTGCTCTACAATCCGTTTGTCTATTCTGGGCACATAGTAGAATCCGTCGGTGTATGCAATGGAAGACATCTTTGCCAGATGGTGATACCCTTTTTTATTCTTTGCAAGGAAAACCACCTGATATCCGTAATCTTTAAGGTTCTTGTTGGTATGATCCTCACACACAAAAAATTCGCACCCCAGGATGGCCTTGAGTTCCCTCATTGGTGCGGCACCATTGTTCTGAGTTCCCGCGTTGTGTTCCCGTACCGTTTTGTTATGCAAACCCACCTCCCGAACAAAATGGAAGGCGCCCATCAGATTGGCATGATCTGTCAGGGCCACCGCGGGCATCTGATGTTCCGCCGCACTACTGACCAGATCCCGGATTTTTATGGTAGACTGGAGGACCGAGAACTGGGAGTGGTTATGAAGATGCGTGAACAGAGCGTCCTCCAAAGACCTTACATTGGCTTTGATCTCTTCGTAGGAGACCTCCGTTTCGCTTGAAACGATTTGTTTTTTCCTTAGTTTTTCCGAAGCCTCCCTCAGATTGAGGTGGGTAAGTCCTGCCAATGGCACTTCCTCAGGATGGACCCTTGCATAAGATTCAAAATAATCAGTCTGTACGCCAAGTTGTGCCGCAGGAAAAACGCCTGTTCGCACGAGTTCCAGAAAACATCGGCTTGTTGCCTCCACATCGGCTGTGGCATTGTGCGCCTCGGTAAAAGCCGTTTTGAACAGGTAGGTGTAAAGTTCGGAAAGGGTAGGCAATTTAAATTTGCCTCCGCGGCCACCCGGAAGTTGACAGAGGGAAGCAGTGACTTCAGTACAGGTATCCAGCACTTGAAATTTATCCAGGGGATTGGACATCCGGAGGCGGTGGAACTCTGCTCCTGCAATGTTCAGGTCAAATCCAATATTGTGTCCTACAACATACCTGGCTTTGGCCAGGGTCCTGCTGAATTTTTCAAGCACCAGGGAAAGGGGTGTTCCCTGTTCTGCGGCCAACGCCGTGGAGATCCCGTGAATTTGCTCTGCATCGTAGGGAACATCAAATCCCTCCGGCACAATAAGATAGTCCTCATGCGCAAGCAAATGACCCATCTCATCATGTAATTGCCAGGCGATCTGGATACAACGCGGCCAGTTGTCAGTAGCTGTGTATGGCGCATCCCAGCGTTTTGGCAAGCCGGTCGTTTCAGTATCAAAGATGAGGTACATGTGGGTTTTTTTAAATTCAGGAAAATAAGCAGGCTATAAAAATAACAAAAGAGGCGCTTTACAGGGATGCTATTGTGCAGGAGTTATCAACTATACTGAATCCCGAACAGCCGCTTCCGGATTTTGTTATTTAATGAAACTTCAGTAGTTCAGAATTCTTCTTTTATAAAATGTAAAGATGTAGTACCAGAGGTTATATACAACTTGTCGGAGGCTATCGTGTACGTCATATCATGCGAATCATTTTCTGAATTAAAAGACTCATTGATTGCGGCGTAAAAAATCTGTCCGTAGTCAGTTTCTGCAACTTCGGTTGTAATGAACCTGGTCAGGACCAGTCTATTCTCTGATTTTTCAAAGTCTCCGAAAAATTCATTGTGGTTGGTAGTTCCTGCATAAGTGTTATCTTCAAAATTAAAGTCCAGGTTTACTTTAGTATTAGCTGTTTCATAGGAGTATAAGACATCCTCATCTAAAATCCAAATTAACGACCAGGTACCACTTAGATTGTCCTGGATGGGTGGTGAATCATTTTTGTTTCTGTCGCACCCTCCAAAGAAAGTTTGAAAAATAATCAACCATGCGATTAATATACATACAGGGACATTTCTGATTGATAAAACCATTTAATAATTTCACATCTTACCATTAAAATTAAGAATTTTATAGGCAAATCATACTAAATCCAGTAAGCGGGCCTTGAATAGGCAAAAGTTCATAAGAACCATCGTTTATTTGAACTTTGATAACGGTTAAGGTAATAATAGTAGCTGTCTGCATAAGTATGTTTTATCTATCGAACCCTCACAATTTTAAGTAGGATATGCAATCATTCAGCAAGTTTCATTAATTCTATGTTCCTGAATTCTACAGGATGACCTTCTGCCTGAAGTGCGATATAGCCCTCACTGATAATGCTGGGGTGACCCTTTTCCATGAGTTCCCGGGCAAATTCATCAGTGTCATCATATTGGGGTTCGGCGTACTCCATGACTGTCCGGCCATCGATCTTGTGGATTATTTTCTCGCTCCCGTGTACTTCAATTTCCATCTTTACCCAACTGGTATCAATAATAGCCGGATAACTTGAATTTGTACAATGTTGGGTAATCAAACTATCATTCATTTTAATATGAGTGCCAGCGGTGCATACATTGCCTGTAAAACGTTCTGTTTTACCATCACCCCCAAGTATTTGGGCTTCAACGGCAACCAGCAATGTTTGGTGAAGAGGAAGTTCAGAAGGATGTGGCGTATGAAATTTGATTCCGCTATTTTTAAAGGCCCAGGATGGCGAACCTGGAACCGAATTGCCAACAAAGCGATATTCTAACCGCAATCTGAATCGTGAAAGCTTTTCCTGATAGAAAATATGTCCAAAATTGTTGTCGAAATGGTCGTAGGCATCATAACAGGCAACTAACTTCCCATCTTTTACCTGGAAGGTATTGAGGTAATTCACTCCGTACTCCTCACCTGTAAATATTGGAGACCATCCTTTTAGGTCTTTACCATTAAAAATGGATATCCATTCCATGTCCTTATTCTTTTTACAGGAACAAGTCAGAATGAATATAATCATTGCAACTGTATATAACAAACTTCTAGTTCTGGGTTTATCTGGCATCCTTATTTGAACTTTACTTATTTCTAATTACACTTTTTTTGTTTTTGTTTGGCTCCAATAGATCCCAAATGTTTCCATATAGGTCCTTAAAAACAGCCACTAGTCCATATGGTTGTTCTGTTGGAGGACGTACGAATGTGATTTTTCGTTCCACCATTTTATTATAGTCCCGCCAAAAGTTATCAGTATAAAGAAAAAGAAACACTCTGCCTCCAGTTTGGTTCCCAACACTAGCCAATTTTTTTTTATCTGCTGCCTTTGCTAGTAAAAGACAACACTCCTTTGCACCAGATGGAGCAATGATAACCCATCTTTTAAGGTCATCAATTTTACTATCCTCCAAAAGCACAAATTCTAACTTCTCAGTATAAAATTTGATGGCTTCATCATAGTCTTTGACCACTAAAGCAATATGGGCTATTCGTTGAGACATTTGCTATCGTTTATTTGAACTTTTTAGGACTCTGATCGAACCTATTGGTAGAGGACATACCTGGGGGGCTTAATCCCATTGAGTCTCATATAAACGAGCATTTGAGCCCGGTGATGGGTTATATGATCTGCCAGCAACATTAAGATTTGTCTTTTTGTTCTGGTTAGTCCAAAATAGTCTAACTTTTCCCCGAGTTTTTTTACGTTGTATTCCTTGATTAACTTTATGGTTACATCAAATGTTTTTTCCAATTTCGAAACCATTTCAGCTTTAGATTTGTTGTCCACTTTAAGTTCAGTGTCCATATCCCAGTCTCTGGCCTCACGACCTCCCAACAGGGACTGACAATGCCAATCCATGGCCCATCCGATATGCATTAAATTTTCCGCGAAACTCATTGCTTCGGGGGTTGCCCTATATTCGTAATGGTCCTCTGGCATCGATTCGGCTACTAAAATCAAATACTTTTTAGAGTTTTCAAGTCTTTCAAGGTATTCTTGAATGAAAACATCTGATTGGGCAAACATGGAGGATACCAACAGGGTAAATAACAGTGATAAGGGAATAACGAGTCTAGGCTTCATAATCGTTTATTTGAACTTTACTCTTTATTAAACTTTCTGATTTTGTTGGTAATTATCTCTATGCTCTTTCGTTCACCGGTTTCCATATATCTGGAGGCTATTGTTTTACATGAATTGCACCAGCCTTTTAGAGTAATATCATTTAAGTCGTTCAGGTAACTTTTGTAATTGATCAACTTTTTATTTGGTGCACCGCAATCGCAAAAAAAAGAATTGACTGCAATACGAATGTCATCCTTCCATGATGATCCTAAGATTAACTGAAGCTGTAATGGGCCTATTTCAATTTCATCATCATGAACGATATGGTCGGTTCTTTTTTGGGCCACCTTTCAATTCTTTATCTTGACTTTTGTGGTTACTGCAATTCCTTGTTTCAAATATAAGTTTAAACATGTTCTTCCAATTTGTGATTATGCGCTTAGGAGCAAATTTTAGACCTCTGGTTATATTCCTCTCAGCTGATAATTTTAACTATTTATAGCATGAGTAATTGAAGGTTAGTCTTTCAGAATATCAATACTCTTGGTAGTTGAAACCAATTTCCCATCTGAACCCATCCCCTCAATCTGTAAGAGAATGCTATTTTGATTCATTATGGGAATTTTAACAGTGACTGGTTCATTTTTATTCAAAATCACCTGTGGATGCCAGTCTAATACTCCGTAGTTCCTGAATTCACTATTTGAATTATTGGTGTAACCAGGGTTATAATATTTCTCAGGTCTGACAAATCCATAGTCAATTAGGAATGAAATATAATTTTGGGTATCGTTTTGGATGTAATGCCCTGATCTTAGATTTAAGGAAATATATTCATAACCCAAATTGTCATAAAATATAGTCTGCACCCTACTTAAAGGCATTGTTAATAATTCCGTTCCGTCACTGAGCATTCCTCCGACAATCACTGGTACTGGCATATGGGCAGCAACAGCTCCGGGAGGAAATGTTTTGGATAGGACTGTTACTGTTCCTTCATTTATTCTAATCCTATAGCCTAATCTCCTCAGATAATTCAATACTGTAACACGTCTTTTTATGTCTTCATCAGTTATTCTTTTTCCACTGTAAATGGCAGAATTAAGTGCAATGTTCTTAGTGTTTGATTTTTGTTCAGTCAACACGACTTCATCCAGGAGAATGGTTTTATCGGAAATGGGCAATTTGCTTTGAGGTAAAACGGGTATGTCTAAATATGTGCTGTCTGTCATCATATAACTTGTACTTCCAGACATTCCTACGTTTATGGTATTTATTGAATCCTTCGCTAAAAGCCCCGTAAATTCAACTTCTGCTTTGGGCTTTCTGGGGGATTGTTTAGCATTCAAAACAGAAATCCTTAGAGAATCACCTTCAAATAGTATTGCATTGCTACTAAAATATTTGTCCCGCTCAATTTGTGATATAAAGGCTGTGGCAAACCCACTGGTATAAGCCCAGACGAACCTTTCTTTTTCTAGATCCGCATCCAATATTTTTCCTTTGATACGCACTCCGGCTTCAAAGGCATATGCCATTTTTGGATCATTTTTAAAAATATGATCCCAATTATAGGTACCCCAACCTTGAATAAGCAATAAAATATCCAAGTCAAACAGACTTCTTCGATTCCAATCTTTCGTAAAACTTTGGGGATGTTCTACCGGGGTATCCAAAAAAGGGATAATCAGAAAGGAGGATAATAATGAATTATCTGGAGCATATGAGGTGGATTCTAATGGGAGGGCAGTGATACTTAGTGACATGATCCCCTCATAAGAGTTTGACATGTTTAAGGTTAAACGGAGTGAATCTTCGGAAGCATTCATTTTGTATGTAAGGCTGAGGTCTTCCTGCAACTTATCCCGTCCGTATTCATTAAAGAACAAACGGCCAATAATGGGATTATATGAATCATCAAAGACGGTTAATGCGTTTACTCCTGATGGCAGTTGCGCCTTCTCTAATAGAAAAGAGGTTGATTCTGATTCAATTTTGAGTTCTTGGATGGAAATTTTCCCACTTTTATGTACTGCTATATATATCGGTTTGTGATAGATTTCATCTAATGTTTTAGGATTTATTTCGATCTCCCCATAGATTTTATCCGAATTAATGGAACTTAAATGTAGTACAATTCCTTGCGCTTCCGCTGGAGGAAGTTCCTGGTGGATGGATGTTCCATCTTTTAAATTGAGGTGTATGGAATAATTATTTTTCCCCTCGGTGAAAAATGTGACTAAGCCCATTCCATAACTATTTACCACCAGGTTGTCCTTAATGACCAGCCCGAAGTTATCTACCAGTGAAATACTCTCAATCGTTCCATTGTTTTGAGAATGATTGGAAATTTTAAAGCCTACGGTATTGTTTAAGTCCTGTATTAATTTTCCGCCTTCCGGATAAATCGAAATGGCGATGTCCCTAAATAACTGCTTATTTAAAGTATCATTCGCTGAATCCTGAAATATCTTAAGTTGTTGAACAAAAGGCTTAAAGGGCGAAAAATTCTTCTTCCAATTGGTATAGGATTTTATGAAGTAATCTGTGTTGGTATATTTAGAATCAATCGTAAAATTACCGAATCCAATTCCATTCTGCAGAAGGATCATTTTACTATCAATAACTTCACCTTTCTCGCTTAAAATGTCAACATGTAAATTGGTACTTTCTGATGACGGAAGTTCTGAACGCTGATCAAGTACATAGGCAGTATACCATACGCTTTCACCTTTAAAAAAGGTAGTTTTATTTAAATGTAAATGTATGTTCTCTCTCAGGGGGCTATAATATGCTGCATTTCTTTCAATGATATGAGATTGTGTATTTTCCTGAGCCCATAATGTAGCGTAGAAGAAGTTAAATAAAACAATTAAGAGTGGAAGCAGTTTTGTTACCAATGATTTATTGTCTCCCCGCATTATTGAATTGATTTCTTATAATTGTGGTTTCAGTAATTTATTTAATAATGGATAGGTAGTGATAGCAATTAGCCCTATCCGCCATTTATTTATTAGTGTCAACTTTATTTCGATAGTTCCTGAACTATCATTTCTTCAACTGACCTAGAAGGCTCCTTTATGTAAGCATCCACGATCAGTCCCTTTTTATCTATTAATATATAATTAGGTATGGAATTAATATTGAACTGATGCCCGAAATCCTTTTTCATGCCACTCTCTATAAATATATTGCTTACAGAAGTTTCGCTATGATCCTTTAAAAAATTGATCCACTTCTCTTTCGAATCATCTACGGAAACCATTAGAACCTCGAAATTGGGGTCATCATTGAATCTGTTCGGCATATCAATGACTTTTGGACGAGCCTGAAGGCAAGGGGCGCACCAAGTTGCCCAAACAGCTATAAAAATTACCTTCCCACTTAAGTCTTCCAGGCGAAAGGGGGAGCCGTCGGGTCTTTCCCCTTTGAAGTTGATGGGCTTTTTGCCCTTTTGGGTCATCAGGAATTTATCCGAATAATTCTTTATTAGGTGATGATACTTGTTTTCACGTTCATCCTCAAGTATCGTTTCAAGGGTGTAGGTATTTAAGAGTTCTTGTTCTGGCTCCCAGAATTGCGAAGACGCTACCAATTCCTTTATAAACATGAATTTCATAAAATCGGACTCATCTTCGCTATCCAGATTTTCATCGATATAGTCTAGAAATTCGGTAAGTGTTTTCAGGGGTCCGAATTTTCTCAAAAATTGAATTTTGAGCTTGTTTAAGAACAAATAAGGTGCAGATTTGATGAAGTTGTCCGATAAATTAATTCCTTCCATAAAATCGTAGAAACTATTCTCCGCTTTAATTTTTTTTGGGACCAGGCCGTAGAACTGTAAAAAGCCATAGAGCCTTGTGCCATTATAGAACTTTAGGACTTCTATTTCAGAGGTACTCAACCTGTCCGAATACTCGAGAATCATCTTTTCTCTTTGCGACTTGTATATATTGAACATCTGTACGATTGAATCAAGATTTTCTGTAGTGAATATGGTATTCAGGTTTTCATTAATATAATCCAGGGTGTTTATGGACAAGTAGTTAAGTAGAGAATCCACGACTCGTGAAGTAGTTATGGAAGCATCCTGTAATACTTCTATTTCAATACGCTTACCTGCTTCCAGGAACGTCAAATAAGTAGTGTTGTGCTCACTTAGCCTGACTTTACTTATTGTACTATAGGGCATCGGCAATTCAATTTTTTCATTTCCAAAAAAGCTACCCATTTCTATATCTGTTCCAATATCCGTGATTGTAACGCTATCGGATATGCCTGTAGCGGAGAGGTATACTTCACTGGATGGCACCTTACTGTCCGATGCACATGAGATAGTGAACAGCAATAGAAAAAACGAGCTGAAAGACCGTATACTTTTAGGATAGAAATTTACAGTTTTGAAAATCTTTTTGCTATGTGACACTGGACAAAAATTGTTATTCCATTATTTGAACCATCAACATTATCTAAAGAACTAAATATTGAGATTTCATGAACTGGTCCAATGATCTCTCGTATCATTTTCGAGAATCGCATAATGATAATTATCCACCCATTCACCCCGTATAGGTAAAATCTTTCTTCGAAGGCCTTCTTGTTTCATTCCAATTTTTTCCAAAACCCTAATTGATCGAAAGTTTTTTATAGCTACACCAGCTTCTATCCGGTGTAATCCAAAATTTTCAAATCCAATATCAACCAATAGGTTTGCAACTTCTGTGGCATACCCATTACCCCAATGGACAGGAAGGATCTTATAATAAATTTCAGCTTTTTCAAATTTATCCATTGATAACGTCAAACCTGCAATCCCAATGAACTCATCAGGACTTTTCAAAACTATCTTCCAAAAGAATAACTTTCTAGGATTGGTTGTTTGGGCCTGGATTAAGGGCATCAGATAATCTTTCGTTTCAATCAAATCCTTAGGAATTCCAAGAGTATTGAATTCGTCAACTTCAGGATTTGAATGCAGGTCATGAATTGCTTCAGAGTCATTTAATGAAACTTCCTTGAGAGTCAACCTAATAGATTCATATAATTTCATGAGTGATACTTTGCCAATGATGAGCGAGGCTTTGTAAAAGTTTGTATGAACATGTTATAGTCCGAGATCTTTCATCTTTTGTTCTTCATACCTACTATCCTCTGCAGGGTACCTAAGTAAGTCTTCATATTTTTGGGAATCCTTGGCCAGAGCATAAATCAAACTTTCTCCCGCATAAATTGGTGTTTTGTCGAAAATAGGATCAGCAAAGGCTTCTTTTGCCGATATCACTTCCCAACCTTTTTCCCTGAACATGTCGATAAGGTCAGTAAGAAACAGGGCAGAGGCTAAGTTGTGGTGAAGTAACAAAGTATGGTTGATATGCCTTCCGGTAAGTTCGTATGACAGGTTTTCATAAAACATTGCCCTTTCCCAGATATGCTTTAGATAAAAATCCCTAAAGCCACTCAGGTCTGAATGAGGATCTATATGCAGCCTCTTGAGCATCCTGCTGTTAATATACCAATCCGAAGCGTCAATGGTAACATATCCGTTTTTATACCCCTGAGATTCTAAGAATACCCTGAAGCCATTGATTTTCTCTTTAGTTTCTCCTTCCTTCAAATAAGGAAATCTAAATAGTTTGGTAAAATTGGAGTACTGATTTATTATGGAATCATTATTACGCAATTCCTTCTTAAAATCTTCGAGGGTCGTATTTGGATGGTTGTAGTTAGGATGGGTTACAGTATGGTTGGCAATTAAATGGCCATTATCATTCCAACTTTGAAGCAGGTATTTTCCTTTGTTGTCATTTTTACCACGGCCTGAAACAAAAAATACGGACTTCACCTTGTTCTCCTCCAGTTTGTCAAGGAGAAGTTGATTCCATTGCTTAAACTGGTATCCCGGCATATCGGCCGTTGAGCCATCGTCAAAGGTAAAGCTGAGTTTTGGCTGACCATGTATTGAGACTATAAATAGGATAGTCAACGTAGCCGACATAATAAGGGACACTCTTTTACTTTTCATCCTTAAATTAGACTTTTATCAGAAGTTATCATTTTAGCTGCTTTAATCTATTGATCGCGTTTTCATTTGATGGATTGAGTTCAAGGGACTTTTGAAAATTTTTGATGGCGTTTTTTTTGTCATCCAGGAAAAGATAACCTTCGGCAAGACTGTCAAACAAATTTGCTGATCCTGGATACAATGCTACTGCAAGATGGAAAACCGCTATTCCATATGTGGATTTATTAGGATGGATTACCAATTGGAGACCAAGGGTATTCAGTTTTCCTTCTTCCAATGTGAATGAAGGATGTTCTCGTTTAATGGATTCATATAGTTCAGGTAGATTTGCATACTGTCTTTTATTTGCTAAATCGTTAAAATCCTCAAAGCTGAATTTTTTCTGAATAGGTAGCTTTGATCGGATGGAAACAATGCCAGGCGGGACTCCATTTTTCCCCGGGTCACTTTTTAAAAAATCTTTTGCCCCGGCATTGTCATTTAAATAGGCATCCAGGAACATCAAGGCGTAGTGGGACATCCACCGGTATGATTCCATGATTGCATTATCGGACTTATCCTGGCGCAGATCCCGGGGTTGAAACAAAACGCCGATTGTTGAAAAATGGGAATGTGTTAAATTGTTGAAACGTAAACTATAGGCTTCGCTACGGTTCAATTCATCAAAGAAAATAAAATCCCTGTTCAGCGAAGGATCTATTTTATCCTCTTGCATCACATTATCTGGAATCGTTTTCTGTGCCATATGTATAAATGGGACATTCACCCTTTCGATAGAAAAGTCTGGAGATTTTTGCAAGGTCTGGTATTGGTATCTAATACTTCCGTCAAGGCTAACAATTGCCTTGATCATTCCGTTTCGGACTTGTGCCAATACATTGGAAAGACCGCCGAAACTGAATCCCATAGTGGCTATCGCCTTATAATCTACATATTTGAGATTCAAACTTTCCTTTATAAGAAATTCTATATCCCGTGCCTGGGCTTCCATGTCCTTTTCAGTTCCCCCATTAAAGAAGCGGTTCTCGGAGCCTCTGCTCGGACTTGAAATTACCACGAAACCATGGCTTGCCAAAAACTCGCATAATGCAAAATTCTCAATGGATGATGCCTGATAGCTTGGGGCATAAATAATTGTTGGAAAGCTTCCATCCACCACGGCTGCATCTAAAACTGACCTTACTTCCTCCTTTAAATGATCTTGGTTGTCCGCAGTGTTTGGATAATAGAACCAGTTCAAAATATGCTCATCCGGAAGGTACTCCCATTCTTCCTCTTCCTTCAATATTTTCATATAATCCAAAACCTTCATGGGAGTGCCATTGTTGACTCCAGCTAAGGCCGGGTACCAAATGCTCACCGGAATTTCACGCAAAATGCATTCATTGGTGAAGTCCATCATCCTATAATAGGTTCTGCTACTATCTATGTTCAAATAATGACGAAACCCGATCGGGTACCTGCCATATTCTAATGATAGATTTTTAAGTGTAGCCTGAGAAGTACAAATAAAAAGATTGAAGAGGAATACTAATGGTAAAAATTGAAGCTTATTGATGTGAAGGCGCATGATATAAAATTAAAGGTTTTATATCGAAGATTAGGATATGCCACAATTGTTTCAATGACTATTATAGATAAAAATCCATCGCTTTTCTGAACTTTAACTAATTCAATTCCTAGTTGGCACTTGCCAAAATTTATTCGAGGGTATTCATTATTTCAGGGCACAAATCTGTAATATTTGCACTCAATTTGCCAAGTGCCGATATATTGGATAGAATAATGACTCCATTTTTCGCCCTTGTATTAACTATTATTGAAGAGGTATAGCCACCTGTTCCACCATTGTGCCATAACCATTGATTTTCCTTTTCTGTTGTTATAATGGCCCAGGCCAACCCCATACTTACCTTATCATCTATTTTGAAGAACGGCTGTCGTGTCAATTTCAATTCCTTGTTCCGATTGTTGAAGTGTGCTAAAGTAAATCGTGATAAATCCTCAGTTGTCGATAAAATTCCTCCCGCTCCCATCAAAACGGACATATCCCAATTGAGAACTGTTTTCCCAGTATCGTCAAGTCCCAAAACCAAACCATTAATAATTTCCTGGCGATTCGTGGTGGAATTTATCATCTCGTATCTTTGAAAGATCTCCGTTTGTAGCAACTCCTCATATGTTCTATTACCGATAACACCCAAAACATAGCCCAACAGTCCGACTCCCAGATTCGAATATTCGGATTTCTCACCTTTGTGCTCTGACAATTCCAAATCATTCGATAGATAAGCTTTCAGTTCTTCCTCCCCAAAATCCTTATAAGGATTCTCCAAGCTTAGGTCGGGTGAGTTCAAACTTATAGGGACTCGAGGAAGGCCCGACGTATGAGTTGCCAATTGGAGAAAAGATACTTCAGATCCGTTCTTAAGTGGGAAATCGAGATATTGATTGATATTGTCCTCTAAATTAATTTTATCCTCTATTACGAAATCGGCAAGCAAAGTGCCAGTGAAAATTTTTGTTATGGATCCTATTTCAAAAACCCTCCTGAAATTGTTTGTTGATACTATGGTATCGTTTTCTCTTGTGATTCCATAATAGCCAACTTTACCATTCCTTATCATAGCAATTGCTATCTCTGCTCCATTGGGTAAGTCTTTTGATTTCTCATATATCAACTGTGCCTGGTCCCGATTTACCTTTCCATGAACTTTTTGTCCATCATAGGCGCTTTTTTCTTGGCCACAGGCCGCATAGAGCATTGTTGTTACCCATAATAGTGATAACTTTTTCATCGTTTATTTAAACTTAACAGTTGCGAGCATGAGAAGTGACCAATGCCAGCGAACTGAGTTCTATCAGTGAAGATAAACTCTTTCGTGAAAATGATTTTCAGGCAATTGAAGAATCAGGTCATTTCATATGCTTACTGTCATAGTGCGTTAATTTGTTTATGCATAAAATTGTAGGATATATATATATTATTTCTGACCCTCTTTACTTTTAAAGTCCGTGATGGTTTTTCCATCAAAATGATACACTCCATCAAAACCGCCAAACCAAACATTTCCTTTATCATCTTCTAAAATCCCGAAAATCATGGGTTTATTTGTTATTTCGGTTACCGTTGGCTGTTTATTGTTCAATGACTTTTCATCATACCTGGAAAGTACCCACGGGCCATTAGTAGCACTTTCTGAACTAGTCCAAATATTGCCCTTTTTGTCTTCGTAGATGTACCCAACAAACCGCTGCGTAAAATTGGTAAATTTACTGCCATCATAGCGCCAAAGACCATCATAACCACCCAGCCAGATATTGCCTTTTTTATCTTTCAGTATCGAACGGACGTTGGCAAAAGGTTTGCCGTCGTTATTGGTTAAAGTGGTAAATGTCTTTCCGTCATAAACTGAGGCATAACCCCTTGTACCAAACCAAAGTTTTCCTGTCTTGTCTTCAATGATGGCATTGACATCATTATGCATCCAGGCAACTTTGTCCGGAAGCGGATTTTGGTAAACTGAAATATGAACAGAATCAGACTGAGCAACAGGCGGCAGTTCTTTCATTTTAAAATTTCGAAAAGATTTGCCATCGTAACGACTTGCTCCGTTTCCTGTGCCGAACCAAATATTACCGGATTTATCTTCATAAATATTAGTCACCCCATCATTGGCAAGCCCATCCTTAGTTGTAAAATTTCGAAACGATTTCCCATCGTAATAATAAACACCTGAACCAATCGAAGCGAACCAAAAATTCCCTTTTCGATCTTCTAAAACAGAAAAGAAGCGCGCCGAACTCACTTTACGGGTGACATTGGCAAAAGATTTTCCGTCATACTTAAAAACACCCTCCCATGACGTAATCCAGATATTGCCCTTTCTATCTTGCTTGATGGTACGAACGATACCGTTCGGTGCTTGAGAAGTGTATACGTCTTTGGTTTCAACAGAATCGGGAGCGCCATTTTTTTGTTGGGCCTGTACGGCAAAATTGAGTACTCCTGCCAGCAGGATGATCAGGCTGTACAAAACATTTCTTTTATTTTTCATATCTTATCTAATTGATTTAGCGAAAGTACTTTGATGTT
>JBGTKP010000038.1:0-20502 GCA_041744575.1 Muriicola sp.
CCTTAAATTCCTGACGTTGTAATGCCCAAATTTCTGGTTAATAATTATGAAAACTTTTTATTAAGTACTACTTTTGAGGCGTATTTTACAAATTAAGGTCTACTTTATATGTCCAAAGACATCCGAATCAAAAAGGGCTTAAACATTAACCTTGTCGGAGCCGCGGATCGTACTACTTCCAAGGCTGTTTTAAGTAATGTTTACGCTTTAAGTCTTGGTGATTTTCATGGGATGAATCCTAAATTGCTAGTAAAGGCAGGGGCAGAAGTCAAGATGGGAGAGCCGCTTTTTTATAATAAGAATCATTCTGAAATGTTTTTTGTTTCCCCTGTGAGCGGGGAAATAGTGGAAATTGCCAGAGGCGCGAGAAGGCGCATTCTTACCATCAAGATCCTTGCTGACAAAGAGCAGCAACAATTGGAACATCCTATTCCAAAGCTGGAAGACCTTTCCGAAGCCAACCTTAAGGCTTTTTTACTGAAATCCGGATGCTGGCCATTTATCAAGCAACGACCGTATGACATTATTGCCGATCCGGACAGCATTCCAAAAGCCATATTCATTTCCGGCTATACCACGGCACCCCTTTCGGCAGAAATGGATTACATCCTTTCCGGAAAGGAAAAGGAAATCCAGGCTGCCCTTTCCGCATTTGCCAGACTTACCCCTGGCAAGGTCCATGTTTCCGTAGGTAAAGTTGGTAAGTCTCCGCTCGCCGGGATGAAGGATATCGAATTGCACCGGGTAAGCGGACCCCATCCGGCCGGTCTCGTTGGGACGCAGATCAATAAGATTGATCCCATCAGCAAGGGAGAAATCGTCTGGACTGTAAGTCCGCAGGATCTGATTATCATAGGGGAGTGCCTGCTGACCGGCAAATTCAACCCGGAAAGAACCATCGCACTTGCAGGGGCCGTCATAAAAAAACCCAGGTACTATACAACCAGGATAGGAGCGGAAATTGCCACGTTTCTATATGGCAGCGGTGTCACCATGGATAAGTTCCGTGTCATAAACGGAGACGTGCTCACAGGATCCAAAACTTCCCAGGATGGCCATCTTGGATTTTATAACCATACCGTCACCGCCATTCCCGAAGGAGATGAATATGAGTTTTTCGGATGGAATAAGCCGGTATTCAATAAAATTTCATCCACCAGGGCCCTTACCTTTTCCTGGATGCAGCCAAAAAAGAAATTCAATTTGACGACCAATACCAATGGGGAACACAGGGCATTTGTTGTAACAGGAATGTACGAAAGGGTATTTCCAATGGATATTTACCCGTTGCAGTTATTAAAAGCCTGTATGGTGAAGGACTTAGATGAAATGGAGCAATTGGGGTTGTATGAGGTGATCCCGGAAGACTTCGCACTAACCGAATTTATTTGTATTTCAAAACAGCCCCACCAGCAGATTATCCGTGAAGGTCTGGATCTGCTGCAAAAAGAAATAGGATAGAAATGAGCCAGAAAAAACTTACGTTTAAAAAGCGGTTGCATATACTGAAGCACCATTATCGCGGAAAAAAATTCGCTCCAGCTTTCAACGCGCTCCATACGTTTTTATACAGTCCGAATGAAGTCACTCATTCCGGATCCCATGTCCGGGCAGCGGACGATCTGAAACGAACCATGAATACGGTTATCATGGCGCTGATCCCCGTTCTTGTATTCTCTTTTTTCAATACCGGATACCAGCATTATTCTGCGGTTAACGGCTTTCCTGAAAATTTTTCGTTTTGGCAGCATTTCCTGACATGGGACAATTTCTGGCTTGGCTTTGTGCAGGTAATGCCCCTGGTAATTGTTTCCTACGGGGTTGGCCTGCTGATCGAATTTATTTTTGCGGTGATCAAAGGGCATGAAGTAGAAGAAGGTTATCTGGTTACCGGGATGCTGGTTCCCCTAATCCTTCCCGTAGATACACCCCTGTGGATGGTCGCCGTTGCGGTGGTTTTTGGGGTGATTATAGGAAAAGAGGTTTTTGGAGGCACCGGCATGAACATTCTCAATCCTGCACTTACCATTCGGGCCTTCCTCTTTTTTGCCTATCCTACCTGGTTGAGCGGAGACAAGGTATGGGTTCACGGGGCTGTAGAAACGGCCGGCACGCCTGATGCCATTTCCGGCGAGACCATCCTTGGATATCTTGCCCAGAACGGTACGCATTCCTATTCCGTTTCGGATATGTTCTTTGGTTTGATCCCCGGCTCTGTTGGGGAAACATCCACTTTTCTTATTTTATTGGGGGGACTTTTCCTGGTATTCACCAAAATTGCCAGCTGGAGGATCATGCTGAGTGCCATCATTGGTTCCTTGGTGATGGGGCTGATCTTTAACGGGATTGTAGACCAGGGATGGATCACGGAAACCAGCAAGTTTTACGCGCTGATGAGTTTTGACTTCTGGAAACACCTGATCGTGGGGGGACTTGCCTTTGGGATCGTATATATGGCTACAGACCCGGTCACCGGGTCGCAAACGAACCGCGGCAAGTGGATTTACGGATTTCTTATCGGCTTTCTGTCGGTCATGATCCGCGTATTCAACCCTGCCTATCCGGAAGGGGTTTTTCTTGCTATCCTTCTTATGAATGTCTTTGCTCCGACCATTGACCATTATGTTATAAAGGGCAATATCCGAAGGAGGATGAAGCGGTTCAAAAATGCCACCATCATCTCCAGAAGTACTGGTGGCAGAACGGAAGAGTTAAAAGTTGAAAGGGTCTGATCATGGGTATCAATACAGAAAAAAATGTCTATACCGTTGTATTCGCAGTAGTAATGGTAGTGGTGGTGGGATCTGTCCTGGCATTTGTCGCCTCGGGTCTCGATAGTACCATTAAGGAAAATCAGCGGTTTGAAAAGCAGCAGAATATTCTCTATGCCATGGGGATCAATGAGAATGAAGATGGGGGTAGCGTCAATTTCGTTGCAGCAGACAAGGTAGAGGAGGCCTTCTCCAAGTATATTACGGAACAGATTGTAATTAACGGCGATGAGGTGAGCGATGATCCGGAAGCTTACCTGATTGATATGAAAAAACAACAGGCCATCGCAAAATCCGGTGAAACCCCTAAATTACCGCTCTTCATCGGCGAAAAAGAGGGAAAGAAATACTATATCATTCCCATGTATGGAAAGGGCCTGTGGGATGCGATCTGGGGTTTTATAGCCCTTGATGAACAACTCGTCGTTCAGGGTGTATTTTTTGATCATAAGGGGGAAACTCCCGGCCTTGGAGCGAATATCAATCAGAGGTACTTTATGGACGATTTTACCGGGGAAGAGATCATGGATGGAACGCGGTTTGCCGGGATCAACGTCGCAAAAGGCAACAATGACCCGCTGAATTCCACCAAGGATGATAATGAGGTTGATGCGCTCGCAGGAGCAACAATTACAGGTAACGGCGTGAGCGCAATGATCAAAGAAAGCCTGAATTTATACAGGGGTTACCTGGAAACATTAAGCACAAAATAATATGGCACTACTTTCTAAGAAAGATTCTAATCTTATTCTGGACCCGCTTGCCGATAACAACCCGATTACCATACAGGTATTGGGTATCTGTTCGGCCCTGGCGATTACCGCCGAATTGAAAGCCTCGCTTGTCATGGCAGTTTCCGTAATATTTGTTCTTGGAATGGGCAATGTGGCCATCTCGCTTTTACGTAATATCATCCCATCGAAGATCCGCATCATTGTACAACTCATTGTGGTGGCTGCCCTCGTTATCATAGTGGATCAGGCGTTAAAAGCGTTTGCGTATGAACTCAGTAAAACCCTTGCCGTATTTGTCGGCCTGATCATCACAAATTGTATCATCATGGGCCGATTTGAGGCTTTCGCCCTTGGGAACGGACCATGGAGATCATTTCTGGACGGGGTTGGTAATGCAATGGGCTATGGGGTTATCCTGGTGGTTGTTGGTTTTTTCAGGGAGCTTTTTGGCTCCGGCACCTTATTCGGTTTCAGGATCTTCGGAGATCCCATTGAAAAATCCGGCCTTTATTCCATTGGCTATGAAAACAATGGCTTTATGATCCTTCCCCCTGCCGCCCTGATCGTACTGGGAGTGATCATCTGGATCCAACGTTCAAGAAACAGGACGTTAATAGAAGAAAATTAACTGAATCAAAACAGTTACCTATGCTGGAACATGTAGAATTATTTTTTAAGTCGATTTTCATAGACAATATGGTATTCGCCGTATTCCTTGGCATGTGCTCCTATCTGGCGGTTTCTAAAAAAGTAGCCACGGCGGTAGGTCTTGGCGCGGCGGTGATATTTGTACTTGCCGTTACAGTTCCCCTGAACTGGCTTCTCGATACCTATCTCCTGCAGGACGGGGCATTGGTCTGGTTGGGTCCGGAGTATGCCGATTATAATCTGAGCTTTCTGTCTTTCATCCTGTTTATTGCCACCATTGCAACGATGGTGCAATTGGTGGAGATCGTTGTTGAGAAATTTTCTCCGGCTTTATATAATTCCCTCGGTATTTTTCTTCCGCTTATTGCAGTTAACTGCGCCATCCTTGGAGGGTCCTTATTTATGCAGGCCAGGGAAATCCCTTCACTTGGACTTGCCTTTAATTACGGAGTGAGTTCGGGTATCGGCTGGTTCCTGGCTATTCTTGCCATTGCTGCTATCCGCGAGAAAATTCGATATTCCAAGGTGCCTGCGCCTTTAAGGGGACTTGGGATCACTTTTATTATCACAGGCCTGATGGGCATCGGCTTTCAAAGTTTTGGCGGCATGCTCACAGGAGGAGATGATGCCCCGCCTTCCAACACCCCGGAAGTAGGCAAGCCGGAAACGGTCCTGCAGGAAAAAAAGGAGGACAGGGAGAAAAAGAAAAAGGATTTGGACGAGACCACAGTGTCTTATCACAATGCCATAAACCCATAGGAATGATATTAGCCGCAAGTACCCTGGGTACAATCATCATCACTGTGATCGCTTTTCTGGTCTTATTACTGGCCCTGGTGGCCCTCCTGCTCTTTACAAAGGAAAAACTGTCGCCTTCAGGCCCTGTAACCATTACGATCAATGGAGAGAAACAGATTCAGGTAGGCTCCGGGAACTCACTGCTTTCGACGCTTGGGAATCAAAAGATCTTTCTGCCTTCAGCCTGCGGGGGCGGAGGAACCTGTATACAGTGTGAATGCCATGTTCTGTCCGGTGGGGGAGAGGCCCTTCCTACGGAGACACCACATTTTTCAAAGCGCGAGATTACGGAAGGTGCCCGGCTGGCCTGTCAGGTGAAGGTGAAACAAGACATGGAAATTACCATCCCGGAGGAAGTCTTCGGGATCAAGAAATGGGATGGTACGGTGGTCCGAAACTATAACGTAGCCTCATTTATAAAGGAATTTGTTGTAGAGATTCCGGAGGACATGAACTATAGGGCCGGCGGGTACATACAAATCGAGATCCCTCCCTGTGAGATCAAATATGCGGATGTAGATATCACGGCGCACCCTGAAGAACATGAAACTCCTGATAAATTCCAGGCAGAGTGGGATAAATTCAATCTCTGGCCGCTCGTTATGAAGAATCCTGAAACGGTAGAACGGGCCTATTCTATGGCTTCCTATCCTGCGGAGGGAAGGGAGATCATGCTCAATGTCCGGATTGCCACGCCACCCTGGGACCGGTCGAAGAATGGCTGGATGGATGTGAATCCGGGGATCGCCTCTTCTTATATATTTGCTCAGAAGCCCGGTGATAAGGTGGTCATCTCGGGTCCTTACGGAGAATTTTTCATCAACGAATCGGAATCGGAAATGCTTTACGTAGGAGGTGGGGCAGGAATGGCCCCGATGCGCTCGCACTTGTACCATCTCTTCAAAACATTAAGCACGAACCGGAAAGTAACTTATTGGTACGGAGGAAGGTCCAAAAGAGAGTTGTTTTATATAGATCACTTCAAAAAGCTGGAGGCAGAGTTTTCCAATTTCAAATTCTATATGGCCTTATCAGAGCCGTTACAGGAGGATAACTGGAAGGTAAAGGAAAATCTGGATGCGCCCGGTGACGGATTCGTTGGGTTCATTCACAACAGTGTCATTGATAATTACCTCTCAAAGCACGAATCCCCTGAGGATATAGAACTTTATTTTTGCGGACCTCCCCTGATGAATAAGGCTGTGCAGAAGATGGGAGAGGATTTCGGTATCCCTGACGAGCATATCAGGTTTGATGATTTCGGAGGGTAAACTCCTGGCAACATTCAATATTAAAAGGAACCGATAGTACCATATCGGTTTTTTTCATCCCGTCATATCATGCAGCAGTTAACGGAACAGGAACTTCACAATCTGGCCATGAATCTTGTGGGAAAGGAGCTGGAAGCAGCGGGTTATGAATTTATGGGGGTAAACAGCAAGCGCGGAAAGAACCCGCAATTTGTCTGCCTGAAAGACAAGAAGCTGTCTTTTATTGTGGTGCGTCATATCCCGTTTCCTGAGAATCCCAGAACCTACGATTCAAAGCTACTCCAAAAGGTCAGGGAACACGCAGCCAAATACGAAGCTACCACGTACTTTGCAGGGGTAGGTCTTTACAATGCAGAAGACCGGAACCTTCCTATCTTTCTCAATGAACCTTATATAGTAGATTATGAAGGACTTATTGAAATTTGATCTTACCAGCCAGCTCCTTGCCTTATCCGGGCTGTTGCTATGTGCCTGTGGAAACGAACATCCCGGTTTGGTCAGGAATTACCTGCAAGGAGAAGCTCTCGGAACCACTTATAATATCACCTACCTGACCAGGGAGGAACATGAATACAGGAAAGAGATTGACTCCGTATTTGAGGGAATCAACAAGTCAATGTCGACATACCTTACGGATTCAGATATTTCAAGGATCAATCACGGCGATACAACCGTGATCGTCGATGCCATGTTCCGGGAGGTTTTTGAACTTTCCGCCGAGGTATACCTGGAAACAGAGGGATACTTTGACCCCACCGTAGGTATCCTCGTGGATGCCTGGGGATTCGGGCCCGGTAAGGCCATGCAACTGGACAGTATGAAGGTAGATAGTCTTCTGGAGTACGTTGGCTTTAATAAAGTGGAATTAACGGCAGCGGGAAGGATTGTAAAAACCCATCCGCAAATTGAATTTGATTTTAATGCCATCGCCAAGGGCTATGCGATAGACAGGTTGGGGCGGATGCTGGATCTTAGGAATATTGATGACTATCTGATTGAGGTAGGGGGAGAGATCCTCGCAAAAGGTACCAACAGCTTAAAAGAACAACCATGGGTGGTCGGGGTGGAAGATCCCATGGCAGGAGAGGAAAGGAAATTGAAGGCCCGCCTGGAACTGAAGAACAGGGCATTGGCCTCCTCCGGAAATTATAGGAAATTCCGTTTGGATCCCGTGAGTGGCATAAGGTTGGTGCACACCATCGATCCCATGACAGGATACACCAAGAACTCACAGGTTATGGGGGCCAGCGTTCTGGCCGGAAACTGTGCCACCGCAGATGCGTATGCTACGGCATTTATGGCCATGGACCTTGAAAAATCCATGAAAGTTCTCGGGCAGAATAGCGAGCTGGATGCCTATATCATTTACCTGGATGAAGGGGGAGAACAGCAGGTTTACATGACCGGGGGTTTCAGGAAATTATTACTTCCCTGAGTCCTGAATCCCAGGTGTGGATGACCAAATTTTGGGATTGAAAGTTAGTCCTTATATACCACCGGCAGCAATTCGCCCTGAGCCAGCCGGAATTTATTTACTTCCTCCGGGGTCATCTGGGCTGTAAAATCAGATTCCTTTACCCTGAATCCTGCGTCCCGTAATTTGTCAAAATAATCGAGTCCGTAGATCCGTACGTGATCGTATTGACCAAAAATCCGGGCTCTTTCAGTTTTGTCTGTGACACTGTCATCTTCGTAGGTAGCCGCTCTTGTAATGTCCTGAGGAACCTGAAAAATTCCCCAGCCTCCGGGACGCATGATACGGTACAATTCCTGCATTGCCCGGCCGTCCTCAGGGATGTGCTCCAGAACATGATTGCAAAGCACAACGTCGAAGGAGTTGTTGTCAAAAGGCAGGTGGCAGATGTCAGCCCGGACGTCAGCAAGAGGTGAATCCAGGTCCGTTGTGGTGTATTCAATGTTCTTAAGAGCCCGGAAGCGTCGGTAAAAGGCCTGTTCCGGGGCAAAATGCAATACCTTATGGGGGGCTTTGAAAAAATCAGTTTCCCTCTGCAGATAAAGCCACAGGAGCCTGTGTCGTTCTAGTGACAATGTTGAGGGGGAAAGGACATTTGCCCGAGGCAGTTCATATCCATAGGGAAGAAAGGCTCTGAAACCCCTGCCATCAATAGGATCCATATACTTATTACCACGCATCCAAAACGTCAGAAACGGTTTCGCAAGATAACTCAGCTTAATAAGCAATGGCCTTGGAAGGGAATTGAGAATAAATTTGATGATGCGCTTCATAATCACAGTTCCTCCGGCCGGAGGCGGATGACAGGGGATACAATTGGTTGAGAGTTGTAAAGGCACTTCCCACGGTTGGGGTCTAACCCGGGATCTTCAGGTTACCTTGTATGACGTTGCGGAATTCATCCTCCTCCTCGCTTTCCAGCCCCAGGGATTCATAAATATATTTAAAAGTTGAAAGCAACTCCGGTTTGCCATTGACGATGGCCACATTGTGCTCAAAATGGGCACTCGGTTTCCCATCCGCAGTAAGTATCGTCCATCCGTCCTTTAATTGTTTGATATTTTTGGTACCCATATTGATCATCGGTTCTATGGCGACAACCATTCCTTCCGCAAACCGTTTCCCACTGCCCCTCTTACCATAATTCGGAATTTCAGGTCCCTCGTGCAGCTTCTTTCCCAGGCCGTGACCTACCAGTTCCCGGACCACCCCATAACCATGCCGTTCACAATATTGCTGAATGGCAAAGCCCACATCGCCCACCCGATTGCCCACCCGGAATTCGCGAATACCCGCGTACAGAGAAGCTTTGGTCACCTCCAGCAGTTTCCTGGTTTCTTCATCAATTTCACCTACGGCAAAGGTATAGGCGTGATCCCCGTAAAATCCATTTTTCAGCGCCCCGCAATCCACCGAAATGATATCTCCTTCCCGTAAAGGTTCACGATTGGGAATACCATGAACCACCTGGGCATTCGGGCTCATATTGAGCGTATTTGGAAAATTATACATCCCCAGAAATCCGGGTTTGGCACCCTGCTCCCGAATATAATCCTCTGCAAGTTTATCAAGGTAGAGGGCATGTACGCCGGGTTTAATTTCCGCAGCGATCATGCCAAGGGTTCTGGATACCACAAGGGCGCTTTCGCGCATCAGTTCAATTTCTTCGGCAGATTTTATTTTAATCATAATGGCAAAGGTAAAATAATACTTCAAAACAGGGGCCAGGACCTTGGCATAGCATCAAACATGGGGAACTAATGAAACAATCGGAATGCCCAGCCTGCCATACGGATCGTCCATTGGCTGTGCGACTTACGTATCAGGCTCCGAATGGCTTTTTGATTGATCCGGGCTCCTACGGGATAGGGATAGACCCTGGAGTTTATTTTATGTAACGGGATACCTGCATGTTTCGCCAGCTCAAACTCCTGTACCAGTTCCCCGGCATTGGGAGCGATCATGGTTCCGGCAATGATTTTCCTGTTTCCTGCAATTTTGTGACTGTCAAGCCAGAGTATCAGTTGGCCATACCCATATTCCCCGATGACAGCCCGGTCATCGTGCTCCATGTCCTGTTCAATTTCCTGTACCTCTGTGCTTCCGTTCAGAAGATCTTCAGCAGAAAGGCCGAAATGAGCAACCTGCGGGTCTGTAAAAGTCACCCAGCTCAGATCATCCATAGAATCCTTTTTCCTGAAAAAGGGGAAAAGGAGATTACGCCATACCAAACGAACCATTTTTTCGGCCCCGTGTGAAAATTGATAAGTTCCGGCGGCATCTCCAAGAACATAGACCTTTTTGTTGGTGCTTTGAAGATACTCGTTCACGCTGATTTTGCCGTCCGACAATAGTTGAATACCCGCCTTATCCAGTTGCAACCCCTCCGTGGTCACGGAGCGGCCAATTGCCAGGAGAACCGCTTCGCATGGAATCTTTTTTACTGTTCCATCCTTATCTGATAGCAACGCGTGCCCTTCTTCGAAGGCCGATACTTCGGCCTGATTATATACCAGGATGTCTTCCTTTTCAAACTGTCGCTGCAGCTTTCCGGAAATGGTGGGCTGCTCCTTTGGCAATAATTGCGATCCATGGTTTACCAGGGTCACACGGCTTCCCAGCCTGGAGAATGCCTGACCTATTTCACAACCGATCGGGCCGCCCCCGATCACCAGGAAATGTTCCGGCAATTGTAAGCAATCAACAAATATGGTTTCGTTGGTGTAAACTGACATTTTCTCGATCCCGGGAATGGATATCATCTTAGGACGGGACCCGGTACAAAGGAAGATGACCTTGGCCCGGAAGTGTTCACCGCCCACAGCCACCACTTCGCCAGACATAAAACGGGCACTCCCCAGAACCACCTCAATTCCTTTGCGTCTCAGGGCTTCAGGATCTTCTGTATCCCTTATGATCTTCTGTTTTTGGTGAATATAGGCCAGGACCTTTTTCATATCGGCCCTGCCTTCAACATTCAATCCAAAACCGGCGGCACCTTTTGCATGGTGGAAGAGTGCCGCAATATGCAGCAGCGCCTTACTTGGGATGCAGCCAAAATTGGTGCAGTCACCTCCAAAGTGGTCCGCGTCCTTTTCTATGAGGAGGGTGGAAAGATTTAAAAAGCGTGCCACCCCACTGCAACCCAAACCGGCCGCTCCGGCACCGATGACAATGACATCGTAATCTTTAACAGGATGAGCGCTGGTTTCTGCCACGGGATGTAATCAGTTTATTTTTTGGATAGAATGGATTCTTTGAAAAGAAGTATCAGGTTACAACTTGCTAAGTTACAGGGCCACGAAAATTAAATCAGACTTTTTCTTGTCATCACATCCGGTTGAGGGATACCCATTAATTTTAATATGGTTGGGGCGATATCCCCTAAGACACCGCTTCTTACTTCCTTAATATCCTTTCCCACAACGATCAGCGGTACCGGATTCGTCGTATGTGCCGTATTGGGAGATCCATCCGGATTGATCATGGTTTCACAGTTGCCATGATCTGCGATCACCAGGGTGGTATACCCATGTTCCAGCGCAATGGTTATGACATCTTTAGCACAGCTATCAACGGTTTCACACGCTTTGATGGCGGCCTCCATGCTCCCTGTATGCCCGACCATATCCGGATTGGCGAAATTCAGGCATATAAAATCAACTTCTTCCTTTTTCAATTCCGGCAAAATCGCATCCCTGATTCCAAAGGCGCTCATTTCCGGCTGCAGGTCATAAGTGGCTACCTTTGGGGACGGGCAAAGGATGCGTTGCTCTCCTTCAAAAGGAATTTCACGCCCTCCGTTGAAAAAGAAAGTAACATGGGGATATTTCTCAGTCTCCGCAATCCGGATCTGTTTCTTTCCTGCATTGGCCAGAACTTCTCCAAGGGTAAGGATCAGATTGTCCTTCATGTAAACCACCTCTGTTCCAACAAAAGATTCATCGTAGTTCGTCAGTGTGACGTAATGCAGGTTGAGTTTGTGCATATTATATTCATGGAAATCCCTTTGGCTAAGTGCCTGAGTGAGTTCCCGACCCCTGTCTGTCCTGAAGTTAAAAAACACGACCACATCACCATTACCTATTTTTGCGACAATACGCCCGGTTGGATCTGTGAGGGCAATAGGGGGAATAAACTCATCTGTAATGCCTTTGTCATAATTATGTTTCATTATTGCCTCTATGTCCTTAGTTGGGGTTCCCGCCCCCTCTACGAGCAGGTCATAGGCCAGTTTGATACGTTCCCATCGATTGTCCCTGTCCATGGCATAATAGCGGCCGATGACAGATGCCAGCCTGGTATGTTTCCCTGCACAGAAAGACTGTAAATCCTTTAAAAACATGATCCCACTTCTGGGATCCACATCACGGCCATCCGTGAATGCATGTACGAAAGAATCGGCGATGCCGTAGGCTTCGGCCATGGTGATCAATCCTTTTAAATGATCGATATGACTGTGAACACCACCATTGCTTAAGAGACCCATGAAGTGAACAGCTTTGTCATTTTCTCTGGCATAGGTAAATACATTCTGGAGTACGATTTCATCCTTCAGGCGGTCCTCCCTGATGGCCAGGTTGATCCTGGCCAGGTCCTGATACACTATTCGCCCTGCTCCCAGATTCATATGACCAACTTCACTGTTGCCCATCTGACCTTCCGGCAGACCAACATTCATCCCGTCAGTTAGCAGGGTGGCATTGGGATAGGTGCTATAAAGCGAATCGATAAAAGGGGTCTTTGCCTGAGCAATTGCGGATACCTGCGGATTTTCAGATATCCCCCATCCGTCCAGGATCATTAATATAACCTTACTATTCATTTCAGTATATTTTGAGGAATTTCAAAAATAGGGCGAAATAGGGACTAATATCCTATTCTTTGGGGGATTTTCAAAGTTTAAAGGATGGGCCTGGTGGGTCGATAAAGGAGACGGATGGCAGGGGAGGATGTTAAAATTTAGTTATTTAACTGTTAAAGGGTGAAACAAATCAGAAACAGGTTAGTCTATTGATGTATACGTAAATTCCGAAGTAATTTTTAATGATTTAATAACAAAACCATCCAATGAGTATCAAAATCTCAAATCTATCTTTGTAAAGAAATCCACAAACAAAGGATTCCCTATTCGCAAATTAAGACTGAAAACTACCCAAGTGGAGAGGATTGTTGGCCATCAAAAAAGAAAACAACGGAGTAATCAATAACTATTCATCAATTAAAATCAGAATGATCATGAGAAAAACACTTTTATCAGTTGCTGCCTGTATGTGCCTGGCGGTAACAGGCACGTCTGCCATGGAACAAACCAGCCTCAGTCACAACCTGACCGATACCTATCGGACAGGTGTAAATCCCTTTTGTAAAGCCATTATGCAAGGCGACCTTGCCACAGTTCAAAGGATGATTGAACTTGGGGAGGATGTCAATCAGAAGTCGCTGGGAATGACCCCTGCGATTTTTGCCGCCCGTTACAACAAGGCGGAGATCCTGCAAGTCCTGATTGATCACGGCGCAGATCTGAGTTTAAAATGCGATAAGGGATATACGGCTAAAAAGTATGCGAATCTTTCCAATGCTACAGATGCCCTTAACGTATTAGAAAACTCAGGAAAGAGTTAAGCACGGAGATTATTTGTCAATTAAAAAACCCTGCTCTTTGAAAGCAGGGTTTTTGTTTTCATTTATTTACAAATATAGTGTTCAGGTAAAAGAGTAAATAAACACAAACTACTTAAAATTAAAAATCAAATCCTGTGAAGGCCCGGTACATGAATGCATAAACAGCCATTCCCAGCATTATTGCACAGAAAAACGAATATACCTTAAGAAGAATAACGATAAATCCAGGTCTGCAATTGTCAAAAGCTTCAACGTAAAGTTCTCGAAAGTGTAACAGTGTTCCCATATAGTTCTATTTAAAAAAATGAAAGCTATAAAGGTTAAATCAGGGGCTATGCTGAAGATTTGGAGAAAGTCAAAGGTAGTTAAAAAAAACAGAAATCCTAGGGTTCAGGGTTTTATTTCGGGTATAATTCAGGGCCCGGAGCCCATTTATTATGGATATTCGATGCATTGCCAATAAACCGGATGAACAACTTCACTTGCTGGTATATTGCCTGCCAGATAGGCGGATTTTGTATCATCAGTTACCGTTAACCGGCATGTGAGGTCTGCCAGGTCAGTAAATATATACGGGCTATAATCAGACAGGGCCTACTTTGATTTTTGTCCGTTCAGAGGTATCAAAAATAACACCTGGGTTCAGCTTATTGCTGGCCTTTGTATTTTTCAATAGCCTCCCTGATTTTTTCAATCCTGTTTTCGGGATCAGGATGGGTACTCTGAAATTCCGGAACACGGCCCGGCCCTGCCCCTTCTTTGAGGATCTCCATTACCCGGATCATTTCTTCCGGCTGGTACCCTGCCTGTATCATGAAAAGCACACCCAGTTCATCACTTTCAAGCTCATCACCCCGGCCGTTTTTAAGCAGGGTGTTCTGGCCGATGCTCCCTACGAGTCCACCTGCGTCGGCGCCAACGCTCGCTCCCATCGATATTGTTTTCCAGAAATTGCTCTCTGCGATCCTTTCTGCGGAATGTCTCCCGATCACATGGCCTATTTCATGGCCCAAAACTCCGGCGAGCTGTGCCTCATTCAATCGGGAAAACAAAGCATAGGTAATAAAGACCGGTCCGCCCGGAAGTGCAAAGGCATTCAGGGTCTGGTCATCCGCAAGTAAATGGAATTCATATTGATAGGGTGTTTCCCGCGCGATACTATTATTCACCATCTTTTTGCCAATGGCATCTACGAATGCCTGCAGGCGTTCGTCCGGATAGAGGCCGCCAAACTCCCTGGTGATCTCAGGCGCGCTTTGAATTCCTATGGCAATTTCCTGTTCAGGGGTCATGCTAATGGTTTGGTTGCGACCTGTATATGGATTTTCTTCCTTATTACTGCACCGTTGAACAAAGGCAAAAGCCACAATGGCAAGGCCAATAAAAATTCTGATTTTCCAGCTACCTCTTCTCATTATTTTCGGCTTTCAAGACGTATCCAAATTACAAAAAAGGTCATAACAGCTGTGGATTAATATCCAGAATGTTATCGCGGATATATGATTTTACAAAACCTGAAGTAAAATGATCGCTGCCGGCAAAATCCTCTTTTTCCAAAAGTTGCAGGATATTTTTTCCGCGGAAAGCCGTTAGCATCGGAATCGAAAGTGGGGCATAACTGTAATGCCAGGGTTCAAATCTGAACCCTTTCCTTTTAGGGTCGTCGGTGTATACCAAATGAAAATCATAGGTGATAGCATTCAGATCCATCCATTTTTTCAATCCTTCGTAAGGGCCGCTGACGTCAAACTTTTCTGCGACCAGCACATCGCCCTCTGTTTTTTTGCCCCCCTCTATAATGTCCATATCGGTTCCCCAATGATGTCTGCTGGTTCCGGGAATGGTAGAATATTGGATGATCTTGTCAAGAGCCTCCATAGGTTGCAACCCTTCCACATCCGTATAGCGCTGAAATTTCCTTTCAAATATGCCTTCCTGCTGGTCAAAACTCCGGTAACTGGAAACGATTTCTATCAGGATGCCGTCTGCTTTGGCTGCTTCCTTCATGGCTACAAATGCCGCATGTGCTTCCTTTCTGAGATTGATATTCTCGCCAAACAGCGGAATTTTGGTTTTCCCCATCAATTCCGTTATGGCGTATTCTTTGTCCTGAAAGATGACCGGAGACGGCATGAGCGTAAGCGCCATCCCTGAAATACCGGTTTTCTCAATAAATGACCTTCTTTTCATTCTGCTCCGCTGTTTAGCACATTTGCAGCCCCGGAGGACCTAAAGCTACTGCAGGCTATCCTGCAGTACCCCAAAGGTAGCAAGTAATTTAAAAATTTAATGGGAAATAAGATTTTATAGGAAAGATGGCTTCCCTGGCTGCGAAAAAATCTATTTTGAGAGATATAGATATCCCTGTTTTTTAGTGTCGGAACCTGACAGGGTTAAAAGATAATAATAGATGCCTGCTGCCAGACCTGTATTAGATTTTGTTACCCGGCCGCTATTGGAGTAACCGCTAAAATCATTGGTATAGTTATCATTGGAATAGACCAGGATCCCATATCTGTTGAAAATCTGCAAACCATTACCCGTTGTGTTCTCCAGGCCCGGAAAGATCAGGTAATCGTTAAAGCCATCATTGTTGGGAGAAAGTAAATAATTATTGGTTGCCACTCCCGAGGAGGGAACGGCCTTTCCGAATGTAACAACAGAATAATGATCAGGGATATAGGTGACCGAACTAATTTTACCTTCTTGAATGTTCCCGGAGATGGCGGTTTTCCCAAGATTTTCCCATCTGTTATTAGCGGTATGCCAGCCGGCGATTGTCAGTTCTTCTGTCGATTGCACAAGAGATTCGAGCCTGCTGTTCTGATCCCAGGTAAGGCGAATAATCGCGGGAGACCCTCCGCTAATTTTCCAGCATTCATAAGAACTGATGGTAAGAAGTCCGGAGCTTATCCCTGATACAGGTAAAAGAGAGTTTGCAGGACCAATGCTGGTAGGGTTGGCCCTAAAATAACCGGCCCGAATACTTTCGGAATTCGTTTCGGAAAACAGGCTTACCGGCCGCAAAGAAACGGCATCGCCAACGGGAAAACGGAATTGGGAAACACCGGCGACAGAAATAAAACCTGCCACTTTTGAAGATTCCGAGTCTCCCGTATAAAACGCATCCTCCATAAATTCAAGACTGATCTCAGGGCTGGAAGGGGGGGTAAATAAATTTCCTTCGATAAAGTTGAGGTTATTTCTCACTTTGAGAGTGGTTCTTAATGCCCAGGAGGCCGGGGTAAAGATTTCAAGATCCCAGAAAGCAATTTCCTGTTTGCCGCTCAGTTGATGGTCATTTTGCCCATATAATCCAGCCAGTCCTCGGTTCTGATCAAAGGACCCGTCATTGCGAATCGGGCCATGGAATCCTATCTGACCTTCAGAAAAAATTCTTAAGTTTCCTTCATTGTAAAAGTTTTCCTGGCCGTAAAATACATTGGCAGTCAACAGGAAAAGCAGAAGTATCCATCGTTTCATGATTACTTTATTTGCTGCCAGTCGCTTCCATCGCTTTGGATCCAAAGTATATTATTCGAGGATATTGTGGTGGTGTTGTTGCCGGAATGCGATTTATAGGCACTGATTGTTCTGCTACCTGAATTGGCATTCTTAATGATATAGATGCGCCCTGTGGCGCTCGAAGCCGAAGGAAGGGTTATATTATGACTGCCCCCCAGGATTATGGTGTGATGCGTGGCATTCAGCGTTATATTGCCGGTGGTGGTAATGATGGCCGTTGCCACGGCACCAGGCGATGCCACGGGTACAGAAAATACGGTACCTGTAAGGAGGAGACCGCTGCCGGCACTGTAGGTTGTGTCGTCATCGCCGTCTGATATTCCGGATGGCACATCGGTAAGACTCGTAAAGCTACCACCAAAATCATCGGTGCTGTCTGTATCAAGATCGGCAGGGACATTTGAAAGGTCGGTAAAACTTCCACTAAAATCGTCCGTACCATCGGTATCCAAATTGGCAGGTACGTTGGTCAGGTCCGTAAAGCTTCCCGAGAAGTCATCGGTGCTGTCGGTATCAAGATTCAAGGGTACATTGCTCAGGTCGCCGAAGTCACCACTAAAATCATTTGTGCTATCCGTATCCAGGTTAGCAGGGACATCAGAAAGGTCGGTAAAACTGCCACTGAAATCGTCTGTGCTATCTGTGTCAAGATTGGCAGGGATATTGTTCAGATCGCCGAAGTCACCTGAAAAATCGTCCGTGCTATCGGTATCCAGGTTGGCAGGGACATTGCTCAGATCGCCAAAGTCGCCGCTGAAATCGTCTGTACTATCCGTGTCCAGGTTGGCAGGAACATCAGAAAGATCCGTAAAACTGCCGCTGAAGTCATCCGTACTATCCGTATCAAGATTCAAGGGTACATTGCTCAGGTCGCCGAAGTCCCCTGAAAAATCGTCCGTGCTATCGGTATCCAGGTTGGCAGGGACATTGCTCAGATCGCCAAAGTCGCCTGAAAAATCATCCGTACTATCAGTGTCCAGGTTGGCAGGAACGTCAGAAAGATCCGTAAAACTGCCACTGAAATCGTCTGTGCTATCTGTATCAAGATTTGCAGGGATGTTGCTCAGGTCCCCGAAGTCGCCACTGAAGTCATCCGTGCTATCTGTATCCAGATTTGCAGGGATGTTGTTCAGATCCCCGAAGTCGCCTGAAAAATCGTCTGTACTGTCTGTGTCAAGATTGGCTGGCACATTGCTCAGATCGCCAAAGTCGCCTGAAAAATCATCCGTACTATCAGTATCCAGACTGGCAGGGACATCAGAAAGGTCGGTAAAACTGCCACTGAAATCGTCTGTGCTATCTGTGTCAAGATTGGCAGGGATATTGTTCAGATCGCCGAAGTCACCTGAAAAATCGTCCGTGCTGTCTGTATCGAGGTTAACAGGAACGTCAGAAAGATCCGTAAAACTGCCACCAAAGTCGTCGGTGCTATCGGTATCCAGGTTGCCAGGGACATTGCTGAGATCTCCAAAGTCACCGGAAAAATCATCTGTACTATCAGTATCCAGGTTGGCAGGAACGTCAGAAAGATCCGTAAAACTGCCACTGAAATCATCTGTGCTATCCGTATCAAGATTCAAGGGTACATTGCTCAGGTCGCCGAAGTCCCCTGAAAAATCGTCCGTGCTGTCTGTATCGAGGTTAACAGGAACGTCAGAAAGATCCGTAAAACTGCCACTGAAGTCATCCGTGCTATCTGTATCCAGATTTGCAGGGATGTTGTTCAGGTCCCCGAAGTCGCCTGAAAAATCGTCTGTGCTGTCTGTGTCAAGATTGGCTGGCACATTGCTCAGATCGCCGAATTCACCACTAAAATCGTCTGTGCTATCTGTATCAATATTGGCAGGGACATTGCTCAGATCGCCAAAGTCGCCGCTGAAATCGTCTGTACTATCAGTGTCCAGGTTGGCAGGAACATCAGAAAGATCCGTAAAACTGCCACTGAAGTCATCCGTGCTGTCTGTATCCAGATTTGCAGGGATGTTGCTCAGGTCCCCGAAGTCGCCTGAAAAATCATCCGTACTATCCGTATCAAGATTGGCTGGCAAATTGCTCAGGTCGCCGAAGTCACCTGAAAAGTCGTCCGTGCTGTCTGTATCCAGATTGCCAGGGACATTGCTGAGATCTCCAAAGTCACCGGAAAAATCATCTGTACTGTCTGTATCGAGGTTGGCTGGAACATCAGAAAGATCCGTAAAACTGCCACCAAAGTCGTCGGTGTTATCTGTATCCAGATTCATAGGTACATTGCTCAGGTCGCCGAAGTCACCTGAAAAATCATCCGTACTATCCGTATCAAGATTGGCTGGCAAATTGCTCAGGTCGCCGAAGTCACCTGAAAAATCGTCCGTGCTGTCTGTATCAAGATTTGCAGGGACATTGCTCAGCTCGCCGAAGTCACCACTGAAATCGTCCGTACTATCTGTATCAAGATTCACTGGCACATTGCTCAGGTCCCCAAAATCGCCGCTGAAATCGTCTGTACTATCAGTGTCCAGACTAACAGGGACATCAGAAAGGTCCGTAAAACTGCCACTGAAATCGTCTATGCTGTCTGTATCAAGATTTGCAGGGATGTTGTTCAGGTCCCCGAAGTCGCCTGAAAAATCGTCTGTACCGTCTGTGTCAAGATTCACTGGCACATTGATCAGATCGCCAAAGTCACCACTGAAATCATCCGTGCTGTCTGTATCCAGATTCACAGGCACATTGCTCAGGTCCCCGAAGTCGCCACTGAAATCATCGGAACTATCTGTGTCAAGATTGGAAGGGACGTTGTTCAAGTCGCCAAAGTCCCCACTAAAATCATCGGTGCTATCGGTATCCAGGTTGGCAGGGACATCAGAAAGGTCCGTAAAACTGCCACTGAAATCGTCTGTGCTGTCTGTATCGAGGTTAACAGGAACGTCAGAAAGATCCGTAAAACTGCCACTGAAATCATCACCTGAATTCGAATCGTACCCACTCAGATTCAGGGTAGTGCCGTCAGGATCATCAGACAGGGTAAGAATGCCAGAGGAAAATCGCAGGCTCTGGATTTCATTCTGACTGTCCGCATCGGGATCATTAACGTTCAGACTAAGCCTATTTCCATCGGTAATTGAAATATTTCCCGGGCTGTTATCAGTGGTCAGGCGTTGATTGCCACCCCCGGAAATGCGGATATTAGAAGTTTCAGCAAGCTCATTGGTGTAGGTTATGGTACCATCTTGATTGTCGATGAGGGTAGTTGTTGTTTCGGGCTGTCCGTCAAAGGACACCATAGTGCCCTGGTGATCCTGTAATGTAATGGTACCATCTCCGTTCTCCACAAAAGAAAGCGAGGGAATTGTTTCGCCCTCACACAAATTTGACCAGAGATTGCCATTATAGTAATGAACACAATCCGTTGTGGTATTGTAGACAATGGCACCTCGCAACGGGACGATGGCCATCATTTCAGACGTCGTTACCCGTGTGAGTACCAGCGCCTTGGTATGGCTATCGAGTTCAAGCAGGGATGACGAATGAATACTACTGATATCGTCCCCGATTTTAACCTGTCCAAACGTGATTTGTATGCTCAGAACCAGGATTATGCCCCACCCAGTTTTCATTGATATTGTGGAATATTAAGATTCGGGCGAAAATAACCTTAATCAGTATCCTGAAAGAAT
>JBGTKP010000039.1:0-2270 GCA_041744575.1 Muriicola sp.
GCCTTTTCCGCCGATAAGGAAAATCCCGTAAAGCTTTTTCAGAATGATCTGTATAATCTGCATTTTGAGGCCGCTCTGGTTACCCTTAGTGCTTGTGAAACAGGCACAGGAAAGCTTATTGAGGGCGAGGGGCTGATGAGTTTGTCCAGGAGTATTTTCTATGCAGGGGCCAAAAGTCTGTTTACAAGCCTTTGGAAAGTGAGTGATCAGGCAACCACTGAAATTATGGATGTTTTTTATGAAAACCTGAGTCAGGGGAAGACAAAGAGCAGCGCGGCCCGCATGAGTAAAACGGCATTTATTGCACATCATCGGGATGATCCCATGGTTCACCCCAACTACTGGGCCGGGTTTGTGCTATATGGCGACCCGAGTCCTGTAAACACTTCATGGGATATAAAGTGGGGGTTGTTGGCCATGATTATTCTGATTTCCCTTTTTTTACTCTTCAGGCGAGTGCGCCAGTTGCTCCAATAGATCAACGGCTTCATTTTTTTTGTAATCGCCCCTGGCAATCAATTGCTTCAGGGTTTTGCCGGCCAGGGATTCTTCATCCTGCCTCAATTCTACCAAAGCCAGATACCACAGGGCTTCGCTGGCATATTCTGAATTCCCGTCAGATATTGGCCTCAGCAGGTCTTCGGCCTCCTCCCAATCCTCGGCACCCATATACGCCTGGGCAAGATAAAAGGGGATATAGGCCTCCGCCGTGATGTCCATTTGCCGGAAAAACTGAATGGCATTATCAAAATCCTCGGCTTCGTAAGCTTCAAAGGCTTTTCTTTTAATGGAAGTATCCTCAGAATCACCTCTTGTGATCGAATACTCCGTATTGGGGTACTTCTCAAAATAGGTGGCATAGAGCTGATCCGTAGTTCCGGTGCGGTTCAGTAGGATGAGCCATCCTGCTCCAATGAGCAATGCAACCGAGGCTGCGAGCGCCCAGGTCCTCTTCCAATAGATGCGTGGTTCTTTCCCTGGCTGACCTGCTCCCTCAAACTGCCGGAGTTTTTCTTTATTCGAAGCCCGCTCCCCGTCAGTGATGGCCGCGCGCAAATCCTTTTCGAACTCGAACTGTTCTTTGAATTCCCTGTCGGTTTCAAGCAGATCAGACAGCATAAGCTTTTCTTCCTCACTGAGTGAACCTTCAAAATAACGCTGTATCAATGTTTCCTTATCCATCATTCAGGTATCTTCGTTATCAGTTCACGCAAGGTTTTCAGACAACGCGATTTTTGACTCTTGACCACGTTCTCACTTGCATAGCCCCCCGCATCCATGATCTGCCGGATCGTGTTTTTTTTGTAATAAAACAAAACCAGCATCTCCCTGCATTTCTCCCCCAAACGTTCAAAATACTTTTTAAGAAGTAGCTGTTTGTCTGTCAGGGGGTCTTTTTCAATCTCAAACTGCTCCAGGGCACTTTCCGTTTCAGCCGGCATCAAATAAGATTCTATGGAAACCGTTTTCCTGTTTTTCCGCATCCTGTTCATGATCAGCAAACGGCCGATACCGATAAGGTAGGTTGAAATTTTACTATGTAAAACTGTCAACTTTCCTTGAAGGATATTCTCGTAAAAGATCACATAGGCATCCTGGTATATATCCAGCAGATCTTCCGTATTAAGTGCATACTTTCTACCAAAATTCAGGAAAAGTTCCCTGTTATCCATGTACACGGTTTTATAGGCAGCGCTGTCCTCATTCTTAAGTTTTTGAAAGATCAGTTGCTCGTCCTCTGCCATTGAATGTATTTAAGTTGATAAAGTTAACATTTAAAGGTAAATAATTTCCAGGAGCCTGGTCCTGATCCGGATTCATGTTAATCCCAGTCAATTTCCGGAACCGATGTTAACCTTTGATAGCGCATTGACATACACGGACATAAACATTAAAATTATACCATTATGAAAACAATGAATCTAGTGCTTCTCGGATGCTTTGGTCTGTGCCTGAACTCCAGTCTGATCGCGCAACAGGCGCAGCAATTGCAACAAGCCAAAATGGATATCCGGACTACGGTCAGTGCCACCCAGAAAGAAGCCATACAGCGGCCGGTCCTTGTAACTGCCTCTACTGTCACAGAAGCTAAAAAGGAGGAGCTTTGCAAACCTATGGATATCCGGAGAACGGAAACACTCTTACGGGAAAGGGTTGGGAGGACTTTGAAAGTTCTTTTGGACAAGGACTATGGCTATATAGAAATCCTTGGCAACAAACAGAATGTGCGGTTCAGTGAATACAGGGTGCGCGCCGTGGCGAACGAATGG
>JBGTKP010000040.1:0-82692 GCA_041744575.1 Muriicola sp.
ATCTGCCTGTACGGTAACGCCTTTCACATCCCGAACATTGAAATCATCTGAAAAGGTAAATTCTGTTTCTGCGTCATTAAAGTCAAGGCTGATGCTCTGTGCAAAGCAACCGGCGATGAGGGTAAGGGAAGATCCAGCCAATTTCCATGTGCCATCTGTGCGTCCTTTTTGATCACAGCTATCGGCGGTTTGTCGCTGTAACAGCGCATAATTCCGGGCGCTTCCAAACTGATAGACAAGATCCCTCTGACAAGGTGAGTACTGCACAAAAATATCTGTTATAGGATTATCTTCATCGTCATCCGTTACATCTATGGCCTTATCTGAAACGATGGCAGACAGGGCCCACTGTCCGACCAGCTTTTCTTCAGCAGCTCCCAACGCTCCGGTAAATGGGATGGGACAGTCATTTTCGTATTCGGGAGTACAACTCAATATCCCACCTATTAACAGACAGAGGCTAAGTATGGCATACACAACTTTTCTCATAATTGAAAACATATTGAAGGTTCCTGTTAATGATGTTAGGGCTGTAAAAAGGTTGCATGGAATTCCCAATAAAATTTGAATCCCAAACCAAATGCAGCTTTTGAAAAGGTCATCAAAGGATATGGGTACCTAATGATAAAAATCAGACAACCTGTTCTGAAGATTGCTTCACGAGAGATGCGACCTGCCGATTCAGTTGCCGTAGTCCGGCCAGTTTCTTCTCAAGGGTTGCGATAATATCGGACTCACTGTTCCCGGCCGCCTGCGCTACAAAGGACAATACACGCAAATCCAGGGTTTCTTTATTACTGACATAATATTTAATGGCCTCATCTGTAAGTTGGTCTGCCCTGATCCCAAGGCTCGTTCTGGTGAGTTCTGCCCGGCGGGCGATACTTCTCCGGGTATCCGATCCCCGCGACGGGGCATACAGTATCCCTAATCCCAACCCAATAATACCCCCTGTTAAGAGCCCTGCAAATAACTTCTGACTTTGTTTCATCCTGATAATTTAATTCACTTTCAAAGGTAGATGATGATGTTCTAATGCCGGCAACGTTGAGAGAATCTTAACGAATCAGCAGATACGGGGGCTTCTTTGGAATCTGCGTATTGGTTTCGGGGTCCTACTCCAGGCTGTCAGGTTCGACGTTCAATCCTGCAGCAGTGACGTCCAAGATGGACAGAAGAGTCCTTTCACACATTTTCTTTACCTTAGCGTGCCATTCTGAATGATGAGATCCACAAAAGCTGAAAATTACGAATCCGAACGACTCAAACAGCTTTCCAGCTACAGAATTCTCGACAGTCTTAGCGAAAAGGACTACGAAGACATCACTTTTATGGCTTCGCTCATCTGTGAAGTTCCCATCGCCATGATCAGTTTTATAGATGCCGACAGGCAATGGTTTAAATCGTTCCGGGGCGTGGAAAATGCCGAAACCTCAAGGGAATATTCCTTTTGCGCCCAGGCCATCAGGTCTTCAGAGCCCCTCATCGTCCCTGATTCCCGTATCGATGAGCGATTTAAGGATAACCCTTTTGTCACCGGAGATCCCAATATTGTATTTTATGCCGGGGTCCCCCTCATCACGGAAGACGGATACGGTTTGGGAACCGTTTGTGTAATTGATAATAAGCCCAGGAACCTTACTGAGAATCAGCTTAAAGCTCTTGAAATTCTCTCCCGGCAGGTAACCAATCTGCTCAAAGTCCGACGACTCAATATTCATTTAAACGAGATCATGGAAAGTCTGGAAATGGAGAATAAGAGCCTCGCCCATGACAGGACACAGCTGGGACTGAACCTCGAAAATTTCATTGCAACCAGGGTAACCGAAATCGCCCAGCAAAACAGTGTTCTTGATAAAATGAACCGGGAGTTGCAGACCTTTAATTTTATTACGAGCCACCATTTACAGGAACCCCTTAGGAAAATACAGACTTTTAGCTCTATTCTGAAGGAATCGGAAAGGGATAGATTTTCAGAAAAAGGCCGTGACTATCTAGGTAAAATCGATAAGTCTGCCCTGCGCCTGAGATCCCTGATCCGCGACCTCCTGACCTATACACACATTTCCTCTGATAACAACACCTATCGGGAAGAGAATTTTAGTGCCATGGTAGCGGATGTACAAAAAGAACTTTTGGCTGAGATAAGGGAAAAAAATGCGGAGATTATCATTGACAGTGATTGTGATGTTATTGTAATCCCGCTACAGTTCCGTCAATTATTGTCCAACCTGATGGCCAATTCGTTGAAATTTACGAGGCCCGAAGTCACTCCGGTTTTGAGACTCGCATGCGAATCGAGGTGTGGAAAAGAGTTTCCGAATCCCGGCCTGGAGCCGGAAACCATTTATTTCAGAATCACAGTGACAGATAATGGCCAGGGTTTTGACAATCGCCACAAAGAAACGATCTTCGAGATGTTCCAGACTACTGATCAGCATTATGGAACGGGGATCGGTTTGGCCCTGGTCAAAAAGATCCTGGAAAACCACGAAGGATTAATTGATGCGAATAGTGTACGGAACAAGGTCACCACTTTTACCATATATATTCCGAAACAGACCAGAAAAATCAGACCGCTCGTCAGTCATCCGGGCTGAGCTACAAAGGAATTAAGGGAGAAAGGCAAATGTGCCGGGGTCAGGCCGACTTCTCAATCAATTTTTTGGTGGCCTTTATGCCTTCCTCATTGCTTAAATAGCCCGTTTGTCCGGCCATATTCATAAGGCCGCCCTCGTATTCAATCCCAACGATCCCTTTGAATCCGGATTTCTTGATGATCTTAAAAATCCTCTGGAAATCCAATTCGGTTTCATTGCCCTGAGCGTCAAATTTGTGCGTTTTCGCACTCACTCCTTTGGCATAGGGCATCAACTTCTCGATACCTTTGTAAGGATCATATTGTTCCAGACATCGGGTATTCATATATCCCTGAATATCCAGGGTTTCCGGCTTGGTACGGTTGACACAGAAATTGCCGAAATCAGGCAATACTCCCGCCCTGGTGTGATTGACGGTTTTCATAATACCTGCCAGCCATTCCCCGTTACAGGAGATCCCTACATGATTTTCAACAATAATATTGAGGTCGTTGCTTTCGCCATATTCAAGCAGTTTTGCATATCCTTCCAAAGCAGCCTCTCTTACCTCATCAGGACTGCCTTCCTGGTCAATGCTGCCCAAATTCACCCGAATGGCATCACAGCCAATCATTTTGGCGGCATCCACCCATTTGTAATGACTTTCGACAGCATGGTCTCGTTTGACCTTGTCGAGATCGGCTATATTTTCATCATCCACCATGATCAGGTTATTCTTTACCCCAAGATCATCGGTTCGCCGCTTCAGCTCTTTAAAAAAAGTCGTATCTGTCGCCTTATCTGCGAAAAACATGGACACATATTCCACTATATCTACGCCGAATTCCTTTTTGGCACGTTCGGGGAATGTCAGGGTATCGTGTTTTCCTGAGAAGAATTCAGATGCCAGTGAAAACTGAGCCAGTGAAATCGGATATGGGATTTTTGGTGAGGAGGCATAAAGGCTCACAGGCAGAGCGGTTAACAACCCTGCTCCCATGGCAGCCTTTCCGGACTGCCTGATAAATCTTCTACGACTGGGATTCATAAAATACATTTTTTGGTCTGGTCAATATAAGGCGATCTTTTGAATTCCGGAACAACCGACTGTAAAGTGACAAATGTTTTATACCTCAACGCTTTGTTGGTAACCCCACTCCTTACGGCACTGTTCTTGTGTTAGATTACTTGATAGAAAACAACCGAAATCTCACCCCCCATGCTTCTTAAAACGCTGCTTTGCTTCCTGATTTGGTTTCAGATCCTGCAGGCTCAGACGGATCATTATGCAGGCACCTACACCTTCCGCTATGATCTTCCGAAAGGAGAAGTTTTGGCTGACACCCTGCAATTATATCCCGGGGGTACTTTCTATTATAGCAGCTACCGGAATATTCCATGTGCTATTTGTTCGGAAGAACTTTTATATGCCAATGGACAATGGAAGGCATCTGAGAATCATCTTATTATTTTTACTGCCGACTCAATAAAAGGTGTCGGGAATCCCGAATTTCTTAACCTCAACAATACCAGTGCCAGGTACCTGGGTAAATCGAAACGGCACTTAGGCAGTACTCCAGTCAGGACCTCCGTTAAATTCCTCCGGTCCGGTATTTTCTGGCTAAAAGGTCGGGAACTTTTCAGGACCGACCGACCTTAATATTCCCGGTTGCATCTATAGATGTCAAAGCTTCTCCTTCCTTCATCGCGACAATTCACGGGTCTTCTCCTGCTGATTTTTAACATCAGAAGTGTAACCTTTTAAGGAAAATTATTACCTACCTATATCCGGGAACCTCAAAAAATAATGCAAAAATTGAGGCCGGGAAACGCAAGGAAATCAGAAATGATCGTCTTTATAATTGAAGACCGGCTTAAAACAATCTTTTACATGACCACGGAGAGCGGAAACAGGAAGAAACTCCAGGAATTTTTCGGGAGGGAATACCAGTCGCTCAAGGCCTATGTAAACTCGAGCCTCCGGGAGAATATACATACGGATGCTGGGGATATTGTTCAGGAGGTAGCTTTGAAGTTGTTTACCGGGGCTGACAGTTATTTACCGATCAATAATGTCGCCGGCTACGTTTACTATGCCATTAAAAACAAAATCATTGATGTAATGAGACACAACAAACGTGCGAAAACAGACCTGGAAAACGGTGAAGGCAAATTACTTGAATTTGCCGAGCTTATCTATGACACAGACGATCCTACTTATACAGAGCATATGAAACAGGAACTAAAGGACGCCATTTTAGGCCTGAAACCGGATTACAGAGAGATCATTCTAGCCATCGACTTTGGAGGAATGAGTTACCGGGATGTTGCCGAAGAAACAGGAATTCCCGAAGGTACTCTGATGTCTCGCCGACACAGGGCGATCTCACTCCTTTATAAGAAACTGGAAATTCAAATACTAAAAACTTAATCAAATCAGCTAACATGTCACAATTTTTTAAACACAGGATGCGTCGTAAGTCGCCCGGGGAAATAGCTGGCTGGATACTGCTGGGAATCATTGCTTTTACAGGTTTCGCCCTGCTGTTCGGGTTTGCCATCATGTGGCTTTGGAACTGGCTGATGCCTGCAGTTTTCGGTCTCCCCACCGTTAATTACTGGCAGGCCGTCGGGATCTTTATCATCTTCAAGTTGCTCTTCGGAGGGTGTGGGGGGGGTAGCCGCTTCCGCCGCGGAGGCAGGTCCAGGGCACGTTGCGGAGAAAACGACAGGGACTTTTCTAAATGGAAGTATTACGACGAATATTGGAAAGAGGAAGGCGATGAAGCGTATAAAGCTTACATATCAAGAAGGACGTACCCGACAGGTGGCGATGACCCGGAGCGATACAAGAGAAACAATGAATGAGATCGATTTTGAACACTGTAACAATCCCCATATGAAACTCCTTATTTTCCGAACGAATATCGGAACAAAGAAAAAAGTAAAGTCCCTGCATCCGGTCTTCCAGGATTATGACCCGATTATGCGCTGGACCGTAGACACCGAAGACAGAGATCATGTACTCCGGATAGAAGCGGCGGAACATTTGGAAGAATGGCAGGTGATCCGCCTTTTAAACAAGCGTGGCTTTCATTGCGAACCCCTCGAAGATTAGCGTGACAAGGCTTCGTTGCAGAAGGAAATCTCAGTCGGATGAATTATATTTATAAGGGCGGAAAAATCCTTCAGAAAAACATGCATACCACCAATTACACGGACACCTTTATTTTGGTGGCGGAGGACTGCCCCGTCTCATCCGGAACGGAACCTCCATTGCGCAATGGAATGCCCACCCTGGCCACCCGGCAATTTCAGTTAATGATAGAACATCCTTATGGCTACACCTCAGATCAGCTTCTGTTTCAGATATATTCAGATCGGATCGATCTTCCTGAATCGGAATGGGAAGAGGCCAGGAAATCCTTTTTTTCAAGGGGCCAACCGTGCCTGCGTGCATCACCCCTTTCAAAACGTTATGGCTGGGGCATCCATAGTGATACCGGGAGCTATATCGCACTATATGGGATGGAAACCGACCTTTATGCACGTTATGCCAAAAATAAAGAGATGCAATGCCTGAAAGCCATGCGTAATTCAAGGAAATAAAATTATTCAACTTTTCTTATGGATGGATTAAGTGAAAGTATTGAAGCCCACTATCACACCAACGACCTGTTTCTGACTATCCTCCAGCGCCTGAAGGAGCTTCGGATCGATGCCAGTGCAGTGACACGTGCGGATATTTCCGGAGTAGACGAATTCCATGTTCGCGGAGCACAAGTATCCAAAGAGTTGGCTGCTACCATTCCTCTCGAAGGAGCCCGGATACTGGATGTGGGTTGTGGCCTGGGTGGACCCTGTCGGATGCTGGCCGGTGATTATGGCTGTGACGTAACCGGGATCGATCTCAGCGCTGAATTCATTCGAACAGCCAAAAAGTTGTCGGAGTTGTTGCATCTGGCCCATAAAACTACTTTCATACAGGGGAATGCCACAGAGTTGCCTTTTGAAGATCACAGTTTTGATGTGGTCTGGACACAGCACGTGCAAATGAATATCAGCGACAAGGATGCCTTTTATTCAGAGACCTCCCGCGTCCTGAAACCGGGCGGGTATTTTCTCTATTACGACATTTTCAGAAAGGGAAGTGGGGAAATAGAATTTCCACTACCCTGGGCTACCAACCCGGAAATGAGTTTCCTGAGTCAGCCCACGGTCATGAACCTCTTACTCAAAGGCCAGGGTCTGAATGCGATTTCCACTGTGGACCAGACAGATGCCGGAGTGCGCTTTTTCGAAGATTTGTTACCGACACTTAGTACCGGCGGGCTTCAAAAACCAGGTTTAGGGATGCTGATGGGGCCAAATGCGAAAATAAAAATTCAAAACCTCCTCGGCGGATTGAATTCAGGAAATATCCTCCTGCAAAGCGGGGGGTATTTCAAAGAAGTCCGTGAGTGACACCCTGCCAAATAGAACGATTGAAGCCGCTGCTCAGGCCGTTTAAAAAAAGACCGGCTTATCCTTCAACCAAATGATGTAATTCCTCAATTTGTTACAGGCTAAGAGTGGCTGACAGAGGCAGATCAGGCCTTATCCTTTGAATCCGAATCGCCTGTGCTCCGGTGAATGTAGAGAGTAAAAAGACACGCTAATACAAAGCATATCGCAAAGAAGCTAAAGAGCACGATATAATTCTCCATATGTAGGAATTTTCCGTAAACATACGCAATATTTGGAGAGCCCGCTATTTTTACCCTTGATTTTCGACCAATCTACCTCCGGGGAGAAGTTTTGTTCCGGGCCGAAAGCTGGTATTCGGCTTTTGATAGCCGCATTTGCCTGTATTTAAGGAGATTGGAGTGTAAACACAGTTGCTTTTTAATTATTGTCTGCCTTTCTTTTATGCTGATAAGCGGATGGCGTCAAATCAAAAAGCGCTTTGAAACATTTCGCAAAGTAAGAAATATTGTTAAAGCCCACCAGATAGGCAATCTGAGTGATGGTGTCCGCCTCCTGGTCAATCAGCTGAGCGGCGCGTTTTAAACGAAAGTTCCTCATGACCTCTCCCGGAGCTTCGCCGGTAATTGCCTTCAATTTCCGGTGCAATTGGGTTTTACTCATGCCCAGCGCATCCTGCATGTCAGGAACTCCAAAATTTGAATCGGAGTACTTTGATTCCAGTAGTTCCAGGACATTTTCCATAAACCGCTGATCCAATGACGTGACGGTGATCCTTTTAGGGGTTACCTGCTGGCTGAGGTCTGAATAAAGTGATCTCAGACGTCTGCGTTGCTCAATTAAATTGGATATCCTTACCAGAAGTTCCCTGGCTTCAAAAGGTTTAGTGAGATAATCATCCGCCCCGGTTTCCAGCCCTTCTATCTTATTTTCTATTCCTGCTTTTGCGGTAAGCATGATAACAGGAATATGGCTCGTCTGGAGCTCAGACTTTATTTTTTTGCACAGTTCAATTCCGTCCATCCTGGGCATCATGAGATCTGTGATTATCAGATCCGGGGGTCTGGCCAGGGCCTTCCGGAAACCGGCTTCCCCGTTCCCGGCCTCAATTACCCTGTAGTATGACGTCAGATGTTTCCGTAGGAAGTAACGCATCTCCTAATGGTCCTCAACGAGCAGCACGGAAGGCAGGTCCCTTTTATCCGTCTTGAACTCTGATATGTTCACAGGGATTTTATTTCCTGAGTCGGGGACAAGGTCAGGATCAGGATATTTTTTTGGACTGATTATGATTTCCTCCACCGGAAGGCTCACTGTAAAAAGGCTACCCCTTCCCGGCCGGCTAATGACGCTTACTGAACCGTTCATAAGTTCTATCAGGTCCCTGGATAGGGAAAGTCCAATTCCTGATCCTTCCTTTTCTTTGGTGGCACTGCTGTCTACCTGATAAAAACGGTCAAAAATATAAGGCAGGTGTTCATGCGGTATTCCCTTGCCTGTGTCGGAGATTAAAATCTGAAGGTGGGATGCCTCATAAGTTGCCGTAAATTCAATTTCGGAACCATCCTCACTGAATTTAAAGGCATTGCTTAGCAGGTTATAAACGATATTCTCCAGCTTGTCCCTGTCAAAGGAAGTCCAAAACACCTCCGGGGGTATGCGCACATGGTAATCTATATGCCTTTGAGCCGCATGAGAATTAAAAGAAGAAGCCGCTGTTCTCAGGCATTTATACAGGTCTCCTTCTGTTGGGGCAAGTTGCAGGGTACCTCCGTCTATCCTGGAAAGATCCAGCAATTGGTTGACCATATTAAGCAACCGATTGGCATTGCGGCGGATCATTTTGACGGTATCCAGATCCAGTTTTTCATGAAAATTTCTTTCAAGATGCTCAACCGGGCCCTTGATCAGTGTGAGGGGGGTTCGGAATTCATGAGAAATATTTGCGAAAAAACGTGATTTGGCCCGATCGAGCTCCTTTAACTTTTCAGCCTGTAACATCAATTGGTTGGCTTGATGCTGTACCTCGGAAGTCCGCAAGGCGATCAGTTTTTCCAATTCCTCATTCTTTAATTTTAGCTGGTGGGAGCGCCAGCCGGCAAACAGCCAAAGACAGGTCAGAAACAGTGCCACATACCACATATAAGCCCACCAGCTCCTGTGCCATGGAGGTAAAATACGGAATGAGAAGCTGTCTATAGCACTTAGTTGCCCGTAAATATTATTGGCCCTCACCTGAAAGGTATAAGACCCTTCTGGAATCTTGGTATAGTCCTTTATTAACTCTTCGGTCCAATCCGACCACTCATTGTCATAGCCTTCAAGAAAGTAGCGGTATCTGTTGTGGCCGATTTCATTATAACTCGGTGCAGCAAACCGGAATCGTATCCTGTTGTTGTCAAAATCCCAGGCAGGTATTGCATCTGCCACTGATATACCTCCAAAAACCAGGGAATCTCCATCAAAGGAAATCTCACGGATCAGGGCGCGGAAACCTTCAATTTCCTTTGGCTGTACCGTCAGGTCCTGCCTGATGATGCCATCAGTCCCTCCATACCAGAGAACTTTCAGGTCCTCCGGAAATAAAGCCTTTTTCACCTGTTGTGTAATTCTCTTATCATTAATATGCACGACTTTGAAAGTGCCATCTTCTTCCGAAATGGAAACGGTCCGTTGTTTCTCCCCGTCCATCCCTGGAAGTTCAGCAGACATCCACAAGTTGCCCTCGCTGTCCTCTTTCTTTGGGATGATATCTCCCGCAAAGCCAAATGGGTCTCCGAAAGTGTGATCCGGCATAATGGAATCCAATTCTGTATTGTATTTATAAATAGTTCCATTAATTTCAAAAACTGCCTCGCCACGCAAAGAATGCAGAAATAACCAACCGGCGGGTAAGTGTTCATTGGCTTTATAATGTTTTATCTCCGGACGGATAAAATCCATCCTATCCCCGGAATAAAAATCGACAGACCATACACCATCCACCTGAGATTCCATCCATAACTTTCCGTCTTCCAATTCGACCAACTCCCGGATATCATCCTTTACGCCGTTAATTTTGCCCAAATCCTTCCAGCTCCCATTCTTTTCCTTTTTGAGCAGGGCCAATCCGTCGTCCATCAAACCTACATAGACCAGTGTTGTATCTTTTTTTGATTGCAACAGAGATGCGCTTTGGTAGGGATATAATTTATTCAGCTTACTATTCTTATATTCATACACGCCGGATTCAGCAGCCGTGAGATAAGAATCTTCCATCTCTAGAAAATAAATACTACCCCCCGTATCGGTGATTTTCCGGAAGTAGCTCTTGTCCGGATAGCGCCCGGGACGCAGTTCCAAAACGCCATCCACAGTGGCTGCAAATAGTTTCCCTTTATGCCGGAAGATGGCATTGACAAAACTTTCTACTCCGGACCTTTCATCAAAAATGGTGTAGGGAGATAGAATTTCCAGCCGACTTATGCCACTCATCAGACCCAGCCAGAGACCGCCCTGATCATCAACCTCTTGACCCGGCACCATATCGCTCAGCAATCCCATGGTCTTGTCAAAGACCTGGATGAGCCTTCCTTTTTTATCCAGTAATACCAGACCTCCTGAACGGGTTCCGACACTTATCCAATTATTGGGTAATATGATACATTGTGTTATGGTACGCTCCTTCAGGTAAGCATCCATTTCGGTTTCAAAAGGAGTCAGGGAATTGTCCCGCAGGAAGAACAAGCCCTCATTGGCCGTCGCAATCAGCAGCGTGCCCGCATCAAATCGTTCAATAGCACGGATAGGCATGTCCGCCTTGAACATAAAGTGAAGGGAATCCTTCTTCAGTTGAAAAAGTCCGGCTTCCTTAATCTGAACGAATATCTTCCCTTCCAGTTCGTCAGAAAAGGAAATCTCCTGTTGCGTCTTCCATATCTTAAATACATCCTTTGACCATCTGAATAAGCTATTGTCTGAATTAAAGTAAACATCCTCTCCCACCGTAAAACTTCCATTGAGATATCCAAAGGTCTGATGCCGTTTTTCGAGTTCGGGAATAAGCGAGCGAAAGACCAGAAATCCCAAAGAATCGGGAACCAAATACCCCATTTCATTAAAGCCCCCCGCAAAGATGGCATCTTTACTATTCTTTACCAACGTTCTTACAACACCTTGGTTAGGCAATTGTATCAGGCGCCAGTCCACACTGTCAAATTCGAGGATGCCTTTACTATTGGAAAAATACATCAACCCATTCCTGCCCTGTACGGATGTTCTGTTATCCGGCCTTCCATTATAGTCTTTAGCAGCAAAATGCTGCATATAAGGAATCCCCCTTTCCCTATATTCCCTGGTCGTCGTGTCCTCCAGGGACTGGGACGTCAATAAGGTTGGCAGTAAGAGTAATAGCGAAAAGTGCCAGCGGATCATCTAAAGATCTAATTTTGGAACTGCCTTCAGCGGAGGTTCAAAAGGCATACCAACAATATAACATGAATCTTTCAGACGCCGCTAACACTTTAATGCCAAATTAAAACACCAGGGGTGGCCCTCCAATGGATCCATCTCATTGCTAGCTTTGGGAATTGGTGTGGATCAATGTTAAGAACAATATTTGAAAAATTCTCCGGGGAAGTCGGTGATATCCTTCAAAAGAATGTATTTTCCCTGGTAAAACAGGAAAAGATGATTTCTGAAAACGCCACCAGGGAAGAGGTTATTGATGCCGTTGATAACGTCGCAAATGAAACACTTACGGAACTTCGTGCCATTGGAAGTGACAAACTCAATCTAGTGCCATTCGCTAATAGCTGGACCCCGGCCCAACTGTCAGAACATCTTATAAAATCAGCGGATGCTATTGCGCTTGCCATGAAGAAACCCTTTGACAAAACCCAAAGGGATCCGAAGGAACGCCTCTCGGAATTAAAGGCTATTTTTCTCGACATGAGCAGTAAACTAACATCGCCTGAGCGGTTGCAGCCGGCTCCGGGTCCTTTCGAATTTGAGATGCAGATGTTGTCATTCCGTGCCTCTTATGACAGAATGATGATCGCTGCTGATAAATCTGCCCTGGATACCCTGGTCACGGGGTTTCCACTCGGCCCTCTCACAAAATGGGAACTGCTTCATTTTACGGTTTACCATACGACCCGGCACCTCCACCAACTCAGGGAAATTCGTAAGGTGCTCTTGCGGATGTAACATGTAGTTTCCGGTATTTGAAACAATTAATATACCTGTAATTTCACCTAATATTCGTATTTCTGACATCGGAGAGATCAGGTGCCGGCATTGGTATTGTTTACCTGTTGTGGTTTGCTTTTATGAAGGGAGTAGTGCGGTTTTCATAGGCTATAGAATTGATGTGGAAGATAAAAAATAAGGGTAGCATTTTAATAAACATGGCCCGAACGGGCGAACTCAACTCCTTTTCATCACTTTCGCCCCTGCATCATAATACCCCCATTTGACTTAAATATGAGTATATTGTTTCCCTTAAAGAGCGCGGGCGGACAGTATTTTTTCTTACCTGTTGAAAAAACCCGCTGTTATAAATTACCTTGTTATGAAACATCTACACTGCTTGGTCTTTATGGTTCTGCTGATGCGATCTGCCTGTGCTCAAACCGGGAATGATGCAGAACTCATCTCCGCATTGGAGATAGCAGCCCGGCAGGAACTGCTCGAAAAATGGTATCCTCTGGCAGTGGACCAGGAAGACGGTGGATATTACAGCGAAATCTCATTCGATTTCAGGCCGGGGGAGAACCAGCAAAAAATGATCGTTACCCAGGCCCGCCATATCTGGACAAATGCAATGGCAGCCATGGAATATCCAGGAGATACTTCTTACCTGTCAAATGCGCGGCATGGGTTTCTCTTTTTAAGGGATCATATGTGGGATGCTGAAAATGGTGGATTCATACAGCTGGTAAGTAAAAAAGGCGCTCCGATCTCTGGGGAATCCACCGGGAAAACAGCTTATGGCAATGCTTTTGCAATCTACGGCCTGGCCACCTATTATGCTGCTTCCAAAGATTCGGAGGCCCTGGAACTGGCCAAAAAAACTTTCTCCTGGCTGGAAGAGCACAGCCATGATCCTGTGCACAAAGGATATTTTCAATCCCTGGAAAAAGACGGCACTCCGGTTATCCGCACCGCTGATTTTCCATCCACTTCAGATACCGGTTACAAAGACCAGAACAGCGCTATTCATCTGCTCGAAGCCCTGACCTCCCTTTATGAGGTGTGGCGGGATCCAATGGTTGCAGAACGCCTTCATGAGATGCTTTTGCTTATACGGGATAAGATCACTGCCCCGGAAGGCTATTTGCAGTTATTTTTTCAACCGGACTGGACACCTGTTTCGTTTAAAAATACGGACCCGGACACGATCAGAAAACATTATTACCTGGATCATGTATCATTTGGTCACGATGTGGAAACCGCTTACCTGATGCTCGAAGCTTCTCATATCCTTGGCGGTCAAGAAGATGCAAAAACAATGGAGGTCGGAAAAAAAATGGTGGACCATGCGCTAGTCAACGGATGGGATGAGCACAATGGAGGATTTTACGATGGCGGTTATTATTTCGAAGGAGACAACAAGCTGACCATTGTCAATGACGATAAAAACTGGTGGTCCCAGGCGGAAGGTCTCAACTGCCTCCTCCTGATGAGTGGCTACTTTCCCGAGGATGCCATGGCATACCGGAAGCGATTTGATACCCTTTGGCAATACACCAAAGCGCATCTAATGGACCCTCAGAATGGAGGCTGGTATGAATGGGGTTCTGATGGACGTCCGGAAACCGTAAAAGGAAATAAAGGCCATATCTGGAAAGCTTCCTACCATGACTACCGGGCATTGCTGAATTGTCGAAAGATGCTGGAAAAAGGATAATTAATGTCTGAAATTAATATCAGGGTTTTGACGATCAAGAAGGATTTAAGGACTTGCCAAAAATAAAGATACCAAAAGCTCCTCCCTTTTTTTTAAAGGGAGGAGCTTTTGCTTTGTTCTTGAGGGTAACCGAAGGATTTCCAGAAATAGCAGGGACGCAAGCGAAAGTGCGTTTCGCGTCAGCGAACAGCGCATGGAGCGATATCGGTTTTGACTCCAGTGGAGTTAAAAATTTCCTTAAATCCTTCTTGATCTCCTGCCTACGCTGCCTAAAGGCAGATTCGGCAGGCAGGTTTGGTTCGTTTTGTATCAAGACAAAATGAACATAAAACAATTTTACGTTGTTTTGAAGTATTTACTGCACACTATAAATAGGAATATAAAATGGTTTGAATGTACACTAAATGATAATAATACTTTGTATTAGTAATAAAGACCATCAAAAGTGACCTTCCCTAAACTGTAGGTCTTTTTCCGCAGGCGAAAAACCGGCTCGAAACTTTTACACCCCGCTTCAGCGGGGCTGGAAGGATTCTTGTAATAAAAACTACGAATTTTAAAACAGCGGGATTCACTGCCCCAATTCCCGGGCTTCGAACCCTACCAGCTCACGATCCAGGAATTCCGGGCTGACTTCGATCGGATTGCAGCAAACCTCACAGTCCTCCACATAAGTTTGGCTGGATACAGACGCATCCAGTAACATGGATATTTCCTCCCAGCAATAAGGACATTGAAAAAAATGTTCGATCATCCTGCGCCCAGCTTATTTACTGCGAAGATATAAAAGACTTGTGAAAAGGCGGTTGGAAGGTAGCTCCTTAGAATTCCAGATTGAGGAGTTGTCCGGTAAGTTGCAACAATTGCAATTCGGCCAACTTCGCATCATACTTTGCCAGGTTCTTATTCGTCTGCGCATTAAGGAGATTAATCTGCGCCTGCCGGAATTCAAGCGAACTCACCCGCCCAAGCTGGAATTGTTCTTTTGAACGGTCAAAATTGTTCTGGTTGGTGATGACGTTTTGTTCCTGGATTCTGTAGATGGTTAGCCTGTTCTCAAAAATATCGAGGGCATTCAAAATATCTCTGTTCACCTCCACAGCTACCTGCGCCTTCAGGAGTTCCTGATTTTCATAGGTAATTTTCGCATTCTTCACCCGAACGGTCGTCCCGCCTCCATCAAAAAGATTCCAGATCAGGCTTGCCCCCAATCCGAAATTCCAGGTTTCTGAGTTTGTGCCGGGGAAAAACGCAGAGGCCGCACTTTGGTTGAGGTTCCAGCCATAAGATCCATTCAACCCAATCCTTGGCAGGTATCCAGATTTGCTGACCTTAATATCATAATCGTTGATGGCCAGGTTTCGTTCTGTTTGCAAAATAGCCACATTGTTCCGACCAGCCTGAGAGATCATTTCCTCCAGTTGTAATTTGGGAATGAATTGTACGAGGGTATCGACGGTAAATACCTTCTGAAGGTGGTTATTCAGGATAACATTCAGGTCCCTCTTGGTATTCTTGAGCTGCAATTGTGTGCCTAAAAGGTTGATGCTGTCATTGGTCACGTCCACCTGGGCATTGAGAATATCAAGCTGGGTATTCTGTCCGTAATCAAACGCATACTCCGCACGCGTAATTCGATCGGTGGAAATGGCAAGCGCCTCTTTCAACACATTTTCATTCTCCGTGAGGCGGGCTACCTCAAAGTAGACACTGAACAATTGCAGGATGGTATTTTCTATGGTTTCCCTTGCCTGTAATTCGCTTAAATGGTAAATCTCCCTTAGCTGCCTGAAGGTATACAGCCTGCCCAGTCCGTCAAATAACGTATAATTCACTGTGAGGGCCGAATTATACCGCTGCGCCTCCGCGTTGTCAATGGAAAGGTCCGCACGGGGACTCCCGTCGTCATTTAGCTGGCCCGGAAATTCAATGTTTGAATTATCCTCATTATAATCAGCAGCGGCCGTCCCTGTTAGGGTGGGAAGGTATCCGGAATTCAGAATACTTTTATTGTTTCTTGCTATCTCGACCTGGTTCCTGACCACCTTGATTCCAAAGTTATGCGCAAGGGCCAGGGTAACAGCCTCCTCCCGTGATAATAAATCTTCCTGTGCACTCAGGAGCTGGAATGTAAACAAAAAAAGGAGAGGGCAGGCGTAAAGTCTTTTCATTCGGATGGGTTGCTTTCTGCTGTTTAGGAATTTTTCCGGAAGGTATTGCTGGTTTCCGTCACTTTCGTTTGTGCGCCATTAAGGGTTGGCATTTGTTTTCGGCCCAAGTGCTCCTCTTCTTTTTGTTCTTTTATAGCACGTTCAACTTCTTCCCTGGTTACCGGCCCTCCTTTTCGCAGCCATTTAGTACTTACTTTCAGGCTATTACTGAAGGAAAGAAATACGGGCAACATCAGCAAGGTGAGTAAGGTGGCGAAAGCGATACCGTACGCAATGGAAATGGCCATGGGCTTTAAAAACTGGGCCTGCCTGCTCTTTTCCAAAAGAAGGGGTGCCAGGCCTGCAATGGTAGTAACCGTTGTTAGAAATATCGCCCTGAAACGCGTCCGGCCGGCCTCATAAATTGCGTCATCGAACTTCATGCCATTCCGAAGATTGATGTTGAATTTACTTATAAGTACAAGACCATCATTCACCATGATCCCGATAAGCGCGATGATCCCAAGCATGGAAAGTATGTTCACCGGAAAATCATGGATCCAATGTCCCCATGCAACAGCCGTAAGGCTGAAAGGGACTAAAAGGAGCAGCAGTAAGGGTTGACTGAAACTTCGGAAGGTAAAGGCGATGGTAATGTAGATGAGCACCAGCGCCGTCAGTCCGGCAGATCGGAGGGAGGACACCATTTTATTTGCCTCCCGATTCTGACCTTCATAGGAAGCCGAAACGGTAGGGTATTTTGATTGGATTTCCGGCATCACGGAAGATCTGATCTCACTCATGATATCTGTCGCACTCGTTTTTTTATCATCCTTCAGATCTGCTGTGACCTGAATTTCCCTCCGCCCGTCCAGGTGGTTGATGGCCACGTCCCCGCGTTCAATCACATAGGTGGCGATTTCCTTTAGTGGTACCCGGCTGCCTTCCGGGGTAGCGATACGCATTTCATCCAGGTCGGTTATGGAAGAGCGGTTATCCCGGTCATACCTAACCCAAACCCTTATTTCATCCTGTCCGCGCTGAAAGCGTTGTGCCTGGGTGCCGAAGAAGCCGGCCCTCACCTGGTTCATCACATTCCGCAGGTCGAGCCCCAGCAGATAGGCATTCTCTTTAAGTTCCAGCCGGATCTCCTTGATACCTGCAGGGTCATTGTCCGCTACATCCTTCAGGAGCGAATTATTTTCCAGCACCTGCTTTAGTTCAGATTTCGCAGCCTTCAGCTCTTCAATATTGTTACCCAAAAGGGAAACTGAGACAGGATTCCCGCCAAAATTACCTCCCGAACCATAAATAAGGCTCTCGACGCCTATCACCGGACCTACCAGCTCCTGTATCCGGTTGGTAACCATTTCGGCTATAATATCGTCAGGGCGTTCTTCTCCCGGAAGCAGGTTGATGACCAAGGTGGCTGCAGAAGTTCCAGGACCCAGGTTCTTGATGGTATTTTCATAAAGCGTCTTCCCGGTCCCTTTGAGATAGCGTTCCGTGAATTCCTGGTTGACGATCTTTGATTTCTCTTCAATAAGACTGATGATGGAATCTGTGATTTTTTCATTGGTCCCATTGGGCATAAGCAATGAAACTTCGAGGCGGTCGCTCGCGATTCTCGGAAAGAATGCCGTCCGTACAATCCCGCCTCCCATAGACCCGATGGTGAGAATAAACGCCACGACAAAGAAGGCAAAAGTAAGTATTTTATACCGCAGGGTAAACCGCAGCGCAGGGCTGTAGAGTTTATCACGCATCCATACCATCATTCGATCCCCAACCTTGTTGATGATCCTTAATTTTGAGAAAACCCTGGCAACCCCGGATGTGGGATTGGGATCAAGTGGTTGCAGCGCTTTTGAATGGGCGAGGTGGGCCGGAAGAATAATGAGCGCTTCCACCAGGGAAATGATAAGGGTCAGAATGACAATGACGGATACCTCCCCGAAAAACTCGCCAATACGTCCATCGAGAAACAGGATGATTCCAAAGGCCAGCAAAGTGGTGATGATGGCTGAAACCACCGGTGGGATTACCTCCATGGTGCCGTCAATAGCCGCCTGAATGGGCGATTTTCCACGTTCATAGTGCTGGTAGATATTTTCTGCGATGACAATCCCGTCATCAACCAGGATCCCGATGACGATAATCATCCCAAAAAGCGACAGCACATTAATGGTCACATCAAAAAAGCCGGCAAAAATAAACATTCCCAAAAATGAGATCGGAAGGCCGAAGGCCACCCAAAATGCCAGTCGCGTATTGAGGAAAAGAGACAGAAAGATGAGGACGAGTATCATCCCCATAATGGCATTTTTAGTCAATAGCTCCGTACGCTGATTCAGCGTGGTCGACTGGTCACTGACAACATTGAGCTGGATATTGTTATGCCTCTCGTTAAAGTCGTCTACGTACACATTCACTTTCTCGGCCGACGAGATCAGATCTTCGGTATTGGTACTTGTAATATCTGCATTGACTGACAGTTTGCCATTAAAAAAAGCCGCATTGGGTGATTCTGCGAAGCGGTCCCGAACCGTGGCAACGTCTCTTAAGCGAATCGTCCTCCCGGAGGCATCTGCCCGGATGATCAGGTTGGTAATTTCATCCCCATAGTACGAACGGTTGTTCGCCCGGATCAGGTATTCCTCGGCGTCTGTTTTTATATTTCCCCCCGTTACCAGGATATTCGCATTGCCGACGGCCTGGGCCACCTCATCAAAAGAGAGGTTATAGGCAAGCAGATTGTTTTCATTAACGGCAATTTCTATTTCTTCAAGAGGATATCCGGACATGGTGATCTGCGAAATGCCATCAATGCCCCTCAGATCATTCTCAATCTGCCGTCCTATCTGTTTTAAAGTCCCGAGTGGAATATTTTCCCCACTGATGGCAAAACTGATCGTCTGCCGGATGGCTTCCAGTTTTGAAACGATCAGGGGTTCCATCCCGGTGGGAAACGAAGGTACCCTGTCCACCGCATTCTTTACCTCAAGGAGCATGAAATCAATATCCCGGCCCTTTTCAATCTCTATATTAATAAGCCCGCTGTTTTCACGGGCGGTAGCGGTCACCCGGTCTACCCCTTCCAGACCTTTCAGGTTATCTTCAATTTTCAGTACAATCCCCTCTTCCACCTCCTGCGGGGATGCCCCCGGATAAGTAATGGTAATGGCGATATTTCTGGAGTCAGATAAGGGAAAGAAGGAGGACTTCAGGGAGAAGGCACCGGCAATTCCAAAAATAAAGAAGGCCAGGATAAAGATATCCACGGCCACGTGATACTTTATAAAATAAGCCACTATACTTTTCATTCCCCTCCGCTGTTTGTTGTCCCTTCCCTATAAACTTTTACCAGCATCCCGGCATAGGCTCCAACTACTGGTTTTGAAATGATGGTAAGCCCTTCGGGCACATCTTTCAATACTACCTTTCTATTAGAAAAGTAGACCGGCTGAACCTCTATCAGATCAAGTACCGAATCCCGTACCACAAATATTTTATCATTTTCCATTAGCAGGCTGCGATCTATTTCTATAGCATCCTCTTCATTTTTAGCGCTTAGGTTGGCTTCCAGATACATGCCTTCCCGCAACGCCTTGTTTTTAACTTCAATAAAAGCCTTTATGGTTTGTGATGCCTGGTCCACACTTCCATTGATGCGGGCCACTTTCCCCGTGTAAGTGCTGGTACCTTCCAGATTGCTTAGTTCCACTGACTCACCGACTTTAAGCAAATCACTATAGGCTTTGCTCACCGCCACTTCCAGTTCATAGACGTCCGTGTTGATGAATTCCCCAAGTTTTTGCCCGGAACGGATCAACGTCCCCTCTGTGACAAGGGCTTCTGTCAATACCCCGTTAAACGGGGCAATGATCCTGTATTTAGACAATCGCTGTTCTAGGTTTTTGATATTGTAATAACTGGTAACGATCCCTCTGCCCGAAATAAAATACTTTTCTTTATCTGTGGTCATCTCAGGGAGGGGTGGGGTACTGTTGTCCAGGTCAAATCCATTGAGATACTCCTGCCATTTTTCAAAGACATCCGGGTAATCGAGCCTTATATCAGGCATGATAGAGGTAATAAGATTATAAAGGGCGCTTTTGGAAGACTGTACACTGGCACCATACTCCTCGGCATCAATACGGATGATCACTTCTCCCCTCCGATATTCCTGCCCGGTTTTGAAGAGGTTACTCCCCTTACGGAAGACCCCCTGAACCTCAGAATACAATTCTACACGCTCCCTGGCCCGGAGATTTCCATTTGCAGGCACAATAATGGGGATATTCCCATTCTTTACGGTATCGACAAAGACGGTTTTAACCACCTTTTCGGGCCTGGGGCGGTCATTATTTTTACTGTTGGTAATGGCAATAGCTGCATAAAACGCAGCTACGATCAATAAAATACCAAGAATGGAAAGTACAATTTTTCTAGTATTCATAGGGCTGGCATGTCATTCCGACAGGGCTTAGACTGCAAAACTATCCATTAGTTAAAGCGAGGAACGTTAAATTAATCTTAAATATGAGAGGGGGCCCAAAGCAAAAGGGATGCGCGATGCATCCCTTTTGAAATCAATATCAACAACAGAGCGACCTTATCTAATTGTCATCTATTTCTTCAAATTCGGTTTCGGCTACGCGTGTCGCGTCAAATTTGCCATATTTCAACTCGCGTTCATCCACCTTGTCATAATCAAACACCAAAAACGATTTGGTATCGATCATCTCCAGATTCTTCACGGAATTGAACTTGTTATTCTGAAGTTGCAGTACTTCAAGACTGGCCAACTGGCCGAATTCTTTTGGGATTTCTCCACCGAGTTTATTATTCGCAAGAACGAGTTCTTTTAAGTGTACCAGGGTACCCATTTCCTTGGGAATCTCCCCATAAAGGGAATTTTCAAATAGTCCGAGACTTTCTAGGCTGGTTAAGTTTCCAAGGGTTGCCGGGATTTCCCCGGTAAGGTTATTACTTGAAAGATTCAGGGTCTTAAGCTGGGTGATTTGCCCGATACTTTCAGGGATATGTCCTGAAAAAAAATTGTTGAAAGCGGTGAGTTCCTTCAGACTGACCATCTTGCCCATTTCTGCTGGAAGCTTACCTTTCATCCGGTTCATCTCCAGGCGCAACACCTGCAATTCATTCAACTCAGTAACCGTTGCAGGCAGTTCACCGGTAATATTGTTAAAAGCAAGATTCAACACCACCAGATGTTTCAGTGCCCCAAGACTCTCGGGCAGCGGACCCATCAGATTGTTCCTGAAGAGATTGATCTCCACCACATGGCCACCGGCCACCTTTACTCCATACCACTGGGCTACTGGAGAGGTCATTTCCCACTTACGGACCCAGTGCGGTCCGTTGGTACTCTCGTAAAGATCTTCAAGGGCTTGTTTTTCCTGATTGGAAATGTCGGCATAGGCCCCATGAGAGACGACCACAACTATCAACCACAAGATCCATCTCTTTTTCATACACAAATAAATTTGTAAAAAGTGAACTAATAAAAAACCAAATCCTATATTTCCATAAAGAAATACCCTACAAAAATAGGGTGTTCTGCTGACTAAGTCGCTATTTATACGATGAAGTACAGGCATTTGTTGTAAAACACTGAGAAAATGTGGTAAAGGCTCAAAGAAGGAATGCGGCCGTTTTGCTACCGCAGCATTTCGAGGTCAGAAGTAATACTTTCCCAGCTGGACATTAATCTTTCGAGCTCCTTTTTCTTCTTCTGATACCGGTCAAAAAAATGGGGTTGGGCAATCGTGGCATCATAATTCATCAACAGATCGTGGTCCGCCCTGGCAATTTCCTTTTCCAGATGTGCTATTTCCTGTTCTACTGATCCCAGCTTGTTCCTGAGGGTCTTCAGTTTCTTCTGTTCTTCATAGGACCGCTCCTGCTTCAGGCTTGTCTCTTTTACGGTTTTGATTTCCTGTTTTTTCTCAATCTCCCGGAAGTTGGAAGCCTTTCGCTGATCCAGGTAAAAATTGATATCGCCCAGATATTCCTTAATTTTTTTATCCCTGAATTCATAGACCTTATTAGTCAGCCCCTGCAGGAAGTCACGGTCATGGGAAACCAGGATCAGGGTCCCATTAAAATTCTGAAGGGCCTGTTTCAGGACATTCTTGGATTGTATATCGAGGTGGTTGGTAGGTTCGTCCATGATCAGTACATTGAAAGGCTGTAGCAGCAATTTTGCAAGCGCCAGCCGATTGCGTTCCCCTCCGGAAAGGACCCTGACGTACTTCTCCACATCATCCCCCCCAAAAAGGAAGGATCCCAGGATATCTCTTACCCTGCTCCGGTTGCTCTCATTGGCCGCGTCGATCATGGTATCCAGGATCGTCTTATTCCCGTCCAGGTATTCCGCCTGGTTCTGGGCGAAATAGCCAATCTGCACATTGTGACCCAGTTTTACATATCCCCCGGCCTCGAGCTGGCCCACCAGGATCTTGGCAAGGGTGGATTTTCCCTGTCCGTTCTGCCCTACAAAGGCGGTCTTTGTATCCCTTTCAAGCAGCAGGTTGATGTTGCGGAGCACTTCCTTGCTGCCGTAGCTTTTCGAAAGTGCCTTTACCTCAACGATGACCTTGCCCGGTGTAATAGACACCGGAAATCGGAGTTTCATTACGCTGTGGTCGTCGTCGTCAACCTCAATACGTTCCATGCGATCCAGTTTTTTGATCAGTGACTGGGCCATAGAGGCTTTGGAGGACTTGGCTCTGAACTTATCAATCAGCCGCTCGGCCTGCTGTATTTCCCTTTCCTGATTTTTCTGAGCATTTCGCTGTTGTTCCTTTACCTCCTCACGCAGTTTGAGATAGCCTGAATAGGGTTTGTTGTAGTCATAAATCCGGCCGAGGGATATTTCGATGGTCCGGTTGGTTACCTGATTCAGAAACATTTTATCGTGAGAAACGATAACCACCGCACCTGGAAAGCCTTTTAAGAATTGCTCCAGCCAGATAATGGACTCTATATCCAGGTGGTTTGTCGGCTCATCGAGCAGCAGCACATCATTGTTTTGCAGCAGCAACTTCGCGAGTTCGATACGCATCCGCCATCCGCCTGAAAAGGTATCGGTCTTCTTATCAAAATCTTCTCTTTGAAATCCCAGCCCCATGATGATCTTTTCCGTTTCTCCCTGGTAATTGTATCCGCCGAGGATCTCATATTGATGGGTGACATCATTCAGATCCACCATCAGCTGATGATAGCCTTCGCTTTCATAATCCGTATTCTCCGCCAGCTGATGGTTGATATGGTCCAACCGGGCTTCCAAACGTTTTATATCCACAAACGCTTCGTAGGCCTCTTCTAGAATGGTCCTTCCCTGATGAAAATCTATATCCTGCCGGAGAAATCCAATTCGGATATCCTTATCCGAGGCAATGACTCCGGTATCCGGTGGCAGGTCGCTGGAAAGCATTTTCAATAAGGTCGATTTCCCCGCCCCATTTTTACCAATAAGCCCGACACGGTCTCCGGGATTGAGACGAAAGGCGATATTCTGAAATAAGTACTCCCCTCCGAAAGAGACAGAGAGGTTATGTATATTAAGCATTTGTTACGGGTTGATGCATTAAAAAACGGCCGAAGCGCTACTTTTGAAAAAACTTTTGCAAATGTTAAAAAAAGGAAACAAACTCTACAGCATTTTAACAGGAACTTGCCCAAAGTGCCATCTGGAGAGTATGTACCGAGATCCAAACATGTATCACCTGGACACATTATTCGATATGCACGAGCGGTGCTCGCACTGTAAAACCCGGTACAAGATAGAACCCTCTTTTTTCTACGGAGCCATGTACGTGAGCTATGGGGTAGGGATTGCTTTTGCCGTTGCCGCATTTGTGATCAGTTTTCTTTTTCTGGGTACTTCCCTGCTGACCGCTTTTATTGCCATCGTCGCCACCCTTGTGGTATTCATGCCGGTCATTATCCGGATCTCCAGGAATATCTGGATCAATCTTTTTATCCACTATGATGCCTCCAGGGCCAAAACCCCTGAGAATTAAAAACTTTTACCTCCTGATTTTCGTCCACCGCCGCTCAAAACGGGCAAGGTCCATTTCCGGGGGAACCGGCGTGGACGACGCGATGTGGTCATAAAGGATTTTTGCTGCGTAAGGAGCAGTCATCACACCCCGTGAACCCAAGCCGTTCAACACGTACATCCTGGCTATCGAGGGATGGACTCCGACCAATGGCCGATGATCAGCGACCGTCGGCCTGATCCCTGTAACCTGATCCTCCACAGTGTATTTGCAGGTAAGGAACTCCTCCAGTTTTTGCCTAAGTTCGGATTTCGCCTTTGCCGTCGGGTGGCGGGTTTTGTCTTCCCGGTCATAGGTTGCGCCGATCCTGTATAAGTCGCCGCCCATCGGGATGCAGAAAACAGGGCCTTTTATGATGTTCTTTTCCTGTAATTCAGGAGCCCTGACAATGATATACTCCCCCTTATTCCCTGTGAGCGGCAGATAATCAAACCATGGATTTTCCCTGAGTCCGAATCCGGTGGCAAAAACGAGGTGTGCAGCCCTGACAGATCCATAGGAGAAGCTATTGGAATCGATTTGGAGCAGATCAGGATGAAAAGTATCCGTTTGCAGCTGCCCGCCCTGGCGCAGGTACTCTGCATAGGCTTTTAACAAGGCCTTTGTGTTTACCCGGCCGGTACCCCTCACTTCCACATACCCAAAAGGGGCAAGGAGATTCCGGTTCCGGTAGGACGAGAAACCCGGGGCCAAAATTGTTCGCAGGGCTATATTTTCAAAGGCTTTATTCCATTGTTCCTGTTCCAGTACCGATGAGATCCTTCGGAGGATGGGAGTTTTTTCATGAAGTGGGATCGCCAGTTTGCGTTCGAGGGCGGTGTAAAAGGGTACCGCTGTGCGCAACTGTTCATCTGCTTCCCAAACGAGCGAAAACCGATTGATGTTCACAGGGTTATAGATCCCGCCGGCCACAAAGGAAGAGGTCTGGGAGTGGTCGCTGATCACCCGGTAGCTTTTCCCGTACCGCTCCAGCTGTTCACAGAAGGAAATTCCGGCGAGACCCAGGCCAATGACTAGATAGTCCAACATGGTATAAAGGTAGGCATCCTTAGCCAATGTCATACCCAGAGAAGGAGACGCCGGGTGTGATATGTCCACAAAAAATGCCGCATCTCACGATGCGGCATTGCTTATTGTTGAATTGGAAATTCGATGATCAATAGGCCCACATATCTTGTTCCCTGTCCCGGATCGTCTCTTTTATCCGGCTCGATTCCAGTAATTGGAACAGGGCGTTGTCAGAAATATAATCCTGAATGACGCGGTCCCCGTGGACATTGTCCTCCTTGTAGATGGTTCCATTAAAGCGACGGGCGTTTAACAGCATATCAAAAGATATGGGCTGTGCGGAATTCCGCTGGTTGAACACCTTGGCTTCATGAAGTATCTGCCTTGAGCTAGGGTACCAGACCCAGAACAACTCGACCTTGTTATCCATGGGATCCACGGATTCATCATCAATAAAGTTCACATCTGGAGCTACTGGAGCAATCCCAAGCAGGCGGTATTTCAGTTCCCCCTGGCGTTTGTCAAAATACCACATTCCTTTGATGTGATATTCCTCGATATCCGCCGCGGTGATCTCCCTCTGGTTGATAAATTCCGCAGACAATTGTTCCCCGGCGTTGATTTGCTCATAGCCGAGATCTGTGGTGTCTACCTTCTGCAGGGTTGCTGACAGGTCACTGAATTTCCTTTTTTCGGTAAAATAGGAGTCGACATATACATCCGTCAGTTTGCCGTTCTTGATGTTCTTGATGAACACATCGTAAAGGGACCTCCTGTCCTTACCGATATCAATGGTATCCAATGGATAGTACAAAGGGAAATTCACCCTTTCATCCAGGTCGATGACTTCCCATACGGTCTTGGACCAAAGGATATCCCTGTCATCCACATACCCGTATTCGAGGGGAGCATCATTATCCAGTGCCTTCTGCGCTTCTGTTTTTATTCCTATATCCTGTGGCTTCTTGGCATTCAGAATGTTTGCCTGGGCCATCATGGATATGGGCAGTAGCGATACGGCTCCGATCAATAATACATTTTTCCAATTCATAATACTCATTTAACCAATTACTAGTTTGTAAGTTCGATAATCACGTTAGAAACTTTCTTCAGTTTATAACTTTTGTTATTGGTGATATACGCTTCGATGTCAAATATCTGCACCGCGTCGCCACGACTGGCTCTGTTAAGGGCCGCCTGTGCACGTGCATCCAGTTTATTCCCGTTAACACTCACTGTGGGCTGTCCCGGAACTTTGAACTTGAATCCGCTTACGGCGAGGTTCAGGTCGAAGTCGAAATCTTCAAGAATGGCTCCGATGGTTGAGATCTCCAGGTTTTTCCTTGGCATCTGCACGCTTCCGCTTTCACCACGAATGGTTCCTGCAGGCCTTGGAATGTCCTTGATCCTGAATTCTGATTTGGAAGACACAGTTTGTCCGTCCGGTAATTTACCGGAGGCGGTAATGGTAACAGTCCTTCCTGTACCGGGATTCATCACATAGCTGCTACCGTCTCTTTTGTCAAGTCCGGGTGCAGAAGCACTTACCTTATTATTGGGTATTCCGGGAATGGAAATAGACATCGGGTTGGCAACACCGCGGTAAACCACGTTCATCTTATCAGCTGCGATCAGGGCGGCATTTGGCTTGGTGATCGTAGAGAAGGTAGAACTAACCGGTACTTCTGTACGTTCTCCATCCTGAATGAATACCAGGTTTCCAGCGATCTTGTGATCTCCGGGGGCACCGGCACTCACCTTCAGTTTTACCTGACCTTCATTAATTTCATAATCTGCACCTTCGTTCAGTTTCCTGCCGTCCAGGGTCAGGTTCACTTCGTTCGGCCTGGTAGTCGCGTCTTTACGACCTAGTACTACAGATCCTGCAAATTTTTCACCGGCATAGAAAGCAGATTTCTCTTGTTCCAGCAGGGTGGTATAGTTGGTCATGGATACCTCACTGGTCAGTTGTCCTTCCAGCATGGTTTTAAGCGCATCCTGTTCTGTGGCCTTTACGTCAGCTTGTAACTGAGTGATACTGGCCAGGGAAGCTACAAGGGGAAACCCTTCAAATTTATAGTTGATCCATTCGACACGTACTCCATCTCTCCTTTTTAACTTTCCATCTGCATCTCCGGTTTCAAAACGGGTATTTAAAGCCGCTTTCACCTCCAGCATCCCTTCCGGTAAAATACCGGAAACCTCGGTGCGGTAGTTTTTGATACGACTCATGAACTCCTGGCCTTCCTTGGTCAGGTTATCTCCCTGCCAGAACATCTGATCCAGATAGTCCGATTTGTCCATCACCTGGTAATCCTTAGGATCTTTAACATCCTTTACCATTTCCTTTTTAAGTTGTTCCAGATAGTTATAGTACTCCTGGGACAATTCCTTGATCTTTTTAGCATCTTCCAAAAGCGGACCAAATTTTTCCGCATTTTCAGAGGCTTTCGTTTCCAGACCTGACAGGAACGCAGTATTGTTCGCTGATGTCTTTACGTTAGAAGCTTCCAGTTTTTCGTTCATGATCCCGAACGCCGCCAGAACTTCTTTACTCATATTTAGAGCCAACATCGCGATGAAGATCAAATACATAAGATTGATCATCTTCTGACGTGGTGACTGATTTCCTGATGCCATGTTTTCTAATTAGCTGTTAATTAATTTTCGATTTGGGTTTGATTACAACCAATTAGTTCCTGCTCATTGCAGATAACATGCCACCATAAACGCCGTTCAATGAAGAAAGGTTGCTGGCAAGGGATTCCATCTGATCTTTAAGGGCACCTGCATTCTGTACCACTTCTTCGTTGATGGATGCCTGCCTGCTGGCACTTTCCAATTGCACTTTATACAAACTGTTCAGCGATTCCATCTGAGCTGCAGCGTGTGATAGCTCTTCAGAGTACTTTTTAGTGTGTTGTATGGCGTCCGCGGTAGGAGCGATTCCTTTTGCGGCACCTTCAAAGCTTCTGATGCTGTTCCCCAAACTGTCAAACAGTTCAGCGTCAATATTGGCTTCTTTTAAAAGTTCATCCAATTTTCTTGATAACATGCCTTCCGCTTCTTTAGCATCTTCGGCATCATTCCTGCCATTGGAAGCGCCTCCTGCCAATTCCGGATAAACAAGTGACCAATCAACCTCATCATCAACCGGTTCAAATGCGCTGATGGCAAAAATAAGAGCTTCAGTTATAAGACCTACTGCAAGAAGCAAACCGCCGGTGAGGGGTCCGAATTCCCAGTGCAGGATTTTAAATAGGGCCCCGATAATTACCACCGAAGCGCCAAGACCATAGGCCATGTTAAATAATTTCTTTGTTGATTTTGACTGTGCCATAATTTCAATTTTAATTTAAGTTTACTATTAATTATAAGAATTTGGTTTTGGTTTGATTATATGTACGTAAAATTATTGTGTTGAGTCTTCCTCACCCATGTAATCCTGTACCGTTCTGAATCCGACATAGCTTCTGGCCGAATCCTTGTACTCGTAATCACGGGTACTTACCTGCAGGAAATAGGCAACATCCTTCCATGAACCTCCCCGGATCACTTTACGCGCATTCTCCGCATCCCCGCCATTAGGGTTCATCGTTGAAACGTACTCATAAGAGTTGGGGTCATAGCTGGAGTTGGTCCATTCCGAGACGTTTCCGGCCATATTGTAAAGGTTGTAATCGTTCGGTTCATAGGACTTTGCTTCCACCGTGTAAAGTGCCGCATCTGCCGCGTAATCCCCGCGTTGTGGTTTGAAGTTGGCCATAAAACATCCGGTATCACTGATCACATATGGACCTCCCCAGGGATAGGATCCCCCTTCGATACCACCTCTGGCAGCGTACTCCCATTCTGCCTCAGTAGGAAGACGAAACTGATTTACAAATTGTTTTCCCCGTGTTTTCTGATCATCGTTCTTGAATTTGGTCCTCCAGTTGCAGAATGCTTTGGCCTGTTTCCAGGAGACTCCGACAACCGGATATTCGCTGTACGCATCGTGCCAGAAATAATCATTGTGCATCGGTTCATTGTAGGAGTATTCAAAATCCCTGATCCAAACTGTGGTATCCGGGTAAATTTCGAGGACCTCCTGCTTGATGAAATCCTTCCGCCTCTCGTTTTTTGAACGAGCAGCGGCCTCAATATCCATCCAGCTGTATTTGTACTTTAACTTGGTAACATCAATCGTACGCTGACCATTATAAGATTCTTCCTCCGGGATGTAAATGGAGTCCATTACCTCAGTATAATATTCATCCGGGTAATCGGACGTATCCCATACAACGTCCTCGTTCTTGTTCAATCCCCTTCCCTCATAACCTGTTTCACCCATGCCGGAATAATTGTCGAGCATGTATTTATCGTAGTTGGAAAGTCTCGAAGTATCTGCATCCACAAAGGCGTAATCACCAATTCCTCCGTCCTCAGGTCCCAAACCGAGTTCGTCGGCAAGGATGGCCAGTCTGGTTCGGACAATAGAATCCTTTACCCATTCCACAAACTGCCGGTATTCACTGTTTGTTATTTCGGTATCGTCCATATAAAAGGAACGCACGGTGACGGTCTTGGTTGGTGCGTTAAGCACCTGGGCCATGTCTTCTTCACTCTTACCCATAATATAGGCTCCCCTGGGAATGAGTTCCATCCCGTAAGGTTTCTCAGGATACCATTTTTTACCCTGAACTCCTACGAGTTCTCCCTTTGTTTTTGAGCCACAGCTACTTAGCAAAAAAACAAACGCTATAGATATTAACAATAGCTTCTTCATACTTTAGGTTAATTTCGATTTAGACTTCAACAGTAACGCCAATTATTATTCCTAAAACTGCTTTTTGAATAATTTATTGTATGAAACCGCCTGTGCTTTTAAATTATTTGTGCTTTAGTTTAGCCCTTTCTTACAGGCCTTTAACCACCGTTCCGGGATATTCTGATCACATGCATCAAAATAGTCCTGCTCGGTGCATGGTAATAACGCAGGCACCTGGGGTTTAGTATGTGAAGTTGAAATAGCCGGGACCTCTACCCACCACCTTTCAGTAAGGTGACTTTTGTAGAAAATGAGCTGTTCCGTGTCCGTCGGGACATTGAATTTGGTGAAGTCCGCGTTGCCCGAAGCAGGAAACTCCCTGCGCCGGTAATTATGCCCTTCCATAAAGTACCAGATCATTTGTGCGACCATCTGGAAGGACTGTCCTGTATTCTCGCTTTCATAGATCCCGAAAACCCGGACATTGTCACTTATGCCGGCATAGCGCGTGATGGCACAGATCTCACGCCCTGTAAAACCGTTCGGAGAAAAGTTGCCGGATGGTCCCATTTCACTCGCCCTGATGGCTCTTGCATCTATGCTGACCACATTGGCGTGGCGCAATACTGGTTCCGCCAGACTCATGTCTGCCGCTATCTCACCAAGACGGTAGGCATCAAAGAATAAGCGTTCCATCAGGTCAACTTCCTCCTGAGCGTTAAAATAACTCTGGTACCCCAGGTTGGCGAAGTTGAACAGGTTATTGGGTTTGTCCGTGATGATCCGGCTCATGTAGGTATGCGATGATATAAGTTCGTCCTCCACACCAAAATCGAACCTGCTGTCCACAGAAACAAGGTTGACCATTTCCCCTCTGCTGTCGTAGGCCCGGTAGGTGGCGTAGGTGATATCCTGGGTGGCGCCGATGATGATCGGGATCACCTCCTTTTCAAGGAGGCGGGCAATGATGTCCCTGACCACAAAATAAGTATCCTCAACTGTTTCCCCTTCCTCCACGTCACCGAGATCGGCGATGGTCGCAGGCCAGTTGCCTCGCATAAGTTTGTATAACTGAATCCTGATCCCAGTAAGATCAAGCCGTTCCGGCTTGATCTCAAAAGCGTTTCTTGATTCATGAACTCCCAGTAGGGCAAAAGTGAGGTTGTCAAGGTCCGGAAGTCCGGTTTTCCTGGTGTGTTTCCGGATCGTTTTTCCAAGGGCCTGGGGTGGGAGTAATTCACAATGGGCCAATGCCTTATCTTCTACCGGCACTAAAAAGTCAAATGCCATAGCCTTTTCTTAACTTTTGGTTTTCTTCGGCTTTTTACCTGTCTTTTTTTTGTCGAGTAAGGCCTGAACCTCTTCCAGGGACAGCTTTTGAGGGTCTACTTCCTTGGGGAGTTCAATTTTGGTTTTTCCCTTGATCACCGCATGCCGGCCCCATCGGGCCTTTTCAATCCGAATGCCTTCCCCGGACCATGCCTTTACCACCTTCTCTGCTTCTTTTTGAGATTTTGCCTCAATCAATTCCGAGATGTCCTTTTCACTCAAACGGTCAAAATCATATTTCTTTCCCACGTTGATGAACATCCCATCCCATTTGATGAAGGGTCCAAACCTGCCTTTTCCTTTGGTAACTTCTTTTCCCTTGAACGTACCTATCGGGGCATCCGCCTTTTGTTTGGCCATGATCAATTCTATGGCCCGGCTCAGCGAGATGTCAAAAGCACTTTCACCGGCATCCAGAGAAACGAACTTCTTACCAAAGCGTACATACGGGCCATATCGACCCACATTCGCTTCCACTTCCTCACCTTCATATTCCCCCAATTTCCTGGGAAGGGTGAAAAGCTCCATGGCATCTTCATAGGTAATGGTTCCAAGGGACTGATCCGGCAGAAGGCTTGCAAACAATGGCTTCTCTTCCTCTTCGACCGTTCCTATCTGCACCATTGGGCCAAAGCGACCCAGTCGGACGGCTACCTGCCTGCCCGATTTGGGATCCGTTCCCAACACCCGCTCACCACTGGCTCTGTCCGCATTTTCCTCGACATCAAGCACCCGTGGGTGAAAGTCCTTGTAAAAGTCTTTCATGACCTTTTGCCAGTCCTCTTCCCCGGCGGCTATGCCATCAAAATCCTTTTCTACCTTAGCGGTAAAATTGTAATCGAGGATGTTGGCAAAATGCCCTACTAAAAAATCATTCACAATACTTCCAATATCGGTGGGCACCAGCTTACCTTTATCGGAACCGAAAGTCTCACTAAGGGACTTTTCCTTTATTTTACCATCTTCCAGTAAGAATTGAGTGTAGGGGCGTTCAACGCCGTCAACACTTCCTTTGTCCACATAGCCCCTGTTCTGGATCGTTGAGATCGTAGGGGCGTAGGTTGAGGGGCGGCCTATGCCGAGTTCTTCTAGTTGCTTTACAAGCGATGCCTCCGTATAACGGTAGGGAGCCCTGGTGAACCGCTGGGTAGCGGTGATATGATTGTTGGTAAGCGGATCCCCCTTTTTCATGGAAGGCAACATCCCTTCCTGCTCTTCCGAGAGGTCCTCATCATCCATACCTTCCATATATACCTTTAAAAACCCGTCAAAGCGGATCACTTCCCCATTAGCTGTAAAGGTTTCCTGATGGGTGTCAGCCGCGATCTTTACGGAGGTACGTTCCAATTCCGCATCGCTCATCTGAGATGCGAGGGTCCGTTTCCAGATCAGCTCATACAGCCTTGACTGATCGTTTTCAAGTGTGGGGGATTGTAGCATCATATCCGTAGGTCTGATCGCCTCATGAGCTTCCTGCGCCCCCTTTGACTTCCCCTTAAAATTCCTGACAGTACTGTATCTCGGGCCGTAATTTTCCTCAATCGCATTTTTGGCCGCGCTGATCGCTTCCCCGGATAAATTCACACTGTCGGTCCTCATGTAAGTAATAAGCCCGGCTTCGTAGAGTCGCTGGGCGACCTGCATGGTACGGGAAACTGAGAAATACAATTTCCTGGAAGCTTCCTGTTGCAGTGTAGATGTCGTGAAAGGCGCTGAAGGCGACTTTTTAGCCGGTTTTTTATCCAGCCCGTCCACAGAAAAGGATGCCCCAATATTTTTTTTCAGGAATGCTTCCGCTTCGCCCCTGGATCCAAAACCACCGGCCAGCCTGGCTGTAAAAACCTGGCCTTCCGTGGTGACGAATTCGGCCGCGACCTTAAAAGAAGCGACAGGTTGAAAGGCCTCAATTTCACGTTCTCTCTCGACAATTAACCTCACCGCTACCGACTGAACCCTCCCTGCTGAAAGTCCGGGTTTTATTTTTTTCCAGAGTACCGGCGACAGTTCGTACCCTACCAGCCGATCCAGGACCCTTCGGGCCTGCTGTGCATTTACAAGGTCGTAATTTATGGCCCTTGGGTTCTCAATAGCCCTGAGAATCGCAGGTTTTGTAATGGAATTGAAGACGATGCGCCTGGTCTTGTCCTTATCGAGGTTCAGGGTCTCTGCGAGGTGCCATGAAATGGCCTCCCCCTCGCGGTCTTCATCACTTGCCAGCCAGATGATGTCTGCCTTTTCGGCCAGTTCCTTCAATTGCTTGACTATTGCTTTCTTATCTTTATCGACTATATATTGCGGCTTAAAATTGTTCTCAACATCAACCCCCAGCTCCTTGGAAGGCAAGTCGGCAATATGGCCAAAACAGGAGGTGACCTTAAAATCCTTGCCCAGGAATTTTTCTATGGTTTTTGCCTTTGCAGGCGATTCAACAATCACTAAGTTCTTAGCCATTCCTTGGTTTTTGAAGCCACAAAAGTAGATTAAATTTTTTATTTCAATCAATACCTATGACCCGGGCCATAAAAAAACGTCCCGCAATTGCTGGACGTTTCCTCTCATTTTCATCGCAATTTAATTCAGTTCAAGTGTGCTCAGAAGCGAAATTTCATCCGCCTGATATTCATATTGGTAGAGGATGCCGTCACCGATCATCATGAGCATGTCTTCACGGGGTATCACGTCAAAAGCGATAATATCCTCAAAGTGATTTAACTCTATCAGGTCCTCCACATTGGATTTGTCATACACCTTGAGACCTGATGCGCCATCACAAACAAAGAGTTTATTATCTTTTACCCCCAGTCCGTAAGGTTCATCCATCGGATAACTCTTTAGAAGGGTGGGCGAAGTGATTGTCGAAATATCAATTATAAACAATCCGCTTTCCGTTGCACCACAGCTATTGCCTCCCCTAAGGGTTACATAGGCATAATCTCCGTCAACTACCACCGGATCACAAGCGGTACCATGCTGAAATTCCGAAACGAATTCAGGGCTCGAAGGGCTGCTGATATTATAAATGTACATCCCGCTCCTGCTGCCAAGGAAAAGATGGTTCCCGGATTGGAAAATGGTTTCAATGTCAAAACCGGCATAAACATCCTCAAGATCCTGTGGCTGTGCCAGATTGCTTATGTCAAAAACATTAATACTGTGACTGTCAACGGCATAGAGGAAATTGCCGGCGATATTGAAGCGGGCAAGCGATCCCCCCTGCCCCACCGAGGCTTCGGGGGCGGCATTCATAACGACACCCGTGTCGATTTCGTAATTCGTTTCCTCTATCAGCCTTCTTTCAGTGCTTACTTCCCATCCTACGAGAATGGCATCCTGACCCACGCCGTTATATTCAAAGATGTCGGCTTCTGCCGGCCAGATCACATTATCCCGCAGTACATTGTCCAGCCTTGTCACTATTTTAATATCATTGATGTCGGAAATATCCAGTACGATGAGGTCCGTGATACTATCCGCATATAGGTAATTATCCTTGACAGAAATGTCCACATTGCCCGCAATCTTTATAAAAGATACCTTTCTGGGGGCTTCGGGATTGCTGTTGTCAATTACATGAACCCCCTTGTACTTGTCATTCACAAAAATATAATTCTCATAGGCATAGATCTTCCCGGACTCATCAATGGGTTGAGGTGCTACCACGCCTACGCTGTTTTTGAATTCCGTCAGGCTCATGGTCAGTGGCCTGGCCACCAGGTATTCTGCATAGTCACCCTCTTTTTTATCACAGGAAAGAAGTCCGAGGATGAGGAGGACCAGAAGGAGCGGTTTATTTGTTTTCATAAAGGTTGTTGTATCACTTGGTTGTTGATGATCAGATACCGTTAATGTTGTTAAGTTGCGCCTGTATTCTGAAATAATTAACTGTCAAATTGTCAGAAAATTGTATTATATCTTATCTTTGCCAACCTTATGAATGGCTGAAACATCCTTTGGAAAAATGAAGCACATCACTGATGAGCGTATCAAAAGAATAGAAATGAAGGTAGCCGGATTCCCGGCGAACGCCAGGAAACTTTATATTGAAAGTTATGGCTGCCAGATGAATTTTTCCGATAGTGAAATTGTCGCGTCCATTCTTGCCGGGGAAGGTTTTACAACCACAGAGTCCCTGGATGATGCAGACCTTGTGCTCGTAAATACGTGCTCCATCCGGGATAAAGCCGAGCAAACGGTTCGAAAGCGGCTGGAGAAGTTCAACGCTGTGAAAAAAGAAAGGCCGCATTTGAAGGTGGGTGTATTGGGGTGCATGGCGGAGCGGTTGAAAAGCCGGTTTCTTGAGGAGGAAAAAATTGTGGACATGGTCGTGGGGCCTGACGCCTATAAGGATCTTCCCAACCTTGTCCGGGAAATTGACATGGGCAGGAATGCCATGAATGTACTGCTCTCCCGCGACGAGACCTACGGAGACATAGCGCCGGTCCGGTTGCATACCAATGGCGTATCCGCTTTTGTGACCATTACCAGGGGCTGTGACAATATGTGTACTTTTTGTGTGGTTCCTTTCACCAGAGGCCGCGAAAGAAGCAGGGATCCCCATTCCATACTGGACGAGGTAACCCAGCTCTGGAACAACGGCTACCGTGAAGTAACGTTACTTGGCCAGAATGTGGACAGTTATCTGTGGTATGGGGGCGGATTAAAAAAAGAGTATGCAAAAGCTTCCGCGATGCAACAGGCAACGGCATTGAATTTCAGCGGTCTGCTCAATATGGTTGCCATCGCCCAACCCAGGATGCGTATCCGCTTCTCCACTTCCAATCCTCAGGATATGACCCTGGAAGTCATTGAAACCATGGCCAGACATAAAAATATCTGCAATTATATCCATCTTCCGGTACAAAGCGGAAGTGATCGGATCCTGAAAGCCATGAACCGCCTGCATACAAGGGAGGATTACTTCCGATTAATAGATCATATCCGTCGGATCATCCCGGATTGTGCCATCAGCCAGGATATGATCAGCGGATTTCCCACCGAGTCAGAGCAGGATCATCAGGATACACTGACATTGATGGACTATGTAAAATATGATTTCGGATTTATGTTCGCCTATTCCGAAAGGCCCGGAACCACGGCTGCAAGAAAACTAAAGGATGATGTTTCGCAGGATGTCAAGAAGCGGAGGCTCGGTGAAATTATTGCCAGACAGAGGGAGCACAGTCTTTACAGGACCAGGCAGCACCTTGGTAAGGTGGAAGAAGTCCTGATCGAAGGGCCTTCAAAAAAATCGGAGAACGAATGGATGGGACGGAATTCCCAGAACACCGTGGTCGTATTTCCAAAGGAAGAATACCGCAAAGGAGACTTTGTTATGGTTCACATCCGCGACTGTACATCGGCTACCCTGCAAGGAAAAGCGATCGGTCATTCCAAACAGTAATACACATGGATAATGTACATGCAATAAAGCAGCGGTTTGAGCTCATCGGGAACGACCCCAAACTGAACCGTGCCCTTGAAAAAGCGATACAGGTTGCGGCGACGGATATCTCCGTACTTGTCACCGGGGAAAGCGGCGTGGGAAAGGAGGCCGTGCCCAAGATCATTCACGGCCTTTCACACAGGAAGCACGCCAGGTACATTGCAGTGAACTGTGGTGCCATTCCGGAAGGAACCATAGACAGTGAATTGTTCGGCCATGAAAAGGGATCATTTACCGGGGCAACACAGACAAGAAGCGGCTATTTTGAAGTAGCAGACGGGGGCACTATTTTTCTTGATGAAGTCGGAGAACTTCCACTGACCACCCAGGTGCGTTTGTTACGGGTCCTTGAAAACGGGGAATTCCTGAAGGTGGGCTCTTCCCAGGTTCAAAAAACAAATGTCCGCATTGTAGCGGCCACCAATCTGAAAATGGCTGACGCCATCCAGAAGGGAAAATTTCGCGAAGATCTCTACTATCGTTTAAGTACAGTCGAAATCCACCTGCCCCCCCTCAGGGACCGGAAGGAGGACATTCATCTGCTCTTTCGCAAATTCGCTTCGGATTTCGGGCAGAAATATAAAATGCCGACCATCCGGCTGGAGGACAATGCCACCCAATTGCTGATTAAATACCGATGGCCTGGAAACATCAGGCAGTTGAGAAATGTGGCCGAACAGATTTCGGTGCTTGAGGAAGGCAGGAATATCAGTCTGGAAAAACTCAATACGTATCTGCCCCACAGCGCAGATTCCAATCTGCCTGCGGTCATTGAAAAAGAGCGCAAGGGCGGGGACTTCAGCAACGAGAGGGAGATACTTTACAAGGTACTGTTTGACATGAAAGGGGATTTGAACGACCTTAAGAAACTGACCCTGGAATTATTGAAATCCAACGACAGCGAAAAAGTACAGGAAGAGCATGAACATCTTATCCGGAAAATTTATGGCAGCAACGGAGAGGAAGAGGAAACCGAGGAAGCCACTTTTCCACTGGAAGCATTGCCCCTGCCCGCATCGAGGAAAGAAAATCCGTCTCCTGTGATCACAGAGGATAAATACCATTTTGCTGAAGAAATACAGGAAGAAGAAACACTCTCCCTTCAGGAAAAAGAAATAGAATTGATTAAAAAATCCCTGGGCAGGAACAGAGGAAAACGCAAAGCCGCTGCAGCCGAACTGGGTATCTCCGAACGGACTTTGTACCGGAAAATCAAGCAGTATGATCTTTAATGGACTGGTGTTGGTGCAGGGCCTGATAAGGTTTGGCATTTTACCATATTCTGTTATCTTTACTGGCCTGCTTTTCTCCAGGTTGATCATAGATTCAGAGAATACATTTTGAAAAAACGATACCGTGCCCTTTGTCTGCTTTTACTCACCCTGGTACCAACGGGGTGTGGGGTCTATAATTTTACCGGGGGTGACGTGGGTACCGCTACCACTTTTCAGGTAAGTTATTTTCAGAACTACGCTTCCCAAAGTCCGGGCTCCACCTTTGACCCGGGGCTTGACAGGGACTTTACCCTTGCGCTTCAGGATATTATCCTGAACCAGACCAGCCTGGATCTGGTCACCACGAATGGAGACCTGCTTTATGAGGGAGAGATCGTAGAATACCGCGTTTCTCCCATGACTGCTACTGCAGAACAGCGGGCGGCGCAGAACCGACTGACTATAGGAGTGAATGTGCGTTTTTTTAACCGCACAAAGGAGGATGCAGATTTTGAGGAACGCTTTTCCTTTTTCTTTGACTACCCGGCTGAATCGCAACTGGCCTCTGTAAGGGATGAAGCCCATCAGCTTATTTTTGAACGTATCAACCAGGATATTTTTAACAGGTCGCTGGCCGACTGGTAACCTATGAATATTTCGGATTTCACATACCTGTTACAACATCCCTCGAAAGTAGTGGATCCGACCCAGACGAGGCAACTGGAAGAGATTCTTGCGGACTATCCTTATTTTCAGGCGGCACGGGCCTTACATCTGAAAGGGCTGCACAACCTCAACAGTTTTAAATACAATAACGCGCTCAAGGTGACGGCGGCCTATACCACAGACCGGGATATCCTCTTCGATTTTATTACCTCCGCGGACTTCCCGCAGAACGCCATAGCCGATACCATATCGGGCAAGACGCCCCTTAAGGATACAGAAATCATTTCTGAAGAAGTTGTGGCCGAGCCGAAAAAGGATCGTAGTATGATAGCAGAATCGGATGATGAACCCCTTCCCAGATCAGTTCGCGATGCGGATGCGATTCTTGACCCTTCGCTCTTCTCGTCCAAGGATCCAAAAGTGGATAAGGATATTGCCCGGGCTAAAAAAAAAACAGTTGAAGACGCACTTGAACTGGGAAAGCCGTTACAATTCACAAAAAAAGAAAAATACTCTTTCGGCGAATGGCTGCAGCTGACCAACCTCAAGACCGGAAATAAAAAAGGCAGTAGTTCAAACCCGGCTTTGCAACCGCCTAAAGAAATCCATTTCCCAATAGAAGAAGAAGCCAGGCATAAGAAATTTGAACTTATTGACCGGTTCATTGCAACCAATCCAAAGTTGGTTGCTGATCAAAACAGAACCGCGCCAGACCCCTTAAAGGATAATGCCAAACTGGATGGTAATGAGCTGATGACAGAAACATTGGCCAAGGTTTACCTGGAGCAAAAAAAGTTTAAAAAGGCAATTCAGGCATACCGGATTTTAAGTTTGAAATATCCGGAAAAAAGTGGTTTCTTTGCGGACCGAATTAAGGCAGTAGAGAAACTGCAGCAAGAAAATACACAATAAATGAGTCTTTTTTCCATATTTCTCATCCTGATTATCGTTGTTTGCCTGCTCCTCGTGCTGGTAGTAATGGTTCAAAATCCAAAAGGGGGTGGGTTATCCTCTTCATTTGGAGGAGGTGGAACACAAGTGGTTGGGGGCGTGAAAAAGACCGGAGACTTTTTGGATAAAAGTACCTGGACCCTTGCTACCTTTTTAATCGTTTTAATATTACTATCCAATGTTGCACTGAAGGGAAATTTCGGATCGGCGGATTCAAAACTGCTTGATGGAGACGGAGTGGAAACCACGGTTCCTGAAACAGTCCCCGAAGAAGTTCCGGAAGAAGTTCCTTCAGCCGAAAGCAACAACCCACAAGCAGATTCTGTGCAGTAAATACGGACAGACCCATAGCAAAGTGCCGGCATGAGTGACAAGCTGGCATTTTTGATTATACAAAATGTCAGTTTTTGAGCAATGGCACACTTTCTGCTTAGTAGAACCTTGAATTTTAAAACTAAAATAACATCAATATGGCAAAAGTAAACATCAAACCATTGGCGGACCGGGTACTGATTGAACCTATGGCAGCCGAGACTAAAACAGCATCCGGTATTTATATTCCAGACACCGCAAAAGAAAAACCTCAAAAAGGCAAAGTAGTTGCTGTCGGGCCTGGCACCAAGGATGACAAGGTAACCGTTAAGGTTGGGGATACTGTGCTTTATGGTAAGTATTCAGGTACCGAATTAAAATTCAGCGGAAAGGATTATCTGATGATGAGGGAAACCGATATTCTGGCGATCATCTGAAAATTTGCTTTCGATCCCGCGATAAAGGGATCCGATCCTTTTCCTTTGACTTTTCAGGGAATACGGATTATTAATGATTAAGGTTAGGATAGTTAAGATTAAAATATAAAAATAAAAATATGGCAAAAGACATAAAATTTGATATTGACGCAAGAGACGGACTTCGCAGAGGAGTTGATGCATTGGCCAATGCGGTAAAGGTAACATTGGGCCCAAAAGGCAGAAACGTTATTATTAGCAAGTCTTTCGGGGCCCCGATGGTCACAAAGGACGGGGTCACTGTAGCCAAGGACATTGAACTTGCTGACCCGTTGGAAAATATGGGAGCACAGATGGTTAAGGAGGTTGCCTCCAAAACAAATGACCTTGCTGGTGATGGGACTACAACAGCTACCGTACTTGCACAGGCCATCGTGAAGGAAGGCCTGAAAAACGTTGCCGCCGGAGCCAATCCGATGGATCTTAAAAGAGGAATCGACAAAGCGGTGCAGGCCATTGTCAGTGACCTTGCGAAGCAGGCTAAAAAAGTAGGGGATTCTTCAGAAAAAATAAAGCAGGTAGCCTCCATTTCCTCTAACAACGATGAAACAATAGGGGAACTGATCGCACAGGCATTCGGGAAAGTTGGTAAGGAAGGTGTAATCACCGTGGAAGAAGCCAAAGGTACAGACACCTATGTGGATGTGGTTGAAGGAATGCAGTTTGACCGCGGATATCTATCACCTTATTTTGTGACCGACTCGGAAAAAATGACAGCCAATCTGGAAAATCCTTATATCCTTTTATACGATAAGAAAATTTCCACAATGAAGGATCTGCTTCCCGTACTTGAACCGGTTGCTCAATCCGGCAAGCCACTGCTTATCATCTCCGAAGATGTGGATGGAGAAGCCCTGGCAACTCTTGTTGTAAACAAATTAAGAGGTTCTTTGAAAATCGCCGCAGTTAAGGCGCCTGGTTTCGGAGACAGGAGAAAGGCCATGCTCGAAGATATCGCCATCCTGACCAAGGGTACTGTGATTGCAGAGGAAAGAGGATTTACTTTGGAAAACGCAACCATTGATATGCTGGGAACCTGCGAAAAGGTAACCATTGACAAAGATAATACGACTATTGTGAATGGTGCCGGATCTGCGAAGGAGATCAAGGCAAGAGTAAGCCAGATCAAATCACAGATTGAGACCACAACTTCTGATTATGATAAAGAGAAGTTGCAGGAGCGCCTCGCTAAATTATCCGGGGGAGTAGCTGTATTATATGTAGGTGCTGCATCCGAAGTTGAAATGAAGGAGAAAAAGGACCGCGTGGATGACGCCCTGCACGCTACAAGAGCCGCCGTTGAGGAAGGAATTGTTGCCGGTGGGGGTGTGGCATTTATAAGATCCAAAGCTTCACTTTCCAAAGTAAAATGCGAGAATGCGGATGAAGAAACCGGACTGCAGATCGTTGCCAGGGCCATCGAAGCTCCGCTGAGGACGATCGTTGAGAATGCCGGTGGCGAAGGATCGGTTGTAGCTGCTAAAGTACTTGACGGAAAAGGGGACTACGGCTATGACGCAAAATCTGAAAAATATGTGGACATGCTGAAAGCAGGAATCATTGATCCCGCCAAGGTAACCCGTATTGCACTGGAAAACGCAGCGTCAGTGGCAGGAATGATCCTGACCACCGAATGCGCCCTCACTGATATTAAGGAAGATTCCCCTTCAGGCCCTCCAATGGGTGGAGGAGGTATGCCCGGAATGATGTAATCCGGCACCGGTAATTTTTATTGAGGATCTCTGAGATCCGTTTGACAACCGCTCATGATCCGTCATGGGCGGTTCTTTTTAAGGGTAAGATCATAGTATCGGTTCCGCGATCATAACATTCCCTGAATGGCGTAGTCGGAATTCCTTCTGCCCATTTTAAGGACATAAATTATACGTTATACAATTTCTTAAATCATGTCCGGGTCGTGGTAGCATACACCAAAAAAAGGCCATAAAAAAAACCACCCGTTGAGGTGGTTTCTGAATTTTTTGTTTTGAAAAGTCACTCTCCTCGCGGAGAATTACTTTTTCCTTGCGGAGGTCTTGGCAGCTTTTTTTGGAGCCGCTTTTTTCGCTGCAGTTTTTGGAGCTGCTTTTTTAGGAGCTGATTTTTTAGGCGCCGCTTTTTTGGCAGCGGCCTTCTTAGGAGCAGCTTTCTTAGCAGCTGCTTTTGGAGCAGCTTTCTTAGCAGCCTTTTTCGGAGCCGCCTTTTTTGCAGCCGCCTTTGGAGCTGCCTTCTTTGCAGGTTTACCTGCTGTTGTTTTTGCCATGATTTTGAAATTTAAAAAAGGTTTAATTATTTCTAACTTATTTCGTTTTACTTCTTAAGTTAATTCAAAATTAACATTAAAGATGATAAATAAACGATGATTCGCGCATATTATTACATACCCTTCATTTCAGAAATTATAATCCTGCTTTTTTATTATGATGAAATCAGACCTTATTTTATAGACACGGCATGCCAATAAAAGACGTCGGTCGAAAATGAAATAGGAATCTGAGGGAGAGGTCGTAGCCTTCTTTCTAAGATAAAACTACTGCATTGACTTATATAAGTAAACAGAAATTGTCAATGTTTACTGGGGTTGGGACTGCAATTCCCCGAGATGATAGGTGGTTAATTTTCCGGAAGCGTAGTTGATGATCAGCAATTTTTCATCTTTGATAAGCATATCTGTAGGCTTCTCTATCCCTTCGTTCAATGTCTGTTTGAAACGCCCCTCTCTGTCAAAAACGAGGACGCGATTATTTTCAAAATCGGTTACAAAAACTTCCGTGGCCGAAACATAAATTCCCGTAGCAGCATTTATTTTTTGTTCCTCACCGAATTTTTTTACGAAGATTCCTTGCTTGTCAAATACCTGCACCCTATTATTGTACGCATCGGCTACCCAGATATTGTCTTCTGTGATCTGCACATCGGTTGGGTAATAAAACTCACCATCGGATTTTCCCTCCTGACCAAAAACGGACCACTCGGATCCGTTATTATACAAGATCCGGTTATTGTAAAAATCTGCTATGGCTTTTTCCTTTTTAAAAACGGAAATGCCGGCGGGAGCATCCAGACTATCCGAAACAGATAGGGATTTCATTTCTCCGGAACCTATGATCGCGATCGAATCCCTGCCGTATTGAGGAACGAAAAGGGATGTAGCATCGGCAGCAATGTGCATAGGACGATCCAAAGAATCAATAGTTCCCAGTGTCTTCCCGTTCTCATCGATGTGAACCAGTCGATTCCCGTCGCCATCTGATAACCACAATTCTCCGGAACGAAGGGCTATGCCGATGGGGTGCACCCCATCAAGAAGCACTGAATTTTCGAATACCCAGGACTTAGGGGTCTCATTTGTATTACAGGAAATTGCTGCTATGAAAAGGACTGAGATGAGGATTGTATATTTCATTGAAATGATCTTAATAGTTTCCGGGAAGTTTATTCAAAATAAAATCCTTCCCTTGTGTTTCATTCACAAGGGAAGGACTATTCATTTATTGCAGTGGCTCATAATGACAACAGGCAGGAAGTTGTTCATATACCTCTTTGTCTGCTTTAAAATTGTGCGTATCATGTCCGGCGAGGGCAATCGATTTTTCGATGGAAGCCATATCGGTTGCAGCGGAATCAAAATTTACCAACATCACCTTAGTATCCTTATCCCAGGACACCGCAGTAACCCCAGTAATGGATTTGGCCGCCTTTTTAATCCTTGCTTCACACATCGCGCAATTTCCTGCCACCTTCACTTCTTTGGCCACCAATCGGTCCTCTGAACTTTTTTCCGCAGATACTTCCGCGGTATCGGATTGTTCCGTTATTCCATCCGCTCTTTTGATGTTGGCGGAGACCGGAGTGTAGCCGGCTTTTACCACCTGCTTCTGTACCGCCTCCATGGTGAGGGCCTGATCGGCTGGATAAGCAAAACTGAAATTGCCTGTTTCAATGTCAATCTTAACATCTTTTATTCCCTTGAATTCCTTGAACTTTTTTTCAAGTCCATAGGCGCAAAAGGGACATCCGAGTCCATCAACCTGAATCAGAAATGTATCCATTCCCTTTTGCGCAAAAGCGCTGAACACTGTCATCATCGAGATGACCAAAGTGATTATCACTGTATTTTTCATTGTTTGTTTTTTTATCGTTTTCATTTTTAAAAAGTATATCGGGTGCCTAAAAAGACACTGTATTTTAATTTATTCTGCTGGAAAACATCGTTTACGAGAGGTACCTGAACAGCGAGATCAAAAGTGACGCTTTTAGCAGCATATTGCAGCCCCTGGGCATACAACAGTTGATAGCCGCCGCGATCAGTCAGCCATATATTTGCATATTCAAAATAGAGATTCACCTGTTTGTTCGGATACTGCGGTTTTAAAAGAGGGAGTCCAAATCCCAGTTTATACTGGAACACATCCATCGTCCCATCAGGCACCCAATTATATCCAACTTCATTGGTAATTCCGTATTTAAGAGTTTCATATCCTGAGATGATACCGTAATATCCACTGTAAGTCCCGATACTCAGATCCATCAGATCAAGATCCTGCCCGGTAGGCAAATTCTGAATGGTCTTAGCCGCCATCCGAAAAGTTTTTCCGGTTGCGTCTTTGCGCAGAAACTGGTATTTCCCCATGAGTTTGATGTCAGCGAGGTCGCCCCCGGATATTCCGTCGTCAAAATCATATCCCACATAGGGGATCTCGATTCCTACCAGGATATTGGAGCTGGGTAAATAATCAAGCATCACGGGAATGTAAGTAAACGTCCCCTTATTCAGATTTCTGATTTGCACAAGTGAATTAACCGTATAACTGCCGGCACCAAGCATGATGGGTTTGTCAGAGGTAATCGGTGGGCCCTGGGCGTATAAGCCGGCATAAAGCAACGTAAAGAAACAAAGTAACCAACTATTTGTTTTCATCTATGATAATAATTTTATGATTTTCTTTCAGGTAACCTAGGTGGCAGGACTTGCATATTCTGGCATGCAGCAGTAGTGTACCCTGGGTACACCACCACGGTCCGTCTCTGCAGACGTGAAAATCAAACTATAATCAAATCAGGAAAACACCTTCGAGGAGGTGAATGTCGCGCACAATAACAGGTGGCGGGTAATATTCATTCGGAAGAGGTCGTTGCAGTCTGATTTCAGACAAAAGAGAATATGAGCTATTAAAAGACTCCGTGAAATAGTGTTGCCCAATCTCAACGAGGTTCAATGAGGGATGCAGATCCCGCCGGCCATCCACCGAGATAACCTCATCATCGCAACAGCTGTCATTGCTATGGAAACCCTGTTCCGGAAGCAGTTCCATGCCACACTTATCGGCCTTCGCAAAAAGGGCATAATCATAGATGCGGCCCATACAAAAGTGCTGCTCCACAGTCCAGGAGACTGTCGAAGTGAGCAACAATACCGCCATGGTGATGGCCGTTACCTTATGGACCCTTTCTTTCATCGTGGCAAAAGTACAAAATATTCCAATGAGAATACAAGTGAAGTGTATTCCCCAGGCCCTTGGTCGGTCACACGGAGAGGACCTTACCGAATTCGTCCGGTTTCTGATTATATTTACAATAAAAATGTTAGACACGTTGCGTCCTGAAGTGAGCAGATTGCTCCGGCAGTCAGAACTTTCCGTAGATGACCGGTTGCAAGAGTTGTGCGAATTCCTGAGGAATAGAGTGGCCTGGTATGATTGGGTGGGATTTTATTTTAGGAACGGTGACAAAGAGGAATTGAAATTAGGCGCTTATTCCGGGGCCGCTACGGATCATACCATTATCCCTTTTGGAAAAGGCATTTGCGGGCAGGTGGCACTGAGCAATCAGAATTTTGTGGTCCCTGATGTCAGCGCTCAGGATAATTACCTTGCGTGTAGCATTACGGTCAAAGCGGAAATTGTGATCCCTCTCTTTGTCAGAGGTGAGAATATTGGACAGATCGATATCGACTCGAATACGCCGGATCCTTTTACTTCGGAGGACGAAAGATTCCTCGAATTCGTGAATAGGGAAGTAGCCGCAATTCTTTAAAACTTTAACGGTATTGTTAATAACCCGGTCAGAATTATCGTACTAAAAAAAGTACATTTGAGGGCTTAACACCCAAGATATTTGCACCATATGAGCACCTCCAAAAAAGCGAACTCCGCCTTAATTTCTGTATATCACAAGGAGGGTCTGGCTCCTGTCGTAAAAAAATTATCCTCCCTCGGAATTGCGATTTACTCTACCGGCGGTACCGAAAAATTTGTCAGGGATCTTGGGCTGGAAGTCATTCCGGTTGAAGAAATAACCAGTTATCCCTCCATCCTTGGCGGAAGGGTAAAAACCCTCCATCCAAAAGTGTTCGGAGGAATCCTTAACAGGCAGGACAATGAAGGGGATGTTGCCCAACTGGAAGCCTATAAAATTCCCCAGATTGATATTGTTATTGTCGATCTCTACCCTTTTGAGGAAACGGTTGCGAGCGGGGTTGCGGAAGCCGAAATAATTGAACAAATTGATATAGGCGGAATTTCCCTGATCCGGGCAGCAGCAAAAAACTATGAAGATGTCTTCTGTGTTTCCTCTCTGGACGAGTATGCAGAATTCCTGCAACTGATCACCGATGGTAATGGGAGCACCACCAGGGAAGATCGGAAACGTTTCGCGGCTAAGGCCTTCAACAGATCTTCCCATTATGATACGGCCATCTTTAATTTTTTCAACCGTGACCTGTCAACACCGGCGTTAAAAATCAGTGAAACAGACGCACAAACATTGCGCTATGGGGAGAATCCCCATCAAAAGGGCATTTTTTTCGGAAATTTTGATGCCTTTTTTACCAAATTGCACGGCAAAGAATTGTCGTACAACAATCTTTTGGATGTGGACGCGGCAGTTCATCTGATGGCAGAATTTGCAGACGAGGAGCCGACTTTTGCGATTCTGAAACACAACAATGCCTGTGGCCTTGCCATTCGTGAAACCGTGAAGCAGGCGTACCTTGATGCCCTTGCCGGGGATCCCGTATCGGCATTTGGGGGGATCCTTATTACTAACGTGGCTATCGACATGGCTGCCGCAAAAGAGATCAACGAGTTGTTCTGTGAAGTGGTGATAGCACCTTCCTTTTCAGACAGTGCAGTTGAGCTTCTAAGTTCCCGTAAAAACCGCATTTTACTGGTCCAGAAATCTGCAGCGCTCCCTGACACCCTGGTCAGGAGTTGCCTTAACGGCTATTTGTTCCAGGACAGGGACCGTCTGACAGACAAAATCGCCGGCCTCTCCTACCCTACGGAGTTAAAACCTTCTCCTGAAGCTCTGGAAGATCTCATTTTTGCCTCCAAACTTTGCAAGCATACGAAATCCAATACCATTGTCCTCGCCAAAAACAAGCAGCTTCTTGCAAGTGGGACGGGACAGACCTCCCGCGTTGATGCCCTTAACCAGGCAATCCACAAGGCAAAATCATTTGATTTTGACCTCAACGGTGCGGTGATGGCCAGTGATGCTTTTTTTCCTTTTCCCGATTGTGTTGAAATTTCGCATAAAAATGGCATCACCAGCGTTATACAGCCTGGGGGTTCAATAAAGGACCAGTTAAGTATCGATTTTTGTAATGAAAATGGCATGGCAATGGTGATTACAGGTACCCGTCATTTCAAGCATTAATTTTACTACTTTTGTCGAAGAAATGTACCCCGTAACCTGAAAACCAAACTTACACAATGGGATTTTTTGATTTTTTAACTGAGGAGATTGCCATTGACTTGGGTACGGCCAATACCCTCATCATCCATGGGGACAAAGTGGTAGTGGACAGCCCGTCCATAGTCGCCAGGGACAGGATTAGCGGAAAGATCATAGCGGTTGGGAAAGAGGCCAGCATGATGCAGGGGAAAACCCATGAAAATATTAAAACCATCCGACCTCTGAAAGACGGGGTGATCGCAGATTTTGATGCGTCTGAAAAGATGATCAATATGTTCATCAAAAATATTCCGGCCCTTAAAAAAAAGTGGTTTCCACCCGCCTTGCGAATGGTCATCTGTATTCCCTCCGGGATCACCGAAGTGGAGATGCGTGCGGTAAAGGAGTCGGCTGAACGTGTCAATGGAAAAGAAGTCTATCTGATCCATGAACCCATGGCGGCAGCCATTGGGATCGGACTCGATATCATGCAACCCAAAGGCAATATGATCGTCGATATCGGTGGGGGTACCACCGAGATTGCCGTGATTGCACTGGGGGGAATTGTGTGCGATAAATCGGTGAAAATCGCCGGCGACGTTTTTACAAATGATATTATCTACTACATGCGTACCCAGCATAACTTATATGTGGGTGAGAGCACCGCAGAAAATATTAAAATCCAGATAGGTTCCGCTACAGAAGACCTTCAGTCTCCTCCCGATGAGATGTCGGTTCAGGGAAGGGATCTTTTGACAGGAAAGCCAAAACAAGTCTCAATTTCGTACAGGGAGATCGCCAAGGCATTGGATAAATCCATCCTTAGGGTGGAGGATGCCGTAATGGAAACCTTGTCCCAGACACCCCCCGAACTGGCAGCCGATATTTACAATACCGGGATCTACCTTGCCGGAGGTGGCTCTATGCTAAGAGGGTTGGACAGAAGGCTGTCCCAAAAAACGGATCTGCCGGTATATATCGCTGAAGATCCGCTAAGGGCCGTTGTCCGTGGAACCGGGATTGCCCTTAAGAATCTTGAACGATATAAAAGTATTCTGATCAAATAAATCCGGACTTCCGGTATTTCCACGATGCGTTGGATCTGATTCCTGAAACGCATCGGATCTATCAATAGCTAAGTGAATGCAGCAGATTATCAAATTTATCATACGATATAAAACAGCGCTGCTTTATATGGTATTGATGATCATTTCTCTGGCATTTACAATTCAGACCCATTCCTTCCACCGTTCCAAATTCTTTAACTCTTCCAACTGGCTCACCGGGAATATTTACAACACTTCCAATAATATCACTTCCTATTTTGAACTAAGCGAAGAAAATGCGGAATTACTGGAGGAAAATAACCGACTCAGGAACCTGTTGTTTAATACGCCTGAGAAGCAAATGATAGAATTGGATACTGCCAAAATTCAATACCGGGTCATCGCAGGACGTATTATTAAGAATAGTTTTTCAAATCCTGACAATTATATCACGATTAATAAGGGTTTCAGGGACAGTGTGAGACAGGATATGGGGGTCATTACCTCCAAGGGTATTCTTGGGATTGTGGAACGAACTTCCGGCCGCTATGCCGCTATCCAGAGTATCCTCAATACAAAGTCCAATATCAATGCAAAAATAAAGAATACGAACCATTTTGGTTCCCTGGTCTGGGATGCCGAAGGATATGATGTGGTCCAGCTCGAGGACATCCCGCGCCTGGTCCCTCTCTTTGTGGGAGATACCATAGTTACCGGCGCCATGTCCAGTATCTTCCCTGAAGGAATTCCAATAGGAGTTATCAAGAAATTTGACCTGAATGTTTCCCAGAGTTTTTACCGCATAGATGTAGAACTCTTTAATGATATGACGAATATCAAGAACGTCTATATTATCTCTAACCTGAACCGGCCGGAAATCCTCCAGCTGGAATCCGAGACCGCCAATGACGAATAGCTCCTATTTTATCAATGTCATAAGGTTTGCATTTCTTGTACTCGTACAGGTACTGGTCTTCAATCGCCTCGATTTTTTCGGATTCATCAATCCCATGGTGTACATCATGTTCCTGTATTGGTACCCGGTAAAAGAGAACCGCTCCGTTTTTATCGGCATCGGATTTCTCCTGGGTCTGTGTATTGATTTTTTTTCCGACACGATGGCGCTGCATGCAGCCTCCACCGTAACCATCGCTTACATGAGACCTGCCATCATGCGCTTTGTTTTCGGCATCAACTATGAGTTTCAAAGCTTTAAATTATCCAATACCACCAGGGCACAACAATTTACCTTTTTAGCGTTATTAATAATAGCACACCACCTGATGTTCTATTTCCTTGAAATTTTCAGTTTGGCTAATTTCCTTTTAATTTTGAAGAAGGTGGTGGCAACAGGGAGTGCCACTTTGATTCTTTGTCTGTTATTCGGCTCCCTATTTAGTGTGAGGAAGGAATGAAGAAATTACTTTTATCATCCATTATTATTGTCATTGGGCTTATGTTTATCGGCAGGTTATCCTACCTGCAGATCTTCAGCTTTTCCCAGGAACAGGTTCTGGAGGATCCCGCTATAAAAGCCATTTATGATTATCCGGAAAGAGGCTACATCTATGACCGGAATAGCAAACTTCTGGTAGGGAATGATCCCGCCTATGATGTTATGGTTATTCCGCGTGAGGTAAAAGCTTTTGATACCCTTGCGCTTTGTGCCATGCTTGGCATAGATAAGGAAAAATTCATCAGGGAACTGTCTAAGGCCAGGGTGTACTCCCCCAGGTTGCCCTCCGTACTGGTGCCTCAGCTCTCCAAGGAAGATTATGCCAGCCTTCAGGAAAAAATGCGTCATTTCAAAGGATTTTATATTCAAAAGCATTCCCTGCGATACTACGACACGGAAAGTGCCGCCAATGTTCTCGGTTATATCAGTGAAGTGAATGAACGTGACATCGCCAAAAATCCCTATTATGCCCAAGGGGAACTTACAGGCAGAACCGGCGTTGAAAAAGAATATGATGATATCCTTCGGGGGAGAAAAGGGGTACAATATATTCAGAAAGACCGTTTTAACAGAGATATAGGACCTTATAAAAATGGCATTCTCGATACCCTGCCCGAACAAGGCAATGAACTTCATATTACCATAGACAAAACGCTACAGGAATACGGAGAATTACTGATGCACGGCAAACGGGGCGGGGTGGTGGCCATCGAACCGGCTACCGGGGAAATCCTGGCCATGATATCAGGCCCTACCTATGATCCATCCCTTCTCGTGGGACGCGAACGTTCTGCCAACTACAGCAAGTTACATTATGACAGCATTTCCAGGCCGCTCTTTGACCGTACCATTTCGGCCGAGGGTTCTCCAGGCTCCCCATTTAAGATCCTCAACGCGCTTGTAGCCCTGCAGGAAGGAGCGATTACGCCGGAAACCACCATCACTTGCTATCATGGTTTCTATGTAGGGGGAAGAAAAAGGGGTTGTCATTGCGGAGGCGGGATGCGCAATATGAATGTGGGCATTTTCAGGTCCTGTAACGCCTATTTTGCCGGGACCTTCCGAAAGATCTATGACAAGTTCCCCACGACAGACGAGGGAATGGATGTATGGGAAAAGCATGTGAAAAGTTTTGGCCTGGGAGGGTATCTGGGTTCCGATATTTATACAGGAAGACCGGGACGTATCCCGGATAAGGAATATTATGACAAATGGTACGGTGATAACCGCTGGAGTTCATCCTATATCATATCTAATTCCATAGGCCAGGGAGAAGTAGCGGCGACTCCCCTGCAACTTGCAAATATGACAGCCGCGATCGCCAACCGCGGATTCTATTTTGTGCCTCACCTGCTAAAGAAAGTTGAAAACAAGGATATTTCCATTCCAAGATTTACGGAAGCGGTACATACCACAATAGACAAGAGGCATTTTGAACCGGTGGTTGAAGGAATGGCCGATGTATATACAAAAGGAACCGCCCAGGGACTACAGATACCCGGTATTGAAATTGCAGGTAAAACAGGAACCGTCGAGAATTTCACCATTATCAATGGGGTCCGGACCCAATTGACGGACAACTCGGTTTTTGTTGCCTTTGCCCCCGTAGATCATCCAAAAATCGCCATCGCCGTATACATTGAGAACGGTTATTTCGGTGCCCGGTATGCAGGACATATCGCATCGCTCATGATAGAGAAGTATATCAAAGGAGAAATAAGCAGGAAGGATCTGGAAAAACGCATGCTGGAGAAAACACTGGACCGGGAATATGCGAAGCCCTACCTGGGCGAGGAATTCAAGATTAACGAGCATGTCTGGTAGGAGCGTTCTCAAACGTATTGATTGGCTTACCATTTTATTTTATCTTCTCCTGATCGGGATTGGCTGGATAAACATTTATTCCAGCACTTATTCCGGGGATAACACGTCTATCTTCGATTTGGGACAAATCTATGGAAAACAGTTGCTTTTTATTGCCCTTAGCCTGGCAAGCATCATCATCATCCTTGCACTGGATGCCAGTTTTTATGAAAGATTCTCCAGCCTGCTATACCTCGTGTCACTGGTCCTTCTCCTGGGTCTTTTTTTATTCGGCAAGACCATAGCAGGGGCCACTTCCTGGTATGACCTTGGGATTTTCAATTTTCAACCCTCAGAGTTTGCCAAGGTTACCACCGCCCTGGCTCTGGCAAAATACTTAAGTGACATACAAACGGATATAAAGACCAGAAAAGACCAGATGTATGCCCTTCTGATTATCATTATCCCCGCCATCCTCATCATTCCGCAACCAGACCCGGGTAGTGCCCTGGTATTTTTTGCCCTAATTCTTGTCGTCTTTCGGGAAGGGTTGCCGCTCTACTATCTGGGATTGTTGATGCTGACTGTCCTTGTGTTCATCACCACCCTTATGTTCGGGACCACCTGGGTCGGCATCGGGATCGTACTTTTGATCGCCTTTTTTCTTCTGGTGAAAAAGTCGCGCTTTAAGGTGCCTATGCTCCCTTTGCTTACATTTTTACTTGTTGCTATCGCCTTTTCACTTTCAGTTAACTTTGTCTTCAACAATGTCTTTGAACAAAGGCACAGAGACCGTTTTAGTTTGTGGCTCCGCCTCGAAAAAGACCCGACCAAACTGGAGGAAATCAGAAAAACCATCGGATACAATACCTATCAGTCAGAAAAAGCCATAGAGTCCGGAGGTTTTTTTGGTAAGGGTTTTCTTGAAGGAACCCGTACAAAGGGCGATTTTGTTCCTGAACAGCATACAGATTATATTTTTAGCACTGTAGGGGAAGAGTGGGGCTTTCTGGGCACTTCCACGGTCATCGTTCTTTTCACCCTGCTGATGCTTCGGCTGGTCTATCTGTCGGAAAGACAGCGAAATGATTTCAGCAGGATGTATGGTTACGGAGTGATCTCTATCCTCCTTATCCATTATTTTATAAATATTGGGATGGTAACAGGAGTATTGCCCACCATTGGTATCCCTTTGCCCTTCTTCAGTTATGGCGGGTCCGGGTTACTGGGCTTTACGGCTCTCCTCTTTATCTTCCTGAAATTGGATGCGAATCGTCTCAATGAATGGAATTAAGACTATTTCGAGACCACCGAAAATCGTGCACCACTCTGCTGAAAATTTCGGGATGCTTCGTTAAAACCCCCAGTCTCCTTCCGTGGTGGAAGATTCCAAAATTTTCTGTTGCGCCATCGGAAGGCTTTTAAAAAAGTCAATACCAGTGACCCTTTCCACCTGATCTACGGACACCCTATAATCTTTCAGGGGGCGATTGCTGTCCATGTGGGGTACCAGAAAGGCAAGTACCCTGAGATCTGCCTGCTTCCCACGCGCTACGATTTTATAAAACATTTCCGGTACAGCGATATCCTCCTCCCCTATCATGGGAAGCCCGTCTTTGAGTACGCCCCCGGTAATTACATAGACTTCTCCATGAGACTTACACCATTCCCTGACCTGAATTTCGAGCCGGTTCCAGATGCCCGCATTAAAGCGTTTGTCCTGGGGCGCAATGTTACTTGTGAAAAAGGTTTCTTCATAGGCCTTTCCGGAGAACCGCCGGTCTCCTGCCGGACAGAGGTGTCCTCGGTCGTATCCTGTGCCCTTGTAATTTGACCAGGCTGCTGAACTGCTTGCAAGCAAGGGATCCTCCCTGAAAAACGGACGTTTTCGCTGGTGGTTCGTTAGGTGATCATCGAGTAATACATAGGCCACCCACTCTGCCTGTTCATAGGCTTCCTGATAAGATAACCAGTAAAATTGATGTTTGACCAGGGTTCCTTTGGTTGTACCCGGAAGCATAAAGTCTGGCAAAAGGGGTGAACTTGTCTCTGAAGTGTCAGAGGGTTTCCCATTTGTTGGCACGTAGTTTTCAAAAAGCCAGAATCCTGTAATACACAGAATCAGAAGAACGGAATAGATTATCCTGTCAGTACGTATGGAACGAGGACCATTCATGTTTCAAAGATAGCATATCGAACCTCCGACAGCTGTAAGGTATTGCCAATGATTTCGACAAAGGTGTTCCGGGAGTTACCTCGAAGATATTGATGGTTCTCCAGATAAAAATTTGTTACATTTAATTACTGAATCACTCATAATAATAAAATAAGATGCTTACCTGGAAAGATATCATGCATTACGCCGTAGACGGCAACCCGAAACCCAATAAAAGAATAGAAAAAACTGAAGCCGAATGGCGGGAACAACTCAGTCCGGAACAGTACAGGATTACACGGAAAAAAGGGACCGAGGCACCTCATTCCGGCGCTTTGTGTAGTACTCATGATCCGGGAATCTATACCTGTATCTGCTGTGACACGCCTTTATTCGATTCCACAATTAAGTTTGAGTCCGGCACAGGCTGGCCCAGCTTTACTCAGCCAATAGAAAAGAATGCCATTAAGTACGAGAAGGATACGGCTTACGGAATGGTGCGGGTCGAAGTGATGTGCAATACCTGTGACGCGCATTTGGGTCATGTATTTCCTGACGGCCCGGAACCGGGCGGCTTGCGGTATTGTATTAATTCTGAATCTATGGAAATTCTAAAAGATGATGTCCCCAATGAAAAATAATTCCGCAGAACTGGCCACCTTGGGAGGCGGTTGCTTCTGGTGTGTAGAAGCCGTATTCCTTGAGATTAAGGGAGTTAAAAGTGTAGTTTCAGGCTATACAGGAGGACACGCTCCAGGGAAGCCTACCTACAGGGAAGTGTGCTCCGGATTAACCGGCCACGCGGAGGTCGTACAAATTACATTTGACCCCGATGAGGTCGCCTATGAAGATCTGTTAAAGATTTTTATGACAAGCCATGATCCGACCACCCTCAACAGGCAGGGCGGGGATAAGGGGACCCAGTACCGTTCTGTGATCTACTACCACACCGACAGGCAGCAAGAAATTGCCGGGGCCGTCGTAAATGAAATTGCAGAATACTATGACGAGCCCATAGTGACGGAAATAAGCCCTATCGGCATATTCCATGAGGCTGAATCATATCATCAGGATTACTATAACAATAACAAATCCCAGGGCTATTGCAGTGCTGTGATAAGCCCGAAACTGGCGAAGTTACGTAAAACGCACGCAGATAAACTGAAATCTGTCCCAACATAAAGCTGTAATGGTCATTAGCCAACATTAAAATTAAATTTCAGCGCATGCCTATAAAACACGATATTGAAAATCAACGCTTTATACTTGAAGTTTCCGGGAAGGAAGCCATCGTTGATTATCGCATGAGATCCGGAGTAATGCACCTGATATATTCAGAAGTACCAGCCGAATTACGCGGTAAGGGTATCGGACGGAAACTGGTGGAGGCCACGTTTGATAAACTGACGGAGGATGGCTTTAAAGCTGTTGCGGATTGCCGCTTCATCCGTTCTGTGGCACGTCGCAGTGAAAAATGGAATTCTGTCATAGAATAATGAGGCTGCAAAAATACATCGACGGCCTGCCACAAGGTTATTCAGAGGTGATTTTTGACGGGAGGCGGCATGGAGTGTCCGTTTCAAGCCATAATGGCGGGAGAAGTTATAAAGTGTTTGCCAGGGAGTTGGGTGGAAGCGGATATATCAGTTTTAATTTTTACAGAACCGGGGCAAAAGAACAGTTAAGGCCATGTGAGATGGCCCGAGAGAAGGTCATCCGCTTTTTAACGAATTATAAGCTGAATACCGCCTATGCCGACTCATGATCAAATTGGATTTGGGGGTGGATGTCATTGGTGTACAGAGGCGGTTTTTAGCGTTATCAAAGGGGTGCGTTCCGTAAGCCAGGGGTTCCTTTCCTCCACAGGGGATGGCATTGACTTTTCAGAGGGGGTATTGGTGGCGTTTGACCCTTCAGTGGTTCACCTCAGAGACCTCATTCAAATCCACCTGGATACCCATAGCAGCGACTCTGATCATGCCATGAGGGATAAATACCGTTCCGCAATTTATACTTTCTCAGCATCGCAGACCCTAAAAGCCGGGGATCTTCTTGAGGAATTGAAATCTGAAATGAAACAAAGAGTGATAACAAAGGTTTTTCCCTTCAGGGATTTCCAGGCCTCTCTGCCTGCACATCAGAATTACTATGCAAAGGACCCTCTCAAACCTTTTTGTCAAAAGTACATTTGGCCAAAACTGTTGGAGCTGTCGGAAAATTTTCCTGAACAGGTTTCCTTACAACGGATAGAGAGGTAGGTTATATTTGATGGAGCCTGTCCTGTGCCAAGGGACAAAAATAATCCTTAGCTGCCAGTCCAGGTGATAGAAAAAGTATCCTTCTGTCACTAACTTCCCCTGATCTGACAAACAATACTTGCGAAGATATTGTAAGGTGCTTTCCCAAGATAAGACAAATAGTTAGGCTTCGCAGCCAGGTCTCACTTAAAATCAATTTATGAAAGTTGTTGTAAGCACATGCATTTTTTTTCTTATCACCGGCATATCGGTCTTTGCCCAAAAAGAAGGCCACCTCCGCAATCTTAATGACAGCGTTGCCATCAAGGGTTATGACCCGGTGGCCTATTTTGATTTAGGAATGGCTGTGGAAGGCAAAGAGGAATATGCAGTTGTGGTGGACGACGCCATCTATTATTGCTCCTCAGAAAACAATCAGCACTTACTGGAGGAAAATCCCGAGGCATACGAACCGGAATATGGAGGATGGTGTGCCTATGCCATGGGCGATTCCGGGCATAAAGTGGGAATCAACCCCAGGTCATTTGAAATTAAGGATGGCAGGCTTTATTTGTTCTACCATACTTTTTTTTCAAATACACAGAAGAAATGGAACAAGGATGAGCAGGTGTTGCAGCGACAGGCTGATCTGAACTGGTCAGAAATTGCAAACAACACCAAACGGGATACGTATGAAAACTAAATTCTTCTATTGGTTCCTGCGGATCATCCCGGCTGTCATTTTGCTTCAGACTTTGTTCTTTAAATTTACCGGTGATCCTGAAGCCGTGCATATTTTCACCACCTTGGGGGTGGAACCTTACGGCCGGATTGGCCTCGGGATTATTGAACTAATTACTGCCGTTTTGTTGTTGTATCCCAGAACTGCCGTTATAGGAGCCGGCCTCGGGGTATTGTTAATGATCGGAGCCATCTTGTCTCATTTTTTTGTCCTCGGAATTGTAGTTCAGAATGACGGAGGTAAACTTTTTATTCTCGCCCTTACCACCCTGGCCTGTTGTGCCCTATTTTTGTTTTTTAGAAAATCACTCATCCCTAAAAATGCATATTAAGTATGTTGTTTTCTGCTATAATTTCCAATTTTGACGAACTACTTTATCTTCTGGATCAGTTAACTGATGAACAATACAATGAACCTTGTCCTGATCTTGGAAATGCCACAATAGGGGACCACTATCGCCACGTCATTGAGATTTTTAGTTGCCTTCTGGAACATTATGGCTCCGGGAATGTAAACTATGACCAAAGGGATCGTGATCGTCTCATAGCCACCAGGATGGTTTTTGCCTTAGAGAAAATAGACTGGATCAAAGTACATTTGCAGAAACCGGACAAGGAAATCCTCCTCCAGCAGACCCTGGACCAGCGAAACCTGATCATCAGGAGCAATTATTTCAGGGAGCTGCTTTATAATCTGGAACATAGCATCCATCATCAGGCCCTCATCAAGATCGCTGTGCAGAAATACGACAATATAGTCCTTCCCTTGAATTTCGGCGTTGCACCTTCGACCATTGCTTATAAAGAGCGTAAGCAATGTGCACTGTAAGCTACATAGGTTCTGGCCGGGAAATCATTATTACTTCCAACAGGGATGAAAGTGTGGTCAGGCCGGTCGCCCTGCCACCAGAGGTATATACTGCCGGTCAAAAACAACTTCTGTACCCCAAGGATCCTTCAGGAGGAGGCAGTTGGTTTACGGCAGATCATTTCGGGAACGCAGCCGTACTGCTGAACGGGGCTGAAGAAAAGCACTTACGTGCCCTGCGTTATCGAAAGAGCAGGGGTCTTATCCTGACAGAAGTTGCAGCTGCAGCTTCCCCAATTGTACATTGGAAAAACATTTCTCTGGAGGGTATTGAACCGTTTACCATTATTCTTCTTGAAAAAAAAGAACTGTACCAGCTGGCCTGGAATGGACGGAAGAAAACTAATATCAAACTTTCGTCCCAGGACAATTATCTGTGGTCCTCAGTGACACTTTATTCAGAAAAATTCCGACGCAAAAGGGACATGTGGTTCCGTGATTATCTCTCAGGTAAATTGATAATATCAGCAGCGGATATGCTTTCATTTCACAGCGAAGCAGGGAAGGATGATCAGGAAAACGGCCTCATGATGAATAGGAATGACGTCCTGCAGACCGTGAGTATCACACAAATAAGTATCAATGAGGAAAGGGTGGCGATGACCTATCTTCAGATGCAACCCCGCACCGAATACTCAAAAATGATGGCAGTATGTCCGTAAACAGCTTCCGGTTGTTCTGCCACAGGCTGGTTCATTGGGAATACTGGCCTTTTCAAGTGATCTATCTCCCCATATATGGTCTATGGCTTTACTATGCGATTCGCTCCGGATCCCTCTTCTTTTTCAATGCCGTAAATCCCTCCATCAAGAACGGTGGATTTGTGATGGAATCTAAAAAAAAGGTGTATGACCTTATTCCCCGGGAATACTATCCAAGGACGCTGCTTATAGAAAAAAAAATGTCCGGGCACGAGCTGGATGGCCTGCTCCTCCGGGAGCAAATTACCTATCCGTTAATTGTCAAACCCGATGTCGGGCTGCGTGGGACGGCTGTTAAAAAGATCCATTCAAGGGAAGAGTTGTTGCATTATAACGATCTCGTTGACTTTCATTACCTCATACAGGACTTTATAGACCTTCCCCTGGAGATCGGGGTGTTCTATATCCGGTATCCCAATGCCATCGGGGGACAGATCACCGGTATTGTGTCCAAGGAAATGGTTTCAGTAACAGGGGACGGCCGTTCATCCATTGAAACCCTGCTGACAGCGATCCCTCGTTTCCATCTGCAACTGAAGACCCTGAAGAAAGAACACAGGCAAATGTCTGAAATCATACCCGCCAGGGGTGAGAAAGTAATGCTTATGCCTTATGGAAGTCATAGCCGGGGCGCCAAATTCACAGATGTCAGTCATATCATCAATTCAGGGCTGACAACCGTGATGGATACGGTTTGCACCCGGATCGAAGGCTTTTATTACGGGCGACTGGATATCATGTACAGGAGTTTGCCCCAATTGGAAGGAGGAGAGGAATTTATGATTGTGGAACTAAATGGCGCCAAAAGTGAGCCAACCCATATCTATGATCCCCGGCATTCACTGCTATTCGCTTGGAAGGAACTGGCTCGTCATATAACCTATATGTATAAAATCAGCCGAATGAACCATAAATTGCAGGGTGTGTCCTATCTTGACTACAGATCGGGATTCCGGCAACTGGCCGATCACCACCGCCAACTGAAGAAGCTCGCAGTCATCTGACCTTTCAGGAGCGGCCATTGGTCGGGCGTGTATAGATTCACAAACACATGATCCAATGCCCTGAGCATATCATGGAACTTTTAAAAGCAAGAGACGGACACGATCACTGGTGCCAATCAATCCAAATAAAAAATAATGAAGGGTGGGCTTCCTACGTAATCAAAGCAAGATGTCTTAAGGGTAGGGCAGCCTTCCACATCAAACCATTTCATTATTCATACTATTCCGGATAAAGCGACAGCCGTTCTGTCCGATGAAAGGAAATAAGACCGAAGAAGGCAATCGGAGGGATGATGGTCGATTCAAATACCACGTCCCCGGTATCAACAGAGACTTCAATAGATTTGCCGTAAGCCCCGTTAAAATTGATCGCCCCCGGCGAAAACAATACATGATTTGCGGCCGGCAGGTAATCTGCGTCAGAAACAATACTGGAATAGGTTTCGGCACCCCGCTCTTTCCCATACTGCCAGAGTTGTTGCACCGTAAGATTTTCGGCATCCACCTGGTAGAGTACCGCCCTGCTGTATGGTCCTGAGGCGGTAAAGTTCCTGTTATCCCCGTTGTCAAATAACAGGACCCCTCCATTTTCAGTCAGGGATGGAGCATGCTGATACCAGTTCCATTCAAAATCAGGATGGTTTCCTGTCCCGTCCAACACGGCCTGAGTGGGGATAGGCTGTCCATCCTTGTCCAATGGCGTAAGGAGATATTGATTCAGATCGGTCCCATTTCCGGAAAGGTCCCATCCCCGATGGGGCGACATGATCCATACCACCTCATTTTCCGGGGTCAGTTTCACTACGCCCTGTGTTCTTCCGGAGATCAGGATGCTGTTGTCCGAAGGGTCAAAAGTCACGGCATTGACATGTATCCAGTCGTTCGCATCTGCTGAAAGTGCTGTCCGGGTATTCTGCAATGAGACATTCAGATCCCATTCCCTGATAATATCCCCGGTGCTCCGGTCAATCTCTATTATAAAATCTTCAATCGTAGGCGCATTCTGTTTGCTAACCGTAACCAGAAAATTGCCATCGGGTTTTTCAAATACCTCATGATGAAAGGAATACCCGGGCATTTCCCAGGTATTCACCACCGTCCCGAATAAGTCGACCTCGTATACCTTATTGTCTCCTTCAGAACCGACCGTTTCCCCTCCGGAACCAAAATAGAAGTTGCCATTTGCAAGTCGTTCAATCCCGTCATCATAGAAGAGGTTTTGCAACTGGGGATGCGTCCTGAAATCGAGATACCATCTGATATCACCATAGGAGTCAAATATAAATGGCCTTTGAGGGAAGGGGGAGCCGGCGTGGCCAAAATAACTTACCAAAGTCATTCCGGGCTCCATTTCCATCCGATCGGCGTGCTGGATAGTAATAAATGGCAGGTCTGCGAGGGCAGGACCTGTCTGAATGGTGTATTTCTGAGTTCCGAGGTCAGCTCCCATACGGTCCGTAAAAGTAAGCGTCACCGTGTTGGCATGGTTCGCATAGAGTCCGTGTACCGGAATCCGGAAATCGGTTGCCTCCCCAGGAATGTCCACCAGAATATCTGAGTCGGGTCCGTTCCTGCCGGCCACCTTCATTTGTAAACTTACCCCTTCTTTGGTTTCAAGTTGTATCAATGCGGAGAGGGGGGCATAGCCCGTTGGATTTAAACTGACTTCCGAATCCTCTATTACTTCGAGGATTTCTTCAGGTTCAGGGGATATTGGATCTCCCGGAGCGTCTTTACTGGAACAGGCTACCGAAATAACACCGCCATCACGATCAGGTATTGCTTAAAGCCAGAATAAGAATGGTCTGCACTCATTGATAATCCGCATTGAAGCTTCTGAAAGATACATTTTTTATTTCAAGGCATCCTATAAAGGCCTGCTGTTCCGGAGGCCGCAGAAAAGTGTAAAGAGCTTCAAAAAAAAGCCCGGAAATACATCCGGGCTCAAAGGTAGTCATGCAGGGAATCTATCCTTTTACGCTGGCAAGTTTGCCATGCTTAATATTGTTGAGTTTAAGGTCCTGCAAGACGTTAACTGCTTCTTCTACGTAGACATCCTTTGCAAGACTCTTATGCCATCGGTCCCTTTTTTCCCTGAGGACAGAGTCCTTGGTGAATAATTCCTCTTCATACTTCAGGGATTCAAAGTTGAGTTTAGAATCGTAATCCGCCAGAGATTTGAAATATTTGGACCGATCTTTATCCCTTTGCTCTTCTCCTTTATAGGTTTTATAATTCAGGGAAACCACGGTTTCATCCTGTTGTTCCTTCAACCATTCGGCATTCTCCTGAATGAGTTTGATCTGTGGGCTGGCGGTCATCCTTCTGGTACTGTTCTGTATGGTGCCCTCAAAATCGATATAGCCATCCCATGGTTGAAATTCTGCGGCAGTGATCTTGTCCCATCCGAGCGGGTTCCGCTGGTCTTTTTCTCCCAGGTCGATATAACTGTACTTATCAGGAATGACAACATCGCTCTTTACGCCTTCCAATTGGGTGGAGCCTCCATTGATCCTGTAAAATTTCTGTGTGGTCAGTTTGATGGCCCCCAGATCGCCGTGCTCATTGCTACGGACGATATTTTCCAATGGGATCACATTCTGAACGGTTCCTTTTCCAAAAGTCTGCTTGCTGCCAATAACAATCGCCCTCTTATAATCCTGCATGGCTGCAGCGAGGATTTCGGATGCCGAAGCAGAAAGTTCATTGACCAGAATCACAAGCGGCCCATCCCACTGTATCCTTTCGTCCTTATCCTCATAAATGTCCTTTTCTTTCCCAGATGAACGTACCTGAACGACAGGTCCATCCTTAATAAAAAGGCCGGCCATATCTACAACGGTCTTCAGTGCCCCGCCGCCATTGTCACGTAGGTCAAGAATGAGACCTTCCACCCCTGCCTGTTTTAGGCGTTCCACTTCCTGGGCTACATCCGTCGCGGCGTTGCGTTCACTATAATCATCAAAATCCACATAGAATTTAGGCAGGTTGATCAGGCCGAATTTCTGTTCTCCCTTAATCACAGTGGCCGATTTTGCATATGATTCCTCCAACATAACCACATCCCGGGTAATTGATACATTATCTATGGTTCCATCCACTTTACGCACCGTAAGATCCACAACAGTGCCTTTTGGGCCTTTAATAAGTTTGATAGCATCATCAATACGCATTCCCACAATATCCACAGAAGGCGCCCCGTCCTGACCTACTTTTAAAATTTCATCGCCAACTTCAAGTTGCTGGTTCCTCCAGACCGGTCCTCCGGAGATGATCTCCACAATCATGGCTCCTTCCGGTTTCTTCTGTAACCTTGCGCCAATCCCTTCGAAATTCCCACGGATGCTGATATCGAATTTTTCCTTGTCTTCCGGGGCAAAATAATACGTATGCGGATCAAATTTATCCACTATGGTATTGATATACTGGACAAACCAGTCTTTCCGTTCCAGATCCCCTATAAAATCAAAAAACTCATCCAGGGTCTTAAGAGTCGATTCCCTGGCGGCAATTTCGGCCTGTGCAGGAGACAATTTGGCAGATTTAGAGGTTTTGTTTAATTCCCCGTTTTCTGTCTCATCCCCGTTCAATTCGTCATCTGAACCCGCATCCGCATCCGAATTGGCAAGGTCAAGCTTGGAATCATAAGTACCCATTGTGGCGTATTTCAACTGCTTTCTCCACCTTTCCTTCAATTCAGCCTTGGTGTTGACAAACTGCTGTTTCTCATAATCGATTTCGATAGTTTCATCCGCGCTGTAGTCAAAAGGATCGGTAAGTACATCCTTATAAATCTTGCGGGCGTCTTCCATACGAACCATCAAACGGTTGTAAACCAGGTCGAAAAAGCTGATATCGGTATTCTTGATCTGATCGTCCAACTGGAATTTGTATTGTTCAAATTCATGGATATCCTCCTCCATAAAATAACGTTTGGTGGGATCAAGCACATCGATAAAATCCTCAAAAACCTGAACGGAAAACTCATCGTTGATATCCTTGGGCTCATAGTGTCCTTTCTCGAGCACGTAGGTGATGAGGTCCAGCAGGAGTTTATCCTTATCATTTGTATCAAAAGTCTTATTAGTGAAACTACAAGAAGCTACCGCGATCAGCAATACCAAAAATCCAAGCACTAAATTCCTTTTCATTTAATTAGTTTAATTTGGCTACTGCCCGTTTGTATAGTAAAACAGGTACTTTAGGGCTTTAGCAACGTTTATACTTATCATGAATTCACTAAGGTACTGAAAAAACTATGCCACTTTCACGGGGTCCGGGATTAATTTTTTGTTAAAGAAGCCGGCCCGGCAATCTTATTGAAAAACGTATTTTTACCACAGAAAGTATACGGAATGCAAAAACCCTTGATTTTGGTAACCAATGACGATGGCATTACTGCTCCAGGCCTTCGGGCGCTGATACGCTTTATGAAGGAATTGGGGGAAGTGGTCGTGGTGGCGCCTGATAGCCCTCAGTCCGGTAAGGGTCATGCAATTACCCTCGATAGCACCCTGTTTTCTAAAAAACTTACTGTGGACATTGACAACGGAGCAGGAGAGGAGTATAGTTGCAGCGGTACCCCTGCAGACTGTGTAAAACTGGCCTTGCAGGTATTGCTCGACCGGCGTCCGGACCTTTGTGTCAGCGGGATCAATCACGGCACCAATTCGTCTATCAATGTGATCTATTCCGGAACCATGAGTGCCGCAATAGAGGCCGGGATTGAAGGTATCCCGGCGATTGGTTTTTCTCTTTGCGATTATGACTGGGAGGCGGATTTTGAACCTGCCCGGGAAAGTATAAAACGGATTGTCCGGCAAGCCCTGGAGAATAAAATGCCGACAGGGGTGGTTCTGAATGTCAACATTCCAATGCTCAACGGAAAAAACATCCGGGGAATAAAAGTATGCCGGCAGGCGAGGGCCAACTGGAAGGAAAAATTTGACAAAAGGGTCAACCCCATGGGGAGGGAATATTATTGGCTTACCGGAGAATTCGAATTGCTGGACAACGGGGAAGACACCGATGAATGGGCCCTCTCTAATGGGTACGTTTCCCTGGTCCCCACGCAGTTTGACCTGACAGCGCATCATGTTATTCATGAGATAAATAACTGGAAGCTCAATGAAAAATAAAAAAGAGGTGCTGATCGGCATTATTGTGGGCCTGATAGCCAATACTTTTGGCACCCTGCTGTATGTGCTGCTCTTTTCTGACCTGACAATCGCCGCCACCTTTCAGGCGGCAGTCGAACAGGGGCATATCGGAAGCCTGCTTGCCCTGGGTGCCATCCTGAACCTGCTTGCTTTTTTTGGTTTTTTAAAGCTCAGAAGGGATGACCGGGCCAAAGGAGTGCTTATTGCCACCCTATTCACTGCAATGATTATTCTGTATTATAAATTATTTTGAGCCGATTAAAAATTGGTTTGTACCCTGATCCATTGTCCGGTAAGCGTATTTAGGTTCCATATAAAGTGATGAGCCCATGAAATATTATATTATTGCGGGAGAAGCTTCCGGAGACCTGCATGGCTCGAACCTTATCAGGGCGCTAAGGGACAAAAATCCTGCTGCGGTCATCAGATGTTGGGGCGGCGATCTTATGAAAGAGGCAGGAGGTGTGCTGGCGAAGCACTACAGTGAAATGGCTTTTATGGGGTTTACAGAGGTTCTGGCGAATGTGGGGACCATTCTGAAGAATATCAGATTCTGTAAGGCTGATATTACAGCCTTTAGTCCGGATATCATCGTTTTTATCGACTATTCGGGCTTTAACCTGCGAATTGCCAAATGGGCCCGAGAAAATCAGTACAGGACCAATTATTATATTTCCCCTCAGATCTGGGCCTCGCGAGAGGGCCGCATCCGGAAGATCAGGAGGGATATTGACGCGATGTATGTCATCCTGCCTTTCGAAAAGGATTTCTATGAAAAAAAACATGGATTTCCCGTTCATTTTGTCGGTCACCCTCTGGTAGATGCCATCTCACACATGCCATTCGAAGGGGACAAGGCTTTCCGTTCAGGGCATGGACTTGATGCGCAGAAACCTATCATAGCTTTGTTACCCGGAAGCAGGAAGCAGGAAGTGGAGAAAATGCTTTCAATCATGCTCTCCGTAACCGGGCTATTCCCGGAATACCAGTTTGTCATTGCCGGTGCACCCGGCCTTCATGATTCCGTTTATGCCCCTTTTCTGAACTCTGCGGAGGTGGGATTTGTTTCGAATAGGACCTATAACCTGCTGCGCCATTCCTACGCCGCTTTGGTTACCAGCGGAACCGCCACCCTGGAAACGGCACTTTTTAAAATCCCGCAGGTGGTCTGCTATAAAGGAAACTGGGTGTCCTATCAGGTTGCTAAAAAAATAATCACCCTGCAATTCATTTCCCTGGTCAACCTGATCATGGAACGAGAAGTGGTTCAGGAACTAATCCAGGACCAACTGAATACCAAAAATCTGGCAGGAGCGTTAAAAAAAATATTGGACGGTTCCGGCCGGAAAGCCCAGTTGGAAGCGTATATAGAACTGGAGCAGAAACTTGGCGGGCCGGGAGCCAGTGAGAAGGTTGCCGGCCTGATGATTGAGCAACTGAAAATTTGAACTGTGAAGGTCCAGACAAAAAGTAAAATGAAGAAAATAATCATCCCGGTATTGCTGGGCCTGATACTTACAGGCTGTGGGGCTTCGAAAAAAAAATCCGCACGCGTTGAACGGCAGCTGGTGACAGTCGAGGCCGGGCCGGCCGGTAAAACAGCAGGTGAGGTTCCTGTCAATCATCCGTCAAAGCCGGCAAGTGACTCTGAGAAAATGGCAGATCAGATCATCCACACCGCCCTTACCTATACCGGAGTACGTTATCAGTTTGGGGGTACCTCCAGGCAGGGGCTGGATTGTTCCGGGTTATTGTACCTCGCTTTTGGGGAACATGACTTTCCGCTACCAAGGGTTTCCTATCAGATGGCGGAAGAAGGGCAAGCCATTCAAGTGAATAAGGTAGAGAAAGGAGACCTGCTATTCTTTAAAACCACAAAAAAATCCAGGAAAATCAACCATGTAGGTCTGGTGGTTGCGGTGGAAGGGGATGAGATTCGGTTTATACACTCTACCTCTTCCCGTGGGGTAATTGTTTCCTCCCTCCGGGAAGGCTATTGGAATTATGCTTTTGTAAAAGCAACGAGAATCCTGTAACATGCGTCTCCTGGATTTCATACCAGTGAAATTCACCTTCCTTCTGATCTTTGGAATACTGGCAGGTCACTACCTCAATCTACCTCCGGCCATTCCGCTTGTTCTCACCGTTATTCCCTTTCTGTTCCTCACCATTTTGTTTGTTGGCCCTTACAAAAAAAATGGTCCGCTGTTCGGGATGGCCATGTCGGTTACCGTTACGGGAATCGGGATGCTGGCGGTATGTATGACCCAACCTGCCCACCAGCCCAATCATTATTCCGTTTTGGAGCACCAGCATTACCACAGATGGCATCTGAAAATACGGGAGGTTTTAAAATCCGGATTTTCGGGCAGGCGTTATGTAGCGGAGGTCCATCGGCTGGATAACCATGTAACGCAGGGCCGGATCCTGCTGGAGGTGGCTGCGGACTCCCTGATCCCTGATCTTAAAGTTGATGAAGAATTGCTGGTAGGCGGCACTTTATCTGAGATCATGCCACCACTTAACCCGGGTCAGTTTGATTACAAGGATTATCTGAAGGAACTGGGGATCTACCACCGGCTCTTGCCCGGTTCAGGAGCCATTCATCCCATGGGTGTACCCGGCGCAACGGTTCTCGGAATGGCAGGCCGGCTCAGAGCCACGATCATCCTCCGACTGGAGGATTCCGGGTTGCGCGGAGATGAACTGGACATTGTCAAAGCACTCTTGCTGGGAGAAAGGAAAGACATGAGAGCAGGTCTTTATGAGGCATATCAGGATGCCGGGGCAGTGCATATCCTGGCGGTTTCCGGCCTTCACATTGGTATTATTCTCATGATTTTGAAATTTCTATTGGCGCCACTCCGGCGGCTGCCTTATGGCAAAACCGCAGAACTGATACTCATCGTCATTCTTTTATGGGCCTTTGCCCTTCTGGCCGGGTTTTCAGCCTCGGTTGTCCGGGCGGTAACGATGTTTACCTTCCTTGCCTATGCCCTCTTCCTAAACAGGCCGGGAAATACCTATAATATCGTTGCCCTCTCTATGTTCTTTATTCTTCTTCTTATTAACCCGATGCTATTATTTCAGGCAGGATTCCAGATGAGTTATGCCGCCGTTATTGCCATTATCTGGGGTTATCCTGGCATACAGGCCTTGTGGACTCCCAAATACCTGCTGCTGCAAAAGGCCTGGCAGTTAACCGCTGTTTCCCTGGCTGCCCAACTGGGGGTATTTCCGATCAGCCTCTATTATTTCCATCAGTTCCCGGCATTATTCTTTTTATCCAATCTCCTTATAATACCCTTCCTTGGCCTTATTCTGGGTCTGGGCATCAGCCTGATTGTTCTGGCATTATTTCAGAAACTTCCCGAAATCCTAACGAACCTGTATCAGGAAATCATAAATATGATGAATCAGGTCATCCTCTGGCTGGCAGAGCGAGAAGCTTTCCTCTTCCGGGATATCATCTTTGACAGGGTGCATCTCCTGCTTTCCTATTTTCTGGTGTTCCTGGTGTTGCGTTCGCTTTCACGCATCAGTTCCGGAAGTGTCATTTTATTCCTGGCAGGGATTGTAGCGTTTCAGATGTGGTCACTATATCTTACTTTAAACCTGCGCGCGGAGGAGCGTATCCTGATTTTTCATCAGTCTGCCAATACTGTCATCCTCGAGCAGACCTCCGGCAGGCTCAAAATCCATACAACAGATAGCCTGGCTTCCTTACCCCTGGTCAAAAATTACGCCGTATCTGCAGCCATTGGTCAAATGGATTTCGCACCATTGGAAAATCATTATCAGGTTAATGGGATGAGGTTACTGTTACTTGACAGTACAGGGATTTCTTTTCCTCCAGGTTTGAAAACGGACATCCTGATGCTTACACAGTCGCCACGTATACATTTGCAGCGTTACCTTGATTCTCTCAGGCCGCAACTGGTAATTGCAGATGGCAGCAACTACAGGTCCTATATCCACAGATGGCAGAAGACGTGTTCGGAAAATAAACAACGGTTCTATTATACGGGCCATCAGGGTGCGATGGATCTTCAGCTTGTAAGATCAATGGACATTTCCCATTAACCTTTTCATCAACGGCGCTGTCAGCAAGACGATGACCGCCGCGCCGAGGGCATATTGGGCGATCAGCTCAAAGCCATCTGTATACACGCTCAGGGTCTGCAGCCCCCCAATGTTCTTGTCGTCACTTTCTATTGCCAGTTGTTTGCCAATAAACCCGACCACCTGAAAGGCAAAAGCCGAGGCAAGGAACCAAACGCCCATCATAAAAGCCACAATGCGTATGGGGGAGAGATCGGTAATTTTGGAAAGGCCGACAGGGGACATAAACAGTTCACCTACCGAGATCAGGAAATACATGATGAGGAGAAAGGAAAAAGGGACCATCCCCTCGGCATCAGCACTGTTGCCGCTAAGGGCAAGGATATAAAAACTGATCCCTGCAAAGGCAAGTCCCAGTCCGAATTTATAAGGTGTCCTTGGATTCAACTTCTTTTTCGCGAGGTAAGTGAAAAGGAGAGAAATAGGAATGGATAGAATAATAATAAACATGGAATTCAACGCATTGGTCTGGGCAGCATCAATTAAGTTCAAATTGACATTCCGGTCAGCAAAAAGGGTGATGACACTCCCGGAAAGTTCATGAAACCCCCAAAATATGGTCATAAATAGAGTAATCAGCACGGCCATAATAAGTTTTTTTCTCTCATCGGCAGTCGCCTGGTACATGATATATCCCAAATAGGTAAAGATCAAAATCGCCAGTAGCTTAAAAATAACATTGACGATGTTCTGATCCCCGAAAAATGTTCCTTCCGCTCCAATGGGCCGATAGGCTGAAAGCAGCCAGGCAATTATAGGTACGGCACAAACGGCCAGCAAGGGTACGAGTGCTTTTAGTTTAATCCCTGCTGTTTTTTTCTCAAGAATAGCGATATCCGGGGCAAGTCCCTTATCTCCGAAAACGTTTTTCCTTATACCGCTCCAGAAAAAGAGCAGCCCTGTTAACATCCCGAGTCCGGCCAGGCCAAAACCGTAATGCCACCCATAGGCACTCCCTAGCCATCCACAAAGTAAGGGGGCAACGAAGCCACCGATATTGATCCCCATATAAAAAATTACAAAACCAGAGTCTTTGCGGGGATCGCCTGGGCGGTAGAGGGAGCCGACGAAGGTGGAAATATTCGGTTTAAAAAAACCGTTTCCGACAATGATCAATGACAGCGCAATGTAAAAGGCCATATCATTCTCAACGGCCAATACGAAATGGCCAAAGGCCATCAGAATCCCTCCGAGAAAAATGGAGCGGCGCATCCCCAGAATACTATCAGAAATCTTACCGCCTATGACCGTAGAAGCATAGACAAGTGAACCATAGGACGAATATACCGCCGCCGCCGCATAATCCCTTTCCACCAGCGCTTCAAAAATAACATTGACCATGTAGAGCGTAAGTAACGCCCGCATCCCGTAAAAACTGAAGCGTTCCCATAGCTCGGCAAAAAAAAGGTAGAAGAGGCCTTTGGGATGTCCCATCATTTGCTGCTCTTCCACGAATTCTGTTCTGGCTTCCATTTTTGGCTGGTTTTAGTTGAATATCTCCGGGAGGTGATTCACCCCTTGATCATTTCCTTTTCCTTCAGATTTGGATTTTTCGGGCCCGGGCCTCCGAGGTTTTCATAAATGAAGCGTGTCATTTTGCTATACAGGTGATTTCTGGTATTGCCTCCTGAAATTCCATGGCTTTTATCAGGATAAACGGCCCACTCAAAGGGTTTGTTGGCCTGAATCAATGCTTCTGCCATTCTCATTGTATTCTGGACATGAACATTATCATCTCCGGAACCATGGACCAGCAGATAGTTTCCTTTAAGTAAATCTGGATAATTTAGCGGGGAATTTTCATCATATCCCCCAGGGTTCTCCTGTGGGGTCTGCATATAGCGTTCGGTGTAAATGGTGTCGTAGAAACGCCAGTTGGTCACGGGTGCCACAGCGATCGCAGTCTCAAATGTTTCGTTGCCCTTCAGGATTCCGTTGGTCGCCATAAAGCCACCGAAGCTCCATCCCCAGATCCCGGTCCTCTTTTCATCTATGTAGGGGAGTTCACTTAATTTCTCTGCAGCAGCTATCTGGTCCTCCAGTTCATATTTCCCCAATTCCTTCTGTGTCATTTTTTTAAAATCCCGGCCCTTAAAACCTGTGCCCCTTCCATCAACACACGCAATTATTATTCCCTCTGCGGCAAGCATCTGGTGCCAGTAATCATTGGATAACATCCAGCTGTTGGAAACATTCTGGGACCCCGGGCCACTGTACTGGTACATCAGGAGCGGATATTCCCTGGAAGGATCAAAATCCCGGGGTTTGATCATATACATGTTCAATTCCTCGCCATTCACTGAAATGGTTGAAAATTCTTTCGCACTCAGTTCGTAGGATCCCAGGGTTTCCAGGAGTTCTTTGTTATCCCTGATCACTGTCAGCTCCTTCCCGGTGGTTGCATCATTCAGGGTATATACAGGTGGGGTGGTACTATTTGAAAAGGTTGCTATAAAATAGCTGAAATCCGCACTGAAGTCGGCATGGCTGGTACCATCTTTTCCCGAAAGTCTCTTCTTGTTTTTTCCGCTGATATCGATGCTGTAAATATCCCTGTTGATAGAACCGTTTTCGGTAGACTGATAATACACTTTGGAGCCCTTCCGGTCGTAGCCATAGAATCTCGTGACTTCCCACTCACCCTTTGTGACCTGTTGCAATAACTTGCCTTCCGGGGAATGCAAATACAGGTGATTGAAGCCGTCCTTCTCACTCGTCCATATAAAACGGTCATCCGACAGAAAGGTGAGATTATCTGTAATTTCAATATATGCCTCGTCCCTTTCTTCAAGGAGCAAAGAAACGTTCAGGTCGCTTGCATTCACAGCAAAGAGTTGTAAATGATCCTGGTGCCGGTTGAGAACCTGGAAGCTCAATTTATTGCGATCCTGCATCCATTGAATCCTGGGGATATAATAGGCATCCTTCGTTTCTACCCGGGAAACTTTATCTCCTGCCATATCATATATATGCAGGGTGACGATCGCATTGGGCTCCCCGGCTTTAGGATATTTGAAAGTGGTGGTTTCAGGATATAGTGCCTTTCCATACATATCCATCGAAAATTCCGGGACCCTGGATTCGTCAAAACGGAGAAATGCCAGTCTGGACCCGTCGGAATTCCATTCAAAGGCGCGGACAAAAGAAAATTCTTCTTCATATACCCAGTCCGTAACCCCGTTTATGACCTTATTTTTCACCCCGTCAGTGGTCAACTGCCTGGCTTTTTTCTCGCCGATGTCAAAAAGATACAGGTTGTTGTTCAGTACATAGGCAACCCATTTGCCGTCTGGAGAAAAAGCAGGTTCCTGAATTTTTGAGTCGGACACTTTGGTTATATGCCCATTCTGCCGGTCATATATAAAATAGATCCCGAGTCTTGAGCGCCTGAAAATGGGTTCGATCTCTGTCCCGAGAAGTATTCTGGACTCATCTTCACTTAATACATAGGTAGAAAAACCATTAAGTTCTTCAAGATCCGCAGAAGACACCAAAGTAGCAGTTTTCTCCTGATTTTTATAATTATATATATCTACTGTACTTACGCCAGATTCATCAACGTTAAGAACCGTATACTGTGTTCCGTTTTTAAGGGAGCGCAGTACCTCCAGGCCTTTTGTATTGAAAGTATTTCCCCATATATCCTCCAGGCGGATCTGCTTTTCCTGGGCCAATGAATTCATGGCGGATATGCCAACCAACACGCAAAGAAAGAACAGCTTTTTCATGAATCTCCATTAATGTATTAAAACTGTCAAGTTTACTAATAATTCTTCTAATAAGGGACTTTTGAGATAAAATCCTTAGCGCCGGACGAATACTCATGTCTCCTGAGACGCCTCCCTCAAAATATTGGGCTAATCACTATCTTTAGCTCAGAAATCAACCGCTCATGACCGTCCCAATCAAAGGTTTTTCCAAGCTTTCCAAAGAAGAGAAAATCAACTGGATCGCGCTTCACCATACCAGCGATCCAGAACGTACCCGTGCCTTACTCAAATCTTACTGGAACGAAGATCCGGCAAGACAACAGCTGCACGACGAATTTACTGAAAACACACTCAGCAACTACTACATGCCTTTTGGGGTGGCTCCAAATTTTTTGATCAATGGACAACTGTATGCGATTCCGATGGCCACTGAGGAAAGTTCCGTAGTTGCAGCCGCCGGGAAAGCAGCAAAATACTGGATGCAAAGGGGAGGGTTTAGTACCAAGGTCCTTGGTGTAGAAAAAACAGGGCAGGTCCACTTCTTCTATAAAGGAGATTTTGAGAAGCTGAAACAATTTCTCAGGGAGATTAAACCCATTATGATCAGGGATGCCTCCGAGATTACCAAAAGTATGGAAAACAGAGGTGGGGGGGTACTGAGTATTGCCCTAAGGGATAAACATGACGTGCTTGCCAACTACCGTCAGCTCCATTGCACCTTTGACACGCGGGATGCCATGGGCGCCAACTTCATAAATTCATGCCTCGAACAATTCGCAACGACTTTAAAAAGGGAATTAATTTCGGCTTCCGGATTTACAGAGGAGGAGAAGGCCATTGAGATCGTGATGAGCATTCTGTCCAATTATATTCCTGGATGCATGGTGAGGGCGGAAGTCTCCTGTCCGGTAAAACAACTGAACGAAGACCCCGGTTTGACCCCTGAGGAATTTGCTGCAAAAATAGTGCGCGCCGTTAATATCGCCAGGGTGGAACCTTACAGGGCAGTCACTCATAACAAAGGCCTTATGAATGGGGTGGATGCTGTAGTCGTTGCGACTGGGAATGATTTCAGGGCGGTGGAGGCGGGCATACATGCCTATGCAGCCAGGGAGGGTAGTTATCGGAATCTCAGCTATGCATCTGTTCAGGATGGACAGTTCAGATTCTGGACAGAGATCCCACTTGCCCTGGGAACGGTTGGGGGCCTTACCAGGCTCCATCCGATGGTTAAACTGTCATTGGAAATCCTGGGCGATCCTTCTGCGGAGCAATTGATGCAAATTACGGCCACAGCCGGACTCGCTCAGAATTTTGCGGCACTTCGATCCCTTGTTACCACCGGTATACAGCATGGACATATGAAAATGCATCTGTTGAATATCCTGAATGAACTTGGCGCCACCACCCGGGAAAAAGAATTAATCATCCATCAGTTTAGAAAGCAAACAGTGACCTATGGTGCCGTGACGGCGGCATTTCAGAAAATGAGGAACAATTAAATGATCAGAAACTTCCATTCCCACGGGAAATTACTGCTAACCGGCGAATATGCCATCCTCGACGGAGCTATGGGATTGGCCCTTCCCACATGTGTAGGTCAGTCCATGATGACAGAACCTTCGGAGAAAGGCGTTCTCCTATGGGAAAGCAGGGATCACAAAGGAAAGGCGTGGCTGAAAACGAGTTTCGATCTGAAGACGCTGACACCCATAGATAAGCCTCATGAGGAGTTACATATGTTGCAGGTGCTTCTGGCCGCAGTAAAAAGACTGTCGCCCGGATTTCTAACGGAGGATCAGGGCTATAAGGTAGTCACTACCCTCGAATTCCCCCGATTCTGGGGCCTGGGCTCCTCCTCTACCCTGGTTAACAATATGGCCGAGTGGGGCTCGGTTGATCCTTACCGGTTACAGATGGAAACTTTCGGGGGCAGCGGCTATGATATTGCCTGTGCCCGGTTGGGCCATCCCCTGCTCTACCAACTCAGTGAGGGTAAGCCAACGGTGGTTCCCACCCCATTTTATCCTGCTTTCCATGAATTTCTCTATTTTGTCTACCTTAATAAAAAACAGAATAGCAGAGAGGCCATACAAGCTTATAAGAAGCGGCAGTCAGATGTCCCCCGGCTTGTTGCCCGACTATCCGACATTACCCAGGCGGTGGCGGTAGTCAACACCTTAGACGAATTTGAGGCGCTGCTGACGGAACATGAGTCTGTGGTCTCGGAAATATTGGGTATTCCCACTGTAAAAGACCGCCAATTTCCTGATTTTCCGGGTGTAATAAAGAGCCTCGGCGCCTGGGGCGGTGATTTCATACTGGCCACCGGCGGTCCGGAGCTGGTTTCTTTTTTCAACAACCGGGGATACCAGACAGTATTGCCCTACGAACAAATCGTAGCCCGGCCTTTGGGCAACCGGTGAAAAGAACAGGTGTCCGTGCATCGGAATCTATGGCATTATTGCCCTTTCTGCGGAAGTATCAGACCTGTTAATAGAACAACGCCCGGCTGTCTTCGATTTCAGATTTATCCTTGAGTGCATCGTATACCGCGGTTGTCACTTTCGCGGCAGATGCCGTCTTCAGGGCGTTGGCAAAGGTGGCGTAATTGTCCAGGACAGGGGCTTCCTCCTTCCTGGTAACTTCAACCAAAAAAATACCTGTTTCCCCTTCAAGCAATCCCGAAGAAGCTCCCTGGGCGAGTGATACTGCGGTCCCGACCACAGCAGGTTCTCTGCCTGCGCCGGGAATGGTAGGCGTTTTTACGGTCAGGGCAGTGGCAGTGGAAATGTTGGTGTTGTTGGAGGAGGCCAGTTCCTCCATGGATTTGCCTTTATTGGCCGCCATGATCCTCTCAGCCTTCTTTTCCTTCCTCAGAATTGGGAGCACGGTAGCAGAGGCATCTTCAGGTGCCATCACCCCTTCATTGTATTTATAGGTCAGTTGAACGACCGCATATCCATTATTAATACCAAATCTTCTAATGTCTCCAACTTCTGTGTCATCATTAAAAGCCCATTGTACGATGGAACGCTGGGCTCCTAATCCGGGAAGATTCTCATCCAACGCGGTCAATTTATTTACCGGGCGGACGACATGGTTGGCTTCCTTTGCAAGATCAGGAAAGGTCTTGTCCGAATCAGTAGCCGCCATCTCAAATTTGGTGGCGTCGGTAAAAAGGCCATTGATGGTTTCCTCTGAGGGTTCGATGGCCCTGCTCAAAGTTGCCAATTGGATCACATCCTGTTTCTGATCCACTTTTACGATATGAAAGCCAAATTCTGTTTCTACGAGACCGATATGACCAACATTATTGCCAAAGGCAAAATCATTGAATTTGGGGGTCATCACACCTTCCTGGAAAAACCCGAGATCACCTCCCTGCGGAGCAGATGGGCCATCGGAATTGTCCCGGGCGATTTCTGCAAAAACGGCACCCTCAGCTGTGGCTTCCTTTAACATCTGCAGGGCCCTGACCTCTGCCTCTTCTTTGGTCCTGGTCACCTCTGGATTGGCCCGTTCCGCCCCGGCATAGGCAATGAGGATATGACTGGCTTTTACCGATCCATTCGCTTTTCTGCTGACCACCTTCGAAATTTTGTAAGCATCCCCATCCTTGTAAGGCCCATAGATTTCACCGGGATTCAGTGTCATCAGGGTGTCGGCAAACTTAGAGGGCAATTCATTCAGGGATTTATACACTGTATCAAATTTGGTATCCGAATTCCTGTCGAGGAAGGCAGCCATGTCCCTGGTGTTGCGAAAACCCCTCAGGGTGTCATTGGTATCTGTGGAAGCATTATATTCCTCCGTGTCCTTGAGCAGATCCGTAATCAGTTGCTTAACCGCCGCATCATCTCCTGTAGAAGGTTTATCTTCGAAATATACATACTGCAGATCGCGTGCCTTTTCCTGCCGGTAGGTCTCTTTATGTTTTTCTACATAATCAGAGATTTCCTTTTTACTAATTATCACAGTGCTGTCTGCAATCGAGGTATAGGGCACCCTTACATATCTGATATCAACCTTATCATTGGCTAGTTTGTAATCCAATTCTCCTTCCCGTAGTGTGGCCACAGTACCAGCCTTGATCAGATTAAAATAGGCATTTTCCTTTGCAGCCTGAATAATGGACTCTTCATCCTGCAGCCAGTCCTGGTATTGGCCCGGCGCGTTCACCTTTAGTTCGGAAATAAAACTCCTGAATTTCCCTTCATCGAACAGCCCGTTGTCATTTAGAAACTGAGGATTCTGTGTAAATCCCGGGTTTGATTTAATAAGGTTGATGATCTGGTCCTGTTCTATATTGATCCCCAGATTTTCTATTTGCTGGCCAAGAATGGTGTTCCGTTCCAACTGGTTCCAGACATTGTTAATGGTCTGCATGGATGAATTCTGTGAGCCGCCCCGCCTGGAGGCTCTTTCCACCTTTGCTCTGAAATCATCAATGGAAATTTCATTGCCATTGATCTCTGCCACGGAAGATCCCGCTTTTCCGCCTGAGAATCCCTGCTGGGTAAATATTCCGGAAACGACAAAAGCAAAGAGCGCCAGGCCAATGATCAGGATTAGTACTGTTGTGCGCTTTCTAATATTCTCTAAAATGGCCATTATTTGGAGTATTTAAAATCGGTCAGCGAAAATACTACTTTCTTTCCGCTCTATAAAACTTTTATATTATAATTCTCCCGTAAAGACGGCCGGAGCGGGGATACAGGGAGGCTGTCCGGCAAGAAGCAGAAGTGCTTCAGAGAAGCCAAAGGAGGGCTGCCTGCGGCTATTCCTTTTCCAGCACCTCAACGGTTACCAGATCAATTTTGGTACTGGAAACTTCCAGCACGGTAAAAAGGAAGTTGGCCACTTTAATTTCCGTAGCCTGGTCAGGTATCTCTCCTGTTTCATTGACAATCAATCCCCCCAGGGTTTCATATTCATCGCTTTCAGGCAATTCCAGTTTATAGGTTTCATTTAGGTAGTCAACCTCCAGACGGGCCGAAAATTTATAGGAAGTGTCGCTAATTCGTTCTTCATACAGATCTGTGGAGTCATGTTCGTCTTCAATTTCACCAACGAGTTCTTCGACAATGTCCTCGACAGTCAGCAGACCACTGGTACCCCCATATTCATCCAGCACTACAGCCATGCTTTTCCTTTTCTTGGTTAAGTTGTTCAGGATTTCGTGGATCAACATGGTTTCAGGAACTAATTCTACGGGTAGCAGGATACTTTTAATGGTCTCGGGTTTTTTAAAAAGTTCATAGGAATGAACATATCCGATAATGTCATCTATCGTATCCTGGTAGATAGGTATTTTTGAAAAGCCTGTTTCAGTAAAAAGTTTGGCGAGGTTTTTTGGGGTCTCCTTTATTTCCACCGCGGTGATCTCCGTTCGCGGAACCATCACCTCTCTTGCTTTTACGGTAGAGAATTCAAGGGCATTCTGAAAGATCTGGATCTCGGAATCAACCTCATCCTTTTCCTCCACGGTTTCCATTTGCTCCGTTATATAGTCCCCCAGTTCCAACTTGCTAAAAGCGAGCTGTACTTCGTCTCCGGAAGTCTGAAAAAGGGTTCTGAGGATAGCATCTGAGACTTTAATTATAAAATCGGAGATCAGGGAAAAGAGGAAATAAAAGAAATAAGCGGGAATGGCCAGAACTTTCAGCAGTTTATTTGCATAGATCTGGAATAAAACCTTGGGTAGAAATTCGGCCGTTACAAGGATGATGAGGGTAGAGATGACGGTTTGGGTGAGCAGGTTAAAATCGGTCAGCAGAAACTGGAGTACCATAAAATCTGATGGCAGCATTCCTTCGAACCAGCCCATTAACAATTCCCCCATGAACAGGCCATAGACCACCAGGGCAATGTTATTCCCTATGAGCATTGTGGCTATGAACTTTGAAGGTTTGGCCGTTAGCCGTGACAGAACTTTGGCAAGGATACCACGCTGCTTTTTCTCAATTTCGATGTGTATCTTGTTGGCAGAAACAAATGCGATCTCCATACCGGAAAAGAAGGCCGACAAGACCAGCATCAGACAAATAATAAGGACCGAGGTTTCCAAATGTCAGGGTTGATTATTTTGTTTCCGGGATTCAAATCGTCTGCGGTACCTACGCCTGAAAATAAACATGGCGAGGGAGACCACGGCAAAGAACATAAAAAGATAGGTTCTGTCCTGCTCCACATTCCAAAGTGTAATGATCTTGTATACAGAAACAATGGCTACGACCAGGTACAGGTATTCGGTATACTTTAATATTTTGATCATGATGTTTTTTCTTTTATAAGCATGAGCCCCGTAGACCTGTGAGCCTCCAACAAACTGAATTCACGGTTAAAATCCATGCCTTCCCCATCCATTATGGTACCGTCTTCCGGATTCGTATATTTGAACTGCTCCCCGGTAAAAATCCACTCATTTCCTCTATCCCAATACAATTGGGGGGTTTCAAGCTTTTTACCATCATGGGTTGTAAGCACGACATTTCCCTTTAGATCAATGACATTCGTGGTGGAGTAAATGATCCCAAAATCTGATGTGATCGTACTTTTCTGATTGTCCGAGTTGAAATATTCTACCTGCAAACCTTCCGGAAAGGTACGGTAGGGAAAACCAAGATTATCAAAATCCTCGCTTACCGGGCTGCTGAGAATAGCAATAATCCGGGTACTTGCCGTATCCTGGCTTTCCAATTTTCCGATGGTTTCAGTATAGGTAAGTTTAAAGTTCCGGGCGACCCCCTGCGGATAAACCGGACGTGTGGCTTCCCGGCCCACCCGCTGGTAGGTATCCTCACAACCTAAAAAAAACATTGCCATGGAGAATACCACGGCAATGCACCTTATATTATTTCCGGAATTATAGTCCATTCTCAGAGATTAGGCACTTTCACGCTGCCTCCTACCCAACAACTGAATGTAACGGTTTTACCGGCCATTCCGGAGTTAAAAATATCGGTCTTAGTAGGCGCCTTCGCATCGTAACTCGCCGCCGACTGACTTGAATTGCCACTCAGGGATGGATCAACCCTTCCTGCCTGTCTGGCCATCTCCGCAGCTTTCCAGTATACCGCTCTTTTCTCGAAGGGTGTACTTCCGCAGTCATTCGCACTTCCGGCATATAGGTTCGCGATAAGAAGATAGGCCTTTCCATTGGATGAATTTGCCTCGATAGCCTTCTGGGCGTAATTCCTGGCTTCTGATTTATTCGTTTTCCTGACCGTGGTGGCAATTTTATAAAGGATATCGGATTTTTTATAAGAATCTGTTTCCAGACCCACTGCCTTGTTGAAATCGGCCAGTGCCCCTTTCTGATCACCTGCCTTTTGTTTTAGCGTACCTCCATATAGATAGGCGCTTGCTGAGGGTTCCAAGGCAAGCTGAGCTTCAAATAATTGTTTAAATAGCGGATCGTCCGTACATTCTTTGCTAAACATTCTTCCAACGGCTCTTTTTACCCATTGAACATCACCCTTTTTTGATTCAAAATTCTTCTGATATAAGGGGATCAGGTTATCGCAATCGGCAAGTGCACCTAACTTCGAATCAACACTGGAAGCAATCTTACCATAGGATTCAGAATTGGTTGTCGAAACGCGTAATTCGTTCTTTTCCTTAGATGTAAGGGTACCTGCTTCTTCTTTAGGGAGAAGGGTACTGATATTTTCTGTCAGCTTTTTGTTTTCAGCTTCAATCTGCTCGGTCACATTATCGTAGACATCAAAAACTTCCTGTAAGTCTTTAGTGCCGGCAGTGTGGAGGTCAACAAGACTGGAGAAATACAGATAAAGTGCCTTGGGATTCTTAAAATTCTCCTTGTCCGCCTTGAAGGCTTTATCCAGCATTTCATAGAGTTCGGCATCCGAAGCCATTTTATTGTCGTACATCACCAGCGTCTTGTCAATAGCCACCCCCGCCGCATTATAATTGCTAGGAAAGTGCTTTATACTATTATCGTACATGGTCATTAACTCCTTGATGTATCCGTCCTTTTCAGCCCCTGAACTGTTATCAATTTTAAAGGCCAGTATTTTTTCTCCGAGAGAGAAATTCGCTTTATTGAGTGCCGGGCAGTTTTCATAGACCATTTTCCAAGGCGTATAGGCAGCATCGTAATTTTTTACTTTGGCATGTTCAGCGTAAATGGAAAGATTCGTCATGCATTCCGGATTTTGAGCCTGCCCAATGGAATCGGCTGCAAATCCCAGTATTGCGATCATCATGAGGTAAAGATCCTTTTTCATTGTGTTATCCGTTTAAAGGGGTTAATGTACTAAATTTTTTTAATCTATTTGTCTTTTTCTAAACCATCCGTCATTCAGAGAAAAGCCTACATTGATTTTCAAATAGCTTTCTTCTATCAAATCGGCGTCTGTTGTTCCCTGTCTTCCAAGCTCAAAGCCCAGGTTCAGGTTGGAGAAATCATTTCCGAGTGGCATACCTAGTCCAAAAGTTATGCCAAAGTTATTTATCTCCTTATCATTAACAATCATCCCGGTCTTGTTCATGAAGATCCCTGCGCGGTAGGTGACCCTTTTAAGATAGCTCGCAAAAGAAGAATAGTCTGGTATAAAAAACCCCCCCAGTGCCATACGGCTGGCATCCTGATATTCCAGATTTTCAATATTGGCGAAGTCATTGGTGAAAGAGCTCAGGGCCTGAAAACCATATTCAGCCCCAAGGAACCATTTCTTATCTTCGCCGTAACCCAACCCCAGCGTAGTGGTGGTGGGAATTTTCAGTTCGGTTTTCTTAAGTCCCCTCGCTTCAAGATCTACATCCACCACCTCAATTTCCTGCCCTGTACTATTGGAAAATGACCCGATCCTCTGCTCATTTTCAGACACCAGATTAGCCTGGGTATGCACGATCAGGGAAGTGAACAAAGTATGCTTTTCATTCAGGTGGGGCGTGAAGGTTGCCCCATAGACAAAATCGTAACCACTTACCCGGGATTCCCGGTCGTCCAGTGTCCCAAACTGAACATTTTCAACGGTTTGTAAGCGTTGGCTTATAAGTTTTCCGAAGTTCACATTTACTGTTGCACCAAAATGAAGATCATTGGCCAGCCTGAAACCAGCCGATAAAAATGCCTGGTTAAGTCCTCCTTCCCCGGTATACTGGTTAGTGACGGTAATATCATTGGCGTTGGTCCTGCTGGAAATGAGGTCATAACCGACGGAACTGAAGGGTTTCAACCCAAACCCAACGGCGATACGGCTGCTGAGGGGAAAACCCATGGCCAGGTATTCCAGGTTCGTTTTACTCACCTGCTGTTCCTCGGTAAAACTTTTGAGACGCAATTCTTTGTGCGAAAGTGCCCCGGTGTATGCTGTGATCCTTAGTTTTCCGAATGCCGCCGGGTTTTGGAGGTTGACATGGATGCTGTCGGTATAAATACTGAGGCCCCCCATCATCTGATTTTCTATGGTTCCTGCGGTTCTGAGTTCTCCGATCCCGAAGTAGGAATAAGGGGATGCGGTCCCGTTTTGGGCATGCAACCCGTACGCTGCAAAGCATATGATTGCAATTAGAAATTTGTTAACCATCTAGCGTCTGTTGTATTCCAGCAAATAATTCAAGCCTTCCAGGAGAAAATTAGAATGGGCAAAGATGGTATTTTTTAGCCGCTTAGACAAAAATTGAGTATCCCCGCCTGTTAAAATAACTGTTAAATGTTCGAATCT
>JBGTKP010000041.1:0-62231 GCA_041744575.1 Muriicola sp.
ATTTTAATGCAGGATACATATCCGCCAGAGGCGGACGGGAGTTTCCGCCAGAGGCGGACAGGCAAGTCTCCCTCTCGCTACAAAAAAGGTTGCTGGAAGGCAGCCTTCTTACTTGCATTTCTCAGCCAATTATCAGTGCGGTGGTTTCCGCCTGAGGCGGACAGGCAAGTCCCCCTCTCATACAAAAGGGCTGCTGAAAGGCAGCCTTAACATTTTGCATACCTGGAATTTCATCCAACAAGGCAGAAAGCTATTTCCCGTGAGAGGTTTCTTAAATCTGGTATAGGTTGCAATTGGCTGAAAGAACATTTGATATTTTAATGCAGGATACGGGAGTTTCCGCCAAAGGCGGACAGGCAAGTCTCCCTCTCGCTACAAAAAAGGTTGCCGGAAGGCGGCCTTTTTATTTCCGTTTCGCAGCTGCGCTCCGAAGAAGTTGTACAGTTGCATCACACACTCCGCAGAATTTATACTGTTGTGGCCTCGATCAAGCAGGGTGTAAAACATACTTTAAAAATCAATGGGTCCTATATTAAGACTTTGACGGTCGTAGGTCGGACTGATGTTTTTACAAGAAGAATTCACAAAAAACCCCTTGTAGAGGCATTGGCATACTGCATTACCCATAAGGGTGTGAATATAAATGCCTGGTGGTTAATGTCCAATCATCTGCATTTAATTGCTAATTGTAACGAGCCTTTTCACTAAAGGGACCCAATTCGTGACTTTATAGGATATACTGTCAGAACTGTATTAAATCAAATCATCACTCAACTGGAATCGAGAAGAGAGCATTATATCTGTATTTAAGGAAGTAGCCCGAAATCATTCGAAAAGTGAGGAACATAAATTCTGGAAGACGGGGCAATCACGCTATTCGATTAAAATACATTATATCCACAATTATCCTGTGCTAGAAACTACCTGAACAAATCTCAGTACTGGGTAGATTCTTCGGCATTAAACTATCCGGATAAAACAGCTCTGCTGCCCGAAGTCATAGTATCACCTCAAATGATAAATAAGATTGACTAAAAATGATTTACCGCCGCAGTGCACCTTCAGCGGAACTGAATTTTTAAATTTGTGGGATTCTAGTTTTCCTTTGCTTTTGATTCATTTTTTGTTACTCGTAACTGTGGCAAATGAACATGATATTTCATAGCAATCAGACGGAATACAACTACGGTCAATGCCGCGGTTATTTCTGTCACTCCGGCAGGAAAGTTGAAGTACCTGCAAATAAAATATATACCACCCCCCGCTACGCAGGCAAGGGCATAAATGTCTTTTCTGAAAAGCAAAGGCACTTCATTCAGCAAAACATCTCGTACTACCCCGCCCAATGATCCTGTGATGGTCCCCATAATAATGCAAACCCAAAATGGCAGGCCCGCATCAATACTTTTTGTAATGCCAACAATTGTAAATAAACCGAGCCCGATCGTATCGAACAAAAACAAAGTTCCTCCCCATTTAAACAATTTGTCTTTGAACAATAAGACTGCCAATAGGGCAATTCCAGTTGTCAGGAAATATTTTGCATCCGTCATCCAAAAGGGAGTAATATTTAGCAAAACATCTCTCATTGTACCCCCACCAATGGCAGTTACCAGGCCTATAACATATGCCCCAAACCAGTCAATATTCCTACCCGAGGCTAACTTGATTCCGCTAATTGCGAAAGCAAAAGTGCCCATGAGGTCTAATAGTACGGTGAAGCTTATTTCCAAAGCATTTTCTGTTTATTACCCTAACTCAAGCATCACAACTATCTTATCGAGAAAACCGCAACCGGTTGGTCATTGAAAAGCGTTAATTTTTCAGCCTTTTCATTTGTTGCTAATGTATAAAGTAAAGCAAAATAATAATCCGGTGCAGTAACGGCCGGATCAAATGCTTGTGCCTGAGATTTATAAATAATCCGATCGGGAGATCCGGGGCCAACGCCTGCGAAACAGCCTATTTACAAGGGCCAAAAAACCGGAACCAGCAGTAGAATGAGAACCACCAATATAACGGTAAGCGGTACGCCCACTTTAATAAAATCCAAAAATTTATACTTTCCCGGTCCATAAACAAGTATACACGAGGGTTCAAAGGGGGTGATGAGGGATACAGAAGCCCCCAGCATAATGGCGATTGCAAAGGAACGCGGGTCGGCATCCATCAATTTGGCGGCTTCCAGGGCAACGGGTAAAACAACCAATGCCGCAGCAGCATTCGACATAGGTTGGGTCAGGATGATAACCAGTATTACAAAACCACCAAGTACGTACATTACCCCATAATCGCCAAGCAGATGAATAATGTTTGTTGCAAGAAAGGCCGAGGCTCCTGAATTCTCCATAGCGGTTCCGAATGCGCTCATCCCCCCAATAAGGATGAGCAACTTCCAGTCTATAATCTGATAAACCCGTTCAACGCTCAAGGCCCCGATCAGGACTATAAGCAAGGCCGCGGTCAAAAAGGCGATTGAAAGGGGTACAAGTTCGAGAGAACCGGCAACCACTGCGCCTACAAATATCAGTGCCGAAATAATACCTTTTCTTTCTTTGAACATATTCACCTTGAAATCCCCAATGAATGAAAAATCAATTGAATTCCGCTTGGCATTGATGGTTTCATCAGTGCCCTGGACCAACAGCACATCCCCGACCCTAAGTTTCAGGTCACCTATTTTTGAAGACACAGTAAGTTCAAGCCGATGGACGGCCAAAACTACGAGATCATAGTTTTGACGAAACCGGGCATCCTTGAGCGTCTGATTTAAAAGCCGCGATCCAGGAGTTATCAGCACTTCTGCCAGACTGATCTTGTCACTCTGAATTTCCTTATCTGTAAGTTTGTCGGCAAGTACGTCCAGGTCAAATGATTCCTTTACTTTAATAAGATCCTCTACTTTACATTCTACAATAAAGATGTCATTGGCATCAATCCGACTGAAACGATCAGGGATAAACTCCTCGGTACCCCGAATAATTTTAAGGATCCTGATGTTCTGTTTGGCCAGGTCGGACTGAAAAACGGGCTGTCCGATCAGCTTGGAGTTTTCCACAATCACTATCTCTGATAAGTACTGTTTGATATTGTAATCCTCGGTAAACCCAGATTCTTTATAATCGGGAAGCAGCCTTTTCCAGAAGATCATAATAAAAATGATCCCGGCTACAAACAGAATCAATCCTATCCCTAAAATTTCAAAGAAATCTATGGCTTTGAGACCTGCAGTGGTCATGTAGCCGCTTACTGCCACATTGGTGGACGTTCCTATCAGCGTACAGGTGCCCCCTAGAATGGATGCGTATGCGACTGGCATGAGCACCTTAGAGGGATTGATGGACAACTTTCTGCACATACCGACCACGGGCCCGGTCACCAGTGCTGTTACGGTTGTATTGTTCATGAATGCCGAAAAAAACCCGGTTACAATCATAGTATAGAAAACGAACAGGGTTTTATTTTTTAGCTGCTTGATCAGCCGGGATCCAATTTTGTCAAGCAACCCGGTTTCAGATAAGGCTCCGGAGATAACAAAAATGGAAGCCAGAATAATCATAAAATCATTGCTGAATCCTTCAAAGGCTTCCTTAGGAGTGAGAATTCCTGAAAGAGACAAGATGACCAGAAGCCCAATAGTAACAACATCAACTGAAAATTTTTCGGTGGCGAATAAGACCAGGGCCAGTACCAAGAGCCCAATTACCAAGGCAATTTCCATATGATATAGTTACTATAGGCTTCAAAGATAATCAAAGAGCCCATAGAAATACAGACCTCCGGGAATGTATGTAGTTACCTCCTAAGAACTGCCTTAAGAAACGGATTTTAATGATTCTGGTTTACAGTTATGTCATAGACCAGTAATTTGAAATTCTTCATTTTACAACTTTTTTTTTGAAAATATTTTGCTTTGTTGGATGGGCCTCTCCATTGATTATAATTCTATTTTAAATTTAATGTTAAGAAAATTTGCGCAGTTAAATGATTGCGCATAGCTTTGCAGTCAAATAACAGCGTAATATGAAATTGAGAAGAGATGTATTTCAGGCCATAGCCGACCCCACCCGCCGTTCAATTATCGCATTGGTGACCCTGCAGGCAATGACACCTACCGCTATCGCAGGGAATTTTCACTCTTCAAGACAAACCATTTCCAAACACCTGCAGATTTTAGCAGAGTGTGAAATATTGCATCAAGAACAAAACGGACGGGAAATTTATTATCAGCTTAACCCAAATAGTTTGAAGGACATAGCCGATTTTATCGAACCGTTCAGAAGTATGTGGGATGACCGATTCAGCAAACTTGAAGCAGTGATGAAAAGACATATACCGAATAAATAGACCCATGGGGCAAAAAACAACAATCGTTGCGGCAGACGGCAAACAGGAACTACTCATTACAAGAGAATTTGATTTACCACTTAAGTTTTTATTCAGAGCTTTCGTTGAACCGGAAATAGTTGAACAATGGATGGGAACAAGAGTGTTGAAGCTGGATTGCAAAAAGCATGGGGGTTTCCAGTTTGAAACCACTGACAGGCAAGGAAACAAATATGATTTCAATGGCGTCATTCACGAGGTTTTGCCTGACGAGAAAATCATTCGGACTTTTGAAATGGAGCGAATGCCATTCGGCGTACAGCTCGATATCATCGAATTCGAAAAAATCACCGATAGCAAAAGCAGGCTCCGACAAAAATCAATATATCAATCCGCCGCTCACAGAGATGAAAACTTAAAACTACCCTTCGAATTTGGAATCAATGCTACACATGACCGTTTACAGCAAGCACTAAAAAAATACACTAGAGGAATATGATTACGACAAAAAAAAATAAAATCCTTTATTGGACTTTCACAATATGGCTGTCTCTGGGAATGATTTCAACCGGTATCGCACAATTGATAAAAATAAAAGATGAAGTAACAAATTTCAACAATCTTGGCTACCCGAATTATTTATTGTCGCTCCTTGAAATATGGAAAGTTTTGGGAGTAGTAGCCATTCTAATTCCAAAATTTCCCTTATTAAAAGAGTGGGCATACGCCGGATTTTTCTTTGTGATGTCAGGGGCAATCATTTCTCACCTAATTATGAATGATCCCCCAATTGCTTTTTTTGGGCCCACATTGCTGGTTATCCTAACCCTTCTGTCCTGGTATTTCAGACCCGCAAAAAGAAAATTTTACACCCTTAAATATTAAAGTTTATGAATTCGAAAGTTGTTGACCGATTTTTGGACAGAGCTAAAAAATGGAAAGACGAAATGTCCATATTAAGAAATATTTGCCTGGATTGCGGCCTGACAGAAGAATTTAAATGGATGCATCCCTGTTACACTTATCAAGGAAAAAATATTGTTCTCATACACGGCTTTAAAGACTATTGCGCCCTGCTTTTTCACAAAGGGGCTTTATTGAAAGATACAAACCACCTATTGATCCGGCAAACTGAAAATGTCCAATCGGCACGTCAAATCCGGTTTCGTGGCCCGGAGGAAATTGTTGATTTAAAACCCACCCTGAAAGCTTATATATTTGAAGCCATTGAGGTTGAGAAGGCAGGATTAGTAGTTAAAATGAAAAAGACTTCTGAATTTAAAATGCCTGATGAGTTCAAAAAGGCATTGGAAGATAATTCAAAACTAAAATCTGCTTTTGAATTCTTAACACCCGGGCGGCAAAAAGGTTTTTTACTATATTTTTCTCAAGCCAAACAATCATCGACCCGTGAATCAAGAATTAAAAAATCGATCCCAAAAATATTGGATGGAAATGGGTTGAATGACTGACCAATAAATAAGTTGGAAACAAATTTTAATTACCTCCCGGAATTTGAATTAAATTCCTGGCGTATCGAAATGAAATTCTAAAATCTAATGCAGGCATAAGATTACAGAATCCATATCATTCCTATCCCTCAAAAAATAGTTTCGCAAATTGTAAAATTCAACATTGCATAATTCCAGTCTTCCTGGGGTTAGGTCCGTTTCGAAGAAAGAGGTATTGACATGTAATTTTAAGATCCTGCATTCACTATCAGCACAAGGCGAATGGCAAAAATTTACATCCGCCTATGGAATGCCTGGTAATTGTACAGCACATCAATGCCTTCTGTGAACTGAACATTTTTCAGGATATTTGTAGGGGTGAAAGAATCAAATACACTGGAATATAAAATGATGTCCTTTTTTTATAAACGATTTTAATGCCCTTAATAATTCTAACAGTCAAAAAGAATATCATGGATTTAAAAATAAAAGATAAAACGGCTTTTGTAAGCGGATCAACGGCGGGGATTGGCTTGGCCATCTCAAAGCGACTTCTGGCGGAGGGTGTTCGTGTAATCATCAATGGCCGATCTGAGGCGAGCGTTGGTAAGGCAGTAAAGGAACTCCAGGCCCTTGACAAGGAATTTATAATCTCCGGGATCGCAGCCGATTTTTCCAAAACGGAAGAGGTTGAGCGGTTGTTGACCGAATTGCCTGAAATTGACATTCTTATCAACAATGCCGGAATTTTTGAACCGAAACCATTTCTTGAGATTCCTGATGAGGATTGGCTAAAATTTTTTGAAGTGAATGTGATGAGTGGCATTCGTCTTTCACGGCATTGCTTTCCCCGGATGCTGGCCAAAGACTGGGGGAGGATCATTTTTATTTCCAGTGAATCTGCTGTTTTTATCCCCAGTGAAATGATTCATTACGGGATGACCAAGACAGCTCAGTTAGCGGTGAGCAGAGGTCTTTCCGAACTTACGCAGGGGACGAAAGTGACTGTAAATGCCATTCTGCCTGGCCCTACAAAGTCAAAAGGTGTAGGGACATTTATTGAAGATCTCTCCAAATCCAACAATATCTCAACCCAGGAAGTGGAAGAGGATTTCTTTAAAAATATGCGACCTACATCGCTGCTCCAGCGATTTGCTTCGGTTGATGAGGTTGCGGATACTGTGGTATATTATTGCAGCGCCCTCGCCTCCGCTACCAATGGCGCATCGATCCGGGTCGAAGGCGGACTAGTCAGGTCCATTCTCTGATTGCCAAATGCCGGGGTTGAATATATGCCATAAGATGTGCCATCAAAAGACGATATAAAAGAAGATGATGCGAATAGGAACAAAATTAAAATGGAAATGGGGCAGCGGATATGCGACGGGAAAAGTCGTAAAAGTTTATAACCGATCGGTCACCAAAAAAATAAAGGGCAGCGACATCACCAGAAATGGCACCGATGAAAACAGGGCCGTTCTGATTGAGCAGGCAGACGGAGATCAGGTACTCAAGCTTGAAAGTGAATGCGAAAAAGCGGATTAATCAGCGGCAACTATCTTACCACTCTCTATTCTCCCCCAAATCCAGGATGACACCACCAGGAAAATCAGAAGCGGATAAGGTTCATTAATTGGTCATACAACTTTTGGCTGTTAAGTGTGGTGGGATAAAAAAGAAAGAATGAGAATCAGTAGAAATTTCCACTATTCTTAGGTGAAATTATGGTCCAATTCGCTTAAATCCCCCCAAAAGGGGTATGCGTTACCGGATATTTAACTTTAATTTCATTACCTGTTGGGAAATAATTGCTCCTCAGTTGATTTTATATGAATTTCAGTTGTCAACCGCTTATGTGTGTCCGGAGATGCATTCGCATATTACTGTCATTCTGCATGCTGGCAGGTATTTCTTGTTCGGGGAGTCATTCCAAAGTGGTCGTAAATTATCTGTGGCAGGACCCGCCGGGGAAAACCGCTACAGTTTTCGCCCCCGGCATCATCAGCACAGATAAGATGGAGCACAGTGCCCCGATTTTTTCACCTGATGGATCTGTAGTGCTCTGGACCGTCGTCCCCGATGGATTTTCGGGACCGGCTTATCTGATGGAAATGACTTATCGCGAGGGCGACTGGTCATCGCCTTTCAGGGCTTCCATTAATGACAGTTTAACAGACACTTATTACCCGTCTTTCTCAGTCGATGGCAAAACCTTATATTTCAGCTCCAGAAGGAAAGTACCTGCAACTTTTATGCCTCAGGGGGATATCCGGATCTGGCAGGTAACACGGGAAAAAAACGGGTGGGGGAATCCGGTCCCTATGGAAACAAGCCTCTCAAGAGGTTCTGAATTTGCGCATTCGGTCACCCGCGACGGCACCATTTACTTCTCTTCCGGGTTTCTGGAGGATCCATCAAAAAACAGGTCCGGATGGTCTATTTTCAAAGCGTCTCCTCACCATCCCAAGCATCGGAAAACAGAGTCACTTCCCTACTCTATCAACAGTCTGGGATATGAGGACGGCCCATTTATCGCGCCGGATGAAAGTTTCCTCATCTTTGAGTCTGACCGCCCGGAAGGCATGGGCGGCACGGATTTGTATATATCGTTTAGAAATAAAGCTGATCTCTGGTCGGTCCCTGTATCTATGGGTCCATCCATTAATTCCCCCTACTTTGAGCGATTTGCCAGGCTGTCCCCGGATGGAAAATATCTTTTCTTCGGGACTAGCAGAGATGAAAAGGAGGGGCATCCGGGTTTTGATATTTACTGGATAGACGCCGGAATCATCGGGGAGTTAAAACAAAGTGTTGCCAGAAGTAATCCAATTGATAATGCAATCGGCAAAGCATTGCTAGGGGCAATGGATGAGAGTGCATGGAAACAGGCCTCCACCCATTTAAACAAGTGGTTAAAAACCCACCCTGATGACCGGGATGCCATATTCTCCTATGTACTTACGCTTAAGAAGGAGGGCCGACTAAAAGAAGCGGTGGAATTTCTCCGGGGCCATCAAAGTGCTTTTCCTCAGAACTCGAACTATATTCTGGAAATGGCTTCTTTGCATTTGGGCCTAGGCGATCAGGCGGAGGCAGAAAATTTACTGGCGCCCATGTTTTTGGATAAAGATCAGTTCTACAATCGCTATAATTACATCGCGAATTCTTTATTTGACATGGCACAATATGCAACCAGCGATATTTACTTCAACAAGGCTATGAATATTAACATGTGGAGTTACGGCTATTTCAGGCGCGCCAGAGAATATGCCCTGTTGAAAGAATACGACCTGGCGTATGCACAGCTTACTATGGCAATTGAAAATGGTTTTATAGACCGGCCAAGCTTTGAAAGTGAAGCAGCTTTTGCTCCCCTTCTGGGCAGTGATAAGTGGCAGGTACTTATGGATCAGCTCGACTGATCGTTTTGAACTGCCGGGCTTCAATGCCGGCAGATCGGGCGGCAGGTTTCACAGGTCTAAAGGAAACCCCGTGACATAAAGCACCAACTTCCACCAGAAAAGCCACATGCACATTTTCATTAATACGCTACTTTTATAAAAAAGTAGTGCGATGAAAAATCTCATTTCGGAAAGGGTGGCCGATTTTCTCAAAAAATATCCTCCTTTCCATGAAATGCATGAAAGGGATCTTCTTGACCTGGGCAGGGAAATCATCATAAGTTACAGGGAAAAAGGTAGTGTGATTTTCCAAAAGGACGACCGGGGACATGATACTTTTTACGTCGTACACAAGGGAGCAGTTGATTTGCGGTTGCCCCCTGAGAATATTATTATGGACATATGCGACGAAGGAGATATTTTCGGGTTGCGGCCCCTGATGGCCAATGAAAATTATAAACTGGAGGCCAGAACCCGCGAAGACACCATACTATATGGCATCCCAATCGTTTCCTTCAAACCATATATCCAGTCTTATGAGGAATTAGGCAATTTTATCATAGAAAGCTTTGCCTCCAATACCCGAAATCCTTATTCCAGGGAGCATACCGGTAAATTAATGGGATCCCTGCCATATGAAGTCCACGCGCGCTCCGATGAAAGGCACCTGGACCTTCAATTGCTGCGGTACCGTAAAAAAATCGTCACCTGTCCAAAATCGGCTACAGCGAAACAGATTGCCCGGCTGATGACTGACGAAAAAGTCGGTTCGGTGCTGGTGGTGGCTAAAGGGCTACCTGTAGGGATCATAACAGACAAGGATCTGCGTACCTGCATTATCAGCGGGGATTTTCCTGTTTCCACCAAGGCGGAATCCATCATGTCTTCCCCGGTCATCACTTACCCCATAAAGCTGACCGTTTCTCAAGCTCAAATGGCCATGATGAAGAATGACATTGACCATCTATGCCTTACTAAAGACGGCACCCCGGCAAGCAAGGCGATGGGGATGGTATCCATGCATGATGTCATGGTTGCCATGGGCAATAACCCGGCTGCGTTTATCAAAGCGATTAAAAGGGCGGATAAAATGAAGCAGCTTAAGCCTGTTCGCCATGGGATCCTTAACCTCTTAAGGGGCTATCTGGAAGAGAACATCCCAATGTCAATTACCCTTAAGATCATTGCAGAACTAAATGATGCCTGCATCAAGCAAATAATTAAAATAGCCCTGAGAAAAATGCCTTCCTCTCCGAAAGTTGCTTTTGCCTGGCTGGCAATGGGCAGTCAGGGAAGGGGGGAGCAATTGTTAAATACAGATCAGGATAACGCTCTTATATTCGAAGATGTCCCTGCCGAAGCCCTGGCCACAACGAGAGAATATTTTCTCGAACTCGCCAGGAGAATTACCAAAGGTTTGAATGAAATTGGCTTTGATTACTGCCCGGCCGACATGATGGCCTCCAACCCAAGCTGGTGTATGGCACTGGAGGAGTGGAAAACAAAGATTACGGAATGGATAACAAATCCTGGTAAAGAGGAGATCCTGCTGTCTGCTATATTTTATGACTATAATTTTATGTTTGGCAATGAGGCTCTGGTCAATGATCTGTCGGACCACCTCTTTGAAGAAGTGGAAAAGTACCCGTTGTTCGCGGTGCATCTGGCAGGAGGTGCCATGCAAAATCCTTCCCCGACCGGATTTTTCCGCCAGTTCCTGGTGGAGCAGGACGGGAAGTATAAAGATTACTTTGATCTCAAGAGGCGGGCCCTGATGCCTCTGACAGATGCCGCCAGGGTGCTCATCCTGATCCATCATGTCCGAAAGATCAATAATACTTCGGATCGTTTTGAGAAACTTGCCGAACTTGAGCCAAACAACCAGGAATTATTTCTTTCGTGTTCCTATGCCGTAAAGGCATTGATTAAGTTCAGAACCCGCCAGGGTCTGATGCACGGCGATTCCGGTCGGTTTATTGCCCTTGACAAACTGGGAAAGGCCGAAAAGATTAAGCTCAAAAGCACTTTTAAAACGGTCAGTGAGCTGCAGGAGCTGCTCGCCATTCGCTTCCATACCTCAACGCTGCTATAATGGTCTTTTTTTCTCGTAACTCAGATCACCTGCCCGACTTCTGGAAAAAATATGAAGCAGGCTTCCGGGAAAGTGCGAAAGACAGCCTGGAGGAGGTCACCTTCGCTGGCCTGGATACGGAAACTACAGGCTTTGATCTCAGCCGGGACCGCATCCTCAGTATCGGATGCCTGCTTTTACAAGATCATAAGATACGAGTTAAAAATGTGCTGGAAATATATGTCAAACAGGAACATTACAATTATAATACAGCTGAGGTTCACGGGATCTTAAAGAACGAAGGCGCCCATTGCATCTCAGAACTGGAGGCTTTGGAACAACTGCTTAAATTCATTCAAAATGCCGTCATCATTGGACATCACACGCATTTTGACATCGCAATGATCAATGCGGCACTACAGAGGCATGCGCTGCCATCCCTTAAAAACAAATATCTGGACACTTCCCATTTATATAAAAAAACGATCCTTCGGTCCCCTGTGGTAAAACCTAAAGACACCTATACCCTGGATGAGCTGGCTGTAAAATATGATATTTCTTTAAAAGACCGTCATACAGCACTGGGGGACGCTTATATTACACTTATCGCTTTTCTAAATATCCTCAAAGTTCTGAAAGTCAAGGGCCATGTGAACCTTAAGTCATTGTTGAGGTTCTCCCGGTAAACAGCCACACGTTTCAATGGTTCTCAACAATTCAGCGAATATGTAGGTTTCCATAAAATATTTCCATGTTGGTGCCGTTATGAAATTGTTATTTGCAGATTTCCAAATAATAAATGTGCATTTCATCGATTAAATTGGAATTATAACAAATTTAAAGGACCCTGAATCTAAAAACCTATCTAAACAAGACTTATGCAAGAGACTTATACTTTATTCTCCATCCCGGTTAAGTAAGACATCGATCATCTTAACCCCATTACAGAACTCAAAACCCTATCAGAATTCATAGCCCCTGACCCCTGCCTGTAGTGACGGGAGACAGCGACGACCGGCCGCCGGAAAAAAGTAAAAAGCGCCCCGGAAAATTGAGCAGAACCCAGATAAATGTAACACCCCAATATACGAACCCCCAAATTATTACATCAACTAACTCTTAAACCTACGCAATGCAACTCTTTAAAAGTTTCCTCACAGCCATTGTGCTATTGGCATATCATGGCCTTTTCGGCCAGGTCGTGGTTTCCGGTGAACTACGCAAATGGCACACCGTATCCCTTACTTTCAACGGGCCCAATACCTCAGAAAACAACGCTACGAATCCCTTTCTTGACTACCGCCTCAATGTGACGTTCAATGGTCCCGGGGGTAAAAGCTACACTGTTCCAGGATTTTACGCGGCTGATGGGAATGCCGCCAATACCGGGGCATCTTCTGGTAATAAATGGATGGTTAGGTTCACCCCGGATGCACCCGGCCAATGGACCTATACAGCCTCCTTCAGAACTGGATCCGATATAGCCATCAACCTCAGTGCAAACGCTGGGAGTGGCACTTCATTTGACGGAACAACCGGCAGCTTCTCCGTGAGCAGTTCAAATAAATCCGAGCCGGATAACAGGGCAAAAGGTCGCCTGAACTACGTAGGGCAACGATATCTAAAGTGGGAAGAAACGGGAGACTATTTCCTTAAGGCAGGCGCTGACTCCCCTGAAAACCTTCTAGGTTATAGCGATTTTGACAATACACTCAACAGCAAAACCTGGGAACCTCATAAAAAAGACTGGCAAAGCGGAAACCCCACCTGGCAGAATGGAAAGGGCAAGGGGCTAATAGGTGCTGTTAACTATCTTTCGGGAAAAGGAATGAATGCCTTTTCTTTCCTTACCATGAATGTCACAGGAGACGCCAAGGATGTATGGCCCTGGACTACCGCGGCCCATGCCGAACTCGATGGAGCTTCCGGGTCAGACGCCGCCAACAGGCTTCGGTACGACGTTTCTAAACTGGAACAATGGGAAATTCTTTTTAACCATGCAGACAGTAAAGGCATGTACCTCCATTTTAAAACTCAGGAAACCGAGAATGATATGCTGCTAGATGGCGGGGAACTGGGTACCCAAAGAAAATTATACTACAGGGAACTTATTGCCCGGTTTGGCCACCACCTGGCACTCAACTGGAACCTTGGTGAGGAAAATGACTTGTATGACGTTGCAGAACTGAAAGATGCAAATTGTTCGCGGGTAAAATCCTACGCTACTTATTTCAAAACTCTGGATCCGTACGGACATCATGTGGTGATTCATTCCTATCCCTGGGGCCAGGATCTGTTGTATACCCCGTTGCTGGGAAACACAGATCTTACCGGGGCTTCCATACAATCGGATATTACAGATGTACACGACGATGTTAAACGATGGATTGTTGCCTCCGGTAACAAAGGGAAACAATGGGTAGTCGCCAATGATGAACAAGGCGGCGCCAATAAAGGAGTTGCTGCGGATGCCAGTTTCTCCGGTCAAAAGGGAACCATTGCTGACAATCAGAAAGATGTCCGAAGCAAGGTCCTGTGGGGAACTTTGATGGCTGGTGGCGCCGGTGTAGAATACTATTTCGGTTATAACACAGGGGAAACAGATCTGAATGCAGAGGATTGGCGAAGCAGGAATACAAAATGGGAAGATGCCAAAAAGGCCCTGAATTTCTTTGAACAGCACCTGCCCTACTGGCTCATGAACACTTCCGACAACCTGACCTCGAGTACCACTGACTATTGTCTGTCCAAAACAGGTGACATTTATGCTATTTACCTACCCAACGGGGGTACCACGAATTTGAATCTTTCCGGTACTTCAGGTGCCTTTACCATCAAATGGTACGATCCGAGAAATGGCGGCAATCTGGTCAACGGATCCAAAACCGAAATGAACGGAGGCGGGAATACCTCCATCGGTAATCCACCAAATAATGCCACTCAGGACTGGGTGGCGATGATAAAACTGGAGGAAGGCTCCTCGGGGGGTGAGACCCCTGATACCGACTGTGAGGCCGATTATGGTTCCAAAAATGGGTTGGTAGTTATTGAAGCCGAAAATTTACAGGTACCTTCCGGTTGGAAGAACAAGTCAGCTGTTTCAGGATATACGGGTAATGGTTATTTAGAATGGGAAGGTGGCGACAGTTTTAATAATCCAGGTGCCGGCGTCATCAGTACGTCCATTAAAATCAATGAGCCGGGAGTTTATCTGTTCCAGTGGAGAAACAAGGTGGGTTTTGGTACGGTCTCGACCGACTTTAATGATACCTGGTTACGGTTCCCGGATGCATCCGATTTCTATGGATTAAAAGGAGCCCATATCGTCTATCCCAAAGGTTCAGGAAAAACCCCTCTGGCAAATGGTGCGGGGTCAGGTGGATGGCTGAAGGTCTACCTCAGCGGCACAACCAACTGGACCTGGTCAACCAATACGAGTGATGAAGATCCTCATAAGATCTATGTCGCATTCGATACCCCTGGGGTGTATACCATGGAAATCTCTGGTCGCTCCGACCACCATGTCATAGACCGGATCACCTTAAATAAATCAGCCGCAGATCCTACCAATTTGTCTTTGGAGGAAACCCCTTGCAACAATGAACCTTCGAATGATATTTCGGTGAGCTCTGTAAGTGTCAGCCCGGAAAATACCACGCTTTTAAACGGAGACACATTTGCCTTAAGTGCCGTAGTACTTCCTGCTAATGCAACCAATAAAAGCGTCGTATGGAGTAGTTCTGACCCAAATATGGCCACCGTCAGTCAGAACGGCACGGTTACTGCCCGGGCTGAAGGAAATGTCACCATAATGGTAAAGACGGTAGATGGAAATTATTCAGATACGTCCAGTATTACGATTGAAACTGGTGTAGTGGCCGTTTCCTCAGTTGTGGTTTCTCCTGATCAGAGAACCCTTGTGATCGGAAATAACCTGTCCCTTGAGGCAGAAGTCCTGCCTGCTGATGCAACCAATAAGAGTGTCAGCTGGAGTACCTCTCATCCTTCTGTGGCAATCGTTGATCAAAATGGAAGCGTTACGGCGGTGTCCTCCGGGCAAGCTATCATAACTGCGACCACTGCGGATGGCAATAAAAAAGATACCGCGACCATTTCGGTTGAAAATGCGGTCATTCCGGTAACGTCTGTCACTATTTCAGTGCCTGATGCCTCTATGACCATAGGTGACACCATGGATCTGACTGCGGTCATACTACCTGGATCTGCCACCAATCAGGGCATCAGCTGGACCTCATCCAATCCTGGAATTGCCGCAGTAAACGCAAGTGGAAGGGTAAGCGCTATTGCCCAGGGAGCAGTCACCATTACGGTGACCACCGCTGACGGCAACCGAACAGCGTCGGTCAGTCTGACCATAGAAAGTATTGTGGTTCCTGTGTCTTCAATTACCGTCTCCCCTGCCCAGATTACAATGCTGGCAGGCAACAGCGAGCAGCTGTCCGGGGCAATCCTGCCTGCGAATGCCACCAATAAAACGGTTAGCTGGAGTTCCTCACAACCGGAAATTGCGACAGTGAATGCAAGCGGTCGTGTAACTGCATTAAGCGAAGGAGCAACCAGTATCACTGCCACAACAGCGGATGGCAATAAGACAGCAACCGCCCTTATTTCTGTGGAAAGCGGTGATATTCCTGTCTCATCGCTTAGTATCAGCCCTGAAGAGGCAACATTACAGATAGGCACTTCAACCACTTTGTCCAGAACTATTCTGCCTGCGGATGCCACTGACAAATCAATGAACTGGAATTCCTCCAATCCCTCTGTAGCTACAGTCAACCAAATCGGAAGGGTCACTGCCCTGTCCGCCGGAGTGGTTACAATTACGGCTGTCACTTCCGATGGGAACCATACAGATACTGCGGTTATCACTGTAGAAGCAGGCATCGTTCCTGTAACTTCGGTCGTCATATCACCCGATACGGCTTCGATGCTTGAGGGTACCACTCTGGAAATCAGAGCGGAACTTTTCCCTTCAACTGCCACCAATCCATCCGTCGTCTGGAATTCTTCAGACAACTCGGTTGCCACAGTGAATGCGCAGGGTCTTGTAACAGCGGTATCTCTGGGATCAGCTATCATTACGGCTACTACGGAGGATGGCGGGTTTACTGACGGTGCAAGCATTACTGTTGTGAGCCTGAATATTCCGGTATCAGACATCGTTATCTCCCCGGATCAGGCGACCATCATTGGTGGTAATTTCCTGAGACTGACCGCCGAAATATTTCCGGCAGACGCCACCAACCGGCAGGTCATATGGAGTTCCTCGGATGCCTCTGTCGCTACCGTCAATCAGAATGGAAGAATCGCTGCCCTGGCGCCAGGCGAAGTGCAAATAAGCGTCACCTCGGCGGATGGTAACTTTACGGACTCAGCTGCTATTACCGTGGTTCTTGAGGATATCTTTGTAACTTCTGTAGTAATAGCACCTGAAGAAGCTTCATTGACCGCCGGAAGTTCATTACAGCTCAGCGCGGAAGTGTTTCCAGCGAATGCAACCAACAAAGAACTCACCTGGAGTTCCTCTGATCCACTCGTGGTCGAAGTCAATGCCAATGGCCAGATCACCGCGGTGACAGAAGGCTCGGCCATAGTTACCGTTACAACGGTAGATGGAAGTTTTACGGCTTCCTCCGAAATCACCATCGTAATTGAAGCCATTCCGGTAACCGGAATTGTATTGTCACCGGAACAGGAATCAATAGAAACCGGGACTTCTATCACCTTTTTAGCGGAAGTATTTCCGTCAGCAGCAACCAACAAAGAACTGCTTTGGGTATCTTCCGACACAGCAATCGCCACGGTAAATCCATATGGTAAGGCAGACGGCGTGTCAGAAGGAACAGTGAGCATCACTGCAACCACGGTAGACGGGCAATTTTCCGCAAGTGTAACGCTTAATGTTATTGCCGTTGCAGAAGAACCCACCCCGGAACCAACCCCGGAACCAGAACCAGCCGCGGATTGCATTGCCGATTTTATTGCCGTGGACAACAGGGTAATTATAGAAGCGGAACATTTGAATTTAAATTTCGGATGGGCGGTCAGGGCAGATGACGGCGGGCATTCGGGAAGCGGATATATCACGTATGAGGGTGAAAATCAATTCAATACCCCGGGAAGCGCATTGATTTCCACCAGCATTGAGATCCGCGAAGCGGGTGTATATCTCTTTCAGTGGAGAAACAAAATAGGCGGCGCCTTGAACGCGACAGACAGCAATGATACCTGGTTAAGATTTCCGGATGCTGAGGAATTCTACGGAAGCAAAGGAGATGGACCCGTAATTTATCCAAATGGCGCCACAAAAGGCCCATTACCAAAAGGTGCCAGTCTGGAAGGTTGGTTCAAAGTATACCAGAATACCGGAATGAACTGGAGTTGGGAAACCAATACGAGTGACAATGATCCTCATGCGATTTACGTGGTTTTCAGCCATGCCGGGGTATATACAATGGAAATTTCAGGCCGCTCTAAAGGGCATATGCTTGACCGCATTGTGCTAAGCAAAGATGGAGTGGACGAGAGCGATCTGACTTCTGATGAGACTCCATGCGGCCTGCCGGCTGAGTCCTATGCTCCCAACTTGCAGATTGAAGATGGATCTGCACTTGAAGGCAAGGATATCACGTTCAATATCAATCTATCCAGGGAAAGTTCGGAGGCTATTACCCTTGAAATGACCTACTCGGATGATACGGCTGACCGCGAAGATTATGAACCGAGATCGCTTCTGGTGACCATTGAACCGGGAGAAATAACAAAATCTGTAAGCGTGGCCACCAGAAATGATGGAACTCGGGAAAAAGACGAATTCTTTCATGTGGCGGTGTCAGGAATTAAGAGCGGAGCGATAGCAGATTATTCCGATAGAGGCATCCTCACTATTCTGGACGAAGATTCGCCTCTGAGCATCTATCCTAATCCTGCCAGTGCAAATGCAATGGTGCAGCTGGACGGCCTTCCGATGGGCGATTATGAGATAGGGATTTTCACCATGGGCGGGGAACGTATACAAAATAGAAAGATTACCGCCAATGGGAGTTATCCGTTGATGCTTAACCATATGGCAAAAGGTATTTATATTGTTCGTGCCGTCAGTGCAGAACGGACCTTTAGCGGGAAGATGATCGTTCAATAAGGAAGTTAGAAACCGGGCAATGATATTGCCATGTTTTGATTGTGCGGGGTATCCATTCATGGATATCCCGTACTGCATTATGGAGGTCGCATGGCCAATGTTCAGGACACCCCGAACTGTCAAATCCAGTTTGAAGAGGGATCAGGAATTATGCTGAACAATATACGCCAGGGTATTTTCGTGTATTCTGCTGCTGAGATCTCCAATATCGGCCTTTACAAAGGGCTCCCCTGAGATTTTTTCAAATAATTCAATATACCGGTCGGAAACCGTTTCTATATAGGGGTCCGACATTACAGGTACTTTTTGTCCGGGAAGACCCTGGAAACCATTACTAATAAGCCATTGTCGCACGAACTCCTTGGAAAGTTGCTTTTGAGGCGCTCCCATATTCTGAAGTTCTTCATACCCGGCAGCATAAAAATACCGCGATGAATCCGGGGTATGAATTTCGTCTATCAGCAGGATTTCGCCCGCTTCAGTCTTACCGAATTCATATTTCGTGTCTACCAGGATAAGCCCTCTGGAGGCAGCAATTTCTGTGCCCCGCTTAAACAAAGCCCTGGTATATTCTTCGAGTATTTCGTATTCTTCCGGTGAAACAATTCCCCTGCTGAATATTTCGTCACGGGATACGTCTTCATCATGTGCACCTTTGGCCGCTTTTGTGGCCGGGGTAATGATGGGTTGCCCGAACCGGTCATTATCTTTCATCCCGTCCGGCATCTTTACCCCGCACAACTGTCTCTTTCCATCCTGATACATCCTGGCAGCGTGTCCGGATAGATAGCCCCTGATAACCATCTCCACTTTAAAGGGTTCACAGGACTTCCCTACCGCGACATTCGGATCGGGGGTCGCAGCTATCCAATTAGGCACAATATCTTCTGTGGCACGCATCATTTTGGAGGCGATCTGATTCAGGATCTGACCTTTGTAAGGAATACCCTTTGGCATAACCACGTCAAAGGCCGAGAGGCGGTCAGTGGCTATTAGAATCAGCAGGCCATTGGCCAGACGGTATACGTCGCGCACTTTTCCCTTATAAAAGCCTGTCTGTCCGGGAAAACGGTAGTCGGTACTCGTAAGTGTGGAGGTCATAGCCTGGCTTAGTTGTGATGTTCAATGTTTTTATAGGCATCGATCACTCTTTTGACCAGGTAATGACGGATGACATCCTTATCATCCAGATAGATCATAGCTATCCCCGGGATGTCCTTAAGAATAAGGACAGCCTCTTTAAGGCCGGAGATCACTCTCCGCGGCAGGTCAATCTGCCCGGGATCTCCTGTAATAAGGAATTTGGCATTTTTTCCCATCCGGGTCAGGAACATTTTCATCTGAGCGTGTGTGGTATTCTGAGCTTCATCCAAAATGACAAATGCATGATCCAGGGTTCGTCCCCTCATAAATGCCATCGGAGCAATCTGAATGGTGCCATTCTCCAGATACTGTATGAGTTTCTCCGCTGGGATCATATCGCGAAGCGCGTCATATAGGGGCTGCATATAAGGGTCCAGTTTTTCCTTTAGATCGCCGGGTAAAAATCCGAGATTTTCTCCGGCTTCAACTGCAGGTCTGGTTAAGATAATACGCTTTACTTCCTTGTTTTTCAATGCTCTGACTGCCAGAGCAACCCCGGTATAGGTTTTGCCCGTCCCCGCAGGACCAATGGCAAATACCATATCGTTTTTTTCGGTCGCTTCTACCAGTTTACGCTGGTTGGCTGTCTGGGCTTTAATAAGTTTCCCATTCAGGCCATGGACAAGCACGGCATCGCTTAATTCCGGGGTATCGTCATGGGCACCGTTACCGGACAGCAACCTTTCAATACTATTCGGATCAAGCATATTGTACTTGGAATAGTGATTGGTAAGCATCCTGAAACGCTTATTAAATTCATCAAGTTGCTGTTGTTCCCCGAACACATTAATCCTACTCCCACGGGCCACGATCTTTAATTTCGGGTAGAATTTTTTTAGAAGGTCAATGTTCTCATTCTGATGCCCAAAAAATTCCCTGGGGCTGATTTCGGTAAGTTCTAATTTCAGTTCGTTCAAAGAAGATTGCTGTTTAGTTGAGCGGAGCGATTAAATTTTTGCAGGCTGTTTTTTTGTGTAATTTTGTCCCACAAATTTACGTAAAAATCACTTTGCCCGGATAAAATTTATCAACAGTATTGGATGGCGATTATTACTTTAACCACTGATTTTGGCCTTAAGGATCATTTTGTTGGGGCCGTCAAAGGGACCATCTACAGGGAGTTAGCCGATGTCAGAATTGTTGACATTTCCCATTTGATAAGCCCGTTTAACATTCAGGAGTGTGCTTATATTCTGAAGAATGCCTATAAGGCTTTCCCAGCAGGGACCATCCACATTGTGGGTGTCGACTCCGAACCTACCCTTGAAAATCAGCATATTGCCGTCCTTGTGGACGGACATTATTTTATAAGTGCCAACAATGGGGTGATCAGTCTGATCACTTCAGAAATCCAACCCGAGAAAGTCGTTGAAATCAATATCCCGAATCCTATTCACGGAGCTTTTCCGGTTCTGGACATTTTTGTTTCAGTGGCTTGCCACATTGCCCGGGGCGGGACTCTGGAAGTAGTGGGGAAACGTTTTGAGGATCTGAAAGAACTCAAAGAATTCTCACCAAGGATCACGGACAATGGTCGTACCATCGTTGGAAGTGTTATCTATATTGACAACTATGGGAATGTCATCACCAATATACGTAAAAGCCTTTTTGAATCATATAAGAGCGGGAGGTCTTTTACCATCAGCGCCCGCAATAAAAAAATACATGAAATCCATACCACTTACAGCGAAATCATCAATTTTGACCTGGACAAAAGTCAGCGAAAAGGCCCGGGGGACCTGTTGGCGCTCTTTAATTCGTCCGGATTCATTGAATTGGCCATTTACAAAAGTGATCTGCATAGTGTTGGCTCAGCGTCAAGTCTGCTCGGCCTCGATTACCGGGATGTTATTCTTGTCAATTTTGACTGACCGGAAGCCCCATGCCTCAAAAATGCTTCACCTTGGAAATTATTGCTAGTTTTAAATGGATTTTAAGGATTTTGGCTGGCAGCGGCGATAAAGGGACTGTTGTATGGCAAAAGCATGGAATTAAAAATTGATGGCGGGGCGTTCCTACCCTGCGGAGGAACTTAAATGGATTTATAGTATCAATTAAAAGACAAGGCATGTACGCCATTTTCAGAAAGGAAATAATGACATTCCTGACATCTCCTTCAGGATACCTTGTGCCGGGACTATTTTTAGTGCTAAACGGGCTTTTCCTATGGGTATTTAAGGGACCGTACAATATCCCTGATTACGGATTTGCCGATATGAGCCATTTTTTCCTTCTGGCTCCCTGGGTATTTTTATTTTTGGTGCCGGCGATTACCATGAAAAGTTTTTCAGAGGAAATGAAGCTTGGTACCATGGAACACTTGCTCATAAAGCCGCTGCCTCTATGGCATATTGTTGCCGGTAAGTTTTTCGGTGCCGCAGTACTTGCAATGTTCGCCATACTTCCTACCCTGATATATGTTTATGCTATTTCCCGGCTTGGAGTCATACAGGGTAACTTAGATATGGGTCTGGTTTGGGGCTCGTATTTTGGGCTTCTTTTTCTCGTCTTTAGTTATATTTCGATCGGAATCTTCACCTCAACACTGACACAAAGCCAGGTGACTGCCTTTTTAACCGCTCTGCTCCTCGCCTTCGCCTTGTATTATGGGTTTGACGCCGTGGCAACCCTTTTCATAGAAGGCGGGGGAGAAGTAACTATTAAAAGTCTCGGAATGAAATGGCATTTTGAAAGGCTGGCAGGCGGGGTTTTAGACACCCGGGACCTGGTGTATTTCCTGGGTCTTATTGGCTTCTTTGCCTATTTATCCGTAAATCAACTCAGATCTCAAAACCGGTAATGAAAGGAAAAAAGTGTTTATCGGTTTTAATGGCATTTCTGGCTTTGCTTCTGTTCAACCTTGTTGGCAATGTTGTTTCAGGCAGATTTGACCTTACCGAGGATCACAGGTATACCCTCTCTTCTCAGGCGCTTCAAACGGTTGCCGGTTTTGAGGGGACTGTAACCGTCGACATCCTGCTCGACGGAGATCTCCCGGCCGAATTTTTGAAATTAAAGGAGGAAACAGGGCGGTTACTGGAGCAGTTCCGTTCCCGGAATAAGGCCATTCACTTTAATTTTGTGAATCCGTTGGAAGATGTTTCTCAACAGCAGGCCACTATGGCTCAATTGCAGAGCCTGGGTCTGACTCCGGCAAATATCACGGTCGAGGATCAGGGCAAGGTCTCACAAGAAATCCTTTTTCCATGGGCCATGGTAAATTACAGGAACAATACTATAAAGGTCCCGCTTTTAAAAAACAAGCTGGGATCTACTACAGAAGAACGCATCACAAATTCTGTTCAGAATCTGGAATATGCCTTTGCGGATGCCTTTACTAAATTGAAATCGGAACAAAAAAAGCGGGTCGCGGTAATCAAAGGCAATGGGGAATTACCGGATCTTGAAATGGCCGATTTTCTCACCAGCATACGGGATTATTACAACATTGCGGCCATTACGCTGGATTCGGTTGCAGTGAATCCTCAAAAAGTCCTTGATCAGCTGCAAACATTTGACCTGGCCCTGATCGCTAAACCGACGGAAACCTTTTCCGAGCCTGAAAAATACGTAATTGATCAGTTTATCGTCCATGGGGGAAAATCCATCTGGCTTTTGGATAAGGTTGCGATTGAACTGGACAGTCTGATGAATGAGCAGGGCAGTTCACTGGCACTCCCCCGCCCCCTGAACCTGGACGACTTCTTCTTCCCGTTTGGAATTCGGATCAGCGCGGGGCTTGTAAATGACATGTATTTTACACAGATCGTACTCGCTTCCGGGGAGGGCAACAATTCCAGTTACAATCCGATTCCCTGGTACTACCATCCCATGGTCTTTTCAAGAAACGACCATCCGATTAATACAAACACGGAAGCACTGAGGCTGCAATTCGCGAATAGTCTGGATACGCTGAGGAACGATTATAAGAAAACTATTTTGTACTATAGTTCGCCCCTCTCGAGGGTGGATACCGCCCCAAAATTGATCAACCTCGAAATGGCCGAATTGATGCCTGATAAAGAGAGCTTTACCCAGGGAAATTATCCATTGGCCGTATTGGTTGAAGGAAAATTCAAATCGGCCTATGATAAAAGGGTGAAACCTTTGCAATTAAGGAGATCGCAAACAAACGGCCCTATGAACGCCATGCTGTTGGTAGCCGACGGCGATGTAATCAGGAATCAGCTTCGTAATGGAAGGCCTTTGGAACTGGGCTACGATAAATGGACCAATAACTTTTATGGCAACAAGGAATTTCTGATCAACAGTGTCAACTATCTTTTGGATGATTCAGGAATTATAAACATTAGAAATAAAAAGGTGGAGATCCCTTTGCTCGACCAGCAAAAAATCCGGGATGGTAAAATAAAATGGCAGCTCCTTACAACGATAGTGCCCCTTTTATTTTGTATCCTCATTGCCCTGGGCTATGCTTTTGTCCGAAATAGGCGATATGCCGGCTAAGTGTTAATAAGTTTGTTTTATATAAAACTACAATTGGGATATATTTGTTTTTAATGCGCCTCCTGAATCCTGGCATGATCAATTAACGAAAACCGCGAATGAAATTTATAGTATCCAGTACTTATTTATTAAAGCAATTGCAGGTCCTGGGGGGGGTAATAAATAACAGCAATACGCTGCCCATCCTCGATAATTTCCTGTTCGATTTACGAAAAAACAAACTGACGGTATCGGCATCCGATCTGGAAACTACCATGAGTTCAGAACTCGAAGTAGAATCGGACAATGAAGGACAGATAGCCGTGCCCGCCAGGCTGCTCCTAGATACCCTGAAAACATTCCCGGAGCAACCCCTTACCTTTGTCGTAGAAGATAATAATACCGTGGAGCTCAGTTCCAATCATGGGAAATACGCCCTGGCCTACGCAGATGGGGCCGAGTTCCCCAAATCGGTGGAACTGGCCAACCCCTCGTCTACGAAGATCGTTGGAGACATTCTGGCCACCGCAATACACAAGACCATTTTTGCCACAGGAAATGACGACCTAAGACCGGTAATGAGCGGCGTGTTTTTTCAGTTTTCCCCTGAGAACCTGACCTTTGTTGCCACTGATGCCCACAAACTTGTAAAATATAGCCGCACTGATGTGTCAGCCTCGCAGGTTGCCGAATTCATAATGCCCAAGAAACCGCTGAATCTGCTTAAAGGTATCCTTACCGGAAGTGAAGAAAATGTGACGATCGAATACAATGACAGTAATGCGAAATTCAGTTTTGACAAATCGGAGCTGATTTGCAGGCTAATCGATGGAAAATACCCGAATTACGAGGCCGTTATTCCCAAGGAAAACCCTAACAAACTTTCCATTGCCAGGAATCTGCTCCTGAGTTCTGTTCGGCGCGTATCCATCTTCTCCAATAAGACAACCCATCAGATCCGTCTAAAGATTGCAGGTGCGGAACTGAATATCTCTGCGGAGGATCTTGATTACAGCAACCGCGCGGAGGAGCGCCTGACGTGTTCCTATAAGGGTGATGATATGCAGATCGGCTTTAATTCCAGGTTCCTGATCGAAATGCTTGGCAATATAAATGCCGATGAAGTGTCCCTGGAAATGAGCCTCCCGAACCGCGCCGGGATCCTGAAACCTTCTGACGGTCTGGATGAAGGGGAAAATGTGACCATGCTGGTCATGCCCGTCATGTTGAATACCTGATCTGACCTTTTTTTAACTTACTTATAACGAATATTACCCTAGGAAATAAAACGGATGGTAAGAAAGTAATTCGGCGCCTCCCCGTTTGCCGCCCTTACCGCATTGGAAATGGGCAATACAAAGCCCAGGATGACTGCTCCGATCAGGGTAAGAATACCAAGGCCCAGCAGGAGGATGGCGGGAATACTCAGGATGATATAAACCAGCAGGCTTAACTGAAAGTTGACCACCGCCTTTCCATGTTCATTCATATCCTGAACGGAATCTCTGGTAGCCAACCAAATGATCAACGGAATGATCAGTCCCCCAAATCCAACGAAATAACTCAATAATTGGCTCAGATGGGTGAACATCAGGAGTTGCCTGTCGATGCGCGCATGCGTGTGGTTAATGACTTCCATGATCCAAAATATTTATGAGGTTCATGCTCATTAGTAGCAATCGAATGTGAATTGTTACAAGCTTGGAAATCAAATATGGAAATTCAGGTTATTGCTGACTTTTCAACTTTACCACTTTGGCTTTATCACGTGCGATACGGGATCGTAATTTTAAAATTTTTGAGTTCATTTTCTGGATCTTCACAGGGGACAGAACGCCTCTTGCCTTCTTTTTAAGAAGTTCAAGCTCCAGTTTTTCCATCTTGCGGCTATTCCTGGCGACGGACGCCTCTGAAGATAGTATCTTGCTTTGCCTTTTTTCTTCTTTCTTAATTTTTTTCGCTTCCTGATTGGCACTCCGCTTCTGGGCCTTCATTTCCCGGCTATCAGTGGAAACTTCAGGAATAGAATCTGCAGCCCCTCCTCCTACCTGTCCGGCGAGTTGCATACAGCCCGCCATAAAAAAAACCCATCCGGTAACTTTCCAGTGTTTCATAACTTATATTTAAGGAAGATCTTTCCGGTTGGAAGGTACTGTTTTTTAACGAATCCCTCATTATTCCGGCGTCAATGCCAGCGAAGAGGTGGTGCGGCCCTTTTTCCATATTTTTACACCAAAACCATTTTATGTATCCTGACGATACCATTATAGCCCTGGCAACACCTTCAGGGACAGGAGCCATCGCGATTATCCGTCTTTCGGGGAAGGATGCTTTGCCATTGGTTTCCAAATGTTTCAGGTCGGTACGGGGAAAGAACCTTTTACATCAAAAAAGCCATCGTATCCATTTAGGCTACCTCGAGGATGGGAATACGATCCTTGATAAGGTGATGGTATCCGTTTTTAAGGCCCCCCATACGTACACCGGTGAGGATGTGGTCGAGATTTCATGCCATGGCTCCGGGTTTATACAGCAGCAGATCATCCGGTTATTTATTCGCAAAGGCTGCCGAATGGCTTCAGGGGGAGAATTTACCCTGAGGGCCTTTCTGAATGGCAAACTGGATCTGAGCCAGGCAGAGGCCGTTGCAGATCTTATCGCCAGTGATAATGAGGCTGCCCATCAGACGGCGATGCAACAGATGCGGGGCGGATTTAGTACAGAAATAAAAAAGCTCAGGGAGGAACTACTTCAGTTCGCTTCATTGATAGAGCTGGAACTGGATTTTTCAGAGGAAGATGTCGACTTTGCCGACAGGGACCAATTTCGTGCCTTGCTGGCCCGTATAGAAAGTCTGTTAAAAGGACTCATCGATTCATTTGCCTTGGGCAATGTGATCAAAAATGGCGTCCCCGTAGCCATCGTTGGCAATCCGAATGTCGGAAAATCAACCCTGCTCAATACCCTGCTGAACGAGGAACGCGCTATCGTTTCCGAAATTGCCGGAACAACCAGGGATGCCATAGAAGATGAAATGTCCATCGGGGGCATCGGTTTCCGGTTTATAGATACCGCAGGGATCCGGGAAACTCAGGACAGCATAGAACGCATTGGTATTCAACGTACTTTTGAAAAGATCGGGCAGGCAAGGGTCGTCCTGTTTTTGCTGGATGCCCCGAGCTTTATGGCTACCTCCGGGAAGATCCGGACTCCCTCAGAAAAAACTAGTAAAAGTCCGTGGCCGCAAGGAACAATTCTGGCAGATGTGCGGCGGATGCGCGAAGAACATCCGGGGAAACCAGTGATTCTGATCATCAACAAGGCAGACCTTCTATCAGTAGCAGCAAGTAATCAAATGCTGAAAGACCTTCACGGGATCACCACAGGGCTTGGCAATTGTCAGGGCGTGCTGCTTTCAGCCAAAACAGGGCTCGGCGTGGAGGGCCTCAAGGGAATACTCTTAGGTCTGGTGAACACCGGGGCATTGCGGAATGACGAAGCCATCATAACCAATTCCCGACATTATGATGCGCTGACCAAGGCGCTGGACGAAATTCAAAAAGTACAAGAGGGCCTGAATGCCGGATTGCCGGGAGATCTGTTGAGTGTTGACATCCGCCAGGCTTTGTATCACCTGGGCACTATCACCGGGGAGATCACCTCGGATGACCTCCTGGCCAACATTTTTTCTAATTTCTGTATTGGAAAATAGGATAGAATTAATTTGTTCAAAAGATACTATGCAATATGATTTTGCTCTAATAAACCGTACAGGCATTTAAGGGGCTGATACATTGAACCAATAGAAGCATATCAGGACCAATATTAAAACGGGAGCTCTGGTTTTTATAATTGGTGGTGCAGATAAAAAATTCTGGACTTTTGATAAGAAAACAGTTCCATTCATTTGGGAAACCACCTTGCCCGCCGGGAGTAATGCAAAAATTTATTCGTATTCGCAGATGAAAAACAAAACGCAGTACTTTCGGGAGGCGGGACACAGGAAAACCCTTCAGGGTCGATAATGGCATTTCCGTGGTTGTATTCATAAAAAATTGAATCAAAAACGTTGTATTTTGAAAACTTTAAAACTTTTATTCTTCTTATTCCTTGTCCTCGGGATATATAAAGCGATTTCACAAAATAATCCAGTAATTGATATATTTCCAAAGGGAACCGTTTTACATGGCAATGTCAATTATAACAATGACACCTTGCAAAAGCACTTGTTGGATGTTTACTTACCGGCCAAAGCAAAGGATAAAATACCTTTGGTAATTTTTGTCCATGGTGGCGGATGGTTGGTGAACGATAAATATGCAGATATTGGCTACATGAAAAAAACGGTGTCGGCAATCCTGGAAAAAGGCTATGCCATGGCTTCCATCGATTACCGGTTTGCCACCCAGGCCATTTTTCCTGCACAAATACAGGATTGTAATAGCGCGGTTTCCTTTCTGGTGGACAATGCCGATACCTATGGATTTGATACCGACCGTATTGCGATAATGGGCTTTTCGGCCGGAGGGCATCTGGCATCATTAATGGGACTTTCCAAAAACAATGATGTTCCCGATTTTTTTATGCCAGAGACAACCAAGTCCTTTGACTTTAATGCAGTGGTAGATTTCTATGGGCCATCGGAATTGATCTTATTTCCCGGAGCCAACGACCCGAAATCCCCGGAAGCCTTATTGATTGGTGCCGCTCCCCTTGACCGACCTGATTTGGCAAAAACTGCAAGTCCGGTAACCTACGTAGACGAAGAGGACCCTCCATTCTTAATTATCCATGGAGAAAAGGATGACATGGTATCGCCAGGACAATCCCAATTGTTAAGTGCCTGGTTATCTGCAAAAAATGTGGAGAATGAACTGATTATGGTTACGGACGCTCCCCATTTTGGCGAAATGTTCGATGTGGATAGTATACGATCCAAAGTAATGGAATTTTTGGAAAAGCATCTATGAGAATTTGTCTCTCATACCTTAAACAAACACTTATAAAGGAGAGGTATGGTTTGGTAATTAGGAAGGATTTATTTCAAAACTGGCAATTTAGAGCCAAGACATTTCATAATCCGTTTTCAAATGAGCTGTTGTACTTAGGTGTTATGGCTACAAAATACTTGCCGTTCATTATTTAGACTGTGCGGCTCTCAAAATATCCGGTGATCACGACTGCTGTTTCCTATCCACTACGGGTTTAGTCAAACGTCCTTGCATCAATATTACCCCCTTGAAACCTGCTCAGCTATTTTGGTTTGAAATCCTGATGTTTCTTGGGTGAACGTAGTAAGAAAATAGTACAATAAACAAATACCAGCCAGACCGCGGTGCCTAAAGTTGATTGAAAGGTGATGCTTGCGTTGCACGAGGAAGCGCACGCTACCCGCCACATCAATTGGGCTATTTATGACTCTTAATCCTCAATGGCCTGCACTACTATTTTTTCGTATCCCCCTAAAATCTCGTCCCATTTGGGGTTGTCGTACGCATTGGTTAATAGGATCAGTACCATATCATTCTCAGGGTCAATCCTGAAATAAGTTTGCCAAAACCCGTTCCATCCCCATTGACCCGCATTGATCCCATCCGCATTTTCTGTCAAGCGGACTTCCCCGCCGTATCCGAAACCAACTCCTTCCCCCAAACTCAAGGTGTCGATTTGATTCGCAAGCATTCTCTCTACCGTCGATGACTTTAAAATTTGTGCTTCTCCCAGCGTTCCCTTGTTTAGGATGGCGCTTGCGAACTTAAGATAATCACCCGCCGTTCCAACCAAACCTGCCCCGCCCGCAAAGTAGGTCTTTGCCCCCGAGGTGGCATAATCTGTAACAATCAAATCCGGTAATTCTTCACCTACGTTCGGTGTAAGCCACACATCCACCAGCCTGTCGGCCTTTTCATCCGATAAATAAAATCCGGTATCCTGCATCCCAAGTGGGTGAAAGATGTTTTTTTCGAGATATTCGTTCAGAGGCATCCCTGAAACCTTCTCTACGATAAAGCCCAAAACATCAATGCCGGATCCATAGGTCCATGCCTCCCCTGGTTGGTGCATGAGCGGAGCTTTGGCCTGCTTTGGGATATTGGTTGCCAGAGTTCGCGCATCTTTTGTCCATGCTTCGACAAAATCATATCGCGGATAGATGGCCCCCGCAATTGGGTCGAAAACGGAATAAGGGATACCTGAAGTGTGGGTTAGCAGATGGTGCACAGTTATCTCCCGCTCGACGGGAACGGAAGAGAATGACGAATCTTTTTCGTTGAAAGCCTCCAGTACCTCCACGGCTGCAAACTCCGGGATGAATTTCGACAGCGGGTCATCGGTCGACAGTTTGCCCTGCTCTATCAATTGCATTACAGCGGTTGATGTTATCGGCTTGGACATGGAGGCAAAACGGAAAATGTTGTCCATTGACATTTCTTCGGTTTTCTCCCTGTCACTGAATCCAAAAGCCTTCTGGTAAATGATTTTGTCCTCCTTCGCTATCAGCGCCACTGCGCCGGATATTAATGCCGAATCGATCGCCCGCTGAACATGTGCCTCGATCTGACCAATTTCTTCCTGGTCCAGGCCGTATTCCAACGGGTCGGCCGTCAAAAGAACAGTTTTCGGATCTTTGGAATCGGGACGGGACGCACAGGAAAAAATAAGTGCTATTGTAATTAGGAAAGTCACTGGTTTCATGAATGCTGATTTTTATGAAAATGAAATTAGGGATAAAATAGGTGCCGAATTAGCAACATTTTAAAAAAGTATTAAATAACTGATAATAGGCACCAGATGTGCCACCACCCATATTTAGCTCCAACCAATACCAGATAATAAAAGTTAGCAGTAAAGTCCTCGAAAACCGCTACTGTTCCGGAGGTACATCTTTAATATGGTATACCAGATATAGGGATGGATACCGCAACTTTTCTCCAGCAAGGTTACATCCGGAAATTTCAGTAAAAAAGGAGAACTGGTTGCTGAAGTTCATAGAAAACGGAATAACCATCGGAAGAAAAGGAAAGAGATAAGTATTTATAGCCGAATGCGACTTAGCAGCGAAGAGACAGGAGTGTCCTTCATTTATTTTATTTATAATATGGGAACCCTCATATCAGCTACGTAATTTCAGTTCATAAGTTGATCTTGAATCCACCATTGACCACAAAACCATCCACCGGGGCATAAATATCCAAAAACTGAGGGTCACTTATGTTTCCAGTGTAAATTGTACCGAAACGGGTCTGACGGGCATCCAGAAAATTCTCAAAGTTCAGAAAGACAGAAAATTTATCGCCGAGCTTCTTTTCACTCATCAGCCCCAGAATCCAATAGGATCGGCCTGTGCCTCCTGCCCCCAATTTCTGAGGGCTATAATAATAGGCCTCAAGGCCAACCCAAAGGTTATCTTCCTTTTCATACATCAGCACATTGTTCAAACGGTGTTTGGCCACCAATGGAAAATCCGATTCGGTACCGCTTTCATATTGTTTCACATTGGCGTGGGTATAACCGGAGAAGAGTTTGAAGTCCCCGTACTTCACCTTGAGATTGACCTCGGCACCACGGGTATCGACATATCCATCGGGTTGTAGGAAGTTATAGAATCCATTCCCGTCCGGCACCAACAGGATGGGATTATTTATCCTCGTGTAGAAAAGAAGTGTATTGATAGACATTGTCATCCCAAGCATTGGCATCCATTTATAGTTCAGGTCAAAATTGCCGCCCAGGGAGCGTTCAAGATCAGCCTCGCCGGTATCGATGGGCAGTACATTCCTGAACTGCAACCTTTCCGCATCCTCTGTGAATACCGTCGGGGTCTTATACCCCAAGCCACCGCCCAATCGGAAGGTCAAAGCCCGATTGGGCTCATAGAGCACGGATAGCCTTGGCAAAGCCATAGCCCCGTAATCCGAATGGAAGTCGGCCCTGAAACCGGTCTCCACAGAAAAGGTCTCCTCAATGGGCCATAGATTTTGGGCGAACAGACCAAAGATCTGGTAAGACTGGTCCAAAGCCTGGGCCTCGTTTTCGCGCGTGTCATTGAAGTACTCCGTCCAGAGGTTTGCCCCAAAAACCCATTCCACATCATCTGCCGAACTAGTTGAAAAGTTCAGTTCACTGAACGAGGAACGTTGATACCCCGAAAAGACAAAATCCGGGATTAGGATAGTGCGATCGTAAAAGCTGAAACTGTTTTTGAACTCGAGACGATTTTGGTCACTGAAGGCATGTTTATACCCAATTTGGGTGGAGATCCGCTCCGTTTCATTGGATTCAAAATAGGCATCCGTCACCGGATTTCCCTTTACAAAGTCTGTGCTGCCCCCGAGGCGTTCCTCCCAGATGGCATTGACACCCAACAATATTTCAGTATTTTTCCCGGCGTACCAATAAAGCTTAGGGTTCAATGTGAGGCGATCGAACTTAGGTATGGCTGTAAATCCGATATCCGCAGGATCATAGGGTGTGCCCAGGTTATAGGAGGCGAAGATGGTGGTTCCCACCTTGTTGAACTTTTGGGAATAAAAACCGCTAAGATCCAAACCGAGTGCAGAGGTCCCATTGGCTATGAAGCCCAGCTCAGGCTCATTCTCAGGCGTCTTGGAAATTAGGTTGACCAACCCGGCAATGGCTCCTCCTCCGTAAAGAGTGGAGCTTGATCCCTTGATCACTTCCACCTGTTTTAAGTCCAGGGGAGCAATTTGCATCAAACTGAGCCCACTGGCAAATCCTGAATACAGGGGGAAGCCATCCCGAAGGAGCTGGGTATACTTTCCGTCCAAACCTTGGATGCGGATACTGGAGTTGTAACTTGTTGCCGAAGTCTGCTGGGTCTGGATACCCGTACTCTCACTGAGCAGCATGCGGATGTCCCCAGGTTTCATGTTTCCCTTTTCGGAGAGTTCCTCCCCGACAATGACCTCGACCCGTGTCGGGATGTCTTCGATGGTCCTGGTGCTCCGTGTGGATACCAGGGTAATCTCTTCCATTTCCTCAGTCTGGGGGACAAGGAAAAAGGTCTGTCCCTGGATGGTCTCATCAAGAGGAAATGTCAGATTGAATCTTAATGTGGCATAACCAATATAGCTCAACCGGAGTTGAAAGGCACCATCTGGGATATTCTCCATATGGATTTCCCCCGCTGCATTGGATATGGTCCCTTTTTTAAGGGATACCAGGACCGCGGTGACACCCACTAAGGGTTCCCTGTTGAGGGAATCCTTAACCAATATGTCAAATGTGTTTTGTGCAACAGTGGTTAATATCCCGAACAAGGACAGCACTATAACCAATCTTATTTTCATTTATTTGGGATTTTGAAGTAAGTTAATCATGGTCCAAATAGATCTGACCAAAAAAAATTAAGTTCATGACAGGCTATAAATCAAGGATGCGCAGGGGCTTCAGTTACAAAAAATACAACTCATTGGGCATAGGTATAGTATAAGGGGTCGGGCATGTTATCCGCTCAGGATCAGGCGAAAAAAAGCCCAATTTGGCATGGCTGCTGGTAAATCCAGGGCCTCTTACACAGCTATAGAAAGGGAAACATGATGGATCCTCGCCATGGGGAATTTCCTGGGCACCGAAATCACTACAATGATTCCCCATTGTCGAAACCCCGGAGCAGCATCCTGTTTCCTGGCAATATGGGTCTGCCGACAAGAAGGTTGATAGCAAAGACAAGATCACCGCAAGGACTTTCATGACCCAAAGGTAAAGAATATCAAAATGCGTACATCCCATTATTGATCATCATGGATCTGTTGGCTGAGGGAAGGTCAGTGGCCGAAGGGATCGTCGCAGCCCGGGGGAACGCTGAATATCATCCTGTCTCCCTAACTGACAAGGCAGCAGTGGAACCACTTTTCAGGGAGGTACATTCTAAATTTGATAAAATTGATATCCTTATTAACAACGCCGGAATCACGCGCGACCGCACCCTTGAAAAAATGAGTGAAGATGCATGGGATGCTGTAATTGATGTCAACCTGAAAGGGGTCTTTATCTGTACCCAGGCGGTTATTCCTTATGTGAAAAAAAATCAATCAGGAAAAATTATCAGTGCATCATCCAATGTCGGGCTGCGGGGCAATTATGGACAAACCAATTATGCCGCATCCAAGGCAGGGATTATTGCCATGTCCAAGACATGGGCCCTGGAATTTGGGAAATATGGGATTACCGTGAATGCCATTGCCCCAGGGTTTACAGAGACTGAAATGGTAAAAGAAATCCCGGATGCGCATTTGGAAGCCATCAGGGCCAGTATTCCTATTGGTATAAAAGCCCAGGCGATTGATATTGCCTACGGGTACCTGTATCTGGCCTCTTACGAAGCCCATTTTGTCACGGGCACCTGTCTCACCATTGATGGGGGTACTTCGCGTTGACTGACCATCCGGGCATTTCATGCCACCGCATGTATCAATTGCATTTCACCAAGGGGAAGATTTGATCCTCAAAATGGCAAAGTCACTCACTTGGTTCATACTTTACTGAGCTCTTTAACCAGCAGCACATTGGAAGGCACTTTTGCGCCATTGGTAATCTCATTTGGCGAGATCAGGTCCCCATTGTCGGATACAATGGATGTCACATGAGAAACTGAATTCTCTACCTGATACTCACTTCTAAATCCCACAAGTTCCACATAAATATTCTTTTCCGTCGATCCAAAACTCACAAAATCTCTTATCAATTGGAGCACATCATGATCAATATATACGGTATTCGACGCGTCCAAAACGACATAGCTGTATTCAGGCAGGTGATTAAAGGTCTGCTTAAGTGCTGCCTTGTTCAAAAACGATACTTCCTGGGCCAACTCCATGTGGATGGTCTCCCCTTCCTTATGTTTGTCTTTTTTGAAAAAATAGGCAAGTTTTAAGTTTCCTCTCAAAATAAAATATACGCTTACAGCCAACCCGATCGCCACCCCAATGAGCAGGTCGGTCAGTACGATGGCAACGATGGTCGCAATGAAAGGGATGAACTGAAATTTTTTGCTGTTCCGCCACATATGGATAAATTTAGCCGGACTCGCCAGCTTATAGCCGATGACCAATAAAACGGCAGCCAGGGATGCCAGGGGTATTTTGTTCATAAATGAAGGAATGGCCACCACTGCGATCAACAGAAAAACGGCATGTGCAATAGCGGCTATTCTGGTCCTGCCCCCTGAGTCGATATTGGTAGAAGTCCTTACAATAACGGAAGTCATCGGAATCCCTCCAATCAAACAGCTGATCACATTGCCAATGCCCTGCGCCTTTAGTTCTGTATTGGTATTGGTGTAGCGCTTAAGGGGATCCATCTTATCGGCGGCTTCAATGCACAGCAAGGTTTCAATACTGGCAACGGCCGCGATGGTAAGCGCTACGATCCATACCTCAATATTTCCAATTTGGTTAAAATCCGGAAAGCTGAACTGCGTCCAAAATGCTCCGATCGATTCCGGAACAGGAAGACTTACTAAATGTTCCTCACTGATGGCCATTAAAGATCCTGTTGCTTTAAGTGTCTCATTGATGGCAATTCCGGCAAGCACGGCAACCAGGGCCCCGGGTACGGCTTTGACTTTTTTAAGCACAGGAACCTTGAGAAACGCGATCAGGATGGCAAGCGATACCAGAACCACAATCACCGCTCCGGGATGGATAAAATTAATGGTATTCGCAAGCGTAGTGAAAATCTGATGTTCTCCGGCAGGGTTGATGTTAAAGTAATCCCCTTCGTGCATCTCGTCAAATCCTACCGCGTGAGGGATTTGGGACAGGATAATTATAATACCGATAGCCGCCAGCATGCCCTCGATGACATTGGAGGGGAGGTAGTTAGAGATAATGCCCGCTTTTATAAAGCCCAGGATAAGCTGTATCACCCCTGCAAGAAGGCCGGCCAGCAGGAAGGCCTCAAAGGAACCTAAACTGGCGATAGCGGCCAGGACGATGGCCGTTAGTCCGGCGGCAGGGCCTGAAACACTTAATTGAGAATTACTGAGCGTACCTACAACGATACCACCGATGATTCCGGAAATGATTCCGGAAAATAGTGGAGCACCACTTGCGAGGGCAATTCCCAGGCATAAAGGTAAGGCAACAAGAAAGACAACCAGACCGGATTTTAAATCCGATTTTAAATATTTTGAAGTGAAATTTTTCATGAGTAATGCATTGAGTTTATTATCTGCAAAAAGTGCAGAATTCTGAAAATATATCAGAAGTTAAGCAGGCTTGAAAAAGAGAATTTGGCTTTGGGATAATCTTTGCCGGCCTCTATTGGTATCTCTATGACGTTCTCAATATTTTTCTTGATATAGAAGGAGGTGTCAAAACACGAAATGTTGTTGAATTGAAGAAATTTTCCTTCGGGAACAATGGCGTCCCTAACATCAAGTTTTTCCAAAAAATTTTGAAAGGCAAACGAATTAAACCCCGTGAACAGCTCAATTCTTATATGCTTGATGACATCACTATGTTCCCGCACCAAAATATTTTTCGCTTGTGCATAAGGCCCCCCAACGAGTTTATTGATTTCCCTTACTTGTGAAAAATGGGTAAGTCCCCAGCGGTTATCAGGTAAACGGAAACCGTATATGAGGATTATGTCAAGGTGCGTTTTTGGAAAATTAAGAATGGCATATTCTACGAGTTGCAATGAGGCAACCGTGAAATCTGTGGGAATTAATACTCTTTTCATCTCTATCTTATTTAAGGACGAAATTAGTACCCGATAATTAGAACGGTTTAAGAGCGATATTAAAATGGGATTAAAATATGCGGCCGGTCATTAGTAGCCATTGCTTTCCTGAATGGGGAGTTTGATCTTTACAATGGTCCCTTTACCAATCTGTGACGAAACACGGATTTCTCCGGAATGGAGTTTGACTATTCTATAGGCCAGAGGAAGCCCGAACCCGAAACCTTCCAGATCACGGACATTGGATCCCCTGTAAAATGGTTCAAAGATATTCTTTAACTCCTCTGAGGGAATCCCGACACCTTCATCTGTGATAATCAAAAGAATATGGTCGCCATCTGCCAGGAGCTTCGCAGTTACGGTCTTGTTGTCAGAGAATTTAGTGGCATTTTCAAGGATATTACTCAATGCCACTTTGATGAGGGTCTCACTCCCCAAAAGGGTCAGGGCATGCTCGTCAACCGGCAGGCTGTCGAAGTTCAATTTTATCCTGTTAGACGGATTGGCAACATCCAGGTTTTGTTTTATTTCGATTAATATCTGGTCCAGCCGAAGTTCTTCTATTACCAGCCCTCTGGCATCAAAATCCGTTTTCGCAAGCTTTAAAAGCCCGTTGACAAGCGAATCCAGTCGGGAAGCTTCAAGATCGATGTTGTTGAGGGTCGCACGGTATTCGGCTATAGTGCGTTCTTTGCTCAGGGCGATTTCGGTCTGTCCCAGGATGGCGGTTAATGGATTCCGAAGTTCATGGGAGGCATTGTTGATAAAATTACTCTGAAGGTCGAAGGAAATCTGCAGCCTGTCCAGCATATTGTTGAACGTATGGCTCAATTCAGAAAGCTCTCCCTGACCATCCTCTGTATCCAGGCGCAGGGAAAGGTTTTCGGCCTTGATGGTATTTGCTTTCTTAATCATCCGGTAAATAGGGCTTAATGCACGTTTCGCATAGTAATATCCGAAGATGGAAATAAAAACCAGGCTCACGACAAAAGCAATGGTGAGCGTATTTCGCAGATTGTCCATCTTCCCTATTCCGTAAAGGTCTCTGGCTGATAAAACGACTATAAAGTCCCCTTCATCATGGTGGTATAAGAGCCCGGTGTAGTAATAATCGTCCCGCTTAAATTCTGCATACTCCCTCTGAAAAACACTTTGAAAGAAGGTGCCCGGCAAACTGCTGTCAAAAGGAGTCAGCGGCTTCTTATTTTCGGCATCAACAGGGTAAATCACTTCTTTCTCCTCCGGGAGGGTCTGGAGGTGGCGTATTCGAATATCGTCATAGATATCAATATTCACCTCATCCTCCTCCAGATAAGCCCGGGCGGCAATAGTAGCTCTCTGGCTCAGTCTCAGATAGAATTCACTTTCTGTGTAATTTTGGGATACAAAATAAATCAGCAGGAATATAGCGATCTGGAAAAGTCCTGTCAGAAGTATAAATATGGCCGTGATCTTTGTTCTTAACTGCATACTTTCCGCACGTCTAATCCTTAATGACATACCCCATCCCTATGACGGTTTGTATCAGTTTTATGTCATGATTCTTATCGATCTTATTTCTCAAATAATTCACATAGACATCCACTACGTTGGTACCCATATTGAAATTGATGTCCCAAACATTTTCCAAAATGTCAATTCGGCTGAGCACCCGGTTTTTGTTTATTAAAAGGTATTCAAGCAGCCTGAATTCAGTTGAGGTTAATTTAATTTCTTCCCCAGCCCTTTTTACAGTCTTGGCATCGCTATTCAATTCCAGGTCCAGCAATTCCATTTTCTGTTTAATTACAGGTGCGGATACATTTCGTCTCGTCAGGGCACGTATCCTTGCCAGCAGCTCTTTGAATTTAAAGGGTTTTACCAAATAATCATCGGCGCCTGAATCCAGACCTTTGACCACATTATCTGTATTACCGAGGGCGGTGAGCATTATTATGGGCAATTCTTTGTATCCCAATTCCCGGATCTTCTCTGCCACTCTTCGGCCATCCATGCCCGGAAGAATGATATCCAATATGACCAGATCTATTTGCTTTTGCTTTATCAGTTCGATTCCCTGCTGGCCTTCATAGGCCAGAAATACATTATAGTTTGCTTCACTTAAGCCCTGTTTTATAAAGGCTGCGACGTTTTGTTCATCCTCTATGACCAATATTTGTTTCGCCATTTACAGAAATATACTTTGAGGTACCGCCAAAAGCGGCTGTATAATTTTCATAAAGATAAAGATTGGATGGCAGACCGAGCGGCTCGTCACATTAGAAAGGGATTAGAATAAGGAGCTCACCAACACCAGGTCAGTTGCGTATCACCACTGTAACACAAAGTTTTAGCGCCTGGCAAATGGGACGAATTTGTAGGTGGTTATCATAAGGCGGACGCGGCATGTCACCAGGATTTAATTTATGATTGTACAGGAAGTTATCGCGAGTCCTCACGCCAAATCCGGAGCTATGAGCATACACATCTAATAAAATACATTTTTGACTGCTTTCCCTATTCTGTACGAAGACTCCTGACAGGATTGGCGTGGGCCGCCTTAAAAATTTGCCAGCTAACGGTTAGGAACGCCATCATCAAGGTCGTCATTCCTGCCATGAAAAAAATCCACCAGGGCGTTGTCGTTTTATATGCGAATCCTTCCAGCCATCGGTGCATGGCATACCATGAAAGAGGTACTGCAAGTAGAAAGGCGAGCCCAACCCATTTAATAAAGTCTTTATTTAACAGTGCGAGAATTTGTGAGGCAGAGGCACCGTTCACCTTGCGGATACTAATTTCTTTCTTGCGTTGTTGCATATAAAAAGTGGAAATAGCCAAAATGCCCATCATAGATATAATGAAGGACAACAGCGTAAAATATCCGATGATTTTGCCGGTGCGTTCATCATTTTCATACCATCGATTTATCGTATCGTTCACAAACTTTATTTCGAATTCCGCATCATCTACAAGACCAGCGTATGTCGTGGTAATGTTATTGAACGTCTCCGGCGTATTCATGCCGCTAATTTTTAAAAAAATGCTACTTGCATTAGTTTCCGGGGTCTGCTGGCGCATCATCAAAGGACCAATCCGGTCTCTGAGTTGCCTGAAGTTAAAGTCCTTTACCACTCCCAAAATCGGCTTTTCGAGTTCACCCATTTGATAGGATACGAGTGGTCTTTGAAGCTCCAATTCCTTAATTGCGCTTTCATTAAGATAAACGCCATTATCCGTGTAAGCCACCGATGTGGGTGACATTTTGATATTAAATACATTGAAAAAAGAACTGTCTACTGCAAATTCCTGAAAACTAACCGACCTGCCGTGAAAGTCAAAGGTCTGATTGCTTCCGCCACTTAAGGGACTTTGCCATGTTAATGATACGTCCTGAACTCCGGGAATCTGTAATAATGCATTTTTTATAACCTCCTTCTGTTCCCTGGTGCCAAGATATTCCATTTCGGCAATGTTGTCCTTTTGGAATCCAAGATCTTTATTTCTTAAAAAGTGCGTTTGCCTGAAGATGATCCAACAACAGGCCAACAGCGCAATAGTGACGGAATATTGAAAGGTGATGAACGCTTTTCCGTAAATACTTTTCACCTTAGTTCTAAAGGTACCTTTGACAGCTTCAATCGGATCAAAATCGGCAATCTTAAGGGCAGGTAAAATTCCTGAGAATAATCCAACCAAGCCTGCCGCACCAAGGATCAGTGCCAGGTTTAAAAAACTAAGATGCTCATTTAAATATAAATGGGTATCTAATAAAGTGTCAAATAGTGGTTCTATCAATTTTGCAAGGAAGAGCGCAAGTAAAATGGCAACCAGACATAGGCATACAGATTCCATAAGAAATTGCAGGAACAACCGCTTTCCGGAGCTACCCAACAATTTTTTAACGGCTACTTCTTTTCCCCGGAAGGTAGCCTGGGCAATGGTAAGGTTGATGTAGTTTCCCACAGACAATAACAGAATGAGAAATACAATGACTGACAAAACCGTGATGAGGGTCTTACTTCTGTTTTTGGTTCCTGTACCCGCCTTGGCAGAAAAGTAGAGGTCCGTCAGAGGGCTAAATACCAAACTTTTAGCCCAACCTTCCTGATAGATCCAATAGTCTTTTTTGAATTTCTCCAAAACCTCCGGAGCTTTCGCCGGGAGATCGGCATTTTTCTTCGCTAAAAAATAAATGGAAAGAGATGCAAAACCATATTCCTGAAGTAAACCTTTTAAACCCCACAAGGTCTCAAATGCCTTTAAATTGACCAAGGCGTCCTGCGGAAGTAAGTGCGAATTTTCGGGAAAGTCTTCCATAATCCCAGTAACCATAAACTTATGATCCGAGTCCAGGAAAACCGACTTGCCTAAAACATCCTGTGTGCCAAAGAGCTTGATGGCCATCGTTTTAGAAAGTACAATGGCATTTGTAGCCTGAAGCACCTCCTCAGACCTGCCGCTGATCAATGGAAATGAAAATATTTCAAAAAAAGAGGCGTCTACACCCAGATAGCCAATTTTTAATTTCTGGCCGGTCGCCATATTGATTCTTCCTGACCCTTCTAAAGTTCGAGTATAGTCTTCAATCTCAGCAAGGCTGTTTTTAAGATCTTCAGCAATGGGAGGAGAAAAACTTACATCTTCATTTTCAATTCGAAAGATTCGATCTTTATTCTTATGGAAATTATCAGCGGAAAGTTCATTGCGGACATACACACTCAACAGTAAAATAAAAGTAAGTGAGAAGGCAAAACCCATGACGGTTACCCCTGTATACATTTTATTATTGAGAAGGTGCCTGAGATAGAATTTTAGCGAGTCCATGTGGCTGAGATTAGGTTAGATCTTCCGGTGCTATAACTTTAGATCACCTGACAGGCCATCCGACAACCTGCGTTGTAAAAGATAAAATCCATTTCTATGCCAAAATTACATCCTACTGTATTTCAGGTTAATACACTCAGATTTTTAAATGTTTCATGTTGTAATGTAAATAAAATTGACATGGATTGTCTAATATCATTACAGCGGATGGGTAAAAGAAACCCCTTGAAGTCCGGAAAGGATAATAAGCGTCATGCAAGAAGGCGTATAAAAAAACCAGCAATCGTCTTCCACCAGGGATAAACCTTACTTTCTGGTCACGATCACATCGTCTACGAAGAATGTAGCATTGTGCAAAGAGCCAACCTCAAAGGCCACTGCACCAAAGTTTTGTGCAAGTCGTAATACATTACCGGGGACATCCACCGTCAGGTTTCCGGTGGCTTCCGATCCTCCAATTAAGGTAATTTCCGCTTTCGCAGAGGTCTCTGTAATAATTAGATGTACCGAAAGCACAAAATTCCTGTCCCGGGTAAAGTGTCCGAATCTGACATTGGAATCATCGATACGAACATCTCCTTCCGGCATGAAATCCAGGTGCAGGAACTGGCCAAAGGGTAAAGGACTTTGACTGGACGCTTCAAACCCTACAGTTACCACCCCGGCTCCTCTGGGAATATGCAAGCTGGCAAGCATCCCGTAATCCCCTGTTCCAAATCTGGTAAAATTTCCGATCAGTTTGGTTTGCAATGCGCCCCCGCTTGTAGTATGGGTGATCCGGCACCATTTGTTACTGGGAAGATCGGTATTTGGAGCCGCAACCACAGTAAGCGACCCTGGACCGGTTTCCAGCGTAACTGTGCCGGTAGACTGGGTTGTTGAGGGTGGAGAACCCACAGTGTCATTGTTGAAATTTGCCAGCAGAACCGTTGTATTGCAGGCTACCGAAAGTACAAGTAAGATGAATGCGATCAACAGGAACAGCTGCTGTGAAATCCAGGTGATCAGGTTTCGGCAGCCCTGCGCCAGGAGGGCGACGGCTTGAGGCGGAAAAGGCCTGATATTACGTATTGTTTTCATGGTCAGTGGCTTATTTAATGTGAATAATGTTTAAGCTTTTTAAGTCGAAAATTCTCTTTCCCTGACCCTAAAGGGAAATAATTTTCTATATCAGGGCTATTGTTATGGGATTTTTCCTCCCTTTTAAGGTTGGGGAACAGAAAAATCCAGGTTCATTGGCTTATCCATTATTCACGTCATTTGCATCTGTGGTTATGCCTGCGTTATCCGATCCAGGTCCCAGGGGTAATGCCTGGCCTGAAGGAGATAGTCATTACCACCACATAAATTTAAAACATCGCGACCTCGAAGCATTCTGTTTTGTATAAACGGCCAGTAAAATTGTGTAGTTGACGTTCAGGACAAGTTGGGTACGTCCTGATTTAAACAACCCGGTCTGTGCGGTAGAGCTTTTGGACCAGTGGTCCCACTGTCAGGCCCTGCACCAGGATGGAGAAGACGACTACCATATAAGTAACAAAAAGTATAAGGTCGCGGTCCATGTCTTCCGTCAGGCTAAGGGCGAGAGCAATTGAAATTCCCCCGCGCAGGCCGCCCCAGGTCATGATCAGATTGGTATTAGGAACAAATGCCAGACGCTTTTTAAAAAAATTGATGGGCAACAAAAGTGAAAGGTAACGACTCAGCAGGACTACGGGGATGGCCACCATACCTGCAACTATGTAGCTTCCGTCATAGGTAAGAACCAGTAATTCCATTCCTATCAGGACAAATAGAATTGTGTTCAATAACATATCGATCAATTCCCAGAATTTATCTATATAACCTTCCGTCTGGCTGGACATGGCTCCTTTTCGTATCCTGTCAGTACCTATAAGTAACCCGGCGGTCACCATCGCCAGGGGGGCGGACAGATGAAACTTGTGAGCTACTGACGTTCCCACCATGACCACCGCCAGGGTGATGATGACTTCAATCTGGTAGTCATCAATTTTTTTCATGAAAAAATAGCTAAACCATCCCAGGAATAACCCTAGCGCGATGCCCCCGATCACCTCCACGGCAAACAGCTTCAGAATAGCCGCAGGAGCTATGGTCTCCACTCCAAGGGTGCTTATCTGTAAAATAGTGAGAAAGATCACTACCCCCACCCCATCGTTGAACAATGACTCGCCAACGATTTTTGTCTCAAGAATTTTTGGCACCCCAGCCTGCTTAAGAATGCCCAGCACCGCAATCGGATCTGTCGGAGAGATTAACGCGCCGAACAGCAAACAATGGATATAGATCACCCTAAAGTCGAAGATCTGGAAGGCGTAATACAGCAGCGTGCCCACTAAAAAAGTGGACACGAGGACTCCCAGGGTGGAAAAAACGAAGACCGGCCAGCGCTGGACTTTGAGTTGCTCAAAATTGGTATGTAATGCTCCAGCAAAAAGTAAAAAACTCAGCATGACATCCAAAAGCAACGTCTTAAAGTCGATCTGGGTTATAATATAGCGTTCGGCATTTAACAGGGAATCATCAAAATAGCTTATGAGAAATACGACCAGCGTAAACAGGATCGTTATCAGCATAAGGCCAATCGTATTGGGTAATTTCAGAAATCTGACATTGACGTATCCGAAGATGGCGGAGAGAAAAACCAGGATGGTAGCGATAAATAAGTAATCCATTGGAGGCTTGGTTTGGTTAACAGGAGGTCTCTACCTTTTTTTGTCAGCAACCACTGCCAGACCTTAAGCAAATCTATGCTGATTTTTAGATTAGAGGCTGGCTGTCCGATTGCCCGTGTTTCAACCCGAATATATTTTTGGTTCAAGCCATAAAAAGGACATCCCGGACAAAAATAAAAGAAAGAACCAGATGATTGATATCGGACGGGAACTTATCTGGGAGTTCCGGCTCGTTGATTTTCCGGAAAAGGCAAGCGCGTTGGCATCCATGGTTGCTATGGTCCGAAGGGAACGCCACTGGGTGGAATCCATCACATAAAAGGGATAGGATGATGTGCTGTCCCCTGAAATTTCCATCTTACTCCAACCAATTTCCCGCGGAAAAGTAATGCCTTCCCATACATAGGGTAAATCTATCTTCGAGGCCAAGGGAACAACAAAACTGTCTTTGTGAATAACCTCCGGCCTTTTTAATTCCTTCCTCACTTCAAAATGAAATGGCTCGTCTTTATAGACATGTTTGGTCAGGGCATCCCACTCTGCAGAGGGATCTGCCCTGCGTGAAATCACAGAAAGGATATCCGCCCATATTTTCCTGAATTGATTCTGGTGGCCATCCAGCAAAAGACGGTAGGTATTCTGTAGGACGGTGAGTCCCAGTCGTCCTTTACCCATCCGCTTGTAGCCTGTTAAAATGCCCTCTGCGCTGGCCTGTTGCGTCTGCAATCCAAATTCTTCCTTTAAAATAAAAGGCCACTTTTCTACTTTGACACCGGGCCAGCCCTTCAGGGTAACGGAAACGGTATTGTCACTGCTCATCAGAAAATCACCTAAGTTGCCTGTCGACTTTAAATAGAGTTGGTCTGATTGGATAAATACGCCGAGACCGCCTTCTCTGATAGCCTTCTCAAGAGTAGTCCTGAATGGCCCTGACAGCTTTCGGTAAGCCTCTGCATCAATGATTAAAAGATCGAACTGATCCAAGTTCTTTGTGGTGAACGCAAAGGATGCACCAGCTTCCATATTCAGATATTCCGTTTTAAAACGGTTTCGGCTGACCTGGCTTCTTACCATAAGCTGGTGGCCTGATTCGGCCAGGTAATTTTTGAGATACCGGGTTTCAAAGGTGGGAAACCCATTCATTATCCATATTTTCAATTTGTTAACAGGCTTTATGCTTACCGGAAGTAATTCTTTGCTAAGTTCCTTTCCTGAGGAATCTTTCTCGGCTATGGAGAACAAGTAGTTACCACTCGCCTTAAGTTCCGTAGATAGCTGAAATGCCTGCTCCTTTTCTTTCCCTAGTACAAGAGAGTCAAGATTAACCCCACCAGGACCACTCAGAACAAGGCGGTTATTTTTTACAGGGCGGTTATATATGCCATCAACCCTAAGAATATCACCAGGAATACCTTCACGGGGATGTTGTAATTTCACAATTCCCCGCGGCATGCTTCCCGGTACAAAAGTGACCGGAAGCCGTTGCAGTTGCCAGAGATCAAACGCCTGAACTCCCTCCCCCATCACATATAGTTCCTTGAGATTTAGCAGACTGTCAGGGAGTGAACGGTTGGGGTGGTAATTAAGCACCTTCAGACCCCTGTGTACTTTTCGCAGACTGTCCAGTTGTTGCTTTCTGAAACCTTCCGTCAATAGCGCCATCCTGCCGGAGGTAGATTTTATGGTAGGTCTGATAACAAGCATGACCAGGGCAAAAACAGTCAGCAGGGCCACGAATCCCTTTACAAAGAACCGGGGTTGGGGAAACTGCCGCCATTCCTTCCAAAGGAAGATCATCCAGACAATCAGCGCGCCAACTAACAGGGGCCAGATCCAATCCTGATTTTCTGAAATGAGATTATGGATCATGCTTCTCCAGTTCCTTTACCGTCAATTCATCGAGTTCTCCATAATAACCAGTCCTTTTTTCCGGCTCAGGATCCGGAACAGGTATCACTTTCATAAGTCCTTCCTTAATTGATGAGATCACTTCCGGCGGTTGCGGGACAGCTTCGGAAAGCCATTGTAGTCCCTGCAAAGTTTTGAGATATTTCCCCGGGGATTCCAGTGCTTGTGCCGCAAGTTCCCCTGCCGCTTTTTCAAATATAAGTTGATCCTCCCTGCTTATTTCAACGAAACCCTTGTTCAATTCTTCCAATCTTCCCAGGGCCAATCTTATATAATGGTAGGCATCATCGGTTGACATTTCTTTCCGGTTGCGATAGTTCTGTACCTCTTCCAGATTTCCGCTCAACCTGGTGTCTTCTTTTATAGGCGGAGGATCAAAACCTATCCGGTGTACATAGATCCTGGCCGTATTTTTAATTTCCTGTAACAGTTTCAGGGATCGGTATTGATAGGGCAGGGATGCTTCCGGTTGATATAATCTCAGATACAATTCGGCGTCCCACATTTCATCCATCGCTTCCAGGAGTTTACTCCTGAGTGAGCGTTCAACCTGTTTGGATGCTTCCTCATTATCATGATCATGCAAATAGGCACTTAGGGGATTTTCATTTTTATCTTCCCTGACTTGTTTTGGATTCTGAGGGAGCGGATCATGTTCACCATCATGATTGTGGGTGTAATTGGCCAAGCCTTCTTCCGCTCCGGATGTGTTGTCCGTGGGAGCAGAGGAGGGAGATGCACCATCCGCATCCTCTTCTCCCATAAAAGCCCCGTACTTTAAACGAAGCGATTTCTGGTCAAAACCCAACTCGTTGCTTTTGGTGTTGAAGACAGCTTTTGCCATTTTGGGCTTTTCCCGGATCAGCTTTTCCGTATCTATGATCAGCTGCCTCTGGCTTCTGAAATAATCCGGCATGAGATCTGCGGCCATCGTCCCCTCTACGCCAAACTTATTGGTCGCTGTATCACGGATGACAGCAAAATAAGTTTCACTGTGCGTGGTATTGGGATTTGGAACCCTGACATCCCTGGCTTCCACATAAAAATACAATTCATCTCCCGCTTCCAGCTTCAGACTGTCCAGATTCAATTTTTTTGTAAGTTCCAGGGTTTTCATGCCCTTAGTAACCTGGTTGTCAAAGGACAAACGTTCTTCCCTGAACTTAACGGATTCCCCGCTGCCCTTGCTCACTGTCGCGACAATATGCGCTTCCCGGATACCAAAATCGTCCGTAATGCGGGTACCAAAAGTTATGGTTTTTGAGTCGTCATGATCAAAAATTTTAAATTGATCCAATCCTTTCATTGTAATACCCGGAGGTTCATCCGGTAAGGCTTCCAGAGAATACAACTCTGAAACATAGGCGTGTCCAAGGGTATCCAGAAAGCGGAAATTATAAAATCCCGAATGTTTCAGGGAGGTAGACACGGAATAAATACCTCCGTTTTCTTTCATTTTACTTTTCACTCCATTTATGTCGATGACAACCTCCCCTACCGGCACATTAAAATGGATCTTCCAGGTAAGTCCGGAGCCTTCTACGGCCCTGACGTTCATGCCGGAGGTTGTCAATGTCCTTTGCCGGGTATATGCCGGAAAATTGATCGAAAGCTGCTGGCTGTCCGGATAGGGAATCGTTTTTTCCGCGACCACACTGTCTACCGGTCGAAAAAGAATGGTTTCTGCGGGTTGGATTTTTCTGTCCGTACCTGGAATCAGGAGTTGATAATGATTCAATATGGTACCAAGCGCCAGACATAACAGTGCCAGCATACCGGACCTGAGCAAGTGGGTGCTGCTCCTCAGGCTCCCTTCCCAATCACCAAGCTGAGACAATACCTTATGCTGCTGTAACCTTGCGATCCCGCTTAATGTATTTTCTCCGGTCAGCAGCAGTCCGCTGCTGTATTCTGCCTGCGGCAATCGGCTATCCATAAGGCTGCAGATTATTTCGGGGGTGAACGTCCAGGGTTTATAAATAAGGCAAAGCAGTACTGCCATAAAAATAAATGTCATAAGGCCAAAGAGCCATCCGGCCAGGAAGTAAATGATTATGCCCGGCCCAAATGCATACAGCAAGATCTCCGCAACTTGTCTCAAAAGCCAACGGTTGCGGATCTGCAGTACTATGTCTTTCCCTGATTCCTTCATTGTTTTCGAACATAGGCGAGCACGCGTTCAGTAATCAGGAGGGTCCCCAATAGCAACCATAACCCTAGTGTAACCTGGGTCGTTCCGTGTTGAGGGATACCTATGCCCGCTAATTTGTAGGGCCTGAACTCCCTCATGTCCATAGCACGTAGGTCGTAGGGTTTTGCCTCCCCATCTGACTCCGAATTTACACCGAGCATGTACATTATTTGCTCAGGCAAATGTTCTTCAGTTATGCTTTCAGCATTGAGAAAATCGGTGAGGTGAAATTGCCCCGCTTCTTTTCCGGGCAGTATTAGCCGATCGGCCAGGCTATCCGGCTGAAATGTGAGCAGACCCTTCGTCGTCTGCGGGGGGGGCTGCGGACTTAACCAGATCAGGAAGCGGTCAGAGGCAACCTTTTCAATCTCTGAGTCCCTAAGGACCTGCAGATCTATTTTTCTGTTAAGATATCGGGCGACCGCCCTGATGGCTGCGGAGATATATTCCTTTTCCGCAAGAAAATTATTATGGTATCCCAAAAGGATTTTTGTAGGCTTTGTTTGTGAAAAAGGTACTTTTTGCTGAGGCGATTCAGCCAATAATTCCAGGCTGTCCTCGGTTTCATTGATTGTGAAGTCCTCGCTTTTAGCAGGTATCCATTTACTAAAATAAGTAAGGTAACCGGAATTGCTTTCTGCGTATAAAACCTGTACACTGTCATCTGATTGAACGGCCCTCACAGCAGTCCGAACCTGATTTCCGGGATCCATGACCACCCAATGAATGTTGCCTTTTACCGCGGGTCGCCTCCCTTTTATTCCGGTGTATCGCGCTTTGGCAAAAACGATGACACTATCCGATGGTAGTTTTTCCAATTGTTGCGCCAGTTGCCAGTAAGATGGCGGGGCCTCATCTACTGCACTTTCAGATTCTGTTATTTCAGGGAATCCGGATCGGAGCATGCGAACGGAACCTTGTGGCAGGCTATCAATCATGGCGCGGATCATATTGTTCTTCAGAAGAGAATGCTCAATTACATAGGTTATGGGATCATTTGAAGGCTTTGCATCCAATTTCGGATCTGCCAGGATCAGGACGAGCAGGGCCAGGACCAACATTCTCAAAATGAGCAACCACCATTCATTGGGATGGAGGCTATGTGTCTTTCTGGGTTGCTGCTCTGCAATAAACCTGATGCTACCCACCTTGATGGTCTTTACCTTCTTTTGGCTCCAGAGATGGATGGCCAGAGGTATCAGCAGGGCGGACAGGGCCCATAAAAAAAGTGGGTTTGCAAAATTCATTTCAGAGTATACTGTTCCTGTTTTTTAAAAAAACCTGTAGTGCCGTTCCTATATCTTCATCCATACGAAACAGGTGATACGTTATCCCATTGGTCAACAATTCATTTTTAAGAGAATTCATTTCCTTATTCAGCGCGTAAAGGTAGCCTTCCCTGGCCTGCTTCGAATTTACCTTTCGCTGAATACCACTTTCGAGATCCTCAAAAATGACTTGCCCACTATAGTCAAATGTCAATTCCTGACGTCCCATTACGTGCAGTACAATTACCTCATTTCTGGATGTTTTTAAACGGGTGATGACGGAGGTAAGTTCTTCATTCTGTTCGTACAAATCCGTAATAAAAAAAATTAGTTCCTTATGACTTCTGTCATGGAGTTTTTGCGTGGCTTCCGGGTCAGCCGGCCATCTGCCTTTGTTTTCGATTTGCAGGAGCTCGAGCAAAAACCTGTTGAATTGTTGCTTTTGTACCCTCGGATACCGGAAATGGAGCCGATGTTCGTTAAGTGCAAATAAGCCTATCGCATCCCCTTGCTTTTGAGCTAAAAAGGCCAGAGAGGCGGTAAGGACCCTTACAAAATCCATTTTAGAGATCGCGCCTTCTTTATGGCTCATGGAATTACTGGCATCCAGAATAAATTTTACCGCTATATGAGTCTCAACTTCAGATTGTTTGATATAGTAGCGCTCAGACCTGGCAAGCATTTTCCAATCGAGCTGCCTGAGATCGTCTCCGGGCTCATATCCGCGGTATTGGCTGAACTCCATTCCGGGACCCACCCTGCGGCTGTTGTTCAGCCCGGAAAGATACCCATCAACAATGACCCTTGCTATAAGTGCGAGACCGGATACCGTCCCGAGGATCTTTGGCTGAAGTAATTGTTGATACCCCTGCTTCACCTATCGCATGCCATTTAGTGGAAAGATCGAAGTCTCCAATAAATTTTTGGTAACATCATCCGAAGTGATCCCTTCGGCTTCCGCTTTGAAATTTACCAGTATCCTGTGCCGTAGTACAGGCAGGGCTACGTGCCGGAGGTCCTCCGGACTCACGTGCAGTCTGCCGTACTGAAGCGCCCTTGCTTTTGCCGTAAGGATCATCGCCTGCCCGGCCCGGGGCCCTGCCCCCCAGTTCACCCATTCTTTCACAAAGGGGTTGTCAGAGGTTTCCGGACGCGTGGCCCGGATCATGGTGCTTACTGAGGAGATCAGGTCCTTGCTGATAGGGACTTCCCGTACCAGTCTTTGCAGCCGAATTATTTCCCCGCCATTGATCACCGGGCGTATTTCGGATGGCTTTATGCCTGTAGTATTGTAAAGAATTTCTGTTTCTTCCACCTCAGAGGGATACCCTATCTTTATATACAGCAGAAACCGATCCTGTTGTGCCTCCGGCAAAGGAAAAGTTCCCGATTGTTCAATAGGATTCTGTGTGGCCAGGATAAAGAATGGTTTATCGAGTTCATAGGTTTTACCGGAATAGGTAACCTCAAATTCCTGCATGGCTTCCAGAAGCGCAGCCTGCGTTTTTGGGGGTGTCCGGTTGATCTCGTCCGCGAGGATGATATTTGCAAAAACAGGTCCGCGGTTGAATTCAAAAAATTTCTTTCCCGTGGTATGGTCTTCTTCCAGGATTTCTGTCCCTATGATATCAGATGGCATGAGATCAGGCGTAAACTGAATACGTCGGAACTTCAGGTCAATGGCCTTTGCCAGGGTTTTGATCATCAACGTTTTGGCCAGACCGGGTACTCCTTCCAGCAAGGCGTGCCCTCCGGCCAGTAAGGTGATCAGCAGGTGTTCTATGGTTTCTGTCTGCCCCACGATCACTTTACCGATCTCTTTTTTAAGCGATTCAATTTTCCCGGTTAACACTTCTACTTCCCGGCCAAGCGTACTTAGTTCTTTATCCATTCCTTACGGTTTTATGCGGTAAGAGCATACATCACTATATTCACTCCAAAGCGGGTATTGTCAATTTTATACCAACGTTTATTTCTGAAGTCGTAGTCCCATTCACAACCATAATCCTTGTTGCTGTAAAGCACCCCAATCCTCCCATTGATCTCTATGGCCTTCAGATACTCATGCACCAGATCATCGCCCCATCCATTCAATTCCTGTGAGGTGGTCGGAGGGCCGTTTTCAAACTCGAAAAAAACCTTGTAGAGTTCATGGTCATTGGGAATCTTATTTAACTGGTCGGCCCCAAAAATATCGTGCATCTGACGTTCAAAAGATCTGGCAAATAAACCGTCAATGTCATGATTGCAATCATCCACGAATACAAAACCCCCGTTGCGGACATATTTTTCAAAATTTTCCCTTTCCTTTTGTGTAAACTGTACCAGTTTGTGACCACTCAGATAGCAGAAGGGACACCTGAAAATAGCATCGCTGCTCAGTGAAATAATATTTTCCTGTTTCTCCACCGCCAAAGTGGTGTATTCGACCAGCGAATTTAGCAGATTGGAAGGCATGCGTTGATCAACATCCCAGTCCCCGGACTCATATTGCAACCTTGTAAAAAAAAACGAATTATCCACTTCGTCGTTATTCAATTAAATAGGCTTGGCAACTACTGCACTTTGTCCCTCCGGAATGCGTATAAAATTAAGGGCTCTATACGCATTGCACTAAAGGAATTGAATCCTCACTAAAAAAGAAACCGGTTGTTCTGAAGGATTCAGGACAACCAGTTTCAGATAAACCAATCTTTTAAACGGCATCCGACAGACTTGTGAAGGTAAAATCCCTTATTTTCATGTAAGGGATGAGATTACCGTTAACACGGACCTGTTTGCCAAGGCTTTCAAGATTATTTAACATGATCACAGGACTTTCATTGAACCTGAAATTCTTTATGGGATAGGTGATCTGGCCATTCTCTATATAGAACGTCCCGTCCCGGGTCAGACCGGTATATAAAAGCGTCTGGGGATCAACAGACCTGATGTACCAGAACCGGGTTACGAGGATGCCTTTTTTGGTGTCACGAATAAGGTCTTCCAGCGAAGCCGCTCCACCCTGCATGATAAAATTATTGTGGAAAGGAACGGGTTCCACTCCTTTTTGCTCCGCCCAATACCGGCTGTAGGAGAGATTTTTAACTACGCCATTATCTATCCAACTCATTTTTTTCAAAGGTTGGCCCGCGCCGTTCCAGGTGGCAGTAGGCGCGTCCTTATGCAACGGGTCGGACCAAATGTTAACGCGTTCATCCACGATCTTCTGCCCTATTTTGTTTCCACCTTCCTTTGACATAAAACTTCTGCCTTCATCAGCGGTCCTCGCATCCATGGAGCGGTAAAGATTGGACAGAAGGTTCTCCGATGCGGCGGGTTCCAGGATGACGGTATACTTCCCGGGTTCGATGGCCTTGGCTTGTTTTGATTGGATGGCCTTATCGATCGCAATCTGTGAGGCTTCGGCGGCGTCAAACCTGGAGATATCATTATAATCCCGGGTGGTCCAGCCCGAGCCTGTTCCGTCGTTGGTCCGCATGGTCACAGTGAAATCAAGATTGGTGACCTTGTTATAGGCAAACAACCCTTTGGAATTCATCATGGCATTAAATCCGGCGGAATCATTGAGAAATCCCGCAGCTGTTACCTCCTTTTCCACGGCAGGATTAATACTCATACTGGCCACTGACGCCCGGTATTCCGGCGTAATTTTGGCCGTCCCCTCTGCAAAAGTGATCCCCTTGTCATAAGTCTGCGGGCCCAATGGCTCCATAAATTCCGGATTTTCAGGCGAAAGTTTCGCCAGTTCCTCAGCACGCATGACCACTTTTTTAAGCGACTCGGCATCAAATTCGTCAATAGTGGCGGTACCTGACTTCTTACCAAAACTGGATTGCACCACTAGGGACTGGACGGAACTATGACCTGCTGTAGAGACCGTATTTCGGGCATACCGGATATTCCCGCTTTCACTGCCGGTCAGATTGACCTCGCAATTGTCCGCTGTGGAAAAGCGCAGTGCCTGCTCCATGATCTTTTTCGCTTCTTCTTCTGTATATATTGCCATTTTAAGATGTTTATGTTGAAGATTTTATTAAACCGTGCGACCGGTATTGATCACATTGATACCATTGAATCTGGAAGTAGCGCTTCCATGTGAAACAGCGCTGACCTGTGGAGGCTGTCCTTTGCCATCAAAGAAGGAGCCGAACATGCGGTAGTCATTCTGATCACATATTTTCACACAGGAATTCCAGAATTCCTGTGTATTGGACTGGTAGGCCACATCATTCAGCATCCCGGCTATTTCACCGTTCTTTATCTCATAAAAAACCGTTCCTCCGAATTGAAAGTTGTAGCGCTGCTGGTCAATTGAGTACGAGCCGCGGCCGGCTATATAAACACCTTTTTCCACATCCTTGATCATTTGTCCGATGCTGTAAGGATCTTTACCGGCTTCCAGGGAAACGTTGGGCATCCTCTGAAACTGGACATCATTCCAGCTTTGTGCGTAGCAACAACCGTGAGAGGCTTCCTGACCCAGAATCGCTACCTGGTCGCGGATGGCCTGATAATTCACCAGGATGCCATTGCGTATCAGGTCCCATTGCCTGGATTTTACACCTTCATCATCATATCCAACGGCACCAAGGGAACCGGGCTGTGTTTTATCTGCAATGATGTTCACAAGGTCGCTGCCGTATTTAAAATCTCCTGATTTCCATTTGTCAAGGGTGGCAAAACTGGTTCCGGCATAGTTGGCTTCATAGCCCAGCACCCTGTCCAACTCCAGGGGATGCCCCACTGATTCATGAATCGTAAGCCCAAGATGGTTTGGTTCCAGGACCAGATCGTATTTGCCCGGTTCCACTGATTTTGCCGAAAGCATTTCCTTTGCCTGTCTTGCAGCCGTTGTGGCATCCTCTACAATATCATAGCTGTTACGATATAGTGATAAGCCCGCGGCCCCCTCCAGCTTTTCAGAAGCCAGGCCATCCATGTACTCATAGCCCATCCCCATCGGCGCGCTCATCGCCTGTCTGGTTTTAAATTTGTTGGAGGCCTGATCTACCGCAGTCACAGTGAAAGTCGGCCAGATGCGGTGAACATCCTGATCGATATAGGACCCGTCGGTAGATGCGAAATATTTTTGTTCATTAACCATAAAAAGGGCCGAGTTCACGAAATTGGCGCCATTGTCAAGGGCAGCGGCATTGGCCTTGAGAAGCAGATCTACTTTTTCAGAAACAGGTACATCCTTAAAGTCTTTGGTGATAGGAGTCTTCCATGAAACGTCGCCATGGGAGGAAGCCGGTGCCAGTTTTACCGGCTCCTTCTGAATGGAGGCATTGGCTTTCGCAATAGCCACTGCCTGCGAAGTTGCCTTTTTTATTCCCTCGGCAGTTACATTATTAGTGGAGGCAAAACCCCAGGTTCCATTGACAATTACCCGGATGCCGGTGCCAAACGATTCGGTACTTAGGACGTTCTGTACTTTATCTTCCCTTGTAAAGACATATTGATTCAGATACCTGCCGATACGGGCATCAGCGTAGGTAGCCCCGAGGGATTTAGCGGTATTCAGGGCAACATCTGCCATTTCCTTCTTAACCAAAATATCCATCCCTGGGTCGAGCATTGCTTCCGGGTGAATGGATTTCGCTAACATCGAAGTTGGCAATAATAGAGCTCCGGTTCCCATACCGGATAACTGTACAAAATTTCTTCTTTTCATCTATTTACATTTTTTTTACGATTGACTGCGTAGCTGGCAGGTGTCATTCGCAATTTAAATTTTAAGTCGATAACAATTTTTTCATTGGCCCATTTCACCGGATTACGTAATTCATAGGCTCTTCAGCCATATTTCATGCCTTCAAAATCAGCCCTAATACCCACTTGCGGGTCACTCAATTCCCGTGCTACTGTACACTATAAATTGGGAAAGGGCTAAATTTAATGATAATCAGTCAATGAAATTGTGAGCATTCTGTTAATGCTGCTTATTTTCTATTTGAGAATATGGGCTATATCCGATATTTCCGGCAGACTTCATCAATTTCATCCAGGGCAGTCATCTTTCTCTGAAGTGCCACAATTTCCGACGCAATGCGGCAGGCAGGCTAAGCGTCCGGATTATTGAACGCTTCATCCCTTACTAAGTCAGGAAGTACTACTTTTACGCGGAAATTCAGTTTCGATGTTTCACATTTTCGGTAAGAAATATTTTTTGATTGATTATCTGCGGAATTTTGTAGATATCCATAATCACCTCTTGCCCGGAATTGATGACGGGGCAAAAAACGTAAGGGATTCGATGGACCTGATAAGAGGGTTCGCGGAGTTCGGAGTGACGCGGTTCATTTGCACGCCGCACATTATGCATAACCTCTACCCCAATACCCCTGCAACCATACAAAAGTCACTTTCCGAGGTCGGGAATGCACTGCTTCAGAATAACCTCAGGCATATTTCAATTGAGGCAGCGGCAGAGCATATGATTGATGATAATTTTGAGACGCTGCTGGAGGCCGGTCAAATCATGGCTATGCGATCGGAATACCTCCTTGTCGAAATGTCCTTTCTGCAACCCCCTCTGAATTTTGATCCGTCCATTGTGCAAATTGCGGCCAACCGTTTCTTTCCGATCCTGGCCCACCCCGAGCGCTACGGCTTCCTTAACAGGCGTGCCCTGAAAATTGGACAATTCAAGGATCAGGGAATTCTCATGCAGATGAATATGCTTTCCCTGAGCGACTACTATGACAGGCAGGTTCACAAAACAGCCCTGAAACTACTGGATGAAGGATTGATCGACTTTCTTGCTTCGGATGTGCACCACATGGGGCAATTGATTTGCCTGAAGGAAATAACCCTCCCTAAAAAAGTCATCAAACAACTGATCCCGGTCATTCAGCGGACCATAGAAGTTTTTTATTGAACTCATCCCTTAATTTTCACCGAGCAATTGGCTGCCCTGACATGAATCCCAATGGACAGAAATCCTTTTATTTCCTTACCAGCAGTCTCAGGGATTGTCTGGTGCCGGCATCCGTGCTGATCATTAAAATATATACCCCTGATGGCACTTCCCTAAGATCGAACGAGTAATGACCGGGAGCTGTAAGTCCTCGTTTTGCATCAAAGCTCCGGACGAAGCGACCGGATTCATCAAACAGGTTGACATCTTTTAAGTCGGATACACCATCCTGCCAGCTGATATGGAATTCCATTCCGGCCGGGTTGGGGTAAAGGCTCATCCCCTGCAGAAGGGTGTTGTCCCCGATGTCAGTGACAGCTGGGTCCTCTGCAATGATCCCGTGTGGAAGTCCTTTGGCAGTACCCTGACTCCCAATAGTAAATTGTACGGCACGGGTATTGATTATGCTGCCCTTTTTGTTCGGTAAGCTATAGGCGGTGCCTGTGAGCGTATAGGTTCCCTGAGGGAATAATTGACCATTGTAATCACCTGCTGTATCTCCGAGTAAAGCATAGGGTGCGGTATTCTCGGTTATGGTTCTTCCAAATGGTCCTGTTAAGACCATACCCACACTTCCCACTGTCGCAGGGTTTGTATTCACCCTGATATTCAATGGAATATTCTGTAGAGTCACTGCATTGATCTGCATTCCGCTGGTAATCAGGAACAATTCGGTATCTGAAGCGCTGTTCATCATCGAAAAGCTGGTTACCCCATTAGTGGCCGGAGTGTTGGCCGTCACCGCGACGGTCGTTGTATCTGACAGCCCACCGGCATCTGTTACCTTCAGGCTTACAGTAAAAATTCCGGCAGTATTGAAGGTATGTGCTGGGTTGATAGCGGTGGAAGTGGATCCATCCTTAAAATCCCACAAATAGCTGACAACCCCGGTATCATCTGTAGAATTTCCACCGGTGAAATTGACGGTAAAAGGAAGGTTTCCGGAGCCGGGGGAGGCACTGGCCACCGCCACAGGAGCCTGGTTGCCACCCTGACTAACCACCGTGAAATTTCTGGTTAGGGATCCCAGGTTGGTTCCACCTAAATTAGCCCCACTATAAGCCGTGCCTTTAATTGTATAGGAACCCGCAGGAAAAGGCTGACCGGTGTAGTTGCCGTTGGTATCTCCGAATAAGGCATAAGGGGCCGTATTTTCCCTGATTGTTTTATTTACAGGACCGGTCATAACAAGCTGCACACTCCCAACGAGCTGGGGATTTGTATTTGCCCGGATATTAAGAGGGGTATTTTGTATGCTGCCGGCGCTGATCTGCTGGCCTTCTGAAATCTCAAATAAATCAATATCCGTATTCGCGTTGATAAGGGTAAGGCTTATGACTCCGCCCACCGCACCGCTGACCGTTCCGGTCAGGGGGATAACAAGCTGATCCGAAGCCCCGTAAGCGATGACCAGATTGGCCGTGTGGCCCGAAACGTTTCCTGAATAGTTAAGAGTGAGCGCTGGTTTGCTTCCGGGAACCAGCAGCTGATTGGTTAGTTTCCCTGAGGCAAAGCTGAATTCGGATGCATTTGGGCCGGTAAGGGTCATCGAGGTGATCATAATTCCAACAGAACCACTGGAAACTGAAAGATTCACTGTCTTTGGCGTTCCCTTAACGACCTGAACTGCGGTAGGGCCGGCAAGCGTACTGGAACTACTGGCTGATCCAACCGGGGCATCTTCACCAAAAAATTCCATATTTTTCTGGTTGCCTCCTCCTCTGAGCGGAGATCCTCCCAGAATAAAAATACCATTTCCCGAGACAATTGCCTGTGTTCCATGCCTGGCGAATACCAGGTCACCCATGGCCCGCCATGATTGAGTTAAAGGATCATATTCTTCTGTTGTCTTAAGGGCGCTTGTCTGACTTCCTATTTCTCCCCCTATAACAATTAGTTTGTCATTAAAGTTGACCGCGGATGCTCCGGCCCTTTGCGTAGGAATATTTTGGCCAACTGGCAGGGTACTCCAGCTTGCAGTCGCAAAATTATAGACGTCCACCTGCGGAATTGTCGGCGCAAATACACCGCCGGTACCTCCGGACAACCGGCCTCCTGCCGCGTACAGTTTGGTTCCTATGACCACCGCTGCAAAATGATCTCTTGCCCTCGGAGCATTAGTTAAAGTTGTCCATTTTCCTGTTGCAGGATCGTATTCATCCAACCAGCTCACATAACCGCCGCTATGACCATTGGTGTTTCCCGCTACCAGGTAGAACTTATCATTATAAACTACCAAACCGGCTGCGCCCCGTCGCCGGGCAACAGGGATGAGCGGCCCTTTGATCCAGACCTTCTTTGCAGGATCAAAGGCCCATATATTTTCTTCAGGAAGTTCGTTCGGATAATTATTGGTGCTGAAAGAGCCGATGACCCAGATAAGCCCTTGATACTCGGTTGCCTGGAAGTGATTGAATTCTTTGGGGGCAGCATTGGGAAGCGAGGTCCAGGTATTGCTGGTATAATCATAAATATCAATGGTACGGGCATTTTCTCGCCCCCCCATCAGGTAGAACTTATTCCCTGCCTGTACAAAGGAATTCTCATGTCTCGCGGTATATGATTCATTCTCAGACTTGCTTGTCCATGAATTCAGAATCGACCAGGTAAAGGTCTTACTGATGGCGTCTGTGGTAATCCCATCGCTGTCATCCACTGTAACGGTCACGGTATACGGACTTCCCTGCAAGGCACTCTGGCTGATGGTGCCGCCAATCTGACCATTGGTGGGCTCGATAAAAACCCCTGGCGGGTGCCCGGAAAGCGCATAGTTAAGGTTCCCCTCCCCTCCGGAAGCATTCACACCAAGGCTGCCGTTCAGGGCGGCTCCGGGAACGGAAGTTTGATTGGCAATGTCGGCAACAGCAATAGGTAACTGGGAATTTCCGGCAGACAAAATTTCAATGGCATTGACCAGCGGGTTTTCCACCTCATGTAAAAATTCAATGGTCAGCTGGCCATCAGCAACCGCTGCAGGAAAAGAAAGTAATCCCCCGGCCATGGGTCCGAATTGCACCATGAGGTCCAGATCGTTATAAACCACCTGATCTTCAATGACTATATCAAAAATACGATCCCCGGGCTGGTTGGTGCCACTGAAGCCATCTCCCATATAGAGATTGATGATATAATTGCCATTTGCCAAAGGTACCGAGTATTTCATTTCTGCCCCTGCAGGGCCGTCATTACGTTCCTGTGCAAAAATGGCATTGAAAGTATTCTGGTCGATATAGGAAGGAATTGAGGAATGCCTGCCGGCGTAAAGGAGATTTCCGGTATAAGTCCGCCCTGTATTTACGGTAAAACCATTTCCCGTAAAGGCCCCATTGGCATTATTGGGCTGCCAGTCCGAACCTGCATCCCCAGCCGCAACCAGGGTGCCACCAGCATTGATCCTCAGGATATCAGAAGCCCCATTTAAAGTGACATTCAGATAATCCCAGGTACCCTCAAGTTCCACTCCTTCAGTATTTGAAGTTCCCGTAAATCCAACAGCGAGATCTTTACCGGCTTGCTGTAGGGCGGCAAGGATGCTTCCCTGTGCCGTCAGACTTCCGGCCACGTTTCGTGTTCCGCCATCAATGATATACTCAAGGGTTACATTTCCGGAGGAAGGATTGATCACAAAAAAGAATTCGATCCCGCCCTGTGGTCTTGAATTTACCGGAATCGAAATATTTATTGGGGTCTGGGGAATATTATTGATCTCCTGCTGAATTTTTAATCCACTGGTATTAATAACAAATTTTAGAAAATTGCTCTGCGTACCGTCTCCTATAAAATAGCCGAGCTCCCCGCCTACAGCGGCATTATTTCCGTATAAACGCAAAGGACCGCTGAAGTTGATCATTTTTCCCGCAACCGTAAAGATGCCGGTATTCTGATTTACCTGTACACCATACTGATACCCCTTTTCCTGAGTATTAGGGGTGCCGTTGGCAGTTCCTGAGGTCATGTGGGAGGTCATCAGGCCGGGAGCTCCACCCAGCACATCATCCGGATTGGGGCCCTGCCCTCTTTTATCTGTCCAGTTGAGCCAGTTGGGATTGACGGCGCCGTTATTCATCAGGCCGGTAAGACCGAGACCGAAAATGCCCCCCAGTCCCTGCTGATCATTAAATAAACCATTCTGTACCGGGATGGTAAAGGCGTCACTGCCTGAAGTCGATGTATTCCCGAGCTGAAATGGATCATTCTGATCTGAGATTCCGTCGTTGTCATCGTCCGTATCATTGAGGTTCGAAAAAAAAGGCGCTCCGGCGGATTTATCAAAATCGTCGGGTTGTGACCCGCCATTACACAGGTCTGTCCCGTTATCTGTTTCGTCCTTATTCGTGTACCCATCCTGATCATAATCCGCATTGGCATTATATCCTGCCTGGCCCGGACTAAGACAAACGGCCAGATCCGCCGGTTCCAGGACTACTATTAACCCGTTGAGTGTTCCGGCCCAGATAGTTCCGGGAAAAGGATCCGAATCGCTGTTGCATGTAACTCCAAGGGCATTTCCTCCCAATCCGGACGCAAAATTCGTCGTGAGTTTATTGAGTGTTCCATTGGAATTCAATTCCACCCGCCGAAGTACTCCGGTATTGACACCTGCAATGAGATTGCCCTTCAAAGCGCCCCCGAAATTAGAAGCGGTGTATTCATCAAGCCCGTTGGTATTGGTGCCCCAAACGGTTACCGGATCATCAGCGGGACCTTCCGGATTATTAATCCCGGGGCCCCTCCAGTCTCCCTCGACCGGGTTTGCAGCAGGCACCAATGAGGTCCAGTTTGCGGGCAGGGCTTGATTCGGATTGGTGGAAGAATTTGGCCTTGAGCCGTTGGGATCGTAAATTTTGTTCCGGAAAAATCCGGTGCCATTGTCCGTATAGAGCCCGGCCCCTGCAGGGTTGGCGCGAGAGGGGTTAGGGTGCCCCCCGTAAAAGCTCCCAAAGGTATAATTATCGATATTCAGGGTAACCAGTTGCAGGTGATCCTTATTATTGATGAATTCCCCGTCTGCCGTCGGCGACTGGCTGCCCGGTTCTGAAGGAACATAGGCATTGGTAACATTTGCAGTGCCTTCATTTACGGGGAAACCACCCCAGCCGGCATTCGCCCCATTGTCGGAGACATAGACAGCTCCGTTTTCAGTCACCACCAGATCATAGGCATTCCGGTACCCGGGGGAAAAAATCTGCACCGGTCCACCGCCCACCAGGATGGCCTGATTGAGGCCGTCATTCCCGCCAAAGGGATCATAAATGTCTATTCCGTTATACGCGGCATTATCCGGATCGGTAACTCCGTTCAGGTTGGCCCTTCCGGGATCGTCCAGGGTCGGGAGATCATAAATGTACTTTCTGCCGTTCGCGTCCGTCTTGATCGGCATGGTATTGAGCATATCAAGGTTGATGGAAAGGATTGCCGCGGATAAGGCGTATTCACAGGAATAAACAAAATTGGTGGAAGGGGCACCCCCGTTGGTATGTCCCCCCTGGGCAACCAATAAATAGTTGGTGCCCTTTATATTGACAAACTCGAGACCGTTCGTGGCATGATTCTCCTCCGATCGCGGTAACCCCCTGACAAGATCGGTAACCTCCCAGACCGCTCCGTTACGACTGAACCGGGTTATGATCCCTGAGTTGGTATCAAGGTTGACATCCCCATTGCCCCCTCCGGTACCGGCGCCAATACGGAAGTCGCTTGAACTGACATATATTACCGGGCTGGCAGCTGTTCCG
>JBGTKP010000042.1:0-6414 GCA_041744575.1 Muriicola sp.
AGCTCTCCAAAGCATATGTGCGCAGCCCCGAGTGTAATGGCATCATTGAGCGTTTTCACAGAACCCTGAATGAGCAGACCTTTCAGGTCAATAATTATGAGTCCTTGAAGGAAGCTAAAAAAGAAATTAAAACATTTATTGATAATTACAATAACCATTGGATGCTCCACAGGTTTAATTGTTCTTCACCTGTAGAAGCTAGAATGAAATACCTATTAGAGACACAAAAGAAGGCAGCTTAAAATTAATCGAAATTTACTCGGTTATTTGAGGCTAATACAATACGCGGAATTCGATGGTATTGGCTCTGTCAAGAACTTTTGGGCTAAACATATTGGTCGTTTCGTCAATATTAACGGTACCAATTATAAATAGATTAGCTGGTAAATGTAGATTTGATGGTACTCCATTGTTCACCGTGCCTTCAGGGTACAGAGGAATTTTTTCTTTAGATTCCATTGCACTAAGAAAATCGGCAAAATAGCGTTCCACGTGACTTAAGTTCATTTCATCCAGAATCAGAAAATAAGGCAATTCAGGATTAGAATTTGCATGAATAATTAAATCAAGTACGCCACTATCGGGCTTTACATATTCCTCTGGTTTGAGAGCATTTGGATATCCCAGCAAAGGTTCACGATTGGTCCAATCGGCACCTACAGGAATAAGGCGATACTGAATTTCATCCTGACAAATCCATTTTACAAAGGCTTGTGCCAATTTGGTTTTTCCTGATCCAGAAAGACCTGTTAAAATAACAAAGGGTTTAGTAATTAGAGAAGCACAAAACCGTAATATTAGTTTAGAGCTATATGATAATCCGCTAATAGAAATATCACTCTTGAACTGGTTCAGATGAAAATGAACGTCCGGCAATGATACCTTCGTAGTTGAAAATGTTATAGATTTGTATATTTGAATTAGTTCATTCAAATCTTTTTCCATTATTTCTTTTTCCGGGAGGCTTTCTACATTGTATGATTTGAAGACCAAAGACTGTCCATATCTTGCTGGCTTAGCTAAGCCTTTCTTATCAAAATACTCCCTTATCGATTCACTATCTGTAACATTCCATTTTTGATCTGGAGTGTTACTTTCACTAATTCCATATGTCAGAAATAATGTTTCAGAATCCTTATAATATAAATAGGCTGGATATATTCCTTTGCTGGTGGTATTAGGGTCAATTAAAAATGAAATCCACGGGATAAGGGCAGAATTGCCTTGACCAAAACTAACTTTAACCTTGGTGCCATTGTATTCGGAACCGAAGTGTTTGGTTTTTAAATCATTTGTTTTTGCCTGCTCCAAAAACTGAATTAATTGATTATAATATCCCATAGTAATTTCTCTTTTGTTACCCTCAATTTTAAAAACGCGCAAACTTCGGTATTGAATCTTATGTTTAACTAACACAAATAAAAGGGATTTCATATGTACAATTAAAACATTCTTAATTTAGATTATTAAGCGTTGCTAGACGGGGAGTTGCTTACAATGCTCAAAAAAATTATTGAATTAAAATACTATTTCCCACACACCTTAGGAAATACTTTCTATACTTGATAAACCTGAACAAAGAACTATTAAATGTCGCAACGCTTGCAGTATTCGTTCAGGGAACAAAAAGTCTAAACCTACAAAATATTAAAATGGCGTTACACCCTCTAATTTCCTATATTTAAGAGACCAGACAGACAGTAGATTACCTCAATTATTGCGCTTATGAAAATCCGGAACGACAGTGCATCTATACAGAACCAATCAAGGAGGGAATTTTTATCTTCTGCGGCCCTTTTGGGGATAATCCCGATTTTTCCTAATAACTTTCAACAGATGCACCCGCAATCCGGCGAATATGTCTCTGAGGATTCGGTATCTACAAGTGCTGATGGCAGTAGTATTATTGGTGCCTACGGGCCGTGGGTTTCGAAAATACCCGAAAGCCCTCCCACACTCTCCTTTCGAAATCTAAAATTTAATGATGTTAATGCCTGGCGTGAGCAGGCCTTGACAAAAACCCGGGAGCTGATGGCCGCTCCTGAACTGAAGGGTTTTGTCCCGGAGGTAACAGTAAAGGCCACCTATGAATATGATGGTTTGATAGTGGAGGAACTGCAATGGCAGCTCCCCTATGGAAATCCAACGGAAGCCATTTTGCTGAAACCTGCCGGGGCCACCGGACCCTTACCTACGGTTTTGGGATTACACGATCACGGCGGCCAGAAATATTTTGGAAAAAGAAAGATTACCCGGACTTCCGATGTCCAGAATCTAGCCATTACAGAACATCAAAAAGACTATTATTCCGGATTGCCGTGGGCCAACGAACTGGCCAAACGGGGCTATGTGGTATTGGTACACGATGTATTCACTTTTGGTTCCAGAAGGGTCTTGTACAAAGATGTATCGGGCATTGGCTGGGGGCCATGCAATGTAGGGGATATGTCGGAAGACAACCCGGAAGCCATTGATAATATAAATATTTACAATGAATGGGCGGCTGCACATGAGCACATCCTATCCAAATCCTTATTTTGTGCCGGGACCACCTGGCCCGGGATGACCCTGGCCGAGGATCGCATCGCACTGGATATTTTGTGCAACCGTCCGGATGTTGATGCCACGAATGTGGGATGCTGCGGCCTGTCCGGCGGCGGGTTGCGCACAGATTACCTGGGCGGACTGGATCACAGGATCAAATGTGCAATCAGCGTTGGGTTTATGTCTACCTGGAACGACTTCCTGCTCAACAAATCGTTTACCCATACCTGGATGACATACATCCCGCTCCTACCCAACTACCTGGATTTTCCGGAAGTACTGGGGCTACGGGTACCCCTGCCCACCATGGTCATGAGCAATACGGAAGACCAGTTGTATACGCTGCCCGAGATGAAAAAAGCGGATGCAATTTTAAAGGAGGTCTATACCAAGGCGGGAGCTGCCGACAAGTATAGCGGTAAGTTCTATCCGGGGGGCCATAAATTTGATGCGACCATGCAAGAGGATGCATTCAATTGGTTCGACACCTGGTTGAAATAAGGGAGGTACGATCATCCTGTAAGGGTGGTCCATAATCGTTAAAAATTATACTAAGTTATGAAGTACTCAAGAACGTCATTTTTAAAACTCCTGGGCCTGGGCGGATTGGCCGCAACAACGAATTTTCTTAAAGCTGCCCCACTTAGCGATTTCACTAGTGCAAGTTATAATGCCTTGAGAGATTCAGGGTTGACGCTCGGACTGGCATCCTATACCACGCGGGAATATAGTCTAGAGGAAACCCTTACCATGGCCAAAAGACTAAACCTTCAAAAAATAGCGGTCAAAAGCATGCACCTGCCTTTGGAGAGCAGCGAGGAGGTAATCCGGAACGTCTTAGAAAAAGTGGAAAGTGCAGGACTCAGCTTGTATGGGGCCGGCGTGATCTATATGAAAACGGCGGCCGAGGTGGAAAACGTCTTTCGCTATGCGAAAGCCGCCAAATTAGAACTCATAATTGGGGTGCCGAATCACGACTTGTTGCCATTGGTGGAAAAGAAAGTCAAGGAAATCAATATCAAGCTGGCGATCCATAACCATGGGCCGGGGGATGAAGTATACCCCACGCCTGAAGTGGTTTATGAGAAAATTAAATCGCTAGATCCGCGAATCGGACTATGTATCGATATCGGTCATGTACAACGCCTGGGGCTGGATCCGGCGGCTAACATTACCAAATACGCGGATCGGCTCTTGGATGTCCACCTGAAAGACGTGGACAGGGCCGAGGCGGAAGGGGAGTCGGTGGAGCTGGGAAGGGGCGTCATAGATATCCCGGCAGTTATCAGGGCCTTACAGGCAATCAACTATTCCGGGGTGATGGCGCTGGAATACGAAAAAGATGGCCATGATGTGCTTCCCGGCCTTTCGGAGTGCGTAGGGTATACGAACGGGGTAATGGATACCTTAAAATAGTTGCTATCTGAGGAGTAAATGCTTCAACTAGCCATTCGGAGAGGGAAAGACCAAATCTTCTACTGGATATCTTTTACGTCTTTGAGGGTCATACCTTAACTTATATTAAAATTGTTCAGAATTAAAATACAATCAGATGATGAAAAATACTACCCTTCTTATCGTGTGCACTTTTTTGGCTATCTCAGGGGTATATGCTCAGGACAGCACCGACAATACGGAACAAAGGCAACAAATTGTTGCCCTGGTCGATGCCTATGCACAGGCCAGGGAGCAGCATGATACCGTTCTGCTCAAAAGCATTTTAACTGAAGATATAGATCAATTGGTTTCTTCGGGGGAATGGCGAACGGGTAAAAAGGAGTCCATGGAAGGGATGCAGCAAAGCGCTACCGAAAACCCGGGGACACGAACGCTTAAAGTTGAAAAAATCCGCTTTCTGAATCCGGGAAGTGCCCTAGCAGATGCCCGATATGAAATTGCGAATCCCGATGGCACCGTCCGGAAGATGTGGAGCACTTTTATCGTAGTGTATCACGAGGAAAATTGGAAAATAGCTGCCATCAGAAATATGCTCCCGGCAAGTCCGCAATAAGGTTCTTTATAGAGATCGTTTCAATATAAATAGGTGGGCGCTGGATTATTGAAACCAATACAACGAAAACTGAAAATCCGTTGCAATGCGCAACACAAAACTATATCTGGGCGAAAATGCTTTGGACAACAGAAGTATCCCACAGTAGGTTTAAAATGTAATTAAGCTTCGCAGTGAACATTTGCCTACAATTTGGACCCCAATCTCAAGTGGGCAATTCCCACTTAACATCCCTCACTTTCCAGTAGGATCAACGGGTAAATTCCTACACCAGCCGCTCCTATTCCCGGAATAGCATCCGACAGCAGTGAATAAGACCATGAAATAGGCATTAACTCTTTGATTATCAAAAAAATAGTTTATATTTAGTACTGAAAATAGACTTGTAGTTCCCCCTCTGTTCCTTTTAATTCCAAGATCACGTTTCTACCGTGCTATTCGGGTTTCACTTTGCCTTGTAACCCATTAAACAACCATAGCATGAAAGCCCTTGAAAAACCCTTCTCAAGATTCCTCGGTACCCTCCCTTTTTTAGCCTTACTGTTCCTCGCATTTTCCTGCAGCCCGGACCCGGTAGCAGAACCCTCAAAATCGGCAGTGAAACCTGTGCCGACGTCGGAAGATCCGGATGAAACACCTGAAGCAACGTATGCTGTGACCGAAGTCGCCCGTGGCGCTGTACTGCATGGGGCCAATGGCCTCGACATCGGACCTGATGGCCACCTGTATATTGCCAGTGTCGTTGGAGAAGAAATTGTCGTGATGAACCGGTCAGACGGAACGATCATCGAACGATTTGGAAAGGAAATGGGGGTAAAGGGTCCGGATGACCTCGTATTTGGTCCGGATGGCTCACTCTACTGGACGGACATTATCTTTGGGGAAGTAGGCCGGATGACCCCCGATGGAGTGGTGACCAAACAATTTGTGGCCCCTGGCGTAAATCCGATCACCTTCTCACCCGATGGGCGCCTCTTTGTGGGTCTTGATTTTCTTGGCGACGGGCTGTATGAGCTCGATCCCAACCTTTTGGATCCCCCCAGGCCTATCATCATAAGCACTCCCGAAAACCCCTTCCCGCTTGGATTTTTGAATGCGTTCGACTTCTGTACCGATGGCTTCTTATACGGACCGCTGTTTGCGGCAAATCTGGTCGTTAAGGTAGATGTCGGCCAGGCGGGGGATCCTGTATCTACAAGCCCTTTCACGGATGGGACTGTTCAAATATTGACAGACGGGTTTAGCAATCCCGCGTCTGCCAAGTTCGATCCCAAAGGCGTCCTCCATGTTCTGGATCAAACCGGGGCGGTTTTTAAGGTTAGCATTAAGACCGGCGAAAAAACACTGTTCACTACCATTGAACCCGGATTGGATAACATGGTATTCGACACAGATGGCACCCTTTTTATGACCAATAATGACGAGGGATGGGTGGCTGAAATACTACCCGGAGGTCAAGCGCGTATTATCAGTCCCGGGGGAATGATTGCCCCTTCCGGTGTCGCAGTTCTAGCAGGCGCCAATGATGGGGATAAGGTGTATGTGGGGGATATATACCGATTGAGGCAGTTTAACGGACAGACCGGGGATCAGGAAAATGCCTATAAGGGCTATTTAATACCTGAAGAAAATCCAGTGTCGCTCATTCAGCCATTGGGCCTGTCAGCGGATGGGAACAACCTGATAGTTGCCTCCTGGTTTAGTGGTGCGGTACAGGTATGGGATTCACAAACTCAGGAGGTGCTGGAGCATTATGCCTTGGGCGCCCCTATTGATGCCATCCGCTTCGGAGAAGGTATTATTGTGTCCGATCTGACATTGGGTGGCGTATTATGGGCCAGTGACCAGTCGATGATCCT
>JBGTKP010000043.1:0-18989 GCA_041744575.1 Muriicola sp.
GATCGGAAGTTACAATTGAATACCATAATTTGAAATAACTATACCTTATGAGAAAGATTACAGTTTACATTTATTTACTAGTGCTTCCATATATGGGGGTGCTGGGCCAGGATAACGACCTTGCTGAAAACTTCCCGGAGAGTATGCCTTCCGGTATCGAGAAAATGGAATTGTTGAAAAAACCTGCCTTCACAGAGGATAGTGAAACACGTAAAAAAGTGAAAATCACCCTGTTAGTTGATGTGGAAGGTCTTTTAAAAGATTCTGTTGCAGCCAATATTTATAGGTATTGTACTCTTTCTGATAACAATAGTGGATATTCTGATTCAAAAAATTCAAAGGATTTCTTGTCTAAGGTTTACGGGGGGAGAAGGGTCAAATGGAAAGGTAGTTCGAAAAATGATATCGGCTCAATTACGATTGTTGAAATCAGAATTAATCCTGGGGATCCGATCCTTTTTAAAAAAGGCCGTACCCTGAAACGGAAATTTTGTAATATTGGCGGGGGTGTAAAAAATGAGGAAGATTTTGATGAACAGCCTAGCCATTATTCCATAACCTTTAAGGTTAAAAAGGATCAGAGGAAATATGGGACTTTTACGCTGGATCCCAAATTGCGGGCTAACGCTAAAAGAACAAGTCAGTGAAGATAAAAGTAATCCTGTTCTTGCCAACTGTAGCCCTGTTTAGCGGTGCAGGGCCAGGCACGGACAAAGACTTACTAATTACCCTGACTGTTGACGTGGAAGGTATTTTAAGCCTTGGCTGTAACGGATGATGTAAAGATAATTCCATTTTGCCAATTATCAGATGACCATATGATGCAGGTCCAGGCCCGAAGGATTACGCATCCATAGTCCATTTGGGAAGGGAAGTGAAATGGAAGGCTAAATCAAAAGATAACGGTTCGGTAAAAATTTTAATGTTTACCATTAATCCTCCTTTTCCAATCCTCTTTGAAGACGCTACCTCATGAAACGAAGGCATTGGCAGATTGCCGGGGATATCAGGAATGATGCAAGTCTGGATGAAGAGGTCAGCAATTAATCAATTTATTTTGTTATTAAAAAGGGATGGAAAGTTTACGGGCCATTTAGGTTGGATCCAAAATTAAAAGCTAACAACTGACTTGGTGGAGTTCAAGAATTCGAGACGGCTCACTTTGATCCTATTGCTTCTAACAGGGTCATTTACAGGTATCCATGGACAGGATCAGCGCATTGCCGATAGCCTGGCCGGGATCAACCGGGAGGGACGCCTTGCCGGTGTCGAAAAAATGGAACTCCTCAAGAATCTGGCTTTCCACGAAGGCAATGACTTGCAATTGGGCCTTTCCTACGCTGAGGAACTCATCACTTTGGCCCGGGAAGAAGATAACCCGGGTTACCTTTATAGCGGCTACCTCCAGAAAGGGAATAAAAACGCACTGGCCGGGCAAATGGAACAGGCCCTGGAGGCTTATTTTCAAAGCGTTAAGGCCGCATCAGCTGCCTCATATCCCGTAGGGGAGGGAATTGCCTATATGGCGGTTGGAGATATTTATTCTCAGAAGAATGATAGCAGCAATGCTACCAGCTACTATGCCAGGGCCATTGACATCCTCCGTAAGACCGATGACCCCATTTCACTGGCTATCGCCCTGCTTAATGCAGGGGAATACCATATCCAAAATGCACAATATGACAAGGCTCTTACTTACATCAAGGAAGCCGCGCCTATCTTTGAAATAAAGAAGCACGAGAGCGGTACGGCTTACACGCTCGGAAATATGGGGATGATATTTGCCGGCCAGGGCAATGACAGCGTTGCAAGGACAAATTTTACTCAGGCGATCGCCCGACTAGAAATATTACAGGATTATGCGGCGATTGCGGAATACCTGGTTTACCTCTCGGAGGTCAATGCTCGGCGCGGAAATAGTACGTTGGCGGTTCTGGGTGCCCAAAGAAGCCTGGAGTTGGCCGCAACCTATGGCTTTAGGAACCGGATGGGGCCGGCCCACCAACAGCTGGCCAACCTGTACGAAGCGATGGGTAAACCCGACGAAGCTTATCCGCATTACAAAGAATACATTGCTTACCGCGATAGCCTGACCAATCTTTCTACCGTCCGGCAAATGTATGATCTACAAACCAATTTTGAGGTGTCGCAGAGGCAGGCGCAAGTAGACCTGCTCGAAAAGAACGCAGAGATCCAGAAATTGAAGGCGAATAAGCAGGGAAATATTATTATTGCCTCCTTTATAGCGCTGGGGCTATTATTCCTGCTTGCCATGGGCTTGTATCATCGCAATAAATATATGCGCAAATCCACGCGGCTGATCGAAGAGGAGAAAGACCGTTCCGAAAGGCTGCTCCGAAATATACTCCCGGAGGAGACCGCAAAGGAACTCAAAGCCTATGGCAGGGTAAAGGCCAAAAAATTTGATTCGGTATCCGTGCTCTTTACCGATTTTGAGATGTTCACAATGCATTCGGAACACTTGACCCCGGAAGAACTGGTGGCCAGCGTGGATTTCTATTTTTCCAAATTTGACGAGATCGTGGAAAAATATGGGCTGGAAAAGATCAAAACCGTTGGGGATGCCTATATGTGTGCCGGCGGACTTCCGTACCCATCTGAAGACCACGCAGTAAGGATGGTACAGGCCGCTTTTGAAATTTCCGAGTTCGTGGAGCAGGTAAAAACCGACCCGAGGGGTGACCAGAACCATTTTAATATCAGGATCGGGATCAATAGCGGGCCCGTGGTGGCCGGGGTGGTGGGGACCACAAAATTTGCTTATGACATCTGGGGAGATACTGTCAATGTGGCTGCCCGTATGGAATCCAATTCCCAGGCGGGGAAAGTCAATATTTCAGCAAATACCTATGAACTTGTTAAGGACTTGTTCGACTGCCAGTACAGGGGGCAGATAGCCGTAAAAAATAAGGGAACTATGAAGATGTACTATGTAAAATGCCCTAAAGCAACTAAGACAAGCGACCATGCAATTGCCGTTGCTTCCCAAAAGGAATAACGAGTAATGGCAACAAGGATACCAAAACCCTATGGAAACTTTGATTTTCCTTTAAATCATTACTTTTAATACCCATCACGTGGAGCTTACCGGGCCTAGAAATTGCCATGGGTAAGGTTTTGTGGCAAAAGTCGACAAATATCGCGGCGACCCGATTGATATATCCAGGAACTAATTTTAAAGAATCTGTTTATGAAAATGATACTTATACTCGCGGCCGTGGCATGCAGTTTTTCGCATGGTGCCGCGAATGCTCAGATCCCAAACCAGAAAAAGGAGATAGTTGCACTGAAGGGCGACTTTGATAGTTGTAAACAGCTTATAGAAAGGGCAGGATCCGTGAAGAACCTGGTAGCGGTAGAATGGGAGCAGCATACCCAATCCGCGACCCTGATCTATAACACGGAGCGAACAAACCGGGACAGGATCCTTAAACGGATCGCGCTTTCGGGATTCGATAACGAGTTATATTATGCTCCTGATGAGGCCTACGCAGCCCTTCCAAAATGTTGCCGCTATGAAAGGGATAAAGCCGGGGAAAATTCTGGCGCAGAGGATGTGTTTATGGCTGATCATTCGAAGAATGGGATAAACTCACCACAAACACACGTTGTTACAAAATCCTTCATGGCCGCTGAATCAAATGATCCCCTGATCCCGGTGTTCGATGCCTACTTTAACGTAAAGGATGCCCTTGTTGCTTCCGATGGGCAGGCTGCTTCGGGAAATGCCGCTTCTTTATTTAAAGCTCTGAACAATGTGAAAATGGAGTCACTGGATCAGGATTCCCATATGGCCTGGATGAAGGTAAGGACCGATCTGATTGAAGCAACCGAACAAATGGAAATGAACAAAGATGTAAATGCCCAGAGAAAAATATTTATGGACATTTCTGAAAACATGTACGTACTCATGAAAGCATCCAATCTTGAGAATCCAGCCTATTACCAGTTTTGCCCCATGGCCAACGAGGGCCAGGGCGCCAATTGGTTGAGCCTGGAGACAGAGATCCGAAACCCATATTATGGCACCCAGATGTTGAACTGCGGGAAAACGGTGGAGACCATTAACTAGATGGAGCTTTACATCAGGAATATGGTATGCAGCCGCTGTATAATGGTGGTCCGGTCAGAGTTGGAAAAATTGAGACTGCACCCGGTTTCTGTGACGCTTGGAAAAGTTGAGATCGAAGAGGAATCCATACAAAAAGAAAGGCCTGCCCTCCTGGACAACCTGCGGGCCCTTGGGTTCGATATCATAGATGACAAGAAAAGCCGTATCATCGATACCATTAAAACCCTCATTATCGACCTGGTACACAATAGGGATAGTGAGCTCAGTTATACCCTTTCCCAATACCTGTCCGGTCACTTATCTCAGGACTACAATTCCCTAAGCAACCTTTTTTCTGAAGTCACCAACACCACTATCGAAAAATATTTTATCGCTCAGAAAATTGAACGGGTTAAGGAATTATTGATGTATGATGAATTGACCCTTAAAGAGATCGCCTATAAACTCAACTACAGCAGCGTGGCCTACCTTAGCAATCAATTCAGGAAGGTGACAGGATTTTCGCCCAGTTATTACAAGCAATTAAAGAATCAGAAGCGGAAGCAGATCGAAGACCTGTAAATCTTACAACATATTCCCAAAATTACGTATTATCTCCCCGGCTTTAAATCCGGAGATTTGTTTCATTATATTAAACTAAAATCCAATAGCAATGAGACATTCGTATCAAGTTCAGGGAATGACTTGTAATGGTTGCCGAGTTCATGTGCAGGAAGCGCTCAGCGGTGTAATAGGTGTCATTAAAGCCAGGGTGGACCTTGATCAGGGGACCGCATCAATAGAGATGGACTCCCATATCCAGCTCGACAAGTTCCAGAAGGCGCTCGATGGTATCAATGGCCACTACACTATCTCACTTCCCGGAGAAAAGGAGGGGCATTCCCATGAAAAAAAAGAGGCTCCAAAAGGCAAGGGGACCGGCACTTATTATTGCCCCATGCGCTGCGAAGGCGAAAAAACCTACGACCAACCAGGTGATTGCCCCGTATGCGGGATGAATCTGGTAGAAGAGGTGTCTATGGCAGCCAATAGCTCAAAATATACCTGTCCCATGCATCCTGAAATTATATCGGGAGAGCCCGGATCCTGCCCCATCTGTGGTATGGACCTGGTACCCATGGCAGGCGCAGAAGCGGCAGAAGATTCCAACTATAGAAAATTGCTTAAAAAATTATGGATCGCTGTGGCCTTTACGCTCCCTATCTTCCTTATAGCCATGTCGGAAATGATTGAGAATAACCCACTTTATAAAATACTGGACCAAAAGAACTGGAACTACGTTCAGTTGGCATTGTCCATTCCCGTGGTTTTTTATGCCACCTGGATGTTCTTTAAGCGGGCATGGAATTCACTCCGTTTTATGAATCTCAATATGTTTACCCTTATTGGGATAGGTTCTGGGATTGCCTGGGCTTTCAGCGTTTTTGCACTTCTTTTTCCTACCATTTTCCCCCAGGAATTCAGGACCCATGAGGGAAATGTATTTGTATATTTTGAAGCTGCCACGGTCATCCTTACCCTCGTTTTGCTGGGACAGGTACTGGAGGCCAGGGCGCATAGCCAGACCAGCGGAGCCATACGGTCCCTGCTCAACCTGGTTCCAGCAGTAGCTAACCTGGTGAAAGATGGGGAAGAAAGGACAATCTCCATTGACAAGATCAAAGTGGGCGATCTATTGCGTGTGAAGCCGGGTGATAAGGTTCCTGTTGACGGAAACATCACGGAGGGAAGCAGTACTGTGGATGAGTCTATGATAACTGGCGAACCCATCCCGCTGGAAAAGAGGGTGGACGACCCGGTAACTTCCGGTACCATTAACGGCCTGGGTTCTTTTGTTATGAAGGCTGAAAAAGTAGGGTCCGATACGCTTCTCTCCCAGATCATCCATATGGTCAATACTGCCAGTCGCTCCAAAGCACCGATCCAGAAACTGGCCGACAAAATCTCAAAATATTTTGTGCCAATTGTCATTCTAAGCGCGGTACTCACTTTTACAGTTTGGGCGCTCTATGGCCCTGAACCTGCCTATGTGTTCGCATTCGTCAATTCCATCGCAGTCCTCATCATCGCATGTCCCTGCGCCCTGGGGCTTGCCACTCCCATGTCCGTAATGGTTGGGGTGGGGCGTGGAGCTCAGGCAGGGATCCTCATCAAAAATGCGGAAGCCCTGGAAAATATGGATAAGGTGGATACCCTCATTATAGATAAGACGGGTACAATCACGGAAGGTAAACCCTCAGTTGAAAAAGTGGTGGTTACCAATGGTTACGATGAAGAGCTGGTAGTATCCCGGATCACTTCCTTAAACCAGCAGAGTGAACATCCATTGGCTGAAGCGATCGTACAGTATGGAAAGTTGAGAAAAAGCCGGTTTTCTCCTGTCGTGGATTTTGAAGCGGTTGCAGGAAAAGGGGTCAGGGGCAAAGTGGGTGATGAAACGATTGCCCTGGGCAATGATAAGCTTATGATGCAATATGCTATTAGCATTCCGAAAACCCTGATTGGGATGGCAGTGGAGGAGCAGGGTCAAGGTAAGACTGTTTCCTATATTTCAATCAATGGTAAAGTCGCCGGATATGTAACCATATTTGACGCGATTAAAGAAAGCAGTATGGAGGCCATCTCCGAATTAAAGCAAATGGGGATCGAAGTGATCATGCTGACCGGGGATAATAAGAATACTGCCAGGGCTGTTGCTGATAGATTAAACCTGGATCGGTTTAAGGCAGAGTGCCTGCCTGCGGATAAACTGGACGAGATCAAATCGCTCCAGGCACAGGGGAAAATGGTGGCCATGGCCGGGGACGGGATAAATGATGCGCCTGCGCTGGCACAATCGGATGTGGGCATTGCCATGGGTACAGGGACGGATGTGGCCATAGAAAGCGCTATGCTCACACTGGTGAAAGGGGATCTTAAGGGGATCGTGAAAGCAAAAAAACTAAGTCATAAGGTAGTGAAGAACATAAAGGAAAACCTGTTCTTTGCGTTTGTGTACAACGTGGTGGGAGTTCCTGTCGCGGCAGGGGTGCTGTACCCTGTCTTTGGACTGCTTATGTCACCGATGATCGCAGCCCTCGCAATGAGCTTCAGTTCAGTATCGGTTATAGCTAATTCGCTGAGGTTGCGTTCGGTAAAAGTTTGATCGGCAGTTTATCCAAAAAATACCAATAAATGAACACGAGAACAATTTCACTGCTTGTCGGTATCTTATCCTTTATGGCTATTGAAATGATTACTGCCCAGGAAGTGATCCGCTACGATCTGTATATCAGGGATACACTTGTTAATTATTCCGGGAAGGAAAACCGGGCCATTGCCGTAAATGGCCAGATCCCCATGCCCACCCTGACCTTTACCGAAGGGGATATTGCGGAGATCTATGTTCACAATGAGTTAAAGGAAAGCACCTCCCTCCATTGGCATGGAGTGTTCCTTCCCAATAAAGAAGATGGCGTGCCCTACCTGACCCAAATGCCCATAGCGCCTAATACAGTTCATAAATATACCTTTCCCATTATCCAGAACGGTACACACTGGTATCACAGCCACTCCGGAATGCAGGAACAGATAGGGATGTATGGCTCCTTTGTCATGAAAAAAAAGGCAGGCGATCCCACTTTCCGCCCAGGTATTGATGACATACCGGCCGTTCCCGTAATTCTAAGTGAGTGGACCGACCTGGACCCGGACAATGTGCACCGGATGTTGCATAATGCGAGTGACTGGTTCGCGATCAAGAAAGGGAGCACACAAAGTTATGCGGAAGCGATTAGCGAAGGTCATTTTAAAACCAAATTAAACAATGAGTGGAAAAGGATGCTGGCTATGGATGTCAGCGATGTGTATTATGAAAAATTCCTGATCAACGGACAAAATGAATCACAGCTTTCTCATTTCAGGACAGGGCAGCGGGTGCGTCTTCGTATTGCCAACGCTGGTGCGTCTTCATATTTCTGGATCAAATATGCCGGCGGCAAAATGACGGTGGTTGCTTCTGATGGGAATGATGTGGAACCGCTGGAGGTAGACCGATTAATTATTGGCGTTTCCGAGACCTATGATGTCGTGGTGGATATTCCGGCAGAAAATACAGCATACGAGCTTCTGGTCACTCCTGAAGACCGGACCGGATCAGCATCTTTATACCTTGGCGATGGGATCAGGCAACTTGCATCGCCTTTGCCCAAACTGAAATACTTTGAAGGTATGAAAATGATGAATGGCATGATGAACATGGATGGCAGCATGGATGACATGGGTATGGATATGAGCCTTCAGAAAATGGATATGAACACAGTGATGTACCCAGAAATAAGCGGAGCAACGCAGCAGGCCGGACACCGCAATATGCAGGATAAGGGTATGGAAAAGAAAGAAATGAAGATGGAGGAGATGGACCACGCCCAACACCAATTGGCACCTGCCGCAGACCTTGTAACCCTTAATTATGCCATGTTGAAGGCGCCTCAGCCAACGAATCTTCCCTTAGACGCCCCCATTCGGGAATTAAAATTTGAACTAACCGGCAATATGAACAGGTATGTCTGGAGCATGGACAACAAGGTTCTGGCAGAAACGGATAAGATCCTGATCAAAAAAGGGGAAAATGTGCGTATGGTCCTGGTCAATCAATCCATGATGCGCCATCCCATGCACCTGCACGGGCATGATTTTAGGGTATTGAACGGTCAAGGTGAATTTGCCCCGCTTAAAAATGTCCTGGATATCATGCCCATGGAAACAGATACTATTGAATTTAATGCCAATGTGGAGGGCGACTGGTTTTTTCACTGCCACATATTATATCATATGATGTCCGGAATGAACCGCGTTTTCAGTTATGAAAAACAGGCCACGAATCCATACCTGCCTAATAAAGCCTGGTCTTATAGAAAACTTCAGGCGGAAAGCAACGCATTTCACTTTATGGCAGAAAATGATTTTGCTACAAATGGTAATGATGGCATGGCCATGCTGGCTAATACCCGCTGGAGTATTGGCACAGAGTGGAGAATCGGTTACAATGACATGCATGGGTATGAATCAGAGACCCATGTTGGAAGATACATTGGAAAAATGCAATGGTTGATGCCTTTTGTGGGATTCGACTGGCGCTATCGGAAAATGGGGCACAATGAGATTGAAAGGAATATTTTCGGGCAGCAGAATACCAAAGATAACCGCGCTGTACTGAGTTTGGGGGCGGAATATACCTTGCCTTTATTGGTGGTCGCCCAGGCAGAGGTCTTTACGGATGGGAACGTGCGGTTGCAATTGATGCGTGAAGATATCCCTCTTACAGCACGACTACGGATGAGTTTTATGGTCAATACCGATACAGAATATATGGCCGGCATGAAATACATATTGGGAAAGAATATGGGCCTGACCACCCATTATGACAGCGACATGGGATGGGGCCTGGGCTTATCAATGAATTATTAATTTCAAATTATACTACACTATTAATTAATTTCAAGCAGATGAGAACGTATGATACCCCGCTGGAAGCCCTTGATGATCTTAAGGGGGGTTGTACCGATGATTTTAATTTGAAACCAGACTACCTGGAGTGCCATTCAAACGAACTGCAACTGCATCATGAAAGCTTTAAGATGGAGGAGGCATGTTCAGAAGTAGTTTAAATATTTGATTATCAGATATTTAATACGTATATTTAGATATAACAAAACCCCGAAAATGAGTCTACAGCTCGAAAAACAGGTTTTTTTTAATCTTCAAGTATGTACAAATTACGAAACTGCCTGCCGTAGGCAGGGAATATCCCCGCTACCGCCAGTTTGCAACTGGTGGTATTTTGCTCATCCTAAAAAGCCAACAGCATTAATCTCCATAATGGTCCTTTCTATTTGAAAATTCCTTGAGACGATCCTTCAACCATGGTTTTACTTTCTTTTTACCACCAGACATAGTCTGGCGGGAGCGGGGGATCGCAGTGGAAACATCTAGAAGTGGATACAGGATCCATCATCCCGCGGGGGATGTAATGAAAATTTCCTTTGAAAACAATCAGTTTCGACCTAAACAATTTGATATTCCATCAAAGAGTTTAGCAAGCCTCTATTTTCCGCGGTCGAAGCTTCTATGTCGTTCGAAATAACCCTTTTCGAGCCATTAACTAATAAGCAGTACAACATAATGAAAACAACAGAAACGTAATTTTTTTCATGATTAAAGTTTTCTATTGATCAGTTAATTTTATTTCCGCTATTTCAAACCAATCCGCACATATGTCAACGTTAGCCGGGGCCTCATAAAAATAGCCGCTAAATTCTACCCTGATCCCATCGACCTCAAATTCATCACCAAGGTTGCAAGGAAAGAACAAACCAAGCGGTCCGCTTTCTACCTTGTCATCCGGTTCAATAACGTAATCACCTTCACAAAATCCCGACTCGGGTCCCCTAATAGTACCCTCGGCATTGGTGATGGTGGCTATAATATCCAAATCATGTTCTAGAAAGCAGTCAGGTTCAGGGTCATTATTGGAACAACCGTAAAAGATACCGAATAGAGCCGATAAAAAAATTATGTTTAAAATATATATTGCTCTCATTTTTGCTAAAATAAACCTATATAAATTTTTCACATATGTAAGTAAAAAGGACATGGTTATGGAATCACCTTTCAACCCGGCCTATCCAACTATTTTTTTTGTGGAGGACAATATCAGTAGCATTCTTATGAAAATGAATCCCGCCGTAAAGAGCCATGAGGCCGTAAAAAAAATTGAGGATGTTTTTAACATCGTACCTTCCTCCCCATTCAATGATAAATTTGTAGAGGAAGCGTATTCTTCAAACATTGCCTCTGAAATACGTATCGGGAAATTGGTCGGTTTCTTTTCTGCCCTTGCCATTATCATAAGTTGTCTTGGCCTAATCGTTCTTTAGTCCCCCGCTACCGCCAGTTTGTAACTGGTGGTATTTTGCTCATCCTAAAAAGCCAACAGCATCCATTTCCAAAATGGTCCGATCCTCCTGAAAATTCGTTACGCTACGGTATTTCCAATCGATAAGATTAGTAACAAATCCCGCTTCCACCGGATTATTGTGAATATATGCCATTTTCCGCTTAAACTTAAACTCTGTCTAAGCCTTGCGGATAGTTGAATGAAAAAACCACAATCTTTCAACCGTGGCTTTACTTTCTTTTACCACCAGATATAGTCTGGAGGGAGCGGGGGATCCTTCGGATCCAATAGGTCGAACAAATCATTATCGGAGACTTCTAAAAGCTCTGTATAGCTAAAACCGGATTCTTGAAAAGCCGTGAGATATTTCATCGCGATAGTCCTTGATTTTCCAAGGCCAGTGCATATTCTACTATTAGAAAATCCATTGTTTTATATTCTGATGATTTCAGGTATCATAACTGATCCTAAGTGTTTAATGGCCATACTATATGTTTTTGATTCACATAATATAACCCTTAACCATCATCAACAACTGTCCACTTTGCCCCGAAACTACCTGTTCAATTTGGGCAGGAATTGCCTGTTCACTTTGCTGAGGAATCACCTGTACAGTTTACCCCGGAATATCCAGATCTGGCTCTACCGGAAAAATTGTTGATGAAAATGGTTGGGAAAGGAACCATTTTTTGTAATCCCTTCACTGCAGGAAAGAAGGTACTGGGCCAAGTTGGTGAAAGATTGTGTTATTTTCGCCAATGTTCGAAATTTCAAACGACTAAAAGAAACCGTTGCTTGGTGGCCTGAGGCTTTATGCATTAACGCCCTCCATTATCTTGGAGGACCGGAATATAGATATTAAATCTTGCTCCCCGATTTAATTCACCGTCTACGGTAATGGTCCCATTGTGGTTTTCTGCGATCCGTTTTACGGTGGCGAGACCTATGCCGGTGCCCGGGTAGGCATCTTTCCCATGGAGGCGTTTAAATACCTCGAATATTTGGTCGCTGTATTCGGGCTTGAAACCGATACCATTGTCCTCCACAGTAATCCGGCAATACTTTTTATCCGATATAAGTTCTTTGTTTTCAAGCTTGTTTCCATTGGCAATATTACTTTTTATGATAATATGCGGAGAATTATCGGGCCTTGAGAATTTGAGCGCATTGCTGATCAGGTTGTGCATAAGCTGACGAAATTGGAAGGGGATGACCTTTACCGTAACCATTTCATCGATTGTTATCGTGGCTTTTTTTTCATCAATGATCGTTTCAAATTCCTTAATGACCTCCCCGGTTATTTTACCAAGGTCGGTCTTTACGAATTTTCTTTCTTCGGAGCCTAGCCGGGAGAAATCAAGTAGGTCCCTGATAAGTTCCCGCATCTGTTCGGATACCGTATATACCCTTTGAAAATAGCCTTTGCCCTTAGCGGTCAGGCCGTGGCTCTCCTCGTCCGAAATACGTCCTATGAAGGTCTGTATCTTGCGCAAAGGCTCCTGCAGGTCGTGGCTTGCCACATAGTTAAACGCCTCCAGTTCTTTGTTCAGCCTTTTCAGTTGGTCGTTATTGAGCAGAAGTCCTTCATTAGCCACCTTCAGCTCGGCCGTGCGTTTTGACACTTGATCTTCCAGTTCATTGGAGTGTTTTTTGTAAGTGTCCAGGTTGCTTCTTCTGGTCCTTATCTGTTCAGAAATGTCCGTGGTGACCCCGATCCACATTTTGAACTCGCCGTCCTCCTGAATTATCGGGGATGCGATGTTCAGGTGCCATACATAGTCCCCGTCCTTGTTTAGGAAACGCATTTCCATTTCCAGATCGGTCCCTGTTTCCAGTGCGCTTTGAAGACGATCCGTGAATTCCCCAATCTCCTCGGGATGCATGATCTTGTGGTAGCCCAGGTCCTTCAGTTCCTCGAAATCGAGTCCGGTAAAGTCCAGCCAGTTTTGGTTAAAATAAATGACATTACCGTCTATGCCGGCATTACTGATCTTTGCGGGCATCAAGTCGGCCATCTGCCGGAAATGGGACTCGCTTTCCTGTAATTTTTTATGCAACACGGCCTGTGGCGTCACTTCATTGGCTATAATCGCCACGCCTTCTATTTCGCCCTGTAGATCCCGTTGTGCCTGGTATACAAAAGTGTAATATCCCAGCTCTGGTATTCCTTTACGAACCCATGTGATCGGGTCTTCGTAGGCATAAACAGGTTCGCCCGTTCTGTAAACGCTCAATAAAAGTTTGTCGAAGCCCTGTTCTACAGTTTCGGGGATTGCCTCGAACAACGATTTGCCGATTATGTCCTTTCCCTTGCCCCACGACTCCAAAATGGCATTGTTAGCGATTTCGATGACCATGTCCTCCCCCTTAAGAATGGTAATCAGGGAGGGGGAGGTATGGATCATGTTGTGGTAACGGAACTCACTTTCTTCCACCTTCTCTCGGGCAAGCACCTGCTCCGTTACCTCGCTCGTTACGACTATGATACCTTTTACCCCATTTTGATCGTCATATACAGGATGGTAAACGAAATTATAAATGCCCCTTTCCTTTTTTTCCTTTCGGTGCATCAAGACTTTCAGTTCATTGCCATGGAACGCAACACCGCTTCGCATCACACCGTCCAGAATCTTCCTGATGCCCTGGGGCTCTAGTTCGGGCAACGATTCAAAGATGGGCCTACCTATAAAATCCTTTTCTTTTTCTACTATCCGCAAATAAGCATCGTTGGCCAGCTCCACCACATAATCGGGTCCTTTTAGCACCATAATGGCCACTGGGGCCAACAGCAGCAGATTCTCGAACCTGGCCAGAAGTTCCTTTTCCCTTTGCCGTAGGTTGGCTCTTTCGGTAATATCCTCAATGGCCAGGAGGATCAACTTTTCCTCCTCGCTGTCCCTTTTAAGCTCCCGGGCGTTTAACCGCATGGTCCGTTCCCCGATGTTGGGAAAATTCCAGGCTACCTCGAAATTTTCGAAGTTCGACTTATTTGGAAGTACGTTTTCCATCAGGTTTCGCAGGGCGGGTACATCCCATTGTTTGTTGCCTAATTGAAAGATCAGTTTGCCTTCGGTATCCTTCTCGTTTACCTCGAAGGCTTTATAAAAGGCATTGTTGGCGGATTTTACCCGTAGGTTCTTGTCGAGCACCAACAAGGATTCGTGCAAGGTCCCCACGATGTCTTCGGCAAAGTCTCTTGCGGCGACCAGTTCTTCGTTGAGGCCTATCATCTCCTGGTGGACCACCATGAGTTCCTCATTAGTACTCTGCAACTCTTCCGCACTGGTCTCCATTTCCTCATTCAGGCTCTGTAGTTCCTCGCTCCCGCTCAGCAGTTCTTCGTTGGCGCTCTGGAGTTCCTCGTTCGCGGCCTTCTGTTCCTCTGTAATACTGCGCATATCCTGCCGGGTCTGGGCAAGTTCCCGTTCCAATTGTTGTATGCGCAGGTCCTTTTCGTTCATTTTGGTCTTCCTGCCGTTATCCGCTTCCTTGGCTTGTTTTTTGCCTGTAGCTGATAACGTGCCCTCCCTTGAGCCGTTATCGTGAAAAAGGACCAGATAATGTGGTTCTACGATATTGGGTAAGGGGATGGCCTCGATGCTTATGTTCCGTGGTTCTTCGCCATTGGTGAACAACGAGATATTTTCTTTTAATGCGGAACCGTTTTCTTTTTTTGCCTTGTGCAAGATGATGCGCAGCTCAAAGGCCAGGCCCTGCTTCGCCATCCTTAATAAATTTAAACTGGCCTTGCCCGGTGCCGGTTCCAAGAAACGGCCGGTACTTCCCCTGAATTGCACGATGTCCATCGCTTCGTTCACGACTACTCCGGCGGGGGTGAACCTGTTGAGCAGGATATCGTCCGCGGTCTTTTGAAAATCCGTGGCTATGGTCCCGGTCTTTCCGTTCGCGTCCAGATCCGTAAAGCTCAGTTCGTTTCGCCGGCCTGTCGTAGGTTTGAATTGCCCAGGCACCTCTTTACGGGAGAACAGCTTGGCTTTTTTATCGTCGACCCTAAAATGTGAGGGCGCCCCGCTGGTGGTTTCCGATTTTCCCAGCCATAGAATACCCTTCGGGTTCAGTGCGTAGTGAAAAGTGGTCAGTGCCTTTTTTTGCAGGTAGCCTCCCAGGTAGATAAGTACATTGCGGCAACTTATAAGGTCCATCCTGCCAAAGGGCGGATCTTTTAGAAAATCGTGTACGGCAAAGACACAACTGCTCCTTATGGACTTGTTGACCTGGTAACCTCCATTGTTCTTGATAAAATGACGTTGGAGCAGTTCGGAGGCCAGGCCTTTTACATCGCTTTTGGTATACAGACCGGATCGCGCCTTTCCAATGGCGGGCCCGCTGATATCGGTAGCAAAGACCTGTACTTTTTGAAGGGCCAAAGAGGATTCGCCAGCCAATAGTTCATGGAAGGAGATGGCAAGAGAGTATGCTTCCTGGCCCGTACTGCAGCCCGCTACCCAGACTCGGATGGGTCCGTCGGAAGTTTTATTCGCTATAATGGGCGGGATAAACTTTTTACGCAGTTTATCGAAGATCTCGTGATCCCTGAAAAAGTCGGTCACGGGAATCAAAAGGTCCATATACAGCACATCCAGCTCCAACTTGTCCCGTCTTAGATATTTTAGATAGGCGGACGGTTCTACGGTCTTGGTAATGGCGATCCTACGGAGTATCCTTCTGCGTATAGTGGTCTGTTTATAGTATGTAAAATCGGTACCCTTACGTACTCGCAGCAACTGGATGATCTGTTTGAAGATCGCATCCTCTTCCTTTTGCCCGGAATTTTCCGCACCATTGCCGTTGATGATGTAGACCACCTCCAAAAGCTTTTTCGGAATTTCCCCGGGGGTAAGTATAAAGTCCACCACCCCCGCCTGGACTGCGTTTTGGGGCATGCCGCCATATGTCGCCGATTCTTCGTCTTGAGCAAAGGTGATACCGCCGTGGTCTTTGATGGCCCTGAGGCCCAACGTACCATCAGTGGCGGTACCAGAAAGGACCACCCCGATCGAATACGATTGGTATACTTCGGCCAGTGACCTAAAAAATAGGTCGATGGGCATATTGCGATCGGTCTTGTTTTTTGAAGGGCGGGGACTTAATTCGAGTTGGCCGTTATTGGCGATCATCATCTTGTTCGTGGGAATGATGTAAATATGATCGGGCATTATTTTTATAGCGTCGGTAACCTCCAGAACGGGTATAGAAGTCACTTTTTGAAGCAGTTCCTGCAGCATGCTTTCGTGGGTGGGGTCCAGATGCTGCACCAGCACATAGGCCATTCCAGAAGATTCGGGGATGGCCTTCAACAGTTTTTTAAAGGCATCGAGGCCCCCGGCAGAGGCGCCGATGCCTACTACAGGGAAAGCGTTCTCCGATTTTGTGAGCATCTTTTGAGGTACTTTAAAATTCTTGGTTTAACTATTGAATATCAATTTTTTTTGCCCCAGTTTTATAAATATATACTTGATTGCCAAAATTCTGAATGGAAAACCGATCATTCATTTTATCGAATGCTATTGTTATAAATGTAGGGAAAATAGATTGCGAATCTGTTGTACCCGTCAAAAATTGTTTCCCAATATGGCCGCTTCATCGAGGGTGCGCTGCTATTTGGGTTCACTTGGCGTTAATTGGGCAGAGAAATCCAATTTATCCACTCAATGCACTGAAATTCTGATAATGGGTAGGTAATGGAAAACAAAGGTCAAACATGGTCTCATCTTAATTGCGTGCATGGTACTTTTCTAAGTTATTAGATACTATAACAATTATATTCGGAGTAAAAAGTTGTCTTTTCCGGGCCGTAGAATATTTTTCTTTGTTGTGAGTTCGATCGCTAGGGAAATCAGTTCTTGTAATTGTGAAAACCCGATTGGTTTCTGGATATAGTAGGACGCACCGTTTTGGTATAGTCCGTCCGCAACGGTACTGTCATAGGAGGTAGAAATGATGACTACCGGAATCTTTTCGAGCCTATCATTGTTTTTTATGTCCGATAGACATTGAAGGCCGCTTTTGCGGGGCATATTCAAGTCCAAAAAGAGTACATCGGGAAGTTTGGCGGTATTCTTTGAAAGCAACTGCATGAGCTCCTCGCCATTTTTGACGACTGTTTGATGTGTTAAAAATGGTAATGCTTCCAGAGCCTCCCTGAAAAACATGTAATCGTCGGGGTCGTCATCAGCAAGGAGAATGTAGGGAATCGTATCCATAGGTCAAGATTATTGGTTTTCCAGACCCTAGCATTGGAAGGATTTCGGGCATTCTGCAAGATAAATATAAGAAAATTTATCGGGTACACGCGGCAATCCGGTATAGGAGTCTATGGACTCTCGGGGGTTTTGGTCTGTCCCCTAAAAACAAACGTTTTTTGTGCACCAATAATATCACAGGCTCTTTGTGATAAATCCCATGTTTTTTTAAACTCTACTTTTGACAGGTACATAAAATGGGAGGAGGTCAGGGGAATCTAAGTGAGATAATTAAACTTCTTAAAATGATTTTGTTACAAATGTGTAACAATGATAAATGAAAAAAGGGCTACACAACTGTAACCCTTTGAAATTCAATGCTCCCCCTGCTGGACTTCAACCAGCGACCCTCTGATTAACAGCGCGAATATTTGTCTTTTCATTTGTTTTCATTTTTCTTCAATCTCTGGAAACCCTTGTATTTACTGGGTTTTTGTTTTTACTTGTTTTCATGCGTTTTCAAAAAAGGTGGCAATTGTTTCACCTATGTTTCACCCCTTAAGAAAAAAAGCATGGTAAGTATCAAATTAAAACTGAAGAATAAATCAAACGCGGAAGACGAACATTCCATCGTTTTGCAAGTGCTAAAAGACCGACAGAAAAAAATTATCGCTACAGGGCTTTTAGTCAAAAAAGAACGATGGGACGATAAAGAGCATTGTTTCAAAACAAGACATCCGAATGCGATGCAAAACAATCGCCTGTTAGATACTATCAAAATCAAAGCCCGAAATATTATTTCTGAATTTGAATTAGACGATGTTGATTTTACCCTCAATGAATTTGAAAACCGATTTCGCTTTGGCTCGAAACGAAGCAAAATCGATTTATTCGAATTCTGGGATTCCGTGGTTAAAGATTTGGTGCTATCCGGAAGGACGGGTTATGCCCGAAACAATCGAGATACCATTCGTTCCCTTAGAAAATTTCATAAAAAATCCGTTTTGCACATGCGGGAAATCAATGTGACCTTTCTTGATAAGTACGAGGTATTTCTTAGGAGTCGGGGTGGTTCAAATGGTGGCATTGCTGTTCGCATGAGAAGCTTACGAACATTATTCAACTTGGCTATTCGTCGCGATCTGATCAAGCAAAACCTCTATCCTTTCCATAAATACAAAATATCAAAGCTTCGTGGCAAACGGATCAAGCACGCACTAACAATGGCAGAAATTGAATCTTTCAAAAATATTGATTGTGAAGGAGATGTTCAACTCCTTAATGCAAAGAACTATTTTCTATTTAGCTTCTATGCCAGAGGCATGAACTTTGCCGACATGATGCGCTTAAGATGGTCAGATATAACCCAAACGCGAATCACTTATGCACGAGCGAAAACCCAGGGCAATTTCTCCCTAAAGATTGTACCACCAGTAAGGGAAATCTTAAATTATTACAATGAAAACAGGAGGGATACCAACTACGTTTTTCCAATTTTACTGCATGATTCTCTAACTCCCATGCAAATTGAAAATCGAAAGCATAAGATTCTATCACAATACAATAAGGCACTTAAAATATTAGCACGGAAAGCGGGTATAACAAAAAATGTGACTAGCTATGTTGCGCGTCATAGTTTTGCTATGTGCCTACGCGAGAAGGGTATTAGCATTGATGTAATCGGAGAGACACTCGGGCATCAAAGTGTTCTGACTACAAAAGCTTATGTCCGAGAGTTTGGCGTTGAAGTATTGGA
>JBGTKP010000044.1:0-36813 GCA_041744575.1 Muriicola sp.
CTATCGGAACTCGGTGTCCGACAATGCAAACTTAGATTCGCCTCCCGGCTGTATCCGGTTAAAAAATAATTATTTTCGTTTGTTATCGTTTGTAGTCGTTTGAAATCTTTTATTTATTGAATAACTGGGGAACTATATACAAAGTGGGGGAGTAGGATTAAATGAAGTTTCGGACTCGAATTATCCATTTTTTTTAACGCTCCCCGTTCTTCATGGTTATAAGGTTACTAGTTCAACAATACAGAGCATGGGCATCTTGCCGAATAAAAGTACAGGGTCGTAAATCAAGGAACTTTTGCACACGGTCGATTTTCCAACCTGACCAACGTCCGAAAACGATGTGCTAATCTTTCTTTTTAGAAAAGCTGGCTTTAAGTACATCATCCAAAGATCCCTTTATCTTTAATCTCTCTTTGTACTTAGGTTTGCTTTCCTTTTTTATAGGTTTCTTTTCCATATTAACAAAGTTATATAAAATTTATTCTCGTATATATGGAAAATAATTTCTAACTTTAAGTGTTTTATTATTAATAATTAAATTTTTGTTTAATTATTAATATTTGTACATTTGCAAGCTCTTAAAAAATACGTCAAAAAAACTCAAGTGCCTGACGCATAAAACTTTAAGTATTCAAATATACAGTTTTTAATTTTAATTAATAGTATATTTTTGTTTTATAAGGATCTTTTGAAGCTTACTTACTACTAAGAATATCAAAAAATTTCTTAATTATTCTCGTTATATCCAACAATGACAACATCTACATTATCAAAAAAAAGCGGGATTGACCAATTCAATAATTATTTGGCCATTCATTCGGCAGATGCAAAAACTTCCAAGATAAATGATTTATATTATCATGTGAATGTAGTGGCTGACGCGTACTCAAGAGGCTTTAATGATGGAGAAAAAAAAGCAAAAAAGGAGGTAATTGACTTGATAACTCAAAAAGCTAAAGAAAGATTTATTGAAAAAGCCAATCAAGTTTACTTGTCTTCTAAAGCTATGGTCATCCACCTTTCTCAAAAGGACTATTCCGTCGATAAAATATATATAAATATTTTTCATAAAAGCCCGAAGGTCATAATTTCTGTTGGTAATTCTATGTTGCTAGATGATGATTTTGTGGAGTTTGCCTACTCTAAGATAATTGAGATGAAAAGTTCTTTTCATTCCTTGTTTCAAAGTACCCTGGATTTAAGCCTAATTAGTTCCAATGATTTAGATGAAGACCTGCTTTCAAGAGATGGATTCGACTATTCAGAAACTTTGTAATGGCCAATAAAAAGGAATTTGGTGAACGCAATCAAGCGTTAAGCAATCAGTTGTTAGACGAAAAAAAATACTTCGATTGGGTTGTCACAATTGCTTTTTATTCATCTATACATTTTGTAGAAGATTTTATTTTCCCTACTAAAGTAGCAGGAAAGGATTGTGAAGACATTCTTCATGTAAAACAAGCTTATAAGATGGATGGTCGCCACGCCGCAAGAGAAAGAGTCGTTTTTGAAAAAATGGATACCAAAATAGGCGTGAGATATAAATGGCTTGATGACCATTCAAGAAATGCTAGGTACAAAACTTATAAACTGCAATCATCAGAAGCTTTAAAAGCACAGGAATATTTAGACTATATCTATAAACATTGTTATCCTGTTTCCGAAAAATAGAAATAAGATTCTTTTCTGGAATCATACGCCAGTCAACACCTTATAACTCAATACACTCTCGCTACCTTCTAAAAACTGATTAAAACGCTCATTAGAAGTTTTACTCCTATTATTGAACCTAGCTGCATATTCATCCAAATATCGGCTTGTGTGCTTATCACTGATTTGGTGATAAACCCCATAAATACCTCGCTTTAGAACCGCCCAAAAACTTTCTATCGTATTGGTATGCACCTGACCCTCAACATAAATATAAAGGCCGTGCTTAACGTTGTCGTGCCTGTATGTTTTCTTTAACTGCTTGTATGCAGGTGCTTCATCAGAATAGATAGTGGAATCCTGTGGTACATGAGTTTTAACGAACTCTACCATATTTTGGGTAGTTTCTCCCGACACATATCTTAAAGCTACCTTACCATCTCGCTCAATGATCCCAATGATGGTTTTCTTTGCCTTGTATGGCTTTCTTTCATTGGTAATATTCTTGTCGTCTAGGGAACGTCTTTTGGGATAGTGCTTGTTCTTTTCCTTTCCGCCAATATAACTGGCATCAATTTCGACGGTCTTGTTTTCGCCCAATCTCTGTGGGGCTTTTTCCCTTAGCATTTCACGAATCCTATGAAGTACAAACCAAGCAGTTTTTTGGGTAATACCCAAATCAATTGCTAATTGTACAGAACTGATACCCTTTTTGTGTTCTGTTGCCAACCATATTGCAGCAAACCAAATACGAAACTTTATATTAGATTGCTCAAATATAGTTCCGGTACGGACGGTAAATTTCTTGCCACATCCCCGTGTGCTACATCCCCACCCTCTATTTGTTCTATGAACAATAGTACATCCGCAACGAGGACAAGCTGGCGTATCTCCGAATCTCAAATTTTCGTAGTATTCAATGCAAGTGGACTCTTCTTTAAAGTGGTCTAAAAGCTGTGGTAACGATTTGAATTCCATGGTTGCTTAATTTAGATATACAAATATACTCGAATATATTGATATATGCAAGAATAATCGAAAATATTTGTATATTTGTTCCGTGTCAACTTACAAGGAACAGCAAGAAGGTAAAATGTATTATGTCCTAGTTAAGGATGGTGTTCCTTTAGGTACGTTCGGGAACCTGAAAAAGGTTGTTGAATATATGGGGAAAAAGGATTTTCCAAGCTATTGGACGCTGGTTAGGAAGAACTTTCCTATATCTCATAACGAATACGAAATATTCAAGGTGCCTCATTATTGATTGATTTCATCGAATGTTACAGTCGCCAATAGCTAAAATTGTAATATTCTGCGTATATTTCAGCAATGAGAAAGGGAGCCAGCCGCTAAACTAACTCCCCTTCCGACGGTAAGACCAATTTAGAGCACCCAAATGAAAGGCCTTTCTAACGGCCGGTGTATATGTTGGCACTTTTCCCGTCTATTCATCCGCAAATGAGCGGAATCGGTATTTTTAAAGCACCCCGCAGGGTGCTTTTTTATTTAAAATCAAACAATTCATTTGAATCCATACTGCTACTGCCTCGGCTCAAATAGTCGGGATTAAATTCTCTCCCTGGTTTGATTTTTCCATTTTCATCTAACCATGAAGGAATGCCCCAAAAACTGTTTCTGTTTTGGTTTCCTTCTTGATATTTTACAATAGAACCACTTTTTTTAGAAGATTGGGTTGCAGATGATAGCTTACTTGATATTGTAGCCGGATCTTCCCTTAAGCCTTCTTTATGAGCGATCATTTCAGCTACTTCTCTAAAATGTAGAAATCTTTGTTCTTTCTTCAGAAAATAAGCGAACTTAGCAGCTAGTTTAGCTTTAGGGTCATAATCGTCCTCAATTCGTTTGGTACTTTCAACAATAGGTCTATCATTAGCACCGTGTTTGCGTTTAAATGAAGCAATTGATTGATCTAGAGCCTCAATCTCTCTAACAAGTTCTTCTCTTCTCTCATTAAGAGCTTCAATAGCTAAATCATACTTATCTTTTGCCATGTCAACTTTATTACGTACCTTAGCAGTACAATTAGGGCCTGTATAAGGAGTTGAACCTTATTTCTACGTTTTATCAGAACGTTGTTTTAACCCTTAAACTAACAGGCGGTGTAAAATAAAATCGGTGTTTCAAGATTGGCGTCTGGGACACCGTTTTTTATTTCACGAAGTAAAGATAATAAATCGCACCCAATACACAAGCTAAATATCAAACTAAATCAAAAAGGTTATTTGACGGCAATAAAGAAGAATAATATAATGTGTGGTATATTGTTTGTAATGCCCTGTAATTATTGTTCTTTCTAGGAATTTAACGAAAACTCATAATTATCTTATCCACCCTGTATTGTTAATAAGTTTGTTTCCAAGGACTTATAAAGGAGTATAGATTTTATCTATTTTTCAAGGGTTATAGAGGTATATCATTGCCTTTTTTATTTATAAAATCCTACTCCCCCACTTTGTATATAGAACCCAATAACTGGGCATGACATCACGTTTTAAAGCGGGATACAAAAACGGCCTGATAATTATTCCGAGCTCCTATAAATTTATATATTGCATGATAACTATTTGGAAGTTTCATGATAAAAGCACTACGCCCCATTTTTTATACCTTTCTTGGCTTCACCCAGATCGCATTCGGGCAGGAGGCTGCCCGCAATATGGTGAATCAAATTCAGAAGGAAGCTACCGAAAATTCGCAGCTGGAACGTCTGGCACATGAACTCCTCGATGTGATTGGTCCGCGACTTGTCGGTACCCCACAGATGAAAAGGGCGAACGATTGGGCGGTGGCTACCTACCGCAAATGGGGAATTGAGGCGGTAAATGAGGAATGGGGAAAATGGCACGGATGGGAGCGGGGGATTTCCCATATAGATATGGTATCCCCGAGAGTGGCTACCCTTCATGGGACACAGCTCGCCTGGAATCCGGGGACCTCCGAAGAAGGGATCACAGCCGGCCTTGTCATCCTTCCTGAAGTTCCGGACGCTCCGGCCTTCTCCAAATGGCTCGCATCAGTGAAGGGAAAATTTGTGATGGTCTCTATGAACCAGCCCACAGGACGCCCGGATGAAAACTGGGAAGAATTCGCGCTGCCCGCCTCCATGGAAAAAATGAGAACCTCCCGGGATTCCCTGCTTTCAGCCTGGGAAAGGCGGATTTCTCCGTCAGGATTCACCTGGCGCACCCTGAACGACGCCCTGGAAAAGGCCGGTGCCGCCGGAATCGTTCAGAGCTGGTGGTCAGAAGCCTTCGGAGCCAATAAGATTTTCGGGGCCAACACTAAAAAAATCCCGGTGATCGATCTGTCTCTGGAGGATTACGGCATGCTTTACCGGATGGTCAGCTACGGGGATGATCCGAAGATTCACGTTGTGGCCACCTCCCGCGACCTTGGGACCGTTCCGGTTTTCAATACCATTGCCACCATTCCCGGCACTACCCTGCCTGAAGAGTATGTAATACTGTCCGCACACTTCGATTCCTGGGACGGAGCCACCGGCGCCACGGACAACGGAACCGGGACCCTGACCATGATGGAAGCGGCACGCATTCTGAAAAAAGTTTATCCCAATCCTAAAAGGACGATTATTATTGGCCACTGGGGGAGTGAAGAACAGGGTCTTAACGGTTCCCGGGCCTATGTTGAGGACCATCCGGAGGTCGTTTCCGGGATCCAGGCAGTTTTTAACCAGGATAACGGAACCGGCCGGGTGGTCAGCATTTCGGGACAAGGGTTTCTCAATGCTTATGACTACCTCGGCAGTTGGCTGGAAGTGGTCCCACAGGAGATTACAGACCAGATCGAAACTGCTTTTCCGGGAACCCCCGGCGGGGGAGGATCCGATTATGCCTCCTTTCTGGCTGTCGGGGCACCGGCATTTTCCCTGAGTTCCCTCAGTTGGGACTATTGGAATTATACGTGGCACACCAATCTGGACACCTATGATAAAATTGTTTTTGACGATGTACGGAACAACGCCATCCTAACGGCGATCCTGGCGTATATGGCCAGTGAAGATCCTGATAAAACTTCCAGAGAAAAGGCGGTACTGCCAATGAACAGGCATAGCGGAGAACAACAGCTCTGGCCTGAACCCATTCAACCCGAACGTGATGGAGGTAAAAATTAAAACTCTGATTATGAATCAAGTCTACACCATTCTGCTTTGCCTGTTTGCTGCCCTGACAGCCGTTCAGACCCAGTCGCAGGAGTTTTCTGCCTCCCTGGTTGAATCATCTCCCGAGAGCGTTGGCCTCTCTCCGGAGCGGCTTGCCCGGATAGATGCCATGCTTCAAAAATCGATTAGGGATGGGGAGGTTCCCGGAATTGTAGCCCTCATTGCAAAAAACGGCAAAATAGTTTTTCACCATGCCTACGGAATGGCGGATAATCCTTCCGGGAAACCCATGAAGAAAGATGCTATTTTTCGCATTGCCTCCCAAACAAAAGCGATCACTGCCACTGCAGTGATGATGTTATGGGAAGAAGGCAGGTTTCAGCTGGACGATCCCATTTCAAAATTCATACCCGAATTCGCAGAGGCACAACTTCTCGACGCATTTAACGAATCAGACAGCAGTTATACCACAAAGGCTGCCGAAAAAGAGATCACCATACGACATTTGCTGACCCATACCTCAGGCCTAGGCTATGGGGTGATCGACGGAGATGAAAAATTCAAGAAAATATATCACAAGGCTGGTATTACGGACCTCTTTACCACCCAGGAAATACGAATTGGAGAAAGTGTAAAAAAACTGGCAAAACTCCCATTGCACCATGAGCCCGGAGCAGAGTTTACCTATAGTGAAGGCCTAGACGTGCTGGGCTATTTTATTGAGGTTATTTCCGGCGTTCCTTTCGATAAATTCCTGAAAACACGAATTTTTGATCCTCTTGGGATGAAGGATACCTGGTTCTATCTGCCGGAGGAAAAATCCGAAAGGCTGGTTTCCATACAACAGAAAACGGGGGGCGAATGGACAAAATATCCGGCCACTTTCTACGATCCTGACTATCCTGTCAAAGGAGCCAGAACCTTCTTTTCAGGAGGTGCCGGCCTGTCAAGTACGGCACAGGATTATGCAGCATTTCTTCAGATGTACCTCAATAATGGGACTTATAATGGTGTACGGCTGCTGAGTCCGACCACCGTTCAAAGTATCATGTCCAATCAGTTAGGAATGATCTGGGCCGATGAGCCAAGAGATTATGGCCTTGCCTTTGGTGTGGTCAATGAAAAAGGTCAGGGCATGGGCGGCCAGGGCAGTCAGGGAACCTTTGATTGGGGTGGATATTTTAACACCCAGTATTTCGCGGCTCCGGAGGAACAGATCATCGGCTTATTATTTAAACAGGTCCAGGGCGAAGTAAATGACCAGACCGGATGGAAATTCCGTCAGATGGTCTTTGCCGCCGTAGAAAAGTGATCTCTGATCACTGAATCTTAATTTATGAAAGGTTTCGTATTCCTGTTTTTTATCGCCCTGTGTCCGATACCCGGAAATGGACAGGACATGGCACGGGAGGAAGATGAACATGGCTTCCTGGTTCGGGAAGGACAAAAGAAAATCCTCTATTACCGGCGCGCAACCAATTCTCTGAATGGCCGGTATCCGAGGGCCCATTATATACATCCGCTTTACGGGATGGATGGAATGATCCTCACTGAGGATTTTCCTGAGGACCACCTGCACCACCGAGGTATCTTCTGGGCCTGGCATCAGGTTTTGATCAATAATACTCAGGTGGGTGATGCCTGGGAGTGCAGGGATATCACATGGAATGTGATAAAGGTATCCCATCATGAGATAAAGAACGGCGGCTTGCAGCTGATGATGGATACGATGTGGAAATCTCCCAATTGGAAGGATGGCCAAGGCCGGGAAATCCCATTTTTAAAAGAATCGACCACCATATCCATCTTTCCTGCCCGTGATCGTTACCGGGTCATCCTCTTTGAAAGCAGCTATCTGGCCCAGGTAGGTGGCTTGTCTTTGGGCGGCTCCAGTGATGAAAAGGGTTATGGCGGTTTCTCGGTCCGTATGAAATTACCGGAAGATATCAGATTTTCTTCGGACGGGGTCGAGGTGATCCCGGCAACGGCGGCGCTGTCGGCCGGGCTTTACATGGATATCTCGGGAAGCCTGGCGGCCAACAACAGGGAGGCGGGATTGGTCCTGATGTCATTCCCCGACAGAACAAAAAAATCGGAACAATGGATCCTGCGATCGGTGGGCAGTATGCAGAATGTACCTTTTCCGGGACGGGAACCGCTGGCCATTTCCGAAAAAGCTCCCTTAAAATTAAAATATGGTCTTATCGTTTACAAAGGTTCCCTGTCTCAGAATAAGATTGACAACATTTATAAACGGTGCAAATAAAATGCAATGACAACTTATTATTTGTATCCTCCCGCGCAAACACGAATTATAAATTATTTATACCTATTAAACACACTATGAAATTCATTCAGTTGCTATGTATCGGATTACTTTTTATTTCCTGGAACGCATCCTCACAAAAGCGCAATAAAAAATCAACGGAACCGACCTTGGTGGTTCAGGACTCCACTTTTCACGGACTGAAGTGGCGCAATATAGGGCCCTTCAGGGGAGGGCGCAGCGTTACATCGACCGGGGTGATAGGTCAGCCAATGACCTACTACATGGGAACTACAGGTGGAGGGATCTGGAAAACCACGGATGATGGGATTACCTGGAAAAACTGCTCCGATACTTTCATTAAAACAGGCACTGTGGGTGACCTTGCCGTCTCGGAACAGGATCCGAATCTCGTCATTGCAGGGATGGGAGAACACGCGGCCCGTGGGGTAATGACTTCCATGGGTGACGGGGTATATAAATCCACAGATGCAGGGAAAAGCTGGAAACATATGGGCCTCGATAATACCAGGCATATTTCCGATGTCATTATTCATCCAACCCGGCCGGACATCATTTATGTGGCTGCTCAGGGAGCCCAGTACGGCCCTTCAGAGGAAAGAGGTATCTACAGGTCGTTAAATGGGGGTCAGAGCTGGGAGAAGATCCTTTTTGTCAATAATACTACAGGAGCCTCCTCCCTGTCCATGGATATGAAAAACCCTTTGATTTTATATGCATCCATGTGGGAACACCGGCGCTTTCCATGGACCATAGAATCCGGAGGACCTCATTCTGGCCTTTATAAATCGACCGACGGAGGTGATACCTGGGAAAAACTTAAGGAAGGTTTACCCGAAGCATTCGGAAAATCAGGGATTTCAGTCTCCCGCGCAAATCCGGAACGTGTCTATGCCGTCATTGAGGCAGAGGGCGAGAAAGGTGGGGTATATCGCTCGGATGACGCCGGTAAAAAATGGACATTAATAAACAAGGAACGTATCAATATCAGCCGATCCTGGTACTATATGGAAATTTTCGCCGATCCCCAGGATGAAAATGTCGTTTACGTTCTTAATGCACCCATGACCCGATCCATTGACGGGGGGAAGAGCTTTCAGCCGCTTGCTGTACCTCATGGTGACAATCATGATTTGTGGATTCATCCCTTTGATAATGACATCATGATCAATTCCAACGACGGAGGAGCCAACATCTCCAACAATGGCGGCGCTTCATGGAGTACGCAGGAAAATCAGCCCACCACCCAGTTTTACAGGGTGATCACAGACCATGAGGTCCCTTATAACATCTATGCCGGACAGCAGGACAACTCATCGATCGCCATTGCAAGCCGCACAAACAAACAGGGGATCGACTGGAAAGATTGGTATTCCGTTGCGGGTTGCGAAAGCGCCTACCTGGCTTTCGACCCGGACCATCCTGAAACGGTTTACGGTGGATGCTACCAGGGTATCATCGAACGGTGGGACCGCACCACACGGGAAACCAAGCAACTCAAGCAATACCCCGAACTTGCACTCGGGAATGCCCCTGAAAACTTTAAATACCGGTTCAACTGGAATGCGCCTATCATCAGCTCTCCCCATAACAGAAAAGTGATCTATCACGCTGGTAACGTCGTGTTTAAGACGAGCGACGGTGGGATTCATTGGGAAGTGATCAGCCCGGACCTGACCAGAAACGACAAGACCCACCAGGGTCCCGGGGGCGGGCCTTATACCAATGAGGCTGCCGGGGGTGAGAACTACAACACGCTGATGTACCTGGTCGAATCTCCGCATGAGGAAGGGGTGCTATGGGCCGGTAGTGACGATGGTCTCATTCACCTGACAAGGGATGGAGGTGAAAACTGGGATAATGTAACACCGCCGGATCTCGAGGAAGGCATTGTCAACAGTATAGAGGTATCTCCCCATGACCCTGCAACGGCTTATGCAGTGGTCATGCGTTATAAGTTCATGGATCTTCAGTCCTACATCTACCGAACTGGAGATTATGGGAAAACGTGGACAAGAATTGTAAATGGTATTGATGGTTCACAAACCTTTGCCAGAGCAGTCAGAGAAGATCCGGTACGAAAAGGCCTTTTATATGCAGGCACCGAAACGGGCCTCTATATCTCCTTTGACCAGGGGCAAAACTGGCAGTCTTTCCAGCTGAACCTGCCTTTGGTACCCATCAATGATCTGATCATCCACGACAATGACCTGGTGGTGGCAACGGCTGGACGTTCCTTCTGGATCCTGGACGATCTTGGAGTGCTCCAGCAAGGTCTTTCCCCGAAGCAACCTGTAGCCCTCTACAAACCCAAGGACACCTATCGGTTATTTGGAGGACGTCCCGATGAACCCGTTACGGGATTGGGTGAAAACCCCAGCGAAGGAATCACCATGGACTATTATCTGGACAAGGATGCAGATAGTCTGGACCTGAAACTTCAGGTGCTCTCAAACGGCAAATTGTTGAGAACCTATACCAATAAAGTTGAAAAAGACTTTAAATCCTGGCCAGGTGGTCCTGGGAAACCCAAGGCCCTTCCTTCTAAAAAAGGATATAACCGTTTTACCTGGGATTTCAGGAAGGAATCTATCCCTCCTGTAAAAAATGTCTTTGTCTATGGGAACTACGATGGGTCGAGGGTCGGACCCGGTACTTACCAGTTGCGCATGACCCTTGACGGGATCACTTCGGAAAGCGAAGTCACACTTCTTCCCAATCCCTCTTTTGACGCAACCCCGGAGGCCTACAAGCAACAAATGGAGGTACTTGACAGGATAGAATCCACCCTGAGCAACATTCACGAAGCGGTTACTGAAATGCGCTCGGCAAAAACACAACTTGAAAATTACGCAAATCTGTTAAAAAACAGGGAAAAGGCCGATTCCCTGCTGTCTAAGGGCAAATCCCTCATCACCAGAATAGATACCTGGGAAAAAAAGCTCATTCAACCTCAGCAGAAGACGTTTCAGGATGTCATCAACCACAACAACCAACTGAATGCGGAATTGATGAACCTGAAGGAGTATGTGGATTCCGCAATGCCCACTGTAACAGAAGGTGCCTCCAAAAGGCTAACGGATCTGCTGGAAGTTTGGGAGGGTTTCCGAAAAGAGCGGGATGCCATTGTGGACACAGAAATGTTGGCTTACAATGCATTGTTTAAAGAAATGGGTATTCAGGCAATCATCCTTCAGGAATAGCCAGTATTCCCGGACTGTGTCCGAGACCGCTGAGGCAGGGTTGCGGTCAGGGAGGAGTGCGAATAATTTTTATCTTTTACTTTCAAATCAAGGTTTATGAAAATGATCTGTCTCCTTTGGTTTTTATTGCCCGCTGTAAGCATGGCGCAACACACCCTAAAACTTTCTGCAGGGGAAGATCCGCCTCCGGCCGTTCTGCAGCAGATGGAATGGATACAGGGCTCTTGGAAAGGAGAGGCATTCGGAGGGATCACGGAGGAGGTTTGGTCCCCGCCGGCTGGCGATTCGATGATGTTTGTCTTTAAATTGACAGAAAATGACAAGGTGAAATTCTATGAGTTTGGCCATATCATGCAAGTGGGTGAAAGCCTGACCCTACAACTGAAACATTTTGACGCCGACCTCGGCGGCTGGGAGGAAAAGGACGAAACAATCGATTTCAGGTTGGTGAAATTAGAGGAGAATCATGCCTATTTTGAAGACCTTACCTTTGAAAGGGTATCGGATACCGAAATGAATGTCTATGTGGTCATAGGGGAGAATGGCAGTGAGGGAGAAGTGACTTTTAACTATAAAAGGCAGTGATTTGAAGGAACGCAATTGTTTGGAATGTGGAACCGCAATAAAGGGACGGATCGATAAGAAATTCTGCTCGGACTACTGCCGGAATGCCTACAACAACCAGCTGAATAAGGATAGTAAAAATCTGGTCAGGAATATCAACAACCGGCTTCGGAGGAATTACCGCATTCTCGATGAATTTGAATTACGGGATGGCAAAACGAGAACCACCAAGACAAGGTTACTGGACAAAGGATTCGACTTTGATCACATTACCAGTCTGTACACCACCAAAAAAGGAACGACCTACTTTTTTGTATATGACCTTGGCTACCTCCCGCTGGAAAATGATTATTTTATGATTGTAAAACGGGAATAAATCAAGCACGACAGATGCTTGGTCCATAGCGCTTCAGGAAACTATCTAAGGGATTATTTCCAGTTGTGACCAGACAATTTAAGTGCAGCGATGACGATATCCTTTCTGCTGATCTGTCCGACAAGGATGCCGTTTTCCATCACAGGAAGCCTCCTCCTGTTATGTTTGTCAAAAACGCAGGCAGCATCAAAAATGCTCATATCATGAGGGATGGTCTCAACTTCCTTGGTCATGAATCTTTCTACGCTTTTATCCAGAATTGGTTGGTTAAAATAACGGCTTTCCGAGATTTGCTTCATGCAATCGGCTTCTGATATAATTCCCACAAGGAAACCATTATCATCCAATACCGGTCCTCCCGAGATATGATTTTTTGCAAAGGATTCCATCACTTCAAGGATGGATTGGTCAGGGCTGAACGTTGTCAATTTACGGGTCATGTAGTCTGCTACCAGAATGGGCGCATTGTACTCCTTTTTATGATCCACCTTCACCCTGCGTCCCTGAAAACTCTTAATTCCCATACAGTTGCGCGTTAGGTTGTTAATAAATTTAAGGAAATTTTGCCAATTTCTTAAATAAAATCGATTAAATGTTCCATACCCTTAGAATTTTATACATTTATCCGCGAACCCCTTCCTATGAAAAAATCGACAGACATCCTATCTGTAATCCTATTATTGCTGGCCATATACTGGGTATTTAAAAGCCTGATGCCGGGATACATTCGGGGAGAACCAGTGGCGGACAATGTATTTTCCACTGACAGGGCCTTAACTCATGTAAAAAAAATTTCCGAGACGCCCCATGGCGTTGGCTTTGACGGACATAAGGCGGTACGCGAATACATTGTCGGGGAACTTGAAAAATTGGGGCTGGAAACACAGCTTCAGCAAGGGTATACGGCTGGGGACTGGGCCAATTACAGCGAGGCCATAAACATCCTTGCAAGGATAGAGGGGACGGGCAACGGGAAAGCGTTGCTGCTGCTGTCCCACTATGACAGCAGTCCGCATTCTTCTCTGGGGGCCAGTGACGCAGGAAGCGGGGTGGCCACCATCCTGGAAGGGATACGCGCCTTTCTTTCGGCAGGCAAAACCCCTGTGAATGATATCATCATCCTGCTGACAGACGCGGAGGAACTGGGATTAAATGGTGCCGATTTATTTGTCAATCAACACCCGTGGGCGAAGGAAGTCGGACTGGCACTGAATTTTGAAGCCAGGGGAAGCGGAGGCCCGGGGTACATGCTTATCGAAACGAATCAGGGAAATGCCCGTCTCATAAGGGAATTTACAGCTGCCAACCTGAAGTATCCTGTTGCGAATTCCCTGGCATACAGTATTTATAAAATGCTGCCCAACGACACCGATCTCACTGTTTTCAGGGAAGATGCGGACATTGAAGGGTTCAATTTTGCTTTTATCGATGACCATTTTGACTATCACACGGTAAAGGATAATTATGAACGTCTTGACCGTCCTACCCTGGCCCACCAGGGGAGCTATCTGATGCCCCTGCTAAAACATTTCAGTGAGGTAAGTCTGGATGATTTAAAAAGTTCCGAGGATGATATATACTTTAATATGCCATTTTTTCGGCTTGTGTCCTATCCTTTTACCTGGATCTGGCCCCTTTATTTCTTGGCCCTTGCCATATTTATTGTGCTCTTGATTGCAGGATTTAAAAGAAAGACGCTTCTCCTGGCTGAAGTTGCCAAAAGTTTCCTGCCTTTGCTTACCATCCTGCTGATCAACGGGTTACTGGGTTATTTCAGCTGGCCATTCTTAAAATGGCTTTATCCGCAATACCAGGATATCCTTCAGGGCTTTACCTACAACGGCCACGCCTACATCGCAGGCTTTACCGCCCTGTCAACCGCGGTGTGTTTCTGGACGTATCAGAGTTTCCGGAGGATGAACACCCAACACCTGCTTGTGGCCGCTATCGCCTTTTGGTTACTGGTCTGTGGCGCCACCTCCGCCTATCTTCCCGGAGCTGCATTCATTCTGATCCCGGTCTACAGCCTTTTGGCGGCATTGATGATCTACCTCTACCAACCCGAGCCAAACCGGTATCTTATGGTCTTCCTTGCCCTGCCGGCCCTTTGGATATTTGCGCCTTTGATCCAGATGTTTCCTGTTGGCCTGGGCTTGAAAATGATGATTGCAGCTACCCTGGTAACCACCATGGTATTCATTTTACTCCTGCCTTTATTCGGTCCTTTCAGAAAAAAGTCGACTTGGGGCTATATCAATTTTCTTTTATTTGTCATTTGTATGGTTTCAGCGCATTTCAATGCTGATTTCTCCACGAACCGCGCAAAACCGACCAGTCTGATCTACCTGCTTGATGCCGACACCAAGCTTGCATATTGGGCCACCTATGAACATGTGCTTTCCGCCTGGACGGAGCCATATTTGAAAACTGAAGGAAGTAGCCAGGCACCTGTCCCTGAAACAGCCCTCACCAGCAAGTACGGTACAAGATTTACAAAGATAGTCCCGGCACCATTGAAGCAGATCCCTGCCCCGGAATTATTTAAGAGCAGGGATACGGTCATTGGGGCCAACAGATTGATTGATCTGGTGATTACGCCAAAGCGGTCTGTGAATCGTCTGGAAATTTTTACAGAGACAATGGCTTTCAGCGAGGTGAGCATTAATCAAATCAGTCTCTCCCAGGATTATCTTAAAGCCCGGAGGAGTGGAAAACTGCTGACACATTATATCAGCAACAATAAAGAAACCCGTCTGTCCATGGTTATGCCCAGGGAAGAAGATCTTAAACTGACTTTATTTGAAGCCTCTAATGATCTGTTGGACAACCCGCTTTTTACCGTCCCGCAAAGACCGGACGATGCGATTCCGATGCCATTTGTCCTGAATGATGCAGTGGTGGTGCGTAGAACAATTCACTTTTGAAAAAGAACATAGGTATTCTGGGTTGCGGCTGGATGGGATTTCCATTGGCCCTTAAGTTGCTATCGGAGGCCTATGCCGTTCGCGGCACCACAACTACTGTTTGCAAACTGGATACACTGCGAGGTGCAGGAATTCGACCTTACTATATTGAAGTTCGGGAAGATGGGATAAAGGGGGAGTCAGAAAAATTTCTTGAGGCCCTCGATTACCTGGTGGTCAATATTCCGCCGGGACTCAGAAGTGACCCGAAAAGCAATTATGTGGCAAAGCTGAGGCATCTTAGAACGGCCGTTCAAAGTGCTGGGATCGGCAATCTCATCTTTATAAGTAGTACCTCTGTGTACGGATCGCTCACAGGTAATGTTACTGAGGAATGTGAAACGAATCCAACTTCCGTTTCCGGGCAACAACTATTGGAGGCAGAGGAAATGTTCGCCAGGCAGCAGGGGCTGAATACTTCTATCATCCGTTATGGAGGCCTAATAGGTCCGGGACGGCATCCCATTACACATTTGTCGGGCCGGAGGGGGATTAGTGGCGGAAATTCGCCTGTGAACCTCATTCATCTGGATGATTGTATCGGGATGGTGCTGTTTCTTCTCAAAGGTGGTTATTGGAATGAGGTATTTAATGGGGTATATCCGCTGCACCCCGCCAAAAGGGTATACTATCAGGCTGAGGCGGCAAAAAGAGGCCTCTCGCCTCCTGAATATCTCGAAAAATCCGGAGAAATTTATGGCAAATTCATAGAAAGTAGGAATATTCTTAACAAAAAATATTGCTTTTTAACGTCGATTTCCGATGATTTCACCACCACTTCATAAGCTTTCACAACAAATATATCGACAAATGGTTAATTTACATCGTTGATTTTCAGCTTTTTATAAAATTGACCTATCTTTACTAAAACCTTAAATCCAGAAATATCATGGAAAAGTCAAGTTTTAGGGGGAGGGTTTTAACGGATATTGAGAGCCTTATCTCCAGAAGTTGTGCCAAAAGCAAGATGAACCGAAATTTTAAACACTTGCATGAGGTAATTTTAAAAAAGCATTATAATGCAGCGGATGTAACCATAGACTATCACCGAAAAAGGATAGAAATGGAAATTGTGATGGATGATACCTGCTTTGATCCACAAGGGGTAAACATGAATGTTCCTACATTGCATGTAAATCTCCTGTTTAAGAATCTTTGTGATTTTTTAAAATCATGCCTTGAATCCGACCGCAGAAGCCTTGCATTTTATGCCGGACTCGTTCGCCGTTATTCGCAGGCAGAAATTGCACTGACGTCCGTCTGAAATCGGATTACAACAACCACCATCATAAGAGGCCGTCCGGACAAAAAGGACGGCCTTTTTTTTGAAGGCCTGTCTTTCTCCCCACAATTTATCCTCTATTCTTATTTCAGGCTCGCTATGCCCTGCTACCGGCAGTACGACATTTATACCCTATCACTCCCTATTATTCCTGGACTTCCCAATAAACACTCCAATGAGATCGGCTGAGGCCCCGGTCCGGGAGGCACTTAAATTTGCCGGGGGTTGTTCCAAAAAAAATAGTAATTTTGCCGCACTTAAAAGATATGACGATGAAACGTATTATCACACTGATACTCATGACGACCGGGCTGCTTACGAATGCCCAGACCCCTACTGACCTGCAGAAACATTACGAAGCCTTTTACAGGGAAATGAAATTACAGGGCGATCTCAACGGAGTGGTCAATGCCCTGACCCATTTGAACATCATTGCTCCTTCCACGGAACGCCGGGATACCCTTGGTTATGTCTATGCGAATAACAATCAGCATATGCAGGCGCTGAATACCATTGGTATCGAGAAGAATGAGGATGATTCTGACCTTGCGGTTCAGGTAAAGGCCGTTTCATTGAAGGCATTGAACCAGCCCAAACGGGCCCTGGAACAATTTGAAATTCTAAATGGCAGGAAGCCCAGTGCCTATCTGGCTTATGAACTTGCTGACCTGAAAATACAGACAGGAGATAATGTAGGTGCGGCCAAGGATATAGCATATGGCGTTGAAAATGCCAAGGATGATATGAAATATGCTTTCTATGAAAGACAGCAGCCTTATGAAGTTTCTTTAAAGGCGGCCTTTCTGCACCTGAAAGGCCTTGTTCAATACAATATGGACAAGACCAAAATTGATGCTGCGATTGCGGATATTGATGCCGCTCTGAAGATGGATCCCAGTTTTAACCTGGCGAGCCTGAGCAAGCAGGCGCTTGAGTCGAGAAAAGCACAGCCTGCCGAATCCGATGAAACGAAAAACAAGTAGTTTGCCCGGGATGTCTCGGTAATTCATTTCTCTGAGCACCCTGGCAGGATGTCATTTATCCAAGTGACTATTACGATCCCCCTCCGAATTGGCAGGGAGGGGCCAAGGCCTTACCGAGTATTCTTCAATGTGACGGTGACGGTTGAGCTATGAACAGTTCGGGAGCAAACTGGCGTTTGCTTTTCGCCTTGCACATAGCGAAATCTTATTGTTTTATTTATTTCTTTGTCGCGCTAAAAGGCAAAATCCATAAGATTTTGCGGACCTGCCTGCCGGCAGGCAGGCTTCATAAAAATATGCAACCCCAGCGATCAAACACTAAGCCCGTATTGTTATAGGTTGTATTGCAACTGTTTTTTAGTTTATGCTCAGATTGACAGTAATAAATTCAGTAGGACTTGACCTGAAGTTTAGCTCATAATCACCAGCACTTTCAGGGAAAAACTGATAGTTAATTTTTCGAGCTGGAATGTCCTGGGTACAGATACAACCTTCATATTTGGCTTCTATTGTGATATTTAGAACATTATTTTCCTGATTTTCAATAAATTCTCCAAACTCGCCACATCCATCAATTACTATAAAATCCAGGTCAATATCAATCGTTTCGTTAACCATTCCGGACGTTGGGGAGTTTACAGAGGTAACATATCCGATTCCAGTAGAAATGCACTTATCTTCTCCATCATCATCATTACAGCTATTGAATAATCCGAAAATTATCAGAATTGCCATTAATTTCTGCCACATTATTTTAAGTATTTTTAATAAGAATCCGAACTTGTAAAAAGGTTGAATTTAAATAGTTGCCAACAACCATGTAAAATGAATACCTTAATCTTCCAGGATAAGATTGGTGTCGAGGGTATTGTTTACAATGACATTAAACTGCTTTCTCATGGCGTTATAGGCGACCACCATCTCCTTTGCCGGGGTAAGCGCCTCCGACCGGTCATCCAGCGCAGCTTTTAATTTAAGCAGGTACGTTTTAAAAACCTTCTGGCGGCTCCTTATTTGAGGGACGTCAAACGGTTCAGGGTAAACGGACGCCTCCAGGGCATTTTGTTTCTGTATCAATTCCTCAACCACAAGAATCAGGTCTTCCTTGTTCTCTGACTCATAAACCCTTTCTATTTCAGACTCAAGGGCCCTGTATTCAGGCCACGCATTCAGATATTCCATGGCCTTGGGATCTGTTTCGACCACCTTTTCAAGACTGCTCAGACTCAGATTCTCATTCCGCGAAGTTTCATCAGTGGCCCCTGCAGGTTGCTCCTGACAGGACAGAAAAAATAGGACGGCAGCGGCGGCGAGGACTATTTTACGCATAGGACGAAGGTACAAATTTTAATAAAGGCTATCTTTGTGACCGAATTCAAATAAGGAGGATTGCATGCAGAAAACCATTCTCATTCTGGGTGCCTGCGGGCAAATTGGCACTGAACTCACGATGGCACTTCGGGAGAAGCTGGGGAGCCAGAAAGTAATAGCCAGTGACATCCGCCAGGGCACAGACCACCTGATGGCAGCCGGACCCTTCGAATTGCTTGACGCCACAAATTACCAGGCTATTGAGGATGTCGTCATGCATTACGAAATTGAAGAAGTATATCTAATGGCAGCGATGCTGAGTGCCACCGCGGAAAAATTTCCCGAACGGGCATGGACCCTCAACATGAATTCACTTTTCAATGTGCTCAACCTGGCCAAAGAACGAAAAATTGCAAAGGTCTTCTGGCCCTCAAGTATTGCTGTATTCGGGGCAAATACACCTAAACAGCATACCCCTCAGCATGCGATCATGGAACCGAGCACGGTCTATGGGATTAGCAAACAATCCGGAGAGCGGTGGTGTTCTTACTACTACCATAAATTCGGGGTGGATGTTCGGAGTGTGCGCTACCCGGGTCTCATCAGTTGGAAAACACTTCCCGGAGGGGGCACCACAGACTATGCCGTGGAAATTTATGAAAAAGCCCTTGCTGAAGGAAAATATACCTGCTTCCTTAAAGAGGATACCAAATTGCCCATGATGTTTATGGAAGATGCCATCCGCGCGACTATCCGGGTCATGCAATGCGAGCCGAACCAGATTAAGATCAGGTCGTCCTATAATCTTGCTGCTATGAGTTTCAGTCCTCTGGAAATTGCGGCCAGCATCAGGGAGCGCCTGCCGGAGTTCCAGCTGGACTGTATCCCCGATTTCAGGCAATCCATAGCGGATACCTGGCCTGAAAGTATTGATGACACGGAAGCCAGAAATGATTGGGGCTGGAAGCACGAATATGATCTTTCTGCCACGACAGATGAGATGTTGCAGAACATCAGGACCAGTTAGGAAAAAATGTCCTTCGGGATTTTAAAAGTTTTAAATTCCAAAGTGTGGCCGTTCGGGTCGCGAATAAAAAAAGAAGTGTGTTCCCCTTTTTTGTCTTTCAGGAAAGTGGCTTCTCTGGTCATGTCATATTCGGATTCATTCAGGCGGTTGTAGAGTGAATCCCATGTTGAACGGTCAATAATGACCCCGAAATGGAAAGCAGGCAGGACGGTTTCCTCGAACTTATAAGATTTAAAATCAAACTTAAATTCCCCGCACCTGGTAAAAGTGATCTGGTTGCCAAACAAATCCACATCGATCCATCTTGAAGAATTCCTGCCGATTCTGGCGCCGATAACCTCTGTATAAAATTCTTTGGTCTTAAGGACACTCGTGCAGGGAAGGGACATGTGAAATCGGGATGGCATCATTCTTTTATATAAAATTATTATACAGGATTAATCCTCTTCCTGCTCTTCTTCCGCCTCAGGCATGGCATCGGGATCAACCACCGCTTCCGGATCATCATCTGCAAAATCCTCATAGTCATCCTCGTCATAATTCTCCATGGTCTTCACAAGTTTGGCACTGATCTTAACAAGGTATTTGGTATCCTCCGTGGTTACCTCCACTGCTTCCACGCGCTCCCCGTGAAGGTTTTTAAATGTAATGATGTGATCCTGATCATAACCATCGGGATACTTTTCCACCAACAGCTTGAGCACCTCCGGGGTCAGTTTCTTAAAATCTACTATGACTCTTCGCAAATTGTCCATAATTACATGTCTAAAAGGTAAGCAAAAATTAATGGCGCAACAATAGTGGCATCACTTTCAATAATAAACTTAGGGGTATCAATTCCAAGTTTTCCCCAGGTGATCTTTTCGTTGGGCACTGCTCCGGAATAGGAACCATAACTGGTCGTACTGTCACTGATCTGACAAAAATAACTCCAGAAAGGGGTATCCGTACGTTCCATATCCTGATAGAGCATCGGAACTACGCAAATCGGGAAATCTCCGGCTATTCCTCCGCCTATCTGAAAAAACCCAATCCCTTTCTCCGATTTCGCTGTATACCATTCAGCCAGAAAGGTCATGTATTCAATTCCGGATTTCATGGTACTCGCCTTAAGTTCCCCTTTCAGGACGTATGAGGCAAAGATATTCCCCATGGTGCTGTCCTCCCACCCCGGGCAGATGATGGGCAGGTTCTTAGCCGCGGCCGCATACATCCAGGAATCCTTAAGGTCAATTTCATAATCATCTTCGAGTACCCCGGACAGGAGCATCTTATACATGAATTCATGGGGAAAATATCGCTCTCCCTTCTCTTCTGCCTCCTTCCAGATGTTATAAATATGCTTTTGAAGCCTTCTGAACGCTTCTTCCTCAGGAATGCAGGTATCCGTAACCCGATTCAGTCCCTTCTCCAGAAGATCCCATTCATCCTGCGGGGTCAAATCCCTGTAGTTGGGGACACGCTTGTAATGGGAATGTGCCACCAGGTTCATGATGTCCTCTTCCAGGTTGGCCCCGGTACAGGATATGATATGAACTTTCTCATGGCGGATCACTTCAGCAAAGATCTTCCCCAACTCGGCCGTACTCATGGCACCGGCAAGGGAGACCAGCATCCGTGACCCGTTTTCCAGTTGCTGTTCATAGCCTTTCGCGGCATCAACAAGGGCTGCGGCGTTAAAGTGGAGGTAATATTTTTCTATAAAATTGGAAATAGGTCCTTTAGTCATCGTCCTCAAATTTCCCGGTAATACCGCTTCCGGATTTATATTCTTTGTCATACGTGTTATCATAATCATCATCCACCATCTCTCCCGCAAATTTGTAACTGAGCATTTTATAAAACATCCGGGCAGCAACCACATCGGCTGATTTTTGATGGGGATCCGGGCAAAGCCCGGTTAAATCAAAACCAACCACATTCTTTTCCTCAAAAACCTGTTTCAGAAAATCGAGGGTTTCATACCAAAACAAGCCTCCTGGTTCCGGAGTAACCGCCGACGGCATGATGGAAAGGTCAAGGGCACTTACGTCCAGGCTTATAAAGACATTGCTTGTGAGCAAATCCAGGACCTTGTCTGTCCAGAATTCATCATTCACCATATCGTGGGCAAAAAAGATCTTATCCGCATCCGTAAAGGTCATTTCAATGGCATCCATACTCCGGATGCCCACCTGGATCAGGTTGGTTGTCTGGCTTGCCTCATGAAGTGCACAGGCATGATTGAGTGCATTGCCATTGACCGACTGTCGGAGGTTGGCATGAGCATCCAGATGCAGTACCGACAAGTTGTCAAAACATTCATTAAAGGCACGGATGCTTCCAATGGAGAGCGTATGTTCGCCCCCGATAAGGGCTACAAATTTATTCCTTTTAATGTATTCCTTGCTAATCTTGTGTACTTCTTTTACAACAGCATCTGCAGTCTTCTCCCGAATAGCCTCGGCCAGATATACCCCTTGTTCGTAAACCTGGGTATTGGTTTCTATATCAAATAATTCCATGTTTTCCGAAGCCTTTAAAAAAGCTTCAGGTCCTTTGTCAGCGCCATTGATCCACCCGCCGGTACCCTCAAAGGGTACAGGGATCAAAACTATCTTGGCTTTCTCCAATTGTGCGAATTTGTCCGGGATCCCGGCGTAATTCTTCGTTGTTTCCATATCCTAAAATTTGCAGAAGGTCTTGCGCCTTCTGTTGTTCACTAAAAAGTTCAGTCCGGATGTTTCCGTCCTTGTCCTTATCAATAAGAACATGTTTGGGATGGGGGATCAGGCAGTGCTGCAAGCCACCAAATCCTCCCAAGGTCTCCTGATAGGCCCCGGTATTAAAAAAGCCGATATACAATGGTTTATCCCTGCGGTATTTAGGAAGATAAATGGCATTCATATCCTGCTGGCTGTTATAGTAATCATCACTGTCACAGGTCAGGCCTCCAAGGAGCACTCTTTCATATTCATCATGCCAGCGGTTGATCGGGAGCATGATAAATCGCTTATTGATCGCCCATGAATCCGGGAGGGTGGTGATGAATGATGAATCGATCATATTCCACTTCTCCCTGTCATTCTGCAATTTCTGGTAGAGCACTTCGTAAATGGCTCCGCCGCTTTCGCCTACGGTAAAACTCCCGAATTCCGTAAAGATATGCGGTACCGGAATATCGGCCTCCACACAGGAAATATTGATCTGGTTGACAATCTCGTCAATCATATACTGGTAGTCATATTCAAAAGCCAATGAGTTTTTTATCGGAAACCCCCCCCCTATATTCAGGCTGTCAAGGGTAGGGCACATTTTCTTTAGGCGCACATACACTTTAAGGCATTTTACCAGCTCGTTCCAGTAATAGGCATTGTCCCTGATCCCGGTGTTGATGAAGAAGTGAAGCATCTTAAGCTCGATCTTATCATTGTCTTTGATCTGGCTTTCGTAGAAAGGGACAATATTCCGGTATCCGATGCCCAGCCTGGAGGTATAGAATTCAAACTTAGGTTCCTCTTCAGACGCAATCCTGATGCCGATTTTATAGTTGTCTTCGATGGCTTCAGAAAGCAGATCAATCTCCTCGTAGTTGTCAATAATCGGTATGCAATTGCGGTGACCCTTATTAATGAGGCGTGCTATGTTATCTATATAGGCATCCCGCTTAAAGCCATTGCACAGCACATAAGTAGAGGACTTTATTTTCTTTTCCGCTATCATCCGTTCCACAATATTGATATCAAAAGCCGACGAGGTTTCAATGTGAATATCATTTTTTAAAGCCTCCTGAAGCACATAATGAAAATGAGAGCTTTTAGTACAGTAGCTATAATAATATTTCCCCTTATAATCGTGTTTCTTCATCGCCTTGGAAAACCATTTCTTAGCCCTTCCAATGTTCTGCGATATTCGAGGCAGGTAAGTGAACTTTAAGGGACTTCCATATTTCTCAATTAATCTTCCAAGGGGGATATTGTGAAACAACAATTCGTCTTTATCCAGAGTAAACTCTTCCTGGGGAAAATAATAAGTCTGATCTATAAGATCACTGTATTTTATATTCATTAAATGGAATTAAAGTGTTTAAAATAGGCCGGTTTTTTGGTTTATGGCGTGTAACGCCCCCTGAGCGATAAAGCGGTCGCTGTAGCAATTTACGAAGAAGTTATTCAATAGGGTCTATTTCTATTTAACAGGCTGATTTCAGAGTGATATACGGACAATCCTTTCCGCCGGATTTCACAGGTATTCCGAAAGACACCATTTTCAGGGATATGACTACCTGAACCTGATTTTTCCAATGTGGAAATTTGATTTAACATTCGGTTTTGAATACAAAGAGAGGCTATGCCTTTGTCTTAATTTAGAGTGTAAATGAAAACAAAAATAATTAATTAGATGGCAATTTATTTAAATTTTACTTCATGACGTATTTCATTGTGGAATTTCTTCCCAACCCTGCACCAATACTGCATTTCTTGCCATGTACGGATGAAATGTTTATCTTGTCATACACTATATATTCCGGTTATGAAATTTAGTACTGTAAATCTCTGTCTTGTCGTGTTTTTTCTTGCTCCCGGCAGGGCCCTGCCGCAGTCGCAACTTTCGGATGGGGTATACCTCCATACGAATGAAGCCGACGGCATGGCAAAAATTAAGGAAATCAAAATAAGCGAAGGGTATTTCGTTATGAGCGAATATGAAACTTCCCCGGCGGAGTTTGTAAAAACGGTCGGCGGATTTTATGAACTCCAATCAGATTCATTGGTGGTTCGGTTGGAATTCAATTCCAATTATGAACAGGACAAGCTCCGGCAACTTTCTTTTCTTTACTCTATGGAAAATGACAGGCTGACCCTGGCTGAAGAAACTTTCGACAAATCGCCGGAAGCCAAACAGGCCCTTGACGGAAACTGGCTTTTTGCTTCCCGTGGTCCGGATCCTGGCCAGGGAAGGCGTGGTGCCGATAACCCCCGCAAAACTTTAAAGGTCCTTGTCGCCGGCCGCTTTCAATGGATCGCCTACAATACGGAGAACTTTGAATTTTCAGGTACCGGTGGGGGGTCTTATACCGCGGATAGCGGCAAGTATGTGGAGAACATCAACTATTTCTCACGCGATAATGCCAGGGTGGGAGCCACCCTTGATTTTCAGTTTAAGGTAGAGGGAGATGACTGGCATCACAGCGGCAAGAACAGCAAGGGAGAACCCCTGTACGAGGTCTGGGTCCGGAGGGATTAATTTTGAGTAGCCCGACGGATATCTGATTTTCCACCGGTTTTTTCCAGGAGCCGGATGTGCCGGATTTCAATGCCCTTGTCGATCGGTTTCAACATATCATACATGTTGAGCGCAACAAGGCTGGCTCCATGCATGGCCTCTACCTCCACCCCTGTTTTATAATTGGATTTCACAATAATGCGTATCCTGATATCGAGCCCGCTGATCTCATAAGTAACCTCGGTAAATTCAATGGGGATAGGATGGCAATCAGGGAGCATTTCCGCCGTTTTCTTTACCCCCAGCATTCCTGCCGCCCTGCTTACCGCAAAGACATCTCCTTTCGGGACCTTATTGTTTTCAATGGCGTGAATGGTCTCAGACAAACTGACGCTCACGATAGCTTCTGCCACAGCAGTTCTCAGACTTATTTTCTTTTCGGTGATATCTACCATCTTCAGCGATTCTGTTTCCATTGATAACTGTCATCCTCAAACAACTCCTTCCCAAAAACCGGAACTTCTTTCTTCAGGCGTTCAACAACGTAGTGCATCCCTTCAAAAACCGCATTCCGGTGAGCGGCGGAAACGAAGACAAAAAGACATATTTCCCCGGCGCTCACAATACCCAGACTATGATGAATATGCAGGCAGCTAAGATTGTATTTTTCAATCGCTGCTTCGCGGATCTCGGAAAATTTCACATTCGCCATCTCCCTGTAAGACGTGTACTCAATCGCGGTAATCACCTTTTCTTCTATAGTGTCCGCACGTACCTGGCCCAGAAAAATGTCGTGGGCACCAATATGTGTTTTTACCTGATGTGCGGCGATCGCCCTTGAAATAAAATCGGGAGTTATAGCCCCCTCGGTGAATACGTCTTTGATCTTTTCCTTTTCCATGTCTATAGGGCCAGCCACTAAGGTAGGGAAGATTTGGGAAACAGTGCGGTACTTTGACTCCCTCCCGTGCGGGCTGATTCATCCAAAAAATACCAGCATAGTCCGCTTCTCACACAAGATTCCAGAATCTGAATGGGTGAAACATTATTATCCCTGCTTTTTTTGTCAACTTAAATGATATAATACCTATATTTAATCTACTTAAGCCCTGGAAGCTAGTAATTTAAAAGCACAAGCCCCCGGTATCAGCCATCAGATATCCTGACTTTTTTCAATATCGTCCCGGACTTTGTAATTGACCCATGCCTGTTCGCAGGTGTTTCGCCTATCATTTGAAGAGAATAAATCATCAACCATAAAACCAACTACATTGTGAAAAAATTTAAAACTTCCGTCTTTGCACTGCTTCTTGCGGTGATCCATTGTGCATCCGCCCAGAAAATGTACCGGGTTCATGAAGATCTGGTAAAGCCATCCATGGCAGCCAACTATGAATCTCTTCACCAGGAATTAAATGAGATGCTTGTAAAATTTCCCATTGAGAATCTGAACCTGCTGGTGATGCAGAGTGACAATTATCATTATCTCTTCATTGCTCCGATCCAGGGAATGGCAGATCTGGACCGGGCACATCCTCTCGTGCATTTGGCCGAAAAAGTAGGACAGGATAAAATGAAGGATTTCATTGGTCGCATGGACAAATGTTATGATGTAGAAAGGGATTATATCATTGTTCTGGAGGAAGCCTTGTCATATATGCCGCAAGGGATGACTCTGACCCCGGAAGGGGAGAATTACAGAGAACAGTACAAGTTCTATTATACGCCCTCCAACGGCGAAACGGTAAAACAGAACCTGGTAGCATTTAAAAATCTAATGTCCCAAAAGGCATCCGGGTTGCACTACAGGATCTATAGCAGCGGCTTTGGCACCGAAGCGGCATATTACCTTCTTTCAATTGCCGCAAAAGATAAAGAAGACTTTGCCGTAAAAATGAAAGCGAACCGACAACTTTTGGGAGAAGATGGTAAAAAGGTAAGAACAACACTCTTTGAAAGCCTTCTCAGGATAGAAGAAATCGAAGGGTTCATCCGCCCTGACCTATTCGTCAATAAAAAATAGTATATAAGGTAGTGTGCCGCCTTGAAACCTTCAAAGAATTAGGGCCGGAACTTCTTTTATATACCCCTTCGCATGCATGGCAACGAATGATGAACTGAGGTTGGGTCGATTTTACCAAAATCGTTCTCAAGGCCTGGCCGGGGAGGATAAAGTAATCATCCTTTGAAACACAAGAATGGTACCTCATTCCACGTCAGGCAGCTACATGGTCAATATAATTCTGTTAGTGAAAAGCCCGTAACTTCATGAAAAAATTTTACACCCTTCGTAAACGGATGGATCTGCTTTTCATCTCCCTCATTTTCCTGAAAAAGCATTATGCGATTTTACTGGCATTAGGTTTGATCGCCGCCTTTGGACGGGTGATACAACTCTGCGGTTTTGGTGAAATTACTCCTTAAACAAATGTGTTCCTGGAGGTTGTGATAGCATCCTCCAGAATAGCCATATGCCTTTTTGTTCTTGGGATAGTAAATGTCAAAAAAGGGTCTTATCAAATCTGGAACTTGGTCTCAGGCAAAAGTAACTGGAGAATGAGAAGGAGGATGGGCATGATAAAATTCAAAGCCCAATGGGTACAAATAGTATTCAGTTTTATAGGTTTTCCGGCCATTGCGGGCGGGATCAACTTCCTGATCGATCAGCTGGCCTATCACACATGCCTCTATCTTACACTGAAAAGCGGGGGGATTCTGGTGGAAGCTTCCTCGGAATGGACCCTGCTTCTATTTTTTAAGAATATTTCAGTGATTCCTTTCGCCCTTGTGTTTGAAACCATTTTCCTGCTCTGTCTGACCAATAATTTCACGATTAAGAACCATTCCTGAAGCACCCCTCAGCTACCTGGAATGTACCTTTTTGATATTAACTTTGGAAGTTATGGAGGTGATATTCAGGAGGAAACGGAGAGTGGGGATCATATCATGTTGAGACAGGCAATACGGATGGCTTTGAGAAATTGATCATTTTAGCTTGACCTGTATCTTCTTATAGAAATAATTGAAAAAAAACCTAATAAAACAGCACACTTCTTCGTTATCTCTATTTTACATCTTATATTCATGCCCTAAGCCTTTACTCCTAATTTAAATCCATCAGGAACCTATGCGGCGATTAAAAACACTAGCAGGATGCTCACTCGTCATTTTCCTGCTTTTCGTTATCACTTCAAGTGTTTATCATCCTGCCACTCCCTCAGGTTCTGATCGTGCCATAACATCTGAAACACAAAATGAACCGAAGGTGGATCCTGAGGCCCTGAGGCAATACAGGATGCATCAACAGGAATTACAGAAGGCTCTAACTACCTATTTTGACACGGCCATTACAGCTGGGGATATTGTCGGGGCAGGGGTAACTATCGTCAAGGGCGATTCCATAGTATTGGCCGAAGGATACGGTAGAAGGAGCCATAATTCGACGGCACTGGTTGAAGGAACAACCGTATTCCGGCTGGGTTCCCTATCCAAAGGATTTGCCGGGATACTGGCTGCTGGTCTGAAGCATGATGGCAAACTGCGTTGGGAAGACAGGGTGAATCAATATTTCCCCCATTTTCAGTTGGGAGATATACAAAATACGGATAAGATCACCCTGGCGACGATCATGTCTCATACTTCGGGCGTGCCGTATCACAGTTACACCAATCTTATAGAGGCTGGAATACCGGTCAAAGACATTGCGGAACGCTTTCAGGAAGTGGTGCCCATCAGTCTGCCGGGAGAGCTTTACAGTTATCAGAATGCCATGTTTGCCCTTTGTGGGGAAGTAATGCAGACCGTTACAGGGCAGGAAATGCCTGTCTTGCTTGAAAACAGATTTTTCAAGCCTTTGGGAATGTCGACGGCGACGGTGGATTATGAGATCTTAAGCCATATGGAGAATATAGCGCTCCCGCACTCAAAAGGCAGCAACGGATGGCGAAGCATTCCCCTTAAAAACAGTTATTCAAACGCTATTGTTGCCGGGGGCATCAATGCCAGCGCTCTGGATATGGGCAAGTGGATGCGTTTTGTACTGGGTCACAATCCGGAATTAATGGACAGGGCGACCATTGAAGAAGCCTTTCAGCCCAGGATTCGAATTACGGGGCAACACAAATACTATCAGCGTTGGGCCGGACATGTGTCCTCGTTTTATGGCTTTGGTTGGCGGATCCATAAATTCACAGAAGATGACAATCCGAAAGAAAAAACCATCTGGCATCATGGGGGCAGCGTCAATGACTACAGAAATGAAATCGCGATGTATCCGGAAGCCGATCTAGGGATTTGTGTGCTGCTGAACAGCAATTCACAACTCGCAAAAAAGGTTATCCCGGATGTGTATGAGATCGTGAAAAAGGTGTATGGTGCCGACATTTCAAAAGATTTTCGGCAGCCCAGTGTGACCCTTGCTCCCAGCCGACAGACACCCCAGGATTGAAGGAGATTTGAGATTTGTGCGGTAGGTGACAGGTGTCAGGTTTTGTAAGAATTTTTGATTCCTCGGATTTAGGATCCGGTCTGCTAAAAAAAGTCCCAAAACATTTTGAAGTAAAGCGAGAAAAATAAGGGAAATTCTTGCTTCCTCCTGGCAGTTATCATAAAAGCAATTTGATTTCCCCCGCCCCCGCAACTTCCTGATTTGTACACAAAATGGATGTCACACCGTAGTTCGTGGCCAACGCCCGAAGTCTGCTAAATAGATCGCAACGGCTCCCAGTGCGGCTTATTTTGTTACTAAGAAGGTCAGTTTATGTTCTTTGTATATTCCAGGCCAAATCCAAATGGATACAATGGATTTTTGGAATCATACGGTACATCTTCAAATTGAGCTTCGACAGCGTCAATGCTTGAAGGAATTTCAATTGGCAATTTCCCTGAAGGCTTAAATTTTCCAAAAATCAGTTCTGCCAAAATCTCATCCTGACAATCAAAATCCACTATCAGCCCCTTGCTTGCTTCAGTAATTTCAGGAATTACCGCCGGTCGGTTCATAGTCAGGATGGAAATGGTGGGTTTGGTTTTGATCAATGCCAGCATTTTCTCCCGCTCCGCTTTGGGAAAATCCAGTCGTCCCTGCTGGAAAATGCGTTCCAGAAAGAATTTTGTTTCTGTCACAGGTGTATAGGGGGTATTAAATTTTAAAAGGATTACGTCTGCATCCTCCGGCCTGGCCACCACTGTGGCATATCCTTCCAAAGCCTGTGGACTGATTCCTTCCAGATACACCTTCCTGTTCTTGCCGAGGGGTAAAATATGCTCCTCATTCTTTAACAGCACCAGCGATCTTCGTTGGGCTTCCAATCCTTTCTCTATGAAAGCTTCATTCCCGAATACTTTTAAATGTTCTTCCTTCAAATAAGGATCATCAAAAAGCCCGGTGATAAATTTATCCCTGAGGACCCTGCGTACGGATGTATCCAGTCTGTCTTCCTTAACGCCGCCTTCTGCTACCAATTCCACTATGATATCCGCACAGGATTCTCCTCCGAACATATCAACCCCTGCATCCAGAATTTTTTTAACACGCTCTTTGGGGGATAGATCTTCCACGCCCCACGCCGATGCCGGTTTGGCGGGATTGTCAAAAATCAGTGCCCAGTCCGTACACACGACCCCTTTAAAACCCAGAGAATCTCTTAACAAACCGGTAACAATTTCCTTGTTATAGGCAAATCCGACTTCTTCTTCCGTTACCCCTATTGGCTGCCCGTAGTACAGCATCAGTTGCGCGGTGTTGGCCGGGAGGGCTCCTTCAGTAAAAGGCTTGAGATGATAGTCGAAAAAGCCTCCCGGATAGACCTGTTCCTTACCCGTCGCGAAATGGGAATCCATCCCATCCTTTTGAGGGCCACCGCCGGGGAAATGCTTCGTCTGGCACAGGATACTTTGATTTCCCAGGGTGTCGCCCTGAAAGCCCAGAACATAGGCTTTGGTCAGTTTAGCGCTTAAATCGGCATCCTCTCCAAAAGTGGTATAGGTTCTGTACCATCGTGGCTCAGTGGCCAGATCGGCCTGTGGGTGTAAGGCCAGTCGAATACCTAATGCCAGATACTCCTGCCGGGAAATGTCTGCGAATTCCCGAACCAGATCAGCATCCCCGATGGCCCCGAAACCCAATTCTGAAGGCCACCTGGAATGATAACGATTTTCTCCTGCCGATTCGTTGCCTGTCACACTGTGCCTTGGATCCGAGTAAAAGGTAATGGGAATGCCGAGCCGCGTGGTTTCTGCCAGCTTTTGAAGCTTGTTATTGTGATCCAGCGTAGCTTTTGCCGTAGGCATGCCTGGCATATCCATATGATTAATATATAACCGCGTGATCAGTGAATCTGCTCTTTTCGTTTCTTTTCCAAACTCGGCTGCCGAGATAGCATTAAACAAAATACCAGCCTTCTCCTCCACATTCATCTGACTGAGGAGATCCTCAATCCTGGCGTCAACGGGTTGACTGACATCCTCGTACACATCCAATTTATTGTTGTGATTGAGATCCCTGAAGCTGACCTTTTCTTTATCAGAATTCCCGCAACTCATCAGAATTGTAATTACCAATAGCAATAGGATTGATTTACACATTTTGGTTATTTTAATAATTGGCCTTAACATCTGAATAATTGGTAGGGGGTTCATGAAATCTTTGCCCATTTCCCCCGCTCCTACCAGACTGCGTCTGGTGTTAAAAAAAACAAAACTACGTTTTAAAGATTGAAGTTTTTTATTCAAATATCTGAAAGCTTTGGTAGAGATCAGGCTAAAGCTGAAAATAACCGTTATTCATAACCATCCGTCGGAAGCGGGATTTGTTACTGAGCCGGTCGATTGGAAATACAGCAACGCATGTAATTTTCAGCAGGATAGGACCGTTTTGGAAATTGATGATGTTGGCTTTTTAGGATGAGCTAAAGACCACCAGTTGTAAACTGGCGGTAGCGGGGGTGTATAATCTGATTTCTTAGTCCGACAATTGCTTTTGAACCTGTAATCTTTTCCCCAAACTCAGCATCTCGGGTTAAAACCCTGTTCATTGCCTCTCCGATAATCTCTAAATTCCGCTCGACCGCTCTTTTTAACATTGGGTTTTCACAATATTGAAAAAAGTCCATCTTACTGCCTACAAAATAACCTTCGATTTCATCGTTGGAAAATTTTATGTCGAAGAGCCATTTCAAAACTCTGTCATCCATAAATCAATTCTTTGGATTCATTTATTGACTTTATGAGAATAGGATTTTTTAAAGTCTGTTCTTCCAAAAGGTCGATTTCTCGTCCTAGAAGGTTTTTTAAATTTTCTTTGAAGTTCATATAGTTCTCGAAATAATGGGCTAAATCAATTGGTTTGAACTTTACCAGGAAGTCAATATCGCTATTTGCCGAAAATTCGGGCCGAAGAGCTGAACCAAAAAGATACATTTTATCCACATTGTGGATATCACAAAGCTTTTTAAGACCTAACTAAGTGATTTTCTATTATTTCCATATTTCAAATTTAAGGAAAAGCAGGTATTAAACTGGCTTAGAATTCCTGCCTCTTAAATGCCAACAATTAGTATGTAGTGCGTTCTATGCGTTAGGATACGATGTTATGGGCTTTTAATTTTCCATTCAGAACGTTATTTTCTTCATTCTCGGCCTCAAAACATTGACCAAAGTGATTAACCAAGTTTTAAAGAATTCCTTGATGTCCTCTCGGCCTTCTTCCGCAAAAACATCATCGCTAAATAGTCTCACTCTAAGTTCACCTGATTCATCCCAATTCCAAATCACATCTTCTCTTAATTCCTATCATATCGCTTCTTTGTCTTCACGCAAAGTATAATTACCCAAAAAACTAGGACAAGCCTGTTTTATCTATCATTAGTAGTTTCTTTTAAACGATTAAAGGGCTTTATGAAAGTATTATTTGTCGGGTCTCTTTTTATAGAGGTTGTAGCAATGTTTCTTTAACGGTAAATAGTTCTATGCATTTATCCTCCCCTTTTATTGGAATACTGCCAACTTGTTGCTTTTGATATATTACGGGCAAGTTGATTCGTTTCATCAAAGGTTCCGATACCAAAATATCGAATCCTAATTTTCGGCATTCTTTCTCTATAAAGGGCATTTCGTAGAGGGCTTCGCCGTGAAATACAATCTGGCTTTTTATATTGCCTACTTCTCCTTGAATAACCTTGCCCATATGTATGCTCGCCCTAAATTTGGGCACTTTATGATATTTTTGTAGATATTTTTCATGCTGGTTTTCAGTTTCATTTTTTATATAATAAAAGCAGCGAATACAGTTGGCATTTTTCAGTCCATTTTTAATGGACCAACTGATCACTACTTGATCACCCACATATCTATATATTTCACCGTAAGTGGCTACAATACATTTAGTTACGTCAAAATAAAATTCCTTCAAAAACTTGTAATACGCTAGTGAACCCATTTTTTCGGCCAAGAGGGTAGAGGACTTCTGATCTAAAAACATAAATATCCGTTCTTCCTCACGAGGCGAATGGTATTTTCCGGTCAGGAAATTCACAAATACACCCTGTCCCATTTTCCTACTCATCTCACGGGTAAAAATGATGACCATAACCGAAAATAGGGAATACAATACAATAACCCTAAAATTGCCCTCATACAAAAATGTCTGAAATCTTTGGGAATAGAAATTCTCGACGATACTCATATTATAATACCAACTTTCATTGAAATTAATCAGTAGAACGATCAGAATAATAAATAGCAAGGTATATACCGAAGATTTTGTGATTACAGTAATTAGAAAGGAAAACTTTCTACTCTTGGGTTTAAGGGCATAATTTTCGATTAAGGCAACCAGAAAGCCGCCGATCAAACCAATGGAGACCCCGTTCAAATAGGCGATGGGGCTAACAAATCCACTCGCAATCATGGGATATAGCAACCCCAATAACAATCCGGCTAACGTCACATAAATAATGCTATGTCGCCGCCTTTCATTATCTTTTGTAAATTTCATATCGATTCCAAGTCAGCAATGGTTTCTTTTTTTATATAGAACAATTCCAAGTCCTTTTGCTTTCCTTTTAAACTGATTTCGCCGCAACTGCCCGAACGATAAATTTTAGGCAGCGTGAGACGATGGTTGAGTTCGGCAGAAATCAAGAGGTCTTTTTCCAAAACTTCACATTGCTCTTTTATCCGTGAGGTGGTGTTCATCACATCCCCAAAAAATACAATGGATCCCTTTATTTCACCCAGCTCACCGCGAACCACTTTTCCAATATGATAGCCTGCGATTAATTTTGGGACAAATCCATAGTTGGTGTAGTAACGTTCACTGCTTTCCTTAAGCTTTTGTTCGGCAGTATAAAATGTTCGGATACAGTTGGCATTCTGTAAGCCGTCTGGAGGTTTCCACGAGACGACGACCAAGTCATCTACGTATTCATAAATAGTTCCCCTATGTTCTAAAATTGGTATGGTAATGTCATAAAAGAAATCCGTAAGGAATTTATGAAAGTGGAGGCGCCCGATTTTTTTCACAATTTGATCAGAATAGCGAACACTTAAGAACATGAAAATGCGCTCTATCTCGGAAGGCTGGTAGTACTTCCCAGTAACAATGCCCCACATAACGTCTTTCCCCAATTTACGAATCATAAGTATGCTAAAATTGATTATAAACGCAAATGCCACTGTGTAAATAATTGCCACCTTAAAATCTTCTTTAAAAATGTAGCGTTTAAAATCTTCACTGTCCAATACTTGTGAAAAGCCCATATCTAGCCTGATCATTCGTGAAATCAGCAACACAAAAAATACGATTAGCGAAATGGAACCAATATACAGAACGGTACGAATTAGTAACAACGACATGAATTTTAATCTTCGGCCTTTCTCGGGAAATACGTAAAACTCGAGGTAGGAGATAAGCGCTCCTACCAAAATACCTATGATAAAAGTATTTACATGCGGATATAAAGCCCCAAAGCCGTCTGAGAACGCAGAATAAATAAGACCAAGCATCACTCCCAAAAGAACAATTAGAGAGATGTCTCTATGTATTTTTTTCTGATGTATTGTCCGTTCCACCGAAGTCGCGTTTGGTAGTTTATTTTTTTTCTATAACGCTGGCTTTTGATTAAACTAAGCCGATTAGTTAAATGTTTTCAGAAGATCTGACCACTTCTGATGCAGCATCCAGAGCTCAAATTCTTTCGGGGGAATTATAAGTATCCTATTAATAAGATTGCAACAATGATAGTGAGAACGGTAGCAAATAGATTCATATATTACCTATATTTAAATCCATATTAAGTTTATAATTCCGCGCATAACCTGTAAAAGCAATTTAACAATTTTATAACGCTTGTACGGGTTTTACCACACTAAATTTCCCTCGCTACCGCCAGTTTGCAACTGGTGGTAAATAGAAAGCAAAAATACGGTTGAAAGACTGCGGTTTTTACACAGCTATCTGCAAGGCTTTGGTAGTGTGAAGGCTTAATTTGGTGGAATGAGTCGAAATTACAAGTTCTACAGCCCGGCAGCAGCCTACTTTGTTTCCTTTGCTACGTTGTTTTGGATAGATATTTTTACGAGGCTGCCTTATTTCAGCGTATTGGAAAAAGCAATATCATATTACAGAAGAGAAAAAGGAATGGAACTTTTTGCTTACTGCTTTATGCCAAGCCATGTACATTTTGTTTTTCGGTCAAAAAATGAAGACCCTTCCGGGCTGTTGCGTGATTTCAAGAAGTATACTTCGAAAGAAGTTGTCATTGCGATCCGCGAGAATGTACATGAGAGCAGGAAGGAATGGCTCCTGGCACTATTTGAAAAAGCGGCCAGATCCAAATCCAATGTTCAGGACTACCAGCTTTTGCAACATCATAATAAGCCTTTAGAGTTGTGGAGTACAGCGGCAATTAATCAGAAAATAACCTATATCCACAACAATCCGGTGGAAGCAGGATTTGTTACTGAGCCTGTCGATTGGAAATACAGTAGCGCAAGGAATTTTCGGGAGGATAGGACCGTTTTGGAAATTGATGATGTTGGCTTTTTAGGATGAGTTAAATACCACCAGTTGCAAACTGGCGGTAGCGGGGGGCGAGGAATTTTCAGGAGGATAGGACCGTTTTGGAAATTGATGACGTTGGCTTTTTAGGATGAGCTAAAGACCACCAGTTGCAAACTGGCGGTAGCGGGGGGAAAAATGGAGGGATAATATAAGTACATGTCATTTATAACAAGTTAGCCCCAAATTAATAAAACATCGTTTATCGTAAATTAATTATTGTTTTTTAATAATTATTGTATATTTGAATAATAAATCATCAAATATGAAAAACGCAATATTATTTAAAACACTAGTCGACATTCTTTACATTCTGCACTTTATTGGATTAATCGGAATAATATTTATTATTCCCTTTGGAACTTTTAATATTAATCAAGTAAATATAAAAGTTGAAGATTGGAATTTGTTTTATTGGCTGGTATTTATTGTAGGTCTTGTTGCTTACATAATATTTTTAAGAGGTTTATATTATTTAAGGAAAATGGCAAATTTTTTATTATCAAATAAATATTTTTCAGATAGTATTATACAGAACTTAAAAAAATCAGGTAATCATTTTATATACACAGGAACTATTTCATTTACTCTTTTTGTTGCTTTGTGGATAAGCAAACTCGTTGGAGGCGAATTTGAATTGGTTTACGACAACAATCTATTAATTCCTATTTTTTTAACAATTATTGGAATTTTCTTTATAATCCAAAGTAATGCGCTGAATTTAGCAAAAGGAATTAAAGAAGAAAATGAATTAACAGTTTA
>JBGTKP010000045.1:0-140335 GCA_041744575.1 Muriicola sp.
TCTCGGGTAAAATGAGAATGCATTACATTAAATTGTTACCCGGTGATAAAGTAAAATTAGAAATGAGTCCTTATGATTTATCTAAGGCTCGAATAACTTACAGATATTAATAGAGATGAAAGTTAGAGCATCAGTTAAAAAGAGAAGTGCCGAGTGCAAAATAGTGCGCAGGAAAGGTAGACTTTACGTAATTAATAAAAAGAATCCTAGATTTAAACAAAGACAAGGATAATTATGGCTAGAATTGCAGGTGTTGATATACCAAAACAAAAGAGAGGCGTCATAGCACTGACCTACATATTTGGTATCGGTAAAAGCAGGGCCCTGACCATATTGGGAAAAGCCGAAGTGAATGAAGATACCAAGGTATCGGAATGGAATGATGAAGAGATCGGCAGGATCCGGGACGCCGTGGCAACCTTTAAGATCGAAGGGGAATTGCGTTCGGAAACCCAGCTGAACATCAAGCGCCTTATGGATATCGGATGCTACCGGGGTGTACGCCACAGGTCGGGTCTGCCATTGAGGGGTCAGAGGACCAAGAACAATTCCAGGACCAGGAAAGGAAAGAGAAAAACGGTAGCCAACAAGAAGAAGGCAACCAAATAAAGCCTCTAAGGAGGTCATACGCCCAGAGGTGAGGGCGGAGTTAAGTTGGCAAAGCCGCCTACACAATATTAGACACAATAGAAATGGCAAAGACAGGTACCAAAGCCGCAAAGAAGCGCAAAGTTATAGTAGATTCAGTTGGCGAGGCTCATATAGCGGCCTCGTTTAACAACATCATCATTTCACTTACAAATAAGAAGGGCGATGTTATTTCGTGGGCGTCTGCAGGTAAGATGGGATTCAGAGGATCCAAAAAGAATACCCCTTATGCCGCCCAGGTAGCCGCTGAGGAGTGCGCCAAAACAGCCCATGAAGCAGGATTAAGAAAAGTGAAGGTATATGTTAAAGGCCCGGGAAACGGACGGGAATCGGCTATACGGTCCCTTCATAATGCCGGAATTGAAGTGGCTGAAATCATAGATGTTACCCCATTACCGCATAACGGGTGCCGACCACCGAAGAGACGACGAGTTTAATTTCAAGTAAAAATAATTCCACCGGGATCAGCGTGGATTTTTCACCGGAGTGGTAGTTACGATTATCGAAGGATACGCCTTAATTCATAATCACCGTTCCCAATTTCAAGAAGATGGCAAGATACACAGGACCAAAAACAAAGATCGCCCGTAAATTCGGCGAAACGATTTTCGGGGATGACAAATCCTTCGAAAAGAAAAATTATCCTCCGGGACAACATGGCAACAACAGACGCCGTGGCAAAAAATCAGAGTATTCTGTTCAGTTAATGGAAAAGCAGAAGGCAAAGTATACCTACGGCATTTTGGAAAGGCAGTTCCGGAATATTTTCACAAAAGCCAACAGAAGCAAAGGAGTAACTGGGGAGGTATTACTTCAGTTATGCGAATCCAGACTGGACAATGTGGTTTACAGGATGGGACTGGCAAATTCCAGAAGCGGTGCCAGGCAATTGGTCTCACACAGACATATCACAGTGAATGGCGAACTGGTGAACATACCTTCCTATTCATTAAAGGCCGGCGATGTTGTAGGTGTACGGGAGAAATCCAAATCCCTGCAGACCATTGATGATTCCATCTCGGCCAACAGTAGCGTATATGAGTGGATCACCTGGAACAACGACAAAAAGGAAGGGACTTTCGTCTCAGTGCCTGAGCGAATCCAGATTCCGGAAAATATCAAGGAACAATTAATCGTCGAGTTATACTCTAAATAAACAATACAGATCCGACTATGGCATTATTTAATTTTCAGAAACCCGATAAAGTTATAATGATTGATTCCTCTGATTTTGAGGGGAAATTCGAATTTCGTCCTTTGGAACCTGGATACGGACTGACGGTCGGGAACGCATTAAGAAGAGTATTACTGTCCTCTCTGGAAGGATTTGCAATCACCTCGGTAAGAATCGATAAAGTGGAACACGAATTTTCCGTGATTGAGGGCGTTGTGGAAGATGTTACCGAGATTATTCTCAACCTGAAACAGGTACGCTTTAAAAGACAGATCGACGATGTGAATGAAGAGACTGTTTCCATTTCAGTGAGTGGGAAAGAGCAGCTGACCGCCGGAGATTTTCAGAAATTCATTTCAGGCTATCAGGTGCTGAACCCGGAACTTGTGATTTGTAACATGGATCCAAAGATCAGCATCAATCTGGAAATCATTATTGAGAAAGGACGCGGATATGTTCCGGCCGAAGACAATAAAAAATCTAATGCCCCATTGGGAAGCATTGCGGTCGATTCCATTTTTACACCCATAAAGAACGTAAAATACAGCATTGAGAACTTCAGGGTTGAGCAAAAGACGGATTATGAGAAGTTGGTATTTGAGGTGGTGACAGACGGTTCCATCCATCCCAAAAATGCCCTCACCGAAGCGGCCAAGGTCCTTATACATCACTTTATGTTGTTTTCTGATGAACGCATTACGCTGGAGGCCGATGAAATCGCTCAGACGGAAACCTATGATGAGGAATCTTTACATATGAGGCAACTCCTTAAGACAAAACTTGTAGATATGGATCTTTCAGTCCGTGCCCTGAATTGTCTTAAAGCGGCTGAAGTTGATACCCTGGGCGACTTGGTTTCATTCAATAAGAATGACTTGATGAAGTTCAGGAATTTTGGGAAAAAATCCCTGACCGAGCTAGAGGAACTGGTCATCAACAAAGGTCTCAATTTTGGAATGGACCTTTCAAAATACAAATTAGACAAGGATTAACCTGCTTCGGAATGATGTGAGTTTCACATCCCGGACAAAGTATATATTATAATTATCATGAGACACGGTAAGAAAGTCAATCACCTAAGCAGAAAAACAGCCCATAGGCGTTCTATGCTGGCCAATATGGCCTGTTCGCTGATTGAACATAAACGAATCAATACAACCGTTGCCAAAGCCAAGGCACTGAAACTGTTTATTGAACCTTTGATCACAAAATCAAAGTCCGAGAACAATGTAAGTGCCGAAAAAGGAACGCATAACAGGAGGATCGTCTTCAAGAATCTTCGGGATAAATTTGCAGTAACCGAACTGTTCAGTGCGGTATCGGAAAAAGTAGGGGACCGTCCGGGAGGCTACACCCGGATTATTAAACTGGGAAATCGTCTTGGGGACAACGCCGATATGGCGATGATAGAACTTGTGGATTTCAATGAAGTCTACAATGCCGGCCAACCGAAGAAGCAGAAAACTACCAGAAGAAGCAGAAGGGGGAAAGCTGCAGAAGCCGCTCCTGAAACTGAAACAGCTGTCGCTGAAAAGCCGGCAGGAGTCAAAGCACCTAAGGCTGATAAGGCAAAAGATACGGATAAGCAACCGAAGGCGGAGAAGGAAACCAAAGCTGAGGCACCGGTTGCCACAGAAGTGGAAACCGAACCTGTAACACCGGACGCAGCTGAATCTGATGCAACAGGCGAAGTCAATGAGGAGCCGGGCATAGAAAATGAGAAGAAAGACAAGAAAGACTCTGAACAGGAAAGCTGATTTTGGCTCGGAAATTATAAAAATTGCAAGGGATAGGCCACACAGCCTATCCTTTTTTTATATGCTCCTGCCAGGAATAACCATAGGGGACATGCAATCGATACGGTATTTTCCAATTATTGAATAAGGTATCAAAATGGGGCAGAAAAAGTGTTAATTGTAATGGTTCTTTTATCTTTGTGCCGACAATGACAAATGTATTTCAATACAGTAAACGGAATTATTACCTAAGATACCTCTATTAAAGTGAAATATCAACCCAGGAAAAAAGCTTTGCTCTTATTGGCCGATGGCACCATATTTTACGGTAAATCCATTGGAGATATGGAAGGAACCGCCTCGGGAGAGGTTTGTTTTAACACCGGGATGACGGGCTATCAGGAAATTTTCACGGATCCTTCCTATTTCGGGCAGCTGATGATCACAACCAATGCCCATATTGGAAATTACGGAACTCATAAAAGTGAAGTGGAATCTGATTCCATAAAGATTGCGGGATTGATTTGCAAGAATTTCAGCTATGATTTTTCCCGGCCCGTTGCTAATCAGAGCCTGAAAATGTTTATGGATGCGAATTCATTATTTGGAATTTCGGATGTGGATACCAGGGCACTTGTAGCCTATATACGGGATCATGGAGCCATGAATGCGATCATTTCCACAGACGTTGGCCATCTTGAAAAGTTGAAGGCCCAATTGAAGGAAGTTCCGGCTATGGACGGTCTTGAACTCGCCTCGAAAGTCTCTACCTCTGAGCCCTACTTTTATGGAAATGAGCAGTCAAAATACCGTATTGCCGCACTCGACATAGGCATCAAGAAAAATATCCTCAGAAACCTGGCCAGGAGAGATGCTTATATCAAGGTTTTCCCATATAATGCGACTTACGATGAGATGAATGAATGGCAACCTGACGGTTACTTTATTTCCAATGGCCCGGGAGACCCGCAGCCTCTGGAAGCCGCAATCAGCCTTACGCGTCAGATCATTGCCGGCGATAAACCCCTCTTTGGGATCTGCCTCGGACATCAGATCATTGCCCTGGCCAATGGGATCTCGACTTATAAAATGCATAATGGGCACAGGGGTATCAATCATCCTGTCATGAATCTGTTGACTGGAAAGGGAGAAATAACCTCCCAAAACCATGGATTTGCCATAAACAGGGAAGAAACTGAAAGTCATCCGGAATTGGAAATCACACATGTCCACCTGAATGATCACACGGTGGCCGGGATGCGGATGAAGGAGAAAAATGTTTTTTCAGTTCAGTATCATCCGGAAGCAAGTCCGGGACCTCACGATGCCAATTATCTGTTTGATCAGTTCTTTGAAATGATCGCTGCAGGGGTGACCAGGACCGCTTTGGTTTAAACGGGGAATTTTTCCTTTCAATGGCTATTCTGTTTTGGCAATACACTTGATGCTTTCGTATCTTTACAAGACGCATACAGACTTCCTTTTTTGGCAGGCGGCAATCGTTCTGTAAGCCTGAAACCGCCGAACTTGTAGATTATTAACTTTAAATATACTTTGAATGAGTATTATCATCGACGTTCACGCAAGACAAATTTTTGATTCCCGTGGAAATCCAACCGTGGAGGTAGATGTCATCACGGAAAACGGGGTTATGGGAAGAGCAGCCGTCCCTTCCGGGGCCTCGACAGGAGAACATGAAGCAGTGGAACTCAGGGATGGGGGAAATATGTTTATGGGCAAGGGCGTCAGTAAGGCCGTCGACAATGTCAATACCACCATAGCGGAGGAGATCAGAGGAATGCTGGTCTTCGACCAAAATAAAATAGACCAGGTGATGATCGATCTTGATGGTACACCTAATAAATCCAAATTGGGAGCCAATGCCATACTCGGTGTTTCACTGGCAGTCGCAAAGGCTGCCGCCAATGAACTGGGAATGTCAGTTTATCGATATGTTGGCGGGGTGAGTGCAAATACCCTTCCCGTACCTATGATGAACATTATCAACGGAGGGTCACATTCGGATGCGCCGATCGCCTTTCAGGAATTCATGGTGATGCCTGTAAAAGCCAAAGATTTTAGTCAGGCCATTCAGATGGGCACAGAAATTTTCCATCATTTGAAAAAAGTACTCCATGACCGCGGTCTGAGTACTGCTGTTGGTGATGAGGGAGGTTTTGCACCGACCCTTGATGGCACGGAGGATGCCCTCGAAACCATAGCGAAAGCCGTGGAAAAAGCAGGGTACCAACTGGGCAACGATGTGATGATCGCCCTGGATTGTGCAGCCGCTGAATTCTATGTGGATGGAAAGTATGACTATACTAAATTCGAAGGGGATAAAGGAGCGGTCAGGACATCAGAGGAGCAGGCCCAGTACCTAGCCGACCTTTGTGACAACTATCCTATCATTTCGATTGAGGATGGCATGGATCAAAATGATTGGGCCGGATGGAAGCTGCTGACCGAAAAAATCGGTGATAAAGTACAGCTTGTCGGAGATGATTTGTTTGTCACCAATGTGGAGAGGCTATCGAGGGGTATTAAGGAAGGTATCGCAAATTCCATATTGATTAAAGTGAACCAGATTGGAACCCTGACCGAAACCATTGCAGCGGTTCATATGGCCAAAAATGCGGGCTACACTTCCGTGATGTCCCACCGTTCCGGAGAAACCGAGGATAATACCATTGCCGACCTGGCTGTTGCCCTGAATACAGGACAGATAAAGACCGGATCTGCCTCCAGGAGCGACAGGATGGCAAAATATAATCAGTTACTCAGGATCGAGGAAGAATTGGGAACGACAGCCTATTATCCGGGACAAAAGGCCTTTAAGGTAGCACGATAATTGCTGCAATGGATGAATTTCAAATGCAGACCTAAGAATGATTCCGGAAGCCCCCGCGGGACGCTCTCGGGGAAATGTGCCTTCGCTTTATTCCCTGGACTGAAGTAACCCGAATATTGATTTACAGCATGACCAATTTTTTATTTGTAGCTGCGGAAAATGACGGAATCGCCAGATGTAAAGCTGGTGGGATGGGAGATGTTGTAAGGGATGTCCCCAGGCAAATTTCTTCAATGGGGGATGCTGTGCATGTTGTGGTCCCCTCCTATTCCAGGTTGCATCAGAACGGGCTTCTGAGAATGACTCTCAATCTGCCCCTCAGGGGCATTACTTATACCGCCGAACTGTACGAAGTCGTACCCAAAAAGGAATATAAGAACGTCCATCATTATGTCATTCATCATCCTGAGATCCAATCAGGTGAGATCGGACATATCTATCACGACGATCCGGAAGAACCTTTCTATACGGACTACATCAAATTCACAATTTTTTGCACAGCTGTGGCCGAAGCCATCCGACGTGGTGCATTCGGACAACTGCATATTGTACACCTTCATGACTGGCATTCCAGCCTGCTGTTATTTTTGCGGAGCTACCATCCTGAATATGTTTCCCTGCAGCGCCTTAGATTTATTTATACCATCCATAATCTTGCCATTCAGGGCATACGCCCATTTGAAGGAAACTACGCTTCTCTTACCTCCTGGTTTCCGGGCATCGCTTTTGATATAAACAAATTGGTAGATCACAGATACCCAGACTGTATCAATCTGATGGCTGTGGGAATCCGTTTGGCGGATGGGGTCCACACGGTTTCTCCTTCCTATAAGGAAGATGTGATAAAACCCAGCAGACCGCCGGAATTTATCGGAGGGGAAAGTCTGGAAAAGGATTTGCAGCAAGCCAATGCTGAAGAAAGGTTATTCGGAATTCTCAATGGGTCCAACTATAAGAATATCAGGTTGGCGGAAAAGGGCCTTCTTTACAGGAATACTGTAAAAGCCTTATTCGGATGGCTACAGGAGGAATCAAAGAAATACAAATCTGATTTTCTCGCGCATACTGGGGAGAAGGTGATGAACTATGTCACGGAGAAACCCAAATTTATTGTCGCAAGTGTTGCGCGGCTGACGGAGCAAAAATTTTACTTCTTTAAGCGATCCCCGGAAGCGCTGGTCCAAATTCTTAAAAGCCTGCGCAAGGCGGATGGTATTTTCATGATGCTCGGAACCGGGGCTCCGGAATATGAAGAACACTTTCGAAAAATCAGCTATGAACATAGTAATTTCATTTTCACCAATGGGCAGTCAGAAGACCTGATAGACTCCATTTACCTGGAGACAGATCTTTATTTTATGCCTAGCCAGTTTGAACCCTGCGGGATAAGTCAGATGCTGGCCATGCGAAATGGCAATCCGTGTCTGGTGCATAAAACGGGAGGCCTGAAGGATACGGTTGAACATCTCAGGACCGGATTTAGTTTTGACGGCAAAACCTATGAGGATAAAATCCGGAACATGGTCAAGGTTTTTAACGTCGCTCTGGAGATGTTCCTTCATGACCAGCCCGCCTGGGCCACCATTCAGGACAATGCACGGAACATGCGGTTTACCTGGGAGAAATCGGTGGAGGAATATTACAGTCAGCTATACAAAATCAAGGCACGGACAAAACTAAATTCCTGAAGATTTCGCACAGATAGATCCGCTGCTGAGGAGCGGCTGCAAGCGAATAAAATGAAATGCTGCAATTGTTAGGATGGCCGGATTTTCGTAGATTTAACTTTCCGTCTCATAAAAGTAAAAGCAAACACATGTCTGATAAAGCGACTCTGGAGTACCAAGGTAAAAAATATGAATTTCCTGTAACTGAGGGAACAGAAAATGAACTGGCCATTGACATACAAAACCTGAGGTCAATGAGTGGGATGATCACCCTTGATCCCGGCTACAAGAATACCGGTTCCTGTGAGAGTGCCATCACTTTTCTGGACGGTGAAAAGGGGATATTGAGATACAGGGGGTATCCCATTGAGGAGCTGGCCGAAAAGGCAGACTTCCTTGAAGTCGCCTATCTCTTGATATTCGGGGATCTTCCGGATAAGACCCAACTTGAAAAATTCCATAAAGACATCAAGGCAGAGTCGCGGGTGGATGAAGAAATGAAGAAGATCCTGGATGGTTTTCCCAAGTCTGCTCATCCTATGGGGGTACTATCCTCCCTTACCAGTGCCCTGATCGCATTTAATCCTTCATCGGTGAATGTGACTTCAGAAAGGGACATGTACTTCGCCATCGTCCGCATCCTTGCAAAATTTCCGGTGCTCGTGGCCTGGACACTGAGGAAGAAAAAAGGACTGCCACTTGACTATGGTGACAGTACCTTGGGTTATGTGGAGAACATCCATAAAATGATGTTCAAAATGCCGAATGAAGAGTACACCAAAAATAAAACGGTTATCGAGGCTTTGGATAAGTTACTCATATTGCATGCGGATCATGAACAGAATTGTTCAACATCCACGGTCCGCATTGTAGGTTCCTCCCATGCCGGACTCTTTGCGTCCCTTTCTGCCGGAATTTCTGCGCTTTGGGGACCGCTGCACGGTGGAGCCAACCAGGCAGTGCTGGAAATGCTGGAGGCAATTGACAGGGACGGGGGAGATACCAAAAAATATATGGCCAAAGCCAAAGACAAGGAAGATCCGTTCCGCCTGATGGGATTTGGTCACAGGGTTTACAAAAACTTTGATCCCAGGGCCAAGATAATTAAAAAGGCCGCTGATGAGGTATTAAGTGAACTGGGGATTGAAGATCCCATCCTTGATATCGCCAAAGGCCTGGAAAAAGAAGCCCTGGAGGACACCTACTTTGTGGATCGCAAACTGTATCCGAATGTGGATTTCTACTCCGGGATTATTTACAGAGCGCTTGATATCCCAACAGACATGTTCACCGTTATGTTTGCGTTGGGTCGCCTGCCCGGATGGATTGCCCAATGGAGGGAAATGAGACTCAAGGGAGAGCCCATCGGCAGGCCAAGACAGATATATGTGGGTAAGAATACAAGATCCTTCGTTCCGCTGGATAAACGTTAAAAACCTCCGCTGACTAATTTACATGCTTTCACTGAATATTCATGACGAGACCGCACCACTCAAAGCAGTGCTGCTTGGCACAGCGCATGATTCCGGTCCTGTCCCGGCCCCTGAAGCAGCGTACGATCCCAAATCCCTTGAACATATTCTTGCCGGAACCTATCCCGCAGAAGAAGATCTGATAAGGGAAATGGATGCATTTGAAAGTGTGCTTAAAAAGTATGGGGTCGAAGTCTTTCGACCTGATATTATTCCTGATTGCAATCAGATATTTTCAAGGGATATCGCCTTCGTAATTGATAATAAGCTTATCAAGGCAAACATACTACCCAGCAGAGAAAAGGAATTTGAGGCAATACTTCATGTCCTGGACACCATTGATCCGGAATGCCTGTTGCGGCCACCGGTTGATGTCCATGTGGAGGGCGGGGATGTAATGCCCTGGAATGAATATGTGTTTATGGGAACTTATTCCGGGACGGATTATCCCGAGTTCATTACCGCCAGAACGAACCGGGAAGCTGTTCAATATATCACCCGGGAATTTCCTCAAAAAAAAATTAAGGCTTTTGAACTGCGGAAATCAAACACTGATGCGAGGGAAAATGCCCTGCATCTGGATTGTTGTTTTCAACCTGTAGGGAAGGATAAGGCCATTCTGCACAGGAATGGGTTTTTAAATTCGCAGGATTACGAATGGCTGTTATCTTTTTTCGGAAAGGAACATGTGTTTGAGATTGATAAAGAGGAGATGTACCAGATGTACAGCAATGTATTTTCAATTTCACCTGAGGTGGTGGTTTCTGAAAGAAGTTTTACACGGCTTAACCGGTGGCTTCGTGAAAATGGCATTACCGTGGAGGAAATCCCTTATGCAGAGATAGGGAAACAGGAAGGCCTTCTCCGATGCAGTACCTTGCCGCTTATCAGGGCATAGCAACGCGGTCAATTTCCAAATGGCACTGGCGGTAATTCGGCATACAATCCTTTGCCAATCCCACCCTTACCCTTCATGTGTAGCAAAATCATTGGAAATATCGTTACTTTTACAGGCCCTTTTCCCAACACTATGGCGCAGATTACAAATACGGTTTTGATGATACGGCCCATCCGGTTCAGGATGAATGAACAGACGGCTGTAAATAATTATTTCCAGGAAGATCTGGAGATTTCCAATGCCCTGATCAACAAGAAGGCGCAGGAGGAATTTGACAATTTCGTGGAAATATTGAAAGACGCCGGTGTAAACGTGATCGTAGTCCGGGATGAGGAGGCCTCGGATACCCCGGATTCCATTTTTCCAAATAACTGGATTTCCTTTCATGCTGACGGCACTGTGGTCAAGTACCCCATGTTCGCCCCAAACAGGAGGAAAGAGAGGCGGGAAGACATTCTCGACCTTCTTGAAGAACAGGGATTCCTTATTGAGCAGGTGGTCGACTATACTGCCGCAGAAGAAGAGGGCTTTTACCTTGAAGGCACCGGAAGCATTCTGTTGGACAGAGTACAAAATAAAGCATACTGTGCGCTTTCCGAAAGAGCGGACGAGGGAGTATTCATTGAATTCTGTGAGGATTTCGAATATACCCCCGTACTTTTCACGGCCAACCAATGGGTGTCCGGAAAGCGTCTGCCAGTATATCATACCAATGTGCTGATGTGCCTGGCCGAGGATTTCGCTGTGATCTGCCTTGATACCATTGACAATAAAAAAGAGCGCAGGAATGTGACGGACCATCTCAGGGAGAGCGGCAAAATGATCATTCCAATCAGCGAGGAACAGATGCATCAGTTCGCAGGAAACATGCTCCAGCTTGCCGGTGCCGGCGATGAAAGACTGATGGTCATGAGCACAGCCGCTTACAATTCTCTGACCCCTGAACAATTATTGCAAATTGGAAGGAACAACAGGATCGTTCACAGTTCTCTGGAAACGATTGAAACATGTGGAGGAGGCAGCGCCAGATGCATGTTGGCGGAAGTCTTCCTGCCTTTAATTAATATATCATGAAAGCAATCAGTAAGGAAACTTTGAATTTTCTGAAAGACCTTAACGTCAATAACAACAGGGACTGGTTTCTTGCAAATAAAAACCGCTATGAAACAGCCAAAGCAGAATTTGAACAATTTATTGCATCCCTGCTTCTGGAAATAACCAGGTTTGATTCCGGAATTGCCCACTTCACGGCGAAGGAGTGTATTTTCAGGATTTACAGGGATGTGCGATTCTCAAGTGATAAATCGCCTTATAAGACACATTTTGGGGCCCATGTTACACCGGCCTCACGAAAGTCGGACATTCATTCAAGGGCGGGTTATTATATTCACATCGCCCCCGGGGCCTCCATGCTCGCAGGAGGAGCTTATCAGCCTGACCCAGACTGGTTAAGGGGGATCAGAAATGAAATTGCCCATGATGCCGGCCCATTCAGGACCATTCTGAAAGCCCCGGCCTTTAAAAAATATTTTGAGACCATGGAAGGCGAACAACTGAAAACCACCCCACGGGACTTCCCTGCTGACCATCCTGAAATAGAATTACTCCGATACAAGAGTTTTCTCGCTACCCACAAATGCGCTGACGCGCAAGTAATTCAATCCGGTTTCCTGGAACATGCAACCGAAACTTTCCGTGCGCTATACCCCTTCAATCATTATTTAAACGAGGCTTTTGAGCCGGCTTTGTAAGTTCATACAGAAAAATAGCGATCATCACCACCATAAAGAGTGCGAATGGTAGGGAAGTGATAATCAGTAATTTCTGGGCGGCTACGAGGACATCAACTTCAGGTTTCTCGTTGCCCAGGATAATCAGTGCCACCGTTGCCAGGAATATAAAGACACCCCACATCACCCGGTATTTTTTAGCGGGATTTCTTTTGCCCCTGTCGGTAAACATGCTCAATACATAGACAGCGGAGTCCACAGAAGTTACCAGGAAACTTATAAGCAACAAAATTGTGGTCACATTGAGCAGGGTTGCCATCGGGTAGTGCTGGAAGAATATAAAAATGGAGGTAAACACATTATCGAACTGCTGATCATACGAGGCCCAGGAGTTGACCATTTGAAAGGCAGAAGTTCCGAAAACCGAAAACCAAAAAAACGTACCAAGGGAAGGAATGACAAGTACACCAAGCAGCATTTGCCTCAGTGTCCTGCCCTTCGAAATCCTCGCTATAAAAATTCCGGTGAAAGGTGCCCAGGCCAACCAAAAAGCCCAGTAGTAGTAGGTCCAGTCCGTCAGAAAAGCAGTCCCCGGATCAAACCTTTCCAGAGCAAGACTCATAGGAATAAAATCGATCAGGTAGTGCCACAGTGTTTCGAAGAAAGACTTGAAAATGGAAATAATATCGCTACTCACCAATACGATCAGGAGGAGGACCAGGGTGATCAAAATATTCATTTTTGAAAGAATTTTGATCCCTTTATTAACTCCCTTTGATGCTGAGTAAGTGGCAGCAGCTGCAATCAAAGCCGTTAAAAAGAGGGTGCTCCCGAGGCCGAAATCCTGTGACAGGAGATGATTCAAACCTCCATTAATTTGAGTTGTACCAAGACCAATCGCAGCTATCAGTCCGAAAACGGTGGCAATTATGGTAATGATATCAATGCTGTGCCTGGCCATTGGACTTTTAAAAGTATTTTCTATCGTCGCGCTTACGAGCACCTTTTTATTAAGTACAAACATCCCGTAACCCACTACCATGGAAAAGATCCCGTAAAAAGCCCAGGCCGTAAATCCCCATTGATAGAACGTATATTCAAGAGCGAGTATTTCAGGAGTCAGACCGGAAGGATAGGGAGGGTTCTTTTGCATGAACACTGGCTCCTGCACAGCACGAAGCAGTAACCCGGCACCCATGCCGGCGCTGTATAACATACTCGTCCAGGCCCACAAAGAATGTGCAGGTTTCGCGTCATTCTTCCCGAGCCTTATCCTTCCCAGTGGCGAAAGGGCAATTGTAAATAACAACAGTACACACCCGAGACCCAGGTAGAGATAAAAATGACCAAAATAGCTCCTGACCAGCAGCGACAGGTCCTCAATAAGGGTATAGCTCTCTACGGTAAAGAAAAAAACAGAAAGTGAGAACAAAAGTATGATCCCAATGGAACTTAAAAGCAGTACATTTCCTTTCAATGGATATGAATATCAAGAGGCTTAACTGCGCGAAAAATAATCGCCTTTTGTAAAAGTAAACTATTTCCCTCCTTCCTCAGGTAGTACAGTAAATTCCCTGATGGCCTGGTTGGGCTCCATAACATTATACCCTTTCCAGAACTCGGGGTCATATCTTGACATGTGGGTAGAACGAACACTATCGTTTTCTTTGACCTGTTCAAATTCCGAGCCCGTCACAGGAGTTGCCTCAAAGACTACCAGCTCGGTTTTTTCTGTGTTCTGGTTGATAATGTCAATCCCCAGGGATAATTCATTTTGCTTTCTTGGACCTTTTACAAACTTATTCTTTTCGATCACCTTCAGTGGCCTGTCAACGCCCATCACGCGTCCTTCGACTTTTTCAATGAATTTTACGGCATAGGTATTTCCCGGTATTTTGGTATAAATCGCAGTCCCCCTGAATACTGTTTCCTTGTAGCTGAGACCAAGCAACCGTATGCTGCGTAACGGTTTTACATTCACATATTCCAGGCGCAATACCGCAAAGTCCTCCATATTGATATACAACGTACCTTTAAAATCCTGTCCGCTTTTTGGCACGAAACTGAGTACAAAGACACCGCCGTCATCCATGGTAGTATATCCCTCGATCTTAAACTCATACCTTTTTCGTTTTTCTAAAAAGTTCAATTTCGAATCCGAGCTGAAAAACTGGTCTGAGAACAACTTGTTCAGTTCCCCTTTTCTGTTGTCCAGGAAATTCTGATCCCCCTTTAACTTGTCCGCTTCCTTAATTTCGGGGGTTTGCTCAGATTCATTCAGCACAGAATCAACCTGTACCTTACCTCCGAAGATACCTGACTTGATCTTCAGATAGGAATTTGGTTTTACATTTTCCTTAAAGATCTTTTCCAGTTTAGCCGAAAGTGCCTCCATAGACCCTTCGTTATTTTTATCTGAGAGGGTGGCTGCCTTTACTATTAACAGCCTTTCATCCCCTTGTTGTCGGTAATAATCCCCCAGCGTTTCCGTAAAATTAGAGGCGCTTTTTGGAATGACCCTAATGACACTGTCAATAAACTTTTCATTCAATTCCTCAATGGTCGATTCCTTAAAATCGATATCCATTTTAGTCAGTGTATTATAACTGGAATGTCTCAGGAACAGGCGCTGGGAAATAGGGTCTGATTTGTAATTGTTACAGAGGTTGGCCATCACCTTGTCGATAATCTCATCCGCTGTTAGTTCGTGATCAAAAAGATATACACCTCGCAATTCGATGGCCTTTGGCTGAAGGCTGATTAGCGTGTCGAGCCCGTCCATAAAGGAAAATGCAGTTTTTTCATATCCGATGCACGACACATGGAGCGAGTCTGCCCAATTTCCTTCCTTGTCATCGTTAAAGCTGAATCGGCCTTCTTCATTGGTAATTACTCCCAAACCAGTACCAAATTCGACTGTGGCATAGGGAATACCTTCGCCGGTAGCGGCATCCACTACGCGGGAACTTATCAATTGGGCCTGCAGACAACAACTGAGAAAGATACCAATAAAACATGGGACGTAAAATAATCGCGAATTCATAAAAGCCCGGTTTATAGAGGAACAAAAGGAAGAAGACGAATTTATTGCAGAATTGTTACATTGGGCTGGCCTTAAGCTTTGATAAGATTTCTGAGCATCCCCCCGAAAATAAAATAGTGAAAAGGCAACATACTATACCAATACAGTCTGCCCCAAAGACCCCTTGGTCTGAAGGTAGCGACCTGATGTAAAATATTCTGATCGTCAAGGGTAAATTCAAGCCAGGCCTCTCCGGGGAGGCGCATCTCAGCAAATAGCAGCAGCCGGTTGTTGTCTTTATCCGCTAGCAGCACTCTCCAGAAATCAAGCGCATCCCCTGTATCTATTCGGTCAGGATGAGTTCTGCCGCGCCTCAGGCCGACGCCACCATTGAGTTTATCGAGAAATCCCCGTATTCTCCATAACCAGTTGGCGTAATACCAGCCATTATCTCCTCCGATTTTCCAAATGTTTTTAAGGACCTGCTGCCTGTTCTCAATAGCGATACTTTGCTTATCCTGCAACACCCCAAATTGAGGAACCTGAATATATTGCTCAATATTATTTGTAAACCCTCCACTGATCATGCTGTCTTTCCAACTGCTGATCACCAGATTCTGTTCAATTTTATTAAAAGCCATATCAATAGCTTCCCTGTAAGTAAGGGTATGAATACCAAGAAGTTCCTGTAATTTATGATCCCTGGCTACTACCTCCATCTTCATGCTATCCACCAGGTTTACCGCAAGCTTATAGGAAGTGGAAGTTACAAAGTAAAGCCAGTACGAAGAGAGTTTTGGTGTCATTACCGGAACCGTGAATATCCAGTTCCTGAAGCCCCTTGCCCTGGCATATCCCTCCAGCATTTCCTTGTAAGTAAGGATATCCGGACCACCGATATCAAAGGAACCATTGTAGGCCTCCTTTTTTTCAATAACCCCCAATAGAAATTTGATGACATCACGGATAGAGATGGGTTGCGTCTTTGTCAAAACCCATTTTGGCGTGATCATCACTGGAAGTTTTTCACAAAGGTCACGAATGATCTCAAAGGAAGAACTGCCGGATCCAACAATGATACCTGCACGAAGAACTGTCAGGTTGGGTTTGCCTGTATACAATATTTCTTCAACTTGTTTCCGGGATCTCAGATGCCGTGATAACTTTTTGTCATTCACTATGCCACTGAGGTAAATCACCTGAGAAACGCTGGTCGTTGAAAGATAACTGTTGAAACTTCTGGCTGCAATGGCTTCCTTCTCATCAAAATCAACGATCGATGAGCTCATGGAATGAATAAGGTAGTAAGCGATATGTATATCTTGCGGGATGATATCCGGTACCAGTGGGGCAAGGAAATCAATTTCAATGATTTTAATTTTCGCGCGGATGCCGGCGTCCACAGCAAATCGATGTTCCTGCCTGACAACACAGACTACCTCATGACCAAGTTCCAACAGGCAGGGCAGCAACCGCATTCCAATATATCCGTTAGCACCGGTAAGGAGGATTTTCATAATATTATTGCCTTTGTTTCAACAGACCGGAATTCGTTTAAGAGCACCATTGGCTGCCTAATGGTTCCTGGAATTATAGGGTTCATCCCTTAAAAACTAACTACAGGTCTTCTGGCCAAGTAGAAGCGTTGAAAGCCCGGTAATCCAGTAATTTCTTAAAATACTTTTGGATCGCTTTGGTGTCTGAACGGACTCTGATAAAATAATGATCCATATGAACGGTGTATACCGCGAAATCGCCTTTAAAGATAGTCAGTTTATAATAGGGGATTACCAGCGCAAAAGTTTCAAGCAATGAACGGAACCTTACAATAATGCCTTTCGGTCGCATTTCAATATTACAGCTGTCCAGGTTATTGTCCAATATAAGCAAATTGCCGATTTCGATACTGGTATCGGAAATGAATAGTTTTGGGGAGCCAATACCCCCCATGGTCCATCTTTCTTTAAGGGCAAAGGGTTTGCCAACCAAGGCATCAACCTTCCGGGTTACCTCCCTGTTATTATAGGAAATGTTGACGAGCATGGATTTAAATTCTATAACGCGTCCCTAAAGTTAATCAAATCCATACTATGGCCGAAGAACTGTTGCCCATTCCATTGTATAGCATAAAATGTGTAGTTTTGCTCCGCAAAAAGGAGGAGCAATGAACATTCAGGATGTCATACAGCTGAAGGCACTGGAAGCTATCAAAACCGTTTATGGAATCACGCTGATCTCTGTGGAGTTTCAGCCAACCCGCAAGGAATTTGATGGGGACATCACCATTGTGATCTTTCCCATGCTTCGACATATCAAAGGCAATCCGGAACAGATAGGTGACTCCATTGGAACATATCTTAAGAAACAGGTCAGGGAAGTCAGGGCCTTCAATGTTATCAAGGGGTTCTTAAATCTGATACTGCACGATTTCTATTATCTGGACAAGTTCAGGGAGATGCGGGCCACTCGGGATTATGGATTTTCTGCACCTTCAGGGGACGGCGCCATCATGGTAGAGTACTCCTCACCAAATACCAATAAACCCCTGCATCTGGGGCATATAAGAAACAACCTTCTAGGGTATGCCGTTGCCGAAATCCTTAAGGCTTCCGGTAAAAAGGTGTACAAAACACAAATCGTCAATGACAGGGGTATCCATATCTGCAAGAGCATGGTGGCCTGGGAACGCTCCGGAAATGAGGAAACGCCCGAGAAAAGTGGCCTTAAAGGAGATAAGCTGGTTGGAAATTATTATGTGGCTTTCGACAAGATTTACAAAGCCGAGGTGGAATCTCTTATCGGAGCCGGGCACACCAGGGATCAGGCGGAAAAGCAGGCACCTGTTCTTGTGGAAGCCCAGGAAATGCTTCGAAAATGGGAAGCCGGGGATAAAGAAGTTGTCGCCCTTTGGCAGAAAATGAACCAATGGGTCTATACGGGCTTTGAGGAGACCTATGCCAATCTCGGGGTCGACTTTGACCGGCTCTATTATGAGAGTGATACGTACCTTCTGGGGAAGGAGGTAGTGACGTCAGGACTGGATAAAGGCGTTTTTTACAGGAAGGAGGATGGCAGTGTATGGATCGATCTGACGGCCGAAGGACTTGACGAAAAAATAGTGTTGCGTTCAGATGGAACCGCTGTATACATGACCCAGGATATTGGTACCGCTATTCAAAGGGTAGCGGACTATCCCGATATTGCAGGCATGGTGTATACCGTGGGAAACGAACAGGATTATCATTTTAAAGTATTGTTCCTTATCCTCCAGAAACTCGGATTCACATGGGCGCAGCAACTCTTTCACTTAAGTTATGGCATGGTAGACCTGCCCGGAGGGAAAATGAAGAGCCGGGAAGGGACTGTAGTGGATGCCGACGACCTCATGGCTGAAATGACCCAGACTGCAGCAACCATATCCGAAGAACTCGGAAAATTAGAAGAATACGGCGAGGATCAGAAGCAGGAATTGCACAGAATAATTGGGTTGGGCGCTCTGAAATATTATATCCTCAAGGTGGATCCGCGTAAAAGGATCTTGTTCGATCCGGAAGAATCCGTCGACTTTCAGGGTAATACAGGACCGTTTATCCAGTATACCTATGCAAGGATACAGTCCATCCTCAGAAAGTCTGCGACCGATACCGCTACCGCGATTGGTCCGGATGTCTCCGATCAGGGCGTCCTTACTCACTGGGAAGAAAAAGATATCCTCCACTCCAAGGAGAAGGAGTTGCTGAAAATCCTGGAACTCTTCCCTGAAATCATTACCCTAGCTGCAGAAAGCTACAGCCCTGCCGTTCTTGCCAATTATATTTATGACCTGGTGAGGGAATTCAATTCTTTTTACCAGCAAGTGACCATTCTAGGGGAGTCTGAAAATTCGGCAAGGAACTTCAGGATAGCCTTATCTGAAAAGGTCGGAGAGGTAATCTGCAGCGGGTTCAGATTGCTTGGCATTGAGGTTCCGGACCGGATGTAAATGACAGCAATTCAAAAGATTAAAAAGTCACCCTGAAACTTATATTCGGAGTGCGCCCCAGAGAAAAGCTTTCCACGGTTTCAATTTCATCCATATCGTTCAATCGGTAATAACGGTTAAGGATATTTTCGCGATTTAGCACGTTCAGGAGCGAAAGCCCCGCGGTGGCCGAAATGCCCGGGCGCAATACGAAGTCATAAATCGCAGAAAAGTCAGCCCGGAAATAGTCCGGTAATCTGCTGCTATTAGGGGCAGTGTAATTGATTTCATTGGGAATAACTGTGGTGTTGATCGCGTTGTTTCCATCCTGCGGTTCCGTATAGGGTTTTCCGGACCTGTAATTGATGCCAATCCCCAGCTTCAGATCGTTATGGCTATAAGTGCTGGCAAAAGTGACAGTATGACGGATATCCTGATTATTCGGAAACTTCCCGGGATCGAGGGATGGAAAATTATAATTGTTAACATTGTGAGTGTAACTGAGCCAGGTGCTGAAATCTGAACTCTTATAGTTGATAATGGCTTCTGCTCCCTTCACATCGTAACTCCCGATCTCACCATCAAACTGGTTCTGATTCTGGAAACCCTGGGTGGATGTGCTAATGCCCTCAACCCGTTTGTAAAACCCCTCGCCACTGGCATACCAATTATCACTGCTGAAGTGTAACCCCAGGGAGCCCTGTTTGCTTCTGGTGATGGGAAGAAGGTTGTCATCGGATAAAACCCAGCGTCTCTTTTCTATGCCCAGAAAGTTCTGTTCAAGGTCGATCACCTGATTGGTGGTCTGGCTTTTGAATTCCCCAAGCGCCTCCAGCCGCAAGTATTCCGTTAGGGTATAATTTATATTCAGTCGTGGTTCAGGGATCAGCTTAGAAAACGTATCGGGGTTTTCCATATAGTTTAAACGTGCGCCTCCCTTTATTCGCAGTTTCTGGTTGGTTGATATATATCCGAGTTCCGAATACACCGCATGGGTTCGGATTACCCCTTTGACCGTGCTGTTAAATTCCGGTTGTGTAACATCGGTTTCGTTGTTAATTCCCACCTCACTTCCCTGATACCCGTTCAACCAGGTCAACCCAGGGAACCATTGAAAAAGAGTATTTAGCCGGAAGGATGATTCGTCTACCATGTTCTTCTGCATCAGTTGTTGTGCCCCATTGGCCGTAATACTCCTTGAGATCAGATTATATCGGGTATAGTAGGTATTGAGCAGGGTTTTAAACCTACCCGTCCAGCCACTTTCCAGATGGGCTCCGAAGGAAAAGTTAGTCTGATCAAGGGTGCTTTCATTACTTCGTCCACCGACTGCGGTTTCCGTATAATCAAGGCTGTTATTAATTTGAATGAAACTCATCCGGGCCTTATGAGACTCGTTGATATCATATAAAAGCTTTGCCGTGAAATCGTAGAAGTAGAAATTTTCATCCTGTCGGATATCCCCATCCGCCCCGCCGTTTTCCTCGGGGATTTCCGTATCCTGGAATACCCGTTTCCGAAACTGCTGATAGGTGGGGGTATTCAGGAAATCTGTAACGGAACGCCTTCCGGAGAATTGAAGTGCCAGTCGTTCAGAAATAGGTGTGTGCCCGTAAAAGTCCCCGCTGATCAGATTGAAGCCACCCCCGCCAAAAAATTGTTCTTCTACAAGATCTTTGGTCCGCATGTCTATGATACCGCTGACACCATCGCCATACTCGGCACTGGTACCGTTCTTGATGAGGCTTACCTTATCCGTCAGGTATGGATTGAAGGCTGAGATAAGGCCGAAAAAATGCCCGGACTGATACATTTTGATCCCATCCCATAGGATCAGGTTCTGGTCATGTGTGCCGCCTCTTATGTTAATATCGGAAACCGTTTCATCAATGCTTTCAATACCCGGCAGGGCCTGAACCGTCTGTAATACATCCGGTTCCGTCAACCCTGGGAGGATTCCAAAATCCTTGGTGTTCAATAGAATACTTGCATCCAGTTCGCGGGAAAGTCCGGGAGTCAGGAATTTAAAAACGATGACTTCATCCAGCTGTTGATAAATAATCCCTAGTAATATAGTTTCGCAGGGGGTATGCCGGAGGAGTTCCTCGGCACTTACAAATCTGGTTTTATAACCAAGGTGCTGAATGCGCAGTGATGCCTTTCTTGGAATGTCCGGAAGATAAAATGAGCCGTCACTTCCCGTAACTGTTGAGCGGTCGCTTCCCAATACCTCAACAGTAGCGCCTGTGACGGTATTGTCTTCAAAATTGTCAAGGACAAAACCACAAACGGAAACCGTGGCGCTACGGGATATGGTATAATAACGCGGATTTAATTTTTTTATGAGCAGCTGGGTTTGATCTTCCAGATCTGACAAGAGGACTGCCAGGGAACCACTGGAGGGAATCCGGATAAAAATGGAACGAAGGTCTTCATCGACGTAAGAAAAGCGTACGTCATATGCCGTTTCCAGTTGTTGAATGTAAGAAATGATATTTACCGTGGTGGGGGAGTTGCTCACCTGAGCCGTGACAGCATGGCAAACAACAGACAGTATCAGACACAGGAGAATGCGTTTAGGGTGCCTTTTCACCATAGAATAGCACTTTACCCTCCTCAAGGCTATAATTTATCTGAGAAGGCGTACTAATACTTTGTAACGCTAAATTCATATTTGTGTTGCTGAAAGTTCCTGTAAATAATTGGTCTAAATCCACATTTCTTGTCTCAACCCGGATATCAAACTGTCGCTCAAACTCATCAAGAACATATGACAGTGGAATACTGGTAAAGGAACTTTCCTGATTAACCCATGAGGGCACCCGCGAATCCGGGGCTTTGGCTTCGTTGAGGATACCATCAATGACAACAAAAGACGATCCTGCCGGCAATTTTCGATTCATTGAATTATAGGAAACATTTACCAGTCCCTCAAAACAGGTCACTTCAAAAAACCCTTCCCGGTTCTCAACATTAAACTGGGTTCCCAGCACAGTAATCACACCTTTTCCGGTACTTACGGTAAATTTTTTCCCTTTGGCAACTTTAAAGAATGCTTCTCCGCTGAGCTTAACATGTCTTTTCCGTTCCCATTTCTTTTCACTGTAGGATATCTCTGAATCAGCATTCAAAAGGACCTGGGAATTATCAGGAAGGCGTATTTCCCTGGTTTGGGCATATTCCGTTGAAACGGTTTCTTTAAGGGAATAAAAATAATAAGAGGTAACTGAAAAAATAAAAATAATTACCGCGGCCACCTTTAAAAATCTACGGAATGGATGCATGCGGACGACCTTTGGCTTACGCTGTAAATGGGATTTACTGAATTCTTCAAAGGCGATTTCAATATCATAATCGGGCGGATGAAAATCTGCGGAAGCCTGCCGGATTTTCTCATAGGAAGCATATTCAGGCGAGTTTCGGAAAGAAGCCAATTCCTCCTCCGATAGTTCCTTGCTGAGCCATTTTGCTAAAAAGTTATCTTCCATTAATATCAGCTTTACAAGTATATAACACCTAACGAGCTAAAAACCCTACTTGTTGTATAGGGAAGTTCCGCAATTCGCTTTTTTAATCCCCTGATTGGATGAGAAATATCATGGTATTCCATGATATTTGCTTCGTATCCGGAATCCTAAATCCCGTCAATCTGTTCGCGAAGCGTTTGCAGGGCAAGGTGCATTCTTTTTTCTATGGCTTTTACACTTACTCCCTCCATTTCTGCAATTTCGGCATATTTTTTACCATCAATCCTGTTCAACAGGAAGGTCGTCCTTTGGTTTTCAGGAAGACCATCCAGGGCTGTCTCCAGTTTCTGTCGGAATTCCTGCTCTTCCAACAGATATTCCGGCGAAATATTGGTGTAATTGCCAGTGTTATCCGCATACTTTAACCGTACCTTATCGGCTTTGATCATATTGAGGTACAGGTTATTGGCAACTGTATATACATAAGATTTAACCTTTTCCGGATGTACTTTGGCACAATTCTCCCAGAGTTTCAAAAAGGCTTCCTGTACGGCATCGTATGCTTTTTCCTCATTTCCGAATTTATAATATATGTAATTGAAGACCGTTTTGGAGTTGGCCTTAAAAATGGAAGTAAACACATTCTCTTCGCAAACATTATCCATTATTTTCAGGTTGTAATGGTTGGTAGTTCTCAAAGATATTTTAAATTAATTAATAAAAGAGTAGGGTATTTCAAAAGATGGTTGTTTTAAAGATGTATAAACAATATTCCAAATCGTTATGAAAGAGGCTTTTAAATGTACGACATACACCTTCCTACTTATGCTGCCTTTGATTTTTGGGTCATGTCAGTCAGAGTTCGAACCACTGCCTGAAATATCAGACCGGCAAACCATAATGGCCAGCTCCGAAACGGCCAGGCTTATAGAGGAAACCAGTGCAAAGGACGGTTCCTTTGACAACCTGGTGGACAGGGCAAGTTGCTTTGCGGTCCGGTTTCCGTATACCGTCAGGATCATGGGTAATGAACTGTCAATTGCTTCCGTGAAGGATCTTGATCAGCTGGAAGAATTGGTTGATTCGTTTGAAGACACGGAAGATGATATTCTTGAGATCATTTTTCCTATAACTGTGACTTTTGGTGACTATGAGGAGATTGTTATAGAAGGACAGCAGGCATTGTTGGATTTGGCAGAGGACTGCATAGAAGGCGGTACGGATGATGATAATGAATGTATTGACTTTGTTTATCCTGTAAATGTGTATACGCTGAGTATAAATGAACAGCAAACCGGGCTGATCACCATCCAAAACGATGAGGAGATGCGGAAATTTTTTACAGGATTGGATGAGAATGATCTGGTAAGCCTCGAATTCCCGGTCCAACTGTTGTTACATGATGGTACCCGGATAGAGGTTCAAAGCAATGCCGAGCTTGAAAGCGCCATTGAATTGGCCAGGGATGCCTGCGATGAGGATGATGATATTGATTACAATGATGATGATTTTACCCAGGAGCGCCTTGATGAATTGCTTGTTCTGTGCCCCTGGCTGATCAAAGAATTCCAGCGCGAGGAAGTCAACCAGACAGAGCAGTATTTCGATTATGTCATGTCCTTTGATTCGGCAGGTACGGTTAGTGTCACAGACCGGGCAGGCAATAGTTTAACCGGTAGCTGGACCACCAGGGTTACAGAGAATAGAGTCCTGCTGAAATTGCAGTTTGATGTTCTGGTCGATTTCAATCTTGAGTGGTATGTCTATGAACTGGAATCCGGAAAAATCAAGTTGACCACAGAGGAAGGTGACAAAATTGTAATGCATAAGGCCTGTGATCTTCTAAATCCGGATCCTGACAGCTTGCGTGAGATATTGAGGGAGTGTAGCTGGATCATCCACAAAGTACAGGTCGATGATGCAGAAATCAGAAGGCTGCTGGGATTTGAATTTAATTTTTTGGCGGAAGGGATCGTTACATTGAACAAAGGGGAATCTGTATCCCAGGGGACTTGGGAAATTACGACAAATACCCAGGGCCGACTTGTTTTGGCCATCGTTATGGGAGATGAGCCCTCGGTTAGTTTTGTATGGCCCTTATCTGACCTGCGCAATGATCGCCTTTATTTTGAGATTCCTGACACAGGATATGAGCTTTTGCTGGAACGTGTGTGCGATGATAACAATGCGGATGCAGACGTATCGGAGATAAGGAATATCCTGATGGGGGGAAACTGGGTCGTTGCCGAATTTTCACGGGGTGACAATATTGCCACCGAATTCAATACCAATGCCTTCAACTTTGGCCAGGAGAATGCTCTTACGATCAGCAGTTCAGCTTCCGGACCAGAGGCAAGCGGTCTGTGGAGGATTACCCGGACCAGCGAAGGCTATCTGACAGTTTACCTGAATGTCGGGGAAGAAGGTCTTCCTGGATCCCTAACAGGAGTTTGGGATTTGGTGTCAATTACCAGCAGTCGCCTGGAGATGAAATCAGTTTCCAGTGACGGAGATATATCGATCCTCATATTTGAAAAAATAAGCTGATCCTAAAAAGTTTTAACCAGTCCTTTTTGCCCCAGATTGCCGAAATGGGCAGCTTCATATGAGGCTGCCCATTTTCACTTACATTTCACCGCTATAAGTTCCATGATCCGGCCGAGATGCTTAAATTTGCACTTCCCTGCAGAAATTGAAAGAAGATGTTTGATAATTTAAGTGAAAAATTAGATAAGGCGCTGCATGTTCTCAAAGGACATGGACAGATCACTGAGATCAATGTTGCCGAAACCACAAAAGAAGTAAGAAGGGCGCTCCTGGATGCGGATGTGAACTTTAAGACTGCCAAGGAGTTTACCAATAAGGTGCGGGACAAGGCCCTTGGACAGAATGTGCTCACCAACCTTCAGCCGGGGCAGTTAATGGTCAAGATCGTCAAAGACGAACTTACCCAGCTCATGGGTGGTGAAAGTGAAGGGATCAATTTATCTGCAAATCCGTCAGTAATCCTCATGTCCGGCTTACAAGGTTCAGGGAAAACCACTTTTTCCGGAAAACTGGCCTTATACCTTAAGACAAAAAAATCCAAAAACCCACTTCTCGTAGCTTGTGATGTGTATCGCCCGGCTGCGATTGACCAGTTGCACGTTGTGGGAGAACAGGTAGGTGTGGAGGTATATTCGGATAGGGAAAATACAGATCCTGTTTCCCTGGCCAAGGCGGGAATTGCGTATGCCAGAAGCCATGGGCACAATTGCGTTATTATCGATACGGCCGGACGTCTTGCCGTCGATCAGCAAATGATGACGGAAATCTCAAATATCAAAACTGAGGTCCAGCCGCAGGAAACGCTTTTTGTAGTGGATGCCATGACAGGTCAGGACGCCGTCAACACTGCAAGGGCATTTAATGAAATCCTCAATTTTGACGGGGTTATTCTCACCAAGCTGGATGGAGATACCAGGGGGGGTGCCGCTATTTCGATCAAATCGGTGGTGGATAAGCCCATTAAGTTTATCGGAACCGGCGAGAAAATGGATGCGATTGACGTTTTCCACCCAGCCAGGATGGCAGAACGTATCCTGGGGATGGGCGACGTGATATCACTTGTGGAACGTGCACAGGAACAATTCGATGAGGAGGCAGCTCGAAAAATCCAAAAAAAAATTGCCCGGAACCAATTCGGTTTTGATGATTTCCTTAGCCAGATCCAGCAAATCAAGAAAATGGGCAGCATGAAAGACCTTATGGGCATGATCCCTGGAGCGGGGAAGGCTCTTAAGGGCCTGGATATAGATGATGACGCATTTAAGCATATCGAAGCCCTGATCCATTCAATGACTCCGGATGAGCGCTCCAACCCCTCCAAATTAAATGCCTCCAGGAAAAAAAGAATTGCCCAGGGCAGCGGACGGAGCATTCAGGAGTTGAACCAGCTTTTAAAGCAATTTGATCAGATGGGGAAAATGATGAAAATGATGCAAGGGGGCGGGGGTAAAAAAATGATGCAAATGATGGGGGGATTACGGCCCTGATATAAACATGCATTCTGTGATTATAAATATAATAGCAACCAGAGGCTGCATTCCGGACATTGTGGCTTTATAGATCGCGCAAAAACCTATGGAATTACTTGATGGCACCAAAATAGCGAATCAGATCAAGGATGAAATCGCTGCTGAGGTAGCCAAAATGAAGGAACGGGGTGAAAAGGTCCCTCATCTCGCGGCAGTTATTGTAGGCAATGATGGCGCCAGCCTTACTTACGTGGGGAGTAAGGTAAAGGCCTGTGAGCGTGTTGGATTTGAATCCACCTTGTTGCGGATGCCCAGTACCACCTCGGAAGAAGAATTATTGCGGAAGATCCGTGAACTTAACAAGGATGAGGCCATTGATGGGTTCATTGTGCAACTCCCATTGCCGGAGCAGATCAACACCCAGGCGGTCATCATGGCCGTAGATCCGGATAAAGATGTAGACGGCTTCCATCCCACCAATTTCGGAAAAATGGCCTTGGACATGAGTACATTTATACCGGCAACACCTTTTGGTATACTGGAATTACTGGAGCGCTATCATGTGGATACTAAAGGAAAGCATACCGTGGTTATCGGGAGAAGTCATATAGTCGGAAGGCCTATGAGTATTCTGATGGGGAGAAAAGGGTGGCCGGGGAATTCGACGGTTACACTTACCCATAGCCATACCAGAAACATTACGCAGATCATCTCCCAGGCAGATATCGTCATCTCGGCACTGGGAGTGCCTCATTTTCTGAAAGCAGAAATGGTAAAAGAGGACGCTGTGGTTATTGATGTCGGAATAACCCGTGTGGCCGATGAATCCAAGCCCAAAGGTTACTACCTCACCGGAGATGTTGATTTTGAAAATGTCAGTAAAAAGGCATCATTCATCACCCCTGTTCCCGGTGGGGTAGGGCCAATGACCATTGCCATGCTGCTTAAAAATACATTGCTTGCCCGGGACCGGCACAGAAGCAGGAGGTAAGGATTTTTATTTCTGCAGCGGATCTACTTCCTCCACATACGGGACCCCTAAGGTGGAATCCTGAGGGGTGATAATGTCGAAATCCTTTTGTACCTCATGATTGGTACAGGCTGATAATCCCAATAATGTTGCAGCAAGTAGTGCGGTGCATACCAACTTTCTCATGTCTTCAGAATTTTAAGGATGCGGACTCATCCGGAATATCAAAACGCTTCATATTTCCTTTTGTTATTTGGCCTCTTCCTGAAAAACTGTACCTTTTGACGAAAATCGTCAAACTGTCATGAAAAATTGGTTTTACCTTCTCCCTGTGGGGGTCATCCTGCTTCTCGCTTTTAAACCTTCATGGGTGTCACCACCTGCTTTCGCTATCCGGGTTTCCTTTCCTAAGTCTGTAAACGATCAGCCATTGGACGGCCGCCTGCTCCTTTTACTTTCCACCAATCCGGAGGAGGAGCCACGGTTTCAAATCAATGATGGCCTGAAAACACAGTTGATTTTCGGGAAGAATGTAGAGGCGATGAAACCCGGAGCAGAAGAGGGGTTTGGAGGAGATATTCCGGGGTTTCCCTATGAGAGCCTGAAAGAGGTGCCCCCCGGAGAATATTATGTACAGGCCTTGTTGCATCGCTATGAGACTTTTCATCTTGCAGGTGGCCAAACTGTTAAACTGCCGATGGACAATGGCGAAGGCCAGCAGTGGAACAGATCTCCCGGTAATCTTTACAGCAAACCTTTCAAAATGACGGTTACCAAAGAAGGTGTCACTGATGTAAGAATAGTTATGGACCAGATAATTCCTCCGATTGAAGAGCCGGCGGACACTGAATGGATAAAACACCTTAAGTTGAAATCTGAGAAGTTATCAGCATTCTGGGGTCGGGATATATACCTGGGAGCACATGTACTCCTGCCAAAAGGATTCAAGGAGCACCCCGAAGCAAGATATCCGCTGATGGTGTTTCATGGGCATTTCCCGTCGGATTTCAGTGGTTTCAGGACGACTCCTCCGGATCCCGGTATGAAACCGGAATATTCAGATCGATTTGGGGTGGAAGGATACAATATCATGCAACAACAGGAGGCTTATGACTTTTATACTCGCTGGAATGAACCCGATTTTCCGAGATTTATAATTATTGAAATTCAACACCCCACTCCTTATTACGATGATTCCTATGCTGTAAATTCAGCCAGCCAGGGCCCCTACGGAGACGCTATTACTTACGAACTGATTCCGTTCATAGAGCAAAAATTCAGGGGAATAGGACAGGGCTGGGCCCGTTTTCTCTACGGAGGCTCCACTGGCGGCTGGGAGGCACTTGCGGTTCAGGTGCGGTATCCCGATGAGTATAATGGTTGCTTCGCTGCCTGCCCGGATCCCATCGATTTCAGGGCCTACTGCCTTACCAATATTTATGAGGATAAAAATGCCTATTTCTATGAAAGTGATCATAAGAAAACCGAAGTTCCAAGTCACAGAGACCATTTAGGTCAGGTACAGAGTACCTTGAGGGAAGGAAATCAGTTGGAGCTGGTTCTTGGAGATAAAAGCCGATCGGGTCAGCAATGGGATATTTGGGAAGCGACTTATTCGCCCCAGGGCGCTGACGGGTATCCTCAAAGGATCTGGGACAAGAAGACAGGAGATATTGATCCTAAAGTTGCAGCATACTGGAAAGAAAACTTTGACCTTCGCTATATAATGGAGCGGGACTGGGATAAACTCGGAGAAAAGTTAAAGGGTAAGATACATATCTATTGCGGGGATATGGACAACTATTACCTCAATAATGCAGTATATCTTATGGAGGATTTTCTTGAGCAAACTTCTGACCCCTATTACGAAGGAGAAGTGCTCTACGGAGATCGGGCGGAACATTGCTGGAATGGAGATCCCGAGCTGCCCAACCATATTACCCGTCTCCGCTATAACAGCATGTATGTTCCGAAAATCATGAAACGGATCGCTGAATCGGCCCCTGAGGGAGCTGATCTGACAAGCTGGAGGTATCGGTAATGTTGCGTTCCGGCAACAGTCCATTTGTGGGGTTGCTTTTTCTATGCACCCTAAAAGTAATTTAGTACTGGAGTAAAGACCAAATGCTTTGCCGGGTGGCCTGAGAAAATATAAGGCACAGGACCTGTAGTATCCTCCTGGAGGTTGTATAATCAATATTTGTTAAATGAAGTTACCATGTATCATCGTCCTTTTCACCATCCTGATGGTTGGTTGTAAGGAAGCTCAAAAAAATTCCACAAAAGAGGATCCTGCGATTGCTCATTCCGGCAACCCCTTATTCGAGGGCTGGTATGCCGATCCGGAAGGTGCGGTATTCGATGACACTTTTTGGATCTACCCCACTTATTCTGCGTCATATGAAAAACAGGTCTTTTTGGATGCCTTTTCATCCCGGGACCTCATTCATTGGAACAAGCATGAAAGTATCCTCGATACGACCAACATCAAATGGGCACGCCAGGCAATGTGGGCACCTAGCATTATTCACAAGGACGGCCAGTATTTTCTTTTTTTCGGAGCCAATGATATTCAGCGACCTGGCAGAGATTCCTATGACCCAAACAACGATATCAACCATTTCGGGGGAATTGGGGTAGCTATTTCAGACAAACCCGCCGGACCTTTTAAGGATTATCTGGGAAAACCACTCATTTCGGACTTTCACAATGATGCCCAGCCCATTGATCAATTTGTTTTCCGGGATACGGACGGAACTTTTTATATGTTCTATGGCGGATGGGGGCATTGCAACCTGGGGATACTCAACCAGGATTTTACGGGATTTGTTCCCTGGGAGGATGGCTCCCTGTTTCGGGAGATCACTCCGCAGGGATATGTTGAAGGTCCGTTTATGTTTAAGCGAAACGGGACCTATTATTTTATGTGGTCCGAAGGAAACTGGACCGATGGGAGCTACAAGGTAGTTTACGCCATGGCTGACAAAGCCACTGGTCCATTCCTGCCTGTTGGCACAGTGCTGGATTCTGATGAAAAAATTGCAACAGGAGCGGGTCATCATTCGGTCCTCCGTCTTCCTGATAGTGATACCTGGTACATAGTTTATCACAGAAGGCCTATTCCCAATAAAGACAGGGACCATCGGGTGAGCTGCATGGACCTGATGGAATTTAATGCTGACGGGACCATTAAAAAAATTGTTATGTCCTCTGACGGAGTTCCGGAATTTAAAGGCGAGCCGTGAAAGTAGGACTTTCTTTATTTGGCGAATAATTGACTCATGTCCTTGAAAGCCTTGAATTCCAAGGCATTACCAGCCGGATCAAGAAAGAACATCGTTGCCTGCTCCCCGACAAGTCCCTGGAACCGGATATAAGGGGCAATTACAAAATGAACTCCCCTGACTTCAAGATCTTTGGAAAAGGTCTGAAACGTATCCCATGGAAGTACGACCCCGTAATGAGGAACTGGGACATCATGGCCATCAACCGGGTTATGGTGGAGTTTTTCAGAAGAAGTTAAAGGTTTGTAATGTATGACCAGCTGATGCCCGAATAAACTGAAATCTACCCAGTGATCACTGCTTCGGCCTTCTTCGCACAACAGGACATCGCGGTAAAATGACCGGCATTCTTCAAGATTATGCACCGGAATGGCAATATGAAAAGGACTGATATCCTGCATGGAGTGTCTATTTTGAAGTTTCGCGATTAAATTCCTGCCGGGAAGGTTGGAGACTGAGCCCTTTCGCCCGGCACGGGAAAATAAGCCCGAATTTTATTCCCTCTAAAAATAACGCATTTTCAGGAATTCAGAAAATCCAGGATATGCTTATTTACCTCCTCATGGTGCAGGGAATGTCCAAGGCCATGGGTCTTAATGAACTGGCTTTTTTGCCATCGCGCATGAACTTTTTCCGAGGCCGAAACGGGGCTGACCGTATCCAATTCGTCGTGTATGAGCAGGCCTGGCACCGCATTATTTACTACAAACTGACCCGATGAGAAATCGTCAATACCAAATTGGAACCTGCGTATGAAATAGGCGTTCAATGCCTCATGTACCCGGTTATTATATCTCAGAATTTTTTGATAGTGGCTCATGATTTCAGACAGATCGGCCGGAGCACCGATGGTCACTATTTTTTTAACGTGGCTGTCAGGGAAGAGGTGTTGATGGTAAAGGGCGGCCATACCACCGACAGAATGGGCAACTACAAAATCCGGACGATGTTTCAGAAACATTTGTTGAATACATTCCGCATATAGTATGACGTTGAAGGTAGCGCCACCGGAGAATCCATGTGCGGGACCGTCAAACGCAACAATATTATATTGAAGCTTCTGAAGGGCAGCTATGAGATTGCGCCAGCGGAACGTATTGCTTTCCCATCCATGGATCAGCAGTATTGTTTGTTTTTTTGCACCCTTCCATCGATAGGTTTGGATAGGTGTCCCTTTGACAGTCAACACTTCGTCTCCGGCGTTCCGGAGGTAGTCGTACTGGTGTCTGAGTACCTTTCCTTTCCTGGGCGTGCAAAAGAGGCGGAAGGCCCTTTGGGCTGCAGTGTCAGGCGATACATAACTGAGCAGATTAAAATACGTACCATAGGCCAGGGGGATGTATTTCCGGACCTTTTGTACCATGTTCATATCAGGAAAGCGTTATGCCATTTGCGCTGGGCATAAAGGTAGACCAAATTTACACAACAGCAGGGGTTTGGACAGGCAGTTTCATAGATGCCGAACCTATGCGAAATCCGGTAGCGGGTGGCCGGAGTGAAACGATCAGGTAATATGCGAGACCATTTATTTCATGGCCCTTTTTTTTATCATACCTCCTTTAAGATCCTTGACAACACCCATCACCACAAAGGCTTTCTTATCAATTTTATCAATCTCGGTGCTTAAACGGGCCAGTTCCAGCCTCGTTACTACCGTATAAATAATTTCGGTCGAAGCCCTCTCCTTTCCCTGTGCTTTGAACCCGCGCTTTCCCTGGATCATAGTGCAGGCTCTGCCCAGGTCTTCTGTCAGCATGATCCTGAGTTCCTCATGCTTATCAGAAATAATGGTTACTCCAATATATTCCTCCACCCCGTCAACTACAAAATCCACAGTCTTTGCCGCGACCAGGTAGGTAAGTATGGCATATAGTGCAATCTCTACAGACAGCAGGTAGGCACCCGCAGAGAAGATGACAATATTGATCATCATGAGTACATCTCCTACGGTAAGGTGCCATCTTCTGCTCAGGTAGATTGCCAGAACCTCGGTTCCATCGATCACCCCCCCGCCCCGCATGCTCATTCCGATCCCCAGTCCGAGGAAAAACCCCCCAAAAACGGAAATGAGCAACTTATCCGAAGTAATTGCAGGGTATGGCAAATAGTGGACAACAATGGCAAGGGCGATGATGGCAAGCATGCTTTTTAACGCAAACTTCTTCCCGATGGTTGTGGCTCCGATGATTATAAACGGAAGGTTGACAATGATGAGAAGCCAGCCCAGCGAGAGGTTGGTAATGACGCGGAGCAATAAGGAAACTCCTGTGGCACCTCCGTCAATAAATGCATTGGGCAATAAAAAGCCCTTTAGTCCGAAGCCGGCAGAGAGGATGCCAACCATTAATAAGATGATTTCTTTGACCAGATGCGCTGCTTCTACCTGACCTGACCGGACCTCCTTTACCAGCTCCCTTTTGGTAGGAATGGAATCGCCCTTCTTATGCTGGATTTTTTTCCTGGCGCGCTGAACGAGGATGTATTGGAGGAATGGATTCATCTAATGAAATTAACCGGGAAAAAATGGCAGGCTTAATCCCAGCTTACCATCATGTATTTGATACGTGCCTTATCAGGGATCTGAACGGCTTCAATGTTTGTGCTGCCCGCATAGCGCAGACTGGCTGGTAATTCCTCTTTACTGATTGTAAAATATAGATCACTTTTCTGGATAAAGATAATGACATTGTTCCTCGAAGTCACAATTTTACCTATGGGAAGTTTATCTTTAATATCCTTGAAGGTACTTTTCATATGGATGCCGTTTTCAGTCATAAAACGCGGATCCTGGATCCGGATATTGGCAATTTTTGGGATGCTGTCATCACTGGTGGTAAGGGTAAGAAGAAGCGATCCTCCCTTCTCAAAAATATGGATGCTTCGTGATGGCAGACTGCTTTCAAACCGCGCGGTGTCAATTACCACCGAATCACTTTCATAGACTTTGCTGAGATTGGCAACCACTTCATGACGTTTCAGCTTCCCTACACTTTCCCCGCCGATTAGGAAATGGTTTACTTTTTCTTTCGCACAACTGCTTAAAAGAGAGAGGATAATAACTATTGTAATCGGATTTCTCATAGATCTTTTCTGCACTTATAGGGTTTCATATCTGGAAAACATGAGGGGCTGGGGTTGCTGAATCATCTCAGCCCTTAACGCATCACTTTTTTGAGCACCCCGAGTACGCCTCTTATAAAGGTAGCACTCGTAAGTACTTTTATGAGCGGATTCTGTCTGGTACTTGTTCTTCCCGTGGCCGTCCTGCCTGCAGGCTCACTACGCCTGGAGACAGTTGCCTCTGCCGCCTTTTCAATTTTACGGTTGAGCATTTCATAAGCACTGTCCCTGTCTGCATCTTCATTGTACTTGGCTGTCAGGGCTGACGACTTAATGACCGAATGCAATTCTCCTTCAGATAATATATCCATTCGGCTCATGGGTGCCCGGAGCATTGTAGCAGCAAGAGGTGCGGGTCTGCCTTTTTCATCAAGGGCTGAAATCAGTGCCTCGCCTGTTCCAAGAGAGGTCAGGACAGTGGTGGTTGAATAGTAGTCAGAGATTGGATAGTTTTCCGCAGTCAGTTTAATTGCTTTGCGATCTTTGGCCGTAAATGCCCTGAGCGCGTGCTGCACCTTCAATCCCAATTGGGCCAGCACCGCATCGGGTACATCGGTCGGGTTCTGGGTCACAAAGTAAATACCGATCCCCTTGGACCGGATCAGCTTGACAATATTTTCAATTTGCTGAAGCAAGGCACTGGATGCCTCGTTAAAGATAAGGTGGGCCTCGTCAATAAAGAGCACCAGTTCCGGCTTTTCGCTGTCACCAAGTTCCGGGAAATTGGAATATACTTCTGCCAGCAGGCTAAGCATAAACGTCGAAAATAATTTGGGCCGGTCCTGAATATCAGTAAGACGGATAATATTAATAAAACCTCGTCCCTCAGAATCGACACGGGTAAGGTCATCCACCTCAAAGGATTTCTCCCCAAAAAAGAGTTCTGCACCCTGCTGTTCCAGTTCAATTATTTTTCTCAGAATGGTTCCGGTAGAACCTGTCGAAATCCGTCCGTAATCCTGTGAAAATTCGGCCTTGCCGCCTTCGGTGGCGTACTGAAGAACTTTTTTGAAATCCTTAAGGTCCAGCAGGGGTAATTTATGATCATCACAGTACTTAAAGACCACTGCTACAATTCCCTCCTGTACCTCGGACAGATCCAGAATTCTTGAGAGGAGTACCGGACCGAATTCGGATACGGTTGCGCGGAGCTTTACGCCTTCCTTCCCGGATATCGATAGAATTTCTACAGGAAACCTCCTGGTTTCATAGGGAATACCCAGCTTTTGGTGCCGATCCGTAATTTTACCGTTCGCCTCCCCTGGAGCTGCCAGCCCGCTGAGATCCCCCTTGAGATCCATCAATAAAACCGGGATCCCCTTATCGGATAAATTTTCGGCCAGCACTTGTAAGGTCTTGGTTTTTCCGGTACCTGTCGCTCCCGCTATAAGCCCGTGCCGGTTGAGGGTTTTGAGGGGAATCTTTACCTCCGCTCCCTTTACCGGCTCCCCGTCCATCATCGCTACCCCCATGGTGATATAATCTCCTTTTGTGGCATAGCCCTGCTCCATATGGGCAAGAAATTCTTTGCTGGCGCTCATCGGATAAAATTTTCATAAAAATAGCTTAAATTTTTTGTTTGGATGTTTAATTGTAGCAATCGTGATGGTGGAACTTATATGGCCGGATAAGAACCTATTTTCACCTATATCCCTGGAATATTTTTCAATTGAATAGGAGATCGACGGATTTGAGAGAAGGAATTTGGATATTGGAAACCCCGGATCGTATCTTTGCAAAATGATCGCAGAAGAAGTTACAGCATTGGTTGACAAAGGACTAATGCTTCCCCTGATGGAGGAATTCTATACCATTCAGGGGGAGGGTTTTCACAAAGGGACTGCTGCCTATTTCATCCGTGTCGGCGGGTGTGATGTCGGCTGTCACTGGTGTGACGTGAAGGAAAGCTGGGATGCAGCAACCCATCCGCCCACTGCCATCGCGAAAATTGTCAGGAATGCGGCAGGATCTTCCGATACCATCGTGGTAACCGGTGGGGAACCGCTGACATGGGATATGGGCCCGCTCACTGCTGCCCTTCACACTGAAGGTCTCAAAGTACACATAGAAACTTCAGGAGCTTATCCCCTCACAGGCGAATGGGACTGGATTTGCCTGTCTCCCAAAAAGACGCGGTTGCCCGAAATTGCCATCTACCGACGTGCCGACGAGTTAAAAATGATCATTTACAACCGGCATGATCTGATATTTGCCGAAGAACAGGCGGCAAAAGTATCGGATACCTGTATACTCTACCTGCAACCTGAATGGAGTATGCGTGAAAAGGTGACCCCTCTGATCGTTGATTACGTGATGAAGCATCCGAAATGGAGGGTATCCCTGCAAATGCACAAATATCTTAATATCCCCTGACCAGAGTTATAAAATTTCGCCCTGTTTCCCGCAACTTGTATCCAGGCATTCCCCCGGATTGAGAATAAACCGCTACCTGCCACCATTGGCCCGCAGGTCCAGGATACATTCGGCATCCAGACCGGGTGCCACCGCCAGACCCTTGGAGGCCCGCTTTTCCAGCATCCCCATGATGCCGCTGCCAAATTGCAATTCTGCCCGCATGAGGCAACCTTCAACGTTACAGTGGTTGGCTGATTCTGTATCTTCGTGATCATTCACAGGCGGACTCCCCAGATCTACCAGCCCGAATAAATGGCCGAACTCATGATTCAGAGTGGCTGATTCCACATCGGCATTGCTGATCTGAACGCTGGAAACCGCCAGTCTGCGAATGGTTTGTTCATAAATTACCATAGAGGTATTGCGGTATACCGCTCCCAATGTGACCAGTCCCTCGTCCTCCTTGTCATCAACGGACGGGGCATCGGCAAAATAAAGGTATATGGCCAATGTTGTTCCATTGTTAAATGCAGTCCTGTTTTCAAGTTCCAGGTCAGCAATTTCCTGCAAGGTGAAGGATTCCTCTCCGGAAGAGGGCAATTCCCGGTAAATCACTTCAATTTCCTCTTTAAAAGTTCTTTCCCTGAGATAATTGGTGAATTCGACCATGGCCTCTTCGGTGGGCCTGAAGCCTCTCACATAGGCAGCTTCCACCAGTAGCATGTTGTAGTTGTCATTGGAAAGGATTTCATTGGCGGAATCCCCTGTTCCCCGCAGATTGGGGGACTTATCGATCACAATCGGCTCTGGGCCATTGTCATCGTCTTTGGAACAATTGGAAAATACTGTCAGCACAGCCAACAGAAATAAAAAATATCTTTTCATAGTCTTTCGTTCTACTCTATACACTCCCCCGAAATCTATAACGTCAACTGTAACTATCTATTATTATTACAGTGACAGTTTGGCGAGGTAGTCGTGATGCCCCCCTTCCATAAGCAACTCACAGCCCAGTCTGTTCTTATGTGCCGCAGCCTGCAGGCTGAAAAAATCAAGGTAGAGCCAGTCAAAGGTTTCCCCTCGTTTTCCCTTGTATTCCATTTGAAATGTCACCTCGCCGTAATAGGGCCGATCCCCGGGAATCGTATATCCACCCGAAATATGGTCTTCAAAGATATAAATAATGTCACTGGAATCCAGCAGGATCTGCCCGTCTGCGTTCAGCAACGTTTTCAGATGGTTCAGGAAGAAGGGGAGTCGGGAAATCTGCTTTGCCAGACCGATTCCATTCATAAGCAACAGGAGTGTATCAAAGGTTTTTCCTTTAAAATCAATGATCTGCATGCAACTGACATCATTTGCGCCTCTTAGGGAACAGGCCCGGATGGCCCCGGGCGAACTATCGAGGGCCGTAACCTGAAAGCCTTTTCTCTGAAGATATATAGTATGGGGTCCGGCACCACAGCCGATGTCAAGAATCTTTCCTCTACAAAGATCAAGTGCCGCCCTTTCTATGGCTGGCATTTCATTGTAGGACCTGAATAGGTAGGGTAAGGAAAGAATATCTGTCTCATCAAGGGAGGAATAAGTGATAATATCTTCAGTATAGCGATTTTCCTGGTAATCCAAAAGTGCCTGACCCAGGACATCTGGAACCCTGTATTTTGTACTTTCCATCAAATTCGGCACATTTGTCCTGGATTTCAAATGTAGACAAAGTTAAGTATTAACGTCAGGGAGGCCAATGAAGGAATTTTTAATTCGATTACCCGGTATGGCCAGGGATAAATATCCCGGGAACCGAAAATTTTTTGGCAAGCTTAGAAAGAGGCCACCGAAGCATCTGGATCAGATGATGGTGGAATTGCATAATGAAACATTCCGAAAAACAAACTGTCTTGATTGTGCAAATTGCTGCAGGACCACCGGTCCGTTATTCACCACAGCTGATATTGAACGGATCGCCAGGTTCCTCAGGCTCAAGCCCCAAAAATTTATCCGGGAGTATCTAAAAATTGATGAAGACAAGGATTACGTACTTCAACAGGTTCCATGTGCTTTTCTTGGCCCCGATAACCGATGTGCAATTTATGAGGTAAGGCCTAAGGCCTGCAGCGAATATCCACATACCAACCGGAAGAAATTTCATCAGATATCTGAGCTGACTCTCAAGAATGTCTCCATATGTCCGGCAGCATTTTCCATCGTCGAGGAAATGAAGCGGCGCATTCCCTTGAAATAGGCACTCGCCATATTCATTCTGGCAATGGCTATAATTGCGGCTTGAAAATAATGGGATCATCCAGTATCTTTATACCATGGAAACGCTGCTGCACTATTTTGAAACCATCCCTTCTTCGCACAGGAGTCTGATCCTGGTCTCTGGTTTGACATTTTTCTGGCTTCTGGAAGGCGTCTTTCCATTGTTCAGATTCGATTATAAAAAATGGAGTCATGCAGTGCCCAATATATTTTTTACCCTCACCACCATTGTGATTAATTTTCTGCTGGCGTTTCTGCTGTTGCAGGTAAGTGATTGGGTGGTTGAGCGCAAATTTGGTCTGCTCTTCTGGATTCCGGAAATGCCATTATGGCTCTTTATCCTCCTTGGTCTCCTTCTTTTGGATTTATTGGGAGCTTACCTGCCCCATTACCTCGAACACCGGATAAAGCCTTTGTGGATGATTCATTTGGTACACCATACAGATCATGAGGTGGATACCACCACAGCCAACCGTCACCATCCCATTGAAAGCCTTATCCGCTTTTCTTTTACACTTTTGGGGGTGTTCCTTGTAGGTGCTTCCATCGGCATTGTCATGCTTTACCAATCTCTTTCCCTTGTAGCCACACAATTCAATCACGCCAACATAAGGTTACCTGCCGGATTGGATGAAGCCCTCAGCTGGCTCTTCGTTTCCCCGGACATGCACAAAGTCCACCACCATTACAGGCTCCCATATACCGATTCCAATTATGGAAATATTTTTTCAATATGGGACCGTGCCTTCGGGACCTTCAGGAAACTGGATCCCAATGAGATTGTCTATGGAGTGGATACCTTTCCTGACCGAAGGGAAAATGGGAGTGTGGCCGGTCTTTTGAAACAGCCCTTTCACAAATACAGGAAACCAACGGGGGAACCTGCTTCAAAAAGCCTGTTCGGGAGTAAAAGGGAGGAAGAAGCACTGGAGACAAGTGACGAACTTTAACTACAAGGGATAAATAAGGTATTTCTCCCTCATCTTTCTGAATGCGGTTAGGTCTTTTTCCCATGATTTTTTTATTTCATCTTCGGAAAGACCGGCCTCGATCTGTTTTTGAAGGATTTCCGTACCTGCGTGTGTTGTAAAACCACTGGTAATGAAAAAAGCTTTTTTGTCAATGGCTTTCCGATACGCATCCATGATCCAATAAAGGGAAACAGAACCCAGCCTGGGGGTGCCTGAAAGATCTTTTCCATAACATAGTTTCCCATTGTGCTTGGGATTTGCTGCCCCGAAATTTGGGGCAGGAGTGTACCGGAAGGTATAGGTCAAACTATCTAAAAATGGCGCCCCATATCTTTGAAACTGAAAATCCGTTCCCCTCCCGGCATTGACATTTGTGCCCTCAAACAGGCCGAGGCTGGGGTACAGGTTGATGGCCTGGTCATTCGGCAGATTGGGAGACGGCCTTATGGGAATGCTGTAGTAACTGGCGTGAGTATAGTTCCTCAGAGGTATGACGGTGAGATCTGCCTTAAGGCCATCATTTAACCAGCCTTCCCCGTTGAGCATTCCTGCATATTCCCCTATGGTCATGCCGTATACCAATGGTATCGGGGACATCCCCAGAAATCCGGTATGTTCCTGTTCCATCGTTGGACCGTCTACATAATGACCATTCGGATTGGGACGGTCCAGCACCACAATGGGTATCCGGTTTTCGGCGCATGCCTCCATGACCAGCTGCAGTGTGGCAATGTAAGTGTAAAAACGGACGCCGACATCCTGAATATCAAAAACCAACAGGTCCGTCCCCTCCAGTTGTTCTTTTGATGGCTTTCGATTCTCCCCGTAGAGAGATATAATTGGAAGGCCGGTTCTGGAGTCACGGCCGTCAGCCAGTAATTCCCCGGCATCGGCTTGTCCCCTGAACCCATGCTCGGGAGCGAAAACCTTTTCCACTTTGACATCCAGGGAGAGCAACGAGTCAACTAGATGGGTAAACTTAGGACGATCTGAGGTGTCAGAAGGGCTTTTTTTAAAGACGACACTGGTCTGATTGGCTACAACAGCGACCTTCTTTCCCAGAAGCAGGGGCAGGTAGGCAGTTACATTGCTGGCTCCTGTCATGACTTCATCATCACTGTCCTCATAATCCCGTACCTGTAAATCCTGTCCAATGTCGAAGGCCTTCCTTGGCTGGTTGCCACAGGAAGAAAGTACTAAAAGACCCAGGAATGCCGTATTTTTGAACTTGGAGAAAAATGCCATCTATTGAATTTCGAATATTTTATTGCCAAGCGACTTATACGCGGAAAAGAATATAAAATTAGTATATCCGCGCCAATAATAAAAATTGCCATTGCGGCAATTGCTTTGGGTATACTCATGATGCTCGTTGCAATTGCTACCGGGGTTGGACTAAAACAAAAAATCCGCGAAAAAGTCGCTGCTTTCAACGGACATGTACAATTGTTTAATTATGATTCGAATCTCTCGGATGTATCTGTGAATCCGGTGTCAACCCGTCAGGATTTCTATCCGGAATTCACAACGGTCCTGGGTGTCCGACATATCCAGGCGGTGGCTTCAAAAGGAGGCATTATCCGGACACCCGATGCTTTTGAAGGTGTCATTGCCAAAGGGGTTGGAACCGATTATGACTGGGAGGTATTCAGGGAATATCTGGTAGACGGCAGGCTTCCGGAATTTGGTGGCGACCTTAATTCTGAAGTACTTATTTCCAGGACCCTCGGTTCCAGGCTGCAAATCAGCACAGGCAGTGATTTTTTCGTTTTTTTTCCTAAAGAAGACGACCCTTTAAAAAATCCGAACCAACGTAAATTTCATGTGGTCGGAATATATGACAGTGGCTTTGAGGAATTTGACAGTTCCTATATTTTCATTGATCTGCGTCACATTCAACAAATGAATAAATGGACGAATGACCAGGTAGGGAACTTTGAAATTTTTCTGGAGAATTTCGATATGATCGATGAAAAAGCTCTTGAAATATATGCAATGACCCTCTCCACCCTCGATACCCAGACGATTAAGAATAAATACTATCAGATATTTGAATGGATTGGATTGTTCGATTTTAATATTGCCCTCATCATTGGTATCATGATCTTTGTAGGCGGCATTAATATGATAACCGCCCTGCTGGTACTGATCCTGGAGCGTACCCAGATGATCGGAATCCTCAAAGCCCTTGGCGCCTCAGACTGGAGTATCCGCAAGGTGTTCCTGTATAATGCCACTTACCTTATTACCATAGGATTGTTATGGGGAAACTTATTGGGTCTTGGAACGATCTGGTTACAGTCGCAATACCGTATTTTTAAATTTCCCAATCCACAGGAATATTATATTGAATATATTCCGGTGCATATAGATCCGGGAACCATTTTGCTATTAAATACAGGAGTGCTCGTGCTGTGTGTTCTCATGCTTCTAATTCCTTCTTACATCATTACCAGGATTACCCCGGTAAGAGCCATAAAATTCGAATAACCGGCCCAGCTTCAAAATCAGCTTTGTTGGAAATACGGTTCCATATTTAATTTTAACTTTGCATCAGCAGGACTGCCGGAAATTTTTTCCGGGTCGCTATAAAAGAATGGTATCCTCATAACAATGAAATACGCAGAAAATATCCTGGAAACCGTGGGTAACACGCCTCTGGTTCGTTTGAACAGACTGACAAAAGAATTGCCCTGCCTGGTATTAGCCAAATACGAAACCTTCAACCCAGGCAATTCTGTGAAAGATCGGATGGCAATTCAAATGGTGAAGGATGCCGAGGACTCCGGACTTTTGAAAAAGGGCGGGACCATTATAGAGGCGACTTCGGGCAATACAGGGATGGGACTGGCTTTGGTTGCCGTTACCAAAGGATACAAAATGATCTGTGTGATCAGTGACAAGCAATCCAGGGAAAAAATAGACATTCTTAAAGCCATGGGCAGCGAAGTCCATATCTGCCCGACGGATGTCGCTCCGGAAGATCCCAGGAGCTATTACTCAACTGCAAAAAGACTGGCCGGAGAGATTCCTGATTCCTGGTATGCGAATCAATATGACAATCTCTCCAATACAAAGGCTCATTTTCTTTCCACAGGGCCTGAGATATGGGAACAAACTGAAGGTAAAATCACTCATTTCGTTGTGGGTGTGGGGACAGGAGGAACTGTTTCCGGGGTGGGTAGCTACCTGAAATCTCAAAATTCTGATATCAGGGTCTGGGGTGTCGACACCTATGGCTCGGTTTTTAAAAAATACCACGAAACAGGGATTTTTGATAAGGAAGAAATTTATCCGTATACCACTGAGGGTATTGGAGAGGATATCCTTCCGAAAAATGTGAATTTTGATTTGATAGATGGGTTTACAAAAGTTACCGATAAGGATGCAGCCGTCTATACCCGACGCCTTGCAAAAGAAGAAGGGATGTTCCTGGGAAATTCTGCAGGAGCCGCTGTCAAGGGGGTATTACAACTTAAGAAGCACTTCACCAAAGATGATGTAGTGGTGGTTTTATTTCACGACCATGGCAGTCGATATGTGGCGAAGATTTTCAATGACGACTGGATGCGTGAGAAGGGTTTTCTGGATTGACCTATCGGTACTTACAGCAATCGGCATCGGGATTGATATAGTAGGCTTTGTAGTTGGCCGCCTTCGGATCCATACATCCCTGAAGGTTGCGGATTCTGATATGTCGAAAATCGACAGGCTGTCCTTCACTTTGCAAGGCTATGAACCCTTCTTTCAACAACACCCCATCCTTTTTGAATGCCGGATCATACCGGTTGACAACGCCTCCCCCTATCTGCGGTTTGGAATATTCCAGTACCTTTTCTCCATTGACAAAATGAGTGATCAGGGAATCACCCAAGATAATGACGGCTGCTTTAACCCACTGATCCCCGAAAAAAGTGGGAGATGAGGAATTGATACAATGCCGCGGATCAATCCTGCCCTGATAGACAACATCCGTTCCCGGAGAGCACAAATTTCCCGTCGGCCTTTCCTCTCCCTCTATTACTCCTGCCAGCATCTGGAATTCTACTGAAATCGGCCAGTCCTGTTCTTTGGGCATGGTATGGGGATCCTGTGAATGAAACATGACGCCGCTATTCTTAAGGGTATAGTCCGGGGCCCCCGGATAAAGATTCCCCAGAATACGGTACTCGAATTGCAATTCGTAATAGGAGTACGGCTGTTTATAATATAAATGCCCGAATCTGTCATTAAAATCACCTTCATACAGATCATACCGAACCTGGATCACACTGTCCTCCACCCTGAAAGTGTCCCCGTAATTCTCCCCAACTTCGTAATGATGGATTTTGGTGATCCAATCCTTCAGATCCTTTCCGTTGAAGAGGTCCTGCCACCCCTCCTCCGCCTTATGTTCCTGGGAGTAGGTAATTCCTTCACCCTGAAGCATCAGCAGTATCAAAATCAGCCGCACGGCCAGCCAGTTTACAGACATCATTTGAAAGTGAATGTTTTTGAAAGATAATCCAATAGCGGTGAATTCCCAAACCCAGCCAGGGCAGGTGGCAGGATTTTGGGTGGAAGTATCGCGTTCTGCAGTATTTTGAATATCTTATGCACTGGTAAAAGCGATATGATTACATGGCAATTCTCGAATGCTACAGTTCGTATTGATGCCGGCGAACTAGTGGGTTATATGGTGGATGGACATGAGTTTATTCATCAGAAAGGCACGGCGGGTTGGGGTCATTCCGATACGGAAATGTTTCCTGTCATCGGACCTACTTCGGATGCCGGATTCAGGGTACAGGTTTCAAAAGGAAATGCCATACAGGACCAGCACGGTCTGCTGAGAGAGTTGGAATATCAATTGGTTTCCGAGGCATCTGGCAAAGCGGTCTTTAGTAAAAAATACCGGGCGGGAACCCCTGTTCGTAACAGTAAGTTTCCGGATAAATCTACCGCTGAATGGCTGGTATGGCCCTATGATTTTGAATTCTGTAAGACCTATAAACTAGATGAAAAGGGGCTTCATCTGAATTTCACCGTTTCAGGAGAAAAGGATATGCCTTACATGTTGGGCTATCATCCCGCCTTTCAATTATATACGGAAGCGCCTAAAATTATAACTCCTGACAGAGTGATCGGACTCAGGGAAGTAATGGAAGCAGGGAGCCGGGCCCTCCCGGTTCCGGACTGTCAATCCCTTATGCTCAGAGACCAAAGGGACTTAGAAATAGTTTCCCGGGGGTTCACTCATTTTATGCTTTGGACAGAGGTGCCAAATATGTTGTGTATTGAACCCATTACCTTTTATCCCTATTCAGTCCCCCAGCACAAACTGCATGAGGGCTTTGACTATTTGCGGGAATCTCCTTCCGGATATGAGGTCTCACTGATACCCAAGCCTTTCTGATGCCCTTATCTTTGGTCAGCATTTAATTTATGGAAAGTCGAACGCCATTTTCATGTGATTCGACCCATTTCCGGGCTTTAGAGAAGGAAATCAGGTCCCCATTATCCGAAATATCAGCTTGGTCCGGCCATCTTCAAGATGAGGCTGCACCGTATTCCCTTTGTAATTATCCATTTAGTGCTAAATTTGACCGATGCAACGTTTGGTTCCCATTCTTCACTGGCTTCCCAGGTATCGGAAAAGAGACTTTCCCAGCGATGTAATAGCAGGGCTGACAGTGGGTATAGTCATCATACCTCAGGGAATGGCCTATGCGCTCATTGCCGGACTTCCCCCTGTATACGGCTTATATGCTTCCCTGTTTCCGGTATTGGTTTATGCTTTTATGGGAACCTCGAGGCATATCGCAGTAGGTCCGGTGGCCCTTGATTCCCTGTTAGTAGGAATGGGCCTTGGAACCCTTGCTATCTCGGGAATTCAGCAATATCTTTCGATGGCCATACTGCTGACATTTTTAGTGGGTGCCATCCAGTTCGGCCTGGGAATTCTCCGGATGGGTTTTCTGGTCAATTTCCTATCAAGACCTGTAATTAGCGGTTTTACATCGGCAGCCGCCGTGATCATCATTTTTAGCCAGGTCAAGCATCTCTTTGGGATCAATATCCACAGTGCCGGGCAGGTTCAGACGATCCTTGTGAATATCTACCAGAATGTACGCGACAGCAACATTTTTGACCTGTGCATGGGCTTTGGCGGGATCTTGATATTGGTCGGGCTGAAAAAACTCCACACGCGTATCCCTTCCATCTTATTGGTAGTGGTTCTTAGTATTCTGATCGTTTTTCTTTTCGGGCTGGAATCACATGGTATCCAGATTGTGGGAGACATTCCTGCAGGCCTGCCATCCCTGCAGATGCCGGATTTTAATCTGACGCTTATGTCAGATTTGGGGCCTGTAGCGCTCACCCTCGCGCTTATCGGATATCTTGAAGCCATATCCATTGGAAAAGGCATAGAGGAGAAACTCAATATGGACACCATCATCCCCAATCAGGAATTGATAGCCCTTGGCAGCGCGAATATGATAGGTTCATTTTTTCAGTCTTTTCCTGTAACGGCAGGCTTTTCACGTTCTGCCATCAGCTTTAAGGCAGGCACAAAAACGAATGTTGCTGGTATGTTTACCGTTTTGTTGGTAGTTGTGACCCTGTTGTTTCTTACCCCTGTCTTCTACTACATGCCGAAGGCCATTCTCGCCAGTATTATCATGGTCTCCGTAGTTGGATTAATTGATATTCCCTATGCCAAAAGCCTTTGGAAACACAGGAAGGATGAATTTGCCGTGTTGATCATTACCGTGGTCATCACCCTTTTTATGGGCATTATCCAGGGCATGCTCACAGGGGTGCTGATATCGCTGCTGTTGATGGTATACAGGAGTTCCAAACCTCATTTTGCCATCCTGGGCCATATAAAAGGCACTGATTATTTTAAGAATGTCGACCGGTTCAATGAAGAGGTAATAATCAGGGAGGACCTCCTGATCGTTCGGTTCGATGCGCAACTGTATTTCGGCAATTCCTCCTACTTTAAACAGCAACTCTACAGATTTATTGACGAAAAGGGGCCTCAGTTGAAAGGAGTGATATTAAATGCGGATGCCATCAATTACATTGATGCGAGTGGCGCACAGATGCTTATAAAGGTGATCAGAAATATTCACGAAATGGGATTGCAATTCTACATAGCAGGGGCTATAGGACCTACAAGAGATATCATTTTCAGCAGTGGCATCATTACCGAACTGCATCGGGAATTTTTGTTCGTCCAAACAAAGGATGCCGTCGATTATTTTGACAAACCATATACCGTATCCGGAATACGGGCGCGGCTTGCCTACCAGAACAGGGCGAAAAGGCGATAATGGAATGCCTTCCGGAAATTATGGCGTATTTTTGAATACAAAAGGGATCGGAATGCATATAGAGCAAATTTATACGGGATGTCTTGCCCAGGGCGCATACTATATTAAGAGTAAGGATGAGGTGGCCATAGTGGATCCGCTTCGTGAGGTTACCCCTTATCTTCAGCGTGCCAAAAATGACGAAGCCAAGATCAAATATGTTTTTGAAACACATTTTCATGCCGACTTTGTAAGTGGACACATTACGCTTGCAAAGGAAACAGGCGCTCCGATCATATACGGCCCGGAAGCCAACCCTGCATTCAGCGCATATATCGCAAAAGACGGTCAGGTGTTCCCCCTGGGAGATTGCACTATCGTCGTGCTTCACACCCCTGGTCATACCCTGGAAAGCACCACCTATCTCCTCAGGGATGCAGATGGAAAAGATCGGGCTATTTTTTCTGGAGATACATTGTTTTTGGGCGATGTCGGAAGACCAGACCTGGCTCAGAAATCAACGGCGATCACAAAAGAGGACCTTGCGGGAATGTTGTTTGACAGCCTCCGGAATAAAATAATGCCGCTCTCTGATGACGTCATTGTATACCCTGCCCATGGGGCCGGTTCGGCCTGCGGCAAAAGTATGATGAAACAAACAGTGGATACCCTTGGAAATCAGAAAAAGGTAAATTATGCGCTGAGGGCAGATATGACCAGGAAAGAATTCATTGATGAGGTCACAGAGGGCCTGCTGCCACCTCCCAAATACTTTCCTCTGAACGTGAAACTGAACAAGGAAGGCTATGAAGACGTCAGCGAAGTGATTAAAAGAGGTACACGAGCATTGTCGGCGGAGATGTTTGACCTTGTTGCGAATGAAACCGGGGCGGTTGTCCTGGATGTCAGGCACCAGGACGAGTTTGCCGAAGGCCATATCCCCAATTCAATTTTTATCGGTCTCCATGGCGACTTTGCTCCGTGGGTGGGTGCACTCATTGCCGATGTGAAACAACCGCTCCTTCTGGTAACGCCTGTGGGCACGGAAGAGGAAACGGTCACCCGGTTGTCAAGAGTTGGATTTGACCAGACAATTGGCTATCTGGATGGTGGATTTGATGCGTGGAAGTCGGCCGGGATGGATACTGAGGCGATTGGCAGTATTGAAGCCTCTGTCCTGAAAGTTCGTTCTGAATCTGAGAACATCCCCATCTTTGATGTCCGCAGAAAAAATGAATTTGACACGGAATACATAATGGCAGCCTCAAATACCCCACTTGATTCCCTAAACGAACACATGGCTGAATTTCCCAAGGAATCCACCTTCTATCTCCATTGCGCGAGTGGGTATCGCTCCATCATGGCAGCCTCCATTCTCAAGAGCCGCGGAATTCATAACCTCGCAAACGTTCAGGGAGGATTCCCGGCCCTCAAAAATTCAGGAATGCCAGTAGGCAGTTATGAGGCGCCGACTGCCAAGGACTGACTCAGTTCTCTGAGACAAAGCACCACTACCCGTATTTGCGCTAAAAAAGGAGGCGAAATTTGGGCAAAGTATGCTTATTTTGGTTATATTTAATAAGAAAAATATCACAAGTCCCCCAGGTGATATTGATACATTGGCATCCGGGCTCAGACTTAACCGACAGTTAATCGATCAGAGGTTTCTTCTGCCGCCAACATCTCAACGGATCCCGCAATACGGAATGAATATGGATCTAATCTGGATGTATATCATTTTTGTTTTTGCCATCTTCATGTTGTGGTTGTGGTTCATCATTCGCATGTATAAAAAGCTTAAAGAATGATTTCTCCATGCTCTGAGAACTAATATTGGCATCACTTCTAATCTCAGAGTCTAGGCCTGTTCCACGGGAATGGAGATCCGTATTTTCAGTTCCGGATGCTTCGAAATACAGGCCATTACCAGGCGTTGGGTTTCAACAGTGTTCTTCTGTGGTGAAATATATGGCAGAATATCGGCCCAGCCGTCTATAGAAACTGCTCTGGGAACAAATCCATAGCCATAATATTCTCCGCGGCGCAGGAGGATGATCCCGTCCTCTTCCTCATCGCGCCCTTTTTCTTTTATCATACAATCCTCCTCTGAAGACATCATGCGGATGGCTGCCTCCACCCTGGGATTGTATAAATCAGATGTTTCCTCTCCGCGGCAGATACCATGGCAAGTGTTAAGTTTATAATGAAAGCAGGCAGGAACTTTTTCCTGAAGATGGCAATATTTGGCACAAAGTCCGAATTTGCGACACACTTCCTCCAAATAGGTCCGGCAATCTGAAATGGTCGTAAAAATCATCAGCGGAGCAGGGGTCAGACTGAGTTGGTTGTAGGCGAGATGCAGAATGCCATTTCTGTCTTCATAGGAACAAATGGCGTATTGGGTAATTTTTCGTTTCTGAGCCCGGTTGTACATTGGATAATGGCGCTTAATTTCTGCCGATTCCATAAGCAACGCCAGCAGCTCACCTCCTGAAAGTTCGAATTCAACGTCTGCAGTTTCACGGCACATGGCCACTTCCCTGGTTGATTTGTCATAAAAATGGCCCAGTACCCTTTTTCTGATATTGATCGCCTTGCCTACATAGATAATCTGACCACGGTCATTCTTAAACCGGTAAATACCCGTAGCTCCGGGGAGCTTGTTTATGAGCCCACCCGGGAGAGACGGAGGTAAAGTAGCTTCCTGGGACCTGGCATTCAGGGACAATTTTATAACTTCTGCTGCCCCCTTTTCCTTCACCAGCATTTGAAAGAGAAGCAAGGTCGCATGAGCATCACCCCTGGCCCTGTGTCTGTCTTTTAACGGGATACGCAGCGCCGAACAGAGTTTGCCCAAACTGTAGGAGTGATATCCGGGCAGTATTTTCCTGGACAGGCGGACGGTGCAAAGCTTCTTGCGAACGAAATCAATTCCTATGGCCCGGAATTCATTTTTTATAACATGGTAATCAAAGTTGACACTATGTGCCACGAAAATAGCATCTGCCGTGATAGATGCTACCTTTTCGTTTATTTCCCTGAATGTCGGGGCGTTTCTTACAAGAAAGTTATCTATCCCGGTCAGTCCGGTGATATAAAGGGGGATTTCACATTCCGGGTTGACCAGCGAGGTAAATTCTTCCACCACCCTGTGTCCATCATATTTAAATATGGAAATTTCGGTGATCTTGTTTCCGTTGATTCCGTTCCCGGTAGTTTCTATGTCTACGATAGTGTACAAAGGTTTATTATTTCAGAACGGATTTTAAAGGTAATTCAATTTCTCATAAAAACAGTTCCGGAAATGTGATCCCCTGTATTGGACAGAAAGAATTAAAATATCTCCTTACGAATGTATTTGATTCCGTATTTTTATGGAAACCTCAACCGATGAAATTCAATTTAAAGGGGAAGACAGCCGTCGTTACAGGCGGAGCCAGCGGTATCGGGAAGGCTATCACTCAGGTTTTTGCCGCCCAGGGTGCCAGGGTGAACTGCCTGGACCTTTCTACCGCACACCTGGAAACAACATCCGGGGAAATGAACGCGTCCGGTGGTACAGTAATAGGGCATCAATGCGATGTGTCCCGCCAGGCAGACGTACTTAAAACCATGAAGTCCATCCTTGAAGAACACAGGATTGACATCCTGATAAACAATGCAGGTATTGCCCATATCGGGACAGTGGAGACCACTCTTGAGGCCGACGTGGACCGTCTCTATCAGGTAAATATAAAAGGCGTCTACAATTGCTTACATGCATGTATCCCCCATATGAAGGAATACGGAGGCGTAATAATCAATATGGCTTCGGTAGCCGCCACTGTAGGTATCTCTGACCGTTTTGCCTACTCAATGACCAAGGGAGCTGTACTGACCATGACCTATTCCGTTGCAAAGGATTACCTTGATTTTGGGATCCGATGTAATAGTATTTCTCCCGGTAGGGTCTACACGCCTTTTGTGGAAGGATACCTGGAGAAAAATTACCCTGATAACAAAGAAGAAATGTTTCAAAAACTTTCGAAGACCCAACCCATAGGCAGAATGGGCATGCCCGAGGAAATAGCAAATTTGGCGCTTTATCTTTGTTCCGAGGAAGCGTCATTTATCACGGGTACCGATTTTCCAATTGACGGGGGATATATTAAATTAAACGGATAATCAATGAAACTAATACGATTTGGCCCGGTAGGAAAGGAAAAGCCAGGCATTCAGTTGACAGACGGAACGCGTCTCGATGTTTCTTCATTTGGTCAGGATTACGATGAATCGTTTTTCGGAAATAATGGAATGAAAAAGCTTGCAAAATGGCTGGTGCAAAATGCCGGGAAATGTCCTGGTGTTCCAGCCAAAACCAGGCTTGGCCCTCCATTGATCCGCCCATCAAAATTGGTTTGTGTCGGTCTGAACTATGCACAACACGCTGCGGAAAGCGGGATGAACATCCCAAGGGAACCTGTCCTTTTCTTTAAGGCCACCTCTGCGATTGTGGGACCCAATGATGACCTGATACTGCCGAAAGGAAGTGTCAAGACCGACTGGGAGGTGGAACTTGCTTTTGTGGTGGGGAAAAGAGCTTCCTATATCAGTGAAGAAAAGGCCATGGATCATGTCGCTGGCTATATGCTACACAATGACTACAGTGAAAGAGAATTTCAGCTTGAACGCGAAGGGCAGTGGGTGAAGGGAAAGAGCTGTGATACTTTTGCCCCAATAGGGCCTTTTATCGCAGGTACGGATGAAATAAAAGATCCCCATCAACTGGGATTGTGGTTAAAGGTGAATGGAAAAATGATGCAACAGAGCAATACATCCGATTTTGTATTTGGGATTCCCAAACTCCTCAGTTACATCAGCCAGTTTATGACATTACTGCCCGGAGATATTGTGTCGACAGGAACCCCATTCGGGGTAGGTTTGGGACTGAAACCGCCAAAGTATTTGGAACCGGGTGATGTAATCGAATTGGGCATAGACGGGCTTGGCACCTCCAGGCAGGTGGCCAGGGCTTATACTTAATGAAGGTCGCATGAGACGGAATATGCTTCTCCTGACGGTCGGAATGATGGCCTGTAATGTTTTCGGCCAGACCAAACCTCCCGCTTCCATCGGTCCTGTGCCCTCCCAGCGTCAGATGCTTTGGCATCCCCTGGAATACTACGCTTTCGTCCATTTCAACATGAATACCTTTACCAATATGGAATGGGGTACCGGAAGCGAATCCCCTGATCAATTCCATCCCCTGCAGCTGGATACCAGGCAATGGGCCAGGATAGCCAAAGAAGCTGGAATGAAGGGCATCATCCTGACCGCAAAGCACCATGATGGTTTTTGCCTCTGGCCAACGGCCACTACCGCACATTCCGTCAAGAATTCCGCCTGGAGAAACGGGGAGGGAGATGTGCTTCGTGATCTGTCTGAAGCCTGCAGGGAATACGGTTTGAAGTTCGGAGTTTACCTTTCCCCCTGGGACAGGAATAATCAAGACTATGGTTCCCCGGCCTATGTGGAGGTTTTTCATACCCAACTCCGCGAGATCCTCAATAATTACGGAGATGTTTTTGAGGTGTGGTTTGATGGAGCCAATGGCGGTTCAGGGTATTATGGAGGAGCGAATGAAACAAGAAAAATTGATAGCCGTACGTATTACGAATGGGATAAGGTGACGGAAATAGTACGGGAAATGCAACCTGATGCCGTAATTTTCAGCGATGGAGGTCCCGATATAAGATGGGTGGGAAATGAAGATGGCATGGCGAATGAAACCAACTGGGCCGTCATGCGCAGAGCGGAGATCTACCCTGGCTGGCCACGGTACGTGGAATTGCGCTCCGGCCATCCGGATGGCACACACTGGCTGCCAGCTGAAGCCGATGTTTCTATCAGGCCCGGGTGGTATTACCACCCGGCTGAGGATCATCAGGTTAAATCGTTACCGGCATTGCTTGATATCTATTACGGCTCAGTTGGGAGAAATGCCTCCCTGCTGTTGAACTTACCCGTGGATCAGCGGGGCCTGATACATGAAAAGGATGCGCAGCAACTCATGGTTTTAAAGGCGCAACTGGACAGGGATTTCGCAGTGGATCTGGCCAGGGACAGCGAGGTAACTGCTTCCCAGGTTCGCGGTAATTCCAGGGAATACACCGCTGCAAATGTCAATGACGGAAACCCGGCTACATTCTGGGCTCCCGAAGACACTACGGTCACCGCATCCCTTACGCTGACTTTTCCTACGGCGCTGGAAATGAACCGCTTGCTATTACAGGAATATATTCCGCTGGGGCAGCGGGTTCAGGAATTCTCCATAGAAGTAAAAGCCACTGGTCATTGGAAGGAGATTGACAGGCAGACCACCATTGGAAATAAGAGGATCCTCAGATTTGATCCAGTCACAACCCGCCAGCTACGTATCAACATCCTGAAGGCCAAAGGTGCTCCGCTCCTCTCGAACATCGGGGTATTCCGGGCGCCGAATGTACTCAGTGAACCTGCCATCCGCCGATCGCGGCAAGGGTTGGTTTCCATTGAGGTGCCGGATAAACAATTGAACATTTATTACAAAGTGGGAGAAGCGGCAGACGAGAATAGCTGGCAGGCTTATGACGCGTGTTTTCGGGCTGAAGGTCCAACCGTGGTCCGGGCCATGGCGGTTGATCCTCAAGGTCCTGACAGCACTGCCGTGGTGAAACGTTATTTTGATATCTTTAAAAAAGACTGGAAGGTCCTGAAAGTGAGCTCAGGGGAATTAGAGGAGGGGTATAAAATGTTGGACGATGATCCCGGCACTTTCTGGGCATCGCATGAGGGCATTGGCCTGCCACAGGAAATTACCATCGATCTGGGAAAGGTAGAGAGGATACGGGGCTTTAGCTACTGGCCCATGCAGGAGCGCTGGTCATATGGGATCATTACCGAATATGAATTGCTGGGGAGCAATGACAATAAAAACTGGCAGATATTGTCTTCCGGGGAATTCGCAAATATTGGGAACCATCCGGTAGAACAGTTCAAATCAGTCACGCCGGTACCGGTCAGATTTCTTACATTGAAAGCATTGAAAGTTCACGGTGAAATAGCCAGGGTTTCAATTGGGGAATTCGGGATATTGACCACAAAGGATTAACGGATGGACCTGCAATTAAATGACAAAGTGATCATCGTGACCGGAGCCGCCAAAGGTATTGGTCTCGGGATAAGCAAACAGCTGGCGCGGGAAGGGGCCATCCCGGCACTCATTGGCAGGAATGCCGGGGATCTTTTAGATGCTACAAAAGAGATTCATAGTGAAGGCGGGCGTTGTTTTCATTATGTAGCGGAATTAACGGACCCGGCGCAATGCAGGGAAGCGGTTCGGGCCGTTATTAAAAATTTAAAGCAGATCAACGGCCTGGTGAACAATGCGGGGGTAAATGACGGGGTAAGTCTTGAAAAGGGGAGTCATGAAGAATTTATAAATTCCATTCACCGCAACCTCACACATTATTATCTCATGGCACATTCAAGTCTTCCGGAGTTGAAGAGGACCAGGGGGGCGATTGTCAATATCGGTTCCAAGACGTCCTTTACCGGGCAGGGGGGTACCTCCGGGTATGCCGCGGCCAATGGCGGCAGAAGTGCCCTGACGCGGGAATGGGCGGTGGAATTGCTGCCCTTTGGAATCCGCGTCAATGCCGTTATTGTGGCAGAATGCTATACACCCCTTTACAAAAAATGGATCCATACTTTTGAGGATCCGGAAACAAAACTGGCGCAAGTTGAAGACAGGATCCCTCTCGGGAAACGGATGACCTCCCCGGAGGAAATTGCAGATACCGTTGCCTTCCTGCTCTCAGCAAGGTCCAGCCATACTACCGGCCAGCTTATTTTCGTGGATGGAGGCTATACGCATTTAGACAGGGCCCTAACCTAAACCACCGCCAGTATGAACAACGCTGAACAACCGCCGGTCATCGCAAAAAATATGCTCATTCCTTTTGTGCTGATTACTTCGCTGTTTGCCCTCTGGGGATTTGCCAATGATATAACAAACCCAATGGTCTCGGCCTTCAAAAAGGTACTGGAACTCAATAATACGCAGGCCTCCTGGGTACAGGCCGCGTTTTACGGAGGATATTTCACGATGGCGCTTCCTGCCGCCTATGTAGTGAAAAAATATTCCTATAAAGCAGGCATCCTCACAGGACTGGTTTTATATGCTTCGGGGGCCCTGCTTTTTTATCCTGCCGCTGAACTTGAGAATTATTTTTTCTTCCTTATGGCGCTATACATTCTTACGTTCGGGCTGGCTTTCCTCGAAACAACCGCGAATCCGTATATCCTTGCTATGGGGGCAGAAGAGACAGCCACAAGGCGACTGAATCTTGCACAGGCATTCAATCCCTTGGGCGCGCTTTCAGGTTTACTGGTCGCACAGGTATTCATCCTGGGAGCCCTGCAGTCCGATGACCTGGATCCGTCGGGGAAGAGCATCTATGAAACCCTGGCGGCTCCTGCAAAAGCTGCTGTTAAAACCGCCGACCTGGCTGTTATAAGCAAACCGTATGTGGCGTTGGGAGGGTTTGTGATCCTGATGTTCATATTGATCTCCCTTGTAAAAATGCCCAGAAGCAGGGATGTCCGTGACGAAGCCGGGATGTGGGATTCCATAAAAAGAATTTTCAGACTGGAGCGGTTTGTTGGGGGGGTAATATCACAAATGTTCTACGTTGGGGCACAGATCATGTGCTGGACTTACATCTACCAATATGCGGAGAATCTGGGGATCAATAACCAGGATGCCGTCTATTATGCCTATAGCGCCCTGGGAATCTTTCTAGGAGGCAGATTTCTTTGCACCTATCTCCTGCATTACATCAATTCGGGAAAACTGCTGATGATTTTGGCCCTCATGGCCGTATGTTGTTGCCTCGGGGCCATCTTTATAGAAGGGATGGGAGGCTTGTACAGCCTGGTATTGATTTCATTTTGCGCGTCCCTCATGTTCCCAACTATTTACGGCATTGCACTAACCGGCCTGGGTGATGATGCCAAAACCGCCTCTGCATTTCTGGTGATGGCGATTGTCGGAGGTGCCTTTATGCCTATTTTACAAGGTCTTATCCTCGATATTGGCGGGATAGCGTATGACGATGTTCGCATTGCCGGTGTGCCTGAGGTAAATTTCTCGTTCATCCTGCCGTTGGTCTGCTTTCTGATAGTGGCCGTTTACGGATATAGGACATTGCATAATTATTCAGTAGGTTAGCATCAAACGAACAAACTATGGGTAGGATATCGGAGATTACATTTGATGACAACTATCCCTCTGTAGAAGACCTGCGGGCAAAAGCCCGCAGGAGGATTCCCAGATTTGCCTTTGAATACCTGGACGGCGGCTGTAATGAGGATGTCAATCTCCACAAGAATACCGCCGAGATCCGTGCATTGGAATTATTCCCCAGATATCTTGACACTTATCCGGGTGCTGATCTGCAAACCACGCTGTTCGGGCATACCTACGCTGCACCTTTCGGAATTGCTCCAGTTGGATTACAGGGGCTCATGTGGCCCAACGCTGCCGAGATACTGGCAGCAGCTGCCAGCCGGCATAACATTCCGTTTATCCTGAGCACGGTAACGACAAGCAGCATTGAACGGATCAGTGAACTGACGGAGGGCAGGGCATGGTTTCAGTTGTACCATCCTTTGGAGAACAGCGTATGTGATGACCTGATCAGGAGGGCCGAAGCCGCCGGTTGTCCGGTACTGGTACTCCTTTGCGATGTCCCTACCTTTGGGTTCAGGCCCAGGGATATCCGGAACGGCCTCTCCATGCCACCTAAAATGACCACCCGTAATATCATGCAAATCCTTGGTAAGCCGGGTTGGGCCCTGCGTACTTTAAAATATGGTCAGCCAGCTTTTGAAACCCTGAGGCCGTATATGCCGAAAGATCTGAACCTTATGCAACTGGGCAAGTTCCTGGACGAATTATTTTCCAAGCGCATGCATTCAGATAAAATTGCACGCATCCGGAATTTATGGAAAGGCAAACTGGTTCTGAAAGGGGTTGCGACTGAAGCCGATGCCCGGAAGGCCATAGCACTAGGACTGGATGGGATCATCGTATCCAATCATGGGGGCAGGCAGCTGGATGCCGGAGAATCGGCCATCGGGCCACTGAGACGTATTGCGGCACTCCATCGGGACAATTTCACAGTGATGATGGATAGCGGGATTCGTTCCGGACCTGACATTGCAAGGACCCTGGCTGCCGGAGCCCATTTTACATTTATGGGACGATCTTTTATGTATGGGGTCGCCGCCTTGGGAGACCGCGGGGGAGACCACACCATATCCCTACTCAGAACCCAGTTGAAACAGGTTATGGAGCAGTTGGGCTGTGCCCGGATCCAGGATCTTCCGCAGCATTTAATTCACAGATAGGCAGTCCATTTTAGTCCTTGAATCCCCTCCTTAAAAGAGCCTACTTGGCAGTCCACCCTCCATCCACCGTCAGCATGGATCCCACCATATAACTTCCGGCATCGCTGGCCAGGAATATAGCGGCACCCTGGATCTCCTTTAACTCGCCCCACCGAGCCAGGGCCGTGGCACCGACGATAAAATTCATTGCCTCAGGGGTATCTGCAATGGGAAGGTTCATTTCCGTCAGGAACGGACCAGGGCAGATGGCATTTACATTGATGTTGAAGGGTGCCAGTTCGAGTCCGAGAGCGCGCGTCATCTGTACTACAGCACCTTTGCTGGAAGCATAGGGTGTGCGATTGGCCAGACCAACCAATCCCAACGTACTGGCAAGGTTGATGATCCTGCCACCACCATTTGCTTTCATGTGCGGGGTGACTGCCCGGCTGCAGTTCCAGGTGCCATCGACATTCACGGCCATTACCATTTTAAAATCTTCCGGGCTGAGTTCGTCAATGGCACCCCTGATGTTGATGCCGGCACTGTTTATAAGGATATCAAGACCTCCCAGATCTTTCAGCACTGCTGTAACCACACCTATCACTGCTTTGGCGTCGGTAACATCGGCGGTATACGCGCGGCTTTTGGTATTAAAATCTTTTTGTAGTTGCGCGGCGGCTGCCTCTCCTTCCTGAAGGTTCCGGTTGAGGAGGGCTACCTGGGCCCCACAGGATGCAAGACCAGCCGCCATAGCATAACCCAGGCCTTTGGAGCCGCCGGTGATCAGGGCGGTCTTCCCCTTCATATCAAAAAGTCGTATTCCCGGCAAAGGTGTGCTCATTCCAATTTGTCTTAGGTTGATTTCAATATTTTATTTTGTCCTGGGCATCCAGAATGCCTGGTCAACGAAACCCGAGGTTTCCTTTGGCATAGTCCAGGGATATTTTGTTATTTTCCACTTCCGCTGCCAGCTGTTTATCGATATCCAGGCCGGATACGACCGGGAGGGGTTCTGTCGATTTCTGATTCCGGATATCGTGCAGGTACATTGCGAGTTCACGAGCCGGAATCTGGTCGAAGGTGGCCCAGTACTTTTCTGTGAGGCAAGGTATTTTCAACGGATCCCTGGTGATCATTTCGAGGTTGAAGCGGATTTCAGGTTGCTGTTCTTTTATGATCCGGATCATTTGTTCAATGTCCAGATAGCCGGTTCCCAGATTAACTTCTGACATCAGGAAGCCATCTTCGTATTCAGTAACGCCCATATCCTTTAGGTGCACTGAGTAGGCGTAAGGGGCCAGGGCTCTAACCACTTCCATTGGATCTTCGAGCAGGGAAATATTGTTTCCGGTATCCAGTGTAACACCTATCCATTCGCTATCCAGGGTCTTCAGGATGTCGATCATTTCCTCTATGCGCCAGTCTTTGTGGTTTTCTACTGCAAGTTTTACCCGCTGTTTTCGCATGACAGGCTCCGCCAGCCGAAGTGACGCCAAAGAAGAATTCCGGAAGTCCAGAAAGGTATCCATGGTTTCGAACGTTTCGTAACGCCTTCCGGAAAGACAGGCGGTCCTGATTACATCGATTCCGGCGAGTTTGGCGCCGCTGACGTCCTTTTCGAATCGGGCCGTATCCTGCTGATCCTTGGGCAACCTGATCTGTCCTTCCAAAAACATCCCCAGGGATTCCGCCTTCTGCCTGATGTCTGACGCAATCGCCTTGTCCCAATTCCTTATCCCAACCTGTACCCCCCCAAAACCGAGAGAAGCACAATGATTGATCATATCCATGGCATTGGAGAAAGCCGGATAGGCAGTACTCTGCAATTTACCATACCAGCGCATCATGTAAGAGGCTTCCGCTACCCCGAAGCGGCTTTCTTCAGCAGTAGTAAATGAGGGCATCACCGGCAGACAGGCGGCCAAGGCTCCTGCTGATGAATTTTGAATAAAAGTTCTGCGTTTCATGTTCATCAGTTTATTGGCCGCTAAGCCATTCATGCGGTTATTTTTGACAGCACTTTCGCCCTGCCTGAAGATTAAATTATCAATAGAGGGCACGTCCACCACTAAGATCATAAGTAAATCCGGTGGTAAAGCTATTTTGATCAGAAATAATAAAACATGCCATTTCCACAAACTCATCCAGGGTGCCACAACGTTTCATTGGGATCTTGTCGGTCATATATTTTACCTGTTCTTCAGGCTGTCCGTCAAGAATGGCTGTCCGGATCACTGCCGGTGCAATCGCATTCACAAGGATCCCGGTTTCGGCGTATTCCTTACCCTGCACCTTGGTCATCCCGATAACCGCGGCTTTCGAAGCGGAGTAGGCGAGCATTCCGGCATTGCCGTCTTTTCCTGAAATGGAAGCAATATGAAGTACCCTGCCATATTTTTTTTCCAGCATATAAGGAACGGTCGCCTTAAAAGTATTGAAGGAGCCAAGGACATTCACGGCAAAGACATTTTCAAAATCCGCTCCTTCCACTTCATGGCTTTTGATCCCTGTTTTTCCGACGATACCTGCACAATTCACTAAAATATCAATCTTTCCTGCCTGTTTTCTAAAATCATCTATGGCCTGCCTTACCTCCGTAAAGTCTGTCACATCCAGCGCGTATCCTTTTGCTTTGGCCGGATACTTTTCAAGCGTCTTCCCGAAGTCCTCCAGGTGCCTGTCCATCAGACCAACGGTGGTCCCCAGGGACAGAAGACGCTGAGATAAAGCATTGCCGAGGCCGCTGGCTGCTCCTGTGATAATGGCCGTTTTCTGATCCCAATGGGTGCTCATCAATTTTGTTTTTAGGATTTTAGGCTCCGCTTTTTCCTTGTGCCGAAAATTCGCGGAATTCAAATAAAAGTAGCAAAAGTATTTTAGAGTTGAGGAAGGATCGGAGATGGATTCGCAGAAATAAAAAGGCAGGCCATTTTGTTAACTGCCTTAAAGATGATACCTTGATTCCTTCTAACAAAAAACACGTAGATTTAAACAAGGCTATTAACAACCGTAAATCTGTCGATAAGTGGATAATAAAAAAGCGTCAAAGCTAAAGTTAAGGAGTCAGGATTGGTTTGACCCGGAGGATGCAAAATCAGGATTTATTCATCGATCCTGGCTCCGTAATCAGGGGTATCCGGATGACTATTTCCGTGGAAGGCCGGTCATCGGGATCTGCAATACCTGGTCAGAACTCACTCCCTGTAACGGTCATTTACGTGAATTTGCCGAATTTGTAAAACGCGGCGTCCTGGAAGCAGGAGGTGTGCCTTTTGAATTTCCGGTAACCAGTACGGGGGAAACGATCATGAGACCCACCGCAATGCTCTTCAGAAACCTGGCGAGCATGGACACGGAGGAATGCATTCGTGCCAATCCCCTCGACGGGGTTGTCCTTCTCACAGGCTGCGATAAGACCACACCGTCCACTGTGATGGGCGCCTGTAGCGTAGACCTTCCGACCATTGTGGTTCCGGGCGGACCCATGCTGAACGGGAAATACCGGGGAGAGCGGATTGGCTCGGGTACCTTTGTATGGACCTTGAAGGATAAAATTAAGAATGAAGGCTTTACGCCAGAAAATCAGGTAGAAGCAGAGATATGTTCCGCCAGGAGTGCCGGACATTGCATGACAATGGGCACCGCTTCTACCATGGCCTGCATGGTAGAGTCGCTTGGATTGACCTTGCCGGGGGCTGCGGCCATTCCTGCCGTTGACTCCAGGAAAAAAGCCCTTGCACAGCTTTCCGGAAGACGTATCGTCGAAATGGTGAAGGAAGATCTTAAATTATCCAGAATACTGACGAGGGAGGCTTTTGAAAATGCGATTATGCTCAATGCGGCCGTTGGGGGCTCCACAAATTTTATCATCCATTTACAGGCCATAGCGGGACGGATCGGGGTGCCACTGGAACTCAAGGATTTTGACAGCCTGGGAAGTCGTATTCCCTTACTCGTCAATCTTATGCCTTCAGGCAGGTTTTTGATGGAAGACTTCTTTGATGCCGGAGGCCTGCCCGTCGTAATACAACAAATGAAATCTTACCTTCACAATGACGCCATTACGGTAAACGGCAAACCAATCGGGGAAAACAATAAGATGGCAGAATGCTTTAACCCGGAGGTTATTGCCCCGTTGGAGCAGCCCTTTCTTGAGAATGCCGGGATCGCCGTGTTGTACGGCAACCTTTGCAAGGACGGAGCAGTGATAAAACCTTCAGCCGCAACGCCGGAATTAATGACCCATCGCGGGAAGGCTATTGTATTTGAAACTATTGAAGATTTTCTGGAGTCGATAGACCATCCGGATCTTGATATCGATCAGGACAGCGTCATGGTACTCAAGGGCGTGGGTCCTGTAGGCTATCCCGGGATGGCAGAAGTAGGCAATATGGACCTGCCCGAGAAACTCCTTAAAAAGGGTATTAAGGACATGGTGAGAATTTCCGATGGGCGGATGAGCGGCACCGCTTTTGGCACTGTGGTGCTGCATGTCTCTCCTGAATCCTCGGTCGGCGGGGTTTTAGGACTGGTAGCCACGGGTGACTATATCCAATTGGATGTTCCGAACAGAAAGCTGCACCTCGAAGTGAGTAACGAGGAACTTGCCAGAAGGAAATCGGCCTGGTCTCCACCAAAACCCATGATGGAAAGGGGGTATGTCAGTCTTTATACCAGAACGGTTCAACAGGCCCATCTTGGGGCTGATCTGGATTTTCTGACAGGAAAGTCAGACGCCAACGTTACCAGAAATGCACATTAAACCAAACTTATATCACCAATGATAAGCATCCTCTTACTCCTGCTCAGTGTTCTGATCATTATTCTGCTCACTGTGAAATGGCAGGTTCATCCATTTCTGGCTTTACTTGGGGCCGCCATTTTTTTTGCAGTTTTTTCAGAAATGAGCTTGCAGACCCTGGTGCAGTCAATCAATGACGGTTTTGGAGGTACCCTTGGAAAAATAGGTATTGTAATTGTGCTCGGGGTCATCATCGGTGCTTTTCTCGAACAAACCGGAGGGGCCTTTAAACTGGCGGAAATCGTTCTTAGGGTGATTGGAAAGAACCGGGTGCATGAGGCCATGGGAATTGTCGGCTTCATTGTATCGATTCCGGTATTCGCGGACAGCGGATTTATCATCCTGAATCCTCTTAACAAGAGCCTCAGTAAAAGGGCGGGCCTATCCATTGTCGGCACTGCCACTGCTCTCATACTCGGACTTATGATCACCCACGTCCTCGTGCCACCCACCCCAGGGCCCATTGCTGCGGCAGGAATCATAGGAGCTGATGTAGGACTTGTGATGCTGGTGGGATTGACCGTCGGAATGATTGTCCTGGTCCCGGCGATCATCTATTGTAAAAAAATGGGTGCCCGTCATTATATTGACCCTAATCCTGAAATGTCGGGGGAACTCATCCAGGAAAAGATCAGACAGGCTCCAGGGGCCTTCAAGTCCTTTTTACCCATCTTCATTCCCATTTTATTGATTGTCGGGAAATCGCTGATGGATTTCAGCCTTACGGAGGGCCAGGAGGATTTGGCCTGGGTAAAGGTGATCAGCTTTGTGGGTTCCCCGGTTATTGCCCTGCTGATCGGAATGCTTTTTGCTTTCCTCCTCCCGAAGAAACTGGACAGTGAAATGCTCTCCTCGACCGGGTGGGTGGGAAAAGCCCTCGTCGATGCCTCTAACATCATTCTTATAACAGGGGCCGGAGGTATTTTCGGAACCATCCTGCAAAACAGCGGGATCGCTGCAACCCTTGCAAACACCTTGTCCTCGGCAAATCTTGGGATCTGGCTTCCGTTCCTGCTCTGCGCGGCCATAAAGACCGCCCAGGGTTCCTCGACCGTGGCATTGATCACCACCGCCTCCATCATTGCTCCCTTACTTGCCTCCCTGGGCTTTACCACCGAAATTGACAAAGCACTAATTGTTGCGGCCATTGGTGCGGGAGCCATGGTCGTTTCCCATGCCAATGACAGTGGATTCTGGATCCTTACGCAGTTTTCCGGGATCGATGTGAAAACCGGGTACAGGGTATATACGCTTGGCACATTGATAGTGGGTAGTCTGGCGGCATCCGTCATATTCCTTGCAACCTTCCTGTTCTAGAAAATATTGGATGCGCTTCCCCACCTTGACATATAGATTTTATCAAACGGTTTTAAAAGTTCCGGGAATTCATTTACGCCACGGAATATGCATACTTACATCGCTCTTCCTGGGCTTATCGTCATGCCAACAGCAACAAGAAACAACTACAGCCTTATCCCCTGATGCCGCCCTGGCATCCTTTGTACTCGCAGATCCGGATCTTGAAATACAATTGGTGGCCGCCGAACCCCTGGTACAGGATCCGGTGGCTATTTCATTTGACGGGGCAGGACGGATGTGGGTGGTGGAGATGCTGGGCTTCATGACCGATATTGAGGGAACCGGGGAAAAAGATCCGAGCGGCAGGATATCAGTGCTTTTTGATGATGACCGGGACGGGCGTATGGATAGGAGCGTCATATTCCTTGACAGTCTGGTACTTCCGAGGGCCATAGCACTGGTAGAAGATGGTGTCCTCGTTTCGGAGAACATTCCTTTATGGCTGGCCAGTGATACGGACGAAGATCTCAAGGCAGATCGCAAAGTGCTCATAGATTCCACCTATGGCGGACAGGGAATGCCGGAGCATTCGGCCAATGGACTTATGCGGGCGATGGATAACTGGTACTACAATGCCAAATCCAAATACCGTTATAAGCCGGTTGACGGGCGATGGATTAAAGAGGAAACAGAATTCAGAGGCCAATGGGGAATCTCCCAGGATAATGCGGGCCGCCTGTTTTATAATTATAATTGGTCGCAACTTCATGCCGATCTTGTTCCGCCCAATACCCTTCAAAAAAATAGGCATCATACCGCGACCAGCGGGATCGATCATGGACTCACCCTGGAAAGAGCGATCTTTCCGATCCGCAGCAATACCGCAGTGAACAGAGGCTATGTTTCAGGGACACTGGATGAAAAAGGAAGACTGTTGGAATTCGCTTCGGCCTGCGGCCCTCTTATTTATCGAGGGGATGCACTGCCGGACGAATATTCGGGCACAGCCTTTATTTGTGAACCAACTGCCAACCTGATCAAGCAGGATAACATTATCGAAGAGGGATTTATGCTCCGGGCAGAAGGAGTATATAAGAATAAGGAATTCCTGGCGTCTACAGATGAACGATTCCGACCAATATCATTGGCCTCAGGCCCTGATGGCGCCTTGTATATAGTTGATATGTATAAGGGGATCATTCAGCACGGACCCTATATGACACCTTATTTAAGGGAGATCAGCCTGGCAAGAGCCCTGGATAAACCTATTCACATGGGCAGGATCTGGCGTATCACCTCCAAAAACCGAAAGATCCCTGATTTACCTGATCTTCAGGCCGCGTCTGCCCGTTCGTTGGTCCGCTACCTCGGGGATGAGAATGGCTGGACCCGGGATATGGCGCAGCGATTGCTTGTAGAACGCAAAGATCTTTCAGTGCTGGAAGATTTAGACCAGCAGCTCGCCAACGGGAATCCCCTGGGGCAGCTTCACGCCCTATGGACCCTGGTCGGTCTTGGGGTTGAGGATCCGGTTATTTATTTCAGGGCACTTGGGTCCGGTGATCCTAAAGTTGCTTCGGCAGCTTTAAGGCAACTCATAACCCTGCTTCCGGATCACCAGACCATCAGGCCAAAACTGGAGCAATTCATCACCAATCAATATAAAGAGTCTGATCCTTTTTTAAAACTGCATATAATTCTCTCTGCCAATGATTTGAATGAAGCCCTGGCCCTGCCTCTCGCTGTGGACTTCCTGGATTCTTTCGGCTCCCTTCCCGTTGCCAGAGATGTTGTCCTGAGTTCTCTGCAGGATCGTGAATTGTCTTTGCTTCAAAAACTGTTGAAGGCTTCCGGGTGGACTACTTACCGGCAATCCGGAGAAATTCTTTTTGAGATGCTGGCGTCGGCGATTACAAACAAAGGAGATCAGACAGAAATCCAAACGGTCCTCAGGGAAATAGAAAAAGCCCGTGATAGTTCGAAGGTATGGATCAGGAATGCCCTGGCCAATGGTATTTTAAACGCCAGGGACTCCACCGGGCCGGGAGGCATTCACCTGGCCAGGATACCCGAACTGTTTCGGGGGGAAGCAGCATTAAATGAGGACAATGATCCCCTTCTGGCCGCACTTAAAGACCGGTTGAGCTGGCCTGGCAAACCTGCAGGTCCGGTGGTTGAAAAGGTAAAGGCGGACTTTGATAAAACTTTGTATGCAGGGGGTCGCCAGCCTTTTCTGAATCTGTGTGCCAGTTGTCATGGCACACAAGGAGAAGGCATGAAGCGATTCGCCCCACCCCTCAGGAATTCAGAATGGGTAACAGGGGACGATTTCAGACTCGCCATGATCCTGCTGCATGGGATGGAGGGCCCGGTATCCGTCGGCGGAAAAACGTATGGAATTCCGGACATACTTCCGGAAATGCCGTCGTTTTCGACCTTGCAAAATGAGGAGATTGCCGCTATTGCCACCTATATCCGAAATTCCTGGGGTAACACCGCAAAGGGGATGTCCCCGGGATTCGTGGGTCAGGTGCGTTTCAGAACACAGGGGAAGATCAATCCCTGGAAAGCGGTTGAACTGGATACAGTGACCTTTGAGAAAGAATTATAAATCCCGAAAACATACCTTCGGTTTTGAAGTAATAATGAGGGACTTTGACCTTACCAAAAAGTAATCGCTAATTCAACGCAAATGGAAAAAACAAACAGACACTGTCTGGCCCTTGATCTGAAAGATGACCCTGCTTTGATCAGAGCCTATGAAGAATACCACCGGAAAGTGTGGCCGGAAGTCCTTGAGAGTCTCCGCGATTCCGGAATTAAATACATGGAAATATACAGAGTGTCCAATCGCCTGTTTATGATCCTTGAGGCCGGAGCCGATTTTTCTTTTTCAAAAAAAGCAACTATGGATGCAACCAACCCCAGGGTCATGGATTGGGAAACCCTGATGTGGAAGTATCAGCAGGCTTTGCCAGTAGCCAAACCAGGAGAAAAATGGCTTCTGATGGAGAAGATCTTTGAATATCCTGTGGCAGGTTGAATGGCCTATGGCTCTTGCAACGGGTGCTCCTTCAATAATTCCTCTGCCCTGTAAAAATCCTCCTTTTCCCTTACCGATTCGCGTACCTTTTTTACGGTTTCAGGCCGAATCGCCGGGGCCTTGTTTCCAAAAGTATTGCGCACATAGGTCAGCACAGCAGCAGTATCCTCATCATTCAACATCCCACCAAACGGGGTCATCGGAACCTGTCCGGGATACATTTTTCCTTTTATTTCGATGGGTCCGATGAGTCCTTTCAGGGTAAGTTTTATTAGTCGCTCCTCATTGCCAAGTACCCAATCCGTTCCGTCCAGCGGGGGAAATTGTGAAGCGCTGAGGCCTTTGCCATCGGGCTGATGGCACGTCATGCAAAATCCTTCCTGATGATAGATCTCTTCGCCTTTGATGAATAATTCCAGATCCTGCCCTACAAGATCCGTTTTTGCCTTTTGTGTGTCAGGATCCTCAAGGACACTATGCCCCTCTAAATGAGCGAACGCCACCTCATAGGGCTGTTGCATCCAATCGTCCATTGGAAATTCTCCGGCTTTTTTTACAATGGGCAAACCTGCTTCCGGATCCAGCCATGAAGCGGCTACAAGGGCCGCAAGTCGTACTCTCGGTTGCCCGTCGCCGGCCGCCTCCATTAACAGGGCTTCCTGGTCCTGAATCTGGTGTCCGGCATAACGCAAAACTCCTACGGCAGCCGCACGTACCCGATAATCCTTCGCTGCCAGGAGTACTTTCAGCAGTTCATCATCCACACGATTTAAGCCCCATGTTACCCATAGCGCTTCCAGAAGCTGATGCTCGTATCCTGTATCTTGTGCATTTAGCGAGCGTTCCCAGTCCTTTAACGCGGGGAGTACTGCTTCGGGATCACGGCCACGCAATTCGCGCCTGGTTCGGTACCGGCTTCGGTATTCAGGGAGTTTCAGGTTTTCCAATAATTCTGCAATGGATGCGTCTGCTATTTTAGCGGGCGTCACCAGAGGTCTGGAAGGATAGGTCATGCGGTAAATTCTCCCATGTACATGATCCCTTAGCGGATCCCTGGCATTGTGCTGCATGTGACCGATGAGCACATTATGCCAGTCAATGATATACAATGATCCATCAGGTGCGAATTCCATATCCACGGGTCTGAAATTGGGATCCGTTCCGGTAAGTAAATCCTGGCGCCATCTGCTTATATATCCTGCCGAGGCAGGATCATCAGCCAGGGTATGTTGTTTTGTTCCCAGAAAGCCTATGGTGTTGTTTATTAACAGGTCGCCCTGAACGTCATCTGGAAAATGCCGACTCGAAATAAATTCCAGCCCGGAAGTTGGCCGTACCAGTTGATCCTTCTGGATAAAATTTTTCGGCAGGGGAGAAGATTCTCCATATCTGGGATTAATTGTACCAGGCATCATCCATGTAACATCCGGTCCAGAGGTATGACAAAAAAAGTCCTGGCCCCATTCATCAAAGGCGATCCCCCATGGATTTGGGATGGGTAACTGGGCCGTCCTTTCAAGGTGCCGGCGTTGCGGGCTATAACGGTAAAAACCGCCATTGGTCCCCCGGACCGGACCATAGGCTGTTTCGACATTGGTATGCAGGAATACACCCTCTCCCATATAAATCGCACCGGAAGGATCTGCACAGAAGGCACTGATGGCATGGTGGGTATCATGATCGTCAAACCCACTGAGGACAATTTCCTTTTGGTCGGCTTTGTCATCTCCGTTATTGTCCCTGAATAACACGAGGTTGGTCCCCTGGGAAACGTAAACCCCTTCCGGGGCAAACTCAAACCCGATCGAAAGATGCAGGCTGTCTGCAAATACGGTTTGCTTATCGGCCTTACCATCCCCGTCGGTGTCCTCCAAGATAAGCAATTTATCATTTGGTTTAGGGTCTCCCGGCTTATAATGCGGATAACTCGGCATCACTCCTACCCACAACCTGCCACGATTGTCAAAAGAAATCTGGGAGGGGTTGGCCAGGTCTGGAAATTCCACTTCCGAAGCAAATAATTCCAGCTTGTAACCCTTGGCCGTTTTTAGTTTGGACAGCGCCTCTGCTCCGTAGAGATATGACGGGTTTCCATTGTTATCGCCGGGATTATAGTTAGTGGTCACCTCCGGGAGTTTTTTGGTGCGGGCATCCGCTGCTGCCAGATCGTAAGTCTTCCCATGAGCGGCATTCCAGATGGCGGAATCGCGAATAAGGGTCATTTCCCTGATCTTTTCAATTTCAGCAGGATAATTGGCCGGTCCGAATGGGTCAAACCTCCTGCCATAGGCGTGAACTCCATTGGGAATTTTAAAGTCATTATGCCAGAACCAGTTTTTTTCCATGACTGCCTTATGCACCAACTCCCTGTTCTTTTCTGTAATCGTGTTTTCTTCTCCAAAAATCCGGTCGGCAAGAAAGCCGGCAAAGATCCTGTACCCTTTGTCGTTCAGTTGGAATCCATCCTGGGTCAGCGGATCTTCAGTCTCATCAAACCATTTTTGGCTGGGATGGAAAGCATCTACAAAAAACACACTGTCTTTCTCCGCCACTTCCTTCATCACCTGGGCATACAGGGCGAGATTTTCATTTTCCTTTACGCCATCCGGTACATCTATTTCAGAGGAAATGTTCTCAAATGCGATCGGAGAAACCAGTGCAAGTTTTGGTCTGTTCCGCCCATTGTATTGCTGTCTGAGTGTGTGCTTTATAAACGCATCCAGCTCTCCCCTATACCTCTCCAGACCTTCAGGACCCTCGAAGGATTCGTTGTATCCGAAGAAGGCAATAATGATATCTGCCTTTAACCTTGTCAGCCATTCGTCTTCTGTCTCAAAATGTCCTATACTGCCTGAATTCTGTGCGAGTTCTGAATGGAATTCCTCGGCACCCGGAAATGCCCATGGGGAATTGCGGGATGAATGAGGCCTGAAACCGGGCGTATTCCCGCCATCACACATATTTCTTATAAAGAGCAGGCTATCCGTATAACGCAATTGCATTTCCGTTTCGAAATGCCCGAAATTGAGCATCCGGGAGCCCAGATTGTTGCCGATGAGAAGGATATGATCCTGTTTTCTCAATGGTAGTTTATTTTCATCTTTGCCGCTGCATCCAGAGAAGAGCTGGCAAATTAAAGGGAGGATGATCAAAAGGAAAAATTGCTTTTTAGCTTTGTATATCATCAGGAAGTTTGTTGCATGATATTCTTATATTCTATATGCCTGCCTTCGGCAACGGACTGTTCACAGGCTTCTATGATTTGCTGGCAGGCAATGGCATCCTGCAGGGTGGACAGGCTTTCTTCACCCTCACGCAAAACTTTGTTTACAAAATGGGTTGTGGTGTTTTTGATTGATTCCGGATAGGCGTGATAGGTTTGTGAGTGGGCTCCGTTCGGGTGATTGATGACCCAGTCCCTGTAGCTGTATCTTGTACTGCCTTTGGTTCCTATCACCTTGATCATACATGTCCATGGATCCCCGGCATGATCGTCTCCGGCGAAACTGGCACAAAGATGACTCAGGGCACCGTTCTGCATCTGCATGATGGCCATGGACAGATCTTCCTGTGGAGCAATGGTGGCATCCGAAGTGTGTTTCATGCATGAAATCATCCTTGGGAAACCCATCAGATAGATCAAAGTGTAGGTGTGGTGGGTAAGGATCTGCCGTATAACACCCGGATACTTTGCCCTGATCTCATGCGCATGGCGGATATTGTACATCATGTAAAACTGGGTGATCAACCCGAGATGTCCATTCTCAATCAGGGATTTGGTACGGAGGATCCCAGGTTCATAAATGTAGTTGTGGACCGGCATACAATACACCCCCGCCTTTTTTACTGCCGCTTGCATTTTTTCCAGTTCAGCAATATTTGCTCCCGCAGGTTTTTCGACCAGGATATGCTTTCCGGCAGCGGCGGCCCGGAGAGTGTATTCACAGTGAGTTTCCATGTTGGTGAGGATACATACCGCATCTATTTCGGGATCTTCCAAAAGAGCGCCTGCGGAATCATAGGTGGTACATCCATATTTCCTGGCTTTTTCTGCTCCTTTTTCAGGGGTCCTGTTCCAAAGTCCGGCCAATTCCGCTCCCGGAATACTGTTGATTGCCTCCGCATGCAGGTCAGCCACATCCCCGGCGCCCAGTAAGCCTATACGTATGTTTTTCATGCGCTTTCCGTTGTGGTAGCCAGAAGGCCGTTTGCAGCCATTTTTTGAAACTCCCTCAGGGTTTTCCCAATTCCCTCCGCGATGGGGGTGAGAGGAAGATTCCTGAAAGCCTGATCAATTTTGTCGTGACTCAGATCGGAGACGAAAAGGTTGGGAGGGGTATTCTCAGCGACTGAAAGGGCTGTAAACGCTTCCATTCCAAGCTTAGAAGCCTCTTGAGTGGCCAGGTTTAGAAATTCTGTAATTGGAATGGTTTCCCCTTTGATATTAAAAACCCCAAACCCATCAAAAGGTTGCAGGGTGCAGGCTGCAAAGTGCATTCCGACATCTTCCACAAAATGGTAATTTTCTCTGCCACCATAAGGCATTTCAAAGGGGATCTTTTTCCCTCGGCTTGCACCCATGGCAATGGCTTTCAATGCATTTGTGGGAGCCGAGGTCTTTCCTTTATCCCTTCCTTTGCCGTAAGTGGTATTAAGCCGAAGGCAGATGGTGGGGATCTCTGTTTTTTCGTAAAATAAGCGGGAGAGATGTTCCCCTGCGAGCTTCCATATCCCGTAATGATTCGGAGGTGCAAGGGAGGCATCTTCTGTAATTCCAGGACTCGGGTACATCGCCCTCATCCCATATACCGCCGCGGAACTTGCAAAAACCATACGTTGAAGACGGGGCAGCTGTTCGGCAGCATCCAATAAAGCCATTGTCCCTCCGGTGTTGATCTCCATTCCACGAAAATGATAGGCAGAGCAATCCGGACTCTGATAGGCGCCCAGATGGATGATATGTGTTGGATTGATATCTTTCAGTTTAACGGCCACCTCTCCATAGTCAGCTACGTCCAAACTTATAAATTCGAGGCGGGGATCTTTTTGTGGATCCAGCCACAGGTTCAACAATTTTGAACTGCCGGAACGGCTGGCAACGATAATTTTACTGATATTTTCTGACTGAAGGAGTTGGTGTATGGTTACTGATCCTATACATCCAGTACCTCCTGTAATGAAAATGGTGTGCATTGTTCTCTATAATTTGATTGAATACCGGTCGGGTCAATTCATTTTTATCACGGCCTTCATGTTGAGTGCCAGGATGGATTCCTTAAAAGCCTTTTGAATATCCCCAAAGGGATAAATATTCATATAATTTTCGGCGGGAAATACTCCAGTGAGGAGTAATTTCTGAGCCGCCATATAATCATCTCTGCAGGATCCCATGGAACCCCTCATGTTCAGGGAGGTCCTGGTCAGGTGGGTGGCATTGATCGCCACATCCACAGGATAAGTGGCAATAACACAGATATCCCCTTCGGGGCGAACGACAGCAATTGCTTCGGTGAGCACCTGGGGTACCCCGGAGCACTCTATTAACAGATCAACTTTGCCATGAGTACCAAAAGGGATGCCATGAGCGTCGGCAATTCCTGCCTCAAGCTGTTTTTTCAGTGGATTTTCCGGAGAAACTATTGCAGTGATAAAATCGCGCTCCGCCGCAATGCGGAGTCTGATATCCCTGTCCTGGGCTACGCCTGTAACCAGCACCCTGGCTCCTGCAGCTCTTGCAAGTTCGGCTGCCATCATTCCGATGATCCCGCAGCCTGTTACAACAACATCTTGTCCGGGTTTGATATGGCATTTGTTGTGCAGCGCATTCACCACTACTGAAAGCGGTTCGACCAGTGCACCCTGCTCCGGGGTAAGACCGGAAATTAACGGAACCACACGATCCGACTCAAGTACCACCTCCTGTGCGAAACCTCCATTTCTGTGAAAGCCAATGATCTGTTTGGTAGGACAAAGATTCCATTTGGCAACACTGCACGCAGGGCAGGATTCATCACGACAGCCGAGCATCGCCAAAGGGGTAAATATATCCCCCACTTTCAGACCGCCGTGATCTCCGGGGCCCAGTTCCAAAATTTCCGCGGTAAACTCGTGGCCGATGATCCTGGGTCTTTGCACCCAGTCAAAATTTGGTTTCCCCAGGGTGGCACTATTATCAGAACCACAAATTCCTGTATATAAGGTTTTGGCTCTGAGCTCTCCCGACCGCAATGCCGGCAAGTCCACATCAACTATGGCCGTGTTGGCCGTAAGCGATTTTCCGGAAGTCACAGAAATGGCTTCCCGGCCTTGTAAACAAAGGCCTTGTACAGATGAATTCATCCAATTTGTATTTTTTTTCTCAGCCTATGACTGCAGATCCGGTTAATACTCCCTTGTTGCAGATTCCGGAAGGCCTTTTATGTGCTGTTTTTGCCATCATTTATTCCTTCCAGTCGACCCCTGTTGTCTTCCAGCTTTTAGATTTTGCCGAATCCAGTACGGCTTCACAAACCTTCTGTGTTTCCTGAGCCTCTCTGAAGGTAGGGAAACATTGGGTGTTGTCCTCGATGCTTTTAAAAAAATCGGCTACATGATGAATAAAGCTATGTTCATAACCGATGGAAAGTCCCGGGACCCACCATTTATCCATATAGGGTTGATCCCCGTCCGTAACATGTATGGAACGCCAGCCACGTTCAACGGATTCATTGCGATGATCAAAATATTCAAGGCGGTTGAGGTCGTGCAGGTCCCATTTTATGGAGGCATGTTCCCCATTGATCTCAAACGTATAAAGTGCCTTATGTCCGCGTGCATACCGGGTCGATTCAAAAACACCCAGTGAGCCGTTGTTAAAATGACAGTGAAAGATGCAGGCGTCATCAATCCCAACCTGCTGTATTTCTCCGGAACCCGTGTGGACCCGTTCGCGGATAAAAGTTTCTGTGACCGCCGAAACATCTTTAATACCTCCGTTGAGCCACATGGCAGTATCAATGCAATGCGCCAGCAGGTCACCGGTTACCCCGGACCCTGCGGCATCATTATCAAGCCGCCACAGACCTTCCCCTCCCTGTGGAAGTTCAGGGCTGATGGTCCAGTCCTGCAGAAAATTGGCGCGGAAATGGAATATTTTCCCCAGTTTTCCCGCGTCAACAAATTGTTTTGCAAGGGTCACGGCAGGTATCCTGCGGTAATTGTAATAGACGGTATTCCGTACCCCGGATTTTTCAACAGCTTCCACCATGGGCTGCCCTTCAGCAACCGTTCTCGCCAGGGGTTTTTCACATAGGATCATTTTTCCGGCTTTTGCCGCTGCAATTGCAATCTCCGCATGCATGTTATTTGGAGTGCAGATATCCACGGCATCTATGTCATCTCTGGCTACCAGTTTTCTCCAGTCGGTTTCGACAGACTCGAATCCCCATTGTCTTGCGAATGCGTCAACTCGCTCCTGATTACGCGCACATACAGCTTTGAGGATCGGGGTATGCTTCAGATCCGGGAAAAAATCTCCCAGTCTTTTATAGGCATTGGTATGGGTCCTTCCCATAAAGCCATAACCTACCAAGCCGATGCGTATTTCTTTTTTACCTGTCATTGTGTATACATTTTCCTGAAATTTTCCGGAATTCAGAGCGGCTCAGCTATTATTTTTCTGGCTCGTACCATCCGTGAAGTTCCCGCACCTGAATCATGGCGCCAAGCACATCATTCCAGGTTTTTGATTGCTTCATCACATCGTTAGGGAACATGCAGCCATCCCAGCAGATGTGGTGCATTTTTTTAGTAAGTTTACCCTGCTCATCTCGTAGCCAGTGGCCTGCATCAACGGGGATATCCAGCTTACCATTGGGATCATTTGCCAGGCAATGCCGCCCCGTTTTGTCATGCGAACCGGATCCGAAGACCGTGCCATCATTTTGTGCCACATGAAAGTCGATGGTCCATGGCCTTAAGGCGGCGGTGAGGGTTTTTAGGCCCTGTGTCAGGGTGGCCCTGTCCTCCCAGGTAAAATCGGCGGGCAATATTCTTTCATCCGCTTTATTCGTTCCAAGGAGATACAGGAGGGTATGGGCCATATCTGCCTGAAATCCTATGTTTTGCCTGTTGGTTTGATCCAATAACTCCAACATGGATTTCCATCCGTGCATTCCTCCCCAGCAGATCTCTCCTTCGGCAGCAAGGGATTCCCCGTAATCCGCCGCTATATCGCAGGCCTCACGAAAAGTCTTCGCGATAAGCTTTGAGTTCCCTGCCGGATCCTTTGCCCAGCTACCGGGATCGACCGAGGAATCAATACGGACAACCCCATAAGGCCGGATACCCTGTTCCCTGAGTTTTTGTGCTATATGGCAGGATTTACGGACCTGGGACAGAAAACGGTCCCGTTCCTCTTTGCTTCCCATGGCGGAACCTCCACCTGTAGGACTCCAGACCGGAGCTACCAAACTCCCGATTTTCAGGTCATTGGCAGCGGCCTTATCTGCCATTGCACGGATGCCGTCATCTGAGGCATTTATGTCCATATGCGGTTCAAATAGGAAGAGATCAAAGCCGTCAAATTTGATACCGTCCACTTCCGCATTCGCGGTGAGTTCAATCATCGTATCAATCGAAATAGGAGGTTCTGAATCTGGCCCTTTGCCAACCACCCCTGGCCATGAGGCGTTGTGAAGTTTCGGGAAATTGTGTTTTTGCATTCTGACAGATTTATGCGGGATCCTTATTGTTTTATGAGCGCTGCCCGGACCGGGAGGTCTATTTTGTCCTAAATTAGCTAAAAATCACAAATGAGGAAAATATAAAATTGGCATTAATTTATTGGACATTTATTAAAAAATATAGAAGTCAATTGTAAATTAATTATGTTTATAGGATTTTTATTTTGATCTTTTACCTGTATTTATAACCATTCAATAGTCAATCTTAAATTAACCAAACCAACAATTTATGGAAAATACAACCACGGCAACAAATATAAACAGCCTCAGACTTTTTTACGGCAGCTGTTTCGCTTTGATTACAACGGCGCTGTCCTTCAGTATCCGCGCAGGGATCCTTCCCCAGTTGGGAGAAGAACTTAACCTGAGCGCTGAGCAGTTAGGATTTATTAATTCTATGTGGTTTCTCGGATTTCCCATCTCTATGGTGATCGGAGGATTGATTTACCATTCGGTAGGCGGAAAACGCATCATGCAATTCGCCTTTTTTGCCCATGCCCTCGGCATCATTTTGACGATTTACTCCGGGAGTTATACCGGTCTGCTTATCTCCACACTATTGATCGGACTCGGGAACGGATGTACGGAAGCAGCCTGTAACCCGATGATCGCCGATGCATATGAAGGGAACAGGATGAGTAAAATGCTGAACAGGTTTCATATGTGGTTTCCGGGAGGTATCGTGATTGGAAGCCTGGTTTCAAAATTTATGACAGACAGCGGTATTGGGTGGGAAACGCAGATCTGGGTGATCATGATCCCAACCCTTATTTATGCTTACCTCTTCTTCGGGCAGAAATGGCCAACAGCCAAAGTACAGGAGGCAGCCCGGATTACCGGGAACCTCAAGGCAATGATCAACCCTTTATTTCTGTTCATGTTCTGCTGTATGGCTCTTACTGCCATCACTGAGTTCGGCCCGCAGCAATGGGTGGGACTGATATTGGCAAAAAGCGGCGCGCAACCTATGCTCATCCTGGCTCTTGTTACCGGACTTATGGCTGTCGCACGATATTTTGGAGGAGAAGTGGTACATAAATTTGATCAGACCGGAGTGCTCTTAGGCGGTGCTGTACTGGCCACTATTGGCATTTACCTATTTAGCACGCAGACTGGAAGCATGGCCTATGTAGCTGCCATCTTCTTCGCGCTCGGAGTGGCCTATTTCTGGCCGAATATGATCGGTTTTGTCGCTGACAAAATCCCAAAAAGCGGAGCGCTCGGGATGTCTGTTATCGGTGCTGTTGGGATGTTCTCTACTTCCATCTTTCAGCCTATTATTGGTAGATGGATAGATGCTGATAAGGCAGAAGCTGCCACCCAGGGTCTTACCGGAGATGAACTTGATCTGGTGGCCGGACAGGACACCCTTGGTACCATGGTTACTTTTCCAGCTATCTTAATTGTGCTTTTCATCATTCTCTGGTTCTGGATGAAGAATCGAAGGAAGACCTCCACTGCCGCCGCGCACTCGCCGGCAGGCCAGGGGAGCAGCGAACTTTAGAATTTTCCTTAGGCATGAAGATCGGAATGAATATGTTGCTCTGGACCAACCATGTCACAGAGGAACACTATGGCATAGTTGATCGGTTAAAACAAACCGGCTACGATGGGATAGAGTTGTTCCTGGGAGAGGGGAATGCATCGCACTATGCCAAGCTGGGGAATCATTTTTCCGATCTTGGTTTGGGAGTTACCTGCGTGGCCTCCCTCAGCCCGGAAGAAAATATCGCGAGTCCTGACAGGCGCATTCGCGATGCCGGTTGGGAAAAACTCAGATGGTCGATTGATATGGGAGCCGCCCTACAAGCGGAAGTGATCTGCGGACCTTTTCATTCCAGTTTTGCTTTCTTCACCCGTCAGCCTCCCACCGAAACCGAAAGAGCTTACAGCATTGAAATGCTTGGCAGGGCAGCGGAATATGCTCTGGATGCCGGAATCATGCTTGCTCCGGAGGCGCTTAACCGCTTCGAATGTTATCTGTACAATACAATGGCCGACCTGAAAACACTGGCTTCGCAGGTCAACCATCCCGCACTTGGCGCCATGTACGATACCCACCATGCCCATATTGAGGAAAAGTCACAGACGGCCGCCATTATGACCATTGCCCCCTGGCTAAAGCATGTCCATATCAGTGAAAACGACCGGGGAACCCCGGGGAGTGGTCAGGTGCACTGGGAAGAAGTATTCCGGACACTGAAGGACACAGGATATGACGGGTGGCTTACCATAGAGGCTTTCAGTACCATCATTCCAGAATTTGCAAATGCCATCAATGTATGGAGGGACTATTCTCCTTCCGAGGAAGTTTATACCAAAGGCCTTCGCTTTATCCGCGAGGGTATGGGAATAAAAGTATGAATAAATCGACTGGTAAAAGGACATGAAAGGGGCCGGATTTGTATTGCTGACATTGTTGTTGCTGTTGTCCTGTGAGGAAAAGGAGAAGCGTCAAAACGCAGATGTTGCTTCAGAACCTTTGAAAGAATGGCTTACTTTCGAGGGTGATACCCCTGCGGCAAAACATATTGTTTTGATTTCCGGAGATGAAGAATACCGTTCCGAAGAAGCCTTGCCTCAGCTGGCGAAGATCCTCTCCAAACGGCATGGATTCAGGTGTACCGTACTTTTCGCACAGGACCCTTCAAAACCCGGAATTGTCAATCCGAATTATCTGAAGAACATCCCCGGGCTGGAGTACCTCTCAGAGGCCGATTTGATGATCATCTTCACAAGGTTCAGGGCTTTGCCGGATTACCAGATGAAATATATAGATGACTATCTGAAATCGGGCAAACCGGTGGTGGGCATCCGCACAGCGACACATGCCTTTAACTTTGAGGGCTCCGAATCCACCTATGGACATTATAGTAACAACTATTCAGGGTCGAAAAAGGATTGGACCGACGGATTTGGCCGACTTGTATTGGGGGAAAAATGGATCACGCACCACGGCTCCCATAAAAACCAAAGTACCCGGGGCATTATCGCGGTAAGTGCCAGGGAATATCCTGTTACCAACGGACTTTCAAATGGCGATGTCTGGGGGCCGACAGATGTTTATGGTGTACGGTTGCCTCTTCCGGGGGACAGCAAACCTATTATAATGGGGCAGGTGATGGAAAGGCAAGGGGAGTTTTCACAGAAGGATATATTTTACGGAATGCGACCAGAAGATGATGTCCCGGTCATTACCAACGACACAGGCGTGCGCCTGAACGATCCAATGATGCCAGTGGCATGGACAAAAAGCTATGAGTTGCCGGGAGGCCAGAAGGGTAAAGCCTTTGTTACCACCATCGGAGCTTCGAATGACCTGCTGATAGATGGGACCAGACGGCTATTGGTAAATGGGGTTTATTGGGCCCTTGGCCTCGAGGTTCCGCAAAAGGCCAATGTGGGCCTTATTGGAGACTATCAACCCACAAAGTTTGAATTCAGGGATGATGACTATTGGCTGCAAAATATCCTGAGGGTGGAAGACCTGCAGTAAATTCACGGGCAAAATTTCTATACCCGCGCAATTATAGGCTTAAATGTAAAGTACTTCGCATAGATCTCAGAGATCGCCCCTCTGAATCATAAAATGATCTTAATCTCCAGGGAATATGGAGGGTTTATTCTAATTTTGAACTGATGTAGGCCATTGCCCGCTATCCGTGGTCGTAAAAATATTTCAAAAGCGCCAGGGCATTGAAACATGAAAAATAGCAAATGGAAGTAACCCTGAATACATATTCAATTTCAAACACTGATAAGGCAGCGCTGAGGGAGGCCAAGGCCAGAATGGAACATATTGGCTGGGCCATGCAACGGTTAAATTCTGTAGGCAATGTCCTCGAATCCGGGATCAATAAGTTATCACCCAAGCAAAGGGAGTGGCTCAGGGAAATCAGTAGAAAGGTCTTACTGAAGGTGGTACGCACCAATCTCCTTTCAATGAAACATCAGAAGAAGTCTCCCATCCCGCATAATAACCGATATAAAGCCTTGGTGACCACCTCAGGTATGCTTGGCGGTGTTTTGGGCATGGCCGGATTTGTTGCTGACCTGGCGGTGGCTACCAAGTTGATGATGCGTTCCATCCTCGATATTGCCCGGGCACACGGGGAAGACATTTCCAGTTTTGATACCCAGCTGGCTTGCCTGCAGGTGTTTGCTCTCGGAGGAAAATCGGTTCATGATGACAGTCTGGATACGGGCTATTATGCCACCAGGCTTGCATTGAGTTCCACAGTAAAAAGCGCTTCTGCCTTTGTAGTGAAGAACGGATCCGATCAACTTGTGCAGGGGTTGCTGAAAAACAGTGCCAATCCGCTGCTGAGGGTGATAGGTGCCATAGCTTCAAGGTTTGGGGTCCAGGTATCCGAAAAATTTGTGGCTCAGGCCATCCCGGTCATTGGTGCCGCTGGTGGCGGCGCCATTAACCTGGCTTTTATAAGTCATTTCCAGAATATGGCAAAGGCCCATTTTACCATCCGGCAACTGGAACGCAAATATGGAGAACCTATGATCAGGGAGACCTATGAAAGTCTTGTCCTTGCCTGACACCGCCCTTTTCCCCCCGCCAATACATTTTATTTGTCCGCGATAACTTCTTTCTCTTCCGGAATCATAGTCGGATGTGTGGTTGCTTCAGGGAGTACTGATTTTCGGAACCAGCGTGTGGCATCATTGAAGATCAGAAATAAACAAGGGACTATCAGTAGAATAATAGAGGTGGCGAAAATGATACCGAAACCGAGGGAGATGGCCATGGGGATCAGGTAAAATGCCTGACTCGAGCTCTCAAGGATGATAGGTGTAAGTCCGCCGAAAGTGGTGAGGGTGGTGAGCATGATGGGCCGGAATCTGCGCAATCCTGCTTCATGGATAGCGTCAAACAGGGAGTGGCCTTGCTTTTTAAGCTTATTGGCATAATCAATCATGATCAGGGAGTCATTGACTACCACCCCGGATAAGGCCAGAACTCCCATTAGGCTTACAAGCGAAAGATCGTAGCCCAGAAGAATATGACCAATGACGGCACCGACAATGCCGAAAGGAATGGCGGTCATGACTATGAGTGGTTGGGTATAACTCCCAAAAGCCACGGCCAGCAGGGTATATATCAGTAACATCGCTATGGAGAATCCAGCCCACAGGGTTTCTGTACTCTCTCTCATATCAGCCTGGCTCCCTTCAAAACTCCAGGTAATTCCGGGGAAATCTGCCCGAAGCTGAGGCAGGATATCGCTTTCCACCGATGTAATGACGCGGGAGACAGCATTGGCGGGTTCCACGTCCATCCCGACGTTGACCACTCTCCGGCCATTCCGTCTGTTAATACTGCTAAAAGCCTCACGCTGCTCTATCTTCACCACGTCCATAAGGGGGACCTCTACTCCAGCCTCTGTCCTGATCAGGAAGTTTTCCAGGTTCTGAATGTCCTTTCGTTCCTCCCTGGGTAATTTTACACGAACTTCAATCTCGTTCATGCCACGCAGTTGCCGCATGGCCAGCGCCCCAAAGAATGCGTCCCTCACCTGCCGGCCCACCTCGTTGGAAGTCAGGCCGAGGTTACGGCCCTGGGGAAGAAGTTTAAAATCATATTGCAGTTTTCCCTTATTGTAATTATCTGTAACATCCCTCGTGTTCTCAAATTCTTTCATGCGTTCAAGAAAGGTGGCACTGGCACGTTCGAGCACATTGATATCCGCATGGCTCAGATCCACACTTATCGCCTGCTGTGCCCCGCCGGGTCCCCGTTCGGCCTCGAAGGTGATCTGGTCCACGCCTTCAATATCCCCAATATTATCACGCCATAAGGCTATTACCTCAGCCGCGGTGATATCTCTTTTATCCGGGGGCAGCATCACGATTTCCACATCAATAAAGTTCTGACCCCGCACGTTGGTTTTGATACCCTCCGCAACCTCGTACAAATTGTATTCCTCAAACATACGCCGGGTGGCCGTAGTAATATCGTGGGCAACTTTAGCAGCCTGGTCAGGTGTAGTCCCTACAGGGAGACGCACTCCGGCTTCAATTTCATCCGCCGCGACTTCCGGCATCATGATCATTCCCATATGACCGCTAAACCCGTAACCACCCACGATCAGAAGGAGCGCGACGGCAGCACTTAGTGTAACATAGCGGTACTGAAGACAGAGGTCCAGGAATGGCCTGTAGTAGTTGTCTATAAACCGGTCAAATCCATCAGCAAAAGATTGTTGCCACCCTTCCAGAACTTTCACCCACTTTTTTTTGGTTTTCTTTTTACTCAGGTGGGCAAGGTGGGATGGGAGGATAAAAAGGGCTTCTATAAGAGATACCGCCAGGATGACAATGACCACAGCCGGCAGTGGTTGCCAGAATTTACCAGTTTCTCCAGGCATGAAGAGCAGCGGGGCAAAAGCGATGATCGTAGTGACAATACTGAAGACAACAGGCATCGACACATCTTTTGTTCCCTCGATGGCTGCCTTGATCGGGGACATTCCCTTTTTCCGGTATTCATATACATTCTCTCCGACCACAATGGCGTCGTCGACCACGATCCCTAATACAACCAGAAATCCAAACATTGAGATCATATTGACACTGATCCCAAACAGGGGAAGGAAGATCATACCTCCAATAAAAGAGACCGTCATACCTGTCATCACCCAAAAGGCAAGCCTGTATTCGAGAAAAAGGGTGAGGATGATCAGGACAATGATAATGGCCAGAAAACCATTCTCGGTAAGCAGGGAAAGCCGTTCCCGGTAGTCTTCCGCCCGGTTGCTGTCAGTGCGGAATGAAATACCCGGGGGCAGCTGAAAATCTTCAAGGATTTTCTGAACCTCATCCGCAATCTCCAGTGGTGACTGATCACCGATACGGAAGATGCTAAGTTCCACATAATTGGCCTGATTGAATTGGCCGTGGAAACCGGTTTCCTCGAAGCCATCCGTTACCGTTGCGATATCCTTTAAGGTGACTTTCGCGCCGGAGGGGGAAGATATAATGGTAATATTTCCGAATTCTTCGGCCCATTGCTTTCGCTCCTGCATTCTCAGCAGTATTTCACCCGCCTGGGTTTCGACGGCTCCTGCAGGAACATCTTCGCTGCTTTGAGCGATGATACCAGCCACCTGTCCAAGGGTAAGATTGTACTTGCGCAAATTGTGCCTGGGAATTTCCACGCTGGTTTCATATTCCGGTACGTTTCCAAGTTCAACCTGTGTGATTTTTGGATTGCTTAAGAGAATATTCCGGAGTCTTTCAGCGAGCAGCCGAAGTGTCCATATATCCACCTTTCCATAGAGGCCGATCTGAATGACATCCTGTTGACGTGACTGCAGACTCACTTCGGGTTGTTCGATGTCGTCGGGGAAGGTCCGGATCCTGTTGATCGCCTGGTCGATATCCTGGAATGCCTTCATCCGCTCTGTCCCGGTGATCAGTTCTATAAGGACTTCCCCTGAACCCTCATCGGCCTGAGATACCACTTCCTTGATTCCCTGTACGCCTCGCACGGCTTCCTCAACTGGTTGCAGGATGCCCTGTTCCACTTCCGCAGGGGAAGCGCCTGGATACTGAACACGGACTTCGACAAAATCGAGCTGAAATTCCGGGAATACCTCCTTCTGTATTTTCACCATGGTATAGATCCCTCCAAACAGAAGCAGGATCATCAGGAGGTTGGTAGCAATCGAGTTGCGTGCCATATAACCGATAGCCCCTTCTTTTCTGGGTGTTTTGGCCTGACCTTTTTTATTATCCTTCATCTGAACCTTTTTCTTTGGAAGCCTGTTTGTCTGATCTGTCTTCGGTGCGCAACTCAATCCCTTCAGTAATGGCACTCAGATTGGTGGTAACGATCATTTCTCCATTTTCCAGACCCTGACGGATATAGGCATAGGTATCATCTGTAAGGATCACTTCCACTTCCCGGATCTCCAGTTTTCCATCTTTCATCACCCAGACGGTATCATTGTTCCTGACATAACCTTTTTCAAGGCGAATAACATTTTCAAGTGGCTTTGCCCTGATCCCGAGTTCAACAAATGCACCTATCATCAGTTTTGGCTGCTCTTTTGCATTTTCATAGTATCCGAGAGGATCTTCAACTTTTACCAAAACCCTGGCAAGCCGGGTCTGTTCATCCAGGGCACCCACCTGCCGGTCAAGGTAACCTTCCCGGGAAGCGCCTTGCAGCCATGCGGTGGAATTCTTTATTTCGACCGGTGATCCTTTTTCCCCACTTATCTTAGGAAAACTGAGCCATTGCAGCTGGCTAACCTGTACATTGGCGTTAACCCAGTAAAAGTCGGTCCCCACCAGGCGGCCAAGGTCGTCACCGGGGGCTACCTGAGATCCGAGGGTGACATTCTGTGACAGGATATGGGCGTCGAACGGAGCCCTTATTGTGGTTCTCCCGAGATTGACTTTGGCCTGTTCAACCACAGCCTGTGAGGCCCGGATAGTGGCCTTCACCGCGTTGAGCTGAGGTTTTCTGAGTACGAGTTCACGTTCATTTCCGGAGAGCGAGTCCCCTCCAATCAGTTGGAGATCCTGCTCTGCGACCTGCTGTCTGCCCATTTCCATAGCCATATTCGTTTCCGACTGCAGGAGTTCACTTGTACGCAATTCCAGGGTATTCCGGTAATCCGACGGATCTATCTGTAAAAGGATTTCATTCTTTTTTACGAATCCTCCGGGGGTAAAACCGGCATCTCTCCGGATCACCTGTCCGGAGACCATAGGGCTTATGGTTACATCCTCTACAGGTTGTACCGTTCCGGTGGCAGTGATCACCGGCTCAAATTTCCCGCGTTCGACAGGAAGTACGTCGACGAGAATGGCCGTCTGTACAGAAGCACCTTCCCGTTTGGCTTCAGGTTCTGTAAGGTAAATAAGCGCAGTGATTGCCCCTCCTGCGAGAAGGATAATTAAACATAGGATGCGTACTTTTTTCTTATCCATAAAAATGAGTTAGCTGTCAGGGATCCAGATTCCTTCCTGTTTCGAATCCGCCGGCCAGTGCCCGGTATAAGCCGATCCGTATTTGTATTTGGTCAGACCTGGCCGATGTCAGGTCCCGCCGTAGTTGCTGTTCCTGATCCAGGGAGAGCAGGATATCAAGGTAAGGGCTGAGTCCGTTCAGAAATTCTATCCGCAACTGCGCATTGGTTTTAAGGGCCAGGTCCAGTTGTCGTTCTATTACCAACAGTCGTTTCTGTTGTTGTTCTTCCTGCAACAGCGCGTCCTCAACTTCCCGGAATGCTACCAGCACCTCCTGTCCATATTCATAAAGTCGCTGCTGCTTTACAGCCTCATTTCGGTTTACTTCGGCGCTGAGCTGACCCCCGTAAAAAAGTGGAGCCAACAAATTCCCTGTGATGGAATAGGCCCAGTTCCGAAAGAGGTTTTCAAAATTGTTGGAGCGGAGCTGTCCCCTTCCTCCGACCGAAAGTCTGGGATACTTGGCCCTGACAGCGGAGGCCAGATCGCGATCAGCGGCTAAAAGCAGGGTGTGTGCCTGTCTGATATCAGGACGACGGCGCAAGAGTTCCAGTGGCAGGCCTGCATCGGGCAGGGCCGGTAAGGCAGGAAGATCATTTATTTCCGCGCCTCTGAATCCCTGAGGCTGATGTCCTAAAAGGACAGCGAGCTGATTTTCAAGTAGGCTGACCTGGGTTTCAAAAATGATTTTTTGTTCCCTGGTACTTTCCAGAAGTTGGGTCTGCCGTAGGATATCCACAGCGCGGATCTGCCCGCTCCCAAATCTTGCACGGATAAGTTGCATAATGTCCTCATTAGTGGAAATCTGATCCTCCGCAAGCCGAAGCTGGGATTTGGCTGCGGCAATCTGATACCAGACGGAGGCTATCTCGGCGGAAAGAGAAATAGCGGCGGTCTGGTAGTCCAGAAGACTCGCTTCGGCACGGAGTTTCTCTGCCTGGACCCCAGTGCGGATACGGCCCCACAGGTCGATCTCATACGAGGCGGAAACGCCTAATTGGGTATTTTCCCCCCCTGCAAAATCAGGTTCCGGGCGGTTCCGTGCCGTTTGGGCAGAAAGTTCAACCTGTGGCCACTTGGACGAGGCTTCCCTGGCGACCACCGCATCAGCGCTCAGAAATTGCTGCCATGTGGCCGCAAGATCGAAATTGTTTTGCAAGGCGCTGTCAATAATGTCATTCAGTTGCTTATCTTCAAATGCCGTCCACCACGCTTCGTCCAGGATTTCCTGGCCAGATTCTGAGAAATCTTTTATGTCCGTAATGGGCATATCCACATTGGTAAACCTGGGAGAGCAGGCTTGTAAAATGATGGCAATCCACGAAACCAAAAGGACGGAAAAAGTCTTTTTGTCCGGTTCAAAGTTGAAATGGAATTGCCTGATACCAAACATGAACTGACGCCGTGGGTTATATATTTAATAAGGTGTGGGAAAAGCTGTTGTCCTTAAAAATACGGCTTTTTTTACAGCTTTCAAGGCATATCAGTTTTCAGGTCAGAATTTGGATCGATCGGATCAGGTCCGAAATGGAAGACCGGGGCCATAAAAACCTTCACCTTTTTTCCCCAGGATATTGTGAAAAGTTTGCCTGGCATTGCCATCGTGATACTTCCTGTGATTCCAAAAATCCTGGCGCCGTAGGGGATATGTCATTAACTGTTGACGAAGCGGTGCCAACTTTTGAATTGATAAACAAGTAATTACAGGATCACACTATCTTTATCTCAAAAATTACATGCCTGTAATAGGAAATATCGTTAAGGGATTTATTGATCTTCGGGAAAAACTTGTGGCTGAGGTCCCTCCGGTGGAAGCCCAGAAAAAGGTGCTTCAAAAGTTATTGGAGAAAGCGAAAGAAACGGAATTCGGGAAGCATTATAAGTTTGAAGATATCCTGCAAAGTGCCCATCCGGCCATGGCATTTGCGATGGGTGTTCCCTACTTTGATTACAAAAAAATGCAGACAGAATGGTGGCACAGGATCCATGATGGGATCCCTGAGGTAACCTGGCCCGGCATACCTGATTACTTCGCTTTAAGCTCAGGTACAACTGGCAAATACAGCAAGCGTATCCCCGTAACCAGCGAAATGATCACGGCCATCCGTAATGCTGGACTGGAGCAGGTCTATGCGCTAAGCAATTTTAACATGCCCCCGGAATTCTTTGAAAAGGGTATTCTCATGTTGGGAAGTTCCACCGCCCTGACTCAGGTAGAAGATCATCAGGAAGGTGAGATCAGCGGGATAAGTGCCGGAAATATTCCTTCCTGGTTCAGAGGATACTACAAACCGGGAGAAGCCATCGCGGAAATAAATGATTGGGACGAAAAAGTACAGAAGATTGCCGAGAATGCGGCAGATTGGGATATTGGCGCCATCAGTGGCATCCCTTCCTGGATGGAACTGATGCTCCAAAAGGTGATCGAATATCACGGGCTTAAAAACATTCATGAGGTATGGCCCAATTTGCAGGTGTTTACCACCGGGGGTGTGGCCTTCGGGCCTTACGAAAAAAGTTTTCGGGCGCTTCTGGCCCGCCCCATCATAATTATCGATACCTATCTGGCTTCAGAGGGATTTATTGCCTTTCAGAACAGGCCTGAAACGGATGCCATGAAGCTGGTAACGGATGGCGGCATCTATTTTGAATTTGTCCCGTTTAAACCGGAATATATTAACCAGGATGGTTCGATTCGCTCGGAGGCTCCATCAGTAGACTTATCCGGGGTAGGGGTGGATGAGGAATATATATTGATCATCAGTACCGTTTCCGGGGCCTGGCGTTATCTGATAGGGGATACGATTACATTTACGGATGTAGCGCGTGCCGAAATAAAAATCACAGGCCGAACCAAGTTCTTTCTGAATGTGGTGGGGTCCCAGTTGTCTGTAAACAAGATGGATGATGCCATCAAATATCTGGAAGAAACTGTACCGCTTAAAATTTCTGAATATACGCTGTGTGCCAAAAGGATCGATGGTGAGTTCTTTCACTGTTGGTACCTTGGAACGGAGGCGAAGGTGGATGATGAGGACCTTGCACAAAAGCTGGATACGTTTTTAAAGACGGCCAACAAGAATTACAGGGTAGCCCGGTCAAAGGCCTTAAAAGGAGTTCGGGTCACCTCCATCCCCGCCGCTGTTTTTTATGAATGGAATGGGAAACGGAAAAAGAAAGGGGGTCAGGTAAAAATGGAAAGGGTGATGAATGAAGAGAAGTTTGATGAATGGGAGCGATTTGTCCGGGAAAATATCTGAATGTTATGTATCCGCTTTGGCCACCATGTCCATGATCTCCTCAGGAGATAAATAGTACCGCCTGATCCTATCCTTGTATTTTTTTGGAATGTCGGCATGGTCCAGGATAAATTTTTTTGTGTCCAGGATATAATTCCCCATGCCGCTGGCAACGGCAAAGGTATCTGCCGCACGTTCGGCTTCCCTGATATGGGATCCGTAAAAAAGGTACTTAAGGCCGAACCAGAGTAGGTCCAGGCTGCTTCTGTCCTTATAATCCATGATATGACCCAGCTCATGTCCGAGCCATCCGATCAGAATTCCTTCTGAAACATCTTTTGTAAGGAACTGCCGGCCCGAAATCTTAAACCGTTTACTGATGAGGACCACATATTTCCGCTTTTTTCTGGAACCAAATAAGCTGCGGAGCGTTGGTTGTGCAAGCATGGTTGATTTCCAGACTTTTTCTTTTAATTTAAACACGATCGGCGTCTTCCTCAACTCAGGGTAGAAGGACAAGGCTGTAGTCGCATGTCTGCAGAGGGATGGTGGTGCCACATGGCAAGAATTTAAAGTAAACGAAGTCATACGTGATAAAGGGAGCAAAAGTACGTGCATTTTTCCGGATATGGCATGTCATTAAAAAAAGGAAGGCGCAGGGCCATTGGTCCCAGATTGACAACTTGCGGGCAGGCCGATTCATGAAGAATTTTCGCGGGCAGGATCGTGTGGGTTGTATATGTAGTGAAATGCAGGCTTGTGGATTCCCCGTATATCAAAAATAAAAAGATAATATCCCATTGGGAAAAATGGGATCACATGAATATTAAAGGAATTTCTGCAGGTTTTTTTTAAAGTAGTCCGCACTATCCGAGATACTGCGCATGGGGGAGTGTGCAAAATTTCCGCCTTGTTCCAGATAATAGAATTCCAGCCCGGAAGTCTTCGGATCCGGGAGGATATCTACGTAATCGATGGAGCCATTTCCCAACTCCGTATAATCCCTGGTCATTTTATCCATGTCCTTGATATGCCACATGACGTAGCGACCCGGTTGCTCACTGATCAATTCTTTAGGGCTGCGAGGGGCTGAATGCATCACCCAGTACAGGTCCATTTGCAGTTTGACCAAAGCGGGATCTGTTTCGCGAAGAATAATGTCAAATCCGGTTTCTCCGTTGTGATCCTCAAATTCAAAGTCATGATTGTGATAAGCAAATCCGAGCCCGGCTGCATTAACCTGCTCTCCGATGGCATTTAATTTTTGAGCCAGCTTTTTAAAATTATCAAGGGTGCGCAGTTCCGGAGCCAGCCAAGGCCATGTGATATAGCGCATCTTTACCGTTTGGGCCCCTTTGATGCATTGGTCGACAAATCGCCTAAGATCGTCTTCCGATCTGGTGAGATAAGGAGAAAACTCATAGTGGCCGCTGGAGGCGGTAAGCTGCAGATCGTCAAGGATGTTTTTGAATTCCGGGGAAGGAAACCCGTAATACGTGTCTTTTTCGCCGTCAAAACCGAAGGTTTCAAAATCTTCATATCCCATGGCCCTGGCAGCTTTCAGGCTTGCAATGGGGTCGTTGGCCATATCCTGCCGGATGGTAAAGAGCTGTAATCCCATTTTAAACGTACTTTTGACCGGCTTGGAGTATATAGGGGCAGGCAACAGGACGGTTGTAGCTGCTAATCCAGTGGTTTCAATAAAGGTCCTTCGTTTCATAGATAAAAAGTAAAGCCTAAAGATACATATTTATTCAAGTGATGGGATGGATTTAAGCAGATGCAAAGGGGTGGTGATGCGGTCCGGAGCGGCGATGTATAAAGTGGCCATTGAGGTTTTGTCTTGTTTTATTGGCAAGCAAAGCCGGTGCTGACCTGTTTTGCCAAAGGAAAATACAGAGGGTATTCCATAATAAAGTATTTAGTTTATATCTTTCAAATTCTCAAAACAAGAATGTGAAAAGCCACATGGTCCGGGTGATTGACCATGTCATAATCAAGCAAAGGATGAGCGCAGGGAAATCGATTTTTGCCATAGAGGGAGAATGGTCCAACAGCCTGAAATCCGGGCTGACCATCAAATCTTCGATTCATTTTTTAAATGAAGTTTACGGCATCCCCTATATTTTCAGGAAGACGAACAATCCTGAATCATTGATTACCTATCTGAGACAATGTTCCAGATATGGTTCTTACGGAATTTTAATGTTGTCCTTTCATGGAAGCAGCAAAGGTCTTACGATTGCAAAGGGACAAACCATTAGTCTGGAGAAGCTGGGTGAAAATTGTGCCGGATTGTTTAGTGATAAAATAATTCACTTTAGTTCCTGTTCCATAGCCCGTTCCGTGGGAGATCTGGAAAGATTTAAAGAGATCACCTGTGCACGAAAAGTCATGGGTTACCGCAAAGATGTAGACTTTCTGGAAAGCACCCTTTTTGACATCGCCTTACTGCATAATTTGCACCACTACGAAAGGCTGGGTTATGTACCCAAGAATTTGGAGAAAAAGTACAGGAGTTTATATAACAAGCTGGACTTCGTGATGGTGTAAGTTGCCTCGGTTCAGGAGATCTTTCCGATACCTTCAAAGAGATATTGCTTGTATCAAATTTATTTTTATGAGGATTTAACTTCCGGATCAGGATCAGACCCTTCCTATGGATTGCAGCACGCCCTCATGAGTTCAACGTCCTATCGGATTAGGATAAAATATCCTACAAACGCGTGATGGTCCGACTTGCCGTTGGAGGACCCGGAATAAAGATCCTATAAAATTTCATTCACAAAACGAGCCGTAACAGCACCCCGGTTTTTACAAAGGATTCTTCAGAAGGAATACGGCTTAAGAAGTAAGTGAAATAACATAAATCTTGAATAAAGAATACGCTTGTATCCTTCTAATCCTTATCTTTAATACACTTAATTTTTCCGTCAAAAGTTCCCTCCGGATTTATTACAACTTATTTTACTACATATGTCAGTCTGGGGACCACTACAAAAGAGATACGAAACCAATGAGGTGTCGGTCAAACGGAAAATCCTTGCCCTTGACGGGGGTGGGATCAGGGGTGTCCTTACCCTGGAGATTCTGGCGGAATTGGAACAACAACTCAGGTCAAAATTGAGCCGGGACGAATCTTTTCGACTCAGTGATTATTTTGATTACATCGGGGGTACCAGTACCGGAGCCATTATCGCTGCAGGATTGTCTATAGGCATGTCCGTGGAAAAACTCCTTAGTTTTTACGAATCCAAGGGAGAAGCCATGTTTGACAAGGCCTTCCTTTTAAAGCGAGTCAAGTATTTTTACAACGATGGCCCCCTGTTGAAGGAATTAAAAGCAACATTCGGATCGGGGGATATTGATCTCAAAGGCGGTCTTTTCAAGACATTACTGATGGTAGTGACCATGAACAGGAGTACGGATTCTCCCTGGCCTATAAGCAACAATCCAAATGCCAGATACAATGATGCTTCACGACCGGACTGCAATCTGAGGATTCCACTGTACCAACTGGTACGTGCCAGTACGGCCGCCCCTGCTTATTTTCGCCCCGAAACCCTGCAATGGGATCCCCACAATCCTGAAAAAACTTTTGTGTTTGTCGATGGCGGTGTTACCCCATACAATAATCCGGCATTTTTATTATACCGAATGGCGACACAGCCGGCTTATGGTCTCAATTGGCCAACCGGGGAAAATAAATTGATGATTGTCTCCGTCGGTACCGGTTCGGCGCCCACCGAAGGCGTTTACAGCAACCTTATTGATACGCTTAAGGAACTTCCGGGCAACCTGATGTATGCCATGCAGGTTGATCAGGATATCAATTGCAGGAGTGTTGGAAGATGTATGTTTGGGGCTCCTGTTGACAGGGAATTAAAGGATATGATCCCCCTGGACGCCAATGGGAACATGATCAGTATGGAAACGGACACGAACCGCCATTTTCGTTATGTGCGCTATAATGCAGATTTAAGTGCCAATGGGCTGAAAGAGATGGGATTGGGGCATATTGATTCCGATGAAATAAGGGAGATGGACTCCGTAAAGAACATAAAACAACTACGTGAAATCGGCAGGGTATGTGGAAAGAACCAGGTAGATATTGAACAACATTTAGCCGGGTTCCTGGCCTGAGCGCTTACAATTTTAACCTTTATGGACCACTATATACTGTTTGCCGGGCATATGATCGACAGGCCCGGCAGAATGAAAAAAAGGTTCCCCCCGGAATTGGAAGAAAGCGTAAGCATAGCGATAAAAAAGCAACTCAGAGAGATACAATCTCATTTGGATACAAACCTTTACGGGATTGCAGGTGGGGCTTGTGGGGGTGACATACTATTTCACGAAATATGCAGGGAAATAAATATGAAGACAACCATGTGTCTCGCGCTCCCGCCCGAGCAGTTTAAGGAAACCTCGGTATCTCCTGCAGGCCACACATGGGTGAATCGTTTTGATGCATTGATGGCCAACATTTCTGTAGAAGTGATGCACGAAATGGACATTGATTCCGGGTCTATTTGGGAAGGTGCCAATCACTGGATGCTGAATATGGCTCTGCAAAACGGGGGTGAAAACATGACCCTCCTTGCACTTTGGGACGGAGAAGCAGGTGACGGAGCCGGAGGTACAGGACATCTCGTTCTGAGTGCACAGCAAGAAAATGCGACCGTCATCATAATTAATATCAAAGAATTATAACGGGGTCTTTTTCCGGGATACATTACGATGATATATTGATTTACCTGGGCTGTTCGGGTAAAATGGCATAATAAAATATATGGATACAGAGATATGATACCTTCAGAATGGCTTAGGTACGCCCCAAAGCCCAATCCGCTGGAGGACGGGCAAACTTGGCATGTTTTTCTTTCCTACCGGTCCATCAATCGGGGATGGGTGCTCAATTTATACGACGTACTGACTGAGTTGGGGTTTAGGGTATTTTTGGACCAATATGTTTTGAAAACAGGAGATTCACTTGTCCGGTCTCTCGAGGAGGCTTTGGAGAAAAGTCAGGCAGGTATTTTAGTTTGGTCAAATGCCGCGCAGGACTCGGAGTGGGTCCGAAATGAGTATGATACGATGATGTCCAAAGCCACCAGTAACAAGAAATTCTATTTTATACCCTTAAAGATGGATAAGGCCTCCCTGCCTGCCTTTGCAAAATCAAAGATCTACATAGATTTTGTAAACTATCCTGACGGACCCAATGGCGGGGATTTAATACGCCTTTTACATGGGGTGGTAGGCCAACCCCTGAGTGCTGAAGCCGTTCGTTTTGCGTTTGAACAGGATGAGGCGGCCGGAGTCGCGGGGGCCAGAATAAATGCCGCTATAAAGAATAACAGGCCACAGAAGTTACTGCAATTATATAAGGATCGCGGTCTGCCATGGAAATCGTCCTCCTCTCTGGCCTGTAAGACAGCAGAAGGGCTGATAAAACTTGGGTGCAAAGATGAAGCCATCTCCATATTGGCCGAGGTTGAGAGGGATTTTCCGAAATCAATAAGGCCACGGCAATTAAGAGCCCTGGCTCTGGCAAGGCGGGCAAATGACGAAGATCTTAACGAAGCGCAGGATATTTTAGGAGAGTTATATGCCCTGAACCATTTGGATCCTGAGACCCTTGGAATCTATGGCAGGACCTGGATGGACCGTTATCTGATTTCCGGTGACGCGAATGACCTGAGGCAATCCAGGAATTGCTATGCCGAAGCTTTCGAGAAGTCCCCGGATGATTATTATACAGGAATCAACGCAGCATCAAAGAGTATTTTACTCGGGGATCTTATTAAGGGAAAGGACTTTGCAATTCGGGTAGAAAAATTGATAGGCACCAAACCCATTACCGGGGATTACTGGCAGACAGCAACCATTGGGGAAGTCCTGTTAATCCAGGAAAAGTATAAGGAAGCCGCGGCGATCTACCTGCAGGCGATAGATATCGCTCCAACGGAGAAAGACTCACATAAATCAACATGAAGGCAGGCAAAGTTATTATTGGAGAAGCTGGAACCCGGGGCTGCAATTCAGGAGGAAATATTAAAGACATTTCAGGTGACATAGCTCCATAATTTTGAATAATTCAGTAGCACCTTGCTGTTATGTGGGCCAGGCCCGCTCACTGGTTCTGAATACATGAATCATTCATAAATATCAATTCTAAACTTAAACTTATGGGACTTCCTTCTCAATTTAACGACATTATTAAAAAGCAATTAAATGTATTTGCGGCCTGGATGCCAATTGTAAATAAATACCAATTAGGCGATTACGGGATCATCGCCGATGGTGTCTTCTCCAAACTGGGTAACATCACAGATGATTTTGAGATTTCATTCAAGGAAGGATCCGGAGAACCGGCCAGTATAGATTTTACTTCTGAGGGAGCAACGGTTACCAAACTGGCGGGTGGAACTGCGGTTACAGTGATCCCGGCAGGGGAGGTAAATGCCAAGGTTGAAATTGGTTTCTCGAAAGAGAAATCATTTCTGATTCAGTCTCCGAAAATCACAGTGAAAACAATGGAAAATGTCAACCGGGTGTCCAATGATCTAAAGGCTACCGGTAAATGGGATGGTAAATGGAAGGTTGTGCACCAGGTTTACCGCGCGATAGATCCGGTGATCGTGTCTACAATTGAAGCCGGGACAAAATTAAATTTTAACGGGGATGCCTCCGCCCTGAGTCAGATGAAACTCGGCAGCCTTGGTGTTCATCTGGAAACCAATAAGGCATTGGGTCTGAAAATTAACGGTAAAGAGGGGGTTATAGGGCTGGCTTTATTTAAACTTAAGTCGAAATTATTCGGTGGGATGACAGTCAAGGTGCTGGATAATTCTCCTGATGCGGACGATTTTAATGAACCGGTCTTCCTGAAACCTGCAGATGTCACAAAGGACGACTTATAACCTTTTACCTGTATTCTAATTTAATTACGAATGAGGTCATTGATCATCGGGATAGCTCGTACAGGTTCTCCGACAAATTATTTGTTGAATCCGGATATGAGATATATTTCAATGTGCGGAAATAAGCCGGAGGTCAGCTTTTCAATAGATTGCGGGCAACACGATTTCAACAGGATGGCCAATGGGCTCCGATACCATGATGCGGATCCAGATGCCTCTCTCGAAGCCATCAATTTCTTTACAAATCTCACCACCAGATTGGCAGAGGACCTTAAATATCTTACCATAGATGAGCAGGATATCGGCCCCCTCCACATACGTATGGTCATCACCCCATTCGAACTTTCCCAAATCCCTTTTGAATTTGTTCTTTCCCCATATAATTCAGAAGGTGAAAGGAAGATTCCGTTGCTGGTCCATCCTGAACGTCGGTTTATTCTTACGCGGGAGGTTCGTCAGGAGATGGAATCCGGGTACCGGTGGCCGCACCGACCTCGAATCTTGTTTGTTTGGGCAGAACCGGAATTCGTATTGACAGTACCCCATACAGAACATTTGAGCGTATTGCAGGAGGTAGTTCGGCCACTGGCAAGGCCAATACCTGATAGTCAGGGCAATGAGCCTGACACCGGTAAATTTTTGACCGAGCTTTCCGCGGCCTCAATAACAGATATACGAAAAGCCATAGAGGAGGGAATGGCTGAAAAACACCCCTACACCCATATCCATGTTCTGGCGCACGGCGGGCAGACCGAGGCCTTCGGCGCCATGGAATTCCGGTTGCTTTTATGCAAGCCGGAGGGTCAGGAAGGGATACACAAGGTGGACGGAAAAACGCTTGCTGCGGCCTTAGTACCCGGGGATACAAAAATGGCACCGGCTCTTGTCACCCTCGCGGTCTGTGATAGTGGCCATACTGGTAATACGATCCTGCCATCCGGTAGTCTGGCATACCAATTGCACACCAATGGTATCCCCTGCGTTTTTGCCTCGCAGTTTCCCCTAACCCAAAGCGGTTCTGTCAGCCTCACTCATTCCCTGTATACCTTGCTTATCAATGGATCCGATCCCAGAATTGCGCTTTACGAAGCACGGGCTGATTTGTATAAAGCCCAGAATCACGACTGGGCGAGCCTGGTGGCCTATGCCCGGTTTCCCGCGGACATCGATGAACAACTTTTGACAGTACAATTAAAGATGGTTTTTGATTCCATGAAAGTAACCAATGCTTGGGTGGATCATATATTCAAGTTCTGGGAGACTTTAGCGCCAGATGAAAAGGAGAATCGTTCACAGCAGTTGGAAGTCCGCATGGAAGCCTCCATTAACGCGTTATCCGTTTATCTTGATAAGAATAACAAGGCGCGAAGTAGCCTTTCCAATCCTCATTTACAATCAGAGCATCTGGGGTTAATGGGCAGTGCCTATAAACGAAAGGCGGAATATCTTTACCGGATGACGGAACGTAACCCCGAGAAGCGATCTGAACTTTTAAAAGGAACCCTAGTTTGCCTGGAACGCGCCAAAGGGTTTTACCAGGGCGGACTAGTGGCAAATCCCGTAAATCATTGGACAATTCTTCAATACCTTTCTTTAAAGGCGGTACTGTATGGTACGCTATATGGAGAAAATGAGTTGTGGTATGTAGCCAAATATATGGCGGAAAGGACCAAGGATGCCTCCGTGACGGAAGCGGAACCCATCTGGGCGCTCGGCACCCTATCCGAATTATACCTTCTTAAACCACTCTTGTATAAGGGAGATGCCCTCTCAGAGGAGCTTAAAATCTCCGTGGAATCTGCCAAAACATGTATAAGTAAATTAAACGACAGTGACCCGGAGTATGACTATATAAAGGAAACTACCGCAAGACAATTTGATCGCTACATCCACTGGTGGCCCGCGGTGCGTATAGAAAATTATCCTGCGTGGTTAAAAAGTAATGCTGCAGAAGTATTGAATGGACTGTTTCATGATGGGATCTGATCCTTTGATATAAATCTCTGAATGCCCGGAGAAGGTTTTTATTTTCAAAGAATTACAGGTAAAATATTATAGGATTTTTCCTAACTTTATATAGCCTGGGGATACGATAATAAAATACCCGGATGCTATTAGCGATAGCAGGATTACCTCAGGCAAACCTATATTGGCAGGTTTTCCGAAATCTCAGCCAATGCATGCTCCACTCCTTAGGAGATGGCCGCTATCCCCCACAGATTTAGAATTTTAAAAACCACAGTCTATACGATAAGGAGATGTAGAACCCATCAATTTATAAAAGGACCAGAAAAGATGTACTATGGCGTTGATAGCTGATTTTGAATACGATATTTTCATTAGTTATTCACATGTGGATAATACGACCCTCAGCGCCACTGAGAAAGGATGGATAGGCATGTTTTATGAGCACCTAAAGCAATTACTGGATCGGCGATATGGAAGAATGGATACGGTTAAGATCTGGTGGGATGACAAAAAACTGGATGGCACTAAGCTGTTTGATGAATCCATCAAAAACGGTATAGAAAATTCGGCAATTATGCTGGTACTTAATTCCCCGGGTTACCAACAATCCAAATATTGTAAACAGGAACTGGAGTGTTTCCATACAAAAATCCAGAATGACCTGATTGGAAGCAAAGTGGGAGACCGGTCCAGAATCGTTCAGGTCCTGCTAAATAATATTCCTTTTGCTAATTGGCCTCCTCAGTTAAATGGAACTACGGGTTTTCCCTTTCACGATGCCCTGGAGAAGGAAGATTTTGGGGATCCTGTCGATACCAATTCTTCAGTTTTTATAAACCTGATGCGTGAGCTGAGAGATGGCTTATGGCAGTTGATCAACGACTTTAACAACCTCCGTCCCGTTGCCTCGGAGTCCATAGAAGAGGGTACAGAATTTACCATCTATATCGGTGAGGTTGCCGATACCCTGCGGACCTGCAGAAAACGCATTGTAACGGAATTGGATAAAAAGGGATTTCGAGTTCTTACCGGGATACCGCCACCTGATGAAGTGGTTGCACATGAGAAGGCAACAAAACATGCCATTGAAAAGGCCGATTTGCTCGTGCATTTACTGGACAAATACCCAGGCAGGGAAATTCAGGGCGCACCAGAAATAGCGTATCCGCAGAAACAAACGGAGATCTCTTTGCAGAGCCCGAAACCACAAATGATTTGGGTCCCTTCTGACACTGATCTTACCTCAATTGAAGAAATGGACTATCAACGCTTTATTTTGAATTTGGAATCTGGCGTGAATATTTCCAAAGGTTATGAATTTATAAGAGGCTCCAAAAGCACCTTGGCCAATCAGATAAGTGATTTTGCTGACCAATTAAAGGTCATGCAGGTGGACAATTCGCAAGGAGCCGATAAATTATCAGTCCTGCTCGATACGCATTTTAATGATCAGACCTATGCCTTTGATCTTGGAAAAGCCTTGCTGGAAAATAACATTCAACCTTTTATCAATCCGCAGGAAGACAACCCCAGGAAAAACCTGGAGCTACTAGAAAGCAGGATAGGACAGGTTAAGAAATTGATTTTTTTATATGGCAGGGTATCCAAAGAGTGGATTTTGGAACGGATGAGCGCAGCGCTGCAGCTCATCATTGCGCGCAATTATCCCATAGAAGATTTCCTGGTTTATATGGCCCCGCCTCATAAGGAGCCCAACGACATAACTATCAACCAGAAGTTCTTAAAAATAAATGTGGTGGATAACAGCAATCATCTGGTCCTGGATCAGAAGGTCATTGCCAATTTTTTGAACATCCTAAAGTCGACCGATACATGACCGGGAAATACGCTAATCCCTATGTGGGTCTCAGGCCATTCGAGGTGGATGAAAGCCTTTTATTTTTCGGTCGCAATGACCAGGTTATGGAATTGTTGCTGCTTCTGCACCAGCACCATTTTGTCGCCGTAGTGGGCAGTTCAGGCTGCGGCAAGTCGTCCTTGCTGAAAGCCGGAGTGATCCCTTCCCTTAAAGCTGGCTATCTTATCCAGGACAGGTATGATTGGCATATCGGAATTATGAGACCCGGACGGAATCCCCTCTACAATCTTGTCCGCACCCTCATGCAACTCGATTCAAAAGATGATCCGGAAAATGTTTCCGGACTCCTGGAAAAGATTGAAACCAATGGGGTGAGCTCTATTCTTGAATTTTTGGTGCAGGTTCAGCAAAAGGGAGAGAAGAACTATTTTTTGCTGGTGGATCAATTCGAAGAATTATTTCGTTTTGCAACAGCAGGGGGACCAACCACTACAAGGGATGAGGCCAACGAATTTGTTAATATCCTGCTTCAACTTTCGGAGCAAAAGGTAGTGCCGGTTTACGTAATCATTACCATGCGTTCTGACTTTCTTGGCGATTGTACGCAATTCTATGGCCTGCCGGAAGCGATGAACAAAAGCCTTTTTTTAGTTCCCAAATTGAACAGGGTTCAGATGAAAATGGCTATTGAAGGGCCTTCAAAGCTGTATGGTTGCAAGCTGAATTCCGCACTCACTTCCAGATTGCTGAATGAAGTAGGAAAATATGAAGATGAGCTGCCCCTGTTGCAACATGCACTCATGCGTATCTGGGATCACGAGATGACTATGGATAAAAGCGGGGAGTTGGACCTCAATGATTACGACTACATTGGCGGACTCCGGGAAGCGCTCTCCAAACACGCAGATGAGGCAGTCAGTGCATTATCCAAAACCCAGATCGGAACTGCCAGGGAGATTTTTCAGGCCCTGACCATGATTGATGAACATGGGCGAAAGATCCGTCGACCTGTTTTGTTAAGCCAGTTGATATCCCTGACAGGCAGTACGAAGGTGGAAGTGATGGCAATTCTGGAAAATTTTATCAAGGGCCAACGATCTTTTCTAATTGTAAATGATGTTGCAGATCAGGACGATAAATTTATTGACATCTCGCATGAAAGTCTCATACGGCAATGGCACAGACTCAGCCGCTGGATGGATGAAGAGGCCGAATCCTCTTCCCAGTACCTCGGACTGGCTGATGCAACCAAACTCAACAAAGAACAGAAAAAGGATGCTCTGACCGGCAGTGAATTACATCGGGCTCTGGAATGGAGAAATCATTTTAAACCCACCCCAGTGTGGGCAAACAGGTATAGGGTAGGCTTTGAGAGTGCTATGGAATACCTGGATCAGAGTGAAGCCAAGTGGATTGAAAGTCAAAAATTGGAAAAGCAAAGGGTCGAAAAGGAGCAACGGAGTAAAAAAAGGGTGCGTGCCTTGCTCTTTGGGGTTCTGGGGTTGGTAGTGATTTCCGGAATTGCCGTGTTCACATCGTATAATTATAAAAAACAAAGAGAGCAAAGTAATGAACTCGCCAAAGTGAAAGACAGTGTGGCCCGGGTGGCAACCCGAGAGCGCGATGAAGCCAAGAAACAGCTTGAATTGCTGGAAGGGGCAAGGGTGTCTATAGACAGCCTCATCGCGCAGACCCCAACCACGGATTATTCGACCAAAACAAAACTGGAGGAGGTTTCGCAACAGGTGGGAGGGGCTATTTCCAATACTAAAAATAAGCTTGACTATCCGGCAGCGCAGCCGGACAAAGCAGTCCGGAAGAGTACCTTGCAATCGAAAATTGACAATGATGCCGACAATCCCAGGGTCATTCGACAAACCCTGGCTTCCCTTAACGGAAGTGCCCTTCAAAAACTCAGTCCGGAAGAATTGGTCAATGCCTTTTATTATTTAAAACAAACCAATCAAGAGGCATGGACACCTGCCCTTACGAAGTATGCACATGAAACCCTAACAGGGATAGATGATAGCATAAAAAGCGGGAAATTTTCTATGGGCCGGCAAGCCGCCATGGAAATGAAAGTGTTTAAAGATTTTCTTGCGGAAATCGCCGGGAGCACAAAATCAGCGGGGGCTGCCAACAAATATTAGTCAATCAAAGTGGACCAGCCGTTGTTTCTCACAGTTTAAAATTCGATACCGCCATTTAATAGTAAAGCATGAATACAATTTATCTTGGCAGTTGTGATCTGGGAAAAATACCAGCAAATACAAAAGCGTTTCTGCAACCCTTTCATAGGGATGGCATATTGAAAGGAACTGCCTCCTTTCGGGATGATGACCGAACCACCTGGCGCAGGTTCAGGGACACTGCTACAGACGAGGTGACCCAGTTACAGAAATTTCTCTTCAGCGCAGGTTTTATGCCCCGCGGGGTGATTGATGGCATTTTTGACTATGTAACTCAGTCTGCTGTCCGTCTCTTCCAGGAGTATGTAAGAAGTATGGAAGGAATTCGGGAAATGATTCCGGACGGAATTGTTGGCGGAGGTACGTGGCGACACATTGAGCGATGGAAATCGGAGAATAAGGTGTCTGATTGGGGTATGATCTCAAGGGGTAATCCCACCTCAGAATATACGGCCTGGATGGTTCTTCTGAATACTGCAAAAACACATTACCTGCTGCAAACCAACCCGATGCTGATACAGGTGGCCACTTATGCCAAACCAACGGATACACGTAAGGTCGCCGACTGGGACTTTGACCCCGCCGAAATTCACCTTATTGGCATTCGCAGAGGGCAGGAACTTCATCAGCAGCGAAGAGAAAATGATGACATTTTTATACTGCTGATTCAGGGAATGGTCTTTAAATTCTGGGGTTCAACGGATCCCAATGAGGCAATGTCCTCAAGAAATGACGAACCGTTTCTGGTGGAAGGGCAGCATAAATATCGGTTTGGGTGGCACAAAATTTCTGAAGAAGAGAAGATCTACCGCGCCTTAAAACCATATGAACATGGTGTGCTGGTCTTTCGTGACAGGGATGATGATGACGCCTTCACGGAAGCTGATCTTAATAGAGGATTGGATCGCAGCCCAAATCAAACTATCAATATTCATTGGTCCGGAATTGGGAACTCGAACTGGTCGGCAGGATGTCAGGTCATTGCCGGAAGGAGTTATATAAATCACCTGGATGAGGTGGTGGATTGCTCCTCGTTCGCTGCGAGTGGTTATAATACCCTAAACACTGCAATAAAAAAATCGAAAGGGGCGTATAATGTACTGGCGGATCTTATCGTATGCTTTTCAGCACCCGGTGTAAACCATATCTACTATACCCTTGGCCGGGAGGCCTCTCTGAAACTGGATACACATTTAAGTGAGAATTATGCCGGGGATACCCTGGAACGAATGAAAACGATCCTTCCTGGAAGTCGTTAGTGATAACTGCCGACGATCTGCCCGGGGTTGGGAATCCATTTTAATTTATTCCCCAAGCCAAATCCCTGAGACTGGCGAGTTGCCATTTTATCGTCAAGGAATTGAATGATCTCCAATCCGGTTTTTGCCCGGAAATGGGGCATTTCACATTATTGGTATTCATCGTTTATTAAAAAGATGACAGAATCAAGATGTTTCATAAGACACGATCTTAATCAGTCTGCCCGAGGGCTAAAGCAAATAACAATTGTACTGTCCGCATTCGGTGGTGACAGGAGTTGCGTTATTATGATGGGTTGTGGAAGTGATATACCAGCTGTCCTTCATCTTTTCAAGAAAGACGGTTTGAGGAACTTCCATTGATTCCTGATGAACCAGACAAAGCTGGTCAATGGTTCTGTGGGAGTGACCGGACCAGGTTTCAGAGACCTCTACTTCTGCCAATAATTTATTACCTTCATAGTATATGTTGTATTCGCCTATCACCTGATCTTCCAGGATATTCATATTGTAAATCCCCATATCTCGAAATTGCGTTAAAACGAGACTATAATTTCGGAGCGCGTCTCCGGTAAAAACCTGGCCCAGATTGCTTTCGTTCAGGGTTAGAAATGCCTGTGCTTCCAGACTTGAAGCCAGTACAAGGATATTTTTAATACTTCCTTTTTCCCGGTTGTAGTTGATTTTTTTAGCTGTTGAAACATCCATCCTAGGCAGGGTACTGTTTTTACTAATATCTGATGTTGCGGTAGGATCGACCACGGCGTCGGAATTCCGTTTCAAAACGGATTTTGAGGTATTCTGGGCTGCTCCCTGATCTATCCGGATCTCTTCAGGTGTTGATTTTGATCCGCTATCAAGGTTCTGTATGGTCTGCTGGGAACCCTTGATCTCATCCCTGCCAGTGCGATTGAAGTAGTTCACTGCGGCAAATCCAAGCAGCAGGACTATTGAAGTGGTCAGGATGGTAGCTATTATTTTCTGTTTTCGTTTCCCGACTTCCCGCTCTTCCCTTGTTCTGCCCCTAATCCCCATTGATTCTATGGCCCTGATCAATTGATCCGAATCAAAATCCCAACGGTTGTCTGAGAGTTCATGTGACTGCCTTCTTGCAAGCAATTTCAGGTCTTCGGGCAATTGTTCTTCCGTGAGATCTTTCGCCCCACCCACAAGAACCGGGATGATACGGATGTTCCGGGACAACGCAGTACTCACTTCCAGACGTACAAAATCATTCTTATCCAGTATTTTGGGATTATTATGAGCATCTTTCAGTGTCAGCCAGTCTGGTCCGATGACCACTAAAAGCAATTCGCACAAGCCTGTGGCCTTCGCGATACTTTCGACAAAGTCGGTTCCTTTTTCAATGTTTTCAATGTCCCTGAAGCACTGATTATGGCCAAAATGTTCGACCAGTTTATCAGCGATACGGCCTCCAAAACCAGCGCCTTCTCCAGATCTTCGATAGCAGATAAAGATCCGGGGCTTGGACTTGTTGCCGAGAAATGTAGAGAGGCTCATATTCCAGGCTTTAATTGTTTTCAGTCATTACAAACTCACAATATGAATTCACACTTAATAAAAGCCCCTTTCCTAAATAAAAACTTCAGGACAATTCTGTTATATGGTTAAACAACTCTTCAAAAAAAAGTTGGAATGAAATTATTGAGTTGTCAGGTGCATGAAAGTCAGGGCCAATCTAAATTACAAAAAAAAGTATATGGATCCTTTGATTTCAAACCTATTAACAGCACTGGAACAAATTACGTGTGTAAGCTTTAAATTATAGGGTCAGGATATTTTAATTGGGCATTGCAATTTTTCATATTCAAATAGAATAGGTCCTGAGACCCATAAGGATGACGTTTATTACAAATAAGTTAAAGGTGCGCCTTGATAATTATAAAGATATTGAATATCCAAAAATTAATAAGAAGTGAATGTATGAGTAGCCCCTTTTCCTGTACGGATGGGCATTTAAGTTTTACTGTTTAGCCATTGCACTTTATTCTGCAGTCTTTCTTTCCTACAGTACCTGATCCCACGTGTTTCTCTGATGTCTTATGTTCATGACAGGAACAGACGTATATATAGCAGCATAACACTTGACTTCATGAACCGATGAGATGAAGGCAGCCAACTCTGAATTTCTTGCAGGTTGAGGAAATCCAATTTTTAAGTATTATATTTAATGTAGGCTTATTTCCCCCGCCTTTAACGCTATTGGAAGTCTCTAACAGAAAAAGTTGGACCGTTTTTTGGTATATACGGGTAATCGAAAAATGAACTGATCCAAATTTTATGTTTTCGGCAATTACGATCTATTTGAGATCTGAGAGGGTAGCAATATTGCACTCCTTCCGCAAAATACAGTTCCTAAAGTCTGACTGAGTAAGATATCTGCTAAAGTTGCCGTATGTCATTAACACAGATGGTGTCAGAAAGGAATAATGAAGGTAGTAAATGATATATCATTAACATCCAACCTTAGGATAGGTTGAATTTAAGATCTTATGAGCTCCATATTTATCTCTTATCGACGAACCGACAACCCGGATGCGGCCGGCCGGGTTTACGACAGGCTCAAGTCACATTTCCATGAGGCCAATGTTTTCTTTGATATTGATTCCATACCTCCCGGAATAGATTTTCGAAACTATATCACAGAGATCGTTTCAAAGTGTGATGTTTTAGTGGTAATTATTGGCGAAAAATGGTTAGCTGGCGATCTCAATGGAAAATCAAGGTTGGAAGATACCTCCGATTTTGTTCGGATTGAAGTTGAAACCGCTTTGAAAAGGGGGATACCTGTGATTCCTGTTCCCGTGGGGAATGCAGCCCTCCCATCAGGAAAAGAGTTGCCCGTTGCTTTACAGGATTTATTGTTTCGCAATGCCGTCGAGGTAAAATCAGGAACCTCCTTTGAAGGCCATATGCAGCGGCTTATTCAGGGAATAGAATTGGCAACCAAAAAAAAGGAAAGGAAGAAGCCTCTTTTGAAATTTAGCTTAATAATTGCTGTTTCTTTTATTGCCGTTTTTATCATAGGCTATCTTGGGTTTTACACTCCTAAAACTGCTTACAACACGGATGGCGATTACCAACCCATAAAAGATAATCCGGTTGTAGATTCGGAATCGGATATTTCGACAGTTACCTCGGAGGAGCCTTTGAAAGACCTTTATATCAATATCTCGCAGGGAGCACCCGATGTCGCCATGGGTGAAAGAGCTACTATCTATATCCAGCTCAAAGACCTTGATGGTAAGGTTATCACTGATGCAACCGTACTTTTGGAATCAGGTGGCGGAAAATTTCTTGGATCTTATAGTACCAGCTTTGATCCCAACTCACGTCTTCATGGTCCTTACTCGGTTACCGGTAAAACGGATGCTGCAGGAGTTTACACTGCCTGGTGGGTTTGTAATCCTTGCGCTACTGGGTATGGGATGCAAGTTTCCGTATCCAAGGAAGGCTATCAGGATCGTCAGGGCGAATTAACCGTTAAGATCCGCTGAATCTTTTTGCCTTAGAGTACTTCAGCTGGCCGTCTTCAAAAGTTGAGATAGCAGCCACGACATAGCTTATAATTTTGATGATATAACATGTCTATAATTGATCTAAAGTTTACCTGCAATCCATACGTATTTCAATGCCACTGACACACAATTACTTGCACGGTTTTAATAATACATATAATGTTGCCTGTTCAATCGATTGGTAGCGTGTAAGAAACTCTGGGTTTTACCGCTGTCTGAAGCATTATTCTCTCCTTCTCAATGAAGGAAGGATTACCAAAATACCGACCCACATGGCAGAAAATGAGTATTGGGCAGACCGGGGATATCCCTGGGAACACGATCCCGGCCCTCCGAAGAACATGCGTTGGGCACGGCTCTTTTCGCAAACTCCGAACTATCGTGGTCTGGCAGAGACGTACATGGGAAAACCAAAATTCCGGTGGCATTTCGGCCCAATGTATTACCGGGGGAGATTGAAAAAAAATCAGGTGAAAGTGCTGGTGATCGGACAAGAAGGTGCCATGGATGAAAGTCTGGCACATCGTGCCTTTGTGGGCAGTAGCGGCGGTCGTATGCAATACATACTCAATTACCTTGGTATCGATTACAGTTATCTGTTTCTGAACACTTTTTTATATCCAATAAATGGTCAGTATTCCGAACGAAAGATAAAGATCCTGGGACAGCATCAAGCATCTCCCATCGTCAGGCAAAGGACACAAATTCTAAACTACGTGCGAGAAAACAATGACCTGCGTCTGATTATCGCTGTCGGGACGGCGGCGAAAGAGACCATTTGTACCTGGATTGAGCAGTTGGGTGGCCAATGTCCCGAAGGAAGTGTAAACTTTAATACGGCAGATACCCATCTGATCGCCCCAAAAGCCAGGGTCATTGGTCTGATACATCCTGGCGCCCTCCATCAATCCAATATGAATGACCGTGTACTTGAGGATTATCGGCAGGCCATGATGCAAATAGGCGACTGGACAAATCAGGACCCGGAATGGTTGCCATGCGATCCGGGAATGGAGCGGGATTTTTCTCTGATGTATGAAATTCTTAAAAGGCCAATTCCTTTTCGAGATCTGCCGCTGGGTATCAGCTGGAGATTAGGAAACGGGACCTCTGCAGGACGCAGAATGGATGAGCAACGTACTATTGAACTATCAGCCGAGATACCCTCCGGGGGGCGACATGAAACATTTTACAGTGGCCTTGCCTTGGGAAATATGGAAGGATATCACCAGGGGGAAGGTGATGTTCCCTATGAATCGCCGGTTCATGATTATAACGCTTACGACACCGGCCCCCCGGATGCCTTTATTAAATTGATGTTGGGAGGATATCCGGGAAAAGAATGGCCGGATTTCCAACCACTCGGTTCAGAAGTGCATCCTTCTCTCGGGGGCATGCCATTATTTCGTGGCAGACCGGATCAAACCACGATGCTGGTGTTGGCCGACCCGCAGTCCGTGGATGACCTGTTTTGTATGAGAGCCCTTTGTGGCAATAGCGGACAGCATTTCCAGGCTTTTCTTGAAGCAGCTGGCATCAGCTCGAAATACTGCATTATCAGAAGCCTGCCGGTGGATATCACCGGAATGTCTTTGGGAAGTCGGATGAATTTGATACGGGATCCCCAATTGCAAAAAGTATACAGGTCTATTCTTCAAAAAGTACTGGACTACGATGATAGTTCCGTCATTTTACTTATGGGTACTTTGGCACAGCAACTTTGGAAATTGACAGGAATCGAATCGGATCTTCCCGTGCTTCCGCTTAAGAATTTCTCACAAAACAATTGGTTGTCAGATTGGCAGGCGGTACTCCTGCAACTTTCTTCCCTGGATTATCCAAAGGATATACCGGCAAGTTTTGATTATGACGGACACCGCTCCCAAATTCCCCGTTTTGACCTGCCATATGGCTTCCTGAAATGGCAGGGAACCAGCGGCGACCGTGCCAAAAGGGCCAGGCGGGCAAATGGAGAATGGTCGCCCTACTACTACAAATGGTTCACCCCGAACTGGGTTTTTAAGAGTGCAGCCGGACCTCTCTCCTCTGAGGAATTGGAGTTATTAACGCAATTACCGGCCTGACCATGACAGCAAAAATAAAACTAGGGCCTGAAACTCAGTATGCCGTACGTGGCAAGGTGGTCACTTTCAATGAAAGTTCTGAAATTATTGATGACGGTGTTTTATATATCAGGAAGGATAGAATTATTGCCGTTACCCCTTATAAGGATGCAGCCCCTGAAGGCTTTATTAAATCCGAGGCCATTCAGTGTGGCGGTACCATCTATCCGGGAATGATCGAACTTCACAACCACCTGAGTTATAATATCATCCCCCTTTGGGACGTTCCGAAGGCCTATGGTCACCGAGGGCAATGGGGTTCCGGTGACCTGTATAGAAAGATGATCACCGGACCCCTGAATGTGCTGGGGCATATCGATGGTTATTTGCAGGCCATTGTGCGGTTTGTGGAGTGCAGGTTGCTTTTTTCCGGGGTCACGACTTCACAGGGCATTACCCTGGCAAGCCATGGGGGGATCACGAAATTGTATAAAGGTATTATTCGAAATGTAGAACAGACGGGGGATAAGGATCTGCCCTCTGCAGACACTAAAATAGCTGATATTGACGATGCCAAAAAGTTATTGGGGCATCTGGAAAGGAGCAGTTGTTATTTGCTCCACCTTGCTGAAGGAACACAGGAAAAAGCCAACAAACACTTCAGGGCGCTGCAACTGCCGAATTCGATAAGTTATGCCATTACTGATTCCCTAGTGGGGATACATTCAGTAGGTCTTTTTTCTGATGATTTCAGGATATTGGGTCAGCAAAAAGGTGGAATGGTATGGTCGCCCATGTCAAACCTGTTGCTCTACGGCGTAACAGCCGATATTGCCGCTGCTCGTCAACACGGGGTACTTATTGGCCTGGGATCAGACTGGACACCGAGTGGAAGTAAGAATCTGCTGGAAGAACTCAAAGTGGCCAAACTCGTCAGCGATCAGAAGGGCGGAGTATTTAAGGATGAGGAATTATGTCGGATGACCAATACCAATGCGGCCCGCATGCTGAAATGGCAGGATCATCTGGGTACTTTGGCCGCGAGGAAGAAAGCAGATTTTCTCGTTTTGTCGGGAAAGGGAGATGAGGAATATACCCGGCTGGTTGAAGCACGCGAATCGGGTGTCACCTGGACGGTAATTGACGGGGTGCCACGTTGTGGGTTAAAACGGCTTATGGAAAAGTTCGAACTTGATCTGGAAGAGGTGCGTCTGGGTTCGGTCAAGCGTTACCTCTATCTGACCGAATCATCAGAGGATAACCCCATAGAAGTCAATCTCAAGTTTGAAAAAGCTCGTGAAATATTGGAAAAAGGAATGAGAAACCTGCCCTCTTTAACGCGACAGTTAGAGGAGAATGGTTCGCTTGGCATCTTCGGAGGCGCGGCATCTGCCGATGGCAGTGGGTCCCTCTGGTTTATAGATCCGGAACATGAAGACCATGGCCATAGACATCATATTCCGATTCAGGGGATTGATTCTGCAGGGATTGTCTTTGAATCCGCAACCCCATTGTCTCAGTTGATTGTAGAACCGCGGACCCTTGATAAAGCGACGGTATTGGAGGATTCCGGACATTTTAAAAAGTTGGCCGTACAGCGTAACCTGCCCGATTATGTCAAAACAAGACTGCCAGCCTATTACGGCCAGAAGATCAGCATCAGCGATGCCATACGTGAAAAGGCCAATCCAGGATTTGAAACAGGCTCACAATTTGATTATGTAGTGACTTTGGCTACGTTTAGAAAGACCCAGGGATATATGGATATGGGAGATAAACTCAACGTGATCGATCAGGCCATTCGGGTACTTCAAATGGCCTATGTTCACCTGGCCCAGAAGTCGGCACTTTATGCAGCCAATCCCGTGCTGCGCTTACAGGTGATTAAACAGGAACTCCAGGCAGGATTATACAGGAATGATGGAGAACTTGATTTTCACGAGCGGATTATTGATGTATTCAATTCGATTCGTGATCTGCATACCATGTATCAACTCCCAATGCCCTATAAGGATAAAGTCGCCTTTCTTCCTTTTTTTGTGGAACAATATCATGATGAAGAAGGACCGCGATTTATTGTTTCCAAAGTCCTGGGGAAACCTGAGCTTCCTTTCAAGCCCGGAGTTTTTATTACCCATTGGAATGGAGCTTCAATTGAAAAAGCCATTTTAAACAATGCCAAAAAGCATGCGGGAAGCAATGACGAAGCCCGTTTTGCACGTGGATTGGATAGCCTGACTTTTCGTCCCCTGGCAGTAATGTTGCCCCCGGGGGAGGATTGGGTTTCCGTGCGATATCTGGATGGTAAGGGTAGGGCTCACAACCGCAAATTCGACTGGTATGTGGGATCTGTCCATTCCGGTATCTGGAACAACCTGGAGAATGAACAGGCGATATCAAAACTGAGCTCCTGCGCCGGATACGACTATACCACCGAATTGGTGCATAAGACCAAATTGCATTTTTTTGCGCCTGATGTTGCCCAAAAAGTCTTTCAGGCTGATAAGAAAGCGCTGCAAAATGGAGAAACTCAGGAGGCTGATGAATTTGCAGCCCATTTTAAAACGATGCGACCTGCGGAGGATATCGGTTATATCCGGATCTATAGCTTTAATACTACCCGTCCCAAAGATTTTGCCAAACATTTTAAGCACTTACTGGCATCTTTCAGGACGGACAAAGTCATCATAGATATTCGCAATAATGGGGGTGGCCATATCTGGGCGTCGGAATTCGTTTTACAAACCCTTAAAAAAAAGCCTATTACCCCGCAAAATGCACAGTTCATCAATTCTGAAGTAACCGAAACCATTTGCCGCATCCATTCGCCATCGGCGGTTTTAAAAGAATTGGATTTAGGCAGTTGGTATGCAACATTGCCCAACATTCGTCATACGGGAACCGCTTTTTCCATTGAGTATCCCATTACCCCTTTTAAAGAATTTAAGACCTTAAAAGCGGATCGGAATTATAAGGCCGTCCTTATCACGGATGCGCTTTGTTACAGTGCCAGTGATATTTTTGCCGCTGGTTTCCAGGATGAAAACATAGGGAGGATCCTGGGAGTTCATAAAAATACAGGCGCAGGTGGGGCCAATGTCTGGACCCATTCCCTGCTCCACCACCTGACCAAGGACGAAACAGGCCAGTCCCATTTTTTCCGGCCTTTGGAATATGGTGCAGACATCAGGGTGGCGATCCGCCGAACATTGAGAAACGGGGTCAATCGCGGCGTACCGTTGGAAGATCTGGGAATTGTTCCTGATGAATTATGCCACCTCACCAGGAATGATCTGCTTTATAAAAACCGAGATCTTATGGCCAAAGCAATAGACATGGTCAATAAGCTTTAGTCTCTTTTCAATGCTTGTAATATTACAGGATTTTGGTTTGGGACAAGACAGGGAAACCGGCAGTACTTCCAAATTCTGAATTTGAATAGGAGGGTAACGTACGATTTTCTGACCTGTTTTTTATAGAGGGTTCTCCAGATATTTTCAGGCGGTTGTGCCCAATAATTCTGATAAAGGGCACGACAAAGTTGAGTATATTTAAAGGTGCGGGTAATGGAGCCCGAAAAGGACTGACTACCATCCATCTAAATATTAAATTTAAATGGCAATATCTAAATCGATTGTGCTCATTCACGGAAATTTTGTGAATGACAAAAGCTGGGCGGAATGGAAGTTCTGTCTGGAACGAAAAGGATATAATGTATATGCACCGGCCAACCCGGGTCATGAAGGTCATCCTGCAGAACGGAGAGCAAAAGTCCACCCTCATCTCGTCAGAACGGGGTTTACAGATGTAGTTCACAATATTGTAAAATTAATAGATGCACTCCCCGAAAAACCATTGGCAATTGGCCACTCTATGGCAGGGATGGCGACATTGAAATTGTTGGAAATGGGAAAAGCCGCCGCCGGAGTAAGCATCGACGGTGCCCCGCCGAAGAATGGTTTTTCACCCTTTCAAACGCTAAAAACTGTTCTGCCGGCCCTCGGATTTTTTTCTTTTGACAAGTATTATAAGGGGAGTCGTAAATGGTATGACTATGCATTTTTCAATACCCTGGCAGATGCAGAAAAGGAAAAGGCCTTCGAAAAATACGCCGTACCCGAAAGCTATAAGGTCAGTCAGCAATTGGTAATGAATTCCTTTTCAAATATTGATTTCAGCAAACCTCATGCCCGAATTTTGTTTATAGGTGGTGGCAGCGATCATATTTTCCCTCCCAAACTTACCAAAACGATAGCCGGCAGGATAAGGATGTTAACAGCAAAGTCGATTTAAAAATATTTGAAGGTAAAAGCCATTTTCTATGCGGGGAACCGGGTTGGGAAAAGATCGCTGATTTTATTTTGGATTGGTATGAAAATCAGTCTCATGCGGATAAATAAAATTACAAGGCACATTCTTATATTTTTTCCTTGGTAGCGCGCTGAGGCATTTGTTTCATCAGATGTTGAACCAATCATATTCACAGGACAATATGTGTTCCGAAATCAAAATTCAGATGCCTTGTCATATTAAATTTTGTAACAATCAATACCGAGCGCCAGTTTTACTGTTACTTGGAATAAACTTTCTTTAGCATGCAGGAAAGTGACGTCAAACCGGCCATTTACATCTCCTATGCCTGGGGTTCCGCAAGCGAGGCGATAGCCGAATCAATAGAAGAAGAGTTCAGAAAAAGGGGCCTCCATATTATCAGGGACAAAAACGATCTTGGATACAAAGGCAAGATCAAAGATTTTATGGAGCAGATCGGCCGCGGCAAATACGTGATCCTTATTATCAGCAATAAGTACCTGCACTCGGAAAATTGTATGTTCGAACTTTTACAGATTTTCAGGAACGAGGATTTTTACGAACGTATTTTTCCGGTGGTATTGGATGAGGTGAGAATCGCCAAAGCCACGGACAGGCTTGAACTGATGAAGTATTGGGAAAATGAGGCGGCCAATCTGGATAAAAAGATCAGGGAGTTAAAAGAACTTTCTAATATTCAAGGGGTAACAGATGATCTCAACCTCTATACCGAGATCAGAAACAACATGGCGAGGCTTACCAATATTTTAAAGGACATCAATACCCTGAATACAGACCGTCATATAAAGTCTGATTTCCAACAACTGTTTAGCTTAATACAAAGTAAGGTCCGGGCTGACAGTGGAGGTAAAACCAGAAAGAAGGTAATTAAATATATTGCCCTGGCAATAGTAATAATTTTATTCCTTGCAGGCATATTTAAGGTAGTTGACTATGGGATTCATTTGCAGGACAAGTCGGTCTATAATGACAGTAATGCTGCTGCCGGAACAAAGTACGATTCGCTTCAGATCTTAGAAGAAGCGTCAAAAAAGGATTCCGTCAAAAAAGAAGTGGTTGCAAAGGAAAAAGTCGATTTCGGGCCCTCCGAAGTGTGGTATATTGTGGAGTTAATTGTACCTTCGGGTATGGCCCAAACGGACGTATTCGTGGATAAAAAACAGGCTGAGGTAGTAGAAAGAAGCCTTATATCAATAAAAGTACGGGTCAGGAAAAAAAACGGCAGCCACCATTTTGAAATTTCGGACGGTGCGGAGACTTGTTTCACCGATAGAATGATTTCAAACAACAACGAGCGATTGACCCTATGCGACTAAAGTAGCGGTAGATCCGCACTTTACATTTTGTTCCCCCATGACATTTTAAAACCGGAATTGCCTCTGGTCGGAAGACCCTGAGGTAAACTGCACTCGATTCGGAAGTGTTTTTTGGAGATGTAACCCAATGATTCAATTTGATAATTGTATGCAATTTTTAATAGTCCTCCTGCTTGGTATATCACCTTATAGTGGGCATTCTTTGGCAACTCCTGCAGCCGATAACGACTCCGTGGTGTATGTATGGGATTTTAGTGTTAGTGATCCCACACTGAAAACAGTAGCCGGCATGCTTACGAATGATTTTGAGACGGAATTAATTAATTCGGGACTGTATACTGTGCTTGAACGCAGGCGGTTTAACCGTGTTTTGGCGCAACAGGACCTTCAGGATAAAATAGCGGAAATACAAAATTTGCCTGCTGTTTCAATGGATAGCCTTAAGGCCATCAGGGCAGGGGTAGTCATTTTTGGGGAAGTAAAGGATGATATTGACAGTGGCGTGTATGAAGTCACTGTAATTTTCCAAAAATTAAACGAAGTGATTTTGAGAAAAGGCAGTATCCTTATTGGACGGGGCCTGATCGCAGATAATCAAACAAGGAAAAAGTTCATGAAAGATCTGGTGGAGCAGGTACATTCCAAAGAACGTATGGCCGCAAAAAAGGAACAGTATGATCTGGTATCAAAAATTTTGGCCGCCTATATGTTAAGGGTCAAAGATGTTCAGAAGGATTTTCAGGACATCGCACGCTTTGCTCTTAAGGATCAGGCTTACTTTAATGAACTGGCTGAGACGATATTTGCGTACAACGACATTTTTAGTGATATCAATGATAACAGGGGTCAATATCAAATGGATTTCAATAAGGAATGGAAGGAGCCTGCAGGGCCGGAATTGGAGGAGATCTTTCAGGGTATTTTGGATAACATTCACAAAACCTACATCCTGAAACTGGATAAAGTAAAAACGGCCATATGGGATTACAGCGAAAGCAAAGCCGGCCAAAGTGAAAAGAAAAAAATGAAGGACAAGATCATTTCAGACGTGAGGGAAACCACCGATGACCTGAAAAGACAGCTGGATGTGATGGACTTGAAAATAAATATATTTCTCGCTCACCTTAAGGATAAAATGAGGGAGCAGGACTGAACGCAGATACCCATTTTTAACTTAAAACGACTACTAATGAAAATCGTACACGTAATGAGAATTAATCTCCTGGCAGCATGTGTTTTAATTTTGACAGATTGTGGCTCCGATGAGGCAGGGATCGCTTTTATTCCCAGTTTTAATGCCACATGGGCGGTGGATGACACCAATGGGGAGTACCGTATGGATCTTCAGCCCGATGAAGCCAACCAAAATGTACCTTCCGGGGTTTTCGAAGGGGAAGAACAAAATGACAACGATTCCAACCTGGATGGGAATCCGCTTTCCGGCACCTTCAATGGATTGGATATAGAATTTACTATTGTAAGGGATTCGGGGGATCCAAGCCAGAATGTAAAGTATACAGGTACAATGGAGCCCATAAGCGATACAAATAATCGTATCATCAAAATTACTTTGACTTCTCCGGAAGGAAACCTGGTGTTAGTGCCATTGTAGAGGCACTATTTATAATAACTGCCATTTTAAAGTTAGCACTTAATTGTTCCCCGCACTATTTCTTGGCCGGCGTTTTCAATTAAATATAATGGAAGTAACATGGGTTAGAATTTCACCAATTCCATATTGGTATTTTACAGCTCCAGGGCAGCCAGCTTTTCATGACCTTTCGCACATTCCTGCCGCCATTCTTTTAGACGAAGTTCTAATTTTGCTTTCATTTGGAGGCATTTAATTATACTATGACCGTCTGGAATGCCACTTTTGTTTTCCTGATGACTATTCTGTGAGAAAAGATAGAGTAGCTCAAAGTGATGCAGGGGAACGGAGAAAAAGTAGGTGCACAGCTGCAATTTTTTAATACGTCTGTTCCGGGTTGACCTTGAAAAGTTTCGGTGGATGCAAGTGCTTTTTTATCTGCTAATTATCTGACAATTTAATACAGGCATTTCGGTTTTTTATAACATAAATTTATTATATTTAATGTACTAATCTCTTAATTCAATCGGCTATGGGAGCGCCAACCATTCCTAAAACCTATACCCACCACCTGCGCCCTGATAAGACCTTTGATGTTGATTCCAACCTCACAGGGGGATTTACTGCCACACATGCAGGTTTGATCGGGACACAGCTTTCCGGCAGTGTGGAAAATAAACTAAGCGGCAAACTGGAAACGGATAACGTGCTGAAACTTAAAGGAGATCCGAAAGAACCGGTAAGCACAGACAGCAAGATAGAAGTATTGAACCTTCCCAGGTTTACATTGCAGGATATTAAAGACATGATGAAAAATCGGGTCAGGATCCCTAATTATTCCAACGTCTGCTTTAAAATGCTTGGGATTGAAGTATTTAGTATTTGCCTGAGCGGCGAAGGCCAGATTATCACCGAGCCTTATGTTCCAAATGCCTCTGAAAAATGTGAGGAAGAACCATGTTGCGAACCTGATACGCGGCCCTTCCCTGAACGAAAACCCCCAAAATCTTAGGATGAAGAAGTTTAATATATCTGCCTATGCTAACCAAGGTCGACGATTCAGCACTGGACAAACTTTCCATACGCGATGAGGAAATTATCCTGAACGGCCCCCCCGGCCACATGGTGGGTAACATTCTGTTACAAAACCCCCTTGATATTCCTTTAAAAATTAAGAACATCACTATGCAGGATGTCAAAAAAACCAGGGGCAAAAAGACTTCCTCCGAATATAATCCACAGTTAATACTGAATACCAGATTTGATGCACGTGAGCAACGGTTGGAACCAATTAATCTTTCCTTACCCTACGACACTCCGCCGGGAAACTATGAAAAATTGATCCAGGTTGGCGGTAAGGATCGTAAAGTCAGATTGATTGTTCAGCCCACCATTGAAATTGCGGTTCATCCGGATGAATTTACCTTTCAGGACAGCCATCCCGGGACAGTGCATCTTGCCACCCTGACGGTCATTAATTTGGGCAACCTTCCCTTTCAAATACCTGAAATAAAACACGTTGCCGCTCTCGATATGGATTATCTGTGCAGGGCTTTAGGGATCGCATTCCGTGAAAAGGATACAGAGGGACTCACCGCGACCCTGGACCGGGCTACACAAAATATCAAAGAGAACCTAACCAACTGGGCGGATACCAGGGTAACGGAAGCCGGAAAGATCCTGGAGCCGGGAGACAGTATGGTCGTGAACTTGAAAATTACAATGCCAAAAAATGCAAATGCTTACAATGACTACAGTGGCAATGTAAGGTTTTGGGACAAGGACTTGTCATTTGTGGTCAAATCTCATACGAATGCCGTTAAATCAAAAAAAGATGCGAAATAAAAATGCAGACAGCGGTGCGCTCAGTGATACCGCCGCAGATAATCTTCAGAAAGTTGCCAATATGTCTGTTGACTTTTACAGGAACCTATTCAACACCCTGTTGGAGAACAACAGCAGTTTCAGCAACACCCTCACACAGGTCAGCCGCAATGCGCTTGATCCAATGAAAAGCATGTTCAACAGCGGGGATTGTTGTCCACCCAAACAAACCTGTCCGCCTCACTGTATCGCAACTATTGAAAGACAGGCGATGGCAGGCGAAACGATCATAGTGCCTGTCCGGATCAGGAATTCCTGCAATGCTGCCAAAACCTACCGGATTGGTGTCAGGGAACTTCTCGATATGGATAATAAGGCGGCACCGGACCAACCGGTAATAAACAAGGCTACCGTAACCCTGCAACCAAACGGTAACGAGAGAGTATTGATGAAATTGGATCTGGCCAATTTTCAGAATGGAACCTACACTGCTGAAATAGTTGTCAGGGAAAAAGAAATCAACCAGAATATATGTTTTACACTGATCGTCCGTGATCATCAGCCATTAGTAGCAGAACCAAGGGAAGAAAACCAGTATAAACTTAAATGGCAATCCTGGAAATCCCATTATTATTGTGAGCCCCCTCAAAAAAGGAATAGATAACAGTTAATACTCTACTGGTATGCCGGCAGAAGAACATCAGGAACCCAGGGAAGTGGAGGAACTTTTTAAAGATACCATCGAACTGAATAAAAAGTACCTCAGGCAAAGTTTCAGGTTGATCAATCAAATGAGTCAGCAGGGAACTATGGATAAAAATATATTTACCATCCAACCCGAACTCTATAGGAAAGCAATAAAAACCTTTAGCAGGATGAACCTGGAATATTACAACAATGTGATGGACCTGGGATTTTCTTTTGCCGACGAATTCCTGTTCAACAGGGACCAAGTCGTACCCCCAGAGGAGCCATCCTTTACATTGAGGGGGAATGGCGTGCCCGGATCAGAAGTTCAACTTCAGTTCGTACTTGAAAATTCCCGGAATGAGGAAGTGCATTGTGAATTGAAAAATACCCATTTTGTCAATGAAATGGACCGGCAGGAAACAACAGGGATTATTGCGCATTTTAGTCCGCAGGCCTTTCGGCAGCACCCGGACGGTTCCCAGACCATTTCAATATCCCTGGCTATCGGAAAGCAGGTAATACCCGGAATATATACCAGCCACGTGAGTGTTCTGGGCTTTGAGCCTACCTTTTTCGCCATTGTCCTGGAAGTGGATCAAAAAGCTAAACCCTCAGGGAATGCCACAACAAAAAAACGATCAGCGAAAAAAGGGTAAGTCCCGAAGGGGCGGACGTCCGGAAGATACTTCATGGATAGATACGGACAAAGTGGTAAACAGAGCCCAGCGCATTGTAAGTTCTGCAGTGAATGTTCTGGAGGAGGAAATCGCGGCAGGTATCCTCGCAGCCAAAAGAATTGAGAAAAAACTGATTGACGTGGAAGAGATCCGGAGCAATCCGGATGACCTGATCAACCGGATACGCAGGGATTCCCATGAGGCGCTGGATCTCTATATAGATGCTTTTGCTTCCGTTAGCGGTAAACTCAATACAATTATTGAAGCCCTGAAAAGCGACCCGGCTGAAAAACCAAATACTACCGGAAACCGTTCACAAAAGCAGAAGCCTGATGCCGTCGTCCTTGAACCGGATGGACCTTTAAAGCCGGGGGAATCATGTACCTTATCGCTTATAGTTTATGAAGACAATGTCGGGGCCTCCGGTAAGGTAAGTCTGCGAAAGTCGGACCTGGTAGGTCCGAATAATCAGGTTGTTTCCCAAAGGGCCATCACCATCATGCCCAAAACCCTCATGTTAAAAGGACAGGTTGAAAAAGAGATAAGCATTAACGTCAAATTGCCAAGGAGGGTGCTACCCGGAATTTACAATGCACTTTTGACCGATATAGACAACCCCCTGATACGAATGATACTTGCCATCCAGGTAACACAATAATATCGATGGATGAAATTCAAATGAAACAAATGCTTGCCGGGTACGGGGCAGAAACGCTACGGGGGATTGGTTCGTTTATTCCAAATAAAGAACCCGGAAAATACCTTTACGACCTCATTGCCGATTATCCCAACAGGGGCGGGAAAGGGTTCAGGCCCGGACTGTGCATCGCAACCTGCAAAGCTTTTGGCGGCACCCTGAAGGAGGCTAAATTTACAGCGGTTAGCCTGGAACTTCTCCACAACTCATTCTTAATACATGACGATGTCGAGGATGACAGCTTTTACAGGCGGAATAAACCAACCATGCACCAGGCCAACAATAAAGCAATCGCCATCAATGTGGGAGATGCCATGAATGCTTTGAGTATGTTACCATTAAACAGGAATAGGGAGCTTCTGGGAGATAAAATTGCCCAGCAACTTTTTCTCGAAGTCCAGCATATGGTCCTTGAATGCGCGGAAGGCCAGGCGCTCGAATTGGGTTGGCGCAAGGACAACAACTGCTCTCTCGTGAAAACGGATTACATGAGAATGATACTTAAAAAAACATGCTGGTACACCTGTATACACCCCATCCGGATGGGCGCCATTATAGGAAGTAAAGGTCGGACAGACCCTGAAAAGTTCAACAGACTAGGCTATTTTATGGGAGCCTCTTTCCAGATACAGGATGACATCCTCAACCTGGTGGCGGATGAGGAAAAGTATGGCAAGGAAATAGGAGGTGACATTCTGGAGGGAAAAAGGACGCTAATGCTCATACATTTACTCTCACATTGCCAACCCCGGGAACTGAAATTCATTAAGGATTACCTCACGGTGCCCATCCTGGACCGGAAAGAGGCAGATGCCCGGGAAATCTTTTCACTGATGGGAAAATATGGGTCTGTGGCATATGCCAAGGAAACCAGTAAATACCTTGCGGGTGCGGCCTTGAAGGAATTTTATACCCATTTTTCACAGGTACCGGATTCGGTTGACAAAGCATTCCTGGAATCGATCATCCTGTATATGATCAACAGAAACTATTAAGTATGTAATGATCATCTTAAAACAAAAAATTGCTTTTGATTGCGATGTCCTGATAGTAGGGGGTGGTCCGGCGGGCAGTGCATTGGCATATCACCTGGCAAAAGATGGCATACAGGTTATTGTGGCAGAGGCGGAGAAATTTCCTCGAGACAAGGTATGCGGGGATGGTGTCAGTCCCATTGCCCTTGCCGAACTCCATGCAATGGGTATTACCAAAACCCAAACCTTTAAAAAAGCGAATGAGATAGATGAGGTAGGATTATTTATCAGGGATGACCAAGCGATCATAAAGCTTGCCAAGCCGGAAGCACTTCCCTTTCATGCACGGATCATCCCGCGGAAGGAATTGGATCACCTGATCTTTGAAGCGGCACAACAAGCCGGCGCGGTATTTTATGAGGAGTGCCGTGTATCCGGTTACCAAATTACCCGCGACAGGGTGGTAACCACCTATCGCAGGGGCCGCGGGGAGGGAAGGATCGTATCAAAGGTCATTGTGGGAGCTGATGGCAGCAGGTCCGTTGTTGCCCGCCAGCTGAAAGGTGCCAAAACCAATGCCGCATTTCAGTTACTGGGTCTGCGTGCCTACTATGAGGGTATAAACGGACCAAAAAACAGAGTGGACGTTTATTTCAGCGAGGAAAATTTTCCGGGTATCTACTGGTTGTTTCCAAAAGAGGAGGCAGGCGCCAATGTCGGTATGGCGATGATCTATCAGACGTATCCACAAAGACAGGGGCAGGTCAAACAACTTTTTGAAAATCACCTTAGCAACAATCCGGATCTGCGCCGGCGTATTGGAGATGGCTTTTCTGAGAGTAAGATAGAGGGTTGGCCGATTACCTTTTACGATGCAAAAAGTCCGGTGATAGCCGGGCGCCTGATGCTGGTTGGAGAGGCAGCCGGATTGATCAATCCGCTCAGTGGTGATGGAATACAGTATTCCCTGCTCAGTGCCAGGTGGGCAGCTGATTGCCTTAAGTCGTGCCATGCCAGTTCCGATTATTCGATGACCTCCCTCAATACATATAAACAAAAACTGGATGCGGAATTATCCCATGATTTTGCCGTGTCAAATCTGATGGTTCATTTTGCAAGGAATAAAACCTTGACCCCTGTGTTGATGAGACTGCTTGGGATACTTATTTCAAGGGCCAAAACAGATCAGGGCTTTGCGGAGATAGTGGCGGGTATTTTTGAGGGAACCTATCCTTCCTATAAAGCCCTTAGTCCTGATTTTATAGTAAAGGTATTGTTGCAGGCCGGGATAGACCTGAAGGATTATTTAGGCCGTACAGGAAGAGACTCCGGACAATTGAAGCAAGATATCAGCCAGATCCTTAGGGCCCTCATCAAAACCGCCGGTGAAATTTCAGGTGACCGGAAGGTACATTCAGAATGGTTGATGGGGGTGGCAGGCAAGACCCTGGCCGTTTCCAAACATACCGTGGCCAGGGTATTATCCCGGGGGAACTAGAACGAAACGCTGAAATAGCCTGGTAATGGGGGTGGTCTGCGGGATGATTTTTAATGGGCACCATATAGGTGACTTTGATATTTAATAGCAAATGCGCATTCGAATTTATCTGATTTTGACCAAGTTTTTATAATACTATATTTAAAAAGAATAAAGTCAATAGTAAGGCTTACGAAAGGTAAAACCTGAGTTCCCCCAGGTTTTACAAGCATTGGTCAGATATAAACTGATAGCTAAAACAAATGATTTACTGACGGGTTGCTACTACTACTTTCGGATCCAGACCACTAAGGTCTTTTCTGAGGGTCCATATTTCGGTGCTGTCTCCATCGGTCGTTGCTTCGACATCAGCCATGAATTTTACAAAGCTTCCGGCACCGTGTACTTCCTCGAAATTTTGAACAAATTTGTCCTCTGTTCCTAACCAGGAAGAACTATCGAAGAAGTCCACCCAGCCAAAATCTATTCCATCCAAACTGTTCATTTCATTGGAGTATACCCCATAGATTTGATCCGGCATTTTGTCCTTATATACTTTAACTACTTTCTTTAACACGTTCTCCATAAATTCCTCTTCTTTGAAACGTTTTACATCGATTCTAAAAACAGAGAGTTTATTGATTTCAAAGTCTTTGGAGAAGTTGGATAACTGAGGATGTATTTTCATATAGTTGACTTCAACGTCGGGCATCAAAAATTTATTAATGTTTTTATTGTTGTCATCGGTATGTTCTTTACTGGCTGGTCTTCCGTCCATGGCACTCCAGGGTAAGGGCCCCATAATTAACATATATTTACTGGCATTTTTACCATTTAATACGCTATAAACCCTGGCGCCGTAGGGCCCTTCAGCATGGTATTTTTTGTTATGGGCCGCTATACCCGCCTCGAATTCCATAATTTTTTCCGGATTTACCGTAAGCATCGCATTTTCGAAGATTAAATCCTCGTTTGTTTGTGCCACGGCCAAGAAAGGCAGTAGCAAAAGGGCACACATTAATTTTTTCATTGGTTCTATATTTAAAAGTTACTATTCAAATTTTTACTTCATGGTGATGGCTGTCCTTAAAGGCCCTGGTCAAACGTATCAATGATGTGGATTTGAATCCAGACTCTTTCCATTTCGTAGAATTCGGAGGCAGTAAAAGGATGTTCAAAGACATCAGGAGGCAAAAGGTATTTTCGGTTCGGTTATTGTCAGTATTATTTTCAATGACGGCCAACGAACCGTCTTTTGGTAATGCGTTGAATCCTTTTTTGATAGGCATGAGTTTTTACTTTTTATTCCAGTCAGTAAGGATGGTACCCATTGCAATGACATCGGCTTTTGGAAAATCATCGGTAAAGAAATCGCCGGATCGGATGCTTGCCTTGTCCTCTAGCCCCATGCTTTTTTATGTTCTTTTTTGCAAAAAGCCCCACGGGGGGCAAATCGAAAGAAATATATCTAGTGTCCTCGGGCATTGATGTAAAAAGCGCTTTCCTTTAATCCAATTCGTTTTAAAATACCCAGAGTCACTAAGGCATCCAAATAGATATTCCAAGACTTGGTTGATTTTTCTTGGCCGGTAATTTCCTATTCACCAAAAATGGTAAAAAGTTCCATATTAAATGCCGTCAACAGCGTTTTCGATGCCCAAGATCCTGTGCCGATTTGCAGAATTTTTGAGGGTCTGGTCGTGTTGGGGTAGTTGTTTGGTACGCATATCTTTAATGGTTTAGCTGATAAACCTAACAGGAACTACCCATAGTTTCCCCGAAATAAGGATTGATCGCCCCTTTGTTAAGTTGTATGCCTACCTGGATTGTTGTAACCGTATTACCCAATTGATTATCTATTTACTTTGAGCATCGGCAAGCTGTTTTGTATCTACATATTGCTGAAAACCGATAACTTTACCGTTACTAAGCGTCCAAAGATGAGCGGCCTGTGCATCGATTGTGGCTCCGTTTGCTTTTAGTTTGCCGTTGTATCGAAGGGTGGCAAGTACTTCGTCATTGGCCATTTCATGTAATTTTATATTTGCAAGGCTAAAAGTTTCATATTCCTCGCCAATTCTGTTGAATATTCCTTTCAATACGGCATCCGGACCTTTGTAGGGGTTACCATCGGCTAAGGCATTTCCTTCTGCTTCCATCCATACGACATTAGGATCTAACGAAGCAAGAACCGATGGAACATCGCCTGCTGAAAAAGATTGGTAAATCCCGTTGATGATTACCCTGTTGTCTTCTGGGTCGAGGTTATTCATAGCATCGATTTCCTGTAATGCCAAAACCATGGGTGCATTATCCCAATTTCCACTGGTACGCACTATTTTCCCATCCTTAAATTGCCCCGTCAAATGGATGGGAATCTTTATTTTCTTGCCATTGGCTTTTAGGGTTCCTTCCCAATCGCCCCAAAAGTTGACCCAAGTATCACCTTTATCGGTTATGACCATTTCATATTCTTGACCCTTATCCAGGAAACTACGATCGGCCAGGTTCGTAAGACTTTGAGTATGGAAATCAATCATTTCAGCAATTGAAAGGCCAACATCTGAACTATTGTTGAACGATTTCGCGGTATCGGCATATTGTGCCGTCATTCCTTCCCAGTCTTTTTTATTGTAACTGTTTATGACCGATTTAAATGTGTCTATTTCTGGAGAGTTCTGTGTATAACGCTGTTTTTGGTTGCAGGCTGTAAATAAAATCATTACAAGACCTAATAGGATTACTTTTTTTTTCACGAGTGTATTTCTAATTGTTATAACCACGAAGTAGGGAATCCTTTGGTTTTAAGTTGAGTTAATATGAAATGCATACAGGCATTGACCGGGTTTCGAAAAATTAGTTTGGAGATGAATACGCCATATCAGGTCGCATTTGACCTTCCACTATTTCATACTGCAGGAGGCTCGACTGAAAATCACCAAAGACTTCTCCCCATTTTTCTCCTAAAAGCGTGTTATTCTCCGCAATTTTAGTTTCATAATCTACCGCGTTTTTAGCGGCAATGGCAACCATATAGAAAGAGCCACGCGTACCGAAACCACTTTTGTAAGTACGATAATGAACTTTTGATCCCTTGCTGTCGAAGAGTTGTTTGATTGCCAGAGCTTTTTCCCTGACGGAAGCTTCATTGGCCGGCGTGTAATGAAAATAGTGGAACTTCCTATAGTCTTGCCCTTCGGGCGTTTGTGTCATACCCTCGGGCATATAACTTAGTTCTTCGTCCAAAACAATCACGTAGTCATGTTCTGTATCATAGCTTTTGTCCATTTCGTCAAACATTGCGCTCATTTCTCCCGGACCCATTTTTTCCGATAGGGTCTTGAAAGTTTCATAATTAATATCTGCCATGGAGGCGATTGGACTCACCCATAAGTATCGATGGTCAACGGTATTGGTAACAATCATACCTGCCCCTTTAATACGGTGCTTTTTCAAATTGGCGGTCAAGTCCTTGCAGACTTTTTCATAAGATGCCACCATTGAAGGTTTTACCACATCTTCATGTACCCAAAAGGATTGAAGATTGTTGTCTTGGGCTTTCGCCAGATTTGCCGTTAACACGATGGCCAATGCGATAATAATGGTCTTTGCTATTTTCATAATTCTTAGGTTTCAATTTTTTATGTTGGTCTATTTATTCCATTACCGGGGGATTCAGGGTATACCCCATTTGTTGTAAAAGGTCGAGTTCATTGAAGACCACATCTTCCCGAATCAATCTTCCTTTGCTGTCGAAATAGAATTGTGATAGTCCGTTGATCTTAACTTTCTTTCCGGTCGCCGCTATCTCTCCGAAAGTTCCTGTATGGGTACCCGAGGAAGTCCAATGAGTGAAAATAGCATTGTCCTTGACAATGGTGCTGTCTAATTTCACTGCCATATCAGGAAAACCTTTAAAAAATAGCGCCATGTGGGCCTTCATTTCATTTTGGGAGGTAGCTACAGTAACTCCGTTGAGGTTTCTGATAAAATCTTCGGTAGATATTTCGGTTAAATTGGAAATATCACCCTTGTTCCAGCAAGAATCCATATAGGTATTCAGCGTATTTAGGACCAAAGCTTCGTTGATTTGAATATCCCGCGATGATTTCTGTCCTCGGTCACACGATGTAATTGACAGCCAGAAAAGCAATGAAAAAAACAGGGATATTTTCATGTTAGTGCCAAATGTGTTATGAAGTAATTGATTTTCAGTACATGAAATATTCAATTCAGGACGAACGGATGCTTTTACTGTCCGAAGAGCGTTTTAAAATTATCGGATATTGACTATAATGTTGTATATTTAACAAACAACCGTTTATCCCTAAGGTAACCAAACCATTACATGAGGTGCTTTTTCCTAAAGGCCGTATGTATTTACATCTTTTCTTTTTTGGAATATGGGATTGGTTTTGCCCAAATTATCGACTTCGACCGCGAAAATCCCTACAAAAAGGTCTTTTTAGAAACTGATAATTTCGGCATATCTTATTTGGACATATTGGAGGAAGCCTATCCAAATGCCAAGTCCGACTCCCTAAAATTCTCGATACTTAATGATCTGGCGTATTATTGGCATACCCGAAACCTGATCAAGGCCCTTGAGTTTACGGATGAGGGATTGCAATTGACATCCGCCAAAAAGGACACCTTGTGGCAAGGTCGATTTCAGATTACCCAAGGGGCGATATTGCTTAGAATGGAAAGGCTTGACGATGCCGAGCATGCGCTTGAAACTGCAAAAACCAAGGTGCATGAATCCGATTTTACCCATTTATACACCCAATTGGGCTATGTGTATGAGCGAAGGGGGAAATTGGGCCAAGCAGCTGATTACGCCCTGGAAGTTTTACAACTAGGGAAGAAATTGAATGACAATAGGGCTATTGCAATGGCCTATAGCGATTTAAGTAATTTGTTCTGGAAACAATCCAAATTCGAAGCGGGACTGGAGTACGGACTAAAATCGTTGGCAATTTTCGAGGAGCGGGGCATCAATGACCTGGATTATGATTTTACATTATTTGTCGTTGGGAATAACTATATGTCGTTGAAAGAATACCAAAAAGCCCTGAACTATTTCCAACATTCCATCGCTATCGGCGAACGCTACGGCTTTTATAATAATTTGAGCGACGCGTATATGTATTTGCTCGACTTGTACGCATATCAAAATCAATATGAAAAGGCTGAAGAGGCTGGTGCCGCTGCCCTAAAATATGCAGAATTGCTCGATAATAATTTTATGGTCATGCGCAGTTGGCTGTCTATTGGAAAACTACATAACCTGCAGGGAAAATATTCCAAGGCCATAGAGAGCCTTCAAAAAAGTATTACCATTGCCACTGACGAATTTGGGGATAATTTTTTTCTGAGCCAGGCCTACAGTGGTTTGGGCAAGGCATACGCAGGAAATCACCAATATCAGGAGGCTTATCAGGCCTTTGCGGAATATGACAAGTTTAAGGACGCCGTTTTTACAGTGGAGGCCGATCAGCGCATCTCGCGGCTTCAGACTGAGTTCAAGGTCGCTGAAAAAGAAAGTACCATTCAATCCCAGATACATCTTATAAAAAAACAGAAGACCGTACAGATCTTAACGATTATCGTAGTTGTCCTTTTGGTCCTCTATGTGGTACTCTTATACAAAACGGTACGTAGCAATGCCAAAAAAAACAGGTTGTTGGAAAAGCAAAATGAGGAGAAAGAATTTTTACTCAAGGAAATACACCATAGGGTAAAGAATAATCTTGAAATCGTTTCGAGTCTGTTATTCTTGCAATCGTCACAAATCGATGACCCGAACATTCTCGAGGCCATGCAAAAAAGTCAGCAGCGGGTGCAGAGTATGAGCATGATCCATCAGAAATTGTATAAGGGGAAAAGTCTGGCTACCGTTGAAATGAAAGATTATTTTCAAAACCTGGGGAACTCTATTATCGATTCTTATGGAGCAGAAAAAAGAATAATGTTTGTCTGCAACATGGACCTACTGGAACTTGAAGTTGATATAGCAATACCGGTAGGATTGATAGTCAATGAACTGTTGACAAATTCAATGAAATATGCTTTTCCTAAGGATGCCTTTGGGAAAGTTGAAATAAGGCTTGAAGAAGTTGGTTCTGTCTTGCATTTAAAAGTAGCCGATAATGGAATTGGAACAATGAGGGGAGAAAAGCCCGAAGGCACAGGTTTTGGCACCCAACTCATTGATCTGCTTACCAGGCAGTTGGATGGTAAAATGAAATTGACCGTACAAAACGGGACTTCGGTTTCCTTTGAATTTAAAATGAATAAGGCCGCCTGATGGAGACACCGCCAAGAATTTTGATCGTTGAGGATGATATGATCATTGCGGCCAACATATCCTTACAACTCTCGAATTTGGGGTACGAGGTCATAGGAATTGAATCGCGTGGCGAAGAGGCCATTTCTCATGTCGAGACGAATGCGCCTGATATTATTTTGATGGATATCAATCTAAAAGGAGCGTTGAACGGAATAGAAACAGTTGCGGCAATTCAGAAACTACATGATATCCCTGTAATCTATTTGACCGCAAACAGCGATGAGGCGACTTTTTCAAAGGCAAAGGAGACGCATCCATATGCTTTTATTTCAAAACCCTTTAATAAAATGGATTTACAGCGCACAATTGCGCTTGTAGGTATGCAGATACGCGAAAAAGGAACCGTTGAAAATGTTAGAGATATCGAAGTGATGATAGACCGCATCTTCGTTCGTCACAATGGTAAGATGGAAAAGTTACTCTTGACAGATGTTCTATTCATAGAGGCAGATCGAAATTATTGCACATTGGTCACCAATACTGGCGATTATGTGCTTACAAGCACACTCAAGACGATGGAAGAAAAACTTCCCCGATCAACCTTTATACGTGTCCATAGATCTTTTATCATCAATTTATCGAAGTTGGATGTTTTGGTCGACGGTCATTTAGAGATTGGAAGAAAGGTAATACCAATAGCGAAACCGTATAGAGAACTATTAATGAGCCGTATTAACACAGTTTAGGGTTGCGGCAGAACTTTTTGGCTTCTTGGGATGGGAGTGTAAATGCTAAAGTTGTAATAATAATTAGAAGGCACATTCAGGAGTAGGCCTGATTTTGAGAAAAAGTCGAATTAAATACCGTTCAAATTGTTTGATTGATCGGCATTTTTGATTGCTAGCATTCCTGCTGCATGTTTTAATGTCGGAAAGTTCCTGTTTTCAAGGTTTTTGTTGACAATGGGACATATGATTCCCTGAGACTTTTGACATCCTTTATCCCTTAGGCCGCTCGTTGTAGTTCTTCCTTGGCCGTGCGCCTTCCGATCTCCAAGGCATTGGCAGTATGGATACCAAAGAAGATCCAGAGGATCTCGTTGGCCTTGGTTCGGGCCTTGATTTTTTTCAGGTGGTAGTGTTCTTTCTCTTTCCCAAAGCTTCCCTCCAATCTACTGGCTCTTTCTTTGGTAATAGCACTTGCCAGTTGTCTGCGCTGTTTTTCGTGTTTGCCAGCTCTTCCCTTGCGCTTGAAGTCGGTATGAATGTCATAGCGGGTGGCAAACCTGCGATTCTTGTTGGTGGCGTAGATAGCATCGGCTCCAGCCAATCGGGTTTTGACTTTGGTTAGACGTTGCGCCTTGAACACGGTATCCTGGAAACGATTGCCTTCGTGGAAGGCCTCGAAGCTTAAGTGTTCGATAAAACTGATTCCGTCGATCTGGAATTTGTTAACCTTGGCTCCAAATTCTACCGCTTTGGTTTCCTTACCCCGTACGATGGGTCGGATATAGTCCTTGTCCAGACTTACAATGCGGGCTTTGGGTTTTAGCCCCTTGTAAAAGTAAGCGTGCTGCTGGCTATAGATCTTTTTGGCTATGGCCCTTCTTCGGTGTTGATCCGTAGTCATTGTTATCTTGTGTTTCTTCTCCAGGCGGTCCAATTCATCGCTAAATTTTTTAAGCAGTAGCAGCAGGCTACGTGTCAGGGCTCTTTTCTTCTTCTTGGTCTTCCTTTTCATCTTACTATAGGATACGTAGCGTTTTTTCCATTTCAGGTACTTGCTGCGAGGCAATGGTACCCCTACTTGTCTGCAGATGGGTCCGATCAGATTATGGAGCCAGTCCACGCTCTCCCACAACAGTTTTATATTGGTAGGGTAGCGAAGATAACTCTCTGAACCAAGTGGCATCCATCACCAAAGAGTGCTTCTCTGCAATGTGGGGCGACCAATGTCCGTAGAAGGCCTGTTGTACTTTATCAATGTCTAGATTTTTGGAAAGCTCGCAGCGGATCTCGCTGATGACCTTAAAGTTGGTAAGGCGATCCTCGCCCAGATAGATACCACAGAAAAATTGCCACTCCAGATTCCCGTTAAGCCCCTCCATGAGCCGCCGGTCGGAACATCCACCGTAGTGCTTGAGCAGCATAAGGGCAAGTTTGCCCTGCGGTGAAAAGATAGAGGCAGGGCCTTTTTTGGATCGCTTCAGCCCAAAGGATCTCACAAGATTCTCCCAGGGAACAGCCTGATAGATCTTTCCTAAATCGCTTCCAAGGAAACGCTGGTAAAAAACATCAAATTGTTCACTTTGGGAAGAAAAGGAAAAGGTGTGTTGAAAATCGGATATTCCCTGCCTGCGGCAGGCAGGTTCGTAATTTGTACATACTTGAAGATTAAAAAAACCCCGTTTTTCGGGCTGTAGACTCATTTTCGGGGTTTTATTATATCTAAATATACAACTTATTTACCTGATAATCAAATATATATGCCACTTCTGAACCTGCCTACCTGATAATCAAATATATATGCCACTTCTGAACCTGCCAAAGAAGGATGAGAATATGGAATTTCAAACATCTTTATAGCAACATAGGCATTATAAGATAAGAAGTGCTACTGATTTTATAGATCAGCCGAAAGTACGCTCCATGTTTGGAGTTCACCCTCAGCAACCGGTTGTACTTGTCCATAGATAATAAATAGTTTGCCATTAAAAACAGCCATGGAATGAATGGTTTCCAATTCAGGGCTGGAAAGGTTGGTCAGTAATTCAGTAAATTCACCTGTATAGGTACTATAAACGCCTAGAAAAGGATCGCGATCTCGAAATCCCAAAGCTTCTACTTCTTCTTGTCCCGCGACAAAAATAAGGTTCTCAAACTTTCCGGTATATGTATAACTTAGTGCCCTGGATAGGCTTTCGATCTTAATATTGCCCGTTTTTAAATCGTAAATGTAAATTGTATTTTTTGAAGGTAGGGTAAGGAGGGCCGCTGTACCTCCAAAAACATACAGCTTATCGTTAACTATTTCTGCCCTTGCTCCGTATCGTGGTTCCGGCAGGGTTGCGATTTCCGTTAAATTTGAGGTAGCTTCTTCCCATTTAAAAATCTTATCACCAAACTGTTCATTAAGATCACCACCCACTACAATGATTTCTGAATCTATTACGGCCGATCCAAATCGCGAAAGAGAAATACCATAATTAGCTGAAGATGTAGGTTCGTTCAACAGATCAAGGTCGTATGTATTTACCCTTTGCCCACCAACCACCTTAAGTTGATTATTAATAATATGAAGTTGCTTGGAAACAAAATCCGATTTAAAATATAATTTTTCTGTGACGGTACTATTGTCCAGGCTATACTTGATGATGCGTTCCGGAAGGCCTATTTCATTAGCAAAAGCATCTTCCCTTGTCACTAAGAATATACTATTATCGCTGTAAGAACCTACCATTCCAGGAGCGCTACCGTCTATGTTGTTAGACTGAAAGGTGAAAGCTTCTGTAAACTCCAAAGTTCCTGCGGGTGCTGTCTTGTAGTCACTTGCCAGCTTTGGCACCAAGGAAATGACCATATTTGCGCCACCAATAAAAGAGATGATGCCCTCAATTTCGTTGTTGGCATTGAGCTTAAATTCAAGACCAGCACCAATACTGGCCAATTCGGTACTGCTTTCCTCTATAAAATCGTAGGTATATGTGTTGGGTGAAACATAAAAATCCAACAACGTGCCCTGTGCATTTTCTGCCATTACCTCTATCTCATTGCCCTTCCTCCATTCCAAACTTCCTTCAAATTCGGTAAGGACTCTTCCACTGATGGAGATGTCCTTACAAAACACCAATTCATCATCCCGCACATTAATATTACTGGAAATGTCGAATGATCCAGAGGGATTAGTTAATACTGCTGAGTTAATTCTCCATATTTTACCGTTGGTAGAAGCAATAGTTTTAATCGTTATCTCCCGTTCCGCAGCCAATATAGCAGCAGGGTCCGTCAGGTCTGGTTCTTCTGTGTCAGGCAATTCTTCAACCGCATCCGCCGGTTTAATGAGTTCTTCTACACTACAATTGTAAAAGGATAAGGCACAAAGGAGCAGGCCGCAAAATAGTTTTGATCTCATATTACAGAATTAACTCGTACAATTCAGCCTAAAAGTATAAAAAAACTGCTACCTAATGTTATTATTCTTACAACGAGTAAGAATATATTGACCTGCTTATGCTGTAAAATAATACTATCATTAAAATTAAAATCCTGTAGATCATATGTTTACAGGGTTAATAGTACTAAATGATACTATTTCAGTAGAGCCGGAGACGGCCGAGCAAAGAATGTCCTGTTTTGAGGTAAGGCTTATAGTAAGGCACCAAATATTGGTGCCAGGATTGGACTAGTTTGCTTTGTTGCGCACTTTTAAAATATGCTTCCAAGAGTTTTGTAAGGGTTCGTAATCAAGATTTGCCCATAGACATATATGATTTCTTGCTGTTTACGAATATGGGGGTATTCCATTTTTTTATGTCGATGAAGATGCCGTAGGGCAATAGTTGTCACTTCCATCCAGTTTCAAGAAGGCAAAAAAAGGCAATTACCAATGCCCTGTACCGGGGTTTCCTTTAAACGGCCCACAGAGGTCATTGGTAATCCATCCGGCATAGAAGCCACCCGGCTGGGGAATCACTTTTTCTCCATTTAAATAGCAATCAACATATTGCGGATAAAACGCGAGATAATCGCCTAAGTGTGTATAGGGTTCAAATGGGATGGCGTACGACCATGCGATAGCTTGTTTCGGGGCAGATTTCAAGGCCCAATAGCTCGCTTCGCCTTTCCACTCACAAAAGGAAGTGCGCTTTGGTATGGGTGCCAAAAGGTCAAAGACCACATCATCCGGTGGAAGGTAATAAGTGGGTGGACTAGCCGTTTCCAATAGCTCTAGAGTTTTATAGGAAAGGGCAAGTTGTACTCCGTTTGTTCGTACTTCCACCTCTTTTTGAGAGGATATTAGGCCAGGGGGCCTGGGAAAATCCCATACGGAGCGTTGTCCCGGTTTCGGCATTTCGGCAAAGGCTGGGCGTTCCTTTCCAGTATACTGCCATTTCTTACGGCTTTTTAAAATCCAATCGGGCATTTTGTTTGCTTCGTAGTTCATGGTCATCTTAAATCCATCCTTGATTATATGCAATCAAAATTAAGGATAGTACCATAAATGAAAAGGCGGGAAGGGAACTCCGAAGCGGATCTCTGATTTTGATGTGCATCGCAATCGCACCGGTCATTAACACGGCCATGAGGGCAGCTGCAGGCAATGTCAATAAGGGAACCCAGATAGAAAGAAATAACCCCAGAGCACTGAGTATCTTTAAACCGCCCACCAGATACATGACCGTTTCCGATAAGCCGTAAGTCTTAAATTCCTCCTTCATATTAGAGGCTCCACCGCCCCGCCAAGAAGTACTTTTGTTAAAGCGGATAAACCATACATTGATGATGCTCAGAAAAATAAAAACCTTGATGCCAATAATTAGATATTCCATAATTGAAGTGATACGATTTTTTAAGTTACTATTGTGTTTATAGCAATATAATGTCACCTATCTTTTTAAACCTACTGGTTGCTTTTTCTGCACTTTCTTTCCTTTTTTTCGGATATGCCTGTTTGACTGGCCCGGATATGGTGACGGAATTCGAGCGGTACAGGCTGAGTCGCTATAGAATACTCAACGCCTACCTACAATTGGCCGGGGGATTCGCCTTAATAGGAGGACTCTTTTTTAAACCCTTGGGATTGATTGGCAGTGCCGGTTTGGCAATACTCATGTTCTTGGGTCTCATGGTTCGTATTCGAATAAAAGATTCCGTGCTCCAGTCGATCCCTGCATTTTTCTATATGTGCCTCAATAGTTTTATTTTTTGGATGTTAGACCAAAATCTAATTGTTTAATTATTTCTGAATAAAATTAAACAAAAATTTATATCTTAAAGTACTCGTGTAGCAATTACCGGTTTAGGACGTTGCTAAATTCAGAAGTTTTTTATTTGACCTCGTGCCATTTTAGTAATTGTCAAAAGTTGCGTATTCGGAGAACCCATCCCAAGGTTACGTTTTCCATTGAAAGGATCCTTACTGATCCAATCATTGCCTACTGCAATCCGGATGATCTTTTAAAGGTGTTGACATATTTTAGGGAGGAATTGTGATTACAAGCCTTCGTTACCTTCAGGAAGTACTCAAAACCCATAATAAACTTTACATCCCTCACTGGAATGTCATGCTTACCATATTCTTCATTGATATAATCTGCCACATGGTTTCTGGTGGTGTGATACCGCTTATAAGTGCCTAGGGCAAACTCAATGTTAACCAGTTTTTCCATTTGTAGGTTATGTTCGTCAAAGAGCTGGATCAGCATTTTAATTTGGCATTTTTACCTAAGCAAGTGTCCTTTCCATTATTTGCGGTGAAGGGATTTCCACTTTCGATCAACTGGAGCACAATGTTGTTTACAGTGTGACGAATACACGCGATATATCGATTTAACTCTTCCGCTCTACCCCCTTTCCTTTTAATTTGTTCATAATAAATTTGCGTCAAAACGTACGTGACCTCTACATTAATGGATAAAGTTTGACTGTATAATATAATTTATATAAGAATAGTAATTTGAATTAATTTAGATTGGAAATTATCGGGATGCACTTGGGTTCAAATTAAAATGAGATAAAAATGAGGTAGCATCAAAATATTTTTATGTTGTCAACGTAAAATTTGCCGGATTTTTGTTGTACGTCTGGTTTTACACACCATAATCATTTCATTGGAATCCATTTTCTATGCGTCAAAAAAATCCTTTACTTGCCTTAATTATAGTTGGTATGGCAATAATTTCTTGCCAAAAAGATAACCCGGAAGATCCTATTATCCGGGAGGTTGAAGTTGGTACCATATTTACAATGGTGCCGGGAGAAACGGTGCGATTGTTTATTCCGTATTTGTATGAACTAACACTGATCGGTTTTGATGATTTTATTAAAGCGGAAGGATCTCTTCCTTCTGCTGTGGCCCATTTTGAATATAAAATTGTGAATGGGAATGGTGGAACAGGGTTACAATTGGCCGAGGATCAGATAGAAAACGGACCCATATTCTTTTCTGGTTGCACCTCGGGCAAGATCGGTGGTGGCGAGAACGACCTTGTCCCCGTATATTTTATAACCGAAGAAATCAAATTTGCAGAATTGCCCACTAAGTTCGTTTTTAAAAGCATTCGATTAAAAATAATTTATAATGATGGTACACCATTTATTTGTTCTAGTTGACATCAAGGCAAGATCAACCGTAATCATTTGGTTCGATTTTCTTATTTAAGTATAATATAAATAACCTACTGCAATTTTTCATTTAATACAGAAATGACCTTTTTAAATTGCCTAGAAACAAAAGGATTCTCCTAAACTTCATAAATAGAGCACACTACTAATGTGGGTTCGTAGGGATTCTCTGATCAGAATTAAATGCCTCTTTCTGCATATTTTCAGAGCATCGAAGGGCGCAGGAGCGAGCCTGAGCGCTGGCTTTCTAATCCCGACGGCGGAACGAAAAAAGCCACCGAACAGGTGACATATGAACATTATTTTAATGTGCCTCAATAGATTTTAGGGCGCTCCATCCCCACGATAAGTTGAAAAGGTACTATTAAAAACTACACCTCCTTGTAGGTGCCCATCATCCGATCCCAAATGTTAAAATATAAGCCATAATTACCTCGAAATCCCTGATGATGGATATTGTGGTCTATTCCAGAATTTTGATATTTGCCAGAGGTTACGTAAGGCAACGGAAAACCCAAATGGATTATGGAGTTATAGACCATCAAGAAAGTGATAAATATGATCAGCGCCCACTGATGATAGGGGATAAGAAATAAAATAATGGGCATTATCCCAATGGATATAAATGCTTCTACAGGATGAAAGGCAAAAGCCGCCCAAGGAGTAGGATTGCTAAATCTGTGATGGGTTAAATGTACATAATTAAAAAACCACTTGTGGTGCATCATCCGATGAGTCCAATAAAAGTAGGCATCATGTGTTAGAATCATTAGGAAGATGCTAGCAAAAAAATACGGGATTCCATAATCCTCTACATTGTGGTACAACTTGGTTTTTCCGTGCTGAACCCAAAACAGAAACAGCCAAATGCCCAAGCCATAGATCACCATGGTAAGCAATGAATAAATTATTTCACTTTTCACCTCGATTCTTGAAGGTAATTTTTTTTGAATCTTTAGTCCTAAGAAATCCTTATTCCTCCATACGTAAAAATAACCATACAATAAGCCAGCTATAATTCCATATCTGATTATAAAAAAAAGCGTACCTAAAATCCATATCCAGGTCTCATGCATCTTAATTGCGTTTTCAAAAAATTCTACATCCATTCTTCTTTAGTACTTCGAGGTTTTTGTCAAAATCATCATCTAAAACACTACCGTTTTTTTTAGGGCAGAACGGACATGGATTAATATCACCATCAGTATCGACATAAATGCTCTTGTTTCCAGCACCAAAACACCCTTGCCTCCTTTGATAGTATCCATGATAGGTTATTATTGGGTAGTCCTTATAGGAGTTCCCATAGTTCATTTTAAAATAAAAGTCCTCCAATATTTGGATTTGTTCCTGACTTGGAGCAACGTCTTTGCCCATAAAATGACCTACAGCCTTGGGTTCTAAAAATTGGACAAAAGAAACAGGTAAACTTTTCGCGAGATCCATGTATTGTAAAAGATTATTTTCGGTAATAAAGTCTTTGGTTGTACAAATTGAAAGGGCAACTACCAAATGCTCTTTAGCTGCATTCTTTATGCCTTCCATCGCCCAATAAAAGGCACTCTTGAAATGCCTAAATTCATTGTGTTTTTCAGGAATAAAATGATCCAAACTGATAATTACGCCTGTGAGACCGGCTTTGCTTAGGAGTTTCGCGTTCTCCTGGGATAGTTTATAGCCTGATGAGGCGACCCAAAAATCTATACCCCCAGAGAATTTCTGGAGTATGGAAACCAAAGTGTCAACTTTTAACATTGGCTCCCCGCCTGAAAAATGAATCTGGCTAACTCCTTTTTCCCGGAGTTTCTCAACAATGCTATTTAGGGTGCCAGTTGAAAGCACTTCCTTTTTGTTCAAATTTTCCCACTCATAGCAATGTTCACATTGCAAGGGGCATTTTTTTGTGATGGCCATCAACACCGTATTGAACCTATTAATTTTTCGTCGAACAGGTTTGAAGTCGTTTAATTGGGAAACAATAAACTTTTCATATACCATACTGTGCCAACCAGGTATATATAGTCCCATATAATACTTCCCAGCGGTATATGCCATTTTTTGAAGACGATGATCACCTAAAAATTGTCTTCTAAGATGTACCAGGTATTTAAGTGCCTTTATCCAATCCAGAGGGCTTCGGTAAGTTTTCAAGACGATGCCAAACAATGTGAACTTCAAGTTTAAATGAATGAACTCTTTCACAAAACCACTGATCATCTTATGACTTCCAAATGAATTTAAATTTAAAGTCCTATGATCGACCTGCAATTCCTTTTCCTGGATATAAACCGGAATATTCTTACTGGTTATCATTGTTCACAACTAAATTGACCATACCGATGAAGTTCAAATAAGATGTTTCTGAGAACTCGGAAAAGGCATTCTTTTCACGAAAAGATTTCAATACCATAACATCCGGCGTTCCTTCATAATCACGGATGTAATTATAGTATCCCCGGCTTTTAAGGAAAGCACTTTGGATCGTATCATCTTTCACTATAGGTACATCGTATGTAATATGGACCTCATTTCCGATATCAGGTTGGACCAGATACCTTTGGTCCATTTTCTGCAAAAGCTTGGTCACCTCAGAATTGTTTTCATCGGTTGCCAAACTGGGCTCAATGATTTTAAGTTTAAAATTTTCGTTTGGGGAATAGTCGATTGCCACGTAATCCACATCCCAGAACATAAAACCAGTTTCTAATTTGATCTTAAATGGCCCTACTCCAATATTTTCCAGACTCAATGGGACGACCATATTCCTCATTTCCAAAGGACCAACGGTGGATACCCTGTCAATTAATTCCCAGCCTTTTTCCGTTTCCAGAAATATGGATATTGGGATGTTTTGGTCAATAATCCATTGTTCGCTTGCTTCACGGGGAAATGATTGTTGTTTTTTTTGAAAATCGGAGTAATAGGATCCAAACTGCTCGTTGAATTTTCCGAATACAATATCGAGCCAAACCGAATTCTTTGCAGTCAAGTATAACTTTGCATTTTCGGATTGTTCAGGTTTATCGAATTCCAAAATCATTTCACGGGTGCTTTTGTGGGTATTGGTGGTTGAATTAAAGGACCAAAAATCATTGTCTTTAGCCTTGATGTGTTTTAATGTTTGAGGTTCGCCATCATATGAAATCTTTCTGGGCAGTTCCGGGTTGGAAAATGTATGCGGTATTCCATTCTTGTCCAGCAATACTGTGAGGTTTTCAGCATGTTCTATTAGGACCAATTGGGCAAGGTCTGTATACTGTATTTCTTTTAATTCATTGGTTATTTTCAGTTGCACCTTACCATTTTCAGATACGATAGTTGGCAAAGGAAGATAATCGTCCCTTTGCATGTTGGCGGTAATAATACCTGGGTATATCTCTCCGGCAAAAACATACTCCTGACCGCTCTTGACATATACAAAAGGACAGGAGCTTTTAGTTAGCGCCACAATCAACATAACTGCAAAAAATACTCCAACCGATGACAAAAATATATTGGCTAGGGTGCGACCGGAATTTGGATTGTTGATAGAGACAGACTTTATATTTTCAAGGGGTATGCTGATCTCTGAGCCCATTGTAGGGTAACTTGCACCGTCTATATAAAAATGGACTTCGTTCAGGGGCTGCGTCTGTTGTTTTTTATACCTGTGCACCTTTTTGGTTTCACGCTTAGAATTGTATATATGTTCGGGCTCAAGATGTTTTGAAATGCCGGAAATAGTGTTATCATCTTCGTTGAAAACCATATGTTGCAAGTTATACGTTGATTCTCCAGAATGAATCACAACATACTTCGCTTCCTTATTGAATGTTTTGATATTCTCCTTGGTGACTTCCATGGGCCTGACCTTATAGTATGCACAGCCCAGGTTAAGGTGAAGTATTAAAATTGACATCACGCTGGCAATTGTAGATTTGACGTTTTTTCTTCCGTTCAATTGGAAGAAGCAATTCTTGTTTGATTTTGTTATCATGGTGCTGTAGTTTAATTACTGTACTGTTTTGTAATATTATTTGGGTAGGTCAATACCGGGTTCTCATAAGAAGTTAAATTGAACAATAGAGTCGAGTGCAAAAAAAGTTTGGATTACATTAAAATTGAAATTTGGATTTACTCCTATGCTAGTGGGATCATTTTGCCGAGATAGGATTTTAGGACTGAAAGGGAAGCTTATGGAGTAGCCGACATTTTCGTAGTGAAAATTAAATGAGATCGAACTATTATTCTGTCTTATATATCCAATACCTATATGGCCTTCTAAAAACCACCATTTACTTAAATTTAGATAACTACCATAGTTGAGACTCATTAAAGTGAAGGTCTCTTCGCAAATGAGCTGCTCGGAAAAGCCCTCATGGAAATACATTGAAAAAATATTATCAGATAGTTTTACGGCAATATCCAAATTCATGGACAGCCCTCCTGCTGATTCTGGGAAAACTGGACTGTAGAATCCGATGCCTGTGCTTAAGGCATGTAGTTTTAATGGTTCACCCTGGGCGGTTAAGGTGCAGAACACAAGTGACCATAAAAGAGTGGTTATCGCTATTTTATGGATTAAAGACTTTTGCATCACTTTTCCATTTTTGGTTGATTAAGACTTAAGTAATGAAGGGAACTACTCAAATTCTGTTTGGGTTGTCACTAAAAAGATTTATGAAAACTTTCAGTATAATTATGATAATCCGGATAATTCTCAATCAAAGTGTCAATACAAATAAGTTTGTTGATGGCGAGACAAACCTAATCGACACTTCATTTTTGAGTATCCAAAATCATCTGAATTGGAAGAATTCGGACAACTCAGGCAGACTCTTTTCTAAAATTTGAAGGAGTTTTTCCAGTTAACTTGTTAAATGCGGTATAGAAGGATGATTTGGAGTTAAATCCGCACTCTAGCCCTATAGAAGCAATGGTATAGTTGACAAAATCTGGATTTAAAAGTATTTTTTTTGCCTCGTCCACCCTAAATTGATTGATGTAATCGGAGAAGTTTCCTTTATAATTTTCATTTATAAGTTTGGACAGGCTGCTTGTTCCCATATGAACTTCATCACCCAAGGTTTCCATACTTAGCTGCGGATCTAAATACCTTTTGTTGCTCTTGACATATTCATTAATACGTCCAAATGTTTCCTTTGATTTATTCAGGTTCTTTTCCCTATGCTCAACCGAATCTTCAAACCTTCGAAATTTTCTTGATTTCTTAAGGTCAGCGCGAAGTTCTATCCTGTTTTTCAAGATGACGTATCGGAAAAAACCGAGATAGCCTACCCAATAAATCAAAATCGATGATGAAAGTCGCAGGGGGTAATAGGTATATGGTGGGTCGAAAACGGATGAAAAAGTATTGAACAAAACGGCAACGGTCCAAAACACAAATACAATACCACCCAACTGCAAGAACCGTTTAATCCAATGGAGGTTGTCAAATTTTATAATATTTGGATATAGTTGTTGGTATTTAAAAACCAGACGTATCGATTTGATGTACAAAAAAATCGAAAAGGCCAGAGCAAGGGAATCTTCAAGATTATTGTAATTGGTAATACTAGAGAATTCCAATTGATTGACGTTGACTTCACGTATGATCAAAATCCGGGTCACCATTGCCACGACAAAAAAGGCAGCAGAAATTTTGATGAATGGCCATCTTTTCTTCTCAATTCCCAGAAAATAAATCAAGAACGCATAGAACATGGGAACGATCAAGATATTCCAAGGAACAGAAAAATATTCCATGAACGGACCTATAAAGACCATTTTTCTATCAACCAACCATGATTGCAGATTGTTCAAGGAAAGGAAAAGAACAAAAAGATTTATAAACAGGACGGTGTTCTCAACCTTCTTCCTAAGCAGAAAAGTACCAACAACGAACAGGAACCCATGAATGGCTCCGGCCAGCAGCAAAAAATCTAGTATGGCCGTTACGTTCACGGAGC
>JBGTKP010000046.1:0-97382 GCA_041744575.1 Muriicola sp.
CTTCATGCCGACCTTAAAAACTTATTCCGGGACCGGGGAGACGAATCACCCTATCACCCGGCCTCTGTTACCTATCAGGATAGTGGAGAAACAGTGCATATCCCGCTTAGGGCGAAGACAAGGGGACATTTCCGGAAGATAGCGGCTAATTGCAAATATCCTCCTATCCTTCTGAATTTCGATTCCATCCATACCCCCGGACATTCCATTTTTTATGGACAGGATAAATTGAAGCTGGTTACCCCTTGCCGCGGTGATGAGTATCTGGTATATGAATACCTGGTCTACAAAGTGTACAACCTGGTCACCCCAAAAAGTTTTATGGCCCGACTGGTAAAGGTTGTATACCGGGAAAGCGTAAAGGGCAAGGCCTCAGATCCCTATTATGGGATCTTACTGGAGGATGAAGACCAAATGGCCCGGAGGAATGGCGCGAATAGCATTAAGGCCCAGGGGTTGCGACCGGAGAACACCCAGAAGGAAGATTTCCTGAAGATGGCTGTTTTCCAGTATATGATCGGAAATACGGATTGGTCTATACAGTTCCGGCAGAATATAAAGCTGATTGCACCCCCCAAAAGCCTCCCTTCTGCGGTTCCCTATGATTTTGACCATGCGGGGATCGTCCAGGCACCCTATGCCAACCCTGCACCGGAATTGCGTATGCAATCTACCCGACATCGAAGGTACAGGGGAAACTGCATTCCTGACATGAATGAATTCACCCCGGTCATTGATCAGTTTAACCAATTGAAAGAGGCTATATATTCTGTATATGGTAACAACCCATTGTTGAGCGAGAGTTACAGAAGTCAGACTGTCAACTTCCTTGATAAATTCTATGAAACCATCAACGACCCTGAAGACGTAGTAAAGGCATTCAGCTATCCCTGTGACCGTTCGGGCACAGGGAATGTTGTGATCCAGGGGTTGAAAAAAAATGATTAGATCAACAATATATGCTTTTCAGCATGCTGGCCTTAATCGGCATAATGAACGATTTCAAATTTCTCATATAAGTCTTGTGGCAGGCCATTGGGTCAAGGTGCCTGGCATTCAAGATGTCCAGTGCCAGAAAAAGAAACAGTATAATCAGGGTATTTTTCAGCCATCAGATGAATACCGGAAATAGTAGGATTCAGAATACAAAACACCTTTAATTTATAAATTGTAACTACACCATACATTTATTGAAAAGGTCAACATCCCATCCATGATTATTTAGAATCAGTTGCTTGTAAATTGGCGCTAACAATCATCTCAACCAGCCCTCCCTATCCAAGCTCCTGTACTGAATGGCTTCGGCGATATGATCTCCTTTGATAGCGGTTGATCCGCCAAGGTCGGCTATGGTCCGTGCTACTTTGAGAATACGGTCATAGGCTCTTGCAGATAGATTCAGGCGTTCCATGGCGTTTTTCAGAAGGGATTTGGAGGCTTCATCCAAAGTACAATACGCCCTGACCTGCCTGCTCCCCATCTGTGCATTGTAATGGATACCGAGCCCACTTCCGGAGGTCGTGACAGCATCCGCAAATCGCATGGTTTGAACTTCCCTTGCCCGCGTGACACGTTCCCGTATCACCAGGCTCCCCTCCCCTTTGCGTTCTTCAGATAATTTCTCGAATGGTACCGGGGTGACTTCTATATGGATGTCGATACGGTCGAGTAACGGGCCCGATATTTTTCCCAGATACCGCTGCATTTCTATGGGTGACGAGCTAACTGGGGCATCCGGGTCATTGAAATATCCCCCCGGGCTCGGATTCATGCTGGCGACCAACATGAAACTGCTTGGGTAGGTCACTGTAAACTTGGCCCTCGAAATAGTGACTTCCCTGTCCTCCAGTGGCTGGCGGAGCACTTCGAGAACACCGCGTTTAAATTCAGGTAATTCATCCAGAAAAAGGACCCCATTGTGAGATAAAGATATTTCTCCCGGTTGCGGATAGGTACCCCCTCCTACCAGTGCAACATCACTAATAGTGTGATGTGGACTTCTGAACGGTCGCTGACTCATAAGGCCCATATTCCTGATCTTACCAACCACACTATGGATCTTGGTGGTTTCCAGTGCCTCGTTCAAAGTCATTGGTGGCAGGATCGATGGCAACCGCTTGGCAAGCATGGTTTTACCGGCACCCGGTGGGCCAATCAGGATAATGTTGTGCCCTCCGGCTGCCGCAATTTCCATACATCTCTTGATACCCTCCTGGCCCTTCACATCAGAAAAATCAAATTCAGGAAATTCCAGGGATTTTTGAAATTCTGCCCTGACATCCAGCGTGGTTCTGTCCAAAGGCCTTCCCTTATCAAAAAAATCGATCACTTTTTTAATGTTATCCACCCCATAGACGATAAGGTCCTCAACAATGGCGGCTTCCCTGGCATTATCCATCGGCAGAATAAATCCCTTAAATCCTTCCTGTCTGGCCTTTATAGCAATAGGCAAAGCCCCTTTGATCGGCTGCAGGCTTCCATCAAGGGATAATTCCCCCATAATGATATAGCGGTCAAGACCGTCTGATTTTATCTGACCCGAGGCTGTCAGGATGCCCAGGGCCAATGTCAGATCATAGGCAGATCCTTCTTTCCGGAGATCGGCCGGAGCCAGATTCAGAGTGATCTTCTTCCCCGGAATTCTATATCCATTATTTTTAAGGGCGGCCGCGATTCTGAAATTGCTCTCCTTTATGGCGTTATCCGGCAATCCAACCAGATGGTACCCAACCCCTGAATCCACGTTTACTTCGGCAGTTATTGTGGTGGCTTCAACCCCAAAAACCGCACTTCCATATACCTTCGTAAGCATGAAATTTTTTCCTTAAAAGCTGGGAATTAACATCATGACCACAAGACGACATTGAAGTCCGTCTTTCGATCAGAATGTCCTTGACATACCCGTAAAGATCTATCGAGTTCCTGAAATCCACTTTCAGTAAAATGAAAACAAGCCGGCAATGACCTTAAATGGAAGCGCCTAAGGGACCGGCAGGAAGGTCAGTCGCGATTCCGCATGGGTCCGGATCTCCTTTTCATTTAGCATCATTTTGCGAAATTTACCCTGGTGATAGAGGACGGCCTGATCTTCATAATGAGAACTGAACGGATTTCCGGATTGCCCGGTTGGCAATATACTCAGGCTGTTCTCAAGATCGGAATAATCAATGACACGTCTGGTGGAAGGACCTGAACTCACATCATAATGCGCTGATTCCGAATAATCAAAAGACATATTATTAATTACCTCACGAGAGCCCTCCACAGGAAAAGGACCGACATTGAAGAAAGTTCTAAGGCTGGCAATATTTCCAATGGGATGCCTGTGTTCCAAGGTATGTACCTTGTCCCAGGTCCATTTTTCAGGATCCTCCCCCAAGTCTCTGTTAAGCGCCTCAACCGCTTTTAAAAATGAACTGTTCACCACCTCCTTTTTGCCTTCCTCTACCCGCTTTGTGCTCTTATTGTCCCACCAAACCGAATAGGTCTTCCGTGCCATGGGCTCAATGATCTCTTTGTGAAAATGTGTTTTTAGAAATTGGAAAAATCGTTCCTCTCCCATTTCGTCATAAAACGTGTCTTTCAGAAAGTAGTATATCCATTTATGGAAAACGGTAGCCGCAATGCTCTTAAGCGGATAGTCACCCTTCCAGGAGGTGAGTGCGTCCAGTACTTTTGCCTGCTGATCAGTAAGCGTGATGACATCAATCTGTCTGGCCAGGTCGGATACAATGGCCGTATTCACTGTCGATTTCATATCCAACATCATTTCTGCGGTAGCTGCTTTGTCCCAATCATTCTTACCGGTAAGTAACTTTACAATTCTTGCCACCCGGTTTTCCGGAAGGTAATATCCGGGATATAACCTTCCCGCAACAGAATCTGGCTGACTGTTGGCAGAATAGACAAACTGACTAGTTGGGTTGACTTCATGCGGGTTGTCAGAAAAGTCGAGATGGCGGACAGGTTCGTTCTTTGAATCAGAACCATCGAGGATGAACCGCGTATCTGTACTGTCTGACATCAGGTATAGTTTAGCAGCAGCCCACCATGCTATATTGCCCTTTGCATCACCATACATCATATTCAGTCCTGGTGCGGCAATCAAAGAGATGGAGCTCCTGAAATCGGCCAGGTCTTTGGCATGGCTTATCCCATATAGTGCATCCATCAATTTGTTTTCAGTTTTTGTATAAACCCATGACATTCCTATCGCCCGGGAAGTGTTCAACTGTTCGAACAGGTCATTCATCACGGGTCCATGCCTCGATTTCCTATACGAAAATGATACTGGTTCCTGCCCTTTCACCACAATGGTTCTGCTCTTATTTTCAAACGTCTCCCACCCGTTGTCCGTACGGTATCTGGTGGTGTCAGAAGGATCGATCTCCTCGTAGTAAAAATCCAGATCGTCATTCTCAAACATGGTCATCCCGTACGCCAGGTTCCGGTCGTGGCCCAATAAAGGAAACGGAATTCCTGCCAGGTGATATCCATATTTTTCATAGCCGGGGCTGACAACATGAGCTTCATACCATACCGAAGGTTGTGCGAATCCGATATGCGGGTCATTGGCAAGGATCACTTTTCCATTCCGGGTTTTTTCAGGTCCAATTACCCAGCTATTACTTCCAATAAATTGAGGCAAGGGAAGATTGGCAAGGGCGGTATGGGTGAGCGCGGTCAGGTCGGCGGCTCCATTCTTCGCCTGGTCTGTTATCATGTCCGCACTCACATTCAGACTATCCATAGAATTACTTAAATCCCGCAGATATTCAACGCCCAGGCTATCCCGAATGTGGGTGAGCAAAGGATCCGTTTTTTGTGCCATGGCAAAACTGAAACCCATGTATCCGATAGAATTCAATATATCCCGAAGACCGAAGGATCGCTTTTTTATTCCCGTCAGATAGAATTCAATGGGTGTCGGCCCTTCCTCCACAAATTGATTGACCCCATCAAGGTAGGCTTGGGAAAGGCGAATCATCGGAGCGGCTTTATCTATATTCGCCAGGGTACGCGACGTCGCCTCGTCAATTTCCATGGCCAGAAACATTTTGTCAGTAGGGATCAGATCTTTTCCAAAAACCTCAGAAAGTCCTCCGGCCGCAACACGACGCATGAGTTCCATTTGCCAAAGCCTGTCCTGGGCATGAACATATCCAAGGGCCCGGAAAGCATCTTCCTCTGTACCCCCATAAATATGGGGAATCCCATACGTATCGAACATCACCTCTACCTTGTCGGTTAGTCCGTTTAAATGTTTTTCACCTTCGTAATCCGGCTTCAGACTCTGGATGAAAATAAATCCGGCGATAGCAAGGATGACAATCAGGACGAGCAGTGTAAGCAAGACCTTTTTAAATTTTCCCATAGCCTTTGTTAGTAGAAGATACTTCCCCCCTTTTTTAAGAATCCACGGATGGTCTCCTATACTGAAATTAAGGTATCTGCAAATTATAATAGCCAGACGATGATCCCTGATCAAAGCAGGCAGTGGTTGAAATATCCCTAATAATAAAGATACACAGTTTTAATTGGAAGTTATCGGGAGATTATTTCAAGGCAGTTCCGGCAGCCGCCCTATGCCTGGTCAAACCCTGGAGCAGCCATTCCTTATATTCATCACTTCCTGCATTCTGAATGGTGCCGTTCAGCAGTTCAAGATCTGGTGATAAAAGGACATAATAAGGTTGCGAAACTGCTCCAAAGTTGAGGACCTGAAAAGTTCCCCACTTTTGGCCTATGGTGGTAATCTCCTTGACGCGGCCTGATGGCATCCGGTAATTGAATTGTTCACCCACTGGCAGGTCTTTACGATCATCCACATAAAGCGATATCAGGATATAATCTTCCTTCAGAATGGGATAAATATCCGGCTCGCTCCAGACATTTTCCTCCATTTTACGGCAATTGACACAGGCCCAGCCCGTAAAATCAAGCAGGATGGGTTTCCCTGACTCCCGTGCATACGCCAGGCCCTTCTCAAAATCCTTAAAGCAATCGATTCCCAAAGGGCAGTCACTTTTTTGTGGCAGAACACTATAGAAATCCGGAGGAGGAAAGCCACTCAACAACTTCAGATGCGTCACTTTGAAAAGTCCGAGGATCAGATAAAGAGTACATATGGCCGACAGGAAACCAGCCACTTTTCGAAAACGCGATTTGTTTACAGGACCGCGCCAGAGGGAGGCCGGAATTCCAAGCAGGTAAAGGGTCAGGAGCAGGGACAGGATGATCCAGGCTCCCAGAAAAATCTCCCTCTTGAATAGTCCCCAATTTCCAACCAGGTCGGCATTGGAAAGAAATTTCAATGCAAGGGCGAGTTCAACAAACCCCAGGCAGACTTTTATCGTTGTCATCCATTCCCCGGATTTAGGCAAGGAATTCAACCAGGCCGGGAACATAGCGAACAGGCCGAATGGCAGTGCAAGGGCGACACCAAAACCTAACATGCCGGCAGACAAATTGGTGGCTACATCGCCTTCTGCCAGTGTCGTGCTTCCCAAAAGACCGCCAAGGATAGGGCCGGTACAGGAGAAAGACACTATGGCCAGGGTAAGTGCCATGAAAAAAATACCCGGCAATCCACCCACTCGTGTGGAAGCCGCATCCATCTTATTGGCCCATGAAGTCGGGAGGGTAAGTTCGTAGTAACCAAAAAAGGAAAACGCGAAGATGACAAAAATCAGAAAAAAGAAAATATTCACCCAGATGTTCGTAGCAATGGTGTTAAGTATCTGTGAATCGACCGAGTCGAACAGGTGGAAGGGGAGGCTGAGCAAAAAATAAATCACGATAATAAAAAACCCATACATCAATGCATTTGCCAGACCCCTGGACCTGTACTGGGAATGTTTGGTAAAAAAGGCCACCGTGAGCGGGATCATCGGAAATACACAAGGAGTGAATAATGCGATAATGCCTCCGACAAGACCAAGGCCGAAAATCATCCACAAACTGGAATCGCTGTCAGGTACCGCATCACTACCGCTATTGAGGAGTTCCGTATTCCTCAGGTCCAGTTTCAAACGATTTCCAAGCATCAAACTCTTCTCATCAACGTCCACCGTTGCCTCTATTGGACCTCCCTCCTCTAACACAAACACAAAAGTCTCGTCTTTTGGAATACACACCTCCTTGCACACCTGGTAAAACAATTGCACAGTTATCTGTTTCACTGAAGGGCGGAGTAATTTAATTTTCTGGGTGAAAACTGCTTCCTTCTTGAAAAAAGTTTCGTCAACTCCGAAGATGTCATTGTACTCGGTAAGTGTTTGACTTTCTTCAGCGGGGCCCTGAAGTTCATAGTCCTCCCCTGCTTTCCCATAGGTGAAGACACTCGGTAAGGATCCGCCTTCTGCAGTGTGCTGGGAATATACGTGCCACCCGTCCAGAATATCGCCCTTCAGTACCAGGGTTATTTCTCCCTCAGCTCCTTTTTGAACCTGTTGGGACCAGGTCACAGGCTCATCCTCAAATTGCGCCAGGCCGGAAAATGTCATTAAGAATAAAAGCAGGAAATAGGTATATTGCTTCATTCGTGTAGTGTTACCTTTAAAATATGCCGGGTATCATTTCTCACCCTGAACCTTTTATCGGCTCTGTGCCCAATGATCCATACAATCTCCCCTCCGGAACAGAGAATCCACTGGTCTTCTTTGGAAATTTTATCAAATTTCTCATCCTTGAAATACTTGGAAACCTTTTTCTTCCCATGCATTCCAAGGGGATAAAAATAGTCTCCTTTTTTCCATTTTCTCACCACCATCTCCTTGTTTAACGTTTCTTTATCAGCATATAGTATGCATGGCGAGGTCTGCTCCATGCGTACCACCTCCTCTACCTTCAGTCCTAAAGGAAGTTCGGACGGCAGATTTGTAAATGAAAATGCATATACCTTCTGTTCCTCCGCCCTTAATTCCAATAAAAGCAATTTTCCCCTGTCTTTTATCAGCCTGTGGCTACCGGAAACGATTTCCTTACCACTCATTGCCTTCAAAAGCAAAGCCACGTCCTCCCATTCCCGAAAACCATATTCCCTGAACAACGCATAGACATAGGGATTTAAGGGATGGAGTTTCTGCAGGGCGATTACATCTATCTCTATATGTCCCTTTTTAGTTGTAAACAAGCGGCTTTTTAACTTCGCAATATGGACACCGAGTACCTCGCTACTCCCTTTAAGGTGATCACAAGTTTTTACGAAATTCAGAAGAAAAACAGGATGCAATTCTTTTAATTTGGGAACGATTTCATGCCTGATCCTGTTGCGCAGGTATTTTGATTCACGATTAGTGCTGTCTTCCCGCCATGAAAATCCCTGGGCAATTGCATAGCCCTCAATTTCATTTCTCGAAAAACGGAGCAAAGGACGGGCAACTCCTTCCAAATTTTCAGGCATTCCTAGGAGTCCGTCAAGGCCTGTGCCCCTGGAAAGATTGATCAGGAAGGTTTCGAGGGCATCATCAGCATGGTGTGCTGTGACCAGGGTCCCTATCCCGTTGTCTTTCATCAGATCCCTGAACCAGGTATAGCGAAGTTGTCTCGCCACCATCTGGACAGAGCCTTTTAATTCTTGCATGTCCGAAACAGGATCAAACTGTTTCAGATTTACCTTTTTGTCCAATTGTCCCGCCAGCGCAAGAACAAATTTTTCATCCTCATTACTTTCTTCCCCCCTCAAATGGAAATTGCAGTGGGCCAATTCAAAATCGAGTTTCAGTGAATGGCATAAATGAGTAAGGACCACGCTGTCAATACCGCCACTGCAGGCAAGCAGGAAAGGGGATCCAACCAAATCCGGAAAATTATTGATCAGATGTTCTTTGAATTCTGGCAGCATGTGATAAAGGTAAAAATAAAAGGCCTCGAAAGGTCGACTAACAGGGTAAGCGCAAATTTCGGATTTTCGTCTGGAACCTGGCGTTATTCCAGATAATTGCTTTCAAGTACTTCGCGCATCGCTCTGGCTTTCACCAGACATTCCTCATATTCCTTTTCCGGCTCTGATCGGGCCGTAATGGCACTACCTACCGAAAAGGAGACATATTTACTGGCTTCATTATACAGGATGCTGCGGATGACCACATTGAAATCAAAGTCGTTTTCAGGGGTAATGTAGCCCAAAGCGCCACTATACGCCCCTCTTTTGGTCATTTCGTATTCCTCAATGATTTTCAGGGCTGCAAATTTAGGGGCTCCGGTCATACTTCCCATTGGGAAAGCTTCCATCAGCAATTGTATCGGGTTCATATCCCGCCTTATCCTTGCGATGACCGTAGAAACGAGTTGATGTACCTGTCTATAGGTCCTGACCTGACAGAGTTCTGTTACCTGCACACTGCCACGAACGGCACTTTTAGACAGATCATTTCGTACCAGATCCACTATCATGATGTTCTCAGCCCGTTCTTTCGTACTACGTAGTAAAGACGTCCTGTACCTGGCATCCATATTCTTAAAACGCGACCTTTTGGCCGTACCTTTTATGGGTTGTGAGATCAACAAATCCTCTTTTTTTTTCAGGAACCTCTCAGGAGAGGCGCAAAGCAAATAAAAATGGTCCAGCCTGAAAAAAGCTGCAAAAGGAGTCTGAGAGATATGATTCAGACGGTTATAGGTTTTCCAGGGATCCAAAACCGTATTTTCCAAAAAGAATTCCTGGCAGAAATTGGCTTCATAGATATTTCCCCGGTGAATATGCTCAAGAATATGCCTTACCCTGGAGTAATAGGCTTGTCTTGGCATTCGCATCCGTAACCGCGCCTGCTCCCCCCGGCCGGTATTTAAACCTTTCTCCTTTGCCGGATCCAATTCCGTGATTCTTTGAAAATCACTTTGTATTTCCCCGGCCACTTTTTTCAGGTACATAAAGTCCACCCGGTCCGAGGTGATTCTGATCACCTTCCTGGGTTGGAAAAAACACAGGTCGGGAAATTTTAGGCCGTCAGTATTGTCTGATGTCAGCGATTCCAGGTCATTTTTCATATCATAACCAATGTAACCAACAAGCCAATCGGAGGTCTTTTTATGGTATTCCCTCAATGCCCTGAATCCTGCTGAATGACTAGCAACCAGCGATGTTTCTGCGTCCACTGCGAGCAATACCTCAAGGGAACCATAAGGATCCGGATGATTATTGCTGTCCAGCCATACCGCTTCCTTATATCCGCCAGCCCAATTCAACAGCCGGAGTTTAAATCCTGGCTTGTCAGCCAATGTAAAGGATTGATGTGTGCGCAATCTAGTTTATTACGGAAAGAAATTTATCAAGAGCCGCCCGGTGTTCGGCAGCCAGGGGTTCATTCATGATTCCCTTTTCCTGGTCAAAATTCTCCTTAAAGGAGGGCAGGGAAAAAGTGGCTGCCGTAGTTCCCCCAAACCTGGGAATCAACTCGTTGATCACTTTCAGGGAGGAGGCACCGCCATTGGCGCCCGGAGAAGTGGACATCAGCAATATTTTTCTATCCAGGAGAAATTTCCTGTCCAGCCGCGAAAGCCAGTCAATCAGATTTTTGAAATACGCTGACGGATTACCATTATTCTCATTAACCGATATAATAAGCCCATCCGCTTGCTGGATGTCGCTCAGAAATTCCGATAACGAGTTGGAGAAGCCTTTTTCCCGTTCATGATCGGCACTGTACATAGGGAATGGGTAATGCGTCATGTTCAGGAGCTGAATTTTATGCCCTTTTACCAAAGATGTGGTGTAACTGACTAATTTAAAGTTGATTGAAGTTGAAGAATTACTTCCGGCGAATGCCAATATTACAGCCATATTATCCAAATGTTGTAACGAAAATACCTTATTTAGTGGGTATATGCGACTATTTTGTATAATTTTGCACTTCGAATGATCCAACGGAACTGTCTCACAAGTATATAGAGGTAGAAAGCAGCACGAACACCTGTTGGTTTCAGAGGATAGTGGCTTGGAAGCGGAACAGGTGTATCAGGTGACAACAACAACACAGGTGGAGGGAAAACAGGTCAGATTATTTTTTATTGATGCCTTGAGGGCATGGGCGATCCTGATGATGCTGCAAGGGCATTTTGTGGATGGCTTGCTCGACACGGCCTTCAGGGACCCGGAAAACATCGCATTTCGTATTTGGAAGTATTTCAGGGGGATCACAGCTCCCGTATTTTTTACAGTGTCCGGATTTATTTTCACCTTTTTACTGGCACGTCAAACCTCTATATCAGTAGAAAATCCAAGGATCATCAAGGGAATCAAACGAGGACTTCAATTGATCCTGATCGGCTATCTCTTAAGGATGAATTTCTTTGGATTGCTGAATGGCGAGATCTACAATTCCTTCTACCTGGTGGATGTACTCCAATGTATCGGACTTTCCATTCTTGGAATTATCGGGGTGCACCAGATGACCAGAAAAAGCCGGAATTGGGTGTTTCCTTCGGTACTGCTCCTAATCACCGGGATCCTGTTTTTATTAGAACCCCTGTATAAGACCTGGAATTTTGATTTCCTGCCTATGGCCATTGCCAACTATTTCACAAAAACCAACGGGTCTATATTTACGATCATCCCGTGGATGGGTTATGCAATGTTCGGAGGTTTTCTGGCTCTGGTTTTTCACAGGTTCCAATCGGCAAAACTCTTATATCCCGTAGCGATCAGTTTTGCTTCCCTGGCAGGTCTTGCCCTGATTTTCCTTTCTTCGGATTTCTTTATGACGCTTTTTAAATGGTCAGGTATTTCCCTGTTTTCCAATATCTATTTCAACAATTACCTCTTTATAAGGTTGGGAGATGTACTTGTCGTTTTCGCTATCTTTATGCTTTTCCGGTCGTATCTCAATAAGCCGTTATTATTACGGTTGGGACAAAATACCCTGTCCATTTACGTTATTCATTTTATTATCCTCTATGGAAGCTTTACTGGAATCGGATTGTACTATTATCTGAGTTTCTCGCTTAGTCCGGGATTTGTCATCTCCGGGGCTCTGCTTTTTATGGTCCTATGTTCATATCTCGCCCTGAGATATGAAGAAAAGGAAGCGGCCATTAAAACTGCTATTGCCGGCTTTCCTAAGGTCATTCTGGAGAAAACGGATCCCATCCTGCACCTGGCACAGAGATACCTTAAGGCGGTATTTGCATGGATGGTGCGAGTTTTGGGCCTGGTTAAAAGTTGATTGCTGCCTTTATCCCTCTTGTCCAAACTTACAAATGGTTTATCGTCCAGTCCGAATATCCATTTGAGATATATGACAACCCACTCCTCTTTTAGTCCGGAGAAACCAATACGGTAGTACGCACTCGCAAAAGCAAGGCCGGTTCGGGGTCATATATGGATGGCCCTGTCCTCGGTAGCTGCCAGTGCGGCTTCCTTTACCGCTTCCGCATAAGTTGGATGTGCATGGCTCATCCTTGCGATATCTTCGGCAGAAGCACGGAATTCCATAGCCACCACTGCCTCCGAGATCAGGTCTGCCACCCTTGCTCCAATCATGTGAATTCCCAGAACCTCGTCCGTTTCTTTGTCCGCCAGGATTTTTACAAATCCGTCGGTATCCATACTCGCACGGGCCCGACCCAGAGCCCTCATCGGGAACTGCCCGGTCTTATATGCCACTCCGGCTTCTTTGAGTTCTTCTTCGGTTTTTCCCACCGAGGCAACTTCGGGCCAGGTATAAACCACGCCAGGGATCAGGTTATAGTCAATATGGGGTTTCTGGCCGGCCAGCATCTCTGCGACCATGGTGCCTTCCTCCTCGGCCTTATGGGCTAACATGGCACCGCGAATAACGTCCCCGATCGCATAAATGTTGGAAGTGGCTGTCTGCAGGTGTTCATTTACCTCAATACGCCCCTGTTTATCCGTTTTTATCCCTGCTGCCTCGGCATTAAGTCCCTCTGAATAAGGCTTTCGCCCAACGGAAACCAAGCAGTAATCCCCTTTAATTTCGAGTTCCTCATCTTTAGGGGTATCCACCTTTAAAATAACTTCCTTCCCTTTCCGTACTACTGAGGTCACTTTGTGGGAAACATAAAATTTGATCTTTTGCTTCTTCAGGACCTTCATCAATTCTTTGGAGAGCGACCCGTCCATTCCGGGAATGATTCTGTCCATATATTCCACTACAGTCACTTCAGAACCCAGCCGCCGGTATACCTGGCCCAGTTCCAGCCCGATAACCCCGCCTCCGATCACGATGAGATGTTTGGGTATCTCCTTCAGGGTAAGGGCCTCGGTAGAGGTAATTACCCGTTCCTTATCAAGTTCGATAAAAGGAAGGCTCGCGGGTTTTGACCCGGTTGCGATGATGGTATATTTTGCTTCGATGGCAGTCACCTTCCCATCTGAGCCAGTTATATCGAGATGAGTTTTATCCTTGAATGATCCGGATCCTGTAAAGACTTCAATTTTATTCTTTTCCATTAAAAACTGAATTCCTTTGGTCGTCTGGTCGACAACCGACTGTTTCCTGGCGATCATTTGCTTAAGATTCACCCGGACCTCTCCAGGAATGTCGATCCCGTGTTCCTGAAAATGCTCGATGGCTTCCTGGTAATGGTGACTTGAATCCAGTAAGGCTTTGGAGGGAATACAGCCTACGTTGAGACATGTGCCCCCAAGTGTAGGATATTTTTCGATGATTGCGGTTTTCATCCCCAGCTGCGCACAGCGAATAGCCGCCACATAGCCACCTGGTCCTGAGCCGATAATGGCTACGTCAAATGAACTCATATATTATATTCTTTAAAAGCGTAAAATGAAACTGATGAAGACTTTACAAGTCATCCCGTAAAATTACGAATGTTTTGTATATGGACAATGAAAAGGGCCTATCCGTCACTCTGCCATCTTCATCTCTTCCCAGCCATCCACTTCGTATGCGGATTTATCTCAAAAGTAGCCTGAAGGCCGGAAATGATTCCGCCCATTTGCAGAACCATGGTAAAATCGTAATATTACCTGTAAACTAATCAAATATCCATGGGGCAGAATAAATCGGAGGATTTCAGGAAGGATGAGCACATCGCAGACAACCGGGAGCTTTCTATCTGGGAAGCCCTGATACCTGTTGTGGCCTTGGTGGGCATGCTGGCATATAATGTTTTTGTGTTCGGAGATAGTGCCACCAGCGGCTCCAACCAATTTATACTCCTTATGGGTGGAGCGGTCGCCGCCATTGTCGGATTCTTTAATAAAGTCTCATTTAAGCAAATGTTGGCGGAAGTAGAGGAGAATGTAAAATCGACAACAGGCGCCCTGTTGATATTGTTGATGGTAGGTGCCCTGGCAGGGACATGGATGGTGAGCGGAATAATTCCGGCGATGATTTTTTACGGACTGCAGATACTGAATCCGACCATATTTCTTGCTGCCTGCGTGGTGATCTGTTCCATCATATCTATTGCAACCGGCAGTAGCTGGACCACCTCGGCTACGGTTGGCATCGCCCTGATTGGAATAGGGGAAGCGCTGGGGATCTCTCTGGGGATGACGGCCGGGGCTGTTCTTTCAGGAGCCTATTTTGGTGATAAAATGTCGCCGCTTAGCGACACCACCAACCTCGCTCCCGCAATGGCCGGTGGCGAATTGTTTTCCCATATCCGCTATATGACCCTGACCACCATTCCTACAATTACCGTAACCTTATTGGTTTTTATCATTTTGGGATTAAATCTGGAAACCACAGGCATTGCTGATACAGAAAGCATCCTCCGATCCATTGAGGGTACCTTTAACATCAGCGGATGGTTATTTCTGGTACCGGTGGCGGTCATTCTTCTTATAATTAAAAAAGCGCCCCCTTTGCTCGCTCTTTTGATCGGGACCCTGCTTGGTGCCCTGTTCGCCCTTATTTTTCAGCCGGGGATTGTGGCCGGTATTACGGGTTCTGACACCCTGACTTTTGAAACGGGATATCGGGGAATACTCACCGCGATAACTGTCAATACCTCAGTCGCCACCGATAACCCGGCCCTGAATGATCTTTTTTCATCCAAGGGTATGAACGGGATGCTCAGCACCATATGGCTGATACTTTGTGCTATGGTTTTTGGAGGGATCATGGACGGGATTGGGGCTTTGTCACGTATTACGCAATCGTTGCTCTCGATTGCCAAAACAACCTTTGGCCTTTTTGCGAGCACTGTGGGAAGCTGTATCGCCCTGAACCTTACTGCATCAGATCAATACCTTGCCATAGTGGTTCCTGGAAAAATGTTCGCAAAGGCTTACAGGGACAGGGGGCTGGCTCCGGAAAATCTGAGTCGTACCCTGGAAGATTCCGGAACCGTTACCTCTGTACTTATTCCATGGAATACCTGTGGGGCCTACCATAGCGGTGTTCTGGGCGTAGGGGTTGGATCCTATTTTATCTATGCCATTTTTAACTGGCTCAGTCCGATAACCACTTTGATATTTGCAGCATTCCGGATAAAGATAAAGCAGCTTACCGCCTCCGGACAACCGGTCTAACCGTCGTGCCTTACGGAGGCGCTTAATAAATCTTCCTGAGGTATAAAATAGCGGTAAAGGGGCGGCGCTAGATAATTACGCTGTATTCAAAAGCCCCGCCAACCCAGAAATTTGTATCGTTTTGCTAGTACACTACCGCGATTCCCCCAAAAATTTCTTTTTGGTTTCAAAGACATGATGCTGGTTTATATTTTATAATTTCGCACCAAGAAAAAAAATCATGGCCACAGTTACGCTTGGGGGCAAGCCGGTTCACACCCTTGGGACCCTGCCGGAAATCGGCAGCAAAGCCCCGGATTTTACCCTGACCAAATCCGATTTGTCTGCGGTAACCCTTGCAGATTTCAAGGGTAAAAAATTATTGCTCAATATATTTCCCAGTGTGGATACGAGGGTGTGTGCTCTTTCTGTTCGTCAATTCAATGAAAAGGCAGCCGCCCTGAAAAATACAGAGGTATTGTGTATTTCTAAGGATCTGCCATTTGCCCAGACCAGGTTCTGCGGTGCTGAAGGGATCGATAAGGTGATCATGCTCTCAGATTTCCGGGATGGTAATTTTGGGGAAAACTACCAGATTGCCTTTGTTGATGGCCACTTTTCAGGGTTGCTGGCCCGTAGTGTAGTAGTAATAGACGGGGACGGGACCGTACTGTATACCGAACAGGTAAATAATACTTCAGAAGAACCCGATTATAAGGCAGCACTTCAAGCTTTGATGAATGACTAAGGAAAGTTTCATTAAAAACAGGATCCGGAGTGTTGGTTTTGCTTTCCGTGGAGCGCTGCTTTTGATGCGTACCGAAGGAAGTATTAAGGTGCAGATTTTTATTGCCCTGCTGGTCACTGCCGCTGGCTTTTATTTTGACATTTCCGCCACCGAATGGATACTTCAGATCCTTGCCATTGCCCTGGTACTTGGGGTTGAAGGGCTGAATACAGCCATTGAAAAAATCGCTGATTTTGTACAACCTGATTTTGACCCTAAAATCGGAATTATAAAGGATATTTCGGCAGGGGCTGTCATGTGGGTATCCATTGCAGCCACGATCGTCGGCCTCATTATCTATCTCCCGAAAATATTTTAATTCCCCGCCGCATTCCCGGGCAGTATCCTGAAATTCGTATTTTTGCCCAAAGCATACCACCATTGAATGGCAAAAAAGAAAAAAAAGACAAGGGCCGCATCTTCAAAAAAGAGCATTTCTTTATCCCTGTCCAAAAAGAATAAAATAATATTTGGCAGCCTGCTGGTGTTCCTGAGCATTGCCCTCTTCTTTTCTTTTATCTCGTATTATTTCACATGGCAGGAAGACCAGAGTCTGCTGACTGAGTTTTCGGATCGAAATGAGGAAGCTGCCAACTTACTTAACAAGTTTGGTGCCAGTGTCAGTCATTTTTTTATGTACAGGGGGTTTGGAGTAGCAACTTTTATTTTCCCCTTTCTGCTTTGTATTACGGGATTGTACCTGTTTCTGCAAATTGACAAGGCGGGGCTGTGGAATAAATGGATCTGGGGACTTGTATTTCTGATATGGACCTCCGTTGCCCTTGGATTTTTTGCGTATGAACAGCCCCTGCTTGGAGGGTTGGTTGGCTTTGAAATGAATGATTTTCTTCAGGACTATACAGGACGGATTGGCGTACTCCTCATCCTGCTTTTTGTACTAACCATTATTCTGGTGCGCTTTTTTCACTTTTCACCTGAAGCCGTTGCAGGGTTCTTTAAAAATAAATCTGCTTCCCTGGCCTCCGAGTTTAAGGATACGAAGACCCGACCTGCCAAGGAAGTCACAACAACTTCGGAGGAAGATGAAAGTCCTATAATCATTGATACCTATACCCATAAGCAAGACATACCCCCGTTGGATCCCGATTCTTTTAACTCCAAGGCAGAACAACCTGCCGGCAGGAACGGATCATCAGAGGATACTATTGAAATGAAGGTAGAAAAGATCCAGGAAGAAAAGGAGGAGAAGGATCGTCTGAGCGAAAGACTGGTATCGGATTTTGGAGAGTTTGACCCAACCCTGGATTTGGGCAGTTACAAATTCCCCAGTCTGGATCTGCTCGATCCCCACGGTTCAACCGGGGGCATTACGATTAACCAGGAGGAACTGGAAGAAAATAAAAACAGGATCGTTGAAACGCTAAAGAATTACAAAATTGGAATTGCCCAGATCAAGGCAACCATAGGACCTACAGTGACCCTATATGAAATCGTACCTGAGGCCGGGATCCGAATTTCAAAGATCAAAAACCTGGAAGATGATATCGCCTTGTCACTCGCAGCCTTAGGTATTCGTATCATTGCCCCAATCCCCGGAAAGGGAACTATTGGAATAGAAGTTCCCAATAAAAATCCAACGACCGTTTCCATGCGTTCGGTTATCGCTTCATCAAAATTCCAGAAAGCCGAGATGCAACTGCCTGTGGCTTTCGGGAAGACCATCAGCAATGAGACTTTTGTAGTTGATCTTGCCAAAATGCCCCACCTGCTCATGGCGGGGGCTACCGGCCAGGGAAAATCAGTGGGACTGAATGCCGTACTCACCTCCCTGCTTTACAAAAAACATCCGGCAGAGGTCAAATTTATCCTGGTCGATCCTAAAAAGGTGGAACTCACCCTTTATAATAAAATAGAAAGGCATTATCTCGCCAAACTGCCTGATGTGGAAGACGCCATCATTACCGACAATACCAAGGTGATCCATACCCTGAATTCTCTGTGTATTGAGATGGATGACCGGTACGAGTTGTTAAAACTTGCCATGGTTCGCAATATCAGGGAATACAATGCAAAATTTAAGGAGAGAAAATTAAACCCGAATGACGGCCATAAGTACCTGCCCTATATTGTCCTTGTAATCGACGAATTTGCCGACCTGATCATGACAGCAGGAAAAGAGGTGGAAACGCCTATCGCAAGACTGGCTCAGCTGGCCAGGGCCATTGGGATCCACCTGATTATCGCCACGCAACGACCTTCAGTAAATGTGATCACCGGAATTATCAAAGCAAATTTCCCGGCAAGGATTGCTTTCCGGGTGACCTCCAAGATCGATTCACGAACCATTCTGGATACCCAGGGTGCCGATCAGCTGATTGGCCGCGGGGATATGCTTTTCACCCAGGGGAACGATATCACCCGGATTCAGTGTGCATTCGTTGACACTCCGGAGGTAGCCAAGATAACGGAGTATATCGGAGGGCAAAGAGGGTATTCCGAAGCCTATTTATTGCCTGAATACAGCGGGGAAGATTCTGGCACAAGTCTTGATTATAGTATTGAGGATCGGGATGCCATGTTCCGTGAGGCGGCAGAGGTCGTCGTGACCGCTCAACAGGGGTCGGCTTCGCTGATTCAGCGCAAGTTAAAACTAGGGTATAATCGGGCGGGAAGGATCATAGATCAGCTGGAAGCCGCCGGAATTGTCGGACCTTTCGAAGGAAGTAAGGCCCGGCAGGTACTTATTACCGATATGAATACCCTGGATCAGTTATTAAAAGATGAGATAAATTAAATAACACCATAATTACACATGAAACGAATATTACTTGGACTCATTGTCGCGGTTTCTACCATCAGTGCAGTAAGCGCACAAAATGCCGGCAAGGCTAAAAGCCTTCTGGATGAGGTCTACAATAAGGTGACTGGTTATGACAATATTTTTGTGGATTTCAAATACGAACTGAACAATACTGAGGCCAATATCCATCAGGAAACAAGGGGCGATGTTACCATGGCGGGTGATAAATACCTCTTTAACTATCTCGGGTCACAGCAGTTGTATGACGGCAAAAAGGTGTACACTATTGTGCCTGAGAATGAGGAAATTACGATAGAGGATAAATCGGAAGATGATAATACCATCACCCCCTCGCGAATGCTCACCTTCTACAAACAGGGCCACAATTACAGCTGGGATATTCTTCAGAATGTTCAGGGACGAAAAATACAGTTTGTCAAATTAATTCCTATTGACAGCAATTCTGAAATAGAGTCGATTCTCTTAGGGGTTGACGCTGAGACCAAACATATTTATAAACTCATTGAAACAGGAAAGAACGGAACCAAGACCACCATCACTGTTAATTCTTTTAAAACGGATCAGCCCTTGTCTGATTCCTTGTTTACTTTTGATGAAGCCAAATTTAAGGAGGAAGGCTATTATATCATAAGAAATTAAGGCATTGCGTATATTAGATCAATATATATTAAAGCGGTTTCTTTTTAATTTTTTAAGCTCGTTTGTGATTTTGATGTTCATCTTCATTTTCCAGACGATATGGCTTTTTATTGATGATCTTGCCGGAAGGGGATTGGATGTCGTCATCATCGGGAAATTCCTCTTTTACCTGATGCCGAACCTGACGGAGAAAGTGTTGCCCCTCACCGTCTTACTTTCGTCCATCCTCACCTTCGGAACTTTTGCCGAGACTTACGAATTTGCCGCAATGAAGGCTTCCGGGATTTCCCTTCAGCGTTCCATGCTCAGTGTTATTTTCTTTGTAGTGATCCTTGGCGGGGTCACCTTTTATTTTGCCAACAGTGTTATCCCGGCCTCTGAACAGAAGATTTACAACCTGCGCAGGAATATTGCCACGGTGAAGCCAGCGGCAGTCATTGAGGAAGGCGTGTTCAGTGATTTTGAGGGTCTGAACATCAAGGTGGATAATAAGTACGGGGACAATGATCGGTTCCTTGACAATGTCATCATTCATAAAAGATCCAATCTTCAGAAAAACAATACGGTGATCAAGGCGCAAACCGGAGAACTTAAAAGCAGTGAAGGGTCTGACATTATCCAGCTGGTCCTGAAGGACGGTCACTACTATGAAGACCTGGTCCCCAAGCCCAGTGACGATAAACGGAATTTTCCATACGCCCGGTCAAGTTTCGAAACGTATACCATCAATATGGTGGTGCCGGATAACAACCAGGACCTGGAAGAAGAAGGCGATATCCGGACAGATAAGATGAAAAATATCTGGCGTCTGAAAGCCGATATTGATTCCCTTAAAACAAGCAATATTAATGCAGTGACCGCCTTTTCAAAAAATATATCGAAGCGCATGGGGGCTTTTATCCCGATTGCTTTAACGGATACCACCGAAGTTGCTCCGGCCAGATCGGCACAGGATACTTTGCCTGTCACCCAGACAATTACGTCAACCACTGTCGTCATGTCTCCGGATGTCAGGAAGAATGCACAGCTCGAAGATTCCCTGGCATTGGCGAAGACATCCCAGGTATCCGGGTCTATTAAGGAGGGGGATTCAATTCCGCAGGTCGATAATGTCGCCGACCTTTATAAGGAGTGGCAGCGGATACAGATGATATCCTCCGCGAAAAACAATGTATCAAACATTTTAAGTTCGGTGATTGGTAAAAAGCAGGAATTGCAGAACCGATTTAAGATCTACAATATGCATATTCTCTCGCTTCACAATAAATACGCTTTGGCTTTTTCCTGCGTCATCCTGTTTTTTGTCGGTGCCCCTTTAGGTGCCATTATACGTAAGGGAGGTCTGGGGCTGCCGATGGTGATTGCCATTGTCCTTTTCCTGACATACTACTTTTTTGGCGTCTTTGCCGGCAATTACGCTAAGGAAGGAAATATACACCCCATCTTAGGGGCATGGCTTTCCACGTTAATAATGTTACCTTTGGGTATATTTTTAACCCGGCGGGCGACTGCAGATAAGGGTCTCATGACCTTTGGACACATTGTTGATTTCGTGAAAAGCCGGTTCGGTAAGAAAAGTAAATCCAGGGGCACATGATTTCCGGCATGGAGGCAAAAATTAAACTGAATACCATTGAAGAGGCCATTGCGGACATTCGTAACGGGAAGGTGGTGATTGTCGTGGATGATGAAAATCGCGAAAATGAGGGCGATTTTATTGCTGCCGCCGAGATGGTTACCCCAGAAATGATCAATTTCATGGCTTTGCACGGGCGTGGTCTTATATGCGCTCCGGTGACGGAGGAACGCTGTCAGGAACTTGAACTAACCATGATGGTCGAAAACAATACCGTACTGCATCATACCCAATTCACTGTATCTGTAGACCTGCTGGGTCATGGCTGCACCACTGGGATTTCTGTCCATGACAGGGCCAAAACGATCCGGGCGCTGGTTTCACCTGACACAAAACCATATGATCTGGGCCGGCCTGGTCATATTTTCCCGCTGCGGGCCAGGAACGGCGGCGTACTTCGAAGAACAGGTCATACGGAGGCAGCGGTAGATTTTGCCAGGCTTGCCGGATATACCCCTGTGGGCATTCTCGTGGAAATTCTCAATGAAGACGGGACCATGGCCCGCCTACCGCACCTGGTTGATGTAGCGCGGAAATTCGATCTGAAACTGGTGTCAATTGAAGATCTTGTAGCCTACCGGATGCGGCACGACAGCCTGATCGTTAAAAAGGAGACTTTTGACCTGCAGACGCGTTTTGGCCAGTTCACACTGCATGCCTATCAGCAAACCACCAATGACCAGATCCACCTCGCACTGACCAAAGGGAAATGGAAACTGGATGATGTGGTGCTGACCCGTATCAATTCGACTCTTGTAAACAATGACATTCTGGGCACACTTACGAATAATGCCGATAAAAAACTGGATGACATGTTCCGCCTGTTGAATAAGGAAGGTTCCGGGGCCATTGTTTTTATCAATCAGCAGAATGAATCCTTCAACCTCCTGAAGCGTATCAACGGCCTGCGTATCAATCAGCAAAAGGGTATTATGAAAGCCCCTGCCACGGAAATGGATTCAAAAGATTTTGGCATCGGCGCTCAAATCCTGCACGATCTGCAGATTAGTAAGATGCGACTGATGACCAATTCCCCGCAGGCCAAACGTGTAGGTATTGTAGGGTATGGACTTGAAATTGTGGCATATGTATCCTATTAGCAGTGCTTCATCATCGCTATAAAAGTCGTCCTTGATTTTAGAATGAGGTGTTTGTGTGATTAGGAGAAATTCTGAAGGCATTTTAGCATAGTTTCAGCCCTCCTGTCCAATTCCTCCTTTTTCCAGCTTAGTTTGATGAGGCATGAAATGTTCCGCCCTACCCAATGATCAGAAGCTGAAAAATCGGCAGTGGCGTAATCGGGCAACCCCTGCGACAGGTCAGAAACTACTTTTCCCAGAGACTTCAGCTGTTTCAGATGATCCCATTTTTTGTGATAATGCCAGTTATTGTCATACCAGTAAAAACATCCATCGATGCCCGCCTTCATCAAAGCGGAATGGGCAGCTTTCGCAGCAGTCTGGGAGGGCATATAAAAACTGAGAAAGGAGTAATTCTCCACCCCGGTATCGGGAACCCTTCTGAAGGTAAGGCCGGGAACTTGTTCCAGGGCGCGCTTTAAGAGGGTATAGTGATTTCGCTGTATTTCAAGGAACTCATCGAGCCTTCCCAGCTGGGCGAGGCCGACGGCCGCATTCAGTTCGGAGATCCGGAAGTTGTAACCCAGGACAGGGTGTCCTTCGGCGCCCCTGTCGGACCCGACATGGTCATGGCCATGATCCGAATAACGGGCCGCGTTGTGGTAATACGTTTCGTTATTCGTAATCAGTGCCCCCCCTTCCCCGCAGGTAATGGTCTTAACATAGTCAAAAGAAAAACATCCGACATCTCCGTAGGACCCTAGAGGCTTCCCGCCATAACTCCCGCCAATGGCCTGACAGGCATCTTCCAGTAATAGGAGATCATAGCGGTTGCATAGTTCCTTCAGCGGACTCATATCGGCCATAGAGCCGCACATATGAACCGGCATGACGACTTTGGTTTTTTCGGTGATTGCATTGGATACTGCCTGAGGATCCAGGGTAAGGGTATCGTCTACATTGACCAATACAGGTACGGCGCCTAGGGCCATGACCGCTTCAAAGCTGGCTACAAAGGTGAAGACGGGCAGGATCACTTCATCCCCTGCTCCCACCCCGGCACTGGCCAGAGCCACTGTGAGGGCCGCCGTTCCGCTGCTGACCAGATGTGCGTGATTAACCTGCATTCTCCTTTCCAGCGCATTTTCCATTTCCTTCGCCTTCCACCTACCCTGCCGCATCCCGTCAAAGCCGTAACGCATAAGTACTCCTGTTTCCATTACCTGAGCAACTTCGGCACGTTCCTTCACTCCAAATACTTCAAATCCCGGCATTTCTTACAGATTAATAATTCGATTTTTACACTCAGCGGATATCGATCACACTGTCTTTCAGTTCCCTGCGAACCTTACGGAATCCGGAGAACATGTCATCCTCAGCCCGGTAGCCGACAGGCAGCACAAGGACGGCGGTGAGGCCCTTTTCATCCAAATGCAGGAGCTGGTCGTAGCCCGCGCCTTCAAAACCTTCCATCGGGCAGGAGTCGATGCTTTCAACGGCGCAGATTGTTAGGAGATTTCCCATGGCCAGGTAGGCCTGTTTTGTGGCCCAGGCCCTGATCTCCAGGGAGTCCATTTGAATAAAATCCTGTTCCAGCGCTACTTTATATGGATTCAGGATGCGGTCACTGGTACCCCTGACCTCTTTGACACGGTCAAAATAATCTGCGATAAAATCCCGGTCGATTTGTGTTTCCACGCAAAGCACCAGAAGATGGGACGCCTGTGCGACCTGCTGTTGATGATAAGAATAAGGTACCAGCTGGGTTTGCAAATCTTTATTGCGCACAACCACCAATTTGATAGGCTGCAGGCCATAGGACGTTGCCGTAAGGTTAAAGGCATGCTTGAGTTTCAGAAGCTGATCTTCAGGGACCACTTTGTCAGGGTCAAATTTTTTGACGGCATATCGCCATTCCATTTGTTTTATAATATCGTCCATAAGCTATTACTTTAAGAACCATAGTCGCACGGCCATGATGACAACCATACTGACCATAAAGGCCCGAATAAACCTTTCCCCTTTCACCACTGAATAGCGGCTTGCCACCCATGCCCCGGAGCCATTGCCTATCGCCAGGACAAGCCCGACCTCCCAGATCACTTTGTCATTAATGATAAAGACCACCAGGGCTGATAGGGTGTAGAGCAACACTACGGTAACTTTGGTGGCATTTACACGGACCAGGTTCATCCGGTTGACATAGTGCAGAAAGAACATGATGATAAATCCGATACCTGCATTGATAAATCCGCCATAGATGCCCACAAAGAAAAAGGCTATGATGGCGATCCAGAGGTATTTACCGGTGAGCCGTTCTTCCAGTTCCTTCATCCGGATGCCGGGTTTAAAGATAATGATTAACACCACGACCACCATGACGAGCGCCAGGATCTTGTTAAAGGTAGGTCCTTTGATATCCACTGCGATGTAGGCTCCTAAAACAGATCCCAGACATGCAGAAATGCCTAGATAGGTATTGAAGGGGAAGGTGGACACCCCTTTGCTTTTAAATCCGGTAGTGGCCAGGACGGTCTGGATAACGATGGCCACCCGGTTGGTTCCGTTGGCAATTACAGGGGGCAGTCCGAGGAAGATGAGTACGGGAAGGGACAGCAGGGAGCCTCCCCCGGCCACGGTATTTATAAACCCCACTGTGAATCCGGTGATGACCAGCAAGGGGTAATAGTACCATTCATCCATGGGGCAAAAGTAGTGTGCTACGAATAAATAAATCCCATTGCGATCAATAAATAAAGGTCTGGTTCTTTATGAATGCAAAAAGCTTCCTATATTTGCAAACTGTAAGGAAGGGCGTAGGCTTTTCTTTATTCGGAGAAATGGCAGAGTGGTCGAATGCGGCAGTCTTGAAAACTGTTGAGGGTCACACCTCCGGGGGTTCGAATCCCTCTTTCTCCGCTGATCAGTGATCAAACAACACCAAAAATCCTGTAAATGTATGATTTACAGGATTTTTCATTTTTACTGATTTCAAATACCATCAATCATAACCATAAAAAAAGTGTCTGATTCGGGGTCAGTTGCTTTTTCCATAACAACTGACCCCTACCTCTCATTAGAATATTGTTTTTCAGATACTTACCGGGATCACATATTAATAATTTTTACTTACTTTGGGGAGAAATCTCAGTTAATTAGGGGTCAGTTGTATGGTGTCGTTATTATTCTATCTTAAAAAGGCCAAGGCGGATAGCTTCGGACTGGCCATGATTTACGTCCGGATCACCATAGATGGCGGGCGTTCCGAGTTCAGCACAGGCCGTAAAGTCCATCCGAATAAATGGAATTCTGAGAGCAATTTCGTTCAGGGATTCTCTGAAGATGCACGCCAATTGAATGTGTATTTGACCAAGATCCGCACGGAACTCTTCAAATTAGCGGATAAACTTAAGGATGAGGATATGCCCTTAACTGCGGAGCTTATTAGAGACACGTATTTGGGAAAGAATCAGAAATACAAAATGCTTTTGGAGATCTTTAAAGAACACAATGAGCAGGTGGATAGTTTAATCGGGAAGGATTTTGCACCTGGCACGGCAGAACGATATCGAACTGCCCGAAAACATTTGAAGGATTATATTCAAAAGGAATATAAGAGGAATGATGTTCCGGTTAAACAGGTGGACCATGCTTTTATTACGGGATTTGAATATTATCTGAAGGTAAAGCGAAATTGTAGTCACAATACCGCCATTAAGTATGTTGTCAATTTTAAAAAGATTATCCGTATCGCCTATGCCAATGGCTGGATTGTCAAGGATCCTTTCGTTCATTGGAAGGTGCGCTTAAAAAATGTGGAGCGTGAATGCCTGACCCAGGAAGAACTGCAACAATTGATGGTTACCTCATTCCACGCAGAGCGTTTGGAGCAGGTGCGGGATGTCTTTGTTTTTTGCTGTTTTACAGGACTGGCTTATGCGGACGTTAAAAAACTAACCCATGATGATTTTGTAACGGGCATCGATGGAGAACTCTGGATCAATACCAAAAGGACCAAAACCAAGACCAAAAGTAATATTCCGGTACTCCCTACCCCTATGATGCTTTTGCAAAAATACGAGGGCAGCCCCCAGCTGACCCATGACAAGGTGCTTCCAGTCCTAACAAACCAAAAGATGAATGCCTATTTAAAGGAAATAGCGGACCTAAGCGGGGTTAAAAAGCACTTGACCACCCATTTGGCACGGCATACATTTGCAACCACCGTAACGCTATCCAATGGGGTATCCATTGAATCGGTTAGCAAAATGCTTGGTCATAAAAACCTTAGAACCACACAGCATTATGCCAAGATCTTAAACCGAAAGGTCAGTGAAGATATGCAACTCCTTCGAAGGAAACTTCAAAATAAGGACAAACTCGAAACTATCCGAAAAGGTAAATAATAGATACTATTCAGTCCCAAATTCTTACCCTTAAACTTTGCGCATGGTCCCTGATTCGATTTTATAGCGTTCGGGTTGATAAGCGTTTAGTAAAATCGAATTAGGGCGCAACCTACGTATGATATGGATTTTTGATATTGGGTTGCAACGTGTGATAAATTATGAGCAAGATAAATGATAAGCAAGATAAATGATAAGCAAGGTGAATGATAAGCAAGAGGGTAACACGGCTGCGCCATGTTACGATGTTATAATGTTCTGTATCAGAACATTATAAGTCCCATCAAATATCAGTTTAGAGTAAATAGCTCCGGAAGCCCCGATTTTAGGCAAAAATTTAGAGTAAAGGAGCAGAATTTCACTTTAATTGCCTCGCAAATAGATTAGTTCGATAAGTTTTGGGGCTTGCAGCGCGAAATAACATTTCGCTCGCTTTTACTTTATGTTTTTTAACAATTCCTAAATGCAAAATTATTTTTATCTTAGAATGGTCTTAGGATAACTTCCCTCTAATCTTAACTAGAACTAAATAATAAGTATGTAACTGGATTGATTTTAAGAACATAACAATCATCCAGGATAATATTAACATTTTAGGAATTTAATACCAAAAACTTATGTTCAACTTCCTAAAGAAAGGTAAAGAATTTAATAATCTAGGCAAATCGTTTAATGGAATGAATGTTATGATTCAAGATATTCTTCCTCAAATTGAACGAAATCCCAGTCGAGAGGAATATCGAGAAACTATTCTTGTTCTAGCCTATATCGCAAGTAAAGGTGTTAATGACCGACTTGAAGAAAACGACATTTCCATGACTGCAAAAATAATGGTGCCAACAATTAAAAGAGGTTTTATCACTGTAGCATACGCATATGAACAAACGGTTGGGAGATTAATGAAATTAGCAAATTTACTTGACATGGATGAAGTGGTTAATGAGGTTATCGAAAAAGGACAAGCTTTTTTTGAATTGGAAAAAAATTTGCCAAAAGAAATAACTAACAATATCTGAAATTATGATTTGGATTGTATTGATCATAGCAGTTGTTGGTTTTATTATGTACAACTTTTTTCGTGATAGAGACCAAATGTTAAAACGTCAAGTAGATATGCAAGGTGGGATAGCAAAAAAATATGAATATCTAGTTGATAAATTAACCCAAGTACCAAGTGCAAAAGTGAGTAAGGTTACCCGGGACCAAATACTTATCCGAGTTGAAGGGCAAACTACATCCACAAACTTTATTATAACGGAAACTTTTAATAAGACCGAAATTGAATGGGTTGGACAAATGGCAATGTTGGGAACTCACAAACATAAATGGACATATCCACATAATTATCCACAAGAAAGAATGATTGATGAAATCGGAGAATATATGGCATGGAAATCAAATCAACTGTTTTAATCCCCTAGTCAAGAAGGTAAAATATGGCTGGGGAAATCTTCATGATACTAGTGACAGTTCACCCTTTACACATGCAAAAACATGACAATAACTGGCTCTTTCGTTTTTATTAAACTTCAATTTCATAATTATGTATATCGTAGGAATTCTTATACAATAATTTTATGTGCTTCTACAGAGAAAGTTTAATTTAATACTGTCGCGTTGGATATTCGTAAATACACATTTTTGTTAATAACAATGATCTTAAGTGTAATCCAAACTATGCAATGAAAAGAATCGATCTTCACACACATACAATTTCCACAGTAAGTGATAGTGATTTTGAATTCGAGCTATCTAAAATGATAGAGTACACTAGCCAGTTGGAGGTTGACGCATTAGCAATTACCAATCATAATATATTTGATTTTGAACAATATTTAGAAATAAAAAATAATTTATCAATAACTGTTTTTCCTGGTATTGAAATTGATTTAGAAGGGGGGCATCTACTTCTTATTACAGATACAGATGAATATGAAGTTTCCGACTTCAATGAAAGATGCAAAAAGGTTTCGAACTTAATTAAAACGAACCGGGGAGGTATTACATTTCAGCAATTTACGGCAATTTTTCCTGATCTGTTTAAATATTTACTAATACCACATATTGACAAAAAGCCCAATATAAAGCAGGAATTAATTGATGCGTTAAAATCCCATATTACTTCCGGCGAGGTCGCAAGTGTATCAAAATTCAAGCGTGCGCTTAAGGATAAACATGGACTTATTCCTGTTCTATTTAGTGATGTTAGATTTAAGTCCCAATTAAAAATATTTCCAATAAGACAAACATATATTGACCTTAATGAAATTTCTCTTAAGGGGATCAAATCGTGTTTATGCGACAGCAGTAAAATATCATTAACAAGAGAAAGTGGTAATGAATTTTTTCAAGCTACAGCAGATGGGCTTTTGTTGTCAACCGGTCTCAACATAATACTTGGCGAAAGATCTTCAGGTAAGTCGGTTACTTTAAATAAAATAGCTGAAGCATCAGGAAATGCTAAATATATTAAGCAATTTTCCCTTTTGGACGGTGATGAACAAAGGTTTAATGAGACTAATAGTTCAAGGCTCAGTCTTATTCACCATAATTACCTAGATGAATTTAAGAAGGTAGTTGAAAAAATTATTCAAGTTGACCAAAAACAAAATCATATAAATATTGAAATTTATTTGGACTCACTTAAAAAGTTTGCTTTCGAAAATGAAAAACAGGACTTGTATTCAAAGTGCATAATTTTTAGCGAGGATGTCTTTATCATAAATGATTTAACCAATCTTGATAAGGTCATTAAGTCAGTTGAGACACTAATTAAGAATAACGAGTATCAAGATATTATTCAAAAGCATTTATCCGTAAACAGCTTAAAAAGACTGGCTATTGAATTAAATCAAAAAGCAATTGACTCGAAACTAGATAACAATAAAAAGATTTGGCTCAATTCTTTAATGAAGGACATAACACGTGAATTAAGAATAAAAACTACAGGGGCAGTTATTGAGGAGATAGATTTATATAAAATAGCTCTTGACGAGATAAAAATTAGTCGATTTAATCGAGTTGTTTCTCTTCTCAAGGATGAAAGAAAAATACATAAAGAAGATTTGGGTAAGTTTTCAATCGTGACCTCAACCAAAGTGATCGAAGGAGCAATTGATTTGCAGAAGATAGGTCGTGATAAAAAGACATATAGTACCGCATTTAAGCAATATCATATTTCCTCTTATAAGTACTTATTAAAACTTCGTGAACTTGAAGTTGAAGACGCCAGCTTATTTAAATTTTTTATCAAGATTGAATCTCTAACCCTTAATCAAGATGGTTTCGTTATATCGGGAGGTGAACGTTCTGAGTTTAACCTGATTCATGAGATTCAAGATGCTACAAAATATGACTTATTATTAATAGATGAACCCGAATCATCATTTGATAATAATTTCTTGAATCGCGAAATAAATTCAATGATCAAGCACATTTCAACATTAATGCCTGTTGTTGTAGTTACTCATAATAGCACAGTCGGGGCATCTATCAAGCCTAATTATTTGGCCATTACCGAAAAGAGAATTGAGAATAAGGAATTTGTTTATCGTATTTATTCGGGTTATCCGTCAGATATGGAGCTGATATCAACTGACGGTAGGAAAATTAAAAATTATGATACATTACTACATTGTTTAGAAGCTGGGTTAGAAGCATATAACTTTAGAAAAGAAAAAGCTTATGACATACTTAAAAATTGAAAACAACAAAGGACTCTATCGTACGGATGCATCAATAGAAGAGTGGACTGAAATTGATAAAATAGGTAAAAACGATCTCCTTAAACTTTTGGACATTGCTACAACTGAAGATTTTTCTATGGCTGAATACAAATATGAGTTGCTTCAAAACCCTGCCCATAATATCATATACAAAAACATTTATGGCAAATTCACTGAACTTTTGAGTAACAAAACCAGATTTCAAGATAGCGTAAATGCAATGTATAAATCGGCGATTGACAAATACACAATAGAATTAGACGAAGTAAAGGAAAATGAGAAAGTTAAAGAAAATGAAAATCCTAGTGTATAGGGCACTTTAGTATTAGTAGTGATATTAATTATTTTGTTCATAACTCTTTTCTAGAAGCACCGAAAAAAGTTGTCTTTCTCGTCGAAAAAAACTAACTTTCTCCTAACTCCTCTCTACAAGGTGAAAAACATTCGAATTGCAGATGCACCTTGTAGAGAGGAGTTAGGTAAAACTGTTACAAGAAAAGCCAGTTAAAACTGGCTTTTCTTGCTTTTGGTAACATTTATTTTATTAGCTACAGAGGAAAATCGATGTTCGGTAATTTAATAATGTCAAACTACAGCAATGAATTTGATGCTTTTACGTTAGATTGAAGAAGATATTTGTAACTTTACATCGTGAAAAGAAGGCAAAATATATCAAATATGTTTCCCGAACATCTTTTTTGGGACATGGATATGAAAAGGCTTAATGCCGACAGGGATAAAAGTATTATTATCCCAAGGGCTTTGTTTGCCACTACTGCAGTGACTTTTATACACGATATTTCTCGTCTTGAAAATATTTATCATAAGAATGAAATTTTAAAGACATTGAGAAATACAAAAGAGCGTGTCAGTAATACTGTTTGCGAATTAGTGGCTAAAAGATACCACACTAAATCTTTCGCTCGCTTCACTATATGAGTGCCGTTAGCCCTGCACTAACTAAAACCATTATAGAATTACAACGACTCGAAACCCTAGCAAGTTTTGCCTTGGGCGGTGGCACAAATCTGGCTTTACGATACAATCATCGACATTCAGTTGATATTGATCTTTTCACTAATGAAATTATCGGCCAAGCAGGCTTTCACACAATTGCAGAAGAAGTAACGTGTCTTTATGGAGAAAATGTGAGAGGCCTTGATTATCCTTGTAAAATAGATAACCAGTACGTTTTTTTACGTTTTTTCGTCAATCAAAAAGATACGATCATAAAAGTTGAGGTATTACAAAATTTTCAGCGTTTAGATGAAATAGAAGTTATTGATGATATAAAACTTTTAACCACCAAAGATGTAGGAACTCTAAAATTGATGAGCGCAAGTAACAGGGCTTCCAAAAAGGATATTTACGATTTGGATTTCATTACTGATACTGTAATCTTATCTGAATTATTTTCAAATTTGAGATTAAAGGAGAAAAAATTTAAAGGTGAAAAATATCATACCATATTTGATTTGGATAAAGAGGTAAGCCCAAATGAAAACCCAGAGCTTTTAGTGGCCTTCGATCAACGAAAAGAAACTTCTGGCTCACGTCCTTTTCACTCTGAAGACTTAATAAATATAATTGAGGGAAACAAAACGTGGAGAGTAGCAAGAGATAGTTGGCTCCGAAAGGTAAGAGTATTATTCCGAGAATTAGGATTGGACTACCCTAAGCCAAAAGGATACGATTTGCCGTAAGATGGCGAAAAATGATTTAAATATGTTAAACTTTCGTTAAAACGGTGTCCCTTTCGGGGGCACCCAAATTTTGACTCCTTAAAAGTGCCTAAATAGAGGGCATTGTATCATTAATAATAAGACCCTCTTTCTCCGCGATCAAATACAACCGCTAAACAGCTGGAAACAGCAAATTCCCATTAAGCTTGCTTGATTGGGAATTTTTGTTTTCAGATGACAAGCTGCAGGCTTGGCGGTTGTATTTGCAGGACGTGGTAAGCGAGGGATCGCCGCAGGCAATCCCGGAGAAATCGGGATTCTTTTAAGTTGTCTATTCCAAATGTGTCTCAGTTCATTGATGCAATCCCATCAAGCTTGCTTGATTGGGAATTTTTGTTTTCAGATGACAAGCCGCAGGCTTGGCGGTTGTATTTGCAGGATGTGGTAAGCGAGGGATCGCCGCAGGCAATCCCGGGGAATTCGGGTCACGCACTGGAGGTAACGGCCATATCTGCGTTGAAAAGTGTACGGATTCGGAAGCCTGTCTGCCGAAGGAAGATCCGCGCGATCTGATTGGGAATTTTTGTTTTCAGATGACAAGCTGCAGGCTTGGCGGTTGTATTTGCAGGACGTGGTATGCGGGGGATCGCCGAAGGCAATCCCGGGGAAATCGGGATTCTTTTAGGTTGTCTATTTCAAATGTGTCTCAGTTCATCGATGCAATCCCATCAAGCTTGCTTGATTGGGAATTTTTGTTTTCAGATGACGAGCCGCAGGCTTGGCGGTTGTATTTGCAGGATGTGGTAAGCGAGGGATCGCCGAAGGCAATCCCGGGGAATTCGGGTCACGCACTGGAGGTTACGGCAATATATGCGTTGAAAAGTGTACGGATTCGGAAACCTGTCTGCCGAAGGAAGATCCGCGCGATCTGATTGGGAATTTTTGTTTTCAGATGACAAGCCGCAGGCTTGGCGGTTGTATTTGCAGGATGTGATCCCCGGCAAAACAGAGCAACATAGACCGATCAGCTTTGAACCGGTGGCTGGAACCGCTGATTTGAGATGAACGAGATTGTCCGCCAAAATTGCTGTTTCACCTATTTCTTGTCGTACTTCCATTCCCACACTTCCCCGTCTTCGGGATCCATAATTGTTCCCAGGAGCGAAAAGCCTTTCTTTTCAAGTATTTTGATCGAATAATTTTTTCCGGTAGGGTTCGAGCCGTAATAATGATCGATTGATCCGTCTCTAGGGACAGTTCTACAAGCAGTTTGCAGACTATCGTACCCACTCCTTTCTTTCTGAACCGATAAAAAGTACCATAAGCTATTTCTATTTGTCCATTTACATGTTTTCCCTTGAAGACGGCGCCAGCGACCAATTGTTTTTCATCCGACACATGTGGTTTATTTAAGGTGGATTGAACCCGACTATTTTATAGAATTCCAATATCATTCCAATGTCCTTTCAATAAGGATTAATGGTAAAATGCTAGTTTTCTTCTATGGTTTCATTAATTGGAGGCAACACCATATTATTGTAAAATTAAGGATTACTGTGACCCGCTTTTGAGATCGCCTGCGCTTCAATTTCGACCAAAAAGCGCTCGTCAGCTAAGTTCGCAACCCCAATAAGCGATAATGCCGGTAATCTGTCTTTGTGAAAAACCGCCAACATCCCATCTTTAATCACAGCGGCTTGTTCCTGCTTGTAATTCACTACATATATTACAAGCTTGACCACATCATCAACTTTTGCCCCCCCACTGGTTAGAGCTTTTTGCAAATTTGCGAATGCCTGGTGGGTTTGTTCCAGAAAACTGCCGTTATTGGTTAATTCCTTGTCCCGGCCAACACCCACCTGCCCCGAAATATAGACAAATTTTAAACCGTCATGCTCCACTGATATCACCTGCGTGAACATACCGCTCCAATCGGGTAAATTTTCCGGGTGTAAATATTTTTTCAACATAGTGTTTTTGTAATTATCAAACGATCCTACGGCGTCGCCGGTTGTCATTATTTCGAACAGCACTCATAGCGTTCAACTTGTCACGCGTTAAAAACGGAGCGGTGGACTAATGTCTTGGTACCAATTTCTCTATTTGTATACCTGGTAAATATGCTAATAATTCTGTAAAAAAAATTGGAGATGATCTGAACAATTATTTTACAATAAAAACCATAAAGTCTTGTCCGGATTTTGTATAAAGTTCATTCCCCAATAGTTATCTAACCGACCAGAATATTTTATTCCGCCCGATCCATTCTGCAGCCATCGTCAGATTGTGTCTCCTTTTGTCTGTGCCTCCCCTTTTAAGTTTCTTACTCCTTTGGCTGATAGGAATTTGCAAGCCGCGGAGCAATTTCGTCCAGCCAGGCATTCATCTCGAATTGCGGATAATAGATGCCTTTCAACATAACGCCAGTGCGCTTTTCAGTATTTGATATATTTTCAAGCGGATTCTCTTCTAATAATACAAGATCTGCCCTTTTGCCCTTTTCGATGGTCCCTACCTTCTCCGCCGTGCCGAAAAAAAGAGCCGGATTCTTGGTGGCCGTTTCCAGTACGGCGTAGTTAGAAAGTCCGGCCTCGCTTAGCGCCTTCAGTTCCCGGTGAAGGCTATAACCATAGAGCCACAAAAATTCGGGCGTATCGGAACCCGCCATAATTTTCCCCCCGGCTTCGTAAATCCCCTCTATTAGCTTATTTCTAATGTCAAGCCATTTTTTACGTTGTGAGAGCGAAATCTCATTGATTTTATTCTTCTTTAAATAACCTATGAAAAAATCCTGAACGGCTTTTGGATAAAACCTAAAGTCCGGTTGGTCGCGGATTGAGGCTTCGCTTCTGGGTAAGGCAAAGGTGTTTTTCATAAAATGCTGGGTCGGATCCACAAACGGATTGGCGGCAACCGTTTTGCGGGCCAGCTCGGGGATTTTAGTTTCATCAATGTAGTCAAGGCTTTTCCAGTTTTCCGGGTCGTAAACATACAGGTCGGAAATCGAGCCCGTCATTGGGGCATCGTCCGCTAAAAGCATTTCCAGGTATCCGTCGAGATGTTCAATCTGTTGTTTTGCCTTCAGGGCGCGTTCCACACCCACAAAACGGCTATCGGCATGACCCACAACAGGGATACCCTGTCTGGCCGCTTCATCAACAGCAGCTTCATAAACTTCCGCGTCAATAAAAGTGGTTATCTTAATAAAATCGTAGCCTGCCTGTTTGGATTTCCTGACCGCTTCTCTTGCCTCCTCCGAGGTAGTTACCACGAAATCGTTTCCCTGTTCTTTTCCGGTTAAATGCGGACTTGCAGCAAATATAGTGGGTGCGATGATCTCACCTTCAGAAGATTGTTCGCGCAAAACGAGTTGCTCGGGCGTTCCAATCATAAACCGTATTGTGGTAACCCCATTCGCAACCATTACCTTAAGCTCATCACCTGCAATGGCATCCGGATAGTCATCGCCATCGGAAAATAAATGTACATGCATATCAACCAGTCCGGGCATCAAATATTTACCTTGTCCATTGATTACCTTTGAATTAGCAGGGATTATCACCTTCCTCCCGATAGCAACGATTAAGCCATCGTTTACAAGGACGGTCTGATTCTTTAAAATCCGCTCCTTATCCATTGGAATAACATCGACATTGGTGAAGGCAACAGGCTGTGCCGATAAGGGTATCGCGAAAAAATTACAGCTAAGGATGATGCTGATCAGAAAAGCTTTATTCATTTTAAACTACTTCATATATTATAAAAGAGCAAAAAGCTGATATTTTTCACAACTAAAATAGAGAACAATTTTACCCGGGACAGATGGGCCTTCATTTGGGCGGAAAAACATACATTCTGGCCCAAGGATTCCTGATTTTATCCTTCTTCACCTGGACTGTCCAGGAGCCGTTTTTATATTCGTTACTCCCTCCTTAAGACGACTGACATTGACTTTTATTCCTCTGCGAGGTCCGCTTTAGGGCCCTTATGAATTGGAAATAATAGGCTATCCCTCCGCTCCCATCGCCAATTACTTTTATATCCGAAGGATAAGAAAAATCTAAAATTAAATCAAAGGTTTAATTTCTACATCCCCCAAAAGGCGTGATATTTAATGACTCCTAAAGAACGTCTGGTAAAGGTCAGCAAGAGGGTGGCGTTATTTCTATTAAAATTACAACTTATGGAAACTGCAGACTCGTGAATAAGGAATTACTTCGGTCTTTTACGGATCCGTTCCAGTATATAACTGACACCCTATATATCCATTCAGCTTCTTAATTTAAAATGGGAAACCCCCAGCCCCATTGGTTTATTCCAGCATCAAAGTTACTATCTGACCTTTATGGTAGCCACATGCACTCATGTCATTCATTTTAGAGCAGGCTGTGGTAATACCAAATTTAAATCCCTCATAATTCCAAACGCAGTATTTAAGAGTGTTTCGAGGACAATACAGTCAATGCGACGTGTTTTGAATTAAAACTTCTTCTATTGCTTCCTCATAAGCCTTTGCAATTCTTCAGGAGATAATTTCCAGTATTCGATCATGGGATTTTTCTTTACTTTTTCCCTGTATTCCTCAATGAACCGCTGATTCAAACTATCATTATCCTTGTACTCCTCCCTAAGGGCTTCCAATTTTTTATGCAGATCAGCTTTTACATCGGCATAGGCCGGATCATCATAGACATTTTTCATTTCCTGTGGATCTTTCTTCAGATCGATCAATTCCCATTCGTCAATATCATAATAAAAATGTATCAGCTTAAACGAGTTGGTGGTGATCCCGTAGTGCCGCATAACATTGTGTTCCGAGGGATGCTCATAATAGTGGTAGTAGTGCGCTTTTCTCCAGTCTGCCGGAGTTTGACCACGCAAAATGGGAACCATGCTCTTGCCCTGCATATTGTCCGGTATACTACTTCCCGCTGCATCGATAAATGTTTCTCCAAAATCAAGATTTGAAACCAGGTCGTTATTGACGGAACCAGGTTTGATCACTCCCGGCCACCTGACCAACAAAGGTGTACGCAGGGATTCCCGATACATCCAGCGTTTATCAAACCAGCCATGTTCCCCCAAATAAAATCCCTGGTCGGAAGTGTATACCACTATCGTATTCTTTTCCAATCCTTTTTCTTTCAGGTAGTCAAGTAGCTTTCCCACACTTTTGTCAACAGCCGAAATACAGGAAAGGTAATCGCGCATGTAGCGCTGGTACTTGAACCGGGTCAGATCCTTTCCTGTGGGATTCTTTTTTTTGAAGTCCGCGTAGATAGGTTGATAGAGGGCATCCCACGCCTTTAATTGTTCTTCATTCAATCCGTTGCGCGGTAGGTCTGTCATCTTCAGATCGCGGTCTATGGTCATGGTAGACGCTATCGACATATTGTTGGTTTTGGCAGCGGCCCGCCCCCCGGAATAATCATCAAAAAGCGTTTCCGGCTCGGGAAAATCCACGTCCTCATACATGCCAAGTTCTGAAGGTCCCGGATCCCATCCGCGGTGCGGTGCCTTGTGTTGCACCATCATCATGAACGGCTCATCCCCGCCCGCTATCTTTTCTAACCAGGCAATCGATTTATCGGTAATGATTTCTGTGGTATAGCCTTCCATCTCATATTCCCCCGTTTGGTTGATAAATGTGGGATTGTAATAGGCGCCCTGGTCTGGTAATATGTCGTAATAATCAAATCCAGTCGGGGTGCCGCCAAGATGCAACTTTCCGATGGTTGCCGTATTGTACCCCGACTCCTGAAGTACTTTGGCAAAGGTTTGCTGGCTGAAATCAAATTTTGATCCAATGGTATTATCGATAAAACCATTCTTATGGCTGTACATCCCGGTAAGGATGGTTGCCCGGGAGGGGCCGCAGATGGAATTGGTCACATAGCACTGGTTAAACCGCATTCCCTGTTCTGAAATCCTGTCAATATTGGGCGTAGGCGCCAGCTTGGCAAGGGATCCGCCATAGGCGCTTATCGCCTGGTAAGCATGATCATCGCTCATGATGAAAATAATGTTCGGCCGCTCCGGTTCCGGCTCCGATTTCGTTTCCACTTTACACCCGGTCATAAGGAGTAAACAAGCCACGGGTAAAACCTTGCATACAGGAAACCTGGTCAATTGTTTCATATTTGTATCACTTGATCTTAAATTACCTTCAATATCCGAACAAATTCGCTGTATACTCAAAATGCTTTCTGTTTTTTTACAAAACCAAACAGCTCTGTAATGCAAAGGGCAACCACGCGCCACATCCCAAACTGCGCAACGGATTATTCCGTCATGAATTCAATAAGTACCCAAAAAAAGCCCATCCTCCAAAAAGATGGGCTCCATTAATAAGCTATTTCATATAAAACTATTTAAACGAGGAATCCCCTTCATTGGGATTATATACATAATTGAATGTGTAATACCTAGACTCACTGGTCATATCGGGTTGGGAAGGATTGTCCTTGTAATAGCTCAGGATCTCCACTTTGGCATATTGTCCCCCGGTGGTTTTGAAGACCAGTACCTTTCCCGGAATGGCCGAAATTAGGTTCACCTGAGGATTGTAGTTGTACCATCCCAGGTCGCTTCCGGTTGGAATGGCAAAAACACCTTCCGCATCCTGGGCAAAACTCAAACCCTCGGCCGTCAATACACTGGCAAAAGTTCCGGTGACAATGGTCGCGCCTGCATCGCCTGTCCTGGAAGGCTCATCATCTGTTCCGGTTACAGCTCCGCCATTGACAGCGATGGTCGTTCCCCGAAAGGCGATGTCCCAATCTGTGTCACTCGTAGTTGCTGCCCCTGTCTCAAAGTCGAATTTTGTGAACGCTCCCCCAACCGGCTGACCCTGCCCCCCTGTTTGCGGAGCATAGAGATTGGCTATTTGTTCCGTTTGTATCGGCTCCGGTGTAGGTGCGTTGTCATCATCATTACTGCAGGAAGTAAATGCAGCAGTCAGTAGTGTTACCAGGAAAATGTTCTTCTTCATTCTGATTGGATTTAAATATTAAAATTGATAATTGATTTTTAGATATCCCTGAATTCCCGGCTGGGTCGGGATGTTGGTATCTGTATAGTCCAGTAAATTATTTGCTCCCAACTGCAAAGTAAAATCGTCATAAAAAGTCTTGCTTGCTGACACATTGGTGGTGACATAGCCATCGATAAAACTGCTGTCATAGCTGTCGATAAGACCGTTCCCATTTGTATCGAACTGAGCGTATTTACTGCGGTACAACACGCGCAAATTAAAATTCATTTTTGCGGAAGGGAGGTCATAGAAAATCTTGAAATTGGCGTTATGCCGCGAACGGTTTACCAACCCATAGTAGTCGGACCGGCTGACAGCCACGGTCTGATTTGTTTCCTGGTCGCGGGCAAACACCTGGTCTCTCCGGACGTCTTCCAGTTTACCTTTGTCATAGGCATACAATAATTGATATCCCGCACTCACTTGAATCTCTTCGGTAATATTGTATCCGGAATTGAGTTCTAAACCCGTGGTATATATTTCATCAAAGTTGATGTAACTGAATACATTCTGCCCGTTGGTTTTGCGGGCCAGAATGCTGGTGTCGATCAGGTTTTTAAAATCGTTTCTGAAGAAGTTCAGCTCAGTGTTCCATGGATCCTTACCAAAAGTAAGCCCCAGGTTGTAACCGACGGAACTTTCCGCTTCCAACGGATCATCAAGCTCGGCCAGGGGAATCACGATGCTGCTTATCTGTCCCTGCTCCTGCAATTCCCGTACCTTGTCCACGGCCACATTGTAACCCAATACCGTGTAGCCAACGGAAGAATTGGTAAAATCAAAGTAGAGTTGCCTGAAATCAGGAGCCTTAAACCCGTAACCGGCAGAACCTTTTAAGGCTATTACATCTGACACTTGATAGCGTAGCGCAATTTTGGGACTAAATTGGTTGTTGTATTCCGAGTGGTTGTCAAACCTTGCTCCCAGAATGATATTGAGGGGTTCTAAAGGATTGAAATCATATTGCGCGTAAGCATATTGTGAGTTAAGACGAACCTTCTCATCAAAATAAGTTCTGTCCATTTCGTCAAACTGGTATCCCACACCTGCTGTAAGTGTTCCTGTTTCTGATAAGGTGTAATTTATCCTGATCTCAGGCCGGAGCAATGTCTGGTTAAAATCGCTGTTACTTAAAACCTCCTCAGAAAGCGGGTCAGCAAGGCGTTCGTTTGCGGTATAATTCGTATAGTACAATTCGTAGGATGATCTAAGCTGTGCATTCCATTGCTGGTCCAACCGGGTGTGCGCGTTCCATTCACGTTCTTTGCTGTCTCCTTCAAACTGTATCTCGCCGAGTGTCAGGCCGGCATCCTGTAACTGATCATAAAACCTGGCTGAAGTGAATATGGATAGCTTATCGTTAAAATCGTAGTATACCCGGCCATTTAAGGTATAATTCTCAAAAGGATTGACGGTCTGCCCGTCCGTGTCAGGAGTAAGATCGTACCCTTCGCTTGAAAAACGGTTGGCAAATAAACCGTATCTCAGAATTTTAAAACCTTGCTTAATATCCAGGTTAATGTCCTGCTGAGTGTAAGAACCAATACGGTACGAGGCATTCCCTTCAAACATTTCAGATTCAGGCCGTTCTGTGATGATGTTGATCACACCTCCAAGCGCTTCACTGCCATAAAGGCTGCTGGAAGGTCCTTTGACGACTTCTATTTGCCGGATATTTCCTATGGTCAGGCGACTCAGGTCAAAGTTCCCGGCGCTTCTGCCAACCAACGGAACACCATCTAGAAGAATTAGAATGTAGTCAGAAGCGATCCCCTGTATTTGTACCCCTTCAAAACCGCTTTCGTCAGCTACCGTAATAATTCCTGTCTGCTCATTTAAGATCTCGTCCAGGCGAATGGTCCCGGATTGAATGATCTTCTTTTTAGCAACCAGGGTGACGGGCAACGGCAGGGAAGAAAGTTGCCTCTCCGTACGTGTCGCTGTCAGGATTACCTCTGCAAGTTGCGTTGTTGCCAAAGAATCCGAAGGGGTTTGGGTGGCATTCTCATTGGCGAATTGAGCCGGACATCTAGTGGTGATGGTAAGCAAGACGATCATAGACAAATACACCCGAGCACTCATTGGAATTATTTAGAATCATTCTTAATAATGCACAAAGATATTTGTTATTTTTATTCAATCTAAATAAATTTTATATTTTTGTCGCAGAATACTAACAACTTCAATCGGGATATATGAAAAACTTTATTTACCCCTTATTGACCCTGTTCTTGGGCCTGCCAATTTGTGCGCAAACCGAGAAAAAGCAACAAGACCAGGAGGCCATCAAGGCGATGTGCGGCTGCTATGAGGTCACTTTTAATTTTGCTGAAACATTTAATTACAGTAAGGATTCTCTCTATAAGCCGTCAGAAACCAAAGTGGATGAAGGTCTTGAATGGGCACAGGTGGTAACAGATGAGGACGATAAAATTTCCATCCAACACCTTCTTCAGGTAGGAAATCCCGCTGAGCCACAAATCGTAAAACACTGGCGTCAGGACTGGCTGTATGAGAACACGGGTCTATATTCCTACGATGCGGATAATGTGTGGATATTTAAAGAATTACCCGCGGCTGAGGTCAAAGGACAATGGACGCAAAAGGTATTTCAGGTGGATGATAGCCCGCGATATGAAGGTTCTGCGAGCTGGGTACACGTGGATGGTAAAAGCTATTGGGAAAATACGACGCCGGCACCACTTCCAAGGAGGGAATACACTACCAGGAGCGACTATAATTTAACCATGCGTGGCAACCGTCAGGAAATTACCGATTATGGTTGGCTGCATGATCAGGATAACACGAAGATCGTTCGCGAGGCTGGAAAGGAAGATGTCATCCTGGCCAGGGAAAAAGGATATAATACCTATGTAAAGGTTGACGATACCCGTTGTGCTGCTGCCGCTCAGTGGTGGAAAGACAATGAAGAAAAATGGGCTTTGGTACGGGCCAAATGGGATGATGTTTACGGCCGTAATCAGGATTTGGTCCTCGAAGAGCAGGTTGACAATAAGGTATTGTACAAGTACTTATTCGAGGAGGGTTACGAAGATGAAGCTAAAATTGACGAAGTTATAGAATCCTTTGTTAAAAAATAACCGCATGAACTATACAAAAAATATATGCCTGTGTGCAGGCCTTGTGTTAAGTACCTTAGGGCTTGCACAGAATGAGAATGTGCTTCTCGATCGTTCTTTCTGGACAACGCATCCGGACCTGGCGACCCTAAAGCAAAAAATTGATGAAGGCAATGATGCCACGGCCTTGAATGCCAATGGTTTTGACGCCATTGTGTATGGCTTATTGGAACATGCGGATGACGCTGTTATTAAACATCTCCTGTCTATAGAAGGCAATCCTATTGATAAAAGGACGCATGACAGCAGGATCTATTTGCATTGGGCTGCCTATGCCGGACAGACCGGAATGGTCAATTTTTTACTGGACCAGGGCTCCTCCGTGACTGCCCTTGACAGTCACGCCTATACCCCGCTCGCTTTTGCGGCCAATGCCGGACAGAAGTCGCCGCAATTATATGAAGCCTTTGAAAATCATGGCGTAGAGCTTACCGATGAAAAAGATGAGCGTGGTGCCAACCTATTGCTGTTGGTGGCTCCCGCCCTGGAGAATGAAGAGGAATTGAACTATTTTATAAGCAAAGGCCTGGACCCGGCGAGCACTGACAATGAGGGGAACGGTATTTTTAACTATGCCTCTAAAAAGGGGAATATCGAATTTCTCCGGTTGCTGGTTGACAAAGGTCTGGATTATAAAACCCTTAACAACAACGGCGGAAATGCCATTCTTTTTGCAGCGCAGGGCACCCGTGGTTACAGTAATCCTCTGGCTGTATATAAGTATTTACAGGACCTGGGCCTTGACCCTAATGTGGTGACTAAAGCAGGTAATACGCCATTGCAAAGACTCGCATATAATAACAGCGACCCTGAAATATTTAATTTTTTCCTTGCCGCCGGCGCAGATGTGAATCAAGCAGATGCTGAAGGCAATACCGCCTTCCTTAATGCCGCGTCTCAAAATGACCTGGAAATCGTGGAACTCCTTGCCCAAAGTGTGAAGGATTATCAATTAAAGAATAACAACGGTCAGACGGCCCTGATGCTTGCCGTTGAAAGAAACAGTCCACAAGTGGTTGCGTTCCTCTTAAAAAATGATAGTGACGCATCGGCAATTGATAACAATGGAAACAGCCTTGCTTATTATCTGGCCGCATCTTTTGACATGAATCAGCCTGAATCATTCAATGAAAAACTGAAATTGCTTGAGAACGAAAAAGTTTTGCTCAACACCACTCAGGCCGAAGGAAATACGCTCAACCACCTTGCCGTTAAAGATAATAACATGGCGCTTTTGAAGCGTCTGGCGGAATATGATATCCCCGTCAATGCCAAAAACGATGAAGGTCTTACGGCCCTCCACCTGGCTGCGATGAAAGCCGAAGACGATCAGATGATGAAATACCTGATCTCTATTGGAGCAGATCCCCAGCTTAAAACCGATTTTGATGAAACGGTTTACGATCTGGCTAGTGAGAACGAACTGCTTAAAAAAGAAAACGTAGCTTTGAATTTTTTAGATAAATGAAAAAAATAATACAGATCATTCCGGCTATTTTGCTGGCTGGATTTTTGATTGCGGGATTTAAAGCCGTCGAAACCAAAGCGGTGAAATGCCTGATTCAGATGACCAATTATTCCGGCGAAGGCGCTTATATTGTCGTCTCCCTGATGAATCCATCGGGGGAATATGAAGAGACGCTGTATGTTCAGGGAAAGGATAGTGAATGGTACAGTGAAATTCCGGAATGGTGGAAATTTTATGGCAAATACCGACCGGATATCAATGCCATTTCAGGTGCCACTATCAGCGGGGGTGAACGCACTATAAGCGTCTTACAGATTCCTGTGGATAAAATCGACAAAGGCTATAGCCTGAGATTTGAAACTTCCGTTGAAGATCAGAAGTATTACAAGGACGACCTTCAATTCCCGCTGACATCGGAAAACCTGGCAAATAAAAAAGAAGGAAAAGGGTTCATTCGTTATGTGCGGATGGTGCCTAATGACTGACCCCTCAAACATGAAGGGATTAAAATAGTTTTTCATGACCCTTTCCATATGGCGGTACAGTCATTTACTACTTGCCATTGCCTCCTCTTTGTTCCTGCTTATCGCTTCGGCCACCGGGGTTGTTTTAGCCCTGGAGCCCATCACCCATCAGGCCAAAGGCTATGCCGTTCATGATTGGGAAGACGTTTCCCTGGCCACCACCCTTCGCGGGATTGCCGAAAGTTATGATGAAGCCTTTACCTTAGAAGTTGAGTCCTCCGGCTTTGTAAAAGCTTCCGTGCTGACGGACAACCTGGAAAACCTGGACATATATATTGATCCACGTACCGGGCAAGAACTGGGCAACGTATCGAAAAGGCCCTTTATCTACAGTTTTTCCACCAATTTACACCGCTCCCTCTTTCTTAAAAGTACTGGCCGTTTTTTCGTGGGCCTTATCTCTCTGTTGCTTTTTTTGATTGCCCTTACGGGGATGTGCTTATTGGCCCGGCGACAGGGGGGCATTAAACGTTCTTTTTCTAAAGTCCGGCCAGACTATTTTGAAATGCGGTACCACGTCCTATTAAGTCGATGGTTGATTTTACCCATTGTGATCGTAGCCCTGACTGGTGTATACCTTTCTGCCGCCACCTTTGAACTGCTGCCCGGTTCCGCAAATCAGCCTCCGGAGATAATAAATAGCCGGGATACCGGAACCTATGAGCACGTTTGGGAGATTCCACTATTAAATGAAATAAAGCTGGATGAAGTCAGGAAGGTCGATTTTCCATTTTCAGATGATCCGGAGGAATATTTTCTGATTGCCCTGCAGGATAGAGAGATTCAGGTAAACCAGCGATCCGGGGTTATGGTAAGCAGCGCCGACTATCCGTTCGTTTTGGTCGCCTCCCGTTTGAGCCTGGTACTGCATACTGGCGAAGGAAGTGTTTTGTGGTCCCTCGCCCTCCTTCTCACCAGCGCTTCTATCCTGTTTTTTATGTACTCCGGATTTACGATAGCCCTGAGACGCAGGAAAAAAACAGCCATCGAAACGGCGATGCCCGATAAAGACACGTGCGAGTATATTATCCTTGCAGGTTCTGAAACCGGCACAACCTTCGACTTTGCAAAGCGGTTGTACAATGCCCTGACCCGGGCAGGGAAAAGTGTTTTCCTCACCGAACTAAATTCGTACACCACCTTCGCCAAGGCGCAGCAGCTAATCATCCTTACAGCCACCTATGGCGAAGGTGAACCCCCTACCAATGCGCGAAAGTTCAGAACTATTTTTCCGGGAATTGACCAACCGAAGGAGATCGGATATTCCATCCTCGGATTTGGCTCCAGGGATTATCCTGATTATTGCCGCTTTGCGGAGGACGTTGAAGGTCTCCTGGACGCACAAAAAGGTTTTCGCGCAGTATTGCCACTCGCCACCATCAACAAAGCCGATTTTGCCGAGATGGAAACCTGGGCCAGGCAATGGAGTGAAAAAGTGGATGTTCCCATTTCTATCGATCCCCCTGTAAGGAAAATAAAGCAGCGCAGGCAAGTGGCTTTTACGGTTATAGATCGATCCGCGCTGAATGTGGATGATACATTTACGCTTCGTTTGAAACCTAACCGCAAAATAAAATTCACCTCCGGAGATTTGCTTTCCATTTTTCCGAATGGTAACCGCACCGCCCGCCAGTTTTCCATTGCACGCATCGGTGTAGAAATTCTGCTGAGTATTAAGAAACGTGAATCAGGAATTGTCTCCTCCTACCTCTATGGCCTGAAAAAAGGAGATACCCTACGAGCCGCCGTTGATCCCAATCCTCATTTCCATTTTCCAAAACATGCCGCTTCCGCCATCCTGATAGGAAACGGCACGGGCATTGCGCCTTTCCTCGGGATGATTGCATCGAATAATGATACAGACACCTGGCTATTTTGGGGGGGACGTACCAGCCAGTCTTTTGAAATCTATGAGGACATCCTGGAAAGTGCCATTGCAGAAAGACCCAATTTCTCCCTGCACAAAAGCTTTTCGAGAGAGGTTGGTGGGCAATATGTGCAGGATTTGGTAGCCCTGCATGGAGATCGTATTGTAAAAAATATTGAACATGGCGGAACGGTCATGATTTGTGGATCTTTGGCCATGCAGCATGACGTTTTGGACACCCTTGAAACCCTGCTTAAAGGGAACTCCTCATTCAATTTCAAAATGCTTGAAGCTAACGGCCAGTTAAAAATGGACTGTTATTAGCGATACATCCAACAGGTTCCTATACGTTATGAGGATAGTCAATAGAACAATATATCCGCGGGACTTTGAAATCTTAAATCCAAATATTTACTTACCTTTGAATGAGAGGATTAGAAGCTTCTTATGCGATTTTGAAAGTAGATCGCGATCTGCTTTTGAAGCAGAAAATCTGACAATAACCCTGGCAATGGAAGCAGGTATTCCTGCCAGTACATAACAGGAACAACTATGAAATTTTCCATCTTCCTGATTATTATTTTCTCATGCATTTTCAGGCCTGCTGAAGCGCAGACGCAGCGTGGTTTGATTAAGTTGAAACCATTTGAAGGGGCGTGGAAAGGAGAAGGAAAATTATTCGGCTCCCCGGCCACTTTTCAGCTAAACTTTAGTTTTGAATTAGAAGATAACTTTCTTCAATTAAAGTTTAGAAATGAATATGCCACACAGACAGGACCCCAAGGTATGGATGCAATGGCAATGTATAAAATTCAAAGCGACAGTTCACTTACGGGCAAGTGGTTTGACTCGCGTGGTATGATCCTGGATCTGACTTCAACATTGAAAACAGACCTGCTGACAACACTTTGGAAAAATGATGAGGAACAGGGACGAACCGTATACCAAATAATCAGTCAGAACCAATTATCGGTAATGGACTACGTTTTTCGAAACAATGATTGGGTTTTATTCGGCGAGGCTAATTATAGAAGGGAGAACTGATGGCAGAGAATACACTTTGCCCCATTAAAAAAACATCTCTCTACTATCTTATATATACCTTTACACCATCGTTTACCGATATTCGACTATTGACGACTTAATCGTCGCGCGCATCCCGCCCCCCGGCCAAAACATCTCACTTTCCGTCAGTTCAATACCTTATATTTAAAACCATAAAGAAGGCTTTACAAGACGCTGGAACATTTTTAGCGTCTTATAGTTTTAATGAAAATAGAAAGTTATTACGTCACTATGGTCTGTGAATATTCATGCGTCACTTTTCACAAAAAATTCATTTCATTCATTTGGGATTTTAATTGCAATATGTATCTTACTTCCAATAAAGCTGGACCATGGACATGTTCCGGAATGCTTTAGGTTCAGCTACCACCTTTAACATCCATAAAATAAATGATTGATTGAAAACAATAAAAAGGGAATCTAATGAACTTTAAAGCAAGTATGAGCTATCTCATAATGCTCCTGTTCCTTGCTTTTTCGGGTTGCAAAGCCGTCACAACGGACCAGGGGGATACGTTGTTTGGTGCTACCTGGGAATTGGACTACATCACTGGTCCGAGGATCGCCTTTGAAGGCCTGTTCCCGGATAAGAAGCCGCAAATTACTTTTGATAAGGCTTCAGGCAGGGTTTCGGGGAACAGTGGCTGTAACGGGTATACTGCCGGCTATGTGTTAAAAGGGCCTTCACTTACTTTTGGAATGCCCGGGCCGGCTACAAAAATGTATTGCGGTGAAGGCGAAGCCCGCTTTCTGGAGATGATACAAAAAGTGGACGGTTACGAAATTGATCAGGATGGCAGATTGCACCTTCTGTCCGGTGACCTTCCATTGATGCGTTTTCGTAATTTAAATCAGATCCAATGAAAAAGGGAGTGATTATCTGTGTCGGCATGATCCTGATGTGGAACTGCAGGCAGGCTCAGAAGCCGGCAACCGCGCCGGAAGTTGATTCAAATGCCGCGACCGCGAAGATGACCTCCGCTATAAATATGGGATGTTATATCTACAAGGAAGATGGTAACTCTGTACACCTCGAGGTAACTTCTACTGCAAATCCTGTCCAGGGAAAATTGCAATACCAGTTTGCAGAAAAAGACCGGAATACCGGAACATTTACCGGGAATTTCAAGGATGGAAAACTGATCGGAACCTATACTTTTATGTCAGAAGGTACAGAGAGCAAAAGAGAGGTGGCTTTTCTTTTAAAAAAGGGACAACTCATAGAAGGGTATGGGGAGATGGATGACAACGGTACCGCCTTTAAGGACCGTGAGTCTATCAGTTTCTCCTCTTCTATGCCGCTATCCTATGTGAAATGTCCCCTATAAACCGGTATGTAGGACTAAAGTCTTGATCCCAGGATATTTTTCTTTCCCGGGTCAACCATTAATTCAATGGGGTTACCGAATTTGGTACATTGTGGGTATATTTGTCAAGCATAAAAAACACTAGTATGGATACGCCACAAACAGCTATTGGGATCAAGAAAGCTAACAGAAAAGCAGTCGTTGACATGTTGCAGCAAATGCTTGCGGATGAATTTCTCCTTTACACCAAGACAAGAAATGCACATTGGAACGTCGAGGGAATCGATTTCCATGCGATGCATGTTTTTTTTGAAGAAGAATACACCAAACTGGAAGTTTTTATTGATCAGATCGCCGAACGGATCAGAATGCTCGGATTCTATTCCCCGGGCACCCTGGCAGAATTCCTGGAGCTAAGCCATCTCAATGAAAATGCCGCGGAATCGAATAGCAGCAGGGGCTTTATAAGTCAACTGCTCAAAGACCATGATACTATAATCAAGTTCATCAGAAAAAGTATCGGAGACAACGCAGAGGCCCATAATGATGAAGGCACGGCAGATTTTATCACAGGAATTCTTCAGGAACATGAACAAATGGCCTGGATGCTTCGGTCATCCCTCAAAGAGGTTTAAATCAACGCATATAAATCGCTTTAACCTTCAGCTGATGGATAGTGAGCCGGAAATTCAATGCGTGGTATCCATCTGGGCAAGAATTTACTTTTGAAACTTCGAAGTCCGGGAGTGACGGTTTTGGTTCCTTGTATGCAGCAGTTGGAGTGGGGCAGGATGGCCATGGTTGCCTCAGTGAACACCTTTCAGCCCTACATAGAAGAAAGTGCATACAATGCTTCTAAGGCTGCCGTTATCAACCTGTCCAAATACCTTGCGATGGCTTAGTCCAGGGAAACATCATTTTTAATTGTATTTCCCCGGCCTTTATAGAAACGTCGATGACTGATGCCATGATGGAGGATTTGGCAAAGGAGCGGGTAGCAAGTTTGGACCAGGCCGTCCAGTGGTTTGTCAGGCACAAGCGATCGCATAATGCCATGCAACGGCGTGGAAGATCGGAGGAGGTGGCATCGGTAGTCGCCTTTTTAGGTTCCGGCCATGCGAACTATATCAATGGAAGTAATTGTCGTATGGATGGCGGAGCGGCGGAACCGGCATTTGGCTGATCCCCAATACAACGCAGTTTTGAACCAGTTAATAGTTTCATTCAGGGTACCTGTTTGCTGAAACGGGAATGGTTTTATTCGTTATCTTGTTGTGAGGGTAATAACAAACTGTATACGAGCATGGGTAAATTTCCTTTTTTTACTTCGGAACCGGTATATCTGTTCAAGGCCATTGCCATGGTAAGGATCTTTTTTGGCGGGTTGCTAATATTCCACGGGATAGAAGTATTTAATCCCGTATTGATGAAGGATTATGCAACATGGGAGGTGTTCCAGGGTACTCCTTCCGGACTGCTCGCCTATACTGGAAAATCTATGGAACTTCTTGCAGGCCTCCTTTTTATCTGTGGGCTATTTACCCGCATTGCTGCCTTATTGACCATAGGAACATTTTGCTACATCACCTTTTTAATCGGCACTGGAAAATTCTGGTATCAGGATCAGCATCCTTTTATGTTCGTACTCCTGGGAATCCTGTTTTTATTTACAGGACCGGGTAGTTGGAGTCTCGACGCAAGCCTGATGCGAAAGAAATAACGATTATCAAACATTATTTTGCGCCCAACCCCTGTAACAATCCATACGACAGTCTTCAGGAATTAAGAACCTCCTGGATGATTCCCAGGAACATGGACATTCCCGTTTTGAGGATCGGGTCCGGAAAATCATAATCCGGATGATGCAAAGGTGGGATATCTGTTCCAGCCCCAAGTCCAAACATGGCGGTTTTATGTTGTTTTGAATACCATCCAAAATCCTCCCCGAATTTGAAAGGGTAAGTTCTGTGAATGATGTGAAACCCCAGATTTTGGGCAACTTTTCGGATCACTTCATTGGTTTCCGAATCATTGGCAGCGGCAGGAAAAAATTCCAGCCATTCGATGGAGAATTCAAGCCTCTGTGTACGGCAGATGGCAGAAACAACCTTCAAAATATCGGACTTCAGTAAATCCATGCTTTCCTGAGACCACGTCCTTAAAGTAACATGCAACTCCCCTTTCGCCGGAACTATGCCATAATTAGTATCTCCCATCAAAATATATACCGGAGTAATCAGGGCGAAGTCCGGTCGTTCAGGATCCGTCACATTAAAACCAGAAAATTCATTCAGGATATATGAAATTGCAGGGGCCGGGCTGATTCCTGTCTCCGGCTCCGAGGCATGCGCCTCACGACCTGTAAACCGGATCGCCATACTTTGCACGGTGGCGGAAAAATAGTCGTTCGTAATAATAATGCTGTGCTGGATTTGCCCGGGAATATTGTGAAGGGCGATGACATAATCCGGACGCCACTGCTGAAACCTGGGATCAGCCAGCACCAGCGGGGCGCCTTGCCCGGTTTCTTCGGCAGGCTGAAATAATAAAATGACACTGCCACTTTTACAGGGAAGCCTTCCCAGCTCCGGAAAAAGGCCGGCAACTATGGCCATATGACCATCATGCCCGCATTTGTGAGATACTCCGGGATTTCTTGATTGATGGTCGGAATGAGAATACTCCTGTATGGGCAGTGCGTCGAGTTCACAACGGACCACCACTACCTTTCCTTTCTCCGGATAATCATACCTTATGGCCAGGCCATGCCCCCCTACCCCATCAAGCAGGTCTCCGGGATAAGTGGTCAAAAAATTCCTCACACGTTCTGAGGTACCCGATTCCCTATCCGAAAGTTCAGGATATTTATGAAGTTCCTTTCGGAACGATGCTATACGGGAAAGCTGCATTTCGTCCGGATAATCGGGATATGGTGTACTTATAATGACCGGCATTGTTATCCATTCACATTAGTGTATTCAACAAAATCCCAGGTTGAATTCCGAACTAGAGAATTACAGGAACCCAGAGCACCACATAATATAACTAAAGAATTAAGTAAAATTAATGAAAGTATTGTAAAACAATTAATTACGATCAAAAAGATACTACAGTTTCAGTTACAGCCCAATCAAATAAGTAAGATGATAATAATGATAACCAACAAGGCCCCAACGGAAATATAGATACCGTTACCAGTGGCCCTTAGAGCCGATTTTATCGCCCTGGTTTCCTCCCGTAGTTCTTTTTTCTCTGCACGGCTCAGTTGGGATTTATCCATTTCCTTAATTTCGTGTAATCTGTCCACCATGATCCGCACCTCAATGGGTGCATCTTCTGGTAATTCTGTTCTGGAAATGGAATTTCTTTCGGATGCCATGACTGGACTGGCGAAGGTTCCGATAGAAAATACAAGAATGATGGCATAAATAATTGATTTTTTCATTTTCTTGGTTTTATAAGTTATTTTAAGATCGTATCTAAATAACACATTTTTATCACGATAGCCTGACCCCAATCGCTATCTAAATTGACTTGATTTATTAAATATTATGGATATTGTGCTTCCTGTATATATAAGGAAGGGGAATTGGACGTTTTCCTTAGGAAATAACTTACCCCTGTTCTTTATTTGAGGTCTATGATTATTCCTGTCAGGAAAGACTGACTTAAGTCAATATTAGAAATGGATGATTCTAAAAATCAAGGGCGTTCCATCTTATCAGACCATACGGCAAGCTCATTACCTGAGGGATCGGTAAAATGAAACCTGTGACCGCCCGGAAAAGCAAATATCTTCCGTACCACCTTGCCTCCTGCCCTGACCACCGCATCTCTCGCCTCCTCAAGATCCTTGTGATATAATATTACCAAAGCCCCGTTACCCGGAAATTGTTCCGTTTTCTCAAAGCCACCTTCAAGGCCCTGCCTGGAAAAGGCCGTATACCCCGGACCGTAATCGACCAAATTCCAGCCAAATGCCTGCTGATAAAAACTTTTGATCTTTCCCAGATCCAAAGCCTTAAATTCCAGGTAGTTGATCTGATTATCCTTCATATCCGTTGAAACGATTTCATATATATTATCAATAACCCATTAAATCTACCACATATCTTTAAAAGTATCAATCCCACTAAAATTCATTCTAATAATTTGGACTCGCAAAAAATGTAGAAACCTTCACTTCTCACACAGATCCAAAGCACTTCTACAGTTCGGGCCTGAGTCCTGGAGAACACCCGGGCGATTGGCTTCCTGGCTCCGTGTCACCGGGATGTCATAATATTCCCCACAAATACCTTAGATTTACCTAGTTTTCTTTATCTTGAGACTATCTCAACTTTTAATATTCACAAGCATGCCGAATTACAATATTGCCGTTTTAGGTCCGATTCCCAGGGATCACATTACAACGCATTACGGGGAGGTCATTGAAAAATACGGTTGTGCGACGCATACTGCCATCGGTCTGGCTAATTTGTTGGGTGAAGATGGAACGGTGTACCTGGTCTCGCATGTCCGGCAGGTAGATGAAATGCCTATCAAAGAAATCCTGAATCCTTACAAGAACATAAGTGTTGCACATATCTCCTCCGCAGCAGACCAGGGCGATGTGATACAACTCAGGTTTGTTGATCAGAATAACCGACTGGAAAAACAGACCGGGTTTATGAATCCAATTGTACCCGAAAACCTGACGGCACTTCTTCATTGTGATGTATTTGTTTGTGTTCCGATTACGGACTATGAAGTGCCGTTGGAGACCCTTAAATATATCCGGCAGAATAGTAAAGGGATCATCATTTTTGATGCACATGGACCGACGAATACTACAACCATCATGGGAGACCGCCTTATCAAATTCTGGATTGATCGTGATCAGTGGCTGCCGTACATCGACGTTCTTAAGATGAATCTTGAAGAATCCAGGTGTTGCTGGTTTGAGAAAGAGTACCAGCCTGAAGACCTGAAAGGTTTTGAAGGAGAGAGTACGGAACATTTGCCGCAGCTCGCCGAACATGTTTTAAAAAACGGCATAAAATGTCTGATTGTGACTCTTGATGAAAAGGGAAGCGCCGTCTTTTATCTGAAAGGAGGCAAGGTACATCATGAGATCGTAAAATCGATTTGGGTGGATAAGGTAGTTGACACCACAGGATGCGGGGATTCCTTTGCCGGAGGGCTGGGGTACGGCCTGCTGGAGGATCCGGGCGACTATATAAGAGCGGCCAAATATGCAAATTCTCTCGGGGCACAACGTACCCAGGGGCGCACTTTTGAGGTTTTTAAATCCAGACAGGAAACGGACAGAATGATCCTTGAGAATTACGGGAGTATCTGAATGATTTTGCGATAGTCCTTTGCAGAATTAGCTTTCTATAATACCTGAAATCCAAAAGCATAAGGATCTTCCTCATCTATCGTAATGGTATTATGTCCATATATCCTTGCCCAGCCCCTGACACTTGGGATGATGGCCTGATGCCCTTTCAGTTCCGTCACTTCCTCTACGCGGCCGACAAATCGGGAGCCTATGATGCTTTCATGAATAAAATCCTCTTGCAGGGATAATTTTCCCTGGGCATACCATTGTGCCATTCTGGCGGAGGTACCCGTACCACAAGGCGAGCGATCGATTGCCTTATCTCCGTAGAATACCGCATTTACGGCAGTTGCATTCGAAGGTGGAGTGTCCCCTCCCCAAAGGATATGGCTTACGCCATGAATAGTTGCGTCTTCCGGGTGAATAAATTTTCCGGGATATTCCAGATGGATCCGCTGCCGGATCTGCTGACTGAATCGGATCAGGTCCGCGGCTTTATAGGCCAGTATGCCCTCAAAATTTTTCTGGACGTCAATGATCGCATAAAAATTCCCGCCATAGGCGACATCAAAGGATAGTTCTCCCAAAACACTACTCTCTATCCTGAGATCGCTGGCAGCAAGAAACGACTTGACGTTGGTCAATTTCACCCAGGCCACCTTCGAACCATCCATCTGATAACTTACGTCCACGAAACCTGCGGGGGTTTCCAACCTGAGTTTTCCGGGTGTTTTTGGGATAACAAGGCCCTCTTCCAGCGCGATCGTCACGGTTCCAATAGTTCCATGACCGCACATGGGAAGGCAACCGCTTGTTTCAATAAAGAGGACGCCAATATCATTGGCCGGATCTGCAGGAGGATATAAAATGCTGCCACTCATCATGTCGTGACCGCGCGGTTCAAACATCAGGCCTTTGCGGATCCAGTCAAATTCCCTGAGGAAGTGCTGCCGCTTCTCACTCATGGTCCTCCCGGCCAGGTCAGGACCTCCGCTTGTGACCAACCGCACCGGATTACCGCAGGTATGCGCATCGATACAAGTAAAGCTATGCTTATTCGCCATGACTTACCCTGTCTATATAAGCATCCACCCGTTCTTCCAGGATGGCCAGGGTTACCGTCCCCTGTTCAAGAACGGTTTCATGAAAATCCCTGATATTGAATCGGGACCCAAGACGGTGTTCGGCCCGCTTTCTTAATTCCCGTATCTTCAGCTCCCCGATCTTATAACTCAAAGCCTGGCCGGGCCACGAGATGTAACGATCAGTTTCCGTATTGATCTCGTGCAGGGACAAAGCGGTATTTTCGGCCATATAGTCAACCACCTGCTCGCGTGTCCATCCCTTAGCATGGATCCCTGTATCCACAACCAACCTGCAGGCCCGCCACATTTCATAGGTCAGCTGGCCAAAATATTCGTAAGGCGTGGTATAAATTCCCATTTCATCTGCGAGAAATTCCGTGTAGAGACCCCAGCCCTCGCCAAAGGCCGAAATATAGAGGTCCTTTCTGAATTGTGGGATGCTATCGCCCAATTCCAGATTCAGGGCACCCTGAAGATGGTGCCCGGGAACCGCTTCATGTACTGTAAGGGCAGGAAGTGTATAAAGAGGCCTGCTGGGAAGATCATAGGTGTTTACCCAGTAATACCCAGGATCTGTACTTTCGGCTTCAGTCCCAACGTAGCGCCCCCCGGTGTACTTCGGGGCAATGGATGCCGGGACAGGGGCCACCCCATAGGGTTTTCTCGGGAGGGTATGGAAAAATCTGGGTAATTGCGCATCAGAACGTTTTGCGATATCCCTGGCATATCTGAGTAGCTCCTCCGGGGCGGACGCATAGAATCGGCTGTCTGTCCTTAAAAATTTCAGGAAGTCAGAAAAATTCCCGGAGTAATCAAGTTCCCTGATAATACTGTCCATTTTGGCATGGATCCTGGCCACTTCCTTTAATCCTATTTCGTGGATGGAAGCGGCAGTATATTTTGAACTGGTGGTATAGTAATTGATCCTGTTCTGGTAATAGGCCGAACCGCCATGGGTCTCAGAGATGCCAAGTGTGGTCCTGGCATTCGGAAGGTATTCTGTTTCAAAAAAATCCCTGATACGCTTAAATTCGGCAATCACATGTTCTTCCACTGCGATCTGAGCGGCCTTGAGGATCGAGTCCTTTACTACTCCTGTTATTGTTTCAGGTAATTCATTAAATGGAGAATAAAAATAGCTTGTCTTATAATCACTTACAATATGATCATTATATGAGCCTTCATAGCCGTTAAAGATCACTTTTGGCTGGGTGCGTCCTTTTTTTATTCCTTCCCGCAGGTTGGCTATATGTTGGTCGACAAATACAGGAATGGCATTTAATTTATTAAGGTATTCTTTCGCCTGGCCGGCATCGGTCAGAGGGCGCACGATATAAGGGAGATCACTTTGAAATCCTGAATCTGAAAGCAGGGGATTGAGAAAGCCTTCATAATCGTAAAAGTCAATCTGCTCCTGCAGTATAAATTTCAGAAGTGTAGTTGATATCCTGTCGGTGTCGTTGAGATCAGCGATTACAATATTCTCAAGTTGATCAAGTTTTTGCCTGGCAAATTCAGCGTCCTTTTGGTAACGCTTCCTGGTAAAGAGACCCAAAGGATAGGCTTTTTTATCGAATGCCTCATAATCCTCGTAGTCTTCAACTATGTTGTGAATCTCCTCAGAGGCAGTGCCGGAGGTTTCCATTATACAGGCACACGACAAAGAGAGAACAGCGACCATCAAAAGTATCCTGAAATAATGCATGATAGAGGAAATTACAAGGGTTGATCCGTGTGCTGATTGTTCACCCTTCTGAGAATCCTCAACGGGTTGGCATTCTTCAATTCCGGAGGTAGCAAAAAATCCGGCCAGTCCTGATAACACATGGGACGCACCCATCGCTTTATGGCATCCAGGCCCACGGAGGTAAACCTGCTGTCTGAGGTAGCAGGGTAAGGGCCGCCGTGATGCATTGCAGCACAGACTTCAACTCCGGTAGGAACACCGTTGTAAATAATTCTCCCCACTCTGCCGAGAAGGGTGTCAACCGTGCTTGTATAATTTTCGATTTCATGATCCGAAGCGATGATTGTTCCAGTCAACTGGCCTTCCACTCCGGATAAAATCGCTTCAAGTTCTTTCTTGTCCTTACATTCGACGACGAGTGAAAAGGGGCCAAAGACCTCTTTGTGTAGTTGGGGGTTGCTTAGAAAGTCGGCTCCAGAAACCGACAGAATGGTTGGTCTGCCTTCATTCGCTCGAATCTCCGGGGCGTATTCCACGACAATGGTTGTCTCTTTTTGACCTTTGGCTGACTGCCTGTTGGTTTCGTAGGCCGAGTGGATATCCGGATGAAGCATGCTTGAAGGATCAAGGCGGTTCAATTCATCAGTCAACATCTCAGAGAAATCAGACAGTGAAGGTCCCTTCAGCCCGAATAACAACCCGGGATTGGTACAAAACTGACCGGCACCCAGGGTAATTGAACCTGCGATGGATCTTGCCCACTCACGGCCACTTTTTTTCAGGGCTTCCGGCAAGAGCACCACCGGATTGACACTCCCCATTTCGGCAAAAACAGTAATGGGTTCCTTTCGCGCTGCGGCTATCTTACCCAAGGCCAGGCCGCCCTTTGTACTACCGGTAAACCCCACGGCTTTAATGCCTGGGTGCTGCACCAAAAGTTCCCCTACATTTGTCCCTTTTCCGTTCAGATTGGAGAAGACACCTTCCGGCATCCCAGTATGATCCGCCGCCCTCAGGATGGCAGAGGACACCATTTCGCCAGTACCGGAATGCATCGGATGGCCTTTAACAATGACGGGGCAACCGGCGGCCAGGGCAGAGGCCGTATCCCCTCCGGCGGTTGAAAAGGCAAAAGGGAAATTACTCGCGCCAAAGACTGCAACGGGTCCGTGAGGCACCATCATTTTCCGGATATCGGGTTTGGGTGAGGGTTCCCTTGTCGGATCTGCCGTGTCAATGATTGCTTCCACCCAGTTCCCCAGACGCACCTGCGCGGCAAATGCGCGTAGCTGAGCTACTGTTCTCCCTCTTTCTCCGGTCGCACGCCCTTTTGGCAATCCCGATTCCGAACAGTACATATCAAGTAGCGGCTCTCCCAGGGCCAGGATTTCCTCCGCGATAGATTCCAGAAACTGTGACTTTACTCCGGCAGGAACTTTGGAATATGTTTCAAACGCTTTGGTGGCCAGCTTCACCGCTTCATCTATTTCCCCTGAAGTTGCCTCATAAAATAAGTTTTTATTCGCTTCATTCAGGATGGGATTATAGGTCTGGTAGGTGGTATTTCCCTTGGCTGATGTTCTTTTCCCAATGCTGTTTTTTCCATGTATCATCCGATAAATTTAAGCATAAGTTGCCTTATAGTGAGGTAATTCCGGACGGCTTTTTAATGCCTTTGTAATAATGGCAAGCACCTCATCCCTGCGAGGCCCGGAAAGGGGAAGTCTTGGAGGCCGGACGAATTCCGTCCCCAGCCCTGTGCTGGTTTCCGCCAGCTTGATGTTCTGTACCAGGCGCGGATCAATATCCAATTCTAACAAAGGCATGAACCAGCGATAGATCTCAATGGCTTCCTTAATTCTGCCCGCAGCGGCCAGTTCAAAAATGGCAACTGTTTCTGCAGGAAAGGCACAGACAAGTCCTGCCACCCATCCGTCAGCACCTATTAACAGACTCTCCAGGGCCAGTGTATCAACCCCACACAGTATTTTCAGGCGGTCCCCGAAGCGGTTCCGCATCCTGGTAATGTTCGACACATCCCTTGTCGACTCCTTTACGGCCTGGATGGTATCAATTTCGAGCAGGCTTTCAAACATATCCAATGTAACTTCTATCCCATAATCAATAGGGTTATTGTAGATCATAACGGGCAGGTCGGTGCTGGTCGCAATCGTCTTAAAGTAAGTGAGCGTTTCAAGCTGACTGGCCTTATATCTCATTGGGGGTAACATCATAAGGCCGGCTGCCCCGTTTTTTTGTGCAGCGACTGCTGCTGCCACCGCGCTTTTTGTGGACTGTTCCGCGATATTCATTATCACTGGCACCCTCCCCTGACAGATGGTCAGTGTTTCGGCAAGCAGAGAATTTTTTTCCGTCTCGCTGAGGGTACTGGCTTCACCCAGGGTACCTCCAAGAATGATCCCATGTACCCCGGCCTCCAGCTGCGCTTCGATGTTGGTCCGGAACATGGTAAAATCCAGTTCATCCGATGCTGTAAATTTCGTAGTAACTGCGGGCATAACCCCCTCCCATTTGACTGACATATGCATTTATTTAGAGGATAAAAGTACAAATCCCTGGAGCGATTCCTCCATCTATTTTTCGCCACAATTGATACTATATTAACCTATTTTCTTTCAGAAAGTTTAATTTTAAGGTATCCTAAGCCAATTTTTGATGAAAGTTCATCCTTTTAAAATTCCAAAACCACTGCAACAAAGCCTGATGGTACAGGTTGATCATACCGCAGCATTTTATGACCGTCTGCACCAGCACGAAGAGATTCAGATCAGCGGGATTCTTCAGGGATCCGGCAAACTGCTGGTTGCGGATAGCATTCATCCTTATGGACCCGGGGATATCGTGGTGATTGGCCGTACCTGTCCCCATGTATTTCAGAGCAACCCTTCTTCACAACCTTCACATATGATTTCCCTGTTTTTTACCCGATCCTCCTTCGGCGAAGGATTTTTTGATTTGCCTGAGATGGAACAGTTACGTCGGTTTTTTGACAGATCCGAGGCCGGGTTTCTCCTCTGTTCCAACAGGAGGCATTTGATGCGAATGCTCCAGTGTCTGAACAGAAATTCAGGGGTGGACAGAATATTATTGCTGCTGCGACTTTTGGTTAAAATAGAACAGGCGGAGTCCAGAGTCCTTACAGGTTTTATCTTCCCCAACAGGGTTGCGCCAAACGAAGGCAACCGGATGCAGGTCGTTTTTGATTATGTTATCCGGAATTTTGACAGGGATATTTCATTAAAGTCGATGGGTGACCTCGCCAATATGTCAACCGGGGCTTTCTGCCGCTTTTTCAGGCAACGCACCAACAAGACTTTTTTCCAGTTCCTGATTGAACTCAGAATTGAGCATGCCTGCCAGTTGCTTTCAGGCAACAGAGATGTGTCAATTTCTGAGATAGCAGAAATGTCGGGCTTCCACTCAGTCTCTAATTTCAACCGCAAATTCAAGAGCCTCAAGGGTATCACGCCTACAGCTTATTTCAAATCCATGCATCCTAATTCTTCTCCCTGAATTGTGCCACAGGTGAGGTCGGTCCCGGAACAATCTGAATAATCTCCCGGACGCAACTGCCTTTATTTTCTTTTCACTATTTTTGGTTGATTTTGATAAATTATCGCTTTAAATATGAAGATATTACTTCTGGGAGCTATTGCCATCCTCGCCTCTTGCAATTCATCACAACAAACTGTATCGGAACAACCGGTCAATGCGGATGCAGCAGTTTCGGTTACTTCTTTAGCCGCCACCATTACGGAAGCAGAACTCAAAGAGCATCTTTATACCTATGCATCCGATGAATTTGAGGGCAGGAAGACCGGGACTGAAGGCCAGAGAAAAGCAGTAGAATACCTCCGGGAGCAATACCGTGCCCTGAAAGTTCCTGCCGCCAAAAAAGACGGCGACTATTTTCAATCCGTTCCTTTGGAAATGACCCAATTACCTACCGGCACGATTGAAATCAACGGCAAAACTTATAGGAACGGGGAGGATTTCCTTTCATTCGGAGAAGCAGGTGGTTCGTTTGACAAGATCACCTATGCGGCATTTGGTATTGAAGAAAGTGCCTATTCCGACTACAAAGGACTGAATACCTCCGGCAATGTTCTGATGATGAAATTCGGGGAACCTTTAAACACAGACGGGACCTATGCAATTTCCGGAACTTCGGAAACATCCATTTGGAGCAGTATGGCGGATGCCATTGAAAAGAGGACCGAACTGGCTTTGGAAAAAGGAGCAGCTGGGGTGTTGTATTACGACCCTGCCAACTACGCACGCTATAAAAACTATTATGACTACCTGAAATCATCGGAAAATGGAGCCATGTCAATCAAGGCATCGGAAGGCAACCCTGCATTTGTGGTGATGTCCAATGCCATGACGCGTGAAATTTATCCGGATATTGACAAGGAAAATGTTGCAAAAATCCTGAATACGGGGATAAAGTTTAACATTGAAAGCGCGAATAAGGCGATTGAAACACAAAATGTGGCAGCCATTATAAAAGGCACTGAAAAACCTGAAGAATACATCATCATTTCATCGCATCTGGACCATATTGGGGTGAACGCTGACGGGAAGATCAACAATGGCGCCGATGACGATGGTTCGGGCACAGTAGCTATGCTCGAAATTGCGCAAGCATTTAAGAAAGCATCAGAAGCCGGGAAAGGCCCTAAGAGATCCATTATTTTTCTACATGTTACAGGGGAGGAAAACGGCTTGTTGGGGTCTCAGTATTATACCGACGTGGAACCGATCGTACCCCTGGCCAAGACGGTTGCCAACCTTAACATTGATATGATCGGCCGAATGGATCCAAAAAGATCCGGAGGCCGCAATTATATTTATCTTATTGGATCGGATAAACTAAGTACGGAATTGCACAAACTCTCGGAAGATGTGAATAAAACCTACGCCAATCTGGAACTGGACTATACCTACAATGATGAAAATGACCCTAATCGTTTCTATTACCGAAGCGATCATTATAATTTTGCAAAAAACAACATTCCCATCATCTTCTATTTTAACGGAACACATGAAGACTATCACCGTCCGGGCGATACTCCTGACAAGATCAACTATGATCTGCTGCAGAACAGAACACGTCTTATTTTCCACACTGCCTGGGAACTTGCCAACAGAGATAAAAGGATTGTCGTTGACAAAATGGCCAAATAATTACCCGTCAGGTCAGTAAGCCCCGGCAGCCATTTTCAGACAGGTATGCCGCCAACGCTACGGTTTTGACTTATCCGTTCAATAAAAAAGAGAGATTCCTTTATCTTCATGGGCACATGAACAATATTGTTTTATGAATGTCCCGGTCTGAAAGGGGGCTATTCCCTGATAGATGCTTTGCCTGCAAAAAAACTGCTATCCATTCGAACTTTGTCCATCAAAAAGGTCCCACCCCTGCGGGCGAGACCTTTCTCATTACTTCCTGGGTGGAAGACCGGGTTCGAACCGGCGACCCTCGGTACCACAAACCGATGCTCTAACCAACTGAGCTACAACCACCATGTATAAGCGATGGCAAAGTTACTTTTTTTTGCCCATTGGATCAAAATAAAACCTCGGATATTTAACAACAGTCACCTGAAAAATAGGGAAAGGAGATTACAGCCTTCAAAAACACCCACATTTTCTGAAAACCATCGATAAAATACACCTCGGTATCGCTGAAACACACAAAAATCCGCGTTTCACAACATAAATTAGATTGCCTTCTGCCTTAATTCTAATTTTATTGATTGACTAAGTTGCGCATATAAATGTCATCGGTAAAAGCCTGCTTGAAACCCCTACCCTCGTCCATTAAGAAAGCCTTGCTTTTTTTAGTGGCTGGTATCTATGCATTTTTACCCGCCCTTGCCCAGGACACGGAGCGAATGAGGCTGGAAAACAGTATTGACGAATTGCGGTCAGAACAGCATTTCAATTCAAAGGATACCATTTACATTGATCTGCTCAATGAGCTTGGTCACAAACTTCGTTTTTATCATTCTGACAGCTTGCTCCTACTGGCCAAACAGGCATTAAAACACAGTGTACAATCCGGATATAAAAAAGGAGAGAGCATTTCCTTCATGCGGATGGGTGATTATTATTCTGATAAGGGTGACAATTCCAAGGCCATCAATTATTATTGGAGGTCTTCTGAAATCGCCGGAGAGATTAAAAACAATGAATTGATCCTGAGAACGCTCAATGATCTGGGGACGGAATATGGATATCAGGGAGATTATGCCAAAGCCCTGAATACTTATCTGGATGCCATTGAGCTTGCAGAGGCAGCAAAAAATAAACGCATGCTTTCCATTATCAATGAAAATATCGCCAACTTATACGCATCTCAGAAAGACTATACCCAGGCACTTGAATTCTTTGTGAAAGTAAAGAAAATTAATGAACAGGTGGGGGATGATGTTTTCAGTTCAGAGACCATGAGCAATCTGGCTTCAGTCTATGCTGACAAGGGGCAACTGGACTACGCCATGTTCAATATCAACCAGAGTATAAAAGTTTTTGAAAGGGATGCCATTTTAGACTGGCTCGCCTTTGCCTATGAAATTAAAGGCAAGGTGTATCTTAAGGAAAAGAAATATAAGTGGGCTTTGCACTGGTACAACCAGAGTGAAATGTTACATGCCAAACTAAGTGATGACAGGGGTAAATTGGACCTGTTCAATGGTATGGCGGAAGCCTACCTCGGTCAGGGTCAGGATGAGCTGTCCCAAAAGTTTGCCCTGGAAGCTTATGAGATCTCCAAGGAAATCCAATTTATGGAAGGCATGAAAAAATGTGCAGAAACCCTCTACAAAATATACAAGAGCAGACGGGATTATAACACAGCTCTGGAGTACCATGAAGTGTTCCGTAATATTGCCGATACCCTCGCGAGAAATGATAATAACAAAAGCCTCGTTCTGTTAAAGACAAAGATGGAGTACGATAAGCAGAAGCAGGTGCTGATCAAGGAAAACGAACTGGCATTGGCAAAACAAGAAAATTATATAAAGATTGCCCTGAGCATTCTATTCATATTTATGGTAATTACCATCCTGGTGCACAGGAGTCAGAAGATACAAAAGCGATTGAACACAGAATTGAAGGCCAAGAAGGAAATTCTGGAAAAAAGAGAGGAGGAATTAAGTGAAAGCAGCGAGACCAAGACCAAGTTGTTCTCTATTATCGGGCATGATCTCAGAGGACCCATTGCCGCATTGCACGGTCTTCTCAACATGTTTATGGACGGAGAGATCGGGAAAACTGAATTCCTTGAATTTATGCCCAAGTTGAGGGATGATGTAGGACATATTTCCTTTACGCTCAATAACCTGCTTTCGTGGGGATATACACAAATGAACGGCTCCGTTACCAAACCGTCACTGGTTCCTCTTGAATCACTTGTTGATGAGAATATTAAGTTACTATCTGAAATTGCCAAGAAAAAATCGATCAGAATTGTCAGCGAAATGCCTTCAAACACCATTACATGGGTTGATGGCAACCAAATAGACATTGTGGTCCGGAACCTGTTGAGTAATGCCCTCAAATTTACCCCGGAAAATGGGATGGTGACTATAGGCGCTTTTGAGAAGAACAAGCATTGGGAGATCCAAATCAGGGATACCGGAATAGGGATGGATAAATCGACCCAGGATAGGCTGTTTAAAAAGAATTCGGGCTTCACCACCTATGGAACAAATAATGAAAAAGGAACCGGTCTCGGATTGTCACTGTGTGTGGAAATGGTAAAGAAAAACAACGGTGACATCTGGGTAGACAGTATTCCAAGAAAAGGCACAACCTTCTATTTCACTTTGCCAAAGGGTCAGAAGGAATACAGTAAGGCCAGCTAGAAGATAGACCCCAGCCTGTCCACAGCAATACATCTTTCCACCGTAAATCCCTCGCCATATTCCACCCCGACCAGCCGACCAAGGTCGCGGGCACGGTAAGCCACACTCTCTGTAAAGTTCTTACTGCTGATCGGCGTTTCCGGCGCTGTACTTGCAGGGTCATAGAATTGAGAGGCATAGGCCGCAATTGCCTTCATTTTGGTTTCAATATGGCCGGATACATCCACTATAAAGTCGGGCTCCAGATTCTTCCACTGAATGTAATGATATACCTGGCGCGGTCTCCAGGGCTCCTGGGGCAGGCCTTTCCCTGTCACCGTAGTTTCTATTTTTACAAGACCGCTTAGAAAACATGCATCACTCACCAAAACTGCTGCTTTTGCATGGTCTATATGACGGTCTTCAATCGCATTGCACAATACAATATCCGGCCTGAATTTCCTCAAAACCTCAATGAGAACCAACTGGTGCTGTTTATCATTCACAAGGAAACCATCGCTGAATCCAAGATTTTCGCGAAGTGACAGCCCCAGAATGGCAGACGCTTCCATGGCCTCCTTTTCCCTGATTGTAACTGTGCCGCGTGTGCCCAGTTCGCCCCTGGTCAGATCAATAATCCCGACCTTTTTTCCATTGGCAATTTCCTTTGCGATAGTTGCGCCTGCCCCTAATTCAGCATCATCCGGATGGGCACCAAATACGAGTATGTCTAATTTCATTTACTTGAGTCTGTGAAAACGATGGCCGATTTATTAGCTTAAAAAGCCTTTACCCGTACAGTCGGTTTGTTTTAGAAAGGATTCTAGTTTATTTAACGTTAGCCATCGAGTGTTTCCTTGTTTTATTGAGGGCCTGTTCAATATCGGCTACCAGATCCTCCACTTCTTCTATCCCCAGAGAAAAGCGAATAAGCCCATCGGAGATGCCCTGCCTTAGACGTTCATCAGCAGATAAAAGGGAATGAGAGGTCAGGGCCGGGGACAGAACCGTACTTTCTACCCCTGCAAGACTCATGACAGCTTTGATCAGCCGAAGCGCCTTCTGAAATTCCGAAGCGTCAAACCGGGAATCGAGTTCAAAGGAAAGCATTCCTCCAAAGCCCCGCATCTGTGCTTTGGCCAGCTCATGATCCGGATGTGATGGCAGTCCGGGATAATACACCCGGGCTATATCTTCATTTTCCTCCAGATATTGGGCCATCCGCAATGCATTTTCATTCTGTGCCTTCACCCTGATACCCATGGTTTTCATACTTCGTTCCAGCAGCCAGACCGTGTAATCACTTAAACTTCCTCCCAGGTCTCTGGCAAGATCCGAAATGGGTTGCATCAGCTTTTCTGAGGTCGCAACAGCACCCGCAAGGATATCCGAATGCCCGCCCATGTATTTTGTGGCACTGTGGATCACCACGTCAATGCCAAATTCGATTGGATTCTGGTTGACAGGGCTGGCAAAGGTGTTGTCAATCAATGTGATTATCCCCTTCTTCCTGGCGATCCGGCTGACCGCTGCCAGGTCCGTAATAGTGAGCAATGGATTGGAGGGAGTTTCAATATAAATGACTCGGGTAGTCTCACGCAGCTCCTTTTCAAAATCTTTAGGTTCCAGGCCGTCTGTAAATGAGTAACTGATACCGTACTTTTCAAATTGTGAGGTTACCAGGTTATAGGTACCGCCATAGAGGTGTTGCTGCAGTACCACATGGTCGCCGGCGTTGAGGTATGCCAGCAGGGAGGTGCTGATGGCTGCCATGCCACTACCGAAAATCATTGCGGTTTCCGCATGTTCCAGGGAGGCGATTTTCTCAGACAAACCCACCTGGTTGGGGGTATTAAAATACCTGGGATAGCGTTTAATATCCACATCTTCAAAAGCGTACGCTGTACCCATATAGAGCGGGGATACGGACCCCTTGTGAAGGATGTCCTCCAATTCCCCGGTATGTGTACAGATGGTGTTGATGCCTTGCTTACTCTCCATATCTAATTTTATTGAGCTCCTAAAGTAACAAAAAATAGCCTGAATCAGGAAGCCCTATTGACAGAGGTTCAGCCCGCCAGCCCCAAATAAGTGAACCGGGAACACAAATCAACGACACACCTCCGTGTTACTTTTCCATCTGCCGCAAATAAACCAAGGGAGCGTGCGTTAGTATGTGAGGGTTGTAATTCCATTGCAGTCCGTTAATGCCAGTAATGATGGATAGAATTTTAAAAAACGTGCTTACTCTATGCCTGTGCTGTTGCCTGGCCTGTTCAACTTCGGGCGATGGCATCGGAGATCCTGAGAATCCTAAGGCAACCGAAGCCAACAAGGGCAGGGTTGGGGATTCTGCAGCCGATTTGCTGAATGACCCATCTTTCCAACAATTAAAGGTGGAGTTGTTGTATGTCGATGGGTTAGCCCCTGCTCCTGCCACTGTCACTGCTTTTGAAAACTTTTTAACCGCACGCCTAAATAAGCCTCAGGGGATCACCATTGAGTTAAGGGAGATGGCATCACCCGGAAGGGCAAAATCATCGGTAGCCGATCTGAAAGAACTTGAGGATGCTATAAGAACTGATTACAATATGGATACGGAAATAGCGGTATTCGGTATTTTTATAGACGGCGACTATTCTGAAAATACAGCGGAAGGTTCTGTATTGGGTGTTGCCTACAGAAATACCTCCTTTGCCGTTTTTGGAGAAACCATCCGAAAGTTTAGCGGGCAGCCTCTGGCACCTTCCACATCAATACTTGAAACCACTGTGTTACAACATGAATTTGGACACTTGCTCGGGTTGGTGAATGCGGGGACCCCGCTGACCAGTCCTCACCAGGATACTGCGCATGGCAGGCATTGTACTGAAGAAGATTGCCTTATGTTCTGGACCGCTGAAACCGGAGAAGGACTGATTAATATGATCAGTGGCGGTATGGTTCCTTCCCTGGACAGTTTTTGTCTTTCAGATCTGACCCAAAATGGTGGTAAGCCCTGAAAAAGCGGGTATTCTACTTATAATGCACACGGTACCTCCAGTAGCTTAATCCTCCCAGCAGGACTACACCCAGGACCACATACCATATAAATGTGGGTGTGATCACTTGAGCCCCGCTGGCATAGCTATGTAATCCGACCAGGTAAAAGTTAACTCCAAAATAGGTCATCATGATACTTCCGAATGCGACAATGCTAAGGAAATTAAAAGTCCATTTGCCGCGCAATCCGGGAACCAGCCTGGTATGAATCACAAAGGCATATACCATAATAGAGATCAGCGCCCAGGTTTCCTTGGGATCCCAGCCCCAGTAACGACCCCAGCTTTCATTTGCCCATTGTCCGCCCAGGAAGTTCCCGATGGTGAGCATAATCAACCCCACAGTAAGTGTAAGTTCAGTGACAATAGTAAGTTCCTTCAGGGTGTACTCCATCCGGATCTTATTTGTTTTGCTCGTAAGAAGTATTAAGAGCAGGGAGACAATTCCCAAAATCATCCCTACAGTCAGTGGACCGTAGCTGGCGACAATAACCGCCACATGGACCATCAGCCAGTAACTGTCCAGGACGGGTACCAGATTCCCAATAGACGGATCTACCCAATTCTGATGTGCGATCCACAATAACATGGAAGTCACAAAGGTGGTGGCTGCGATGGTCATTTCACTCTTTCTGCTGAACAGCAGGCCCATGCCCAGAGTAGCCCACGAGACATATAATATACTTTCATAAGCATCACTCCACGGGGCATGTCCGGAGATATACCAGCGAAGCAATAACCCGGCAGTATGCCATATAAAAAGGACGATTACTGTACCTTTCAAGAAGTAGGTTGCCACCCGCCAGATTTCCCGATCCCTGAAAATCCGGAGTACCAGGATGATGAACATGAAAACTCCCACCATGGCATAAAATTTATAGAGCCGGTTAAAAATATCAAGACGGTTATAGAAGACCTCAGTCTTGACCTTGCCGGCAGATGGCAGTACTTCACTACCATGGTTCTTCTGATTCTGATGAAAAGCGGCCAACAATCGTTCGGCTTCTGAGTAATCTCCGCTGGGGATTGCCCTTTGCAGGGAAATCAAATAGTATGGGATGGAATTTTTGATAAAATTGGCATAGAGGGAATCAGTAACCGGAAATGCGCCGGTTCTGTATTCTGTGGAAGAGATCCACTTATTATTTTCATCATCAAGCAATGGAAAAATTTTGACGATCTCCCCGCTCAAAGCTCTGTCCAACAAGCTTAACCTGAAATAGGCATCCTTAAAATCCTGCTGGAATTTGTTAGGGTTGGTTGTGGCAAAGGCCTCCTGAAGATAGGGCCCAAGCTTGTTCTGTCCCTTGGCATCGAAAAAGTCGGTCGCTTTGATCAGCTGCTTTGACGGTGGAACCCCAATGATCTTACGGATACTGTCGTTCTGACCTTTCTTGTCCAGGGAAATAAATTCCATATTATACCAAAGTGCGGGGTTCAGCATCATCGAGATGAACACCTGATCCGCATTTAAAGACCTGAACTCACTTTTCAGGCTTAACTTTCTCAGTAATTCAGAAGCAAATGTGTTGACAGGTTTCATCCTGCCTTCATCATCCTGTATGACCAATTCTCCAAATTTGGATGCGTGTTCCTCAGATACTATGGTGGATCGGAGAATGGAATCAACCTGTTCACTTGTGGGCGGTTCCAGATGAAGGTGATCATCGGCTGGAACTTCCTGGCCATAAATGGCGAGAGATCCTGACAACATGGCAATAATGCTGAGTGCCTGTTTTTGTGTTTTTAATTTTTCGAGTGCTGCTCCCAGGTCTTTGAACCTTGTTTTGCCAAAGAACATAATTCCCATCAGGCCCATATAAAGGAGGAAATAACCAATGTAGGTAATCCAGGTTCCAAAGAAATCGTGATTTACAGAAAGGATCGTCCCGCGTTCATCAGGATCGAAGCTGGCCTGAAAAAAACGGTAACCCTTGTGGTCCAGCACATGATTCATGTAAATATCATAGTCAAAGGGCTTGTCATCTTCTACTGTAATCCTGCTCATAAAAGAGGCGTACCCGTTCTCAGTACCGGGGTATTTTTCTGCGATAAAATCGGACAACCGGATACTGAAGGGCAATTCATAGACTTTTGATCCGTACCGCAAACTGAAATCAAGACCGCCCAAGGAAAATTTTTCACTAAAATCTGCAGGTCCCTTGCCGCCGATCACTTCCTTCCTTACGGTCTCTCCATTGGAGGACACGTCAAGGATCAAGGCATCCTGGGTGGCGTCAGTGCGTTCTGACTCAGGCACACGGACGACTCCAAATTTTCCCGGGACAAGCTCGTCAGGAATGACAAACTGCATGGCACCAATGGAATAGAGGGAACGAAGCTGGAGCGACTGAAGGCTGTCTTTGGTCACGTTGCCTTTGAATTGGTCGGCCATCCTCATAAAGGATCCTTCAAAGGGTGAGGAAATCTGATAGGTGCTATCTGAGGCAAACAGGTTGATGGCACCTTCTGTGGGTTTGTTCAGAGAAAAAAGGATGTTATGGATATTGGCTATCTTCCCATCCTCCAGAAAATGCTCGTGCCTTGATCCGTCTCCTGCCTCAACAATCTTTAAATACCTATTTCCACTGGAATCCGGGACAAGACCCACTTTCGCCCCTTCAATAAAATCGACATAGCTGACGGTGAAGGGCTGGTCGTTAAAGTCACTCTTCCAGGGTAGGGAAGATTGCAGACCTTCAGGAGACACCAAAAGATCATCCTCCATCGGTTTACGTTTGAGTTCCCCGTTTATCTCACCATCCACATATACGGTTAAAAAGGTTTTGTCGGAGTAGACGACATTTTCCGTATTTCCCTCGCGAATGGGCATCATTCCCTCAAAACTGATATAACGGGTTACAAATGCCCCTATGATGATGAGTATCCAGGAAATATGAAGGGTCAGAACGGGCCATTTTTCAAGGCGCAACAACCGGTAACGACCTATATTTCCTATAAAACAAATGACAAACAACAACATAATCGCCTCAAACCACCAACTGTTGTATACCCATATTCTGGCAGTATCAGTACTGTACCAGCTTTCTATAAAAGTGCCGAAAGCCATTGCAGTTGCAAATGCAATAAAAAGAAAGGCCATGAGACGGGTTGAGAAAAAAAACTTTTTTAATGTACTGGTCATTGTAGCAGTGTCCACTCCATTTAGGACTGCAAAATTAAGGTATTTTGTAGTAACAACGATCTAATTAACATTCCTGCCGGCCATTGGGATTTCACAAGGAGATGATATCTTCTGAGATATGGAAGTTTATAAATCAGCCTGTGATACTAAAAGACAATTGTTTATCATACTCCAGCAAACAATCCAGCGAATATTTTAAATATCCTATCAGAAATATATCCCTATTTTTGAAATATGACCAATATGGTAATCATCGGTACCGGCAATGTTGCCCGAAATTTATTTGATGCCTTCCGCACTTCGGTTGATGTAAACGTGATGCAGGTAATGGGAAGAAAAAAGCAAGCCCTCTCCTATTTCAATACCACTAAAACTACCTCGGATCCTAAAAATATTGCAGCTGCTGATATTTATATTATCGCTATAAATGACGATGTCTTATCTACTGTAGATGAGTTATTTGATGTTAAGGATAAATTTTTGGTTCATTGCTCAGGAGCGATGCCCGTTACCATCCTCCCGGCCAAAGCACGGAGGGGTTCCCTCTATCCGCTTCAGACATTTACTGCCGGTCGCAAAATTTCTTTAAGAGAGGTTCCTTTCTGCCTTGAGGCAGAATACCAGGACGATCTTTATCTGCTCACTTCGTTGGCATCCAGCATCTCTGACCATGTCCGGCATGTTACCTACCATCAGCGCCAGGCGCTGCACCTTGCGGCTGTTTTCTCCAATAACTTCACCAATCACCTTTATTCTGTAGCCAGGGAAATTTGTGTGGAACAGAACGTGCCTTTTGAACTCCTGCATCCGTTGATCAAGGAAACCGCAGCAAAAATTAATCAGATGACTCCTGAACAGGCGCAAACGGGGCCTGCGAGAAGAGGCGATCGCAAAACCCAGGCAATGCAACTCAACCTTCTTAAAAACAAGGAGTACCGAAAATTATATCGCTTTTTTACCAAAGGCATCAGCGGGGCATATCGGGCGAAAAATGAGATAGCGGAGAAGTCTTAAATCTATTTTACAGATCAGAACTGCGTTGGTTAACAGATGGTATGGAACAAAATATTAAGTTTGGCATCCCATTAATGTAAGCCATTACCGAAACCAAAAAACAAGGAATGCAACAGAGTTATAAAGAAGATCTGAAAGAAATTACCACTTTTGTGTTTGATGTGGACGGAGTTTTTACTGACGGATCGGTCCTCGTGACTGCCGAAGGGGAACTGCTTCGAAGTATGAGCGTCAAAGATGGGTACGCCCTCAAAACGGCGGTCCAAAAAGGATATCGTGTTTGCATCATCAGCGGGGGTACAAATCCGGGAGTTAAAATCCGTTTGGAAGGCCTTGGGGTTACCGATATTTATCTGGGGGTGCACCATAAAAAAGATCCGCTTATGAATTATCTGGGAGATCATGGCATCAATGCGGATGAGGTATTATATATGGGGGATGATCTGCCGGATATTCCACCCTTGCGCATGGTCCGCCTCCCATGCTGCCCTCAGAATGCCGTCCCGGAGGTAAAGGCGGTGTGCCGCTATGTTTCCCACCGGAACGGAGGGGATGGGTGTGTACGGGATGTAATAGAGCAGGTGCTCAAGGTTCGCGGCGACTGGTATGACAACTTTAGCGCGGCCAATGACTGAGGATCCCTTAAAACTCTTGCTGAGTTCCTTTAAAATCATTTTAGGATCCGGGTCTCCGAGAAGGCAACAATTTCTTAGGGATTTGGGAGTTGCATTCGAAATTCAGCTTCGCCCAGTTGTTGAAGAATATCCGCCTCAGCTGAAGGCCGAGGAAATCCCCATCTATCTGGCACAACTGAAGGCCGAAGCATTTAACAATACTCTTGGCAGGAATGACTTGCTGATCACTTCCGATACCATTGTCTGGCATCAGGAGAACTGCCTGGGTAAACCTGAAAATCCCAGGGAAGCCTTTAAAATGCTGTCAGAACTCTCAGGCGACCGGCACCAGGTCATCACTGCAGTGTGTTTTACCACAATGGCCCGGCAAAAAACCGTACATGCCACGACTACGGTAAGTTTCCGGACACTGACTGCCGCGGAAATCCAATATTATATCGATTCCTATTCGCCCTATGATAAGGCAGGGGGATATGGCATTCAGGAATGGATAGGTCTGACGGGGATCGAAGAAATACAGGGCTCGTATTTCAATGTCATGGGCCTTCCTACTCATTTGGTTTATCAAACGTTAACATCTATGGCCATTTGACCCGTTTTAGGTAGTTTTGAGAATCTGATGTATTTAATTTTATTAACCAGATCCATTATCATGGGCCCACTGTGGCTAAGTCAGCTACCAATAATGAATTACACAACAAACAGGTATCCCGATGACAAGATCCTATAAAAGTCCATTTACCTCCTGTCTTATAATTAGTGGGTTAGCAATATCGCTGGTCTCGTGCAGGCAAGGCCCTGCTCAATCTGAAGGCAAGGTGGCCATGAATGATGAAACTAACACAAACAAGCGACAGGCAAGGCAAGTATCAGAGTCCTTCAGGGACTATTGGTATGCAGGCGATGCGGAGCTTACCACATATAAGCTGGAACAAGCCAGGTATGGAGAGATCAGGGAAGGGCAGGCTGTCCTGATCTATGTCACTGAGCCCTTTCTGAAGAAGGCCCAGGTGAAGGCAGACGAACACCATGCAGACAACACACCTGTCCTGAAACTAAATACCACCAAAAACTTTTTGACCGGTATCTATCCCTACTCCATTATGACAAGTTCCTTTTACGGAGTACAGGATGATCAGCATGCCCTAAAACTATCTCTAAGTGTACAGGAGTGGTGTGGTCACGTCTATACCCAGTTAAATAACAGGGAAAAGTTTGAAATTGAATCCCACTCCTACTTTGAAAAGGAAGGAGATCAGCGCGTAGCTCTTCCAAAGTCAGCATTGGAAGATGAGATCTGGAATAAGATCAGGATCAACCCTGAGGATCTGCCTGTCGGTTCTTTTACAATGCTGCCGTCGCTGGAATATATAAGGTTGTCGCACCTGCCCTTCAGGGCCTATGATGTCATTGCAAAAGTTTCTATCACCGGGGATCTCAAAACTTACGAATTGAACTATCCGGACCTGGAGAGAACCGTGAAAATCAGCTTTGGTAATGACTTCCCATATCCCATTGAAAAATGGTCTGAAAGTGCAAAAAGCGGATTTGGCCCCAATGCCAAAATGCTTACATCCAAGGCCATAAAAATGAAAACTTTAAAAACAGCATATTGGCGGCAAAACGGAAATAAGGATGTATTTTTGCGCGACAGTTTAGGTCTTTAGTTGATATGGAAAATTTTATTGCAAGTCACAGAAGTGACCTGTTATGGACGCTTAGCATCATATTCATCCTGTTCATCTTTAAGTATGTCGGTTCCAAGGCGGTTCACCGGGTGGGCAAACTGAGCAATAAAGTCGAAGCCCGTACACTTCTCATCACCAAATATATTTCTGCTGCCCTCACGCTGCTGGGTGTGGGAATATTGTCCTTTATATGGGGGGTTGATTTTAAGAACCTGGGGTTGTTATTCACCTCGGTATTTACCGTAATTGGGGTCGCCTTATTTGCCAACTGGTCTATCCTCAGCAATGTGACGGCAGGCGTCATCCTTTTCTTTTCATTTCCTTTCAAGATCGGAGACAGGGTGAAGATACTGGATAAGGAAATAGAATCTCAGGAACCCTATACCATTGAAGACATCAAAGCATTTCATGTACATCTCCGAAAGGATAACGGGGAACTCCTCACTTATCCCAATAATCTGATGATGCAAAAGCCTGTGACCCTGATGTATAAGGACACCGAAACCCTGGAGGATACGGCCGCCCTCTAGGTTGTTAAAGAAGTTGTAAATATATAGTGCAGGGGAGTAAACTTGCTATATTTGGGAACCAACAAAACAAAGACATGATGAGGAAATTATCGGTATTCTTATCTGGAATACTACTCGGTCTGTCCGTATGCAGTGCCCAGGCTCCCCAAAAATTATCTTCGTCTGAGGTTTATCACTCCCTCCAAAAACTTAATTTTCTGGGTACCGCCCTTTATATCGCCGCCCACCCGGATGATGAAAATACGCGGTTGATTTCCTATCTTTCCAATGAGGTTAGGGCCCGTACCGGCTATTTATCAATTACCAGGGGCGACGGGGGTCAAAATTTAATCGGTCCCGAACTAAGGGAATTACTCGGAGTGTTACGTACTCAGGAATTACTGGCCGCCCGAAAAATTGACGGAGGAGAGCAATTTTTTACCAGGGCCAGCGATTTCGGATATTCAAAACATCCGGATGAAACACTTAAAATCTGGGACAAGGCAGCAGTATTGGGTGATGTCATCCGTGTGATCCGCGAATTCAAACCTGATGTCATTATCAACAGATTTGACCACAGAGGTCCGGGGGAAACCCATGGTCACCATACCTCCTCAGCCATGCTGAGTATGGAGGCTTTCGGGCTCGCCAATGAAAGGACCTCTTATCCTGAGCAACTCACGGAATTGGAACTTTGGCAGCCCAAAAGGCTCTTTTTCAACACATCCTGGTGGTTTTACGGAAGTGAGGAAAATTTTGAGAAAGCAGATAAATCCAAGATGCTTCGGTTTGATGTGGGTACCTATTATCCAATACTGGGTCTTTCCAACAATGAAATTGCTTCCCTTGCCAGCAGCCAGCATCTCAGTCAGGGGTTTGGCCGGGTGAACAGCCGTGGATCGGAAAATGAATATATAGAATTACTTCGCGGCGATCTTCCTAAAGACGGGGAACTTTTTGAAGGGATCAACACCAGCTGGTCAAGAGTTGCCGGCGGCGAAGCGATCGGAAAAATTCTATACGCCATAGAAGCCGATTTTAATTTTACAGATCCTTCCGTGCATCTGCCACAGCTCCTCGAGGCATATAAGCTCGTTCAACGCCTGGAGGATGCCCACTGGAAAGATCTGAAGTCCAAAGAACTTGCAGCCCTGATCCTCTCCGTGTCCGGCATCTATTTGGAGGCGGCGGCCACCGTTCCCTATACCAATCCTGGCAGCACTGAAAAAATCCAGATAGAAGCCCTTAACAGAAGTAACAGTCCAATGACCCTGACCTCTGTTGTCCTGACTCCAGGCTCGCGTACAGACAGTCTGGTTCAAGAACAGCAACTTGAAGTAAACAAAAAAATAAGCCTCGAAGTCGATTTAAAAATACCTTCGGACCAGGCCAATACAACCCCTTACTGGTTATCAGAAAAAGGCAGCCTGGGAATGTATAAGGTTGCCGACACCAGCCTGATCGGGAAGCCAGAAACCCCGAAGGCCTTTTTTGCTACCTTTAATCTTAAGATTAAAGGAACTGCCATATCTGTAAGTAAACCAGTAGTATACAAAACAGCCAAACCAGATAAAGGCGAGTTATATGAGCCTTTTGATGTCCTGCCGGAGGCGACTTCCAGATTTACAGATAAGGTGATGCTTTTCGCAGACGGAACTCCGAGGCAGATTCCTGTCACCATAAGGGCCAATGCGGATCAGGTGAAAGGACAAGTCGAACTTAAGGTTGCAGACGGCTGGAAAGTAAATCCATCTGTCAGCTCCTTCGAAATAGCCAGTAAAGGAGATGAGACCACAGTAATGTTCACCCTGAGTCCGCCCTCGGTGGAAAGCGAAAGTTATATCAGGCCTGTACTTCGTGTGAATGGTAAGACCCTCACCCATGAGTTGATCAACATTTCCTATGATCACATCCCAAGACAATCCATTCTGTTGCCTTCCGAGGCTAAAGTGGTACGGATGAATATATCAAAGGCAGGAGAAGAGATAGGATACATCATGGGTGCCGGGGATGAAGTCCCTGAGAGTCTTGAACAAATTGGTTATACCGTTCATATTGTTTCTCCTGGCTCCATTCAGGCTGGGAGCCTGGATGTTTATGACGCAGTGGTAGTGGGTATCAGAGCTTACAACGTCATTGATGAAATGAAGTTCAAACAGTCCTTTTTACTTGATTATGTGAAAAATGGCGGAAACCTTATAGTCCAGTACAATACGGCGGGAAGGTGGGCAGGTCAGTTTGAAGGGATTGCACCTTTTCCTCTCACTTTATCCAGCGATCGCGTAACGGATGAAAATTCCAATGTTGAGATTCTGGCGAAGAATCACAGCCTTGTCAATTTTCCAAACACCATAGGGAAAAAGGATTTTGAGGGCTGGGTGCAGGAACGCGGTCTGTACTTCCCTAATCAATGGGACGCCGCATTTACTCCTATTTTATCAATGTCCGATACAGGAACAGACGCCCTGAATGGAAGCCTTTTGGTTGCACCTTATGGAAAAGGGAACTATATTTATACAGGACTCAGTTTTTTCAGGGAACTCCCTGCAGGAGTGCCCGGTGCCTACAAACTCTTTGCCAATATGTTATCGATAGGAAAAGAAAAAGTAAACAAAGAAACCGATATTAAAGGCTAAATGGAAGACAAGTATATCTGGAAGAAAGAGTATACCCTAGTATTGATCCTCAATACGGTATATATACTTGTTTTTTACTACATCATGACCGCAAACGCTTAGTATGGGAACACTCGACTGGATCATACTTGCGGGAACCTTGCTTTTTATTGTCGGATATGGAGTCTGGAAAACCAGGGGCAGCAAGGATGTCGACGATTATGTGCTGGGGGGTAACCAGGCAAAGTGGTGGACCATAGGGCTTTCGGTTATGGCTACCCAGGCCAGCGCCATTACCTTCCTTTCCACTCCGGGACAGGCCTTTCACGACGGTATGGGTTTCGTTCAGTTCTATTTCGGATTGCCTATCGCCATGGTCATTATTTGTCTGGTATTTGTACCCCTTTACCACCGGCTCAAGGTCTATACCGCCTATGAGTTTCTGGAAAACCGATTCGATCTGAAGACCCGGACCCTGGCAGCGATCCTATTTCTCATCCAGAGAGGTCTTTCTGCAGGAATTACGATTTTTGCCCCTTCCATTATCCTTTCCGCCGTACTCGGATGGGACCTGCGTACGCTGAATATTATTATCGGGGCCCTTGTGATCATATATACCGTATCCGGTGGTACAAAGGCGGTCAGCGTCACCCAGAAACAACAGATGTTTATTATAATGACGGGAATGTTTGTCGCGTTCTTTTTTATCCTCGGCTATCTTCCGGCTGATATTACGTTTACCAAGGCGCTTAAAATTGCAGGGGCAAGTGAAAAACTGAATATCCTGGACTTTGACCTGAATACCACCAGCAGGTATACCTTCTGGAGCGGCATCACCGGGGGAATGTTCCTGGCACTCGCTTACTTTGGAACGGACCAGAGTCAGGTACAGCGCTACCTGACAGGGAAGACCGTTCGTGAAAGTCAGCTTGGCCTGATCTTTAACGGTATATTCAAGATCCCCATGCAGTTTTTTATCTTGCTGGTAGGGGTGATGGTATTTGTATTCTACCAATACAATCCCTCTCCCTTAAATTTTAATCCTGCAGCCACCAGCGCCGTGATGGAATCGTCTTATGCGGAGGATTATGAGATTTTGGAGCAAGGACATGAAGAATTGCAGACTGAAAAAAAAATGGCGCAGGATAAATTCTCCGCTGCGCTCGAATTAAGGGAGTACGCTACCACCATTGAGGCGAAACAGCGGATTATTTCAATCAATGAGAAGGAAAAAGGCAACCGCGAAGCCGCCAGGACCCTGATATCGAAAGCGGACAGCTCGGTAGAGACCAATGACAAGGACTATGTCTTCATCCACTTCATCCTTAATTACCTCCCGAAAGGGCTGGTTGGATTGCTTCTGGCGGTCATCCTTTCGGCAGCCATGTCTTCCACTGCTTCGGAATTAAATGCGCTGGGTACCATCAGTGCCCTTGATCTATACAAGCGCAATAAGAAAGGAGAATTCACTCCGAGTCATTATCTAAAAGCCTCACGAGGCTTCACCCTTTTATGGGGGATCATTGCCATCGTTGTGGCATGCTTCGCCAGTCTTTTTGATAACCTCATACAACTGGTAAACATTATCGGGTCGATCTTTTATGGTAACGTACTTGGAATTTTCCTGCTGGCATTCTTCTTTAAATTTGTAAGAGGGAATTCAGTTTTTGTAGCCGCCATCATCACCCAATTTATTGTCATTTTCGGATGGTACTTCAACTGGATGTCCTACCTGTGGCTGAATGCCTTCGGATGCTTCCTGGTCATATTGCTGGCATGTCTTTTTGAAGGTTTTGACAGAATGCTAAAAGGTCCGCACATCCGGGCATAAAAAAACCCGGAGAATTACGCCCGGGTTTACAATTAAAGAGTCTTTCAGATAATTACATCGCGCCCCATTCTTTCAGGGAATCCTTGTTCATCTTGATATAATCATTATTTTTTGCCGCTTCAGAAGCTGCCAGGGATTTTTTAGCGAGTTCGATCGCTCCCTTCTTATCCCCTGCTTTGGCGTAAATAAGGGATTGCTGTCGCAATTGCCAAAAAGCCGGTTTTTCAGTCATTGACATCGCCTTATCCATCCATGTTTTGGCCTGGTTGATATCTTTGTCCTCACTGTGATAATATGCGGCAGCATCATAATAGTCTTCCGCTTTCGCGGTGGAACCATCCAGCGTCGATTCAATAGAGGCGACTACGGCTTTATCCGTATGGACTTCAAACGGAATTCCCACATAGGTTTTTTCCCATAACAACCCAATTACTGCTCCGTTGTTTGTCACATCATCTATTGTGATGGTAAAAGTTTGAATATCCATAGGGATCGGATAGACCTCAAGGGTAGTTTTGGCTGCCACCTTGGATTCATCCCAGTTCTCCGGAACCCCGCCGCCTTCAGTATCTGTATAGAGATAAACTTCCCAATTGGTAGATCCGGGTTTTGTAAATAAGGAATATGACCCGGCTTTGACATCTGTTCCGGCGACAATAACATCCTCACTGAAAGTAACAATGGTGTAGGCATTGGCCCCTGTTCTCCAAATCTGATCGTGAGGTACAAGATCCCCAAAAATGGTCCTTCCCCTCATGGAAGGCCGGGAATATTTAATGGTAACGTCGGTCAGCCCAACGGTTTGCTTTACCTCGGCTGCAGGACTTGCGGCCGGGGTAACGATCTGAGAGTGAACTGACAATGTCAGCATAAATGCACAGATCAGCAGGATTGATTTTTTCATTTTAAAATGATTTATGTGTTTGCGTAAAACTAGCGATATTGTATCTGCGTATTTGTTAATAAATCCCTAAAAATGTAATTTTCAGTACCTTAATTTGCATGAAACGGCCGTGATATTGTTTGGCCATTTAGGTAGAAGGTAAGGTAGTAAATTGCGGATCCCAGACCTTCAATATTGATCGTATTGGTATCAAGGTCAGTTGCATGTGTATAGCGTACCAAACGCCCCGAAGCGTCAAAGATGGCACGCCCAAATACTTCATTTGGTAAGTTCAGTTCATAATGTAGCTCACTGGAATTGAATTCTCTGAAGAGGCGCAAGTCCGGCCTTTCTGAACCCACCGGGGGTTCCTCTTCTCCTGGTGGTTCTTCTATTGGAGGTGGATCCCCATCACCCGGTGCGGTCGTTAAGGAAAAGCTGTAAAGTGCGGATTCCAGTACAACGGCCGGGCTGGGATTGGAAAAGTATTCCGCTGATATAAAGTAACGATTTGAGTGAACATGCGTAATCCCCTCTGTCTGAGCAGAAATTGTTCCCAGACTAATTTTTTCGAACTCCGAAGATAAGCCGAAATCAGTAGCACTTATCCGGATCTGCAGGAGAAATGGTTGTAACTGTCTGGAATACCCTATGAGCAGAAGCCAGGCCGGATCCGGCTGGAATTCGGCACCTGTTATAAGACCTGCAGAATCAAAGAATGCCATTCTCACTGCAACATTCGTTCCGGGAAGTTTTGGAAGGTAATAGGCGGTGGTTCCCTGACGTTCCCATTCCTTGGTAAAAATAAGCAAGTGGTCGCCGACGCTCACAAGCGCTTCGGCATCCCAGTCGCTTTCTGTTGTGGATGTAAAATCTGACTGGTCCTCATAGCTGAAGTTAATGCGCTCTGCGGCTACTGTATCCGATGAAAGATAATCGATTTTGGCGACCCTGTAGATGACCAAGTCGGTTCTGTTCCCTGTAAAGTTCCCGATATCAGCAATATATATGTAGTTCTCATCCTGGGCAATATCTTCCCAGTCGACATTGGTGGCATTGGAGATGGTTACCGTCCGTTTCACGGTGAGGGTCAGGGTGTCAATCTCAAACAATTGGGCGGAATTTCCCGAATCATTATGTGTAATCAGGCTGTTATTAAAAAAAATAAGGCCTGAAGTTTCACTTACATCCCCTGGGAGAACGCCAACCATGGAAATTTCCAACTGGGCATAGCTATGCGACAGGGAAAGAAGAGAAAAAATCAACGTATGTTTCAGAGACATCACCTTGGCTACTGGCGCCAAATTAATAAAACCCTGGCTCACTTAAAAGAATTATGGACAAACGGAACGATTTCCGGGTGGGTCCCAGATAAGGCCATCCTGTATACTAACAAATTTTGTTTAATGTATTTAGTTTTTTATTAAACAATTATATAGTAATTTTGAAAAATTGAATGTGGGAATGCATCAGCTAAAGGCCATACAGTATCTGCCGGTATCCAAAAATGTCGCATGGGATTTTTTGTCCACGGCAGGGAACCTTAAAACGATCACCCCTGAACATATGGGTTTCGACATCATTTCCGGTGACGACCGACCGCTGTTTGCCGGGCAGATCATACAATACAGGGTTACACCATTTACTGGTTACACGACCCGATGGGTGACAGAAATTACCCATGTTCAGAAAGGCGATTATTTTGTGGATGAACAAAGGTTCGGACCTTATGATCTTTGGCATCACAAGCACTTTCTTGAATCTGTGGATGGGGGGGTACGGATGACAGACGTGATCGATTTTAAACTGCCCATGGGATTTCTTGGCAGAATTGCCTATCATACTCTCGTCAGAAAACAATTGTTCCAAATTTTTAAGTATCGAAATACACGACTTCAGGAGATTTTTGGAAATTCTGACGGAATGGTTACCTCCCTTTCCATCACTACTATGTAATTCTTGAAAAATGAAAAAAAACCTCCTAATAATTGGTGGCTCCCATGGGATTGGCCATGCTATAATAAAAGCACTCTCCGACAATTACCATATAATTTCGGCGTCCCGAACGGCCCCTGAAGGGCAGGTAGCTGCGCAACATTTGACCTTCGATGTTCTCACAGATAAGATAAACACTTCCGGGCTCCCGGATAAATTAAATGGATTTATCTACTGCCCCGGGAGTATCAATCTTAAACCCTTTAAAATGATGACTCCCCAAACTTTTGAGGAAGACATGGAGTTAAATTTTTTCGGAATGGTCCGGATACTTAAGGAAATCCTTCCACTGATGGCAGATAATTCCTCCGTCCTGCTTTTCAGTACGGTGGCCGTTAAAAACGGAATGCCTTTCCATTCCAGCGTGGCTGCTTGTAAGGGAGCAATAGAAGGATTTGGCAGGGCTCTTGCAGCCGAATATGCCCCCAAAATCCGAGTAAATGTTATAGCTCCTTCGCTTATAGACACCCCGCTCTCAGCAAAACTCCTGAACAACGACAAGAAAAAAGAACAGATGGCAGACCGTCATCCGATGAAGCGCATTGGTACTGCCACAGATATTGCCAAATGCGCAGAATTTCTGTTGAGCGATGATAGCAGCTGGATTACGGGACAAATTATCGGTGTTGACGGAGGTATGTCTACCCTGAGTATGCATTGAAATGAAAGAGGAAGTCTCAATTTTTTGGTTTAGGCGCGATTTACGGCTGGAAGATAATACTGGCCTGATTCATGCATTGTCCGGGCCGCACCCGGTACTTCCTGTTTTTATTTTCGACCGGGCCATTCTTGATGAACTCCCTGAAAATGATGCCAGGGTCACCTTTATTTTTGAGGAACTGATCAACCTTCGAAAAAAGCTTCAGGAGAATTACCAGAGCTCTGCAGCCCTTTACCATGGAGAGCCCCTCGACGTTTTCCGTTCTTTCAGGGAGGTTTATACCGTCAGGAGCGTTCACACCAATCGTGATTACGAACCATATGCAAGAGAAAGGGACAAGACAGTAGCAGATTACCTGAAACAGCACGAAATTCCATTTAAAACCTACAAAGACCAGGTAGTGTTTGAGAAAAATGAGGTACTTAAAGACGACGGAAATCCCTATCTGGTATACACGCCTTACATGAAAAAATGGAAATCCCTTTTTAGCCGCGAGGATCCCGGACCGGTAAAAAAGGAAAAACCGAAATATGATAATTTCCTCAAAAACACCCGCCTGCCCACTGTTTCCCTTACAGATATGGGATTCTCCAGATCTTCTGTTCGTATTCCGGCTTACCATCTGTCCCCCGAGCTTTTGAAAGAATACACCAAGACCAGAAATATTCCATCCCTGGAAAGAGGCACCTCCAGGTTAGGGCCTCACCTTCGTTTCGGAACGGTTTCTGTTCGGAAGATGATTGCAAAAGCCATGGAAGCGCCAAATGATAAATTTCTGAACGAATTGATATGGCGGGAATTTTTCATGCAGATCCTCTGGCATTTCCCGGATGAACACAAAAAGGCCATGAAACCTAAGTATGACAGGATCAGGTGGCGCAATAATGAGGCCGAGTTTGAAAAATGGAAAGCGGGCCGCACCGGTTTTGCCATGGTGGATGCAGGGATGCGGCAATTAAATACGTCAGGATACATGCACAACCGGGTAAGAATGTTGGTTGCCAGCTTCCTTTGTAAACATCTGCTTATCGACTGGAGATGGGGGGAGGCCTACTTTGCGGAAAAACTGCTGGATTATGAAATGGCAAGCAACGTGGGCAACTGGCAATGGGCTGCGGGTAGCGGAGTGGACGCGGCACCCTATTTCAGGATCTTTAACCCAATGACGCAACAGGAAAAATTTGATCCTGACAAAAAATACATTAAGAAATGGATCCCGGAATATGACACTTCCGACTATCCTGAAATGATGGTAGATCACAAGGAAGCCCGGGAGCGTTGTCTTAAGGTATATAAAAGTGCCCTTGATTAGTCTCCTCCACCCTCCTGCCTTTCCGGGAGGCAGAAAGTCCTGCCCGGAGCCCACGCGAGGGGTCTGAATTGATTTTATATAATTTCCGGACACTCTTCGGGAACGCCAGAGACCCAAATATCTCAACTCCTTCCAAGTTTTACAGGCAATGCTCACACTGCAACTTATCATCACATAAAGGTGAGGCGGCAAGACAGGTGTACCTTTTCTGTTTCTCTTTTTTACTATATTTACCTATATCGGTCCGGCACCATAAAAGTGAGTGAATCAATATTTCTTTATGTCAACAAATAAGACCATTCCCACGGAGCAATCTGTACGGGACTTTCTGAATACTGTTCAGGAGGAACGTAAACGTCAGGAAGCTTTCAGACTTGTGGCCTTAATGGAAGAAATAACAGGAGAACCTCCTGTAATGTGGGGACCCGGCATTGTTGGTTTCGGTAGTTATCATTATGTCTATGATTCCGGTCGGGAAGGTGATATGCCGCTTACCGGATTTTCTCCCCGGAAGCAAAACCTCACATTATATATCAGCACCGGGTTAAGCAAGTATGATGATCTCCTGAAAAAGCTTGGCAAACACAGCGTTGGCAAATCATGCCTGTATATTAAAACCCTCAACGATGTGGATATAGAGGTACTTTCTGAAATGATAGCCGATTGTTACGCTTACTTCAAAAAGAAGTCAAATCAATAAAATCCGTTATATGAGAAAAAAGATCTTGCCTGTACTACTTTTGATGGGTATAGGGCTGTCTGCACAAAAGGTTGATACCAATAAAAAGGCCATCATTAGCTCTATCGAAAAGCACAACGCAGATCTTATAAGGATCAGTGACTCTATATGGGCTCTGGCGGAGACAGCATTTGAGGAAGTCGAATCGTCACGTATCCTGGCAAACTATGCCGAGAAAAATGGATTCACTGTAGAACGTGGGGTAGCTGGTATTCCAACGGCATTTGTTGCCACCTATGGGAGTGGTTCACCGGTGATCAGCGTACTTGGGGAGTTTGATGCGCTGCCTGGAATATCTCAGAAAACAGAACCTGTAAAAGCACCGTTGAAGGAGGGGGCCGCCGGTCACGGATGTGGGCATAACCTCTTTGGTGCCGCCAGTTTGGGAGCCGCGATCGCCGCCAAAGAACTCCTTGAGCAGGGAAAATTAAAAGGGACGATTAAATTTTTCGGAACACCTTCAGAAGAAAAGTTTTTTGGTAAGATCTGGATGGTCCGGGAAGGATTATGGGACGGAGTGGATGTCAATCTTAGCTGGCATCCGAGCGCCTCCACTACAGCGGATGTACAGAGCACGCTTTCACTCGTCGATTTTAAAGTGGAATTCTACGGACAGGCCGCGCATGCCTCTTTGGATCCGTGGAATGGACGCAGCGCATCAGATGCACTTGAATTATATACCACAGGTATCAATTATTACCGGGAACATATCAGACCGACGGTAAGGATACACTATCATATTCAGGACGGAGGTCAGGTTGTGAATGTTATTCCCGACTACGCCCGACTATGGGTGCGTGTGAGGGATTCCAAACGCAGTGGCATGATGCCCGTTTACGAAAGGGTAAAGGCAATGGCGGAAGGGGCCGCCATAATGGCGAATGTAGAATACAAGGTATCGCTCATTTCAGGTATCTATGAAGTCCTGGTTAACAGGGCCGGAGGCGAGATCATGCAAAAAAACCTGAATCTGCTGGGTCCGATTGCCTATACAGAGGAGGAGATTCGATTTGGAAAGAAAATACAGGAAGGCGTTGGAAAGCCACAGGTGGGCATGGATAGTGCCATATTGCCTCTTAAGGAAACCAAGGAAGATCCGGGAGGTGGTTCAACCGATGTGGGTGATGTCAGCTGGAACGTGCCAAATATCAACCTTGGCGTTACCACGGCTCCGAAAGATACGCCCTGGCATTCCTGGGCTGTAGTAGCCTCTGGCGGGATGAGCATTGGGCATAAGGGAATGTCTTACGCGGCAAAAGCGCTGGGAATGACTATGGTCGACCTGTATCAGGATGCAGAACTTGTTGAAAAGGTGAAAGCAGAATACAAGGAACGGAAAGGATCAGAGGTATATGAAGCGATCGTACCGGACGGACCACCACCCATAGGCACAAACTAAGTCTTTTGGAACAGTCGCCGCCGAAAAGTTCGGGCATTACATTCCCGGACTTACTTCTGAAATAATCACAGTAGGTCTCAATTATATGTTCCGGCCAACAAATCCTGTTACCTTTATCTTAAGCATCACCTATCAAATATGAACCAGATGGATATGAAAGAAATAACGAAAACCTATTCCAGCGGGAATTTGAACGTCATATGGAAACCCAGTAAATGTATTCATTCCGGAATATGTGTTGCGATGCTTCCTGAGGTATATCAACCTAATAGAAAACCCTGGATTACCCCTGAGAAAGCCGATACACAATCCCTAATTGAGCAGATAAGGAAGTGTCCTTCCGGGGCACTGACCTATACCATGAACGACGTTTCCACAATAGAGGAAAAACGAGATCCCAAGACCACGAGTATGACCATAAGAAAAAATGGGCCGTTGGTCTTCACTGGCGAGGCAGTGCTTATCCGGGCTGATGGAAAAGAAGAGGCCCTGATTGGCACAACTACCTTCTGCAGGTGCGGTGCCTCAGAGAACAAGCCCTATTGTGATGGCAACCACCGCAAGATTGGATTTACCGGCTGATGAAAGCAATGAGCACAAACAGGATGGAAGCTTTCAGTGATGGGGTATTGGCCATTATCATTACCATCATGGTTCTTGAATTCAAAGCTCCTGAGGAAGCCACTTTTTCTGCACTTCTCCATTTGATTCCTACTTTTCTGAGCTATCTGATAAGCTTCATTTATGTAGCCATCTACTGGAATAATCACCACCATCTCTTGCATATTACAAAAAAAGTGAATGGGGGAATCCTTTGGGCCAATATGCACTTATTGTTCTGGCTTTCTCTGATCCCTTTTGTGACTTCCTGGGTGAACGAGGCGCATGAAGCCGCGGCCCCGGTAGCGATGTACGGAATCGTACTATTTATGAGCGCGGTCGCATATTCTATTTTACAGCAGACGATCATTACGCATCACAAGGGGGATTTAACCCTCACAAATATCCTTGGCAAACACATAAAGGAAAAATTGTCCCTTGCACTTTATCTCACAGGCGTGATCTTTGCCTTTTATTCTACCTGGCTTGCCTTGACCTGCTATGTTATGGTGGCCATCCTATGGGTCATTCCTAACCGTCGTATAGAAAATACCCCTGAATAGATCCTGCTATTTATTAAAATGCCTTGGTCGGATGCAGTCAGGCAAAGTCCGGAATAACAACCAACCCGGAAGATTATAATATGTACCTTTATAACACTATAAAAAATTTGACCCATGAATCGAATTTTGTTCACCCTATGTATGTTTTATTGCGTGCTGTTGAGCGCTCAATCTTTCGAGTTTCAATATGATCATTATTCCTTTATTGTCAAGGACCTTGAAAAAACGGGAGATTTTTACGCCACCGTCCTGGGATTGGAAGAAATACCACATCCTTCCGGATCGTCAGGATTCCGATGGTTCAGGATCCATGAAAATTCCCAGCTGCATCTGATAGGAAAAGACAGCGTTCCCATGGCACATAATAAAAGTGAACATCTTTGCCTGGCCACAAGAAATTTGGAGGGGCTTATCGCGCATCTGACAAAAAATGGAATTACCTATTGGGATTGGCCGGGCAAGGAAAATGCCGTTACAGACAGGGCGGATGGGGTGCGACAAATCTATATTAAGGACCCTGAGAATAACTGGGTTGAGATCAATACTGCGGTACATAACTAGGTCAATATATTTTTTTGATCTTAACTTGATTGTGTTTGAATCATAATTCAACTTTTCAATGAACTCGGCTATTCAACGGATATTTCCTCTCGGATTTCCATGGGAAACTCAGGACCCTTTCCTCTTCTGTGTATATCATCATGACCAGTTTCCGAAAGGCAATGAAGAAATGGGCCCGGCAGCCTCATTGGAAGGGAGAAATCTTGGCAACGATTTTACTATCAAAGATGGCTGGCGCATGTATCACGGTCACCGGGTGCCGGGCTTTCCTTCGCATCCCCACAGTGGTTTTGAGACCATCACCATTGTAAACAAGGGATTTTGTGACCATTCCGATTCCCTTGGCGCCGCAGGCCGGTTTGGTGAGGGGGACGTTCAGTGGATGACGGCCGGACGCGGGGTGCAACATTCTGAAATGTTTCCTTTACTCCATACAGATTCGGAAAATGAACTGGTGTTGATGCAGATCTGGCTCAACCTTCCAGCTGTTTATAAACTTGCCCAACCTCATTTTAAAATGCTCTGGCACGAAGATATTCCTGTTGTGAACGCGGGCGGAACCCTTGTGAAATTGATCAGTGGAAACTACCGGAATTACAAGGCCCCTGCCCCTGCCCCGGATTCCTGGGCGGCAGTAAGCAACAATGAAGTGGCCATCTGGGACATCACCATGAATCCGGATAGTACGCTGGAAATTCCGGCTACAGGTAAAGATATCACCAGATCCCTGTTTTATTATGAAGGCAACGAATTGGCTGTTGATGGAAAAAATGTTACCTCCGGTAAGGGGATAACACTCACGCCCGGAATAAAGGTGGGAATATCAAATAGTTCTACAGTATCCCGGCTCTTGCTCTTACAGGGCAGACCCATAGGGGAACCCGTTGCCAAATATGGACCGTTTGTTATGAATTCCGAACAGGAAATCCAACAGAGAATGCAGGATTATCGGCTCACAGGATTTGGTGGCTGGCCCTGGCCCTATCAGGACCAGGTTCATCCCAGGGAAAAGGGCCGATTCGCAAAATATCCCGATGGAACTCTGATCGAAAAGTAGTAATTACCAGTAAAAGGCCCGGCATCTTTGGCTGAATATACTCGTCTAAACACGTGTAATATGGGCTCCTATGGCCCTGAGGCGTGTATCTATATTTTCGTAGCCCCGGTCTATTTGTTCAATGTTGTGGATGGTCGAGGTTCCTTTGGCGGACAAAGCCGCTATAAGCAACGCTACCCCTGCCCTTATATCGGGAGAAACCATGGTGGTCGCTTTGAGGGTCGATTTAAAATTGTGTCCTATCACCGTAGCCCTGTGAGGATCACAGAGGATGATCTTGGCGCCCATATCAATTAATTTATCCACAAAGAATAACCGGCTCTCAAACATTTTCTGATGGATGATCAATTCTCCTTTAGCCTGTGTCGCCATGACCAGGATAATGCTGAGCAGGTCCGGAGTCAGTCCCGGCCAGGGAGCATCAGCAACGGTGAGAATCGACCCGTCGATATAGTTTTGTACCTCATAACCCTTGGTTTCCGGAATATAAATATCGTCCCCGCGCCGTTGCAGTTTTAACCCCAGTTTCTGAAAAACTGTCGGGATCTGTCCCAGGTCGTCCCAACTCACATCTTTTATGGTAAGTTCACTCCTTGTCATGGCAGCGAGCCCTATCCAGCTGCCTATTTCGATCATATCCGGCAACATCCTGTGTTCTGTACCGCCCAGCTGTTTCACTCCTTCAATGACGAGGAGATTGGAACCGATGCCGGAGATCCGCGCACCCATCCTGTTGAGCATTTTACACAGTTGCTGAAGATACGGTTCACAGGCCGCATTGTAAATGGTGGTAATCCCTTTCGCAAGAACCGCAGCCATCACGATATTCGCTGTTCCGGTAACGGAAGCCTCATCCAGCAGCATATAAGTGCCGACAAGTTTTTTAGCCTCTACCCCGTAAAAATAGTCTTCGCTGTTGTACCTGAACTTGGCGCCCAGTTTTATAAAACCTTCAAAGTGGGTGTCCAGCCTTCTCCTTCCGATTTTGTCGCCTCCGGGTTTAGGAATATATCCCTTCCCAAACCTGGCCAGTAACGGACCGACCAGCATGATAGAACCCCTCAGGCCGCGGCCATCCGACTTGAACTGATCGGATTGCAGGTAGTCCAGATTAACGGAATCAGCTGTAAACTCATAGGATCCCTTTCCCAACTTGTGAATCCTTACCCCCAGATCGCCAAGAAGGGTAATTAATTTGTTTACATCCACGATATCCGGGATGTTGTGAATGGTTACCTTTTCGGAGGTCAGCAGAACAGCACAGAGTATTTGTAAGGCCTCATTTTTTGCGCCCTGCGGGGTGATTTCACCATGGAGTTTATGGCCACCCTCTATTTTAAATGTTCCCATTTAGAAGTAAAAAATTAATACCTTTTTTTGCTTCGGCTATTGTTGTTATTATTGTTCCTGGGTGCCTTCTTACCCGGGGTGACCCGATTCGTTTTGGAAGGACGGTTTTTAAGGAACTGTCCGCTTTCCGTAAGGTTTTCACCGTCTGAGGCCAGGTCAATCTTGCCGTCACTCAATTCATACAGGTGCGTAAATATAGCATCGTCATCCACTGTATCCTTATTCCAGTTCAGGTAACATTTTTTCATGTGGTTCGCAATGGCGTATTCCAGGCCATCTCTCATATCGCCTTTTTCCCATTTGATAGCCACATCTATCATTTGCTTGATGTTATTTCCGTAAAACCGATATTTCGGATGATTCTGAGGATACTTTAATGGTTCCGGACGTTGTTGCAAGACTTCTTTACTGGTAATGGGAAAAGGTGAATCGACATCCAGCTTAAAGTCGGACATTATAAACAACTGATCCCATAATTTATGCTGGAAATCAGGCACATCCCTTAGGTGAGGCTGAAGGTTGCCCATAACACTGATAATGGACTGGGCCACTTTATTCCTTTCCACATTGTCCTTAATTGACACGGCATGATCCACCATTTTTTGAAAATGGCGGCCATACTCCGGAATGATCAGCATGGAGCGATCGGTATTGTATTCTAAATTTTCTACTGGATTCAAATTAAAGATATTAAAAGATGATGATGAATTTACAAAAGGAAGTATAGTGATAACGGCCGCAAAGTTAACAAAATTATCCCACAAATACCATTTTAAAGCGAGATAACCCCTTCAATGGCCCCAACTTCCTTATATTTCTCGATCACTTCATCCGGGTTGCTGAGATGTACGGTGACCGAGATACTGGTGTATTTTCCCTTACTGGATTGTTTTGATTCAATCACCGCTCCTGTATTGTCGAAAATCGTATGGATCTCTGTGATTTTAGCGGGATCCGAAGGAATAATGAATTTGAAAAGGTAGTTTGAGGGCCAGTCGGTATTTTCTAAAAGTTCCTCTTTCAGCCTGTTGTAAAAATCTTCGGGGTTTTCCTTAGCCATTCCAATCTTTTTACAAATATACGGGTCTCAGCTTAATTTTTAGACCTTGTTCCGAATGATTACTTTTGACCTTCAAGATGAGCGGTTCCATGCCAATAAAAGTTGTTATCACCGGAGGCCCGGGAACTGGAAAAACGTCAGTAATCAGTGCCCTGGAAGCCGCTGATTATGTATGCTTTCACGAGATCATCAGAAGCATGACCCTAGAGGCTAAAAGAAATATTTCTCCTGATGCGTTGCGTTCGAATCCCATCGATTTTGTTTCTGATCCCATATCATTCAACCGGGAGCTGCTAAACGGACGGGTAGCTCAATTTAAATCCTCAGCACATCTCCCTCAATCGCCTGTCTTCTTTGACCGCGGCATTCCTGACGTTCTGGCCTACATGACCTATTTCGGTCAGGCCTTTGACACAAAATTTGTAAATGCCTGCAAGGAAAACCGATATGATGAAATTATCTTGTTGCCACCATGGGAGGCCATTTATGTCTCAGACAATGAGAGAATGGAAAATTTTGATGAAGCCATAGCAATCCATTACGAGTTGCAGACAACCTATGAAAGGTTTGGCTACCATCCTATCATCGTGCCAGAAGGTTCTGTTTCGATGCGGACTTCATGGATTCTTGAGAAATTAAATCATCTATTATGAGTACCCCTCTTGAATATTTAAAAAGGTATTGGGGGCATTCCGAATTCAGAGGATCGCAGGAAACCATCATCGGGAGTGTCATGGGAGGCCGGGATGTGCTTGCACTTCTTCCTACCGGAGGTGGCAAATCCGCCTGCTACCAGATCCCTGCGCTCTTAAAGCCCGGATTGTGCATTGTCGTTTCTCCCCTGATCGCGCTCATACAGGACCAGGTCAACAGTCTAAGGGAGAAAGGAATCAAGGCCGTGGCCCTTACCGGTGGTATCCCTGCAGAGGAGCTGATAGATCTATTGGATAACTGTCAATATGGTAATTACAAATTCCTTTACCTATCTCCGGAACGACTAAAGCAGGAATTGATCCTCGAGAGGGTAGCCCAGATGCAGGTCAACCTGATAGCGATTGATGAGGCTCATTGTATATCGCAATGGGGCAACGACTTCAGACCGGCCTACCTGGATTGCGCCATCCTCAGAAAGGCAAAGCCCGGAATACCCTTCATTGCGCTTACAGCTACGGCCACCAGGAAAGTAGCGGTTGATATCATGGAAAATCTTGAATTCCGTGACCCACTTGTTGTAAAAGATTCCTTTTCAAGACCCAACATCAGTTTCACGGTACTCAGGGAAGAGGACCGGCAGTATCGGCTCCTGCGCTTGTGTCAGGTGAATCCGGCAAGTGCAATCATCTATGTCCGCACCAGAAGGGCCGCTGAGGAAATGCAGTTTTACCTTCAAAAACAGAAACTCGGGGCCACTTTTTTTCATGGGGGACTTTCGGGGCAGGAAAAAAAAAGCAGGCTTACCGAGTGGCTTGGAAATAAATCCAGGATCATGGTGGCCACGAATGCCTTTGGAATGGGCGTAGATAAACCCGATGTGACTCTGGTGGTACACTATCAGATTCCTGACAGTCTCGAAAATTATTTTCAGGAGGCAGGAAGGGCAGGAAGGGACGGGCAGCCGGCAATTGCGTTGCTTCTGACGAACGGTCATGAGGAAAATCAGGTCAGAAGTCAGTTCCTGGATATAATGCCAAAGGTTTCTTTTTTAAAGCTGCTGTACCTGAAATTGAATAATTATTTTCGTATTCCCTATGGGGAAGGCAATGAAGAACGATTTCAGTTCCGCTTCACCGATTTCTGCCAGGCGTATAATTTCAATACCACTTTGGCGTATAATGGCTTGCAGCTTCTCGATCAACATTCTGTCATCGCACTTTCTCCCTCCTTTTCGAGGAAAACAACCGTACAGTTCCTTTCATCAAAACAACAATTATTTGCGTATATAAATGCAAAAAAGGATCAGGGGCCTGTGGTTCAGGCCTTGCTACGGACCTATGGGGGGGTGTTCGACTACGAAACAAAAATTAATCCTTTGTTGATTGCTAAAAAGGCCGGAGTAACCGAAGAGACCGTATTAAGCGTTCTTTCGCAGCTGTCAAAGGATGGAATTATTGATTATTCAGCACAAGGCACTGACCTCGAGGTCACCTTTTTAGTGCCCAGGGAAGATGATCGCACTATCAATGCTTTTGCACCAAGGGTAGAGGCCCTTCAAAAAATTAAAAGAGAGCAGTTAGAACAAATGCTGCGGTATGTGGGCAATGAAAGGCAATGCCGTAGCCGTCAGTTACTGAGATATTTTGGGGAACCTGAGCCTGAACGCTGCGGAAATTGCGATGTTTGCAAAAGTAATTCCCCGGCTGAACCCTACCTTCGGGAAACCATCCGGGGGAAAATTTTGGAATTACTCCTGGAGAAAAAGCTGACTTCCAGAAAAATTACAGCTGTGCTCCAGTATGAAGAACCGTTGATCCTGGAGGTACTCCGTAGTTTACTCGAAGACAGGAACATATCGGTCAATTCAAAAAATGAGTATACGATACTATAAATGAGAAATCTCAGAATATTATTTATGGGAAGTCCGGAGTTTGCCGTCAGGACTCTTGAGGCGCTTGTGCAGTCCTCCTATCTGGTGGTTGGCGTTGTGACCGCACCGGACAGGCCAGCAGGGAGGGGCCGGAAGGTACAGGAATCGGCCGTTTCATCCTATGCCGTCAAACAAGGGCTGCCCCTGTTGAAACCGTCCAATCTCAAAGATCCGGGCTTTCTTGCTGAACTGCGTTCGCTGGGAGCAAACCTACAGATTGTCGTAGCCTTCAGAATGTTACCAAAAGTAGTTTGGCAAATTCCCGAATTTGGCACCTTCAATCTCCATGCCTCCCTCCTTCCCAATTACAGGGGGGCGGCACCCATCAACTGGGCGATCATCAATGGGGAAACCAGGACGGGAGTAACCACCTTTTTTATTGATGAAAAAATAGATACCGGGGCCATCATTCTTCAAAAAGAGGTGGGGATTCACCCTGAGGACACTGCCGGCTCCCTGCATGACAAACTTATGCGCAAGGGGGCGGATCTGGTCATGGAGACCGTTCGGGAAATTGCTTCCGGATCAGCAAGGAGTCAGAAACAATCAACCGGTCATGATCTGAAAACAGCCCCCAAGCTCGATGCCGAAACCTGTCAAATAGACTGGACAAAGGCGGGCAGCGAGATTCATAACCAGATCAGGGGACTCAGCCCTTATCCGGCTGCCAGTACCACCCTGTATAATGGCAGCGAAGCGATTCCCTTGAAAATCACTTCAGCCCAGGTAAAACTGGCTGCGCATCAATATGCCATAGGACAGAATATTATACAGGGAAAAGAATGGAAAGTCGCCGTCAGAGATGGTTTCCTGCACTTGCTGGAAATGCAACTTTCCGGCAGACGGAAAATGCCGGTTCGCGAAATATTAAATGGACTTCGATTGGCGGATTTGGCCCATATGGCCTGAAGCCCTGCTATCATTGGGGTTCACGAAAGGCATAAAAATCCCTTACTTTATCAACAAACATCTTGAGTTATTAACAAAAACGCTGATTTCCCCTGATTTTACTTGTGTTAACCGCAAATCCCTATAAATTTGTTTGAGCTTTGAAATTATTAACAACAATTAATTATTCTATTATGAACAAGACAGAATTAATCGATGCTATGGCAGCAGATGCTGGCATCACTAAAGCAGCTGCGAAGAAATCTTTGGAATCTTTTTTAGGCAACGTAGAAAAATCACTTAAAAAAGGAAACCGGGTTTCCCTTGTAGGATTTGGATCCTGGTCAGTGTCCAGAAGAAATGCAAGAGAAGGAAGAAATCCTTCTACAGGAAAGACCATCCGTATTGGCGCCAAGAATGTAGTTAAGTTTAAGGCCGGTTCGGATTTGAGCAGTTCGGTAAATTAATCCTTCCCTGGAATATATAAAAAAAGCACTTCCCCTACGGAGGTGCTTTTTTAGTTTGCCCACTGTTTGTTATTTATGATAAATAGTTTATTTTAGTTTGCATATGTGTGCCATGCTAACCATAAAACCCACCAAAGGAAATCTTCTGATTGCCGAACCCGCCTTAACGGGGGATGTATCGTTCAACAGGTCGGTGGTATTGCTGGCGGAACACAACGAGGAAGGATCGGTCGGTTTTATCCTAAATAAACCGCTCGACTATGACATCAGCGACCTGATTACGGAAATAAAGGTGCCTTTTCAGGTATTCAATGGAGGTCCGGTGGAACAGGATAATCTTTACTTTATACACAAAGTCCCTCATCTGATTGAGAACAGCATTGAAATTTCGGACGGTATTTACTGGGGGGGCGATTTTGAAAGCACCATTGTGCTGATCAATTCGTGCAAGATCACCAGCAAGGACATTCGGTTTTTCCTGGGATACTCCGGATGGGCTTCCCTGCAACTCGATCAGGAACTTCATTCCAAATCCTGGATCGTCGTAAAAAATCACTACGAAAGTGATATCATTCAGAAATCAACCAATGCATTCTGGAGGGAAAAGATGATGGAATTAGGCGGCGATTATCTGATCTGGTCCAACGCGCCCGAAAATCCGGGTCTCAATTAGCCTCAGCGGCCAGGATATTCAATTCATTAAGAAGAATGGAAGTTGTGGAATGTCCGAAAGTGGCCTTTCTGTAATGTGTGACCGGCTGGATCCCTGTGATGACATTAGTGATGAACATCTCATCCGCATCCTGCAATTCAAAAGGTGAAACAGCCGACTCGGACAGGCGCAGGCCATCCAGTCTCTTACCGATCCTGCAAATCTGCTTTCTCAGAATCCCATTGATACAACCCTCGGTGATGGGCGGTGTTTTTAGAATGTCATTCTTCACAAGAAAGAGATTTCCATTCAGCGCCTCTACCACGTTCTTATCCTGGTTAAGGAGAACACAGTTTTTATAACCGTTTTCCCGGGCGTAAATACTGCCCAACACCTGGATCAGCTTATTTCCAGTCTTCAGGGTGGAGAGCAGGCCGGTGTGAATGGTGTGGTCTTTAAATATGGTTATATCGTAAGGATCTTTCGAGAGGATATAGGTGCTTTCCGGGAGATCGGTGGTCTCAATGATAAGGGAAACCTGATTCGTTGCAGGAAGGTAGAGACCGCCATCTTTCCGAAAGACTGTCAGCCGGACCCTGGCAGAGGCTTGCAGCAACCCGCTTGCCTCCAGGGTTTTCACGATTTCCGTCTCGAGATATTCCATGGTGAAAGCCATTGGAATCTCCATCCGGAGAATGCGCATAGATGCCATGAGCCGCAGGTAATGATCTTCCCAAAAAAGCAGTTTCCCACGCACTGCCCTGATCGTCTCAAAAAGGGTATCCCCGTATCTCAGCCCCCTGTTATCGTGATTGAGATAGAACGACCCGGCAGTTAATAACTCCCCGTCAAAATTGATCATAAAAAAACCTTGAAATTTTCAAGGCCAAATATACGGTTATTACGCGTAGGCTATTTGGACCCCAACACCTGTTTTAAATCGGAAACCTGGTTCGCCCATAGCATTTTAGCCTCATCAACTTCCTCGTTCTGAGCGAAATCCGTTATAAAAAGGGAGACATCTTTGGTGATTTCATCAACAATGATCTTCATTTCAAAATAGCTGTCATCTTCATTTTCTTCCCAGGCGAATTTTACAAATTCGTCGCTTTTCCTTTTCAATAACTTCGCCTGTTCTTCCGACCCGTCCCAGATAAAATTAAAGGTCTCCCCGCGTGAATTTACGTTATCGGCAAACCATTCTGAAAGTCCCGAAGGAGTAGAAAGGTATTGATATAACAATTGAGGAGAGGATTGAATTACAAATTCCAATTCAAATTTCGTTTTATCCTTCATTCCATTTTCTATTTACACCGGACAATATATATATTTAAAAATGATAAAAAAATAAAAGCACCAGAATATTTTTGATCGGCGAATTGTGCTTAAGAGGAAATTAAACTTTATATTTGCAGCCGCTTAAAACCCTGCCATTAAGCGATTAAACCAATTCTGTGAAACCCATTTACGGCAGGGGTATAACCATCAATGGATTATAGCATTACGGCGAGGTAGCTCAGGTGGTTAGAGCGCAGGATTCATAACCCTGAGGTCGGGAGTTCAAGTCTCCCTCTCGCTACAAAAAAGG